>NZ_CP150662.1:1332500-2647500 GCF_038024125.1 Polaribacter gangjinensis
TATGAGGATCAATTGCAATAGAAATATCAATTGGTTTTGAAACATCTATTTGAATTTTTCTAGAATTGTATTCGATGGTTGCTTTCATAAAGGGAACTTAGTAATTGTTGATTGATGTTTCTCAAAGATAGCATTTCAAAACTTTATTTTGAAATTTTCTTTTTGAAAGAAATCAAACCAAATTCAACATAAATAAATCAGATGCAATTCCGTCAGATAAAAACTGACCTTTTGCAGTTGTTTTTAAGATTCCATTTTCAAAAATCAACAATTCGTCATCCAAGTATTTTTGAGATTGCATTGCCAAATACGATGCATATTTTTCTCCAAAATCTTGGGTAATTTTATCTACAGAAACTCCCCAAATTGTTCGTAAACCTGTCATGATATATTCATTGTATTTATCAGTTATTGACAGAATTTCACGTTCAATTGGCAGGCTATTTTCTTGAATTGCTTTGATATATTTGGTATTATTTCTCACATTCCAACTGCGCTGATTTCCATCAAAAGAATGTGCTGAAGGACCAATTCCGAGGTAAGATTTTCCTTGCCAATACCCCGAATTATTTTTACTAAAAAACCCTTCTTTCCCAAAATTGGAGGTTTCATAATGCACAAAATCATGCTTTTTTAAAATGTCTTTTAAGATGTAAAATTGCTCTTGCGCTTTTTCATCATCCACATTTTTGATGATGCCTTTTTGTATAAAACTTGCCAAAGCTGTTTTTGGCTCAACAGTTAAAGCATAACTAGAAATATGAGGAATTCCGAAACTGAGTGCAGTTTCAATATTTTCAATCCATTGTTTATTGTTGCAATCTGGAATTCCGTAAATCAAATCAATGGAAATATTTTTAAAATAATGAGTGGCAATTTCCAAGCATTTTTTTGCTTCATCTGAGTTATGAGCGCGATTCATCAATTGTAAATCCTGTTCAAAAAAAGACTGAATACCAATACTCAATCTGTTTATTTTTGATTCAGAAAGTTCAATTATTTTTTCGTTAGATAAATCATCAGGATTTGCTTCTAACGTAATTTCGGGTGATGAAACTACTGAATGACGTTGATAAACAACATCAATAATTTTATTTATCTCATTGATTGACAATATACTAGGAGTTCCTCCTCCAAAATAAATGGTTTCAATAATGGTATTATTCAGTTCACTTTTTCTAAGTTCAATTTCTTGACAAATGGCAGCAATCATTTCATCTTTTCGAGTCAAAGAAGTAGAAAAATGAAAATCACAATAATAACAAGCTTGTTTGCAAAATGGAATGTGAATATAAACGGCCCCCATTGAATTAGTTTTCAGTTTTCAGTCTCAGTTTTCAGTTTGAGATTCATTTTAATTTAACTCCGAATTTTGATGGATTGTTCATCATAAAATGTGTCAATTTTCCAACTTCTTCAATTTCATTTGAAAGTTCTTGGAATATTTCTGAATTTATGTAATTACATTTATTTGCAAACAAGAGCCAAGTAAAGGTCTCTGAATTTTCAGCATCACTATCACTAAGTTTACTTGTAAAATGTTTTGGGTATGCTCTTTTTCTATAGGCCTCAGCAATATTTGCAGGAACACTTCTTGATGATCTTCTTATTTGATCTGTAAGTGAATACTTTTCCTCAATTGGAAATGACTTTGAAATTTCAAAAATTCTCATTGCCAATTGAAATGATTTTTTGAATGCTAAAAGACTTGTAAAATCCATAATTAATAATTATATATTAAATAACCCAACTGAAAACTGAGACTGAAAACTATTTTTTTATTCTCTTTTCATTATTCTTCACAAAACTCTCCCATCCTGAATAACTAATTCCACCTTCTATTTTTCCGTAATTGTAAAAATGACAAACTGCAGCAGCCAAACCATCTGTAGCGTCTAAATTTTTTGGTAAACTTTTGAGATTTAAAAGCGATTTTAACATCAAAGCAACTTGTTCTTTACTCGCATTTCCATTTCCTGTAATGGCCATTTTTATCTTTTTTGGCAGATATTCTGTAATTGGAATTTGGCGTGATAAACCAGCAGCCATGGCAACTCCTTGTGCTCTTCCCAACTTTAACATGGATTGTACATTTTTACCGTAAAATGGCGCTTCAATGGCAATTTCGTCAGGATTATGAGTGTCAATCAACTCAATAGTTCGTTCAAAAATGTGCTTTAATTTTAGATAATGATCATCGTATTTTGAGAGTTGCAATTCGTTCATTTGAATGAATTCCATTTTTTTTCCAACCACTTTGATGAGTCCAAAACCCATAATGGTTGTTCCTGGATCAATCCCTAAAATAATTTTTTCTGTTATCAAAAAGTAGGATTTAAAAAAATGCTTTTATCAAAGCATCAGCATTGAACCACAAATATAAAACCACCACCAATAAAACAACTAAAAACAATCCTTTTATTGATTTTTTTTCTTTTTTCCTTCCAAATTTCCTTCTAAATTCCATGATTCTATTTTTAAGACTCTAAAAATGTAAAGATAAATTAAAATAAGCTTATACAATTTATTGACTTACTCCTCTATAAAACAATTATTTTACTCCACGTAACATTTCTCTTTTTCCAGGAGGACCTTGTAAACGCTCTACATTAAATCCAACTTTTTGCAAAGCTCTTCTAACACTTCCTTTGGCTGCATAAGTCACTAAAATGCCATTGATTTTTAACGCTTTATACATTTTTTCAAAAACTTCTTCTGTCCACAGTTCAGGCTGAACTCTTGCCCCAAATGCATCAAAATAAATCAAATCAAAGGTGTTTTCATCATCAATATTGTGAAAAAATTGTTTCCTTTTAGTCAATGAAAAATTGGTTGAAATTTGATTTTTTTCTTCCCAAGAGATATGATGCATTTCATCAAAAATTGACTGAAATTCATTCGCATTTAATTCAGAAACATAGTTGAGTTGTTTAATTTCCGAAATTTCAACTGGATATGCTTCCACTCCAACATAATCAATGATTTTTGAACTTTTTTGAGCTTCTAAAAAAGTGATAAATGCATTTAAACCTGTTCCAAAACCAATTTCTAAAATCGAAAATTCATCCAAAGAAACTTGTGCTAATCCATTTTTGATAAATACATGATATGCTTCTTGAATCGCCCCATGTTTGGAATGATAATGTTCATCCCAATCAATCAAATAAATGGTTGTAGAACCATCTGAAGTATGGAGAATTTCTCTTTTCAATTTGTTGAAATTAGCAGCTTTTTTATTCTAGGAATTGGTCCAATACAAGTTGTTTTGTGACAAGCAATACAACTATTAACTGTTTTGTTGTGATTTGAAATTAATGAATCTTTTGAAGAATTCATTAGTTGTTGATAGGTATCTAAATAAAATTCCGAAAAAGCTTCAAATGAAGCATTTCTGTCAGTAGAATCAGTCAATTTTGCGGAATGAATTTTATAAAATTCTTTGGGTAGTTTTTGAGGGTTTTTACCAGCTAAAATGAGTGATTTATTCTCAAAATTCAACGAATACATTTCTAACATTAAAGCAGCCATTTCTGACTGCTTTACAATTTTTTCATTTTGATGATTTTGATTTTCTTGTTTTTTTTCAGAACAAGAAATCATTAACATTAATGCACAAAAAATAAAGAAGTTTTTCATTATTTCTTCATCAAAACACCATTCGCTTCAAAAGCAAATTCCTTTTTTGGAGTGGTTATTTTAGCAATTTCTTCAGCTGATTTTCCAGCATCCTCAGCATAATGTTTTAAATCTTCAACAGAAACTTCCGTTACAAATGCTTTTCCTTCAACAATTACCTCACGATCTTTTGAATCTAAAGGCATAAAAAATCCATAATCTTTAAAACGAACCATTGTTTCAGCTTCTTGATCTAATGGCAATTTCATCCAACAACCTTTTTTAGAACAAACTTCTTTTATAGATGAAGCAAATTTGATATTGATAGTATCACCAACTTGTAATGAATTGAATTTTGTCAACATTTCTTTGGATGACAACGCATTATCTGCTGAAATAACTGCTCCAAATGTATCAAAATTTGTAGCAATTTCTGTTTGATCTTCGTTAGATTCTGTTGATTTTTTATCTGTTTTACAAGCAGTTACAAATAAAATAGCAACAGCCAAAAATTTAAAAAATACTCTCATGTTTTTTGATTTTGATTTTGAAATACAAAGGTATGAATTTTAAAAAACAAAGCTCGCTTTTAGCACTTTTTCCAATAAATAATTTGTGTAACTTTGCATCGCATAAAATAAATCAAAAACTAATGTCCTCTCAAATAGAAATTCAACGTATTGAAAAATCGAAAATTGCTTCAGTAGATTTCAACAACTTACCTTTTGGAAGTGTGTATTCTGATCATATGTTAGAGTGTAATTTTAAAAATGGCGCTTGGCAAACTCCTGTAATTAAGCCATTTTCACCAATTTCATTAGATCCATCATCTAAGATTTTTCATTACGGACAATCTATTTTTGAAGGAATGAAAGCATACAAAGATGCAGAAAATAATACCTTGCTTTTTAGACCTTTAGACAATTGGAAACGTTTAAATAAATCTGCAGAGCGTTTGATGATTCCTCAAATTCCTGAAGAAATTTTCATGGAAGGTTTAAAAGCTTTGTTGAAAGTTGACAACGATTGGATTCCTACAAATGAAGGAAGTTCTCTATACATAAGACCATTTATGTTTGCAACAGGATCAGGATTTCATGCATCGCCTGCAAATGAATATAAATTTATCATTGCAACTGCACCTTCAGGAGCTTATTTTGCTGGAAAAGTAAAAGTATTGATTGAAGAAAAATACGCACGTGCAGCAAATGGTGGTGTTGGTTATGCAAAAGCCGGTGGAAACTATGCAGCACAATTTTATCCAACTCAATTAGCTATGGATAAAGGCTATAATCAAGTTATTTGGACAGATGATAACACGCATCAATTTATTGAAGAAGCTGGTGCCATGAATATTTTTATTCGCATCAATGACACCTTAATTACGAGTCCAACAAGCGATCGAATTTTAGATGGAATTACACGTAAAAGTATTTTACAAATTGCTGAGGATGCAGGAATTCAAACAGAAGTTCGTAAAATTTCTGTTGGTGAAGTAGTTGAAGCTGCTAAAAATGGCAATTTAAAAGAAATGTTTGGAGCAGGAACTGCTGCTGTAATTTCGCCAATTGCTGGTTTTGGATATCAAGAAAATGATTATGAATTGCCCGTTTTAGAAAATTCATTTGCGGCTCAATTAAAGAAAAAAATTACTGATATTCAAACAAATAAAGTAGCAGATCCTTATGGATGGAGAATATTTGTATAGTTTGAAATAGTAACCAAATATTAAAAATACAGAAAACATCAACCAAAAGTTGGTGTTTTTTTTGTTTGATAAATTTTAAGTATCTTTCAAATCACTAAAACTTATCTGATGAAAACATATCCAAAAGAAGAAATTAAAATTGGTTGGCAACCAGAAAAATGTACGCATTCTGCTAATTGTGTAAAAGGATTATCAGCCGTTTTTAAACCTAAAGATCAACCTTGGATTCATCCAGAAAATGCATCCAAACAAGCCATTATTGACCAAGTTGCAAAGTGTCCTTCTGGCGCTTTGACCATTGTTCAATAATTGAAATTTCGATTTTTTAAAGCATGAAACTATTTTATCAGAAACATTTTTTTGCACTCTTTATCGTGCTCTTTTTTTCACATACAATCAACTCTCAAAACCGAAAAATCATCACTTTTAATGATGGATGGAAATTTCAAAAAGGCAACCAAAAAAATGCTACATCCATTTCTTTTGATGACTCAAAATGGCAAAATGTTTCAGTGCCTCATGATTGGGCAATTTATGGTCCTTTTGATAAAGAAATTGACAAACAGAATGTAGCGATTATTCAAAATGGGGAGGAAATTCCAACTGAAAAAACTGGAAGAACAGGCTCATTACCTCATATTGGAGAAGCATGGTATCGCACAAAATTTGATATTTCTGAGAATGATTTATCCAAAAATTTCACCCTACTTTTTGAAGGAGCCATGAGCGAACCAGAGGTTTTTTTGAATGGAAAAAAAGTGGGCGAATGGAAATATGGTTACAGCTATTTTTACTTTGATATTTCAAAAGCTATTTTAAAGGGAAACAATACTTTAGCAGTAAAACTAACCAACAAAGAGTTTGCTTCACGTTGGTATCCTGGAGCTGGTTTGTATAGAAATGTGCGTTTGATTATCAAAAATCAAGAACATATTTCGCAATGGGGCACTTTTATTATAACGCCTTTTGTGACAGATTCTCTTGCCAAAATCAATATCAAAACTAGTATAAATTCGAATCGTGGTTTTGTAAAAACAACTATTTATGATGCAGCAGGAATTGAAATCACTTCACAAGAATCCAAAAATTTATTCGGTAATGAATTTGAACAAAATATTCCGCTAAAAAATCCGAAATTATGGAGTCCTGAGCAACCTTATTTATATACTGCAAAAACTCAATATTTTATAAATAATCAACTTTCTGATGAAACTACAACTCGTTTTGGCATCCGAAAAATTGAATACAATCGTGAAAAAGGATTTGTATTGAATAACAAGATCACCAAATTCAAAGGCGTTTGTTTGCATCACGATTTGGGTCCTTTAGGAACTGCTATCAACAAAGCTGCTTTGAAAAGACAAATGTTACTTTTGAAAGATATGGGCGTAAATGCCATCAGAAGTTCGCATAATATGCCTTCTTTTGAACAATTGGAATTGGCTGATGAACTCGGATTTTTATTTTTAGCTGAGTCTTTTGACGAATGGAAAAAACCAAAAGTCGAAAATGGATACAATCGTTTTTTTGATGATTATGCAGAAAAAGACATTGTAAATTTAGTTCGTGCTACAAGAAATCATCCTTCCATTGTCATGTGGAGTTCAGGAAATGAAGTGCCTGATCAATGGGGAACTGAAGGTGTAAAACGTGCCAAATGGTTGCAAGATATTTTTCACAGAGAAGATCCAACTCGTCCTGTAACTGTTGGAATGGATCAAGTAAAAGCAGTAATGGAATCTGGTTTTGGAGCAATTATGGACATTCCTGGATTGAATTATCGCGTTCATTTGTATGAAGAGGCTTTCGAAAAATTTCCTCAAGGATTTATTTTAGGTTCAGAAACAGCATCCACAGTAAGTTCACGAGGTGTTTATAAATTCCCAGTTGAAAAAGGGTCTATGAAACAATATGATGATTTTCAATCTTCATCTTATGATTTGGAATATTGTAGTTGGTCTAATTTGCCTGAAGATGATTTCATTTTGCAAGATGATAAACCTTGGGTTATTGGCGAATTCGTTTGGACAGGTTTTGATTATTTGGGCGAACCAACACCTTATGACGAAAAATGGCCATCAAGAAGTTCGTATTTTGGGATGATTGATTTAGCAGGAATTCCTAAAGATCGTTATTATTTATACAGAAGCAGATGGAACACCAAAGATGAAACTTTACATATTTTACCACATTGGAATTGGAAAGGACGTGAAGGCGAAAAAACGCCTGTTTTTGTCTATACAAATTATGAAAGTGCTGAATTATTTGTGAACGGAAAAAGTCAAGGAATTCAGAAAAAAATCAAAAATGGAAATCCACAAGTACGTTATCGCTTGATCTGGAATGATGTTGTTTATGAACCTGGAACGTTGAAAGTAATTGCATTTGACAAAAACGGAAAACCAACTGCTGAAAAAGAAATCAAAACTGCCGAAAAACCACATCAAATTATTTTAGAAGCTGACAGAACAAAACTCACTGCTGATGGTGATGATATAAGTTTTGTTACAGTTTCTGTAGTTGATAGAAACGGAGTTTTTTGTCCAACAGCCACCAATCAATTACAGTTTGAAGTTTCAGGAAAAGGAACTTACAGAGCTGCTTGCAATGGAGATGCAACCTCTTTAGAACTTTTTCATTTACCAACTATGAAACTATTTAGTGGAAAATTGGTTGTACTAGTAAAAACGACCAAAGAAGCAGGAAAAATAGCATTGAAAGTTTCTGGAAAAGGGTTGAAAACAGGGAAATTAGAATTGGAATCTTTTAAGGAAAAATAAATTTCATGAAAATACTTTTAAGAAAAATCTTTATTTGTTGTTTTTTGTTTGCTTCGTTTTCTTTGATTTCACAAGAAAAAGATGATGATTTACAAAACATCATTACCACTATTGAAAACTATTATAATGGTTATATACTAAGAGATTATTCTCTTTTAGAAAAAGCATTTGATACTGAAAATGGCACCATGAAAGTACCCATTTTGAAGGATGAAAAAATCATAGGTTATCAAAATAACTTCTTCAAACATTTGATTCAAAAATGGAGCTCAAGAGAAAAATTGACTGAAGAAATAATAAAAAAATGTAAGTTAACAATTCTAAATATTGACAATGTAAATACACAAATGGCAAGTGCAAAAATCAGTATGAAAGTAGAGAAAATCACTTATATTGATATTTTATCAATTCAAAAAATTGAGGAAAAGTGGAAGATTACCAATAAGATTTTTGTAATTGATCAGTGATTTTTATTTTTTCAAAATCTCCTCAATATTAGGTTTAAAATAATTTGGTCCTTTTAAAACCTTCCCATCTTCTCTGTAAATGGGTTTGCCATCTTCGCCCAATTTACTCATGTTACTTCGTTGAATTTCATTGAAAACTTCGTCAATCTTATCTTGCATTCCATGCTCGATAATAGTACCACAAAGAATGTACAACATATCACCCAAAGCATCTGCAACCTCAACCAAATCATTATTATTGGCAGCTTCTAGATATTCTTCATTTTCTTCACGCATCAATTTATAGCGTAATAAATTTCGTTCTTCGCCAATATCTGCTGTGGGTTTATTTTTGATACCCAATTTAAAAGCTGTATGAAATTGATGAACTGCATTAATTTTATCTTTCATTTGTATTGTTTTTATTAGATTTTAACATTCACTTATTGTATATTTTTTGTGAATAAATATGTAATTTTGCAACTGACAATATAGCAAAACTTTTGAAGTAAATTTTGAGAATATTGCATAAAAAATCAAAAACTATATGATGTTTTTAAACGCTTTTTTTTCAACTGGAAGAATCATTTTTATCATTTTTTTTGTAATTGCTTTTTCAGCAGTATTAGTTTGGAGTTACAAAAAAGACACCAAAAATCATGAACGATATTATAAAAATGCAGGAAAAAAAGTAGCTATTTATGGCGGAATTATCATTGCCATTTTTGTTGCGTTGAGAATACTATTAGGAAATTAATTCCAAATTCTCATTTTTTTTTAATTTTTTAGTTCTTTTAAAACAGATAATTTCTAAGGCTGTATATAAAAATAAGCCAGTATTTTAAAAATTGATGCTTACAAGCATGAATGATGAAATTTAAAACAGGATGATGTGTGATCATTGACCATGCCAACTGCTTGCATAAACGCATACATAACTGTAGAACCTACAAATTTAAAGCCTCGCTTTTTTAAAGTTTTGGAAATTGCATCCGAAATTTCGGTAGTTGCAGGAACTTCATTTCGTTGATGAAAACAATTCACAATTGGTTTTCCATCTACAAAACGCCAAATAAAATTAGAAAACGACCCAAATTCTTTCTGAATTTCCATAAATAATTGCGCATTTGTTATGGCACTTTGTATTTTTAAACGGTTTCTGATAATACCTTCATTTTGTAATAATTCTTGCTGCTTTTTATCAGAATAATTAGCAATTTTTTGATAATCAAAATTGTCAAATGCCTTTCTAAAATTCTCTCTTTTGTTCAAAATTGTCAACCAATTCAACCCTGCTTGAAAAGTTTCTAGTAATAAAAATTCGAATAAAACTGCATCATCATACACAGGTTCTCCCCATTCTGAATCATGATATTCTTGATACAATTTGCTATCTGTTACCCAAAAACATCGATTTTTCATTGCTAATTTGTTTTAATTGGTTTGATTTTAGTTTGTCTTTCATTGACATATTCAAATGAGTTATTACCGAAAAAACCAGCTTCCTCCAGCATAATTCTAATATCTTTTTTCCATTCTTTAATAGCAACAGTGGTATTCAATTCAATGGCATAGACTGTATTTTTGTGCAAAGGATATTCTCCATTAAAAGGTACACCATTTTGAGAATCCCACATACCAATTGTGGTTCCTGCACTATGCCCAAAAGTTCCTAAAGGATGTGTGTAAATTGATGGTCTTAAACCTTCTTTTTTTCCTTGAGCTAAAGAAGTTGCTAAGATTTCATTCCCAGTTTTTCCAATTTTCATGTTTGATGTTAAGATATCTTGCACACGATTTCCATCCTCAAAAGCAGCTTTCAAAAACGCTGGAACTTCGTTTTCATCCTTTTTTAAAACATAAGCATGTTGCTGACAATCAGTATTTAAACCAATATAAGTGATGCCAAAATCACAATGCAGCAAATCACCTTCTTGAATGATTTCTTCGGCTTTTTGTTTTGAAAAAGATTCAATATGCGATTTTAAAGCTTCGTTATTTCTTTGTACATCAATTGTTGGATGAAACCAAGTTTCTAAACCTAAATCTGTAACTTTTTGACGCATAAACCAAACAACATCTTCTGTGGTTGTAATGCCTGGTTTTATAACCTTTTCAGAAAAAGCTTCATCAATAATATCATGTGTAATTTTTACCAAATTTTTGTATAAAGCCATTTCTTTTGCTGTTCTGGTTTCTAACCAAGCTATGGCTAAATTTTCTGCGGAAACAATTTTTGAGTGAAATTCTACAGGTAAATTCTCCAAAAATTCTTCATAATCAGTTTTTACCAAACCATCTGCCAAGGCAAAATGTTTTGAAAAATTCAGTCCTATTTTATTTGGATTTTTCTCTTTGATAATGGCTGTTAAAGCTTCCCATTGATTGGGTTGTTGCTCTTTATTCCAAGCAGATTGTATGCTTTTCCCAATATCATATCTGGCAACAGCCAATCTTTCAAGGGTATTTTTTTCTTTATTTCGATAAAAAACAATAATGGTTCTTCTGCGTGCATTTAACCAAGTTGCAGGTAACAATGTTTTTAAAACGGGGTCTTCATTGTATTCTCTTGAAATTAACAACCACATGTCAATATCTGTATCATCCATTAAGATTGGTAATAAATTTGACAAGCGATCTTCTAAAAGTTCGTCTTTTAAAATGGCTCTTTCTTTTTCAGATAAAATATCATAATGTTTTTGATTTTCAGTGTTTTGTTGACAAGAAAAACACAGAAAAAAGAGGCAAATGAGCAAGAAATTTTTAAGCATTATCTATTTTTTTACGTTTTAAAAATACTGTTAAAAGAATTGAAAACCTATCAAATCTGAAATATTTTTTGCAAATTTACCAATGTGAAATTCTTTGAATAATGAAAATTCTAAAATCACTTATTTTTCTATCGCTAATTACACTTGTTTTATGGGCTTGTAGTTCTGTGCCAATATCAAAAAAAAACATTGAAAATGAGGAACCTGTTGTGATTGCCAATGATAGTTTAGAGTATGAAATTATCATTATAGATCCTGGATTTAACTATTTTTTAAATGCAGTTGCACAACCTGTTGGTTATTACACTCAAAATTATATGGAAGCTCGTAATATTGCTTGGGTAACAACTTGGAATTTGAGAGCACAAAATCCTTTGCAGTACAATCCTAATATTTACGAAAACACCATTGATTATCAACCAAATATAGATTATGGTTATGAGGTAAATTATAAATTATTCAATTATTTTTTATTTGCACAACAAAAATATCGAATGAATTTAGGTGGAGGATTTAACAATATCCGAATTAATTAGCTCTTTTTTGGTATTTTATAAAACTGTAATCAAACTTGTTTTTTTCATCAGCTTTAAAATCTTCTCTTGAAATTTCTTCCCAAATTTTTGTGTCAATTTCAGGAAAAAAAGCATCCGCATCAAATTCATGATGCACTAAAGTAATGTCTAAAGCATCAACTAAATCATTTTCTAACGCTTGTCTATAAATTTGCTCTCCACCAACAATACAAATAACCTCTTCATTTTTAGAGATTTGAATAGCATCCTCTAAACTTGAAGCCATCAAACAACCTTCTTGAAAATATTCAGGATTTCTACTCACAATAATCGTGGTTCTATTGGGCAAAGGTTTTCCAATAGATTCGTACGTTTTTCTTCCCATAATCATATGATGCCCTGTTGTAAGTTGTCTAAAACGCTTTAAATCAGCAGGTAAATGCCAAATCAAATCATTATTTTTACCTAAAGCATTGTTTTTGGCAATGGCTGCAATGAGTGTAATCATGGGTTATTTGATGGTTTTAATCTCAGTAAACTTAATTTGTAATGGTATTGAAAATTCAACTGAAACGACTTGTCCATTTTTTTGAGCCCCTTTTTTGATGTTCAATTTTTCAAGTACTTTTTCTAAAGCTTCTTTTTGAATATTTGTAAATTCTGATAAATTATTGATTTTTATACTTCCATCAAAAGTAGTTTTTAGATGCAATGCATAAGAAGGTTGTTCATTAAAATAAATCAACGATTTTGAATCAATATTAGTGATAAAAAACTGTTGCAATTTTGCTTGAAATAATAGAATGTTATTTTTTTGACTCTTGGGAATTTCGAATTGATGAAAAATGGGTAACTCATCAAGTTCCGATAAATTAAATGATTTTATTTGTTCTTGTGAAAAAACAACATTGGTGAACACTAAAAAAAAAACAAAAAAAGTTCTATTCATATTTCAAAAATAATGTAAAAGTGATGAAATTTGACGTTTTTCTTCATTTTTGACAAAAAAATACCCCTTTACGAAACCGATTTAGGAGCAAAAGTACTGAAAATCAGGATAAAAATAATCTTCAAAAAATTAAAAATCCCATAATTTACTTATTGATATTTTTTGAATACTTGTATTTTTTAGCAAAGATTTTGTTGAACTCGCAAATCGAATCAATTAGAAAGCATTAAAGTTTGTCATCAAAAAGTTGTTATCTACTTTTACCACATAATTTAAATACAAAATTATGGCAATTAAAAAACAATTTTTAAAAAGTAAACCAGTTTGTAAAGTAACTTTTTCTATACAACCTGAAGAAGCTGAAAATGTTGCAGTTGTAGGAAGTTTTAATGGTTGGGATGAAAGTGCAACTCCTTTGAGTAAATTGAAAAATGGTACATTTAAAGGCACAATTGATTTAGAATCAGGAACTTCATATGAATTTAGATACTTAGTTGATGGAAACTATGTAAATGATGAAGAAGCTGATGGATATGCTTGGAGCGATTTTGCTGGAGCAGAAAACAGCGTATTGAGTTTGTAAAAATTACAAAGAGCTTTCAAATAGTTTGAAAGCTCTTTTTGTTTTTATTCTAAACAGCAACGATTCCTTTGATGTGAGGATGTGGATTGTAGTTAATCAATTCAAAATCTTTGAAAGTAAAATCTTCAATATTTTTTATTGCTGGATTTATTTTCATGGTTGGCAAAGGTCTAATGTCTCTAGACAATTGCAATTCTAATTGTTCAATGTGATTGTTATAAATATGGGCATCTCCAAAAGTATGGATGAATTCACCTGCTTGATAACCACAAACTTGTGCAATCATCATAGTAAAAAGTGCATATGATGCAATATTGAAAGGAACTCCTAGAAAAATATCAGCACTTCTTTGGTATAGTTGACAAGACAATTTACCATCTGCTACATAAAACTGAAAAAATGCATGACAAGGAGGCAAAGCTGCTTTTCCATTGGCAACATTTTCTGAAAAAGATTTGGATGTATCAGGCAAAACTGATGGATTCCAAGCAGAAACCAACATTCTTCTTGAATTCGGATTTTTTTTCAATGTTTCAATTACTTCTTTTAGCTGATCAATTTCATCACTATTCCAGTTGCGCCATTGATGTCCATATACTGGCCCTAAATCACCATTTTCATCTGCCCATTCATTCCAAATTCTGACGCCATTTTCTTGTAAATATTTGATATTGGTATCTCCTTTTATAAACCACAATAATTCATATACAATTGATTTTAAGTGTAGTTTTTTTGTGGTTACCATAGGAAAACCTTCACTCAAATCAAAACGCATTTGATAACCAAAAACACTTTTTGTTCCAGTTCCTGTTCTATCTCCTTTTTCATTTCCGTTTTCTAAAACGTGTTTTACTAAGTCATGGTATTGTTTCATTTTCTAGGTGAAAGATTTTAGTTATAAGGTTAAAGTTGAATTTTGATTATATTTTATTAATGCTGAGATTCGTTTTTGCAAAACTTGAACTTTATCAATTGTTAAATTTAAATCATTCTCATTAAAAAAATTTAATTCAATACATAAAATTAAATGAGATTCTAGTTCAAATGCAGAACCCAAACTAATTTGCAAAAACCTAATAAAGTCCTTTTGAGAATCCTTTGCTGAACCTTCAGCTATATTTGCAGGAATAGAAATTACACACCTATTTATTTGAGAGATCAATCCAAATTGCTCAGAAGATGGTAATTTTGATGAAACTAAATAAACTTCTTTAGCTAAAAACCTAGCTTCATTCCATATATCTAGTTTTCTAAAATTCCTCATTTCCTAAACTTTCAACTTTTGACTTTAGACTTTTATCATTATTAAATTAACCAATAATCATACCTGCAATGGCAGCAGACATTAAGGATGCAATGGTACCTCCAATCAATGCTTTCATTCCAAATTCTGACAAGGTTTTTCGTTGTTTTGGTGCTAATGAACCAATGCCACCAATTTGAATTCCGATAGATGCAAAATTGGCAAAACCACATAACATGTAAGTTGCCATAATGATTGATTTGTCGTAATTTAAGTGAATAACGCTTGTAATATTCTTTAAATCAGCTAATTGAATATATGCAATAAACTCACTTGCTGCTAATTTTATTCCTAATAATTGACCCATTAAAGCCATATCTTCTTTGGCAACACCAATCAACCACATTAAAGGCGCAAATAAATAACCTAAAATTGCTTCAATTGAAAAGGATGTATAAGCAGTGTTTTTTGCCATCCAATCATTTAAAGAAGTGATGTCTCCTATCCAACCCAAAATACCATTTAACATTGCAATGATTGCTACAAAAACCAACAACATTGCTCCTACATTTACCGCCAAACGCAAGCCTTCAGTAGTTCCGTTTGCAATCGCATCTAAAATATTAGAGCCAATTTTTTCTTGTGAAACACTTACATCTGTATTTACTTTTTCAGTTTGAGGATATAGAATTTTAGAAATTACAATTGCGCCAGGTGCTGCCATTACTGATGCTGCTAATAAATGTTTGGCAAAAACCAATTCCAACGCTTTGTCACCTCCACCTAAAAAACCAATGTATGCTGCTAAAACAGCCCCTGCAACAGTTGCCATTCCTCCAATCATTACCAACAACATTTCGGATTTGTTCATTTTCTCCAAATATGCTTTGATTAATAAAGGTGCTTCTGTTTGTCCTAAAAAAATGTTTCCTGCAACTGATAAACTTTCCATTCCTGATATTCCAAGAAATTTGGACAAAGCAATTGCCAACCATTTTACTACTTTTTGGATAATTCCAAGGTAAAATAGCAAGGATGTTAATGCCGAGAAAAAGATAATTGTTGGTAATACTTGAAATGCAAAAATGTATCCGAAAGTAGTCATATCACCCACCATTCCTGCAAATAAAAATTCACTTCCAGCTTTGGTATACTCTAAAATAGAAATGAAAATTCCACCAACAAATTCAAAAATATGTTGGATAAAAGGTACTTTCAACACTCCAATTGCAATGATTAATTGCAAGGAAATTCCAATTCCTACTTTTTTCCAGTCAATCGCTTTTTTGTTGCTGCTAAATAAAAAGGAAATTATAATCAATACTACCATTCCTAAAACACCTCGCCAAAAACTTTCAATAGAAAAACCTTGACTTGGTTTTATAGAATTGGAAGCATCAATTTGGGTATTTTTAGCTTCATCAACACTGTTTTTTTGTAAAATTTCAGAAGAAACTAATTTATAAACAATATCATTTTCATTTAAAACTAAGGATGATTCATCTAAAGAAACGATGTTAAAATAACGAACTGTGTCTTTTGGATTTTTGAAATGAAAAATCAATAAATTATTTTGACGGATGAAATTTCCTGTATTTGCAGAGCTCGTTTTTTCTTTTAGTTGAAAAGTAAATTTCCCATCAATTAGCGATAAAATATCAGAAGAATCAATAGCAATTGAAACTGATTCTGATTGATTTTTAACAGATGAAAATTTCCAATTTTTTTCTAATTGTTGAGCAAAAGTAATTGAAGTAAAAAAGCAAAAAAGCGCTATAATGCTATTTTTCATATTTTAAAATTTTAGGTGCGTTTGCTTATTTCGTCTCTTATTTTTGCAGCTAATTCATAATTTTCATTAACAACAGCTTGGTTTAGTTGGTCTTGCAATTGTGATAAAGTAAATTTTGAAAAACTCGATTTATCTTTTGTTTCGCTCAAATCAGCAGGAATTTTTTCAACTTCCTTTTTTCCTTCAAGCGCCATTTCTTCTTCAATTTTTAGATACACTCCTGCTTTGTCTAAAATATTTTCATAGGTATAAATTGGCGCATCAAAACGAACAGCGATCGCAATTGCATCCGAAGTTCTAGCATCAATTTGTTCTTCTTTTCCATCTTTTTCACAAATCATGCTAGAAAAGAAAACACCATCAACCAATTTATGAATGATTACTTCTTTGATTTTGATGCCAAAAGTATCAGAAAATGTTTTAAATAAATCATGAGTTAATGGTCTTGGAGGTCTTATTTCAGTTTCTAAAGCAATTGCAATAGATTGCGCCTCAAAAGCACCTATTATTATTGGCAAAGTTCTAGTACCCTCTATTTCACTCAAAACCAATGCATAAGCACCAGTTTGTGTTTGACTGTATGAAATTCCTTTGATTGTTAGTTGTATTAAACTCATAAATATCTCAACAAAAAACTAAAAAACACCTTATTTAAAACTAGAAAATTGTTTTGTAGAATTGTGGCACAATTTACTAAAAATATGTAGTCTATAAATTAATTTTAGTTGTTTTTATAAATAGAAAAACCCAAAAGCATTTAAACTAATGGGTTTTTAAAGGTAAAACACTCAAAAAGAAATGACTAGGCTTCTTTGAATGCTTTTAATTTTGTAATTAATTCAGGTACAACTTGAAAAGCGTCACCAACAATTCCGTAATCAGCAGCTTTAAAAAACGGGGCTTCTGGATCAGTATTGATAACAACTTTTACTTTTGATGCATTGACTCCTGCTAAATGCTGAATAGCTCCCGAAATTCCAATAGCAATATACAAATTAGATGCAACAGGTTTTCCTGTTTGCCCAACATGTTCGCCATGAGGACGCCAACCTAAATCTGAAACTGGTTTAGAGCAAGCAGTTGCTGCTCCTAAAACATTGGCCAATTCTTCAATCATTCCCCAATTTTCTGGACCTTTCAAACCTCTTCCTGCAGAAACCACCACATCAGCATCAGCAATGGTCACTTTTCCTGAAACTTTTTCTACTTTTTCTGATTTTACTGTGAAATCTCCATCTGATAGAGAAACTTCCATATTTTGAACAGTTCCTGAAACAGGATTTTCATGAATCCCAAATGAATTTTTTGCAACTCCAATAATTTTTTTATCTGTTGAAATCACAGTATTTGCAAATCCTTTATTTGAAAAAACCTTTCTTTTGATGGTAAAAGGCGCTGTTGAACTTGGTAATGCAACCACATTTGAAGCGTAACCAGCATCCAAAGAAACTGAAACTAAAGGCGCAAGATATAACGTATCTATACTTGAATCCAACACAATTACTGTTGCATTTTCAGCGTCTGCAACTTGTTTTATGATAGATGCATATGCCTTTGCATTGAAAGTAGCTAGCTTATTTTCTGAAACCGAAACTACTTTTTCTGCACCATATTTATACAATTCTTCGTTTGAAGAAACGTTGATAGTAAGTGCAACTAAATTTGTACCCAATTGTTCTGCTACTTTTTTTCCGTAAGAAACTACTTCAAAAGCACTTTTTTTAAATTTGCCATTTGCGGCATCTGCAAAAACTAAAACTGACATATTTTTTATTTTTTCACCCTGTACTTGTTTCAGGGTATTATTATTATTATTTTTCTTTTGATTCCGAAATAAATTCGGAGTGATTTTATTTTTTTACAAAAAATTAAATCACTTTTGCTTCGTTATGCAATAAATTGATCAATTCATCAATATTGTCTGCACTTACCAATTTTACAGCACCTTTTGGAGCTGGCTTTTGATATGATTGAACTTCAGTTGCATTTGCAGTAGACACAGGTTCAACAACTTGCAATGGTTTTTGACGTGCCATCATGATTCCTCTCATATTTGGAATGCGTAAATCTTTTTCTTCAACAATTCCTTTTTGACCTGCAATGACCATTGGCAAAGACGAACTCAATGTTTCATTTCCTCCATCAATTTCTCTTACAAGAGTTGCTGAATTTCCATCAATTTCAACTCCCACACAACCATTTACGAAATTATAGTTTACGAGAGAAGCAATCATTCCAGGAACCATTCCTCCATTATAATCAATAGATTCTCTTCCTGCTAAAACCAAATCATAATTTCCATTTTTTACAACAGCAGCTATTTCTTTGGCTACAGACAAACCATCAATTGGTTCAGCATTCACACGAATTGCATCATCAGCTCCAATCGCCAATGCTTTTCGCAAAGTTGGCTCAGTAGTTGCGTTTCCAACATTTAAAACAGTTACAGTAGCTCCTTGTTTTTCTTTAAACCACATGGCTCTTGTCAAACAAAATTCATCATAAGGATTGATTACAAACTGCACTCCATTTGTATCAAATTTTGTATCATTATCTGTAAAATTAATCTTAGAAGTGGTGTCTGGCACATGACTTATACAAACCAAAATTTTCATAATCTCTCTAATTTATCATTTTTATTCGCAACGAAATTACATCTTTTTTTTAAAAAATACTATGCATGCATAATAAATTTTCAAGATTTTAACATTTTTCGAAAACGATTGCGCTTTTGAAATGAATTTTTAAGAGTAGATTCTGATTTTGATTCAAAAAAAATGATAATTAATTGCTTACTTTTGCAAAATTGAAAACAATACTAGATTTAATTTTACATGAAAACAGTTCAATTTAGAGAAGCTATTTGTGAAGCAATGAGTGAAGAAATGCGCAGAGATGAGAGCGTATATTTAATGGGTGAAGAAGTTGCTGAATACAATGGTGCTTACAAAGCGAGTAAAGGAATGTTGGATGAATTTGGTCCAAAAAGAGTAATTGATACACCTATCGCAGAACTTGGTTTTGCTGGAGTTGCTATTGGATCAGCCATGAATGGAAATAGACCAATTGTAGAATACATGACGTTTAATTTTTCGTTGGTTGGAATTGATCAAATTATAAATAATGCAGCAAAAATTAGACAAATGTCTGGAGGCCAATTCAATTGTCCTATTGTTTTTAGAGGCCCAACAGCTTCTGCAGGTCAATTAGGCGCTACACACTCACAAGCGTTTGAAAATTGGTTTGCAAATACGCCAGGTTTAAAAGTAATTGTTCCATCAAATCCATATGATGCAAAAGGATTATTGAAAGCTGCAATTCGTGATGATGATCCAGTAATTTTCATGGAATCTGAACAAATGTATGGTGATAAAATGGAAATTCCTGAAGGTGAATATTTAATTCCGATTGGAGTTGCAGATATCAAAAGAGAAGGAACAGATGTAACTGTAGTTTCTTTTGGAAAAATTATCAAAGAAGCATACAAAGCTGCAGATGAATTGGCGAAAGAAAACATTTCTATAGAAATTATTGACTTAAGAACAGTGCGTCCTATGGATCATGCTGCCATTATAAAGTCAGTAAAAAAGACAAATAGATTGGTAATTTTAGAAGAAGCTTGGCCATTTGCCAGTGTTTCATCAGAAATTACATACAGAATACAAAGTGAAGCATTCGATTTTTTAGATGCGCCAATCAAAAGAATCACCACTGCTGATACTCCTGCTCCTTACTCATCAGCATTATTTGAAAAATGGATTCCAAATTCAAATGATGTTATCAAAGCTGTAAAAGAAGTATTGTATTTGAAAAAATAACTAAAAACTAAAAAAGCCTTTCAAAAAATGAAAGGCTTTTTTCTTGCTATAATTCGAAAACCTTTGCGTAATTCTGTTTAAAATTTCCTATTTGTAGTCATACAATTCCCTATTTTTGTTGACAAAAAATAAAAAAATGAATATAACTTTTGATGTGCTAATTGAAATTCCTAAAGGAAGTAGAAACAAATACGAATATGATTTTAAATTGAATAAAATCCGATTTGATAGAATGCTATTTTCATCCATGATGTATCCTGCAGATTATGGCTTTGTCCCTGAGACTTTAGCGTTAGATGGTGATCCATTAGATGTTTTAGTATTAGGTCATGAACCTAGTTTTCCAATGTGTGTTATGGAAGTAAAACCAATTGGAGTTTTTCACATGACAGATGAAAAAGGTCCAGACGAAAAAATAATTTGTGTACCTGTTTCCGATCCAATTTGGAGTAAGAGAAAAGATATTTTCGACTTAAATCCTCATAGATTAAAAGAAATCGAACACTTTTTTCAAGTATATAAAGATTTAGAAAAGAAAAAAGTAGCTGTTGGAGGTTGGGGAGATGCATCAGAAGCTGAGAGAATCTATAAAGATTGTGTTGAGAGATATAACAATAGTGAATATAAAAAGACCAATTATTTTTCGATTTAATAAAATATCACTCTAAAAAATAAGAACCTCAAAAAATTAAACCTTTTTGAGGTTTTTTATTTCATTATGATTTTATTACTTTTACCGCCATTTTTAACTAATCAATTTAACTATATCTTATGGAATTAATGATTTATGTGCCAGTTGTAATGGCAGTGATTGGCTTACTTTTTATGTATGTCAAGAGAGCTTGGGTTTTGAAACAAGATGCTGGAGATGGTAAAATGAAAGAAATTTCAGATTATATCTATGAAGGAGCCTTGGCATTCTTAAAAGCAGAATACCGATTATTAACTTTCTTTGTAATTGGTGCAAGTATCCTTTTAGCAGGAATTTCATTTATCGTTCCAACTACACATATTTTAATTGTAGTAGCTTTTATTTTTGGGGCTATTTTCTCAGCATTAGCTGGAAATATGGGGATGAAAATCGCAACCAAAACAAACGTAAGAACAACACAAGCAGCTCGTACAAGTTTACCTCAAGCTTTAAAAGTTTCTTTTGGTGGTGGAACAGTAATGGGTTTAGGTGTTGCTGGATTAGCAGTTTTAGGTTTAACAGCATTCTTTATTTTCTTCTATCATTATTTTATGGGTGGAGCTTGGACAACAACTGAACAAATGACCATCGTTTTAGAAACTTTAGCAGGATTTTCATTAGGAGCTGAATCCATTGCACTATTTGCAAGAGTTGGTGGTGGAATTTATACAAAAGCTGCTGATGTTGGAGCAGATTTAGTTGGAAAAGTTGAAGCAGGAATTCCTGAGGATGATCCAAGAAACCCTGCAACAATTGCAGATAACGTGGGTGATAATGTGGGAGATGTTGCTGGTATGGGAGCAGATTTATTTGGTTCGTATGTGGCTACAGTTTTAGCAGCAATGGTTTTAGGAAATTACGTAATTAAAGATATGGGAGGAAGTATCAATGACGCTTTTGGTGGTATTGGTCCTATTTTATTACCAATGGCAATTGCAGGTTTTGGAATTTTATTTTCGATTATTGGAACTATGTTGGTAAAAATTTCATCTGATGACGCAAAAGAAAAGCAAGTGCAAGGTGCATTAAATATTGGTAACTGGGTTTCAATTATTTTAACATTAGTATCATGTTATTTCTTGGTAGATTTTATGTTACCAGAAGTAATGACTATGGAATTTTATGGAGAAGGTGCAAAAGAAATTTCTTCAATGCGTGTTTTTTATGCAACTATTGTTGGATTGGTTGTTGGTGGAGTTATTTCATCAGTAACAGAATATTACACTGGATTAGGAACAAAACCAGTTTTGGCAATTGTTCAAAAATCATCAACTGGAGCTGGAACAAACGTAATTGCAGGTTTAGCAACTGGTATGATTTCTACTTTCCCAACAGTATTACTATTCGCAGCTGCAATTTGGGCTTCTTATGCTTTTGCAGGTTTTTATGGTGTGGCTTTAGCAGCTTCTGCAATGATGGCTACAACAGCAATGCAATTAGCCATTGACGCTTTTGGACCAATTTCTGATAACGCTGGTGGAATCGCAGAAATGAGCGAATTACCAAAAGAAGTTCGTACAAGAACTGATATTTTAGATTCAGTTGGAAATACAACAGCAGCAACAGGAAAAGGTTTTGCAATTGCTTCTGCTGCATTAACTTCGTTAGCTTTATTTGCTGCTTATGTTACTTTTACAGGTATTGACGGTATCAATATTTTTAAAGCTCCTGTATTGGCAATGTTATTTGTAGGTGGAATGATTCCTGTAGTTTTCTCAGCTTTAGCTATGAATTCTGTTGGAAAAGCTGCAATGGATATGGTATATGAAGTTCGTCGTCAGTTTAAAGAAATTCCTGGAATTATGGAAGGAACTGGAAAACCTGAATACGGAAAATGTGTGGAAATTTCTACAAAAGCAGCTTTACGTGAAATGATGTTGCCTGGTATTTTAACCATTGGTTTTCCAATTGCAATTGTAATTTTAGGCAAACTTGTTTATGGTGATAACAACCAATTAATTGCTGAAATGTTAGGTGGTTATATGGCTGGAGTTACTGTTTCTGGTGTACTTTGGGCTGTGTTCCAAAACAATGCTGGTGGTGCTTGGGATAATGCAAAAAAATCTTTTGAAGCGGGAGTTGAAATTAATGGAGTAATGACTTTTAAAGGTTCTGATGCACATAAAGCTGCTGTAACTGGAGATACTGTTGGCGATCCTTTTAAAGATACTTCTGGGCCTTCAATGAACATTTTAATCAAATTAACTTGTTTGATTGGTTTGGTAATTGCGCCAATTTTAGGGGGTCATACTGAACCAGTTTCCACTATTAAAGAAGAAGTGAAAAAAGAAATTCAAGTAACTGTAAACAGTCAAAATGATCAATTAGCTTCTGCAATTATTATTACAACGAAAACTGTAAACGGAAAAACATTTACAGAAACACAAACTATTTCAGGCACACTTCAAGAAATTGAAAAGAAAGCCAATGAAATCAATGGAAATAAGTAATTATTCTATAAAATAAAATTGAAAAAATCGCTTAGAAATAAATCTAAGCGATTTTTTTTGATGTTAACTTTCCAAAAGTGAAAATCGAAAAGTATCATTGGTTGTTTTTTGAGCAAACTGATTGATGCTTTTTTCACTCAATTGTAATATTCTTGGATATCCTCCTGTAACTTGACAATCTCTCATCAAAACAATCAATTTTCCTGAAGGTGTTAATTGCACAGTTCCAGGAAAAACTGCGGATGTTAAAATTTGAGGCAATTCATTTTCCATCAATTCTTCTAATTTAAATCCAATTCTATTAATGTCTTTCGAAATTGTAAATGAATTTTTGAAAAGAATTTTTTTCTGATACTCATTCAACAACTCAAATTCTGGCCCTTTGTAACAAAAAATTTCTTTTGAATCAAAGTGATAATTTGGAAATTTTATACTAGCATTGGATGTTGAAAGTTCTTCATGAATAGACAAAATAGGAAGTAAATCACCTTTTTTTAAAAGATAATTTTTAGTAATATTCTGATAAAAACTGCGACTTTTTAATTTAATTTCTGTCTGAAAACCTCCTTTAACTGCCAAATAAGCATACGCTCCAAAATTTCTTTTTCCAAAAGTCAGCACATCATTTTTTTGAACTTCAATTTTGGTATTCAAATTGATTTTTGTTTGGTTTAAAGTAGGAGAAAAATCTGCTCCAGAAATACAAATGATCGTTTTTTCAAGAAATTGCAAAGAACATCCACCAAAAGTGATTTCTAGAAAGGCATCTTCAAGTGAATTATTCAAAATTATATTGGCAAAATCGGCTGAAAACGAATCCATAACTCCAGAAATTGGCACACCAAATGTAGCAAAACCAACTCTTCCTTTGTCTTGAATTGTAGTATAAAAACCTGGATTTAAAACTTTAATCATGGATGACTTTTTGTTGAAGTTGATAGGTTTTATTGTTCACTTTTTCTTGAATTTCAAAAAATTCTTCTTTGCTAACAGAAACGAAATGAATTCGATCTTTTAGTGAAGCAAAACAGGGTTTTACATTTTCAACATCAAAAAAAGTAATGGGCGTTTTGCCAATGATATTCCAACCTCCAGGAGAATTAGATGGATAAATTCCTGTTTGTTTTCCACCAATTGCAACAGATCCTTTTTCGATTTGTAAACGTGGATTTGATTTTCTATCTATAAATAATCTTGAATTCAAGCCTCCTAAATATAAAAATCCGGGTAAAAATCCGATGAAAAAAACAGTATAAATTGCCTCTGAATGAATTTGAATAATTTGACTTTTAGAGAGTTTTGTTTTCTTGGAAATTTCTTCCAAATCCAACCCAAATTCATCCTCGTAACATACTGGAATTTCCCACAGAAAATGTGGATTTTTTTCAATTGTAACCTCCAAAATATAGATTGACTGCAATATCTTTACTTCTTCTACATGATTGGAAATAAACGTTTTATATACAATTGTTAATGAGTGATATCCTATAATAATATCTGCAATCGATGCTGCTTTTTTAAACAAAATTTTTGATTTAAACTGCAATATGTCGTCTAAAATTTCAATTGAAATTGTTGGTTGCCATTCAATCAGAATTGCTTTTTCTCCAAAAGATTTGTATTGAAGTTTGTGCATCAAATAGTGATTTTATTGAATCTATTTGATAAATATTGAACAATTTCCAACGCATTTTCAGTATCAGAATGCACACAGAAAGTATCAGCTTTAATCGATTTTTCAAATCCTAATAAGGTTTTCACTTTTCCGTCAAAAACCATTTTTGAAACGTGTTGAAAAACATGTTCTTTATCTGTAATTAGTGCATTTTTGTGATTTCTATTGACCAAAGTTAAATCGTCATTATAATTCCTGTCAGCAAAAGCTTCATAAATAATTTTGATGTTATTATTTAATGCAACTTTCTCAATTTCTGATTTATATGGTACAAATAAATATACATTTTCAGTATATTTTTTTATAGAATTCACAAAAACAGTTGCCAAATGTTCGTCTACAGCAATCGCATTATACAACGCTCCATGTGGTTTTATGTGATGCAATTTTGCTTTATGAATTTTCATTCTTTCCTGAAAAATATCCAATTGAATTTCGATACTTTTTTGTAGTTCCTCATCAGAAATTGTTATCCATTTTCGTCCAAAATTTTCTGTATCAGGAAAAGAAGGATGCGCACCAATCAAAACATTATTTTTCAGGGCTAAAAGTATGGTTGTATCCATTGAATTTTTATCACCAAAATGACCTCCACAAGCAATATTACAAGACGTAATGTAGGGCATTAATAAATGCTCATTTGCAATTCCTTCGCCAACATCACAATTGATAACAATCATTTTTAAAATAAATTAAATACTTTCAAAATCATTTTTATTCCTAAAAATAAGGTAATCAGAAAGATGAAAAATCCGATACTATTTTGCATTTTAGAATTTGTAAAATCTCCCAAAACCGATTTTTGATTCATCATCCACAGTAAAATTACTGTGATTATAGGTAGTAATAATCCATTTACAATTTGTGGAAATTTGATAATTTCAATAGGTTTGATTCCTACAGATGAAAAAATTACACCCAAAATTAATATTGTCATCCAAACTGCTCTGAATGAATTCGATTTTAAATTGGATTTCCATCCAAAACATTCTTTAGCAACATAAGCTGCTGCTAAAGGCGCTGTAATAGCAGAGGTAATTCCTGCTGCAAACAATCCTATTGACAAAAAATATTTTGCAAAATCACCATACAAAGGTGCTAATCCTAAAGCCAAATCAGCCGCATTTGAAATTTCTTTTACAGAGATTGCAGCTGCTGAAATAATTATAGCAATTGAAATAAAACCACCCAATAAAACCGCAATGATAGTGTCTCTTTTGGCAAATTTTAAATCTTGTTTAGTACTCCACTTTTCTTTTACTAGAGAAGCATGAAGAAATAAATTATACGGAACAACTGTGGTGCCAATTAATCCAATAACCGTTAATAAACTGTGTTCTGGAAGTTTTGGAACCAACAAACCTTTCATAATTTCAAGCAAATTAGGCTTGGTAATAATAGCAGTAATAAAAAACGACAAACTCATTAAAATCACAAAAGAAATAAGCGCTTTTTCTAAAAATTTATAACTGCCTACATACAACATTGCAAACGCAATAACACCCACCAAAATACTCATAAGATTGAATGAAAAAAAAGATTTTTTTACAATCCATTGTCCAAAAATAGTTTCCAAGCCTAAAATTCCGCCACTAATATTTCCTGCTTCATAAGAAGCATTTCCAATGACAATTGCTACTAAAATAAGTCCAATAATTATTTTTTTAAAAATCGGATTTTTGATTTCTTGCTTGATGATTTCAGACAATCCTTTTTGAGAAATAATCCCCAATCTTGCTGCCATTTCTTGTAAAAAAATAGTTGCAACAATTGACAATAACATTGCCCACAATAAATTAAATCCGAAATTAACACCTGCAAGCGTGCATAAAGTAACTGTTCCTGGACCTATAAATGCAGCAGCAATTAATGGACCTGGACCAATATTTTTAAACCAATTTTTCATTTAAAAAATGCTATTGAAACACTAAAGATAGTTTTTTTAAACAAAAAAACACCTCAAAAAGAGGTGTTTCTAAAAACTAAAAATTTTAATTACATACTAAAATGCATACCTTTGAGGTCCTCCTCTACGAATTTCTTCACTAGCAAATTCCTCGTACTTTTTAAAATTAACTCTAAAAGCATTTGACAATGCAAATGCAGTTTCATAGTAAGCTTCATCATTATCCCAAGTGCTTCTTGGGCTCAACAATTCTGTTGGCACTCCAGGACAACTTCTTGGTTGCGCTACTCCAAAAACGGAATGAATATGATAATTTTCATAAGTATAATCACCCAAACTTCCGTTTAAAACTGCTGTAATCATGGCACGTGTATATTTTAATGGCATTCGTTTTCCAACACCATATTTTCCACCAGACCAACCTGTATTTACCAACCAAACATTTACACCAGATTCTTTCATTTTATTACTCAACATCTCAGCATATCTTGTTGGATGTAAAGGCATGAATGGCGCACCAAAACAAGCAGAAAAGCTTGGCACTGGTTCTGTAATGCCTGCTTCAGTTCCTGCAACTTTTGCAGTATAACCTGAAATAAAATGATATGCTGCTTGTGCCGGCGTTAATTTAGAAATGGGAGGCAATACTCCAAAAGCATCTGCAGTTAAAAAGAAAATATTTTTTGGATTTTTTCCAATGGATGGATTTTGAATATTATCAATATGATACAAAGGATAACTCACTCTGGTATTTTCGGTAATAGAAGTATCCGAAAAATCTACATCACCATTATCTTTCAATACCACATTTTCTAAAATGGCACCTTTTTTTATAGCTGCATAAATTTCAGGCTCATTTTCCTGCGATAAATTAATGACTTTCGCATAACAACCACCTTCAAAATTGAAAATTGTATTTTCTGCAGTCCAGCCATGTTCATCATCTCCAATCAAACTTCTGTTTGGATCTGTTGATAAGGTTGTTTTTCCAGTTCCTGACAATCCAAAAAAGATAGCAGTATCACCATCTTTTCCAACATTGGCTGAGCAATGCATTGGCAACGTATTTTTATAAACTGGTAAAATAAAATTCAGCGCTGAAAAAATTCCTTTTTTAATTTCGCCAGTATAACCAGTTCCACCAATCAAAGCAATTTTTCTAGAAAAATTTAAAATCGCAAAATTGTGTTGTCTTGTACCATCTTCTTTTGCATTTGCTAAAAATCCTGGTGCATTTATTACTGTCCATTCTGCTGAAAAATGATCTAATTCGCTTTCAGTTGGACGTAAAAACATATTGTAAGCGAACATATTACTCCAAGGAAATTCATTCACAACACGAATGGATAATTTGTAATTTTCATCAGCACAGGCAAAACAATCTCTTACAAAGAGTTCTTTTTCAGAGAGATAATCAACAACTTTATCATAAAGTTTGTCAAAATTTTCTGAAGAAAAAGGAATATTGATGTTACTCCACCAAACTTCGTTTTCAGTAATTTCATCTTTTACGATGAAACGATCTAAAGGAGATCTTCCTGTAAACTCACCAGTATTTACTGTAATGGCACCTAAAGAAGTTTCGACTCCCTGACCTTTTTGAATTGTTTCGTCATGTAACTCATTGGATGTTAACTGATAACGAATAATTGGATTTTTGATTCCTAGATATTGTAACGAAATCGATTTCGTATTTGAATCTACCATATCAATATTTTTAAATTTCTTGCATGCAAAATTATGAAAAAAATACAAAAACTTAACTTTCTTGATTAAAATTATTGAATTATAATTTCATATTCACTTTTTTTATGAATAGTATAATCATACTTATCCAACCAACAATTAAAAATAGGCCACCCAAAGGCGTAATAAACCAAATTGATTTGGCTTGGATAGAGGTTAATTGAATGAGATAAATTGAGCCTGAAAAAAATAAAATTCCGAAGTAAAAAAAAGCATTTATTAGTTGTTTTTGTTTTGCTGAAATTCCATCAAAAATGGCAATAAATAACAACACAATTGCATGATACATTTGATAACGAACTGCAGTTTCAAAACTTTGTAATTGATCAAATGTGAGAATTTCTTTTAAAGCATGCGATCCAAAAGCACCTAATACAATCGCTGTAACTCCAAAAAAACAAGCGATAACTAAATTTTTAAACATTTTAAAAGCTTTTTGTTAAATTTTAAACAATAATAGTATCTTCGTAGGATTACAAAAATACAGCTTTCTTTATGAAAAATATTCTAATTATTGGGGCAGGAAAATCGAGTTCATCGTTAATAATATATCTTTTAGAAAATTCTATCAAAGAAGATTTATTTATAACAATTGGTGATATTTCCATTGAAAATTCCTCAAAAATCATCAATAATCATTCAAGAGGAAAAGCGATTATTATGGATATTTTCAATGAAAATAACCGTAAAAAAGAAATTGAAAAAGCTGATTTGGTTATTTCTATGCTTCCTGCTTCATTGCATATTCAAGCTGCTAAAGACTGTTTAGAATTTAAAAAACATTTGGTTACTGCATCCTACATTTCAGATGAAATGAAATCTTTGGATGAGGTTGTGAAAAAAAATGGACTTATTTTTATGAATGAAATTGGTTTAGATCCAGGAATTGATCATATGAGTGCCATGAAAGTAATTGATAACATCAAAAATAAAGGCGGAAAAATGTTGCTTTTTGAGTCGTTTTGTGGTGGTTTGGTAGCACCTGAAAGTGATACAAATTTATGGAATTATAAATTTACTTGGAATCCAAGAAACGTTGTTTTAGCTGGTCAAGGTGGAGCAGCCATGTTTATTCAAGAGGGAACTTATAAATACATTCCATATCACAAATTATTTCGAAGAACGGAATTTTTATCCATCAATGAATATGGAAAATTTGAAGCGTATGCCAACAGAGATTCCTTAAAATATAGAAGTGTTTATGGTTTGGATGATATTCCTACCATGTATAGAGGTACCATTAGAAGGGTTGGTTTTTCGAGAGCTTGGAATATTTTTGTACAATTAGGCATGACAGATGATTCTTACACAATCGAAAATTCTGAACATATGAGTTACAGAGATTTTGTGAATTTATTTTTAGCCTATTCACCTTCAGATTCTGTAGAATTAAAATTGCGTTCATATTTAAAAATTGATCAAGATGATTTGATTTGGGAAAAATTAGTTGAGTTAGATATTTTCAATCCAAACAAAAAAATTGGTTTGAAAAATGCTACACCTGCTCAAATGTTGCAAAAAATCTTAGAAAATTCTTGGACTTTACAAGAAAATGACAAAGATATGATTGTAATGCAGCATCTTTTTGGATTTGAATTAAATGGAAAAAAACAACAAATAGAAAGTAGTTTGGTAGTTTTAGGTGAAAATCAATCATTTACAGCAATGGCAAAAACAGTAGGATTGCCTGTTGCTATTGCAGCAATCAAAATTCTAAAAAAGGAAATAACAACTCCTGGAGTTCAAATTCCCATTTCAAGAGAAGTATATGAACCAATTTTAAAAGAATTGGAGAAATGCGATATTAAATTTATTGAAAAAGAAGTGCCTTATTTAGGATATAATCCAAACAATGTCATTGGATAATTACATTTTTAGATAAAAATCTTTCGTCAAATTGATATAATCTGCTGTGTATTGATGACGTTCCATTTCAATAATCAAATAAGATTCTGTAACATCCTTTTTTTGAAAAGAAAAAGACAATAAACTTCTTTTCAATTCGGATGTTGGATTGCCTTGAACTCTGCAAACTTCATTCAAAAAGAATCCTTGATTGTTTGCGATTTTTACAAAATTTTCCTCTTCTTTAAATGGAATAATTACTGAAAAAACTCCTTCTTCTGCTAAAATTTTAGAAACACCCAATAATAAATTTTCAAAAGACAATGCACTTGTAAAACGTGCTTTAGTTCTGCTTTTAGAAGAAGTTTCAGCATTTTCAGTATAAAAAGGCGGATTTGAAACTATCAAATCATAAGTTTCTTCTTCGGATGAAATTTCATCAACAAATTCCTCAAATGAACAATGATAACAATACAAACGATCTGCCCAATCTGATTTTTCAAAATTTTCAACAGATTGTTCATACGCATTTTCATCAATCTCAACAGCATCAATAGTTCCGGCATCAGAACGTTGTGCTAACATCAACGAAATTATTCCAGTTCCTGAGCCAATATCTAAAATTTTATCTGGTAAATTATCCAAAGAAGTCCAAGCACCCAATAATACAGCATCAGTGCCAACTTTCATTGAAGTTTTGTCTTGATGAATTGTAAATTCTTTGAATTGAAATGGCTTTTTAGACATAAAATTTGAAAATTAAAAATAAAAAAATCCTTGATATTAATTACTTTTGCTTATCAATATCAGTTAAAATGAAAAAATTCTTTTTGTTTTTGTTACTTCTTGGTACAATTTCTTGTACAACAACTTCCGATAATCCAGATTTACCTCAAAACAAGATTAATAATGTAGAAATTGTTTTTACAACTACCGAGCCAAATACTGATGAAATAATGATCACTTATTATGACATTGCTAAAGCAGATAATGTTTCTGGACCACACAATTTCGTTTACGATAATGACGGAAAACCATTGCCATTAGTTCTAAAATTTGATGATTACAAATATAAGTTTTTAGATGGTGAAGCTTTTCGAAATAATTTTAGCACATCTGAGTTAAGAGTTCAAATTTATGTCAATGGTGAACTTATTGTAGAGAGATTTGATAGAGGAACAAGTACCACTTTTGCAACAGTAGATATCAGTTTTAGAATACTTAACTAAAGTAAAATCAATTATCTTTTTTGTAAAATCATAAATGAATACCTATAAATAACCGCTTTTAATCTTTTGAAATTGATAGTTTTTTTAGTAAAAAATCTAAAATCAACTAATTAAAATTTCAACATAATTTCATTAAAAAATTATCCTTTAAACTTCAACCCCAAATGCACGACTTTTTTGGTTTCAAAAAATGGTTCGTCAAAATAATTGGTTAGATCGTAAATTGTTGCTGAGGTATATTTTTGCAATTCTTCTGTTAAATCACCTCCCTTTAAATATAAAATCCCATTTTTGAGTTCGTGATTTTGTTTTTTAGCTATTTTACCTTTTGTCCAATGCACAAAAGTTTCCATTTGCGCTACTGCTCTACTCACGATAAAATCATAGGTATCTTTTACTTCTTCTACTCTACAGTTGGAAGTTTTTACATTTTTCAATCCCAAACCTGCAACAACTTCATCCACCACTTTTATTTTTTTTCCAATAGCGTCTACCAAATGAAAATGGGTTTCAGGAAAAAAAATTGCTAAAGGAATTCCAGGAAAACCACCTCCAGTTCCAACATCAATTATTTTTGCATTTGGTTGAAATTGCGTCACTTTTGCAATTCCTAACGAGTGAAGTACGTGTCTTAAATACAACTCATCAATATCTTTTCTTGACACAACATTAATTTTCAAATTCCAATCTTGATATAAGTCCTGCAACTTTGTGTATTGTTCAATTTGCTGAGGAGTTAAATTTGTAAAATACTTTTGAATAATTTCCATAAAAATCGAATAGAAGCACAAAAATAGTTACTATTTTCATACAATTAGTAAGAATTTTATTCGTTTTGTATTTAGTGTATACCAAAATGCATATTTTTGCAATCTAATATTTATTAATGAGTACTATAAACTTTTCTAGAGTTGACAACGCAAAATTCTTTAAAACTCTAAACAAACGTGTAAACGATTATTTCAAAGAAAACAATCTTAAAAAAACAGGAAATTGGAAATTATACAGTAAAGCAATCATTATGTTTTTACTTTTTTTAGTTCCTTTCATTCTTATTTTAACAGTTTCAATGTCACAATGGTTAATGATTCTCATGGTAGTTATTACTGGAATTGGTATGGCTGGAGTGGGTATGAATGTGATGCATGATAGCAATCATGAATCTTTTTCGAGCAAAAAATGGGTAAATAAATTGATGGGAAGTAGTATTTACATTCTTGCTGGTAATGTGTACAATTGGAAAGTTCAGCACAATGTATTACATCATACATTTACCAATATCAAAGACCATGATGAAGATATTGATGCTGGAAGAATTATTCGTTTTTCTCAGCATTCTAAATGGTTTAAAATTCATCAAATTCAAAAATACTATTCAATTTTTTTATACGGATTATTAACCATCAACTGGGCAATAACAACCGATATCAAACAAATGCACAGGTATTTGAAAAGAAAACTTTCTTATGGAGAGTTTCCAAATCCTGCTACTGAATGGACGAAATTGGTTATCTCAAAATTGGTCTATTATTCACTTTGGATTGTATTACCGATTGCTGTTTTAGATATCGCTTGGTGGAAAGTATTGGTAGGATTTTTTGTGATGCATTACACAGCAGGGATGATTTTGAGTTTGGTTTTTCAATTGGCTCATATCGTTCCAAAAACTATCATGCCAATTCCTGATGAAAATGGAAATTTAGAGCATACTTGGGCAGTCCATCAATTATACACAACTGCAAACTTTGCGCCCAGTAATTGGTTGGTAAACTTCTATACAGGAGGTTTAAATCATCAAGTTGAACATCATATTTTTCCACATATTTCTCATGTTCATTATGACAAATTAGCTAAAATTGTCAAAGAAACTGCCAAAGAATTTAATTTGCCTTATAATGAGTACGAAACTACACGCAAAGCCATTTTTGAGCATTTTAGACACCTAGGAGTTTTAGGAAAAAAACCAGAATTAGCATAACTTAAATAATTTTTTTATAAAAATGTCACATCCATTATCGGACAGAATTAACAGTTTACCTGTTTCTGAAACATTAGCCATGGCTGCTAAAGCAAGAGAATTAAGAGCAGCAGGAAAAGATATTATCGGATTAAGTTTAGGAGAACCAGATTTTAACACTCCTGATTTTATCAAAGATGCAGCTATTGAAGCCATCAATCAAAATTACAATTCATATTCACCAGTTGATGGATATGTAGAATTGAAAGAAGCCATTTGCACGAAATTTAAACGTGATAATGATTTGACTTATAAACCAAGTCAAATTGTTGTTTCTACAGGCGCAAAACAATCTATTGCAAATGTTGCTCAAGTATTATTAAATCCTGGTGATGAAGTAATTTTACCTGCACCTTATTGGGTTAGTTATTCAGCAATTGCAACTTTATGTGAGGCTATTTCTATTGAAATTCCCTCAACAATTGAAACGAATTTCAAAATTACACCAGCGCAATTAGAAGCTGCCATTACACCAAAAACAAAAATGGTATTTTTTAATTCACCAAATAATCCAAGTGGTACTATTTATACAGAAGCTGAGTATAGAGCATTTGCTGAAGTTTTAGAAAAACATCCAAATATCTATATTCTGTCTGATGAAATTTACGAACACATCAATTATGATGTAAAACCTTTCAGTTTTGCAGCCATTGAAAGTATGTACGATAGAACAATCACTGTAAATGGTTTGGCAAAAGCATTCGCTATGACAGGCTGGAGAATTGGATATCTTGGAGCCCCTGAGTGGATTGCAAAAGCATGTACAAAAATGCAAGGGCAAATTACATCCGGAACAAACTGTATCGCACAAAGAGCGGCAATTACAGCAGTTTTAGCTCCTGTTGAAAAAATTCAATTTATGGTGGAAGAGTTTAAAACTCGAAGAAACATCATCGTTGATTTATTGAATGAAATTCCTGGTTTTAAAATTAATATTCCTGATGGGGCATTTTATGTTTTCCCAGATGTTTCTGCATTTATAGGCAAAACAATTGATGGATACACAATCAACAATGCAGGAGATTTCTCCATGTTTTTATTAGAAAAAGCTAATGTAGCAACAGTTAGTGGTGAAGCGTTTGGCGCTGCAAATTGTATAAGAATCTCTTATGCAGCTTCAGAAAGCCAAATTAGAGAAGCCATGAAAAGAATTAAAGTAGCAGTTAGCTAAAACATACAGACTTCCTTTAAAAAATCTCATAGTTTCCTATGAGATTTTTTTATGCCACTATTATAAAAATGGCAACTAAAATGAAGGAAACTCTTAAAATCTCAACAGTACTGTTTAATGAATTTGCATACTGATATAAGATAGATTCTTTGATTCTCGATAAAGAGTCAGCTTTCATATTTCTGATATTATTTCTAATTTCTCTTTTATAAGATGATGTTAAAATACCTCTTTCTATCGGGGATAAATGTGTTGATTTCATGATTTTGTATATTGATTGATTGTAAATTTAGACGACATCAAAAATAAATTGTTACAAAATGAAGTTTTGAGAATCAACAAATTAGAAATAAAAAAAATCACATCCTTTTGAGATGTGATTTTAATAATTGAAATTTGATTGGGAAAATTAATCTACATTATCGTGTAAAAAAGAATTATTCGATTTAAAATTCAAATCTTCAGATTCTTTTTTTAACGTAGGTTCTGTTTTACTTATAGGTGAATTTCTTCCCACATCAATACCATTTCTTAAAAAAGCAGGTTCGCGTTCAATTTCATCAACGTTTTTGTTATATTTTTCGTTGAATTTATGATTGAAACTTTTCATTTTACTACGTCTGTCATCAGCTCTTTTAGCTAATTCAGCAATCGTTAAACTCAATGGAGAAATTTCTTCACTGTCAGTTTCAATTTGATTGATTTCTGATTGTTTAGCTGTTTTTAAAGTAAATCCGAAAGCATCTTCTTCCAATTCTTTTTTAGCGGTAATATTCGAACTTTTAGAAATTGTTGGTTTCACATCAAAATCTTCTAAAACATGTCTTTTAAAAGTAATTTCTTGAGCACCAAAAACCTCAATTTCGTTGATATTTCTTTGATTATCAATTTTCGGACTTTCTTTTTCTGCTTTAATTTCTGTAAAAGAATTCAGAGGAAATTCAAAAATTAATTCTTGTGAAATTTCATCTTCTTTAAATTCAGATTTCACTTCTTTTTTTGGAGCTTCTGTAATGAAAAAATCATCATCAGAAATAAATTCTAAGGCAATTTCTTCGTAAACAACAGGAATTTCAGCTATGATATTAGAAGTTGGAATCAAATCCATTTTTGGCAATTCATCTTCAGTATCCTCTAACACATAAGTCACTTTTTGCTCATTTACTACAGGCTCGGGTTCGTTTAAAGAAGGTGCTTTTGTAAGTGTTTTCTCACCAAAATTATAGGTTGCTTTTTGCTCATCCTCTAAAGTGTGAATGATTTTTTTTGCCTCAGTATTTGTGATCGCACTTTGTTGATCGAGTGCAAAACCTGTTGCAACAACTGTTAAAGAAATAGCTTCTCCTAGTTCATCATCTTCTCCAATACCCATGATAATATTAGCATCATAGCCAGCTTCTGTCTGAATATATTCGTTAATTTCTCCTATTTCATCCAAAGTAACTTCGGATGTTCCAGAAACAATTAATAGCAATACATTTTTAGCTCCTGTGATTTTATTATCGTTCAATAACGGAGAGTCAAGTGCTTTTACAATGGCGTTTTTTGCCCTGTTCTTACCTTCTTCTTTTGCAGAACCCATGATCGCTGTTCCACTATTTGAAAGCACGGTTTTTGCATCGTGCAAATCGATATTTTGCTTGTAGTGATGTGTAATTACTTCAGCAATTCCTCTTGAAGCAGTTGACAAAACTTCGTCTGCTTTAGAAAATCCTGCTTTAAAACCCAAATTTCCATAAACTTCACGCAATTTATTGTTGTTGATAACAATCAATGAATCAACATTTTTTCGCAATTGATCGATACCAATTTGAGCTTGATTTGAGCGCATTCTTCCCTCAAACTGAAATGGCATTGTAACAATTCCTACTGTTAAAATATCCATATCTTTCGCAATTTTTGCGATGATTGGTGCAGCACCTGTTCCTGTGCCACCTCCCATTCCTGCAGTGATAAATACCATTTTTGTTTGGGTATTTAACATTTGCTGAATTTCTTGAATACTTTCTTTAGCTGCTTGTTCTCCAATTTCTGGATTTGCACCTGCACCTAACCCAGAGGTTAAATTGGCACCTAATTGAATTTTGTTAGGAACTGGACTGTTTTCAAGGGCTTGTGCATCTGTATTACAGATTACAAAATCAACACCTTTGATGTTTTGGGTGAACATGTGATTTACTGCATTGCTTCCACCACCACCAACACCAATTACTTTAATAGTGTTAGACTGTGTTTTTGGCATGTCAAATAAAATGTTATCAAATTCTGCGCTCATAATAACGTATCTATTTTTGGGTTTTTATTATTGTTTGTTTTCTTTACTGTATTGTTTTTTGAGTGAATTACTCAGCATTGTCTAAAAAATCTTTGAAACGATCTGTAAATTTTTCTAAGAAAGTTTTCATTTTAGGCTTTGGATTTTCTTCTACTTTTGGTGATTCTTCTATTCTCTCACTAATCATTGTTTTAGTTTCTGGAACAACTTGTGGTGTTGGCTCCTGAACTAATTGATCTCCTTTTTCTTCATGTTTCAATCCTTCAATCAACAAACCAACTGCGGTTGCATAAGCTGGACTCGACAATGCATCTTCAGAATCACCAGCTAAATGCTCATTTGGATATCCAATTCTTACATCCATTCCTGTGATATACTCAACCAATTGTCTTAAATGTTTTAATTGAGCACCTCCACCTGTCAACACAATTCCTGCAATCAATTTTCCTTTCTGGGTTTCATGACCATAATCTTTGATTTCTGTGTACACATATTCAATGATTTCTTGAACTCTAGCATGGATGATTTTTGACAAGTTTTTAAGCGTAATTTCTTTAGCTTCTCTTCCTCTCAATCCAGGAATTGACACAATTTCTGTTTCTTTATTTTCACCTGGCCAAGCTGAACCAAACTTGATTTTTAGCAATTCTGCTTGTTTTTCGATGATGGAACATCCTTCTTTAATATCATCTGTGATCACATTTCCTCCGAAAGGAATCACAGCTGTGTGACGTATAATTCCGTCTTTAAAAATCGCTAAATCTGTAGTTCCTCCTCCAATATCAATCAATGCAACTCCTGCTTCTTTTTCTTCTTGACTTAACACTGCTGATGCTGATGCTAAAGGTTCTAACGTAATTTGATTCAAATCTAAACCAGCACTTTTTACACATCTTCCAATGTTTCTGATGGATGAAACTTGCCCAACAACCACATGGAAATTTGCTTCTAAACGTCCACCATACATACCTCTTGGCTCTTTGATATCGGGTTGAGAATCTACTTTAAATTCTTGTGGTAAAACGTGAATAATTTCCTCTCCAGGCAACATCACTAATTTGTGAACTTGGTTTACTAAATTTTCAATATCATTATCATCAATTACCTCATCAGCATTGTTTCTTGTGATATAATCACTGTGTTGCAAACTACGAATGTGTTGACCTGCAATACCTACAACAACATTATCTATGGTAATTCCTGAAACACTTTCTGCTTCTTCTACAGCTTGCTGAATAGATTGAATGGTTTGTGTAATATTACTAACAACACCTCTTTTAACACCTAAACTTTTCGCTTTTCCAGTGCCAACAACTTCAATTTTGCCGTATTCATTTTTACGACCAATCATGGCAACAATTTTGGTAGTACCAATGTCTAAACCAACAGCTATTTTATTGTTTCCCATCTTGATTTATTTTGTGCACACAACTTGATTGTGATATTTTACATTTATTAATTTATAATTCTGAATCGTTTTATCACTAAATGTTTTGTTATAAAACGCTTTTAACTTTCTAAATTTTGATTCGATTTCAGAGACAGTTCCAAAATCGATTTTATAATCACCACTTCTTACCGCCAATTGCACCTCTCCATTCTTTAATTTTTCAACGCCAACAATCTCTTTTTCTAGAAAATTATCCTCTAAAATTGTTGAAATTAAAGGCATTATTTCTTTCATTTCAACATCGTTTTTAACCCCAGAAACCAGCAAAACTCTCGCTGAATAATTCTCTGATAAAGGAACCTTTACACCTTGTTTATCAACATAGTAAACCTCATCATCTTGAATAATTCTAACAATAGGTGTGCGTTGTTTTACTGCTGTTTTTAACTCTCCCCGGATTGTTAAAAAAACAACAGCCTTTTCTACATAAGGGTTTTTTGAAATGTTACTTTCTAAACCGTATAAATTTATCACGGATTTTGGTAGGTTTTTTACAGTTTCATTTTTTTGTATTAACAATTTATTAACCATTGAATGATTTAAAAACTTACTAATTCCTGACTCTATTTTGATGTCAATTTTTGATACTTTCTTTCGGTGATTTCTAGCAGCTGAAAAACTGTACAAAAACCCTACACTTATCAACAAGCAAAAGAACAAGATGTATTTTAAAATTTTTTTAAACTTCATGTTGATTCTTTTTTAAAAGTTGACTTGTAATTTCAGAAATCATTACGCCAATATCTCCAGCACCTAACATCGCTACAACTTTTGCTGACGATTGTTGAATATCTTTTAAAAGTGTCTCTTTTTGAGTCATTTTTTTATGTGAATTGTTAATTTTACCTAACAACCACTCTCCTGTTACACCCGGAATTGGCAATTCTCTTGCTGGATAAATATTCAACAACAACACTTCATCAAATTTTGAAAGTGCACTCGCAAAATCATCCACAAAATCTTGTGTTCTTGAAAATAAATGCGGTTGAAAAACGACCAACACTTTTTCAGTTGGATACATTTCTCTGATGGCATTTTGCACTGCTGAAATTTCTGTTGGATGATGTGCATAATCATCAATCAATACAAAATCGTTGGTTTTAATTTTGTAAGTAAATCTTCTTTTAACTCCTTTAAAATTTGCCAAACTTTGTTTGATTTCTTCCAAAGAAATTCCATAAGAATCCGCCATTGCCAAAGCTGCTAAAGCATTCATGACATTGTGTTTTCCTGGCAAATGAAATTCAATATTTTTGATTTCTGAAACAGGTGTTTTTACATCAAAAATATATTTGCCACTTGCTATTTTTAAATTATATGCCTGATAATCTGCGGTTTCATTAATAGCATATGTCAATCCTTTTAAAGGCAATCCTTTTGCAACAATCAAGGTTTCAGAAACTTGTTGAGAAAATGCTACAAACGATTCTTCTAAAGCAGAAGCTTCTTTGTAAATATCCAAATGATCAGCATCCATAGAAGTTACACAAGCAATATTTGGATACAATTGCAAAAAAGATCTGTCAAATTCGTCTGCTTCAACTACACAAATTTTGTCTTCACCCAAAAATAAATTCGAATTGTAATTTTCTGAAATTCCACCTAAAAATGAAGTTGCATTTACCCTTGTCATGATATGCCCTAAAATTGCAGAAGTGGTTGTTTTTCCATGAGTTCCTGCAACAGCCAAGCAAAATGTATTTTTTGAAATCATTCCTAAAACCTGAGCTCTTTTCAAAATGTTGAAATTATTTTCTTTAAAATATATCAACTCTGAATGATTTTTCGGAATTGCTGGCGTAAAAATCACCAAGGTTTTCTCTGTATTTAAAAAAGAAATCGGAATGTTTTTGATATCATCGTCAAAATGAATTTGAACACCTAAATCACTTAAATCGTCCGTAATTTGAGAAGGCGTTTTGTCATAACCAGCAACATTTTTTCCTAACGATACAAAATATCTAGCAATGGCACTCATTCCAATGCCTCCAATTCCGACAAAATAAACGTTATGTATGCTATTTAAATTCACTTTTCTAATAATTTTTCTATTTCGTTTACGATATCAGTTGTTGCTTTTGGCAATGCCAATTCTTTGATATTTTCAGACAAATGTTCTTGTTTTCCTTTATCTTTTATAAGCGTTTCAAAAACAATCGGAAACGTATCTAATTCTTCTTCTTTCAACAAAATTGCACCATGTTTATCCACAATTGCTTTCGCATTTTTGGTTTGATGATCTTCAGCAACATTGGGTGAAGGAATAAAAATGACAGGTTTGCCTACAATACACAATTCAGAAACTGAACTTGCACCTGCTCTAGAAATAATGATATTTGCAGCTGCATATGCTAAATCCATTCTGTTGATGAATTGATGAACTTGCACATTTTCTTGAGAATTGTACTTTTTGTATTCTTCAAAATACAATTTGCCACATTGCCAAATCAATTGAACTTCTTGATTTTTAAAGAAAGTTAAATTGTTTTCAATTAGTTGATTTATTTTTTTGGCTCCCAAACTTCCTCCTAAAATCAGAATTGTTTTTTTTGATTTGTCTAGTTGGAAAAAATCTTGAGATTCCTTAACTTTTGTATGAATATTCAACAAATCTTGACGCACTGGATTTCCTGTTTTTATCATTTTTGATGCAGGAAAAAAACGTTCTAAATTGTCATAAGCCACACAAATTTTAGTGGCTTTTTTTGCTAAATATTTATTGGTAATTCCAGGAAATGAATTCTGTTCTTGAATCAACGTTGGAATTCCTTTTCTGTTTGCCATAATTAATGTTGGCCCACTTGCAAAACCTCCAGTTCCAATTGCAATATCTGGTTTAAACGTATCAATAATTCGTTTTGCACGCCACAAACTACTCATCATTTTAAACGGAAAAGAAAGGTTGGTTGCCAATTGTTTACGTTGAATTCCAGAAATCCACAAACCTTTAATTTCATATCCTGCTTGTGGAATTTTTTCCATTTCCATTTTGTCTTTTGCGCCAACAAACAGAAATTTAGCATCAGGAAAACGCACTTTTATTTCGTTTGCAATCGCAATTGCAGGATAAATGTGACCTCCTGTTCCGCCTCCAGAAATTAAAATATTATACGGTTTCATGCAAAATATCTAAAGGGTTATCTTCTAAAATATCTTCTTCTGTTTCTTCTTTTGATGCACTTACACTTAAAATCATTCCAAGTGCAAAACAAGTCATCCAAATTGATGTTCCTCCACTACTAATTAACGGCAAAGTTTGTCCTGTAACTGGAAATAAATTGGTGGCAACTGCCATGTTGATACAAGCTTGAAAAATTATAGGAATTCCAACTCCAACAACCAATAAGGAACCAAAAATGGTTTTGGTTTTTTTGACCACAATAAAAATTCGGAATAGTAACAAAAAGTAAATAAACAGGATAAAAACACTGCCTATTAATCCATATTCTTCAGCAATAATAGCAAAGATAAAATCGGAAGTTGATTGCGGTAAAAAGTTTTTTTGCACACTTTTTCCAGGTCCAACTCCAACTAAACCTCCTGTTGCAATGGCAATTTTCGCTTTTTCTACTTGATAAGCATCTTTACCATCTTCATCTGAAAAATTTTCAATTCTACTTTGCCAAGTTTGAACTCTATTAGGCATTGCATCAGGAAAAGCTTTGGCTATCAAAATAAAAAATACCAATGCTATCACTCCAATTCCTAGAATTAATCCAAGATGTTTTGTTGGATAACCCCCTACAAAACAAAGCATTAAAATCATCACAAAAATGATGGCTGTAGTAGAAAAATTTGCAGGTAAAATGAGCATTAAAACAACTGCAATTGGCAACCAAAGTGTTAATAAACTCTCTTTTAAACTGATTACTTTTTCTTTATTTTTCGCTAAATACCTTGCAACATACACCATCAAAACCAAACCTGCTAAAGTAGATGTTTGAAAACCAATACCAACAAATGGAATTCGAATCCATCTACTTGCATTGGCACCACCAATCGTAGTTCCTTGTGATAACGTAAAAATTAACAATACAATTACAATTGGCAACATCAGCAAAGATCCTCCTGAAAAATATCGATAAGGAATTTTATGCACCCCATAAATGATGGCAAAACCCATAAGCAATAACATCATGTGTTTGAGTAAATATCCAAAAGTAGAGCCACCAGTACCAACAACATACACCAAGTTTGTACTTGCGCTGTATACAGGCATAAATGAACAAATTGCTAAAACTGCAACAATAGCCCAAATAGCTCTATCTCCTTGTATGTGTTTTAAAATAGTCTTCAATTTTTACTGTTTAGTGAAAATTATTTATTTTTAATTAATTTATTTATAGGTTTTTCACTGCATTTTTAAACTGACGCCCTCTGTCTTCGTAGTTTTCAAACAAATCAAAACTTGCACAAGCAGGAGACAACAAAACAACATCACCTTTTTCTGATAATTTTTGAGCAACTTTCACTGCTTCTTCAGCACCAAGAGTTTCTACAATGATGTCTACCACACTTCCAAAAGTGTCTTTAATTTTTTCATTATCAATCCCCAAACAAACTATTGCTTTTACTTTTTCACGAACTAAAGGCAACAAATCTGTGTAATCATTTCCTTTATCAACACCACCAACAATCCAAACTGTAGTATTGTCCATACATTCTAAGGCATAAAAAGTAGCATTGACATTTGTAGCTTTAGAGTCATTGATAAACTCAACTCCATTGATTTTTGCCACAAATTCTAAACGATGTTCAGCACCCTCAAAATTTTCTAAACTTTCTTTAATAAAATCTTTTCTAACTTTCAGTAATTGTGCTGCTAAAGTTGCAGCCATCGCATTTTTAGTATTGTGTTTTCCTTTTAATGTTAACCCTGATAATGGCATAGTAAATATTTCTTTTTGTATGTTGATTGTTAGTGTATTATCTTTTAAAAACGCTCCAAATTCGAGTTCTTTTTCTATAGAAAATGGAACTAAGGTTGCTTTTGTTGTATTCGTTTGAAGCCAATTATTAATGGCTTCGTTATCTGCATCATAAATCAAATAATCATTTTCTGTTTGATTTTTTGTAATCCTAAATTTTGAAGCGATATACTTATTAAAATCATAGTCATATCTGTCTAAATGATCAGGCGTAATATTGGTTATAATAGCAATATGACTGTTAAATTTTTCAATGCCATCCAACTGAAAACTACTCAATTCTAAAACAAAATTTTCATAACTTTCTTCAGCAACTAATTGCGCAAAACTTTTTCCAATATTGCCTCCCATTCCAACATTCAATCCTGCACTTTTCAAAATATGATGCGTTAATAAGGTTGTTGTTGTTTTTCCGTTTGAACCTGTTATTCCTACAATAGTGGCATTTGTAAATTGACCTGCAAATTCAATTTCAGAAATCACAGGGATTTTCAATTCCAATAGTTTTTTTACAATAGGTGCTTTTTCAGGAATTCCAGGACTCTTCATAACCACATTAGCCCTAAAAATCAGATTTTCTGTATGTTGATTTTCCTCAAAATTTATTTCATGATGTAAAAGAACTTGTTTGTATTTTTCGACAATTTGTTTGCTGTCAGATACAAAGACATCAAAGCCTTTTTGCTTTCCTAAAATGGCAGTTCCTACGCCACTTTCTCCTCCACCTAAAACAACCAAAAGCCCCCTTTCCCCCAAAGGGGAGAATTCGTTCTTATTGTTTGTATCTTGATTCATTATTTAACTTCTTTATAAAAACTTATATTTTTTTCAATTTATCCCTTCCCTCTGAGAGGGTTAGGGTGGGCTTTATCTCAATTTTAATGTTACAATTGAAAAAACGGCTAATAAAATCCCTACAATCCAAAAGCGAACTACAATCTTACTTTCGTGATATTGCAACTTTTGATAATGATGATGTAAAGGCGACATTTTAAAAATGCGTCTTCCTTCGCCAAACTTTTTCTTGGTGTATTTAAACCAAGAAACTTGTAAAATCACAGAGAGATTTTCAATCACAAAAATGCCTGCTAAAACCGGAAGTAATAATTCTTTACGAACAGCAATCGCAATTACAGCAATGATCCCTCCAATTGTTAAACTTCCTGTATCGCCCATAAAAACCTGAGCTGGGTAGGTATTATACCAAAGAAAACCAATCAAAGCTCCTGCAAAAGCAAGGATGAAAACTGTCATTTCTCCTGAATTTGGAATGTACATCACATCTAAATAATCAGCGAAAATGATATTACCAGAAACCCATGCAAAAACTGCCAAAGTGACCACAATAATGGCTGATGAACCTGCAGCCAAACCATCAATTCCGTCTGTTAAATTTGCTCCGTTTGAAATTCCTGTTACAATAAAAACAGTTACGAAAATGAAAATTATCCAACCATATTTTTCAAAACCATCTCCCAAAAAACTTAATGCTTTCGCATAATCTAATTCATTATTTTTAAGAAATGGCAACGTTGTTTTTATTGATTTATGTGCGTCACCAAAAACAATTCTTTTTCCATTTTCATCTTCAATTTGCTGTGAAATGGGTAATTTTTCTTTGATGGTAATATTGTCATTAAAATATAACATAGAACCCACAAAAAGCCCCAAACCTATTTGTCCTAAAACTTTGAATTTTCCTTTTAATCCTTCTTTATTCTTCTTAAATACCTTGATATAATCATCTAAAAATCCTATAAAACCCATCCAAAGTGTGGTTACTAGCAATAGAATCACATAAATATTATCCAATTTTGCCAATAAAATTGCAGGAATTAATGTTGCCAAAATGATGATGATTCCTCCCATTGTTGGCGTTCCTGATTTTTGTTGCTGACCTTCTAAACCTAAATCTCTAATGGTTTCACCAACTTGTTGTTTTCTTAAAAAATTGATGATTCTTTTTCCATAAATGGCAGATATCAATAATGATAAAATGAAAGCTGCTGCAGCTCTAAAAGTTATGAATTGAAACACTCCTGCTCCAGGAATATTGAATTGACTATCTAAATATTGGAAAAAATAATACAGCATATTAGTTCATTTTTAGTTGATTAAAACAATTGGTTACTTCTTCCAAATCATCAAAATGCATTCGAATTCCGTTAATTTCTTGATAATTTTCATGTCCTTTTCCAGCAATCAAAATTATATCTCCTTGTGATGATAATTTACAAGCGGTTTTGATAGCTTGTTTTCTGTCTAAAATTGACAGTGTTTTTTTATAGTTTTCAGGAGCAACTCCTGTTTCCATTTCATCAATAATTGTTTGAGGATTCTCGCTACGAGGATTGTCTGCAGTGAAAATCGCTTGGCTACTTAATTGTGATGCAATGTGCGCCATTTTTGGTCTTTTTGTTGCATCTCTATCTCCTCCACATCCTACAACAGTAATTACTTTTTCGTTTCCAGTTCTAATATCATTAATAGTTTCTAACACATTTTTTAGCGCATCTGGAGTATGAGCATAATCAACAATTGCAATCACTCCATTTGAGGAAACTACATACTGAAAACGGCCACTTACACTTTCTAATTGACTTAAAATCGTAAGAGTTTTTATTTTTTCTAGCCCTAATAATTCAGCTGTTGCAGCAATTGCTAACAAATTATAGACATTGAATTCGCCAATTAATTTTGTCCAAACTTCAGTTCCATTGATGGTAATAAGTGTTCCAGAAAATTGCTTTTCTAAAATTTTTGCTTTAAAATCGGCCATGGTTTTTAAAGCATATGTTTTTTTGGTTGCTTTGGTATTTTGCAGCATTACCAACCCATTTTTATCATCAAGATTTGTCAAAGCAAAAGCGGTTGATGGTAAATTATCGAAAAATGATTTTTTTACATTTCTGTACGCTGCAAAAGTTTTGTGATAATCTAAATGATCGTGAGAAAGATTTGAAAATATACCACCAGCAAATACTAAACCTTCAGTTCTTTTTTGATGAATCCCATGCGAACTCACTTCCATAAAACAATATTCAACAGCATTTTCAATCATCATATCTAAATAATAATTGATGGTCAACGAATCTGGAGTGGTGTGTGTAGCTTTGAATTCAGTATCATCAACCAAAATTTTTACTGTTGAAATCAATCCAACTTTATAGCCAGCTTTTTTAAATAATTGATATAAAAGTGATGCAATTGTGGTTTTTCCATTGGTACCAGTTACCCCAACCAATGATAATTTTGAAGAAGGATTTTCATAAAAATTCGCTGCCATAATCGCTAATGCAACTTGAGAATCAGCCACTTTTATATAGCTAATATTTTCTCTTTTATCAGCGGGAATTTCCTCACAAATAATGGCAATTGCACCCAATGAAATTGCTTTATCAATGTATAAATGTCCATCTACAGAGACACCTTTGACTGCAATAAAAACATCATTTTTTGATACATTTCTCGAATCAAAAACTAGCTGATTTATAGACAAATCAGTAACTCCAAAAACTTCTTGGATAGCAACTTTGTATAATATGTCTTTTAAATTTTTCAACTATAATAATTTTAAAATGATAGTACCCTCTTTTGCTGATTTATTATCTTTTGAAAAAGATTGATTTTTCACTTTCCCAATGCCAGAAACTTTTACTTTATATCCTTTATTTTCCAATAATGAAACTGCGTCCATTCCAGGCATACCAATTACATTAGGGATAGAATCTTGCCCATTTTGAAGTAATTTTTCGTAATTTTTAAAATCGTTTTCAATGGATGCAAATTGTACTGAATCATCAACAGATTGAAAATCGATGGGTGTTGATGTGTAAATTTTTTGAGCGATTTCTTTAAAAATTGGTCCAGCAACTGTAGAGCCATAATATCCCTTTCTTTTTTCAGGGTCATGAACAATTACAATACAGGTATATTTTGGATTATCAGCCGGAAAAAAGCCAACAAATGATGCTGCATATCGTTCACTAGAATATTGACCTGGAATTCTTTCTCCTAGTTCATTGATATGTGCAGCCACATATTTTTTTGCAGTTCCTGTCTTACCTGCCATAGAAAAATTGGGTGAGTAAATGTTTGTAGCAGTACCTTTAATCACTACATTTTCCATTACTTTTCTAACTTTTCTTAACGTTTCATCTGAAGCAATTTTTGGGTTTACAACCTCCGTTTTAAAAGTTTTTACTGTTTTGTCTTGTTTTCGCAACTCTTTTACAAAACGAGGTTTTACCATCACTCCATCATTGGCAACTGCATTATAAAACATTAAGGTTTGCATAGGAGTAACCGAAATTCCATATCCCCAAGACATCCATTCTAATGAAATTTTATTCCAACGATTTTTATCTTTTGGATTTGGAATGTAAGGTATTCCCTCACCTTTAATTTGAAATCCAATAGGTTTTGTAAAACCGAATTTTTTTATTTTTTCGTAAAATTTTTGAGGATTATCATCATAATGCTGTCTAATCAATTTTACAATTCCAACATTGGATGAAACTTCAAAAACTCTTGCAGCAGAAATTTTTCCATATCCGCCTTTTCTAGAATCTTCTACCTTTGAACCGTGAATAAACATAATTCCGCCATCAGTATCAACAACTGTTGAAGTGTCAATTGCTTTATCCTCTAAAGCAACCATCAAACTCGCCAATTTAAACGTAGAACCAGGTTCGTGACTTTCCCAAATGGCATAATTCCTTTTTTCAAAATAAGTACCTACATCAGATCTTCCTAAATTTGAAATAGCTTTGATTTCGCCAGTTTTGGTTTCCATAACGACTGCACAACCATGCTCTGCATTGAAATATTCTAGTTGACGCAACAATGCATGATGTGTAATATCTTGAATATTTACATCAATTGTTGTGATGATATCATGACCATCAATTGGTTCTTTTTCATTGACATCAGAAATTGGTTTCCATTGATTTTTGGCAATTTTTTGTTTCCAACGCAAACCATTTTCACCCTGCATATAATCTGCAAAAGCACCTTCAATACCTGATTCTCCTCTAAAATCATCATAACCAATGGTTCTTTCTGCAATTTTTCCAATTGGATGTGCACGCACTGTTTTGTGTTCAGCTATAAAACCACCTTTATAAACTCCCAATTTAAAGATTGGAAATTCTTTCATTTTTAGATAATCTGTATATCCAACATTTCTGGCAAGTAATAAATATCGGTTGTTGGTTTTTTTAGCGTATTTTAATTTTGATAAATAAAACGAGGCAGGCTTACCCAACATTTTCGATAATTCTTTTGCCAAATCATCAACATTTTCACTGAAATCTTTATCATCAACTGCAACAACATCCATTCTAATAGTAAATTTTGACATGGAGGTTGCCAATAAATTTCCGTCAGCAGCATACACATTTCCTTTATTAGCAAAAACAGTATCTTGTCTAATCGTAAGTTCGGTTGCTAAAGCTTTGTATTTTTTCGCCTGAAAATATTGAATATCAATAAGTTGAATCACTATTGCAATAAAAAAAATAGTCATAAAGGCTCCTATCCAAAGAACTTTTTGTATAATATTTTTTTTATGAGTTGCCAAGGTGTATTATTTTTTTTGAGTTACTTTAATTATTTTAGGTGGTGTTTCTGATGGTTTTAACCCAATTTTTAAGGCTTTTTCTCTGATGGTTGATTCCATTTTGGTTCGCATTAAAATGGTCCCAATATCAATATGTTCAGCTCTTAATTCTCGTTTCTTTTTATTTAATTCAGAAATTTTAACACCTTTTCTATCAATATTATGCGCACTTGAAATCATGATTAACAACAACACAACCACAAAAATGATGATGCGCCAGTTATTAAATGAGGATTCATCCGTTAAAAAACTTCCACGAAGAAAATCGTAAATATTTTTTCTTTTTGTTTCCATATCTTACTTTTTCAAAGTTGCAATTCTCAATTTTGCACTTCTAGCTCTATTATTTTGTTTAATTTCCGCGTTTGATGGCACAATTAATTTTCCAACTTTTTTTAAAGGCTCATTTGTATTGCCAAATATGTCTTTTTCCAATTCTCCAGAAAACATTCCTGAATTGATAAATCTCTTTACCAATCTATCTTCTAAAGAATGGTATGAAATGATACTTAATCGTCCATTTTCATTTAATAAATTGGGAGTTTGACTTAAAAATTCTTTCAAAGCTTCCAATTCTTCATTCACTTCAATTCGAAAAGCTTGATAGATTTGCGCCAATATTTTGTGTTCTTTTGCTTTTGGCAAATACTTTTCCAACACTTTTTTTAGTTGAAAACTCGTATCAATTTTTTCTTTTTCTCGCTCTTCAACAATGGTTTTTGCAATGCTTTTTGCATTTCTTAATTCGCCATACAAAAACAATATTTCAGAAAGTTTTTCTTCAGAATATTTATTGATGATATGTTTGGCAGAAATTTTCGATTTTTGATTCATTCTCATATCTAAATCTCCATCAAAACGTGTTGAAAAACCTCTTGAAGCTTCATCAAATTGATGAGAAGAGACGCCCAAATCAGCTAAAATTCCATCTACTTTTTTGATTCCGTAAAAACGTAAATAGCGCGAAATGAATCTGAAATTTTCTGGAATCAACACAAATCGTTCATCATCAATCTTATTTTGCAATGCATCTGCATCCTGATCAAAAGCAACTAATTTTCCTTTTTCGCCCAAATGATTTAAAATCTCTCTTGAATGTCCACCTCCACCAAAAGTAACATCCACATAAATGCCATCTTTTTTGATTGACAGCGCTTGAACGCTTTCGTGTAATAAAACTGGATTATGATAACTCATCTGCATTGGTATTTCCCATTACTTCTTCAGCTAAATCAGCAAAATCATTAGCTGCTTCGTCAATGGCTTTTTCATAATTCGTTTTATCCCAAATCTCAATAATATTTACAGATGAAGCCATTACAACTTCCTTGTCTATCTTAGCGAAATCGCATAATTCTTTTGGAATTAGTATTCTTCCTAAAGCATCTGCTTCTACGATTTTTACACCTGCTGTAAATCTTCTTATAAAGTCATTATTTTTCTTGTTGAATCGATTCAATTTGTTGATTTTTTCCATCATCAAATTCCACTCTTTCATTGGATAGAGTTCCAAACAAGGTTGAAAAACGGCTCTTTTTACTACAAAACCTTCCTCAAAAACAGGCGATAACTGCTTTTTAAAAGCAGCCGAAAACATCACCCTTCCTTTGGTGTCTGCTTTGCATTCGTATGTTCCAATGAGATGTATCACGTAAAAAATAATTTAACATCAAAAATATATAAATTTTACCACTTTTTACCACTTTTTACCACATTGTTAATAAATAATTAAAATTCCCTTTATTTTGGGGTATTTTTACCCTGTTAAAAACCTTGTTTCACTTAATGCAAAAAGAATTTCTATGTAATAAAAAAAACCTACATTTGCGAAAAGTGAAACCAAACAAAACTCAATGACTGACAAGTTAAAAACTGAAGGAAAGTTTACATATGCAGAAGCTGGAGAAGGACCTGCAATCATTGTTTTACATGGATTAATGGGTGCTTTAAGTAATTTTGAAGCTACTTTTAATTACTTTTCTAACAATGGTTACAAAGTTTTGATACCTGAATTACCTTTATACTCATTGCCGCTTTTAAAGACTAATGTGAAAAATTTAGCATTGTTTTTGAAAGATTTTTTAGCTCATAAAAAAATTGATAAAGCAATTTTATTAGGAAATTCGTTAGGTGGTCATATTGCACTATATTTTACAAAACATTACAAAGGAAAAGTGAGTGCTTTAGTGCTTACAGGAAGTTCTGGTTTGTACGAAAAAGCAATGGGAGATAGTTTCCCAAAAAGAGGAAATTACGAATATATTGAGCAAAAAGCGAGAGCTGTTTTCTACAATCCTGAGGTTGCAACCAAAGAAATTGTTGATGGCGTTTATGCCATTGTAAATAACAGAAACACGGTTTTAAAAACTTTGGCAATTGCCAAAAGCGCCATTCGCCATAATATGGCAAACGATTTACCTGAAATGAAACAACCAACTTGCATTATTTGGGGAAAACAAGACACTGTAACTCCACCTGAAGTTGCGATTGATTTTCAAAAATTGTTACCTGATGCTGAGCTGTTTTGGATTGATGAATGTGGTCATGCTGCCATGATGGAAAAACCTGAAGAGTTCAACAAATTTCTTCATAATTGGTTGATTTCTAAAAAAATATAACACCTTTTTCTTTTTAAAAAAGGAATCTAAAACGTACCGTTTTGAAAATAAAATCTGCCGAATTTGTGATGAGCAACAGTAATGTAATCAATGCTCCCAAAGAACGAATTCCTGAATATGCATTCATTGGAAGATCAAATGTTGGAAAATCATCATTAATTAATATGTTGATGGAACGTAAAGACTTGGCAAAAACATCTGGAAAACCAGGAAAAACGCAATTAATCAACCATTTTAAAATCAATGATGAATGGTTTTTGGTTGATTTACCTGGTTATGGTTACGCTCAAACTTCTAAAAAAAAGCGTACTATTTTTCAGTATTTTATTGAAAATTATTTCAAAGAAAGAGAACAATTGGTTTGCACTTTTGTACTGATTGATTCTAGACATAATCCTCAAAAAATCGATTTGGAATTCATGCAATTTTTGGGCGAAAATCAATTGCCTTTTTGCATTGTTTTTACAAAATCTGATAAGTTAAGTGCCAATCAATTGGAAAAACAGTTAACATCTTATAAAAAAGAATTGCTGAATTTTTGGGAACCTTTACCAACTTCATTCATTACCTCATCAGAAACTGGTTTCGGGAGAAAAGAATTTTTAGATTTTATTGACAACATCAATAAAAACATGGAGAAAGATTCCAACTAAATTAAAATGCAATCAACCAAAGATAATTTACAGGTTCTTTTTGAAGACAATCATATCATCATTGTCAATAAACGTGCAGGAGATATCACACAAGGTGATAAAACTGGCGATATTCCTTTGAGTGATGTTGTGAAAGAATATCTGAAAGATAAATATCAAAAAAAAGGAAATGTATTTTTGGGAGTTGTACATCGTTTAGACAGACCAACATCTGGAGTGATTATTTTCGCTAAAACTTCCAAATCTTTGGAACGATTGAACAAAATGTTACGAGATAAAAAAATACAAAAAACCTATTGGGCTGTTGTAAAAAATCATCCAGAAAAAGAGAAAGACACACTTATCAATTTCTTGAAAAAGAATCCAACAAACAATAAATCTGCTGTTTACAATCACGAAATAAAAGATTCCAAAAAAGCAGTATTACATTATCAATTGTTAAAAAAATTAGACAATTATTCCTTGTTAGAAATTGATTTGGAAACTGGCAGACATCACCAAATTCGTTCGCAATTATCGGCTATTGGATTTCCGATAAAAGGTGATTTAAAATATGGTTTTCCAAGATCCAATAAAGATGCAAGTATTCATTTGCATGCCCGTAAAATTGAGTTTCAACATCCTGTATCTAAAGAACTTATAAGTATTATAGCTCCAACTCCAAATGATGTTATTTGGAACGAATGCAACTAATCAGTATCTTTAGAATCATTTTTTGGGATATGAAAGCATTAAAATATTTTTCGATACTTATTTTGCCCATTGTTGTGTGGGTTTCTTTCACAAACAAAGGTTGGTTAACACATTTACCTGCCATTATTTTCTTTGGATTTGTACCGCTTTTGGAGTTTTTTATCAAACCAAATACGTCAAATTTTTCTGTTGAAGAAGAGCAAGCAGAAAAAGAAAATAAGTTATATACCTATCTTTTATACCTCACTTTACCAATTCAAATTGGTTTTTTAATTTTCTTTTTTTATATCATTCAAGAGCCACTTTCAAATTCGGAATTGGCTGGAAGAATTTTTGCCATGGGAATTATGTGTGGTGTAATTGGTATTAATGTTGGTCACGAATTGGGTCATAGAAACAATCGTTTTGACGAATTTATTGGCGAAATTTTATTGTTAACATCGCTCAATACGCATTTTTTGCCTTATCATAATGGAGGTCATCATTACAATGTGGCAACTCCTGAAGACGCTGCAACAGCAAGAAAAAATGAAATTTTATACCTTTTTTGGATTCGTTCTCATTTTTCGAGTTATGTAGAAGCTTGGAAATTAGAAAATAAGAGAATGCGTGAAGAAAATCGTTCTTGGTTTCACTATCAAAATAGAATGCTTATCTATACTATTTGCAATATTTTATTATTGAGTTTCATTTTCTTTTTCTTCGGAAAATTCGTGTTGCTATGTTTTATTGCTGCTGCAGTTTCTGGCATCATCATGTTAGAAACCGTAAATTATATTGAACATTATGGTTTGTTGCGGAACAAAAACGAATTTGGGCGATATGAAAAAGTAAAAAGAAATCACTCTTGGAATTCAAATCATCAAGTTGGACAAGTGTTGTTGTTCAATTTATCACGTCATTCAGACCATCATTACAATGGCAGCAAACATTATCAGTTATTGAAAAGCTTGCCAGAAAGTCCGCAAATGCCAACAGGTTATCCAGGAATGATGTTATTATCACTTTTTCCTCCTTTATGGTTTTGGGTGATGAATAAAAGAATTAAGAAATTTATATTTTTAGAAATAAAAAATAAAAATACTGAATAATCAATATATCAAAAATGAATCAAGAAAAAACGGTTTCTGAAGCCATACATTTCAGACGATCTGTACGTGTGTATGATGCTGAAAAAACGATTGATACTTTAGTTGTGAAAAAATGCATTGAACAAGCTTCTTTGGCACCAAATAGTAGCAATATGCAATTGTGGGAATTTTATCACATCACTTCTAAAGACGTTATTGCACAAATTGCTCCGTTTTGTTTCAACCAAAATGCTGCTAGAACAGCACAACAATTAGTAGTTTTTGTCACTAGAAAAGATTTATGGAAAAAAAGAGCAAAAGCAAATTTGTCTTTTATGGATCAAAATTTTGGAGCGAATAAACCAAAATCTGAACAATCTAAAAGAGAAAAAGTTGCCAGAAATTATTATGGAAAACTGATTCCATTTACCTATGCTGATTTTTTAGGAATTTTCGGGTATTTAAAGTTTTTACTTTTTTCACTTGTTGGAATTTTTAGACCAATTTACAGAGAAGTTCGCAATAGTGATATGCGCATTGTGGCACACAAAACTTGTGGTTTGGCAGCACAAACCTTTATGCTTTCTATGGCAGCAGCAGGTTATGACACGTGTCCAATGGAGGGTTCTGATACCTTGCGTGTAAAAAAATTGTTGGGCTTGCCTTTTGGCGCAGAAATAAATATGATTGTTTCTTGCGGCATCAGAAAACCTGAAGGTGTTTACGGAGAACGTTTTCGAATTCCTTTTGAGGAAGTTTATAAACAAGTTTAAATTAAAAATTTGCTATTTTTCAGGAACCAAAATCAACACATTTTTCATTTTTTTGATTTCTTCCGCATTTAAAGCCATTTTGATAAACGCTCCATTCAAGTATTTTTCAGCTTGGTCTTTGTAATGTTTGCTGAATAAATTTCCTGATTGTCCTGTTGGTAAAATCGACAAACTATTCTCAATATCCGAAAAATCAATCACTCTTCTTGTTGAAGGACCTGCTGTGATTTTGTAAATTCCTGTGCTATCCAATTTAAAAATTTGATTGTTGATAACCTCATTTCCTCCAATTGTTTGAAATGGACCTACATTGAATAGTTTTCGCAACATACCTCCTGCTTTTCCAATTGGATGCTCATGTTCTACTGAAATAACACGTTCCCATTTCCAACTTTCTACATTTTTACCCAATTGATTTTCTAAAAATGAAATCGCATTTTTAAATGATTCTTCTATGATTATTGATCGTGTTTCTTTAATATTTTTCGTGGTAATATCATCCCACCAAACCGAATTTTCATGATTAATTTGCGATACCAACACTTGATCTTGCAATTGTGAATTTAAAAATAATTCAAAGCTTTCACCCAATTCATCTTGGTAAGTTGCCGCTAAAAACTCATACAAAAATCGATTGTAAATGGTTGGCGCAACAGCATTTTTTAAATGATTTCCATCCCATTTTTCTAAAATTGAAAAAGCAGTTTTTTCAGCAATTGACAAGTTAGATTTGTTGATGTTTTTAAGTAAATATTTACTGATTTCTGGTGTTGTTGATGAAGTAACATCAAACAACATTTTGGCAACATCTTGCTTGGTAAAATCATTTTTATCTTTCAACAAACTCACAATTCTTTTGGCTCTATCTTCTGGCTGATAGTATCCAGGATACAATTTTCCACGAACAGAATCTGGTTGATTATTCGCAGAAAACACAAAATGTTGACTTGGATTGATGGCTTGCGGATTTTCTTCAAAAGGTAAAATTTCTAAAATTTCATCTTCGCCAGAAGCACCATTCAAATACATTTTTGATGACAAACCTTCGCGCAATTGATACAATTTTGCAGAAGCAAACCACGCAATATTATTGTCTGCATCACTATACATCACATTCAAACCTGGAGCGTGAATTTTTTCAGCCGCATTTTTAAATTCTGATAAGGATTTTGAGTGACTCATTCCATAAGCAACATCCAAGGTTTTGTTTTCCAATTGTGTGTACAACCAATACATGGCAATGGGTTTTTCATCCTGAATATGTTCAACCAAACCATTCATAATTGGGCCATGTTTGCTAACTTTTACTACAAAAGTAGTATCAGGATTGTCTTTAATTTTAATGGTTTTTGTACGCAATTTATATTTTTGAAATCCAATTGGAGTTTTGTATTCATTATCATTTTTCGGATTATTTTCTTCTGTGTAAAAATTCAAATCGTCATTTGCTAACATCGTTAAACCATAAGCCAACTTTTTATTATGACCTAATAAAGGAAAAGGCATCAACGCAATATTGAAACCATATATTTCAAAATCAGGAGTTTTGATGTGATTTTGATACCAAACTGAGGGTTGAGAAAAACCAATATGAGGATCGTTTGCAAAAATAACTTTGCCATTTTTTGTCTTTTCAGCGCCAATAACCCAAGAATTACTTCCAATAAATGTAGATACTGGTAAGGTTTTCATAATGTCATTCACAGCAACTGATAAATTGGCTTTGATAGGATTGATTTCTGTTGGAATAATAGTCAAATTCTCATTATAAGAATTCATCAATTCATTCAAATACGCATCACCCAATTTCTCTTTGATCTCTGTTAATAATGGATCTGTTTTATGCGCCACAGCAAAACTAAAAGCCATGTATCCAAAAACATTATATACATCTTTAATAGTATATTTTTCTTTTTTTACACCTACCAAAGTAAATTCAATGGGTGTGCTTCCTTCTTCAATAAATTGATTGATTCCGTCTAAATATTTTTGAGTTAAAATATATGCTTTTGAACTTTTATCTAAAGTTGCAATCGTGGTTGAAGCAGCTTCTTCAATGCCTAAACCTTTGAAAAAAACATCTGTTTTTAGTAAATCTTTTCCAAAAATTTCTGACAATCTTCCTGGAGCAATTCTGCGAATCAATTCCATCTGCCACAAACGCTCTTGTGCATGCAAATATCCCAAAGCAACATAGGCATCTTCTTGATTATTGGCATTGATATGAGGCACACCAAATTCATCAAAATGAACAGCAACTTCCTGAGAAAGATTTTTGATACTAATTTTTCCATCATAGGTAGGTTTTAGTGAATTTGCATAAATTAAAACGACTATCACTAAAAGAATCAACACGATTCCACTTATTTTTAAAAATTTTTTTAAATTTTTCATCTGGAAAGTTTTTGAACTTGTCAAAGATAACAGATTTAAATCGTATTTTTGATGTTCAAAGAATCTATAGCTACATGAAGAAAATTCAAATGGTTGACTTGCAAAGTCAATACGAAAAAATTAAAGATGCTGTTGATCAATCCATTCAACAGGTACTCAATACTGCCACCTATATCAATGGCCCATTAGTAAAAGAATTTCAAGAAGATTTAGAAAAATACCTGAATGTAAAACACGTCATTCCTTGTGCAAACGGAACAGATGCCTTGCAAATTGCCATGATGGGTTTGGATTTAAAACCTGGTGATGAAGTTATTACAGCCGATTTTACATTTGCAGCAACCGTTGAAGTAATTGCATTACTACAATTAACACCTGTGTTGGTTGATGTGGATCAAAAAACATTCAATATTGATATTGAAGCGATTAAAAAAGCCATTACTCCAAAAACCAAAGCAATTGTTCCTGTGCATTTATTTGGGCAAGTTGCCAATATGGAAGCCATTTTAGAAATTGCCAAAGAGCATAATTTATATGTCATTGAAGACAATGCGCAAGCAATTGGTGCTGATTATACATTTTCTGATGGAAGCAAACAAAAAGCAGGAACTATTGGCACTGTTGGTACAACCTCTTTTTTTCCATCTAAAAACTTAGGTTGTTATGGAGATGGAGGTGCGATTTTTACCAATGATGATGATTTAGCGCACAAATTGCGTGGTATTGTAAATCACGGAATGTACGAACGTTATTACCATGATGTTGTAGGTGTAAATTCGCGATTGGATTCTATTCAAGCAGGCGTTTTAAAAATAAAATTGCCGCATTTAGATACGTATTGTAATACGCGTAGAAACGCAGCTCGTTTTTATACAAAAGCGCTTAAAAATCATCCAGCAATCATAACTCCAACTACACAATCGAACACTACCAAAAACTGTGGTGAATTGTGTGATTTTTGTGATTGCCATGTTTTTCATCAATATACCTTACAAATCACCAATGGAAAACGCGATGCTTTGCACAAACATTTGTTAGATAACGGAATTCCGAATGCCATTTATTATCCTGTTGCTTTGCATGCACAAAAAGCATATCAAGATGAAAGATATAAGGAAGCAGATTTTCCTGTAACCAATCAATTGGTAAAAACAGTCATTTCTTTACCTATGCATACAGAATTGGATGAAGAACAATTGACATTTATCACAGAAACCATCATTAAATTTTTAAATTAAAAAAGTATCAATCAACAACCCATCATGAAAAAAATTTTAGTAACAGGAGGTTTAGGTTTTATTGGATCTCACACAGTCGTAGAATTGCAAAACGAAGGCTTTGAAGTAGTCATTATAGATGATTTATCAAACACAACTATCAATGTTTTAGATAATATTACTTCGATTACTGGTAAAAAGCCTATTTTTTATCAAATGGATACTCGTAAAAAAGAGGATTTAAAAACACTTTTCAATAGCCATGATATTGATGGCATTATCCATTTTGCAGCGTACAAAGCTGTAGGAGAAAGTATGGGCAAACCTTTAGAATACTATGAAAACAACCTAAGTTCGTTGATTTATTTATTACAAGAAATGAGAGATCGTAACTTAGACAACTTTATTTTCTCTTCCTCTTGTACAGTTTATGGTCAGGCAGATGAATTACCAGTTACTGAAAAAGCACCTGTAAAAGCGGCTGAATCTGTGTATGGTAACACCAAACAAATTGGCGAAGAAATCATTAGAGATGCCAGCAATGCGCATAAAATTAATTGTATTGCATTGCGTTATTTCAATCCAATTGGAGCGCATCCAAGTATTAAAATTGGAGAATTACCATTAGGTGTGCCACAAAATTTAATTCCATTTATTACACAAACTGCTGCAGGAATTCGCAAAGAATTGTCTGTTTTTGGAGATGATTACCCAACTCCTGATGGAACAGCTGTAAGAGATTACATTCACGTGGTTGATTTGGCAAAAGCTCACATTGCTGCACTAAAACGCTTGATGGAAAAACGAAACAAAACTACTTTTGAGTACTTTAATATTGGTACTGGAAAAGGAAGTTCGGTATTAGAAGTGATCAACGCTTTTGAAAAAGTAAACAACCTAAAATTAAATTATAAAATCGTTGGCAGACGTGAAGGAGATGTTGTTGCTGCGTATGCAGACACAACTATTGCCAACAAAGAATTGAACTGGAAAACAGAAATCAGCTTAGAAGAAGCCTTAGCTTCTGCTTGGAAATGGCAGTTGAAACAGGGATAGTTTTTAATCTTATTCATCTTTTAAATAAAAAACCCTGAACAAATTGTACAGGGTTTTTCAATTTTAATAGCAAAAAGCTAGAAGCCAATAGCTACTTTGGATCTAAAATCATTCCAATACGATCTGCAACATCTTGCAAATGGTATCTTGTTAAGGTATTGCCAGCTGCTGCAGCTGCTTTTGCATCACGTTGAATGCGTTTCAACTCGCCTCTAACCACTGCTTTTACATCAGATTGATTTACAGTAATACCACTTTGTTTTGCATAACCATTATTGATTTCACGTTGGTCTTTTGCCTCGTTTAATAAATAATTCATACGATCTAAATAAGCTCTTTGCAAGTTTCTTCTGTAGGTATCAATAGCAGCACCATTATACAATTCTGTCCAAATACCTGCTCTTAAATCATTCATCATACTTACCAAAGTATAGGCTTTTGCTGTACCATTAAGTGTTTCGTTTTCAATCATTCGTGCCATTCTTCCTGCATCTAAAATGTTGTTCAAGTTACGTGCTTGCAAGCCTCTTACTCTTTCTACTGAACCTGAAAACTCAATTTTTCCAAAGATATTTTTATCCAACATCCAAGTAGGAGTTTTGAATAAATTATCAATCAAAAATTTCAATGCTTCTTGTTGTTTTGCTTTGTTAACGTGTGTATAAACTGCGCCTTCTTGATCTGTAGTTTTGTAGTATTCATATACACCACCAATATTGGCAGTTACGTGTCCCATATATCTGTTAAACTGACCTAACAATTCGCCATACATGGTGCTCAACTCAGCATACGTTTCTCCTTTTTCAGAGGTCCATTCTTCTAATTTAGGCAAAATACGTTTCAAGTTTTTAATTCCGTACATAGACGCTTTCATAGCATCATCACCCAAATCTTCGGTTTGTGAACTTGGATCTACAACGCCTGATGCTTGTTGATGTCCAAAACGATACATTGGGTCTCCTGCATGTTTCAAAATCCAAGCATCCAACGTTTCTTTTTCACCTTTAGCATCTTTGTCTAAAATAGGTCTATAACCCCATTCAATAGCGTATTTGTCATAAATACCAATGTTTGGCATCAATGCAACTCCTTTATCTTCTGGTTGTGCTATATAGTTAAAACGCGCATAGTCCATGATAGATGGTGCGGTTCCGTATTTTGCTGTAAATGATGCTGAACGCAAAGAATCTACAGGATATGCCACTGAACTTCCCATGTTGTGAGGCAATCCTAAGGTATGACCTACTTCGTGTGATGATACAAAACGAATCAAACGTCCCATAACTTCAGTTTTGAATGAGTTACCACGAGCATCTTCATTGATGGCTGCAGTTTGGATAAAAAACCAATTGTGCAACAATGTCATTACGTTGTGATACCAGTTGATGTCTGATTCTAAAATTTCTCCTGAACGTGGGTCACTTACGTGAGGTCCGTTTGCATTTGGAATTGGAGAAGCCAAATATCTCACCACAGAATAACGTACGTCCTCTGGAGACCAATCTGGATCTTCTTCTTTCGTTGGTGGATCTTTTGCGATGATAGCTTCTTTGAAACCAGCTGCTTCAAATGCTACTTGCCAATCTTCAATTCCTTGTTTGATGTAAGGAACCCATTCTTTTGGAGTTGCTCTATCAATATAATATACAATTTGTTTTTTAGGAACTACCAATTCACCTCTTTTGAATTTTTCGATGTCTTCATCTTTCACTTCCAAACGCCATCTGTCTAAATAGGTAACTGTTTTACTACGTTGATCTTTCAATCCATAATCGTATTGACCGCGTGCAAACCATCCAACGCGTTCATCAAAATAACGACGTTTCATAGGTACTTTTGGTAATAAAATCATAGAATTACTCATCTCTAAAGAGATAGAACCCACACTTTGGTTTGATGGTGGTGCTGAAGCAATGTATGTTTTTACATGTCTCAACTCAATGTTTTGCGGATAACTACTTACTCGCTCAATATACGAACGTGCGTTGTCTAATCTTGATACTCTGTAACGAGTTCTGTATCCTTCAGGAAATCCTAATGGTTTTACATCTTCTTTCAATAATGGTGTTGCATCAATTACTACTGCTGTAGTGTCTTTGTTGAATGCTTTGATTGGAAAAGCAAATAAAACAGGTTCGAAGTTTGAGTTTACAACAGCTTCATGAATTGGTAAAATGGTGTCAGCAACTACATCATGAGAAACAACTCTCAATAATACTTGCTCACCTTTACGTTGCCAACGCAATACTTGTGTATTAGTTTTTCCGCCACCAAAACCAATTTCGCTAGCGGTTTTTGCGATACGAGTAACCATCAACATTTCTCTTTCGAAAAGTGAATCTGGAATTTCAAATAAATAAGTATCATCTTTAGAATGCACATTGAACAACCCTTTGTCAGTTGTCATGTCTTTTGTAACTACCTTTGCATAAGGTTGAGGACCTGTTTTTTTAGGTTCAGGTTTTGTAGCTGGAGTAACTACAGGGGCTTTTTTGTCGTCTTTGCTTTCTTTTTTCTTTCTTTGTGCAGTTGCATCCAAAGAAAAAGCAAAAACAAATGCAACTGAAAGCAGCTGCAATACTATTTTTTTTGTCATAATTGTGTGTGATTTGAATTGCCGCACAAAGTACACAAACCTGTAAAGATGAGGTCTTAAAATAATGTTAAAGAGATTTTAAATACACCCATATCGAATAAAAAAGCCTCTTGAAAATTTCAAGAGGCTTTTTTATATACTTTTCTACAAAGAAAAAGCTTCTTTAATCTTATCTACATAATCCAATTTCTCCCAAGTAAAGGTTTCTACTTCTTGAGAAACTGTCTCGCCCATTGGATTTGTAAATGTTACTGTTTTTATTTCAGGAGTTCTTCCCATATGACCGTAAGCAGCAGTTTCTGAATAAATTGGAGTTCTCAATTTAAATCGCTTTTCGATAAAATATGGACGCATGTCAAATATTTCTTTGATTTTTTTTCCAATTTCACCATCAGACATTTTCACTTTGGATGTTCCATATGTATTTACATTGATACTTGTAGGCTCTGCAACACCAATAGCGTACGAAACTTGTACTAAAACTTCTTTACACAGTCCTGCTGCAACCATATTTTTAGCAATATGTCTTGTTGCATAAGCTCCTGAACGATCTACTTTACTAGGATCTTTTCCAGAAAAAGCTCCTCCTCCATGAGCACCTTTTCCACCATAAGTATCAACAATAATTTTACGGCCTGTCAATCCTGTATCTCCATGTGGACCTCCAATTACAAAAACACCAGTTGGATTGATGTGATAATTGATTTTATCATTGAACAACTGTTGAATATGATTGGGCAACTTTGCAATCACTCTTGGAATTAATATATTTTTAATGTCATTATTGATGACTTTTAACATAGCATCCTCAGCGATTTTTTTATCAGAAATACTTTTTGATGCTGGTTTGATAAAATCATCATGTTGCGTTGAAATTACAATCGTATCAATTCTTTGCGGTACATTATCGTCTGAATATTCTATGGTAACTTGACTTTTTGCATCAGGTCTTAAATACGTAATTTGAGTATTTTCTCTTCGGATTTCAGCCAATTCTTTCAACAATCTGTGAGATAATTCTAACGCTAAAGGCATATAATTTTCAGTTTCGTCAGTGGCATAACCAAACATCATTCCTTGATCTCCTGCACCTTGTTCTTCTGGATTTTTTTTATCAACTCCTTGATTGATATCTGGAGATTGCTCGTGAATTGCCGATAAAACGCCACAAGAATTGCCATCAAACATATACTCACTTTTGTTGTAGCCAATTTTATTGATAACCTCTCTTGCAATTTGCTGCACATCCAAATAAGTTTGAGACTTTACTTCACCCGCCAAAATTACTTGACCTGTTGTTACCAACGTTTCGCAAGCAACTTTACTGTTTTTATCAAAAGCTAAAAAATGATCAATCAATGCATCACTTATTTGATCGGCAACTTTATCAGGATGTCCTTCAGAAACACTTTCTGACGTAAATAAATATGACATAACTATAGTTTTAATCTGTTTTTGTGAAAAATAAAATCGGATTGCAAATAGCTAAAAGTAGTAGAAATGTACTGCTTTAGCATTTTTGTTTAAACTGAAACACTTTCAGTTTTAGAGGTTGCAATCAGTTCAAATTTTTCCTCTTTGTTCGAGTTGCAAATTTAGAGTTAAATTCTAAATTGATTTGCATTTTTAAGAAAAAATTATCAGAATAAAAAAGAGCTCGTGAATTTAGAAAATCTCTTTTACCGAAAAAAAATAGATTTTTATTTGGATATTCCAATTTTCTGTTGCAATATTTGTGCTCACAAAGTTCAATAACTTATTGAAATGTTATCAAGAAAGGTGGAGGGACTAGACCCTTTGAAGCCTTAGCAACCTCCCAATTATTGGAAAAGGTGCTAAATTCTACCCAATAAAATGGATAGATAACAAAAAAGAAATTTCTTACACTACAGAAATTTCTACTATTCTTAATAACATTTTTCTAGTAAGTACATCAACAAAATTGATGTAGTTGGCTTTTGGTTTAATTATTTATTAACTCAAAAAAAAATAGAAAAATGAGTACACAAAAAATCGCAACAAACGCGTTACACGCAGGACATGATGTAACAAAAAATGGAGGAACAAGGGCTGTGCCTATTTACCAAACAACGTCGTATGTTTTTAATAATTCAAATCATGCTGCAAACCTTTTTTCATTGAAAGAATTAGGGTTTATTTACACACGATTGAACAATCCAACCAATCAAATTTTACAAGACAGATTGGCAGCCATTGAAGGTGGAATTGGCGCTGTTGTTTTTGCATCTGGAACAGCTGCTATTTCAACAGGATTGTTAACTTTACTAAAAGCGGGCGATCACATTGTTGCATCTAGTAGTTTGTATGGAGGAACGTATAATTTACTAAATGTAACTTTACCAAGATTAGGCATAACTACTACGTTTGTTGATGCTTCAAATCCTGATAATTTTAGAACAGCAGTTCAAGATAATACGAGAGCCTTTTTTGTAGAATCTTTGGGAAATCCGAAGTTGGATGTATTGGATTTAGAAGCCATTTCTAAAGAAGCAAAAACAGCAAAAGTTCCTTTTATAGTTGATAATACTGTGGCAACTCCTGCTTTATTAAATCCCATAAAACATGGTGCTGATATTGTAATTCACTCGTTAACAAAATACATTGGTGGTCAAGGAAATTCTTTAGGAGGAGCCATTATTGATGCAGGTACTTTTGATTGGTCTAATGGAAAATTCCCTGAATTTACAGAGCCTTCTGCTGGTTATCATGGGTTGAAATATTATGAAACACTTGGAGCAGCTTCTTATACTTTCAAATTGATTTTAGAAGGATTGCGTGATTTTGGTGGCGCATTGAGTCCAACAAATGCCTTCAATATCATTCAAGGTTTGGAAACACTTTCTGTTAGAATCAAACAACATTCTCAAAATGCCCTAGAAATTGCCAAATGGTTAGAACAACAAGATGAGGTTGCTTGGGTAAATTATCCAGGATTGGAAAGTAGTGCTTACAAATCATTGGCTGATAAATACTTGCCAAATGGACAAAGTGGAATTGTTACTTTTGGTGCAAAAGGCGGATTTGAAGCTGCAAAAACAATTGCTGATGAAACCAAATTATTTTCATTATTGGCAAATATTGGCGATACAAAATCGTTGATTATCCATCCTTCAAGCACAACTCATCAACAATTAAATGAAGAGCAACAAAAAAGTACTGGAGTAACTACTGATTTAATTCGACTTTCTGTTGGTATTGAAGATGTTGAAGATTTAAAAGCCGATTTAAAAGCAGCATTTGCTAAAATATCAAAATAAAAAAAACTGTGAAGCACGATTTGCCTTTTATCATCATTCCAACTTTCACTACAGAAAGTGGCACTGAATTTCAAAATATTGAATTGAGCTACCAATTATTTGGGCAGCAATTGGGTACTGCGCCTGTGGTTTTAGTAAATCATGCATTGACAGGAAATAGCAATGTTGCTGGCGAAAATGGTTGGTGGTCTGATATTATTGGTGATGAAAAAACGATTGATACGCTAAAATATACCATACTTACTTTCAATATTCCTGGAAATGGTTTTGACGGATTTGTAATTGACGATTATAAAAGTTTTATAGCAAGAGACATTGCTCGCATTTTTTTAATCGGATTGAAAGAGTTACAAATCAACCAACTTTTTGCCTTGATTGGAGGTTCGTTAGGTGGAGGAATTGCTTGGGAAATGGTGGTTTTAAATACCAAATTAACCCAACATTTTATTCCTGTTGCTACAGATTGGAAATCCACAGATTGGTTGATTGCCAATTGTCAAATTCAAGAACAATTTTTGGTGAATTCCAACAATCCTGTGCACGATGCAAGAATGCATGCCATGTTGTGCTACAGAACACCTGAATCTTTTAAAAAACGTTTTCAACGTTCTAAAAATGAAAATTCAAACATATTTAATGTAGAAAGTTGGTTATTGCATCATGGTAAAAAATTGCAAGAACGCTATCAATTGTCTTCTTATAAATTGATGAATCAGTTGTTAAAATCAATTGATGTAACCAATAATGGAAAAATTCCGATAAAAATTTTAGACACTATTGAGGCAAATATTCACATTATTGGTGTTGATTCTGACTTATTTTTTACGGCAGATGAAAACAGAGAAACGCATAGAAAATTGGCTTTGACAAAAGCAAATGTGACCTATAATGAAATCAATTCTGAACATGGTCATGATGCATTTTTAATAGAATACGACCAATTGCAAAAAATTATTGAACCTATTTTTAATAAAGATTACAGAGCTAAAAAAATGAAAGTTGTAAAATTCGGAGGAAAATCTTTAGCAAATGAAACTGGATTGCCTTATGCCATTGACATCATTCTTGATAAAATCAAACAAAAAGAAAAATTCACGATTGTCGTTTCTGCCAGAGGAAATACCACAGATGAATTGGAAGCCATTTTAGAAAAAGCAGCTGCAAAAAAAGACTATCAAAATGACTTTGAAAAACTGCAAGCTTATCAATCTGCTCCTAATTTAACTGTAGATTTTTCATCAGAATTCAACAAACTAAAAAGCATTTTTGAAGGCGTTTCTTTGTTGGGTGATTATAGTGAAAAAATAAAAGATGAAGTTTTGGCTCATGGAGAATTGCTTTCAGTAAAATTGTTGGCAAGTTTATTAGAAAATCAAGGAATTCCTGTTGCCATTGTTGATGCAAGAAAACTAATTATTACAGATGAAAATTTTGGAAATGCGCAACCTTTAAAAACAGTTTCCAAAGAAAATGTGGTACAATTTTTCAAAGAAAATTCAAAAACACTAAATCTTGTTACGGGTTTTATTGCGAGCAATCAAAAAAATGAAACCACTACTTTAGGTAGAAATGGCAGCAATTATACAGCTGCATTATTAGCGAATTTTTTAGATGCGGATGAATTGCAAAACTACACGCATGTCAACGGAATTTTCACTGCAAATCCTGAATTGGTTGCAGATGCCAAAAAAATCGAACAACTTTCTTTTTCAGAAGCAAATGAATTAGCCAATTTCGGAGCCAATATTTTGCATGCAAAAACCATCATTCCGTTATTAGAAAAAAACATCAATTTACGTATTTTAAATACGTTTAATAAAGAGGACAAAGGCACGTTAATCACCTCAGAAAGTGATGCAAAAGGCATCAAATCAATTTCCACGATTACCAATGTTTGTCTTTTGAATTTTGAAGGAAGAGGTTTGTTGGGAAAAGTAGGTGTTGATGCACGAATTTTTAAAACGTTGAGTGCAAAAAATATCAGTGTGAGCATCATTTCTCAAGGTTCTTCAGAAAGAGGAATTGGTTTTGTAATTGAAGAAAACAAAGCTGAAGAGGCTGTAAAGGCATTAGAAAATGAGTTTGAAAGTGATTTTTATTCGCAAGATGTCAATCAAATTTCAATTATCAAAAATGTAGCTGTTATTTCGATTATTGGTCAGGATTTGAGCGAATTTCATCATCCATTCAATGCGTTGATTAAAAATCAAATTATTCCGTTATTGTTCAACAATACCATCACAGGAAAAAATGTGAGTATTGTTGTGAAAAAAGAACAATTGCACAAAGCTGTCAATGTGATTCATGGACAAGTTTTTGGAGTTTCTAAAAAAGTGAACATCGCAATTTTTGGAAAAGGTTTGGTTGGAAGCACACTAATCAATCAAATTTTAGAAAATAGTGCTTCCATTTTAGAGAGAAGAAAAATTCAGTTGAATGTTTTTGCAGTAGCAAATTCTAAAAAAATACTGTTGAATAAATCAGGTGTTTCTACTAATTGGGAACAGGAATTAGCAACAAATGGTAATGAAAATGCGAGCATAATTGATGTCATTAATTTTGCAAAAACGCATCATTTAGAAAATTTAATTGCAGTTGATAACACTGCAAGTGCCGATTTTGTAAAGCAATATATTCCGTTGATTGAAGCTGGTTTTGATTTGGTTTCTTGCAATAAAATTGCGAATACATTATCCTTTGATTTTTATAAAAAATTACGCTCAAAATTAAAAGAATACAAAAAACAATATTTATACGAAACCAATGTTGGTGCAGGTTTACCTTTGATTGATACCATCAGATTATTGCACGAATCAGGAGAAAATATCACAAGAATTCGAGGTGTTTTTTCAGGAACTTTGAGCTATTTATTCAATACTTTTTCAGCAGAAGAAATTTCATTTTCGAATGTTTTACAAGATGCTATTTCTAAAGGATTTACAGAACCTGATCCAAGAGATGATTTAGGAGGTGTTGATGTGGCAAGAAAATTACTAATTTTAGCACGAGAATTGGATTTAGAAAACGAATTAGATGAAGTGGATGTTCAAAATCTTATTCCAGAAAATTTGAGAGGTGGAACTGCAACTGATTTTATCAATAATTTAGCGTTGTTGAATGATGAATATCAAACCTTAAAAAACAATCAAAAACCCAATCATGTATTGCGTTATATTGGTGATTTGAGTGGCGATCTATCACAAGAAAAAGGAATTTTAGAAGTGAAATTAGTCTCCGTTTCTAAAAATTCACCTTTAGGTTCATTGAAAGGTTCTGATGCTATTTTTGAAATTTACACAGAATCTTATGGAGCGCAACCCATTGTAATTCAAGGTGCTGGAGCAGGCGCAAAAGTCACTGCGAGAGGCGTTTTTGGAGATATTTTACGATTGGCAAAAAATAATAATTGACACATAATGTCATTCTGAACATGTTTCAGAATCTGATAAACATAAAAAATGAGTACTGAAAAACATTTCGAAACACTAGCCATTAGAACACAAACTGAAAGAAGTCAGTTTTTGGAACACTCCACACCTTTATATGTAACATCTAGCTTTGTTTTTGAGGATGCAGAAGACATGCGTGCTTCATTTGCTGAAGAAAAAGAACGCAATTTATACAGCCGTTTTACAAATCCAAATACCACAGAATTTGTTGATAAAGTTGTTGCCATGGAAGGTGCTGAAGCTGGTTACGCTTTTGCTACAGGAATGGCTGCGATTTTTACCACATTTGCAGCATTGTTAAAAGCGGGTGATCACATTGTTTCTTGCAGTTCTGTTTTTGGTTCTACACACGCAATGTTTACGAAATTTTTACCAAAATGGAATATTGAGACTTCCTATTTTAAGGTTGATGAAGTAGATTTACTTGAAAGTTTGATTCAAGAAAACACCAAAATTTTATACATTGAAACACCTACAAATCCGGCTGTAGATATTTTGGATTTGGAAAAAGTTGGAAAAATCGCAAAAAAACACAACTTGATTTTTATTGTAGACAATTGTTTTGCAACACCTTACGTACAACAACCTATTAAATTTGGGGCAGATTTAGTAATTCATTCCGCTACAAAATTGATGGATGGTCAAGGAAGAGTTTTGGGCGGAATTACTGTGGGCAACAAAGAATTAATGCATGAAATCTACATTTTTGCTAGAAATACTGGGCCTGCAATGTCGCCTTTCAATGCATGGGTTTTGTCAAAAAGTTTGGAAACTTTGGCAATCAGAGTTGAAAAACATGCTGAAAATGCGTTAAAAGTTGCGGAGTTTTTAGAAAGTCATCCAAATGTAAAAATGGTAAAATATCCGTTTTTGAAATCACATCCTCAATATGAAATTGCTAAAAAACAAATGAGTTTGGGTGGAAATATTGTAGCTTTTGAAATAAAAGGCGGAATTAATGCTGGTAGAACTTTTTTAAATAACATCAAAATGTGTTCATTATCAGCAAATTTGGGAGATACAAGAACAATTGTAACACATCCTTCTTCCACAACTCACAGTAAATTAGCTGAAAAAGACAGATTGGAAGTTGGTATTACAGATGGTTTAGTGCGCGTTTCTGTTGGTTTAGAAAATGTCGCAGATATAATTTCGGACATTGCACAAGCTTTGGATGCTAAATAATTGCTTTTTTTGTGTAGCTTTGTTTCATGCTGTCTAAAAAAACAAAATACGGAATCAAAGCGCTGACTTATTTAGCGAAGCAACATGACAAAAGTCCTGTGCAAATTGCTACGATTTCAAAAAGTGAAAATATTTCACTGAAATTTTTAGAAAGTATCCTGTTAACTCTCAGAAAAACAGGATTTTTAGGATCTAAAAAAGGAAAAGGCGGAGGCTATTATTTGTTAAAACATCCTTCAGAAATTTTAATGACAGATGTAATGCGCGTTTTAGAAGGTCCTATTGCAATGATTCCTTGTGTTAGTTTGAATTTTTACGAAAAATGCGATGATTGTCCTGATGAAAATGCCTGCTCAGTGCACAATTTGATGATTCAAGTTAGAGATAGTACACTTCAAATTTTCAAAAATACTTCTTTAGAAAAATTGACAAATAATGAGTTTTGATTTGATGAAAAAAACAATCCTCATTTTAGTGGTTTTTTACTCACTTCAAAATTTTTCTCAAACAGAAAAACCTTTAAAAACAAAGTTTACCAATTTTTTATCAAAATCATATTACAGCATCAATTTAGGTGGAATTTTTTATCCATTTTCTAATGATAATTTGATTTACGGTTTCGAAACGGAAACTTTTAGTCGCAATTGGTTTTCTGGAAGATTGTTGTTAGGTCACAAAATTACGGATGATTTTTCGGTGCAATTTGGTACAATGCGTCCAGCAGCTTGGTTTAAATATGACAACGTAAATAATATAGGTTATGACAGAAGTGTTTGGATCAATGCTTGGTCTTTATCGTTAAAAAAAGATTTTAAACTTGCCGAAAAAACTTCATTTTATGTAGAATCTGGTATAGCAAATGTCACCAGATTTGGATTTTCAATCAATGATCAAATAATTTATAAGGATGCTCATTTTGCAAGTTTATTATATGGTTTTGGCATACAATATTGGTTATCAGATAAATGGCGTTTGTCTGCAAATGGTACTTTTTTACCAAAATCAACCAAACACAATCAACCTTCTATTTCGCAAGCAAGTTTGGGTTTTGAATATCATTTAAAACAAGTAGATGATAAAACTGCGGATGATTATGCAAAAAACGAATATTTTTTTCCAAACAACATTTTCCAAGTCAGTTATGGAACAAGTGCACTTGGTTTTGGTGTGAATCGTTTTTTCGGAATGAGCTTAAAAGTGGGCAATTTCGAGAGTTTTGGAATTCCGATATTTTGGGTTGGTGAAGCCAAAGCTACCAATGCATTTTCGTTAACATATCAAAGATTGATTTATCGTTCAGAAAAAATATTTTCATTGGATTGGGGTGCAAGTGTTACTGCTTTTCAATCGTCTTTAAACAATGAAAATGTGTTTGCTTTTTCCATTTTCCCGGTATTGCGTTTTTATTTATTACGAAGAAATGGCTATGATTTTTACACAAATTACTCCTTAATTGGACCTACTCTATTGACTAAAAGTGATATTGACGGATTAGAAACAGGTCCAAAAGTAATTTTTCAAGACACGATGGGTTTTGGAGTTTTCTTCGGAAAAAACAGAAAATACAATGCTGAACTGCGTATTATGCATTATTCTAATGGAAATATTTTTACTAGAAATGATGGTGTTGCAATTCCGTTGCAATTTACTCTCGGAAAAACATTTTAGTCCAAATATTTAATTTAGGTTTGATTATCTCCTTTTAGTGTTTCAATACTTGATAATTTTATTACAAATACTGTTAATTTGACAATATTTTAGTTGATTTTTTTATAATCTACTAAAACTATAGGATTAAAATAAATTTCACATTTTTTTTACTGTTTTATTTTTCTATTTGCCGTAAGTTTGCATACCCTATTAAAACGATAGGATTTATATAAATATGATTGCAAGTGAAATGATTTTCAGTAAAACAACATCCAAAACAAGTTTTGAAGAAGATAAAAAATCCGAAAAACCATTAAGAAGCGTTGTTAAAGCCATCAGTTGGAGAATTGTTGGTACAATTGATACATTGATAATCTCATTTTTTATCACTCAAAAAATATCTTTAGCAGCATCAATTGCATCTCTTGAAGTTTTGACAAAAATGGTGTTGTATTTTTTTCACGAAAGAATTTGGAACACAGTAAAATGGGGAAAAAAATGAGTTTAGATATCGAAAAAATAAACAAAGAATTGCAAAATAAAAGCCCGAATGAAATTATTTCTTGGGCAATCAGTATTGCAAAAAATCCAGTAATTACAACCAATTTTCGCCCTTATGAAGTGGCGATTTTAAATGCAGTTACAGAAGTTAAAAAAGACATCAAAGTAATTTGGTGTGATACAGGTTACAATACTGTTCAAACATACAAACACGCAGAATTATTGATTTCAACATTGAATTTAAACATTCATTTATACACACCAAAACAAACAGTTGCGCATAGAAATGTGGTTTTGGGTGTGCCAAGTATTGATGATCCAAAACATCAACTTTTTACTGAACAAGTAAAATTAGAACCATTTTCGAGAGCGATGAAAGAACATCAACCAGATGTTTGGTTCACAAACTTACGAAAAGGACAAACTGCTTTCAGAGATAGTATTGATATTGTTTCTCAAAGTAAAGATGGTGTGTTAAAAGTGAGTCCATTTTATCATTGGTCAGATGAAGATTTAGATACGTATTTATCTGAAAAACAACTACCTAATGAGTTTGTATATTTTGATCCAACAAAAGTAGAAAACAATAGAGAATGTGGATTACATTCTTAAAAAAAGAATAAAATGAGTCAAAAAGTCCTTGAAGTAAATGCTTTAGAAAGTGAAGCAATTTATATATTAAGAGAGGTTGTTGCACAATTTGAAAGACCGGTTTTGCTTTTTTCTGGCGGAAAAGACAGCATTACTTTGGTGCGTTTGGCACAAAAAGCCTTTTATCCTGCAAAAATTCCTTTTCCATTATTGCATATTGATACAGGTCATAATTTTCCTGAAACTATTGAATTTAGAGACAAATTGGTCAAAGAATTAGGCGTAGAATTGATTGTTAGAAATGTGCAAGACAATATTGATAAAGGTAGAGTAAAAGAAGAAAAAGGAAGATATGCCAGCAGAAATATCTTGCAAACAGAAACACTTTTAGATACTATTGAAGAGTTTGATTTTGATGCTTGTATTGGTGGCGCAAGAAGAGATGAAGAAAAAGCAAGAGCCAAAGAACGTATTTTTTCGGTTAGAGATGATTTTGGACAATGGGATGAAAAAAATCAACGCCCTGAATTGTTTGACATGCTAAATGGTCGCATTGAATTGGGGCAAAACGTGCGTGTTTTTCCTATTTCTAACTGGACAGAATTAGACGTTTGGTCTTACATCGAAAAAGAACAATTAGAAATTCCTTCTATCTATTTTGCACACAAACGAAAAACATTTTTAAGAGATGGTTTCATTTGGTCAGCCAATGACGAATTTGTGTATAGAGATGAATATGAAGAAATTACAGAAAGAATTGTCCGTTTTAGAACTGTTGGTGACATGAGTTGTACAGCTGCAGTTATTTCTGATGCAACAACTATTGAAAAAGTTGTAGAAGAAATCAGAGATTCATCAATTTCAGAAAGAGGAGCAAGAATTGACGATTCACGTTCAGAAGCAGCCATGGAAAAACGCAAACAACAAGGATATTTTTAATCCCCCTTTTCCCAAAAGGGGGAAAAATTATAACAAAAAAAACACTATTATATTTTCTTAACAAGAAAATTAAATTTTATGATTGATATTAAAACACAAACGAATTCAACTCCTTCCCCTTTGGGGAAGGTTGGGATGGGACTCTTAAAAATAGCAACAGCAGGCAGTGTAGATGATGGAAAAAGCACCTTAATTGGGCGACTTTTATACGATACAAAATCATTAACTACTGATAAATTAAAAGCCATTGAAGAAAAAAGCAAGCAACGTGGTTTTGATTACCTCGATTTTTCTTTAGCAACTGATGGTTTGATTGCAGAACGCGAACAAGGAATTACGATTGATGTAGCACATATTTATTTTTCTACACCCAATAAAAGCTTCATCATTGCAGACACTCCTGGTCATATAGAATACACCAGAAATATGGTTACTGGAGCTTCAACTGCGCAAGCATCCATCATTTTAATTGATGCAAGAAATGGAGTTGTTGAACAAACATACCGTCATTTTTTTATCAATAATTTATTGAAAATTAAAGAGGTAATTGTTGCCGTAAACAAAATGGATTTGGTAAATTTTTCAGAAGAAAAGTTTCAAAACATCAAAAATGAAATTGAGTATTTGGCTACCAAAAGCGATTTTAAAAAAGAACAAATTACGTTCATTCCGATTTCTGCTTTGAAGGGAGATAATGTTGTTGAAAAATCAACCCAAATTCCTTGGTATCAAGGAGAAACTTTATTGCATCATCTAGAAAAAATTGATACAACATTAACTAGTGATCACGCAAAAGCACGTTTTCCTGTACAAACTGTAATCAGACCAAAAACTACTGATTATCATGATTTTAGAGCCTACGCTGGCAAAATTTATGGAGGAGACTTTTCAGTTGGTGATGAAGTAATTGTGTTGCCTTCTTTAACAAAATCAACCATTAAAAACATTTACTTTTTTGATCAAGAATTTGACAAAGCAACTTCAGGAAGTTCCGTTTCAATCACTTTGACTGATGATGTAAATATCAGTAGAGGTGATATGATTGTAAAAGTTGATGAAACTCCTACAATTTCTAAAGATTTAGAAGCAACAATTTGTTGGATGGATAAAGAGCCTTTAGAAGTTTCACAAAAATACTATCTAAAACATGGCGTGAATGATGTACAAGCAAAAATCACAAATTTGTCAACTATTTTACATACTGATTTTTCTGGATTGGAGGAAAATCCATCAAAATTAACATTAAATCAAATTGGTGATGTGCAATTAAAAGTGAGTAAATCACTCTTTTTTGATAGTTATAAACAGCACAAATACAATGGCGCTTTTATCCTTATCAATCCAAAAACAAACAATACTGTAGGGGTTGGTTTTATAAAATAGAAAGTATGAGAAGTTTTAGAACAGAAATTGAAAATCCGGTTGTAGAAAAAGATATTATTGAATTGGCAGATAAAATTGCACAATACAATAATCTACAAATTGATGAAGAAAAATTTAGAAGTTTGCGTTTGGCAAGAGGCGTTTATGGTCAGCGTCAACAAGGCGTTCAAATGATCCGCATCAAATTGCCTTATGGAAAAGTAAACAGCAAACAATTAAGACGAATTGCAGCAGTTTCTGATGAATATTCCACCGGAAAATTGCACATTACTACACGTCAAGATATTCAAATTCATTATGTTGATTTAAACAGAACCCCTGAATTGTGGGCTGAATTGGAAAAAGACGATGTTACGTTACGTGAAGCTTGTGGAAATACGGTTAGAAATATAACAGCTTCTGAAACTGCAGGAATTGATATTGACGAACCTTTTGATGTTTCTCCTTATGCAGATGCCGTTTTTAGATTCTTTTTAAGAAATCCTTTTTGTCAAGAAATGGGACGAAAATTCAAAGTTTCTTTTTCAGCTTCTGATGCAGATTCAGGACTTTCTTACATGCATGATTTGGGTTTTATTGCTAAAATTTCTAATGGAATTCATGGTTTTAAAGTAATGATTGCAGGAGGTTTAGGTTCACAACCACGTCATGCAGATGTGTTGTATGAGTTTTTACCATCCAACAAAATCATTCCAACTATGGAGGGAATTTTACGGGTTTTTGACAGATATGGAGAGCGTAAAAGTCGTGGAAAAGCACGTTTAAAATTCTTAATCAATGATATTGGTTTGGAAGAATTCATCAAATTGGTTGATGCTGAACAAAATGCCATCGAATTTAAAACCGTTGAAATTGATGCAGAAAATTATTCGTACTCAAAACCAGTAACTATTTCAACAATTCCTAACGCAACTATTACTGATGAAAAAGCCTTTGAAACTTGGAAATCAACCAACATCATTCCTCAAAAACAAGAGGGTTTTGTAGCAATTGGAGTAAAAGTTTTATTAGGAAATTTCACTACAGATGTTGCCAGAAAATTGGCTGATTTGGTTGAAAAATATGCAGCATCAGAAATCCGATTTTCATTGCGTCAAAACTTATTAATTCCCTTTGTAAAAAAAGATTTGATTCCATTTTTTTATAACGAACTAAATGCGTTAGGTTTTGCAGAAGCTGGATACAATAAAGTTGTAGACATCACAGCTTGTCCTGGAACAGATACTTGTAATTTGGGAATTGCAAGCAGCACAGGAATTGCAGAAAAGTTAGAAGATGTTATCAAAAATGACTATCCAAAGTTTTTAAATAATCAAGATTTGGTTATTAAAATTAGTGGCTGTATGAATGCTTGTGGACAACACAATATGGCGCATATTGGTTTCCAAGGAATGTCTGTCAGAACTCCAGAAAAACTAGTTGCACCTGCTTTACAAGTCTTATTAGGTGGAGGAAATTTAGGAAATGGAAATGGCATTTTTGCTGATAAAGTTGTAAAAATCCCTAGTAAAAGAGGTCCTGAGGCATTGCGTAGAATATTAAATGATTTTGAACAAAATGCAAACGGAATTGATTTTACAACATATTATAAAGAAAAAGGGAAAAAATATTTTTATGATTTTTTAAACGATTTGCAAGATGCATCCAATTTGTCTCCAGATGATTTTATTGACTGGGGAAATAACGAAACTTATGTGCAAGAAATTGGTATTGGAGAATGTGCAGGAGTTGTCATTGATTTGATAGAAACCTTGTTTTTAGAAAGTGAAGAAAAAATTGAAAAAGCAAAAGAATGTCATCAAAATAAGATTTTTCCAAGCGCAATTTATCATTCATATTCAGCACTGGTAAATGCTGCAAAAGCATTGTTATTGGCAGAGGACATCAGTACAAATTCACATGCAAGCATCATTCAACAATTTGATGATTACTTTATTAACTCTCAAAAAATAGAATTACAAACTAGTTTTTCAGCATTGATTTATCAAATTCAACAACACGAACCATCAGCTGAGTTTTCAGAAAAATATACAAAAGATGCTCTTTATTTTCTAAAAAAAGTAAGAAGCTATAGAGCTGAATCACTTGCAGTTGCAAAATAATAATTAGAAAAAATGATATTTAAAAATCCAAAATTAACGGTTGTTGGTGCAGGTCCAGGAGATGCAGAATTAATCACTTTGAAAGCCATCAGAGTTTTAAAAACTGCAGATGTTATTTTGTTTGATGCACTCGTAAATGAAGAAATTTTGGAGTATGCAAATCCAACTGCTGAACTCATTTTTGTTGGAAAAAGAAAAGGTTGTTATGCCTATCAACAAGAACAAATCAATGAATTGATTGTGGCTCGTGCGCAAAAATTTGGACATGTTGTTCGTTTAAAAGGTGGTGATCCTTTCATTTTTGGACGTGGTGCAGAAGAATTAGAATACGCTGCAAAATTCGGATTAGAAACTGCTGTTGTTCCAGGAATTTCATCAGCTTTGGCTGTTCCTGCAACGCAACATATTCCTTTAACTAAACGTGGATTTTCTGAAAGTTTTTGGGTAATAACTGGAACTACAAAAACACACGAATTATCAGCAGATATTGCATTGGCAGCAAAATCAAATGCTACAATTGTGGTGTTGATGGGCATGAGTAAATTGCCCCAAATTGTACAATTATTTCAAGCTCAAGGAAAAAATCAATTGCCTGTTGCCATCATTCAAAATGGAACAACTGCTGATGAAAAAATCGGAATTGGAACTGTGGACACAATTATTAAAGTTGTTGAAAATCAAGAGTTAAGTAATCCTGCAATCATCGTTTTAGGAGAAGTTGTGCGTCATCGTGAATCAATTTTACACATTCAAGAGCAAGTAGCTGTTGCTTATAATTCATAAAAATTATGGAACAAAACGAACTCTATCCTATTTTTTTAAAAGTACATCAATTAGAAATTTTAATTGTTGGTGGTGGATTTGTGGCACTTGAAAAATGTTCTTTTTTATTGAAATCTAGTCCCAATTCAAAAGTTACGTTGGTTGCGCCATTTTTTAGAGAAGAAACTAAAGAATTGGCTGAAAAATTTCAACTACATATGATTCATGATTCGTATCAAAAATCATATCTAGAAAACAAACAAATGGTGATTGCAACTACCGATAATTTGGAGGTAAACATTCAAGTTTATCACGATTGCAAAGAGAAAAATATTCTAGTAAATGTTGCTGATAATCCACCTTACTGCGATTTTTTTATGGGCGGAATTGTCACAAAAGGAAATGTAAAAATTGCCATTTCAACCAATGGAAAATCGCCAACAACAGCCAAAAGATTACGTCAATTTTTCGAGGATGTAATTCCTGATAATATTGATGATTTGGTAAAAAATTTGAATAAATATAGAAAAACAATCAAAGGAAATTTTGAGGAGAAAGTGGAAAAATTGAATGAATTCACAAAGAGTTTAGTAGAAAAATAAAATAATTTTTAGCTTTCTGCAATTATCAAAAAGCTTATAGTATAAAGCATTAAAAAAAATGATTACAACAGATATTTTAATAATAGGTGCAGGTCCAACAGGATTATTTACAGTTTTTGAAGCAGGTTTACTCAAATTACGCTGTCATTTAATTGATGCGTTACCACAACCTGGAGGACAATGTTCTGAGATTTATCCCAAAAAACCTATTTATGATATTCCTGCATATCCTGAAATTTTAGCAGGTGATTTGACTGATAAATTGCTAGAACAAATCAAGCAATTTAAACCTGGGTTTACTTTGGGTGAACGTGCTGAAACCATAGAAAAACAAGCAGATGAAACCTTTATTGTAACAACCAATAAAGGCACTAAACATCACGCAAAAGTTGTTGCTATTGCTGGTGGTTTAGGGAGTTTTGAACCTAGAAAACCACTAATTGATAACATTGCCGATTTTGAAGACAAAGGTGTAGAATACATCATTAGAGACCCAGAATTGTATCGCAATAAAAAAGTGGTTATTTCTGGAGGTGGAGATTCTGCTTTAGATTGGTCAATATTTTTAACAAATGTTGCTTCCGAAGTTACATTAATCCATAGAAGAAATGAATTTAGAGGTGCTTTAGATTCTGTTGAAAAAGTACAAGAATTAAAAAATTTAGGTAAAATTACATTGATAACTCCAGCTGAAGTAAAAGCACTTTTGGGCAAAGAAAAATTAACAGGAGTCGTCGTAGAAAAAGAAGGTTTTGATGATTTCATTATTGATGCTGATCATTTTATTCCGCTTTTTGGATTGTCACCAAAATTAGGTCCGATTGCGAATTGGGGTTTAGAAATCGAAAAAAATGCGATTAAAGTGAACAATGCTTTAGATTATCAAACCAACATTCCTGGAATTTATGCTATTGGTGATGTAAATACCTATACAGGGAAATTAAAATTGATTTTATGCGGATTTCACGAAGCAACATTAATGTGTCAAAGCGCCTATCAACGCATTTTTCCAGATAAAAAATACGTAATGAAATACACCACAGTTGGTGGAGTTGAAGGTTTTGATGGTACAAGAAAAGAAGCTCCAAAAGCGGTAATTAAATCTATAGATTGATAAAATTCTTGTTAGGTTTCAGTAACTTTGCGACAAATTAGAATAAACAAACATGCAAGACATCCAACTGAAAATTACGGATAGAAATGGAATAACTCACGAAGTTGTTGCACCTACAGATATGGCTATGAATTTGATGGAAGTGGTTCGTTCATACGAACTTGCTGAAGAAGGAACTATTGGTATTTGTGGAGGAATGGCAATGTGCGCCTCTTGCCAATGTTACGTAAATTCTAATCACGAATTACCAGAAATGTCTGATGATGAAGATGCAATGTTGGCAGAAGCTTTTCATGTAAAAGAAAATAGCAGATTAGGATGTCAAATTCAAATGACTCCAAATTTGGATGGTTTAGAAGTAACGTTAGCACCTGAATCATAAGAAAATATGAAAGAAACTATTGAACTTTCGACAGTAAAAAACTACAGTATGTGCTTAAGAGATGCTGTTGAAAATTTTACAAAAGAACTCATAAATGGTGTTTTTGATGAACAATATCAAGAAATTCATGGAAAAAAAACTGAAGAAAAATTTCTGAAAATTTTAGAAAGACTTCGTATTAAAGAAGGTGACACTTTATGGACATCTTATAAAAATTCATTTCCATTGATTCGTCAAAAATTAGATTTAGATGCAGAAGCTGCTTATAAAAATGATCCTGCAGCAAAAAGTTTAGAAGAAATTTATTTAGCTTATCCTGGCTTTTATGCCATTGCAGTATATCGTTTAAGCCATCAATTATTGCAAATGAATGTACCAGTTTTACCAAGAATGATGAGCGAATTTGCTCACAGATATACTGGAACAGATATTCATCCTGGAGCAATTATTGGAGATTCTTTTTTCATTGATCATGCAACTGGAATTGTCATTGGTGAAACCACCATCATCAAAAATAATGTGCAAATTTTTCAAGGTGTAACTTTAGGAGGTTTGCAAGTGAAAAAAAGTTTGGCATCCACAAAAAGGCATCCAACAATCGAAAATAATGTTATCATTTATGCAAATGCTACTATTTTAGGAGGAAATGTTGTGATTGGTGAAAATTCAGTGATTGGCGCAAACGTTTGTATCAGAGAATCTATCGAAAAAAATTCGGTAGTAACTGTACAATACGAAAATAAAATATTTAAAAAAGAAGGATTATGAAGACAAAAAACATCATTGATTTTGTAGGAAATACCCCTTTAGTAGAGGTTCAAAATATTTTTAAAAAAGACGGAGTTACTTTGTTGTTGAAACTAGAAGGAAACAATCCTGGAGGAAGTGTAAAAGATAGGGCAGCTTTCAACATGATAAATGAAGCAATCAATAAAAAAAACATCAAAAAAGGCGACACTTTAGTAGAAGCAACTAGCGGAAATACGGGAATTGCTTTGGCATTAATGGCAAAAGTCTTAGGCGTAAATATGGTGTTGGTAATGCCTGAAAATTCAACCATTGAAAGGGTTCAAACCATGCGTGCTTATGGTGCAAAAGTAATTTTAACTCCTGCTGAATTAGGCATTGAAGGCTCAAGAGATTACGCACTAAAATTAAAATATAAAAAAGGATATTACAGATTAAATCAGTTTGATAATCCTGACAATTCCAAAGCGCATTACAAAACTACAGGACCCGAAATTTGGAGAGATACTGAAGGTGAAGTAACTCATTTTGTGTCATCTATGGGAACAACAGGAACCATTATGGGCGTTTCTGATTATCTAAAAGAAAAAAATAAAAACATCACCATTGTAGGTGTTCAGCCTGATAGTGATTCTAAAATTCCTGGAATTAGAAAATGGGAAGGAGATTATATTCCTGCTATTTTTAATCGAAAAAAGGTTGATGAAGTGTACGAAGTTACAGAAGCTGAGGCAAAAGCAATGACACAAAGATTGGCTGAAGAAGAGGGAATTTTCGCAGGAATGAGTAGTGGTGGTAACATTGCTTGTGCTATTCAAGTTGCTGAAAAATTAGAAAAGGGAGTAGTTGTTGCCATTGTTTGCGACAGAGGTGATCGTTATTTATCTTCGGATTTGTTTGATAAAAACTAATTTTTAAATCCAATACAGGCTGCAAATAAAAAAATATTACGTTTCTTTGCAGCGAGTTCTTACACTTACAAAACGTTATCACGAAAGGCAGAGGGATTAGACCCGTTGAAACCTTAGCAACCTCCTTTTTTAAAAAGAAAAGGTGCTACATTCTACAAGTTATGGCTATTTTTAAATTGGCATTTTCTTGACAGATAACAGCGAAATCTCACACTTTCCTGATGACAAATTGATTAAAAACATCAAAAATGTCAAACATATACAAAGCTTTACAAGAGCGAATTTTAGTTTTAGATGGAGCTATGGGAACCATGCTTCAACAATATAAATTTACTGAAGCCGACTTTAGGGGCGAACGCTTTAAAAATTATCCAACTTCATTGCAAGGCAACAATGATTTGCTTTCCATTACCCAACCACAAGCAATCAAAGAAGTTCATGCTAAATATTTTGAAGCTGGTGCTGATATTGTAGAAACCAATACTTTTTCAGGAACAACAATTGCTATGGCAGATTATCAAATGGAAGATTTGGTTTATGAACTAAACTTTCAATCTGCAAAAATTGCACGAGAAGTTGCTGATGAATTTACAGCAAAAGAACCTCAAAAACCTCGTTTTGTTGCAGGTTCTATTGGTCCTACTAACAAAACAGCAAGCATGTCTCCTGATGTAAATGATCCAGGATTTAGAGCCGTAACTTTCAACGATTTGCGAATTGCTTACAAACAACAAGTGGAAGCTTTACTTGATGGCGGAGTTGATTTATTATTAGTAGAAACCGTTTTTGACACCTTAAATGCCAAAGCAGCTTTATTTGCGATTGAAGAAGTTAAAGAAGAACGAAAAATTAATGTCCCAATCATGTTGAGTGGCACTATTACAGATGCTTCAGGAAGAACACTTTCTGGGCAAACTGCAGAAGCTTTTTTGATTTCTGTTTCTCATATTCCGCTTTTATCTGTTGGATTTAATTGTGCATTAGGAGCAAATTTATTACAACCTCACTTAGAAGCAATTTCAAACAAAACGGATTTTGCAATTTCTGCACATCCAAATGCTGGTTTGCCAAATGCGTTTGGAGAATATGATGAAACTCCTGAAGAAATGGGCGAACAAATTGAAGAATATCTCAAAAAAAATCTCATCAATATTATTGGTGGTTGTTGTGGTACAACTCCTGAACATATCAGAGTTATTGCAAATATTGCACAAAAATACAAGCCTCGTAAAGTTTTAGAACTGATAGATTAATGAAAGTGAAGCAAACAAAATACATGCGCTTATCAGGGTTAGAACCTCTGATTTTAAATGAAAACAGCAATTTCATAAATGTTGGTGAACGAACAAATGTTGCTGGTTCTCGTCAATTTTTGCGATTGATTAAAGATGAAAAATTTGATGAAGCGCTTGAGATTGCAAGACATCAAGTTGATGGTGGTGCACAAATTATCGACATCAATATGGATGATGGTTTGATTGATGGAAAAGAGGCCATGATTCGCTTTCTAAATCTAATCGCTGCTGAACCTGATATTTCAAAAGTTCCTATCATGATTGACAGCTCAAAATGGGAAATTATTGAAGCAGGGTTGCAAGTTGTGCAAGGAAAATGTGTAGTGAATTCCATTTCATTGAAAGAAGGTGAAGAAAAATTTATTTGGGAGGCTAAACAAATTAAAAGATATGGTGCTGCAGTAATTGTTATGGCTTTTGATGAAATTGGTCAGGCTGATAATTATGAAAGACGTATAGAAATTGCCAAACGTTCGTATGATATTTTGGTCAATAAAGTTCATTTTCCACCTGAAGATATTATTTTCGATTTGAATATTTTTCCAGTTGCCACAGGAATGGAGGAACATAAATTAAACGCACTCGATTTTATAAAAGCTACTAAATGGGTAAGAGAAAATTTGCCAAATGTTTCTGTAAGTGGGGGCGTTAGCAACGTTTCTTTTTCGTTCAGAGGCAATGATACTGTGCGAGAAGCTATGCATTCAGTGTTTTTATATCATGCTATTCAGGCTGGCATGAATATGGGAATTGTAAATCCTGCTTTGTTAGAAGTGTATGATGAAATTCCGAAAGATTTATTAGAACGCGTTGAAGATGTAATCCTTAACAGACGCGAAGATGCAACTGAACGTTTGCTCGATTTTGCTGAAACCGTTAAGGGAAAATCTGTTGAAAAAACAGCTGATTTATCTTGGAGAGAAGGCTCTTTGCAAGATAAAATTACACATGCATTAGTCAAGGGAATTGATGCTTTTATTATTGAAGATGTTGAGCAAGCAAGACAACAAGCAACGAAACCAATTGATGTTATTGAAGGACATTTAATGATTGGGATGAATGTTGTGGGCGATTTATTTGGTGCCGGAAAAATGTTTTTACCACAAGTTGTAAAATCAGCTAGAGTGATGAAAAAAGCGGTAGCCTATTTAAATCCATTTATTGAAGCTGAAAAATCTGACAAACAAGAACCTGTTGGAAAAATTTTGATGGCAACTGTAAAAGGCGATGTACATGATATTGGTAAAAATATTGTGAGTGTTGTATTGGCGTGTAATAACTATGAAATTGTAGATTTAGGAGTGATGGTTCCTCCTGAAAAAATTATTGAAACTGCCAAAAAAGAAAATGTAGATGCTATTGGTTTGAGTGGATTAATTACACCTTCTTTGGATGAAATGGTGTATTTAGCCAAAGAAATGGAACGTCAAAATTTTACAGTTCCTTTATTAATTGGTGGTGCAACAACATCAAAAGCGCACACAGCCGTAAAAATCGACCCTCAATATAAAAATGCGGTGGTTCATGTAAATGATGCTTCAAGGGCAGTAACTGTTGTTGGCGATTTATTAAATAAAAAAACATCCTCAACATATGTTGCCAATCTCAAAAAAGAATACGATGAATTCAGAATTCAATTTTTAAAACGAGGTAAAGAAAAAAATTACATTTCTATTGCAGAAGCTCGAAAAAGAAAATATGCCATAGATTGGAAAAACTCAAAAATTGTAAAACCAAAAGAACTCGGAATTCAAGTTTTTGAACAACTCAGTTTGAAAGAATTGGTACCTTATATTGATTGGAGTCCATTTTTTAGAAGTTGGGATTTGCATGGAAAATTTCCAGCCATTTTAACAGATGAAATTGTTGGCAATCAAGCAACAGAATTGTTTGAAGATGCTCAAAAAATGCTACAACAAATCATTTCGAAACAACAATTAAAGCCCAAAGCAATCTTTGGATTGTTTGAGGCAAATACCATCAATGATGATGATATTGCCATTTACAAAAAAGAAAAAGAAATTGCTGTTTTTAGAACCTTGCGTCAGCAATTATCAAAAAGAGAAGGCATTCCAAACATTGCTTTGGCAGATTTTATTGCTCCTAAAGAATCTCAAAAAACAGATTATATGGGTGCATTTTGTGTCGCAATTTTTGGAGCGCAAGAACTCGCAGAGAGTTACAGAGCCAAAGAAGACGATTACAACGGAATTATGGTGCAAGCCATTGCAGATCGTTTTGCAGAAGCATTTGCAGAATATTTGCATCATCAAATCCGAACAAAACATTGGGGTTATGCAAAGGATGAACAATTGACAAACGATGATTTTATTCAAGAAAAATACAAAGGAATTCGTCCAGCTCCAGGATATCCAGCCTGTCCAGATCATTTAGAGAAAGAAACCATTTGGAATTTGTTAGACGTTGAAAATCAGATTGGTGTTACTTTAACAGAGAGTTTGGCAATGTGGCCAGCAGCAGCAGTTTCTGGATATTATTTTGCAAATGAAGAAGCCAAATATTTTGGTTTGGGAAAAATCACTCAAGATCAAGTTGCAGATTATGCAAACAGAAAAGGAATTTCCTTAGAAAAAGCAAAAAAATGGTTATTCCCTTCATTAGCAGAAGAATAAAAACCCATCCTAACCTTCCCTAAGGGAAGGAACTGGTTTTGGAAAACAAAAACGAATTTGTAAGATAAAATAAAATTAAACAGCTTCTTTATTCATTAAAAAAGAGTTTTAGGAGCATAAATTTCCCTCCTCTGGAGGGATTAAGGGAGGATTATGAAAGTAACAGATCACATTAAAAATGCAAACGGAAAAACGTTGTTTTCCTTTGAAATTATTCCGCCAAAAAAAGGCAATAGCATTCAAGAATTATACAATAATATTGATCCTTTAATGGAGTTTAGACCTCCATTTATAGACGTTACCACATCAAGAGAAGAATATGTTTATATTGACAAAGGCAATGGATTATTAGACAGAAAAATCACTCGAATGCGTCCTGGAACAGTGGGAATTTGCGCTGCAATAAAACACAAATACAATGTGGATACTGTGCCTCATGTGTTGTGTGGAGGTTTTACCAAAGAGGAAACTGAATATGTTTTGGTAGATTGTCATTACCTAGGAATTGACAATGTAATGGCTTTGAGAGGTGATGCCATGAGTCATCAAAAATATTTTGAACCCATTGAAGGTGGTCATGAATATGCCAAAGATTTGGTTGCTCAAATTCATGATTTGAATCGTGGAAAATATTTGCATGATGTTGTTGAAGGAAACAACAAAGCAGATTTTTGTATTGGTGTTGCTGGTTATCCTGAAAAACATTTAGAAGCGCCTTCTTTACAAACTGATTTAAAACGCTTGAAAGAAAAAGTTGATGCAGGCGCACATTATATTGTTACTCAAATGTTTTTTGATAATAATAAATATTTCGAATTTGTGGAAGCTGCCAAAAAAATGGGAATCACTGTACCCATAATTCCAGGCATAAAACCGTTGGCTGTTAAACGTCATTTGCAATTATTACCGCAAGTTTTCAGAATTGATTTACCAGAAACTTTGATATCAGAAATTGAAAAATGTAGTACAAATCAACAAGTAAGGCAAGTTGGCATTGAATGGGCAATTCAACAATCTAAAGAATTGTTAGCTGCTGGAGTGCCAGTTTTGCATTATTATTCTATGGGAAAAAGTGATAATATTCGCGAAATCGCAAAAGAATTGTTCTAAATGTAAGCATAGCTTGAATTGATAGGCAAATAGGGAAAAGCAATTTTTTGAAATCTTGTAAGTAAATAATTTACGTACTTTTGTAATCAAGAAATCAATTCATTAAATAAAACAAACATACAATGGCATTAGAAATAACAGATGCAACTTTTGAGGAAGTTGTATTAAAATCAGACAAACCAGTATTGGTAGATTTTTGGGCTGCTTGGTGTGGTCCTTGCAGAATGGTAGGTCCTATCGTTGACGAAATTCACGCAGAATACGAAGGAAAAGCAATCATTGGAAAAGTAGATGTAGATGCAAATCAAGAGTTTGCAGCTAAATATGGGGTTAGAAATATTCCAACTGTTTTAATCTTTAAAAACGGTGAAGTTGTTGACAAACAAGTGGGTGTTGCTCCAAAAAATGTATATACAAGTAAAATTGATGCTGCTTTATAGTAGTAATTAACAATTTATATATTGCAAAAGGTTTGGCTTAGGTCAAACCTTTTTTTATTTTTATAGATTGAAAATCAACTCATGAAATACTTTTATTTCCTTTTAATTTATTTTTTTATTGCAATTTCTTGTAATAATAAAAACCATAAAGTTACCATTGAAAAAGGCATTTCTTATGAACTTGCTCAATACAGAAAACAACAAATTTCAGAAGTTGTTTACAATTTAGAATTTCAAATTCCGAGAGAAAAAACGGCTCCAATTCCATCTTCTTTATATCTTGAAATCACTATTAATGATCTTGAAAATGACTTAATTTTGGATTTTAATGAAAAAACTTCCAAATTAAAATCTCTAAAAGTCAATAAGAAAAATGCAAAGATTAATCACCAAAAAGAGCATCTCATTATAGATAAAAACCAACTGAATTTAGGCAAAAATTCGATTGAAATTCATTTTAATGCTGGTGAAAAATCACTCAACAGAAATGACGATTTTTTATACACTTTATTGGTTCCTGACAGAGCAAGCACATTATTTCCATGCTTTGACCAACCAGGCATCAAAGCGAAATATAATTTAACTATCACAGCACCAAAAGATTGGAAAGTGATGTGTGGTGCTTTTGAAAAAGAAACCATCGAAAAAGGCGATTTTACACAACATAAATTTGCAACTTCCGATTTAATGAGCACTTATTTATTCTCATTTGTGGCAGGTAATTTTTCTGAAATCACAAAAAATCCTGGCAAGTTTGTCATGCGCTTTTTATACCGAGAAAACAATCCTGAAAAAATTGAAGAAAGTGTCAATAAAATATTTGAATTGCATCAAAATGCTATTTCGTATTTAGAAAACTATACTCAAATAAAATTCCCATTTCAAAAAATGGATTTTGCGGCAATTCCGCCTTTTCAATATGGTGGAATGGAACATGTTGGTGCTATTCAATACAGAGAATCTTCACTTTTTTTAGATAAATATGCCACTCAAAATCAACTTTTAGGTCGTGTAAAACTCATTGCGCACGAAACTGCTCACATGTGGTTTGGCGATTTAGTGACTATGAAATGGTTTAATGATGTGTGGATGAAAGAAGTTTTTGCCAATTTTATGGCGGATAAAATCGTAAATCCTGAGTTTCCTGAAATCAATCATAATCTGAGTTTTATGATGACGCATTATCCAAGTGCTTATTCTGAAGATCGCACAAAAGGCACCAATAGCATTCGTCAAAATTTAGCGAATTTAAAAGATGCTGGTTCGCTTTATGGAAGAATCATTTACAACAAAGCACCAATTATGATGCGTCAATTGGAGTTTTTGCTGGGTGAAGAATTGTTTCAAAAGGGCATTCAAAAGTATCTCAAATCCTATGAAAATAACAATGCAGATTGGGAAGAATTGGTATCAATTTTAGATGAAAATTTTGCTGGAGATTTGAAATCTTGGAGTGATGTTTGGGTAAATTCATCAGGAAGACCCATTTTTTATGAAGAAATTGAATTGAATGAAAAAGGAAATGTGACCAAATTTGTGATTCATCAAAAAGCAGAAGATGGTTCTAATAAAATTTGGACACAATCATTTTCAATCATGCTAAAGGATGAAAGAGGTTATGAAAAAACCATCAATCTTAAAAATATTGGAAAATCTTTTGATATTTCATCTGCTGTAAAAGATTTTAAACCGGGACAAATTATTTACAATTCTAACGGATTTGGTTATGGTGTTTTTCCAATTTATAAAGATAAAATTCACGAATATAAAAACCTTTCGAATGAAGTTTCTAGAGGCTATCAAATCATCAATTTATATGAAAATATGTTGCTTCAAAAAATTTCAGCAACTGAAACGTACAACATCTTTTTAGAAGCCATAAAATCTGAAAAAAACGAATTGATAAGCAGCTATTTATCGAGAGTTTTAGAAACTATTTATTGGACATTTTTGACTGACAATCAACAGAAAGAAGTACAAAAAATTACGGAAGAAAATTTACTAAAATTGCTTGAAAGTAATTTACCTGCAAATATCAAAAAAACTATTTTTGGACTGTATGAATCAATCGCAATTTCCAATCATGGAAAAGAAATTTTATACCAACTTTGGTGCAACAAAAAAAGAGTTGACAATCTTTTCTTGAATGAAAATGATTTTACAAAATTAGCGATGGTATTGGCAATTTATGAACATCCAAAAGCATCAGAAATTTTAGAACAGCAAGCTAAAAACATTACAAATCAAGACAGATTAGCGCGTTTTAAATGGTTGTTACCTTCACTTTCTGCAGATGAAAAAGTACGTGATTCGTTTATGAAATCACTTTTGAAAAAAGAAAACAGAGAAAATGAATCTTGGGTTGAAGTTGCTTTGAACAACTTACATCATCCTTTGCGTCAAAAATCATCAGTAAAACACCTAAAATCAATTTTAGAAAAATTAGAAGAAGTACAATTAACTGGCGATATTTTCTTTCCAAAAGGATGGTTAGCAAGTTCTATTGGTAACTATTCATCGAAAGAAGCCTATAAAATTCTACAGGATTTTTTGAATGAAAACCCAAAATACAATCCTATTTTATTGAAAAAACTACAACAAACTACAGATAATTTAAATAGAGCTCAAAGCATCAAAAAATAATATGGAATTATCTCAACTTCAAACTTCAGAAATAAAAAACCTTGATTTGTTGGCAAAACAAGTTGTAGAAGGGTTCATTACAGGAATGCATAAAAGTCCGTTTCATGGATTTTCAGTGGAATTTTCTGAACACAAATTATACAACAAAGGCGAAAGCACGCGACATATTGATTGGAAATTATTCGCAAAAACCGAAAAATTATATACCAAAAAATATGAAGAAGAAACCAATTTGCGATGCCATATTATCATTGACAATTCAGCATCTATGCATTTTCCGATCGTAAAATCACAAAAATTGGATTCTTTAAATAAAATTGGATTTTCTACAGTTGCTGCAGCTTGCTTGATGGAAATTTTAAAACGTCAAAGAGATGCTTTTGGATTGAGTATTTATTCAGATACCTACGAATATTATGCTCCTGAAAAAGGCAGTGAGCGACACAGAAAAATGTTGTTGCATCAATTAGAGCAGTTATTGGTTTCAACCTCTAAAACAACTACAGATACTTATAAATATTTACATGAAATTGCAGAAAAAATACACAGAAGATCTTTGATATTTTTATTTACAGATATGTTTCAAACAGATCACGAAAGTGAAGCTTTGTTTGAAGCTTTGCGCCATTTAAAATACAACAAACATGAGGTAGTTTTATTCCACACGTATGATGCTGAATTAGAATTGAACTTCAATTTTGACAATTCGCCCAAAAAATTAGTAGATGTTGAGACAGGAGAATCTATAGATTTATATGCTGAAAATATTCAAAGTAGCTACAAAATATTGATTGAAAACTACTTTAAAGCATTGAAAAATAAATGCTTACAATACAAAATAGATTATGTTGCTGTTGATATTAAAAGTGGGTTTAACACAGTGCTCACAAACTATTTGATAAGTAGAAGAAAATTTTTATAATTTTCTTTGTCAGAAATAAAAACAAGAGTATATTTGCATCCGCAATACCACTATTGGTAGCAACGGTTTGGTAGTTCAGTTGGTTAGAATACATGCCTGTCACGCATGGGGTCGCGGGTTCGAGTCCCGTCCAGACCGCAAAAAGCCTTAAAAATCATAAGATTTTTAAGGCTTTTTCATTTTATTATTTTCACAAAACTTACAAATTTTAATACATAAAAAAAGCCTCAATATTTTGAGGCTTTCGTTTTAAAGGTATTTAAGAAATTATCCTTTTACAGGCACAGAAACTATTTTATTTCCCCAACCTAAATACATGGTTGCATCATTATTTTCTCCTTCAAAAACAATTGAAAAAGCTTCAATTGGCTCTTCTGAAGTCGTAACTGTTCCTTTAACTCTTACAACATCGTCTTTTTCATCATAAAAATAAGAACCCCAAACATTTTTTTGTTTGCTTAAAATTACTGTCCAATCTTCATTTGTTGGAATTGTAAACAATGTATAGGTTCCTGCAGCAACTTCTTTTCCTCCAAAAACAACATTTTTATAAAATGTAATTTCTGTAGCCTCATTAGCTCCTGTTCTCCAAACTTTATCATTTGGCGCTAACTTGTCTATAGTCCTCCCTTTTAATTGAGGGCGACTATAAACTACTTTTACCAATTTGTTTGCTTCTCTCCAATTTGATGGAAAAGCTGCAGCATCCATAGGACTTGCATCAATTTTGACAAATTTTTGCGCTGTAATATCAGAGCTTGTTCCTAAAAAAATCGCACACAATGCGAAGAATAAAATAGATTTTTTCATGTATTTGTGAATTAAATTTATTGGATTTATTTTGAAAATCAAAATTATAAAACCTTGATTATCAAAGGTACTAAATTTGTGTTAAGATTTTAATGACAGCCACAATCGCTTGAGCAATTTTTAGATTTCTTTGAATTGAATACATATTTTCTCAACAGAAATAAAACGGCTGCACCTACTAAAACATAAACTAAAATTTGTTGCATTAACTTAAAATTTGATAGATAATTAACGATGATACATAAGCTAAAAGACCCATGCTAACTAACTGAATCAAAGGCCATTTCCATGTTTTTGTCTCTTTTTTAACAATTGCTAACGTTGCCATACATTGCATTGCAAAAGCATAAAAAATCAATAATGACATTCCAACTGGAAAATTGAAACGCTTCTCTCCTGTCTCAGGATTCATCTCAGAAGCCATCTTTTGTTTGATGGTTGTAACATCATCATCATTGGCTTCTACGCTATAAATGGTAGCCAAAGTTCCTACAAAAACTTCACGTGCAGCAAATGACGTAATCAAAGCGATAGCTATTTTCCAATCATAACCTAAAGGTTTGATAACAGGCTCTATTGATTTGCCTAACATTCCAATGTAAGAGTTTTCGAGTTTGTAAGAGGCAATTTTTTTGTCCAATTCTTCTGATGGTAAGTTTTTAGAAACCTCCATATTTGTGACATTCTTTTCCGCATTTTTAAAATCAGATGAACCATTTGAAGCTAAAAACCACAAAACAATTGACAATGCCAAAATGATTTTTCCTGCCCCAAAGACGAAAGCTTTAGTTTTCTCTACAACTTCAAAAAACACATTTTTAAAAGACGGAATTTTATAATTCGGCATTTCTATTACAAAAAATGATTTCGAATTGATATTCAATGTTTTGTGCAAAATATACCCTGCCAAAATAGCTGTTCCGAAACCCAAAGCATATAAAGAAAGTAATACCAAACCTTGTAAGTTTAGCAATCCAAAAATTTTAGTATCTGGAATAATTAATGCAATTAAAATAGCATAAACTGGTAATCTTGCTGAACATGTTGTAAAAGGAACTACTAAAATGGTAATCAATCGTTCTTTCCAATTTCCAATAGTTCTTGTTGCCATAATTGCAGGAATTGCACAGGCCGTCCCAGAAATTAACGGAATAACACTTTTGCCATTCATTCCAAAACGACGCATGATTTTATCCATCAAAAAAACAACGCGACTCATGTAGCCTGTTTCTTCTAAAATTGCAATGAAAAGAAATAAAATGGCAATTTGTGGAATAAAAATAACCACTCCTCCAATCCCTGGAATGATGCCATCTGTTAATAAATCTGTAAAAACTCCCACAGGAAGTGCTTCTTTGGCAAGCTCAGAAAAATGAGCAAAAAGTCCGTCAATGAAATCCATAGGCACTGAAGCCCAATCGAAAATTGATTGAAAAATTACCAGTAAAATCAGGAAGAAAATGATGTACCCAAAGATTTTGTGTGTAAAGATTTTATCCAATTTACTACGAACATCACTTGCTTTAGATTTATCAACCAGATACGTTTTTTTCAGAATTCTGTTGATTTCTTGATAGCGGTAAATGGTTTCTTTATGTTGGTATTTTTTGAGTTTTGAAATGTCTTGTTTGAAAGATAATAAAGCCGCTTTTTCAGAAGCTGTAATGGTTTCGGGAAAATTATTTTGAGTAATCATCAACCACAATTCGTATAATGTATGATTTGGGCTGATTTCTTTTAATTTGGCAAAATAATCAGGATCTATTTTATGATTGATGCCACACAAAGGCGAAGCTTTTGCAGCAACATGACAACGAATTATGGCTTCTTTTACCTCTTTAATTCCTTCATTTTTTTTGGCACTGATTAGAATTACTTCTGTATTTAATTCTTCTTTCAACACAGAAACATCAATACTGATGCCTTTTTTGTGCATTTGATCAACCATATTGATTGCCAAAACTGTCGGAATTTCTAAGTCTTTGATTTGCGAAAAAAGCAACAAATTTCTCTTTAAATTTTCAATATCTGCCACAACCAAAATTACATCTGGAGATTCTTTGATATCTTTTTTGAGTAAGGTTTTTAGCACAATACTTTCATCCATAGATGTTGGATTGATGCTATAGGTTCCTGGCAAATCAGTAATAATGGCAGTTTGCGTTGATGAAAGTTTGCTAAGTCCTTCTTTTTTATCAACAGTTACTCCAGGATAATTTCCCACTTTTTGATTTAAACCTGTTAATTGATTAAAAAGTAGTGTTTTACCTGTATTTGGATTTCCTATTAAGGCAACTTTTATATGCTTATTTGCCATTGATTTACTCGCTTTTTAGGATTTTTATTTGCGCAGCAGTTTCTGTTCTGATAGCTAAATGACTGCCATTTACACAAATATAAATTGGATCATTTAAAGGCGCGATTTGAATCAATTGCACTTCTGCACCAGGCAAACAACCCATTTCTAATAATTTTAAAGGAATACTATCCAAAGTTTCTTCAGAAATATACCCTATTTCACCAATTTGTAAAGACGCTATTGTGCTCAAATTTTGATATAAAAAAGTCCCGCAAAAAGCGGGAATTAAGTTTGACACAAAGATACAAGTTTAGAATGATTCTAAACAAGTTATTACCCTGATTTTTTTTGTTAAATAAATTTTATCAATTTTCATATTCCTTTTTTAGCAATATCATATCTTGCTTTAGTTTGTCCATATCTTTTAAGTCTGTTCCGTCATAAAATCCACGAATTCTGCGCTCTTTATCAATCAAAACAAATTGTTCTGTATGGATAAAATCATCTTCTCCTCCATCTCCATCATCAATTACGGCGAAATAACTTTTTCTGGCAAGTTCATAAATATGTTTTTTATCACCTGTGGTCACATTCCATTTTCCATCAATCACACCTTTATCAATCGCATATTTTTTTAAAACAGAAACACTGTCAATTTCAGGAGTTACAGAGTGGGATAAGAATAAAATATCATCGTCATTTTTATAATATTCCTGCAATTGATTCATATTATAAGCCATTGCAATGCAGATGTTTGTACATCTTGTAAAGAAAAAATCTGCTATGTAAATTTTGTTTTTATAATTGTTTTGAGTGATGATTTCGCCATTTTGATTGATAAGTGAAAAATCAGCGATTGTATGATCTTTTGTAATGTGTTTCACAGAAAAATCAACCAAACTCGGATTGACATCTGCAGGACTGTAAACCTTCAATTTTTCATCAACTTTTAGTAAATGATAGAAAATTGGAATAGCAATTGCCGAAAAAATAGCTAAAAAAATAAGTGTTGGAAGTGATTTTTTAAAAAACTTGAGCTCCATAAAATTGATTTATGATACAAATTTACGACTTAAAAAAACGGCAAAAAAACAAGTATTGCCAAAAGCGGTCAAAAATCTTTGTTAAAATAAAAATCAACTGAATTTAGTTCTTTTGAAACTCTTTGTAAAAACGTACATTTGTGCGTTTTAAAAATTTGATGTAACGCTGCATGGAAATACTTATCAAAGCATCGCAATTTATTTTAAGCTTGTCTTTATTAATTGTACTGCACGAGTTGGGACATTTTATTCCCGCAAAATTGTTCAAAACCCGAGTTGAAAAATTCTATTTATTTTTTGATTACAAGTTTTCACTTTTCAAGAAAAAAGTAGGTGAAACTGTTTATGGAATTGGTTGGATTCCTTTAGGAGGCTATGTAAAAATCTCTGGAATGATTGATGAAAGCATGGATACTGAGCAAATGAAGCAACCTGCACAACCTTGGGAATTTCGTTCAAAACCAGCTTGGCAACGTCTAATTATTATGTTGGGTGGTGTTTTTGTAAACTTTGTGTTGGGTATTTTTATTTATATATGCCTGATGTGGGCGTATGGTGAAAAATATTTACCAAACGAAAATTTAAAAGATGGTATTTGGGTTCAAGATTCATTAGCCACAAAACTAGGATTGCAAACTGGTGATAAAATCATAAGTGTTGATGGTGAAAAAGTAAAAAAATTCTCTGATTTGTCACTTGAATTTATCAACGGAAATAAGTATGAAATTGAAAGAAATGGCGAAGTAATTTCAAAAGAAATTCCCGAAGATTTCATTTCTCAATTGATGGATCGTGGCAAAGATGCTGGTCCGTTTTTATTTCCAAGATATCCTTTTGCAATTGCAGAAATTTCTGAAGATTCTCCAAATAAAAATGCTGATTTAAAATCAAAAGACATTGTAACAGCCATTAATGGAAATAAAATCACTTATTTTGATGAAGCTCAAGCAGAGTTGGATAAATACAAAAATGAAGAAATTACAGTCACTGTAAAAAGAGGTAATGAAACTAAAGAGGTTTCACTAAAAGTAACTAATCAAGGAAAAATTGGAGTTGCTTTAGGAGCCTTATCTTTTGATGATATGCAAAAATTAGGCTACTATGATTTGGCAACCATCGAATATTCTTTTGCAGCAGCAATTCCTGCTGGTTTCGAAAAATCATGGAAAACTTTGACAGATTACGTAAAACAATTGAAAAAGATTTTCAATCCAAACACAGGAGCTTACAAAGGTTTGGGCGGTTTTATTTCAATTGGAAGTATTTTTCCTGAAGAATGGAGTGCACAAACTTTCTGGAATATTACTGCATTTTTATCAATCATGCTTGGTTTTATGAACTTATTACCAATTCCTGCATTAGATGGTGGTCACGTAGTTTTTACACTTTGGGAAATGATTACAGGGAAAAAACCTGGAGATAAATTCTTAGAATATGCGCAAGTTGCTGGTTTTATCATTTTGATAGCATTGCTACTTTTCGCAAATGGAAATGATGTTATAAGACTTTTTAAATAACAACATCCTTATTACAGATTAATAAAAAAGGCACTCAAAAATTTGAGTGCCTTTTTTATTATATTCTGAACGAGCTATTTATAAATGAAAACCAAGTATAATGTGTATTGCATTTATCACAAGAATAACTTTTGGTACCTGGAATTAATCTAACGAAACCTTTTCTTCTAAGTCTATGATTAGACTCACATTTGCATTTTGGGCATCTTTTCATTTCAATTTTCTTAGGTGAGCACCAAAGATACTTATATTCAGGCACTTACCAAAAAAGAAACAAATTATTAAGGATTTCTTAAAATCGCTTGCTCATTTTTCCATTCTATCCATTTTTGACCTTGAATTTTTCTCATTACGTTATCAAAATTACGCATGACAAAAATATTATAGATTGCTTTTGCCAAATTTTTAGGCTTTTGAGCAATAGAACGCAAACTCATTGAAAAGCCTGGAGTAATGTATTTCATATAATGCCAATAACCTTCAGGAATGTACAAAACATTACCATGTTCTAAATTGGTAATGTATCCTTTGGCTTGTTTTAATCTAGGCCATTTTTCAAAATCCGGATTGGAAAAATCAATATCCTCTCTAGTAATTAAAGAATGAGGAACTTTATATAAAAAATCGTTTTGTTGTTGATCAAACAAAATAATTTCTTTTTTTCCATGAAAATGAAAGTGAAAAATATTTGCCAAATCAATGTCATAATGCATAAAAGTGTAAGAATCTCTTCCACCAAAAAATAGCATTGGTAAACCTTTCAACAATTTTAATCCAAAATCTGGATAGGTAAAATCTTTTTGTAAAACAGGAACTTCTTTTAAAACATTCCACAAAAAAATTCGGAATTTGGTAGGTTCTTTTTCAATCAGATCAATATAATCAGCCATTTTCATTTTGGCATGAGGTTCATTAAATCCGTCTTTATGATCTACAGGCCTATCATCATACAGAGGTACAATTTTATCTCCAGCAACTTCTTTGATATAACTCAAATTCCACTTTGAAAAAGCGGGCCAATCTTCAATAAAACGCTCAATAACAACTGGTTTTTGAGGCTTGAAATATTTTTTTAAGAATTCTTCTTTTGTGATAGTATCAACCCTATCAATTTGAGATAAATTCAAACTCATAACTAACAATTTTAAAACTGCAAAGTTAAGAAAAGGTTATGAAATTTTTGCTCAAAAAAAATGATTGAAAATCCTAAATAAAAATTAAAAAAGGCTTTTAAAAATATTACATTCCAAATCTTAATCCCAACAAAATATTACTTCCTGGCATAGGCACAAATCCAGATTCGATATAATTTGTATTGAAAATATTATTGGCTGTAAAAGTGATATCAAATTTTGATACATTAAAAATTACTGATGCGTCCCACACATTATAACTTTGCCCAGTTGTTCTTTCTGCGTGTTTATAAATAATATTTTGAGTAACATTTTTGAAAAATTTACTTGAAAAACGCGTTGTAAAATGATGTCTTAAAGTGTTTAAAGAATAGCGTGATAAGTCTTTGTTTTGATCTAAAATATCATCTTCTAAAAACGAATATCCAATAGCTAATGTTTGATAAAAATCAGATATTTTAAAATTATAATTGGCATCAAATTCAAAACCTTGGGTATTCACTTCTGTAATATTATTGGCAGAAAAAACAGTTTCATTGGTATTTGGTCTGATATAATCTATCAAATTGGTAGCATCTCTATTGAAAAAAGCCACACTTCCTGAGAAATTTCCACGATTGAACTTTACGCCTATTTCTTGAGAAAATGCTTCTTCTGGTTGCAAATTCGGATTTCCAATAGTCACAGGATCAGCATAATATAAATCTGTATAGGTTGGAATTCTGTAGGTTGTTCCTAAATTTCCATAAATTTTTACATTTTCTGAAACTTGATATCCAACATCAATTCCTGGAAATGCCTGAAATTTGAAATCCGAAAAATAGGTAATAGCAACTCCTGGTGTAATGTCTAATTTAGCATCCAACAATTGAAAACGATGTTCTAAAAATAGATTTGCCATCATTCTATCACGTTTTCCTAAATTATTACTACTGATAGAAACGCGTGAAATATCAATTCCAAAACCTGTAATTCCTATATTAGAAGTGTATGAAGCATTGGTTTCAAAACCCACTTTATTGGTAATATGTAAATTTCTGTAAAAAGCAGGATTGTTTCTTCGCAATAAAAAAATATCTTGACCACGTCTCCAATAAACTCTGGGTTTTATTTTCAATTTTTCTGTTTGAAATGTGGTTGAAACACCTACTAAACTATTTTGAGTTTCCTCATATTCATTGAAAGTTGGATTGGTTGTGTAAAAATTTTCAGCTCCAAACTTTTTATCAAAAAATGTCGCTAACAATTCAATAGGTTGATTTTTTTTATTAAAAGTTCCCTTTAAAAAATAATTGGCATTGTTGTAATCAGAATTATTTCGATAGCCATCAGAAGTCAAAATTCCTGCATGTGCTATAATTGATCTATTCGAAAATTCTTTTCCTACAGTTACTGAACTATTAATTTGACCAAATGAACCTGTTTCAGCATTTAAAGAAACTGTATCTTCTAGTGATTTTTTTGTTACAATATTGATGGCTCCAGTGAATGCATTTTGTCCAAAAACCCTTGCTGCAGGACCTTTGATAATTTCAATACGCTCAATCACTTCAATGGGTAAAGCTGCATTTAAAGTATGATGTCCAGTTTGTGCATCGTCCATTTTAATACCATCAATCAACAACAAAGTTTGGTCAAAACCTCCACCTCTAATGTATAAATCTGCTTGTCCTCCTCCAGTTCCACGTCTTCTAATATCCACTCCAGCAACTTGTTGCAACAAATCTGCGACATTGGTTGCTGCACTATTTTTGATAGTTGCTGCATTGATAATAATCATTGTTCTAGAATCTTTTTTAAAAGGCAATTCAATTCTTGTGGATGTAATAATTACTTCTTTTAAAGTATCTCTTTTTGAGTTTTCGTCTTGTGCTTGAAATTGCATCAAACTCAGCAAAGAAAATCCTAAAAACATAATTGTAACTTTCATAAATAATGATTTAAAAAACGAGGTAAAAGTCGTAATTTTCCGGACTATAAAAATAGTCCAGTTTTAAAATGAATGATAGTCCGGATTTTAATTTTTTCAAACAATTGATTGGTATTGAAAAAAATGCATCAAATCCGATTTATATTCAAGTTTCTCAGCAAATCATCAATGCCATTCAGCGCAATTATTTTTCAAAAGGCACCATGCTTCCTGGAACTCGCTTATTATCAAAATTGTTACAGGTTCATAGAAATACAGCAGTTGCTATTTACAATGAATTGGCCTCACAAGGTTGGGTTGAAATTATTCCGAATAAAGGCACATTTGTATTAGAAACGCCCAGAAAAAGCATAAAAATGAAGGGAAGTTCAGAGAAAATAAATGAGGTTTATGCGTATGCGAATACTACCGGATTTCCGTTTCAAAAATCATTTCATTTAGCTTCTACAGTACAAATATCTCATGCAAAATTCATCATAAATGATGGAAAACCAGACTTACGTTTGCATCCTGTGAATGAATTTAACAGATGGTACAGTGCTGCTATGAAACGAAAAACCTTGTCCAAAAAATGGAATAAAAAAAATGATCTTTCGTATTCATTATTTCAATCTGAATTGTGTAATTATTTAAATGCGACTAGAGATTTTCGAATTTTACCAGAAAATATTTTGAATACACGAAGCACAGAAATGAGCTTATATATTGTTTCTCAGTTATTAATAAAAAAAAATGAGTTGGTTTTGGTAGGAAATTTGAGCAATTATGCTGCCAATATGATTTTTCAAGAAGCAGGTGCTACTATCAAAACTATTCCTGTAGATGCTGATGGATTGGATATTTCATACATCAAACAAAACTTTGCAAATCAACAAATTAGATGCGTTTATGTTTGTGCAAACAGAGATTATCCAACAACCGTAAAATTGAGTGCTGAACGTAGATTGGAGTTATTGCAACTTGCAAAAGAAATCGGATTTGCAATTATTGAGGACGATTACGATTATGAGTTTCAGTTTGAAGGCAATGCAATTTTACCATTGGCAAGTTCAGATTCCAATGGAATGGTTATTTATTTAGGAAAATTAGGGCAATCGTTATTTCCTAGTTTTCAAACAGGATTTGTAGTTGCTCCTGAAAATTTAATTTCTGAAGCTAAAAATTATTTGCAATTATTAGACAGTCAAGGAGATTTGATTCAAGAGCAAATGTTGTCAGAATTGATTCACGAAGGTGAAATTGTTCGTTTAATGAAAAAAAATGGAATCGTTTACAAGAAAAGACAAGAAGCTTTTTGTAAGCAGTTAGAAATTCATTTTAAAAACATCCTTTCTTGGGAAAAACCTGCAGGTGGTTTGGCTATTTGGTTGCAATTTCAAACAAAAATATCATTATTACAACTTGCTGAAGAAGCTGAAAAACAAGATCTTTTCATTCCAAAAACAATTTTGTATCAAGATAAAAAAAACTGTGCAATTCGATTTGGATTTGGACATTTAAACGAAGAAGAAATTGAAATTGTTGTAAAAAAACTAAAAGATGCTTATGAGTTGGTTTTAAAAAAGCACCTTTTTGATTGAACTTCTTTTTAAATTTCTTCATACTTTTTGGTATCTTTACAAGGTTATAATTCATCAATGATTACCTCAAAAAATCTTATTTTTTTTACACCAAAACCTTCTACTTCTGAAGGCGCATTTTTATTAGACACTGGAATTTCAGCGGGTTTTCCAATTCCAGCTGATGATTTTGAAGCCACCAAAGTTTCTTTAGATGAAGAACTCATCAAAAATAAAAATGCTACTTTTTTTGCCAAAGTAAAAGGTCAATCAATGATTGGTGCAGGTTTGAATGACAATGATTTGTTGGTAATTGACCGAAGTTTACAACCTGAAAACAACAAAATTGCAGTCTGTTTTATTGATGGCGATTTTACAGTAAAAAGACTCAAAGTTGATGCAAATGGCATTTGGTTGCAACCTGAAAATCCAGATTATCCTATCATAAAAATCACAGAAGAAAACGATTTTATGATTTGGGGAATTGTAACCAATGTGATTAAAAAATTATAGTTTTTAAAATTTACCGAAAAATAAATTCATAAAAAAACGCCGAACTTTCGTTCAGCGTTTTCTATATAAAATCATTAGAAATTAATTTTTTAATGGCTTATCACGATTCATTTCAATCATGTCAACATCAGTATTTTCAACTCCTAAAAGATGTTTGCTGAAATAATCTGCATTTTTCCAAAACCAGTATTCTCTGTCAGAAAATCCATGTCTGCTTCCTGGAAACAACATAAAATCAAAACGCTTGTTGGCTTTTATAAAGGCATTCACCATACGAATGGTACCTGTTGGATGCACGTTATTATCAACATCACCAGTTGCTAATAAAATTTTTCCTTTTAAATTTTGCGCTAACGTTTGGTTTTTGTCAATCAAATATTTGTATTTGATATTTCCTTTCTCATCAGCTTCTTCTTTGATTCCATGATGCGTTTCACTCCACCAACTATTATACACAGTATTATCATGATTTCCTGCAGATGAAATCGCTACTTTAAAGAAATCAGGATACACTAACATGGCTGCAGTTGACATAAATCCACCTCCTGAATGTCCGAAAATCCCCACTTTTTCAATATCGATAAAAGCGTGTTTATCAGCCAATTGTTCCGCTACATATTTTTTATCTGCCAAACCATAATCTCTCAAATTTCCATATCCAAATGTGTGATACCATTTAGAACGATCAGGATGTCCTCCTCTATTTCCAAGTGTAATTACAATAAAACCAACTTGCGCTAATCTGTCTGTTCTATCCATACTCACTGAAAATGATTTATTTACAGCTTCAGTTTGTGGTCCTGGATATACATATTCAATGATTGGATATTTTTTGATAGAATCAAAATCATATGGTTTGTACATCACTCCGTAAATATCTGTAATTCCGTCATCAGCTTTTACTTTAAAAGGTTCTGGAAATTGATATCCAGCTGCAAATAATTGAGATAAATCTGCTTCTTCTAATTTCATTACTAATTTTCCATTGGAATCTCTTAATTCTGATTTTGGAACGGTGTTTACTCTTGAAAAATTACTAACAAAATACTGATTAGAATCTGCCATTTCAATGCTCGAATTGAAATCTCCAGGATTCAAAGCAGTTAATCCTGAACCATTTAAGTTGATTTTATACAAATGCAAATAGTAAGGATCTTCATCTTTCGGAATTCCATTTGCTGAAAAATACAAAGTGCGCGATTTTTCATCAATTCCTTCAAAAGAATCTACATGGAAAGGACCATTTGTAACTTGATTTTTCAAATTTCCATTCGCATCATATAAATAAAAATGTCCCCAACCATCTTTTTCTGCCCAGAACAATATTTCTTGTTCATTATTGAATAATACAATCGACTTTCCACGATTTTCAATATACACATTCGAATGCTCTTTGATAATCGTTTTCACTTCGCCAGTAGCAATATCTGCTACATGAACATCCAATCTTTTGCGATCTCTACTTACTGTATTGAAATAAATTTTTCCTTTTTTTGACAATAATAAAGTAGGATTATGCTCATCTCTTCTTGATGATTTTTTTCTAGGAAATCTATAAATACTGATGGATTGTTGAATGGTAGAATCTAATTTTATTTCCATTTTAGATTTGCTTGCCATATCAAAAACTAACATTTCTTCTTTGTAAAATTCTTGCTCTCCAGCCATGTGATATTTGTAGGTTTCCAATTCTGGTCTGCCACTTTTTGTAGCATGAATTACCCATAAATCTTCAATATGTCTTGAATCTGTTCTTGTGGTTACGAATTTTTTTGAATCGTGTGTCCAAAATCCTCCTAAATATTTTTTATCATCTTTTTCTTTGATTTTTTCTTTATCTGTTTTACCAAAAGAACCTCCACCATAACTAAAATCTTCAACGCCATCTTTGGTCCATTGATTTTCTACAATTGTAGAATCCTTTTCATTTTTAACCGCTTTTAAAAAGTTAGCTTTGTCCATCCAATAGATATTATTGTGTTTAGAAAACAACACAATTGAACTGTCAGGAGCAATATTTGCCCATTGTTTCCACTTTTCTTCAGGAGCTTTTTCGTTGTCTAAAACTTTTAAACCATTTCCTCCTAAAGTATATTCAAAATGATAAATTTTCTTTTCTTTTTTTGGAGTTCCTTTCTTTTTTTTATCATCCTTTTTTGCATCATCCTCTTTTGCATCTACTTCCTCATTAGAAGTCACATAAAAACGAATTGCTTTTTCATCTTTGGTAAATGTAAAATTAAAACGAGGCAAATGCTTCGCTTCATAAGGATCTTTAGTGATTTCTGACAGCCATTTTGCCATTTTTACATTATCAAAAAGTGGAGTTTTGGTTTTCTTATCTGCATCAACTAAATAATATTTAGAACCTTCTGAAGCTGTTTTGTATTGATACCAAAAACGATTTCCGTTTTGTAACCAATTCGGATTTACAGTGGTTGAATGAACCATTTTTGCGATATTTTCAGGAGAAAATCTGGCAGCCTGTCTGTAATTTGGTTTGGGAGTTTCTTGCGCAAAAACTATGGTGGTAAACAGTGCGCAAAGATAAATGACAACTGAATTTTTCATAAAAAAGTGTTTGATTAAATTTGAATTAAAAAGCTAAAGTTCCTTAAAAGGATTTACATGACAAATTATTCCCCCTTTTTTGTTAAAATTTTAACAAATTAAAATCAATTTAAATTTCGTTTTTCAATAAAAAAACGCTTTAAAATTTGCGAGCAATCATTTTCTAAAATTCCACCCAAAACAACGGTTTTAGGATGTAAGGTGGTTTTGAGATGAACAAATCCTCTTTCAGGTTCAGAAGCTCCATAAACAATTTTGCCAATTTGGGTCCAATAACTTGCGCCTGCACACATTTGGCAAGGTTCTAAAGTGACATATAAAACACAATCTTTCAAGTACTTACCTCCTAAAAAATCTGCTGCTGCAGTAAAAGCTTGCATTTCAGCATGAGCAGTTACATCATTCAAAGTTTCAGTTAAATTGTGAGCTCTTGCAATAATTTGATTGTTAAAAACAATGACAGCACCCACAGGAACTTCGCCTTTTTCAAAAGCAGTTTCAGCCTCTCGTAAGGCTTTTTTCATAAAATAAGTGTCGTCAAATGGATTAATCATAAAAAATTACATTTTCAAATTCTAAAGTACACTTTTTTAAGATAGATTTACAATTCTTTTCATCAATTTTAAAAACACTAAAGTTAAATCGTATTTTTGCAACATGATAAAATCGTTGTTAGATACAATTTCAAATCCATCAGACTTGAAAAAATTACATCCAACTCAATTGCCCGATTTGGCAAAGGAATTGCGAGAATTTATCATTGATATTATTGCTACTAAAGAAGGACATTTAGGTGCAAGTTTAGGTGTAGTTGAACTCACAATTGCCTTGCATTATTTGTTTGATACGCCAAATGATTTATTAGTTTGGGATGTTGGTCATCAAGCCTATGGTCATAAAATTTTGACTGGAAGAAAAAATATTTTTAATAGCAATAGACAATTTGGAGGAATTGCTGGATTTCCATCAAGAAATGAAAGCGAATTTGATGCTTTTGGAGTTGGACATTCTTCTACTTCAATTTCTGCGGTTTTAGGAATGGCAATTGCATCTCACATAAAAGGCGATGAAAAAAAACATCATATTGCTGTTATAGGAGACGCCTCAATTGCGAGTGGAATGGCTTTTGAAGCCTTGAATCATGCAGGGGTTTCTGATGCGAATATTTTGATTATTTTAAACGACAATGCTATTGGAATTGATCCATCAGTTGGTGCTTTGAAAGAATATTTAACAAAAGTAAAAACTGATAAAAAACTCGCTGCTCAAAACAATATTATTAAAGCATTGAATTTTGATTATTCTGGTCCAATTGATGGTCATGATATCCCAAAATTACTTTCAGAAATTTCCAGATTAAAAGCGGTTAAAGGACCTAAGTTTTTGCATGTCATCACCACAAAAGGAAAAGGATTGCAGAAAGCAGAAGAAGACCAAGTAACGTATCACGCACCAGGAAAATTCGATAAAATATCTGGAGAACGCATTCCAAAAGAAAAAAGTGTTTTTACAAAATACCAAGATATTTTTGGAAAAACGCTGGTTGAATTGGCAACCAAAAATGATAAAATTGTAGCAATTACGCCAGCAATGTTGACAGGAAGTTCTTTGAATTTAATGCTGGAACAGTTTCCAAAACGTACTTTTGATGTGGGAATTGCTGAGCAACATGCAGTAACTTTGGCTGCAGGAATGGCAACACAAGGATTGATTCCTTTTTGTGCTATTTACTCAACTTTTTTGCAACGTGCTTATGATCAGGTAATTCATGATGTTGCTTTGCAAAATTTGCCTATAATTTTTTGTTTGGACAGAGCAGGTTTGGTTGGCGAAGATGGCGCAACACATCATGGAGTTTTTGATATTGCTTATTTACGTTGCATTCCAAATTTGATTATTGCTGCACCAAGCAATGAAATTGAATTGCGTAATATGTTATTTACTGCTCAAAAAGGATTGAAAAATCCGATTGCCATTCGTTATCCAAGAGGATTTGGAGCCATTGCAGATTGGCAAAAACCGTTTTCAGCAATTGAAATTGGCAAAGGAATTTGTTTACAAAAAGGACTCAAAGTAGCAGTTTTATCAATTGGTACAATGCTAAAAACAGTTCAAGAAGCTATTAAAAACTCAAAAAATAGTGATGAATTTTCTTTGTATGACATACGTTTTGTAAAACCTTTAGATGAAAATTTATTACACGACATTTTCAAAAATCACGAAAAAATAATTACAATTGAAGATGGCGTTATTTCAGGAGGATTTGGAAGTGCAATTTTAGAATTTGCATCACAAAATAACTACAAAAACGATTGCAAGATTTTAGGAATTCCGGATGAATTTATTGAACATGGAAGTGTTGAACAACTCCAAAATAAATTGCATTTGGATGTGAAAAGTTTGGCAAAATATTTTGATTTATTATAAAAAAAGACGCCAATTTTTGACGTCTTTTTTTTGTAATATTTAAAATCTTTTTATTCAATAATTATTTTCTTACTGGCTCTTTTTTGATTTCCAATAAGTTGCAATATATAAACTCCTTTTTTAAGGTTTACCGAAATTGGTTGTCTTTCGTTTTTAACGAAATCAATCTTATTTTCATAGACTTTTTTCCCATTTACATCAACAATTTGAATTTTAGAAAGCCCTAATGTATTTTTTGCAAAAACAGTAAATTTTCCTTTTGAAATTGTTGGATAAACTGAAAACACTTTTACATCATTCAACACTTCTTGGATAGATGCAGTTGCACCCTGTATGGATTTTATTGCCCAACCAAAAGAGTTTACTGAAGGATCAGTTACCAACCTAAATCTCAACACAATCGTCTCACCTATTGAAAAACCCTTATCTGTTAATACTATTGTTTGTGGTTTGAACAAATTATCATTTATGGTAGCTTGTGCACCTTTGTTAAATTCTTCTAGCCATTCAGGAAACCTTCTAGAATCGTATTTATCCAACGTTTTCCAATTTTTTAAATCTGATGAAGCTTCAATGATTACAAAATCAAAAAAACTATTTAAATCTGATAAATTATCAGTAAAAGGCTCTACAATTGTAACATCTTCATAGGTGAAATTTTTATTTACTTCCGAAATTGTCAATGGTTTTCTCAGAAAAGTTGTGGAAACTTTACTATTTTCATAAGGATGATTTAAATTATTTAATACATTTTGAGAAATAGCCCCTGCTATAGTATTAATGACAAATTCTCCGTTAATTGTAAATAAATCTTGATTCGTAAATTCACTGATTCCAACACTTTGAGAGGGCGCATCAAAATCGATTACTAAAAAATTATGCTCTTTCAAGATCGATTTTGAACCATTCGAATCATTAAACAACTGAATTCCAAATTTATGAGTTCCTTCTGATAAATTTGACGTTTCATACTGATATGTTATTCCGGTATTGAAATCTTGAATAATTTCAGGTTGCTCATTACCATCAATAAATATTTTTACTTTATTCACTGCATCAGTTGTTACATTGTAATTAATAATTGTTTGCAAACTTTCAATTGATTTTTGATTTGAAGTTATTTCAGGAGCTGATAAATAAGCAGGTAATGTATAATTTGCAAGTTGTGATAAAGTGGCTGACCAAATTCCTCTTCCATAAGTAGAAATTACTACTTGATCGTTTACAATTTTCATATCATATACTGCAACAGGAATGAAATTACTGAGCAAACTCCAATTCGCTCCTCCATTAGTTGTTTCAAAAATTCCGATATCAGTTCCTGCCCAAATAATGTTTTTATCAAATGGCATTTCTATTATTGAATGAACTGCCACATCAGGAAACCCTGTTTTTGCTGTTCCTGCAAAACCAGAAATATCAGTCCATGTTGCGCCTAAATCTTCTGTTTTTAAAATTTTTGCAGCACCTTGTGCAGAGAACAATGCATAGGCCCTTTTTCCTTCGATTAATGAAGTTCCAATGCCTGAAATGTTTAAACTATGATCATTTTTTGGATTATCGAAAGTATTGGTTTTGGTAAATGTTTGTCCATTGTCCTCTGATACATGAAGTGATATTAACCCATCTTCGGTCATTGCTCCTCCAGCCCAAACCACATTTGGATCGGCAGTAGAAACTTCCACATTTAAAGAACTACTATATGTTGGTTTAAATCCATCAGTAATTGGAATTAAATTCCAACTTCCTGCAAAATCAGTTGAGCGCCAAACTCCGTTCATTGTAACTGCAAATACTACATCCGGATTGTTATCTGCATTCGATAATTTTGCATAAAAAGGAGCAACTGCACCATTACCAGAATCCGCAAAATTAGATAATACTCCATCATAGTTTATAAATCTGCCAACTTGACCGTAATTTTGAGAAACTCCGAGAAAGTTGCCAGGTTTGTTGTAATGCCAAATCACTTCAAAACCGTCACCACCAAGTATAGCTTGATAATTTTTTGTTGAGTTTGAGTTATTTCCAAAACTAATCCAAGTTCCATTATCTTGAGCACCTGCTAAATAATTATCTGCTCCATTTTGTTTTGTAGCCCCATAAAATTGTGTACTGTTTTTTCCAATTGCAATACCAGACCAATCGCCTTCAGTATTTCCTGGATCTGTTTTAAACGAAGTACTATACACGCCACCATCATTGGCTAATAAAATTCTAAATTGTTGATTATTTCCAGGAATTACCTCCATTCCATGTTGATCAACATGAACTTCATTGTTGATTTTTGAAGCGTCATATCCAGAAGCAATAGAAGTTGAAATAAAATTTGTTCCTGTTATAGTTACTTTAAAAACGGCAACTCCTCCAACATAAAATACATTGGTATCATAAGGATGAGCCATGATTATATTATCATACCAACCTTGACCAGTTACTAAATTTGCTGCTGCAGCTGAACCTGATGTTTTAAGATTTGTAAAAGTTCCGCCTTTATTTCTTGATACATAAAAATCAGTATTAACTCCTGTAGTTGCCTGAGAATTTGGTGTATAAACACTTATAAAAAGAGTATTAGTATCTGCAGGTGAAACAGAAGTTTCAAATCTGCTGTGACTAGAATTAAAATTAGCTCTATCAAAAATTGTTGACCAAGTTATTCCGCCATCTAAGCTTTTTACCAATCCAAAATTCCTTACTGAACCGTATTGAATATTAAAATTAGAAGGTTCAAAATCTAAATCTTGAACCCAATTAGATGAATTTGGAGAAACATACGTTTGTATCCAAGTCAAACCTCCATCTGTTGTTCTAAAAATTCCTTTTGTTGCTGCAACAAGAACATTATTTTTATCTGTTGGATTTAAAATTATTCTTCCAACATCTCCAAAAGAAGCTGAATTACTTAAGCTTGTCCAAGTTGTTCCTCCGTTTGTTGTTTTAAAAAGTCCTGCTCCTCCAACTGCTCCTAAATTTCCAAAAGGCTCTCCTGTACCAACATACAAAGTATTTTTATCTTGTGGGCTAATTACAATTGTTGAAGTAGATAAATTAGGAATTGTATTGTCTGTTAAGTTTTTCCATGTGACTCCCTCATCTTCTGTCAACCAGACACCTCCACTTACAGTTCCCACAAACCAACGTTTATTATCTGTAGGATCTATCGCAATTCCTCTTGTTCTTCCGGGAACATTTGCAGGTCCTCTGTCAATAAATACAGGATTTAAAGTTTTTGCACTTTTATAGCGTTTTTTAGTTTCAACTGCTTTTTTAAACTCTTCAAATAAATATCCTTTTTTGTAAGTAGGTTCTTTATCAGTAATTATTTTTCTAATTTGAAACTGATATTCAGCCATTTCTTCAATCCCTTTTTTATGGTTTTGATTAGGATTTCTTTTAGCCTTTTTGTATTGAATTGGGGTAATTTTGAAATCTTCATTAATTGAATTTTTATCAATCTCTTTTTTACAAGATATTGTTAAAAATAAAAAAGAAAAGAAAACGTATTTTGAAATGTGTATTATTTTTTTCATATGAGGATTTATTTATTCAACTTTTATTATTTCAAATAATTTTTCAGGATTTTGATTATCCTTTTCTACAATGCCAATATAACTGTGAGCTTTTATGCTTGTATTGGTTTCCCATTCCATTTTAACTCCAGAAAATATGCCAGAAATCAATTCTTTTTTTGATTGGACATCTATTACTCTATAGTTGAATGATATTGGTATTTCCATCTTATCAACATACTCTAAAACTAAAACTTTTGATTTATCTGGACTTGGAATTTCTTTTTGAATAGTATTATTTTGAATCACAATTTCCTTTTTGTCAGTGGTTTGTATCATTTTTGATTTACAATTTGTGAAGATTGTAATTGATAAAAGAGATAAAATAACAACTAAGTATTTTTTTAACATTCAATTATATTTTAGAAATTACTGTTTTTAAGTTTTAAAAGTAGCACTTTAATTTTATTTATAAAATTCAATGACTGTTAAATTTTTAAAATTACTAAAATTAGAAAAACAAATTATATTATAATTTTTTCAAATAACATATAAGGCATTTAATATAAAGAAATAATCAAAAAAGATTATTTTAGCTTTTTTTAATTCTAATTCAAAAAGCAGTAAAAAAAACCAATAAATGAAAAAAATTACATTTTTAAAAACAAGAAAAGTATTAAACAGCATGTTAGTAATACTTTTTGTAATGTCGTTTTGTGATACTTTTTCACAAAAATATAATTTTAGAGAAATAAAAATAACAGAACCAATTTGTGTTTACCATCCTGATCCAGAGCCATTTGATAAATCAAAAATAGAAGCTCTAAGAAAAAGTGTAAATCTTACCAATTCTCCTTGTTCAAATTTTGATGTAACATACATAGATTTTACTCCAGAGGCTCAAGCTGCATTTCAACATGCAGTAGATATTTGGTCTCACATAATTGAATCCCCCGTTTTAATAAGAATAGTAGCAAGATTTGAACCTTTAGATGAAAATACGCTAGGGAGCGCATCTCCTGCAAGTTTTAACACTGTAAGCGGAGTTCCTACAATTGATCCTAATAAATGGTATCCAGCTGCACTATATGAAAAATTATTAGGGCAAGATAGAGGTGAATTTGAGGAGGCAAACGACATTAATACAAGATTTAACAGTGAATTCGATTTTTATTTTGGTTTAGATGGAAATCCTCCTTCAGGTAAACACGACTTTGTTTCAGTTGTTTTACATGAACTTGGTCATGGTTTAGGATTTGTAGGTTTTGCTAACATAGATGGCTTAAATGGTAAAATTAGATCTAATAACAGAGCTTCAATATATGATAACTTCATTGTAAATAGTGAAAATTTATCTATACTTTCACTTCCTGATCCATCTTCGGAATTATTTGCCAGTTTGACAAGTAATAATTTATTTTCAAATAGTCAAAATGCAATTTCTGGAAATAATAACATTTTACCAAAAATATATGCTCCATCTGAATTTAATCAAGGATCAAGCTACAGTCATTGGGACGAATTTGTATTTCCAGCAGGAAACTCAAACTCATTAATGACACCAAGAATAGCAAGTGGCGAGGCTAATCACAATCCCGGAGATATCACTATAGGTTTTTTTAAAGATATGGGATGGGGAATCTGCTCTACATTAAGTATTGATGAAGTGAATGTTTCATCAAAAGTGAATGTTTGGCCAAATCCATTTACGGATCAAATTTCTGTAGGATTTACGAATTTGAATAGTACTAAATTACAGATAAAACTGTTTGATATCAAAGGTTCTATGATATTTTCCAAACAAATTACTTACGATGGAAATTATTCAATTTACTTGAATGATTTAGGAAGTATACAAAAAGGAATTTATTTTATGACAATCACAAATACCTCATCTAACTTGAGATTCACTGAAAAAATTGTAAAATATTAACCGGATTTAAATACTATTCCCTGTTAATTTTTTATGTATTCTGATGGCAAAACCATCAGACATTCCAGAAATATAGCTACAAATACTCATAATTCTTTGATATTCTGTAGCTATATTTGATTTATATTCTTCTGGTAACATCTTCAAAATCAAAGAATCATAATTAGACGCTGTTCCATTATAATCGTTATTTAAAGCAGTGATAAAAACATCTAACATATCTGCAATAATTCGATAACCTGCAACTTCTTTTTCAACAACCTCTTTACTTTGATAAATTTTTGAAACACTAATTTTGATGATGTCATTAATTTGCGCTTCAAATTGGCATTTATCCAATAAAGAACGTTCAAATTCTCCTGATAAAATTTTTGCTTCATTAGCTAAAAAAATAGCAACAGCTTCATTAATCAATACTCCAATTGCCAATGCTCGTAAATAACTAACTCTGTCTTTTTTATGCTGTAAAGAATGATATTTCTTGATATCAATGGTATCTTTTACTAGTTTGATTAAGTATTCTAAAGCAAATTCTTCTTCGATCAAACCTAAATTGATACCGTCTTCAAAATCGATTATTGTGTAACAAATATCATCAGCAGCTTCTACTAAATACGCTAATGGATGTCTAAAAAATGAGATGTTTTCTGATGATTTTTGACTCATTTCAAGCTCTTGAACAACATCTAAAAAAGCTTCCTTTTCCGATTGAAAAAATCCGAATTTTTTATCTACAATGTGCGATGTAGGTTTTTTTGGCAAACTTTCTTTTGGATATTTTAAAAACGCACCCAAAGTTGCATAGCTTAAACGCAAACCCCCTGAGATGCCTTCTCTGTTCTCTGTTAAGATTTTAAATCCATTGGCATTTCCTTCAAAATCGACTAAATCTTGATATTCTTTTGGAGATAATTGATCTTTGAATTTAGTACCATTTCCTGTTTTAAAATACTCTCCAATTGCTTTTTCTCCTGAATGTCCAAAAGGTGGATTTCCAATATCATGCATCACTGAAGCTGCTGCAACTATAGCTCCAAAATCATTGAAAGTATAGCCCAAATCAACCAAATTTGGATGACGATCTAACAATACTTTTCCAACTCTTCTGCCCAAAGTTCTACCCACAACCGAAACTTCTAAACTGTGCGTAAGACGTGTGTGTACAAAATCCGTTTCAGAAAGTGGAATTACCTGAGTTTTATCTTGCAAACTTCTAAAAGCTTCAGAAAAAATAATTCTATCAAAATCTACTTCAAAACCCAAACGTGTTTCATCTTGAGCTATTCTTGGTCGTTTTTGTGTATCGCCAAATCGTTTTAAAGAAAGGAGTTGTTCCCAGTTCATGGTATGCTGAATTTAGTTCAGTAACTATTTTAAGTTTTCGAAAATACAAAAAGAGAAGCATTGCTACTTCTCTTTATATCTTATTTTTTATTTTATAGATTCTGAAAAGAATTCAGAATGATAATTATTTAAGATCCACACATTTCACAATCATCTGGTCCTGCATTTTTAGAAGCTTCCACCATTGCTCTAAATTCTGCGGGTGTCATTGGTTTTTCAACCAAAACTTCTTCTTCTTTCTTTTCTACATTCAACGTGAATTGTTTTGCATTTACAGCCGATTTTGTTCTTAAATAATACATTCCTGTTTTCAAACCAGATTTCCATCCGTAAAAATGCATTGAGGTTAATTTTCCAAAATCAGGATCTTTCATAAACAAGTTTAAAGATTGTGATTGGTCAATGAAATAGCCTCTGTGACGCGCCATATCAATGATGTCTTTCATACTCATTTCCCAAACTGTTTTATACAATTCTCTGATGTTTGCAGGAATTTTTGCGATGTGTTGGATAGAACCATTTGCACGCATGATGTCTTCTTTCATATCATTATCCCACAAACCTAGCTCCACTAAATCTTCTAACAAATGTTTGTTTACCACAATAAATTCTCCAGACAATACTCTTCTTGTATAAATATTAGAAGTATATGGCTCAAATGCCTCATTATTTCCAAGGATTTGTGATGTAGATGCAGTTGGCATTGGCGCTACTAACAATGAATTTCTTACACCATGTTTCATGACTTGTTTGCGCAATTTTGCCCAATCCCAATTGCCACTCAATTCTTCATCTTTAATACCCCACATGTTGAATTGGAATTCTCCTTCAGACATTGGTGAACCTTTAAAACTTGAATAAGCGCCTTTTGCTTTTGCAATTTCCATAGAAGAAGTTACTGCAGCAAAATAAATAGTTTCAAAAATATCTTGGTTTAATTTTTTGGCTTCTTCGGATGTAAAAGGCAAACGTAAATTGATAAAAGTATCTGCCAAACCTTGAATTCCTAATCCAATTGGTCTATGTCTAAAGTTTGAATTTTCTGCTTCTTGTACAGGATAATAATTCATATCAATCACTGTATCTAAATTACGAGTTACTTTTTTAGTGACATCAAATAATTTTTTATGATTGAAAAACTTCTCGCCATTTTCGTTTTCTGTAACAAACATTGGCAAAGCAATAGATGCCAAATTACACACTGCTACTTCGTCTTTAGCAGTGTATTCCATGATTTCTGTACACAAATTTGACGAACGAATAGTTCCCAAGTTTTTTTGATTCGACTTTCTGTTTACAGCGTCTTTGTATAACATGTAAGGAGTTCCTGTTTCAATTTGCGATTCTAAGATTTTCTCCCATAATTCACGTGCTTTGATGGTTTTTCTTCCTTTTCCAGCGGCTTCATAACTGGTGTACAAACGTTCGAATTCTTCGCCATAAGTATCATACAAATGTGGACATTCGTGTGGACACATTAATGTCCATTTTCCATCTTCCTGCACACGTTCCATGAATAAATCTGAAATCCACATAGCATAAAACAAGTCTCTTGCACGCATTTCTTCTTTTCCATGATTTTTCTTTAAATCTAAGAAATCAAAAATATCAGCATGCCAAGTTTCAATGTAAATTGCAAATGATCCTTTACGTTTTCCTCCTCCTTGATCTACGTAACGTGCAGTATCATTGAAAACACGTAACATTGGTACAATTCCATTTGATGTTCCATTGGTGCCTGCAATGTAACTTCCTGTGGCTCTTACATTGTGAATAGACAAACCAATTCCGCCTGCAGATTGTGAAATTTTTGCAGTTTGTTTTAACGTATCGTAAATTCCATCAATACTATCATCTTGCATTTGTAGTAAAAAACAAGATGACATTTGTGGTTTTGGTGTTCCTGCATTGAACAATGTTGGTGTTGCATGTGTAAAATATTTTTTACTCATCAATTCGTAAGTTGCAATCGCTTCATCAATATCACTTTTGTGGATTCCAACTGCAACACGCATCAACATTTGTTGTGGACGCTCAACAATATGTCCATTTAATTTTAACAAGTAAGAACGTTCAAGAGTTTTAAAACCAAAATAATCGTAACTAAAATCTCTATTATAGATGATGGTAGAATCTAATTTTTGAGCATTTTCTTTGATAACTTCATACACATCGTCTGCAATCAGTGGCGATTTTTTTCCTGTTCTCGGATTTACGTAATTATACAAATCATCCATCGTTTCAGAGAATGATTTTTTGGTGTTTTTGTGCAAGTTAGAAACAGCAATTCGTGCGGCAAGTTTGGCATAATCAGGGTGAGCTGTGGTCATAGTTGCCGAAATTTCCGCTGCTAAATTATCTAATTCTGAGGTAGTTACACCATCATATAATCCTTCAATAACACGCATTGCAACTTTTACTGGATCAACAATAATGTTTAATCCATAACACATTTTTTTAACTCTAGCTGTGATCTTATCGAACATCACAGGTTCTTTTCTACCATCTCTTTTTACTACGAACATTGTTTACTTGTTTAATTTTGTTAGTTGTTTTTTTAGCCACCAAAACATCCCAATTTTGGGAGTTTTTAAAATTTATACTGAAATTATTCAGTTAACAGGATCACTTTTTCTTATTGAGCAAAACTGGATTAAAAATCAGAATCAAAACTGATACTTCCTGTTCCTCCTGATTTTACTCCCGCTTTTTGATATTCAGAAACTCTTTTTTCGAAGAAATTGGTTTTTCCTTCTAGTGAAATCATTTCCATAAAATCAAATGGATTGGTTGATTCGTATTCTTTTTCACAACCAAATTCTTGCAACAATCTATCTGTTACATATTCTAAATATTGAGTCATTAATTTGGCATTCATCCCAATCAAACTTACAGGTAAAGATTCTGTAATGAACTCACGCTCAATATTTAATGCGTCTACAATAATTTCTTTAATTCTTGCAGGAGGAACTCTATTAACAATATGATTGTTATGTAAGTGAACTGCAAAATCACAATGCATGCCTTCGTCTCTTGAAATCAACTCGTTAGAAAATGTTAATCCTGGCAACAATCCTCTTTTCTTCAACCAGAAAATAGAACAAAAGGCACCTGAAAAAAAGATTCCTTCTACAGCTGCAAAAGCAATTAGACGTTCTGCAAAAGAATCAGATTCTATCCATTTCAATGCCCACTCTGCTTTCTTTTTTATAGCTGGAAAGACTTCAATTGCTCTAAACAATCGATCTTTTTCAACTTCATCTTTTACGTAAGTATCAATCAATAAAGAATACGTTTCTGAATGAATATTTTCCATCATGATTTGAAAACCGTAGAAAAATTTTGCTTCAGAATATTGTACTTCATTCACGAAATTTTCAGCTAAATTTTCATTCACAATTCCATCTGATGCTGCAAAAAACGCCAAAATATGTTTTATAAAAAAACGCTCATCGTCTGTTAACTTGGTTGTCCAATCAACGATATCTGAGTGTAAATCTATTTCTTCGGCAGTCCAAAAGCAAGCCTGTTGTTTTTTGTACCATTCCCATAAATCATTGTGCTGAATTGGAAAAATTACAAAGCGATTGTCATTAGGTTTTAAAATTGGTTCTGTAAAAGACATTTATATATTGTTTTGAAGGTTAAAAAATCGAAAATAATTGCTTTAAACGATGTTTACAAAGATTGAAATTTTTAAAGCAAAATGAAAGCGATACTTATTCACAAATTGCTTAAAGTTTTTAACAATTTTGGTAATTTTAGGAATTTTAGACAAAAACCTAAAAAATACAATTCATTAAATATCAACAAGTTAAAAAATAAAAACCTTGCAAACCATTCATTTTAGGGACTTTCTTAAAAAATTCTTTTATAAGCGCTTATCCTGCAAAAAAATTGACTTATATTTTTATAATAAAAAGAGTATCAGAAATTTATTTTTTAAAATAAGTAAAAATCAAAAAATATAAATGTATCTTTGATACATTATTAACATTTATTTTTTTAAAGTGAAAAACGGTACAGTAAAATTCTTCAACGAATCTAAAGGTTTTGGATTCATTACTGAAGATGGTTCAAAAACAGAACATTTCGTTCACATTTCTGGCTTAGTAGATGAGGTTAGAGAAGGTGACACTGTTGAATTTGAATTAAAAGAAGGTAGAAAAGGTTTAAACGCGGTTAACGTAAAAGTTATATAACTATTTAGAATTTTTTTACATTAGTACAAGTCGCTTAAAATATTTTAAGCGACTTTTCTTTTGTTGTATTTTTGCAAAAACTTTATACAAAATGAAAAAAAGGTTTCCTCAAATTGTTACCATTGCTATCATTTCTTTATATCTTATTTTTTTAGCTGGCGCAGTTGTTAGAATGACAGGCTCAGGAATGGGTTGTCCTGATTGGCCTAAGTGTTTTGGGTATTATATTCCACCAACTGAAGTAGCACAAATTACATGGAAACCCAATACTGAGTTCAAAAAAGGAATGATAATCATTAAAAATGAAACCTTATTTGTTGCAGAAAATGATTTGAAAACTGGTGTTGAATTCAACCCAAATAATTGGAGCGAATACACCAAACACGATTATGCAACTTTCAATAAATTTCATACATGGACAGAATATATCAACAGATTAGTTTCGGTTTTAGCAGGATTTGTCTTTTTATTTTTGATTTACGCATCCACTAAATTCTGGAAAGAAAATAAAACAATTCCATTACTTTCTTTTGGAGCCTTTTTCTTGATGCTTTTTGAAGCTTGGCTTGGAAAAACAGTCGTAGATTCTAATTTAACTCCTACAATTATTACCATTCATATGGTTGTTGGTTTGATCATTATTGGAATTTTATTACGATTGAAATTCATCATTTCAGAAAAAAATACGGTATATAAATATGACAAACTATTCAACAGATTGTTGATTATTTCAGTAATTTTTTCATTGATACAAATTGCCATGGGAACTCAAGTTCGTCAATTTATTGATGAACAAGTAAAGCTATATGGTTTTGAAAACAAAAATTATAGTTTGATGAACCCCAGTTTTAAATTTTACTTTCATAGGTCTTTTACCATTGCAATTGTGTTGGTAAATTTTGGAATGTTTTATTTGAATCAAGTAAAAAATTTGGGTTACAAATTGGTTAATTGGATTGTATTTTTGATTTTTCTAGAAACTATCACTGGAATTTTAATGTATTATGCTGAAATCCCTATGGGAACTCAAGCAATTCATTTATTAGCAGGTGCATTTTTATTCGGATTGCAATTTTACCTGTGGCAACAAAGTAAGAAAGTTCGTTTTTAGTTTTTAGTGAAAATTAAACTTTGAAACTTTAAACTATTTTAAGGATGTGCATTTACCCAAACTTCGCCATCTTCAAAGAACTCTTTTTTCCAAATAGGAACTGTTTTTTTAAGCGAATCAATAGCAAATTCACAAGCTAAAAATGCAGCTTTTCTGTGTTTTGCTGAAGCTGTAATAATTACAGGAACATCACCAATTTGCAGCAATCCTTCAGCATGATGAATGGCAATTTTATGAATATCAAATGTTGCCAAAGCTTCATCAGCAATAAGTTGCATTTCTTTGATTGCCATTGGTTTGTAGGTAGAAAAATCGAGTTGAGTTACTTTTCTGCCTGAAGTATCATTACGAACTGTGCCTATAAAAGCTGAAATTCCACCACAAGATTCATCAAAAACAAAATCGTAGCACGTTTGTAAATCGAGTTTTTCAGTGGAAATTTTTATAGAAGTTCGTTGCATAATTGTACAAAAATAACAAAGATTTAGCTATTAAAAGTTAGATTTCAAAAGTTAGATTTTGGATCTTTGCAACTTTGTAAAATATTGAATCTAGAATTTAAAATCTTGAACTTGCCATCATGAAAAAAATATTTAGAATTGTCGGATTTTTAGAAGGAATTTCCTATTTACTATTGATGTCTTTAGGTTTATACTATAAATATGTTTTGAATGACCCAAGTTTTGTAAAACTTTTTGGAATGCCTCATGGAATATTGTTTATGCTATATTTGATTTTGGCTTATTTAATCAAAGATGAAATGCAATGGAAAATAAAAGACTTGACAATTGTCTTTTTAGGTTCAATTATTCCATTTGGAACTTTTTATGTAGATAAAAAATACTTACAATAATTAACCTCCACTTACAGGTGGAATTAAAGCTAAAACATCACCTGATTTTACCATAAAATCATCAGTTGCATAGCTTTCATTCACAGCAATTGCATACGAATTGAGATTTTGTAAGTTAGGATATGCTTTTTGTAATGCTATTTTGCAGTCTTTTACGGTAGCATTTTCAGATAAAGAAATTTCTATTTCTGATGCTTTTACCAGCTCAGCAACAATCCCAAAAAAAAGAATTTTTAGTTTCATAGAAATCAAAAATACAACGAATTACTGGTTCAATAAATTCAAGCGAAATAAAAATCCGTCATTACGAATGCCTCCATAATAGGATTTTGCGTAATCAATTCGTAAAAATCGCCATTTTCCAAAGCCAATATTATCTAATCCAACTGAAAATTCAGTATATGGTTTTTTATCAGCCATCATTAGTGTTTTTGCTCCGCAAACTAAATGAAAGTTGAGTTTGTTTATCAACGGAATTTTTCCAAGTAAAAATCCTTTGAAATTATGCTCAACATGTGCTTCTGAGTAACTATTATTTGAATAAAATTTATAGTATTCTAACAAATTAAAGCTTGTCAATTGATTGTCTAATGGAAAAGAAAATTGGTTTCCATTAGCTTGTAAAAAATCCATGAATGCAATATTTTTTTGCTTTAAAAATGCTCCTGCTCTAATATTATATTGAAATGCTCCGTAATTTCCAGCATTTATATTTTGACGAATTGTGGTGATAAAAACATCAGAATTTAATTCGCCATTGCCTGCTCCAAAGCGTTTTGTATATGTAAGATTTATGGTAGGAAACTTTTCATTTCCAATATTGAATTTACTATTTGGATATGACAAATATTTTTGACCAAACACAAATGTTGCTCCCACTTTTAACGTTGCAATACCATGTTCTTCAAACGCTGAATTGACAAAATCTGTTGGATTCAAGGGGTTATTTGAGGTATATCCTCCGTTTTTATTTTGAGCAGCAAATGAATAATCAGTGGTATTGAAAAGTGGTTTTCTATTGGCATATTCTAAGGATGTATTGAGATAAATTCCATTGACAACTTCTTCAGAATAATTGACTTTAGCAAATGATTTTTCATATATTTTCATGTAATTGTTACGATCCAACAAAGAACTAATGGTGTTATTTAATTTCATAATTGGCTCTCTTTCATTGAATTGAGCAATTGTATTACCTCCGGAAAAAGTGAGTGTTGGTCTGGAAAAATTATTCCATTTTTTGGAGTAGAAAAAAGTTGGACGCACTTTTTCATCAGAAAAACCATAGTTAACATTCAAACCTGCATTCCACCATTTTCCTTTTTTATTAATTTGTTCAAAATAACTCAGTCCAACTGAAGTATAAAATCCTTGTACTGTATTGAAACCTGTTTGCAACAAAGGTCCATTGTATGAAAATGAATTATTTTCGAAAGAATTTCTATATGTGTAACCACTAATTGGTGAACTCCAACTAAATTTATTGCGTTTTTGATCCAAAGAATCTAAATACGGTTTTGATTCTCTAAGGATTTTTATGCTATCTTTTACCTTGTAATCTTTCAATTCTTCAATCGTTAAAGGTACAGGACGTAAGGAATTCCAGTACAAAGAATCTTTTTCTGTAGCATTTTTTTCGAAAGACAATACTTCATTTGTAAAAGTTGCTGCTGTAAAATTTGGTTTAAAATTATAATCTTTGTAAGCAGATGAAAATCGTCCATCAAATTTAAATCCGAAGAAATTTACTTTAAAATCAATACTTTGACTAATTAAAACCCAAGCATCATGCTGTTTTGAGTAATTATAATCTTGTTTAAGGTGCAATAAATCTACCACAGGAATATTAATTTGTGCACCTGTAACAGTAACATCAGCTCCATAAATTGCCCAATCATCTTCTACAATGTATAAAAAACCTGCAAAAACTCTGTCATTTTTTCGTTTTGGAATAATGTTAATTTTATTGATGAGTTTGCCGTTTTTATCAGTAAAAGTTCCTACCAATTTAAAGTTATAATATCCAAAAGCGTTGACTGATGTTGGTGAAACCAATTCATTTCCAAACTCAATACTGTTTTCATAAAAATTGATATTGGCATCTTCTGCTCTATTAAAACTTACGCCATTATCGCGACCTGAAACTTTAGAGGCAATGATTTTTTCTTGAAATCGCTTTGGTTTTTTTTGAAATTTTATTTCAGAAACAGTTTCAGAAAGATAAATAATTCCGCTTCTGGTTGAATCCAATCCACCACCAAAATCGCCCAAAGTTTGTCCTAAAAATTTCTCTGGAGCATCTTTTATTTTATACAAACCACGAGAATAAAACTGGGCTGTATATGTTGCAAATTTATCTGTGTTTTTGTCTTTATTGGCGATTAAATTTCGCATTATTTTGTTAGCAGGATTGTCTTTTGTAGAAATCGAAATTCCTTCTAACTCAATATTTTCTTCTGATAAAACAACATCCAATTGAAATGGAAAAGATGTAATTGAAACTTCTTTTTTAAGTGTTTTATAACCCAAAAACTGAAAAACAATAGTGTATTTTCCTGTTTTTTTAATATCTAAAATATAAAAACCATTGTCATTAGACGTTGTTCCTGTAATGGTATTATCCAAATAAATACTTACAAAAGAAAGTGGTTGTTTATTGGTATCAGTAATGATTCCTTTAACTTGCGCTGAAATTATTGACGTCATCAAAAAAAATCCAAATAGAATGCTTTTTTTCATAAAATATTTTTTTAACAAGTCGAATATAAACTTGTTTTGTTACAATCTAAAGCGTAATTAGATGTATAAAATTTTGAGTTTTAACAAATTTCAAAAATTAATTAATCTTAAATTTCATTTTTCTCTGTAGGATTTTCTTCCTCAAAGTTAGAGACCACTGATGAAATAGCTATCTCAATTCGTTCTTTATCAGTATCATACCTTGGATTAATTCCTTTTTTCTCAGGGAAATTTTCGATAGTAACAGTTGTTGATGGAAACGCAAATTCTACACCCAATTCTTTGGCTAATTTTACGATTGCAATATGTAATTTGTGTTTTGAAGATTGCTCTAAATTCCAATCTAAACTTCTAAAATAAACATTTACCAAAATCAATAAAGCTGAGTCACCAAATCCAATAAATTCGGCATTAAAAGCATCTTTTCTAGAATCTGGATGAACCATGATTAGTTCACGAACTCCCTTTACAAAAGCATCAATTAATTCTGGTGGTGTATCATAGCGCAAACCCAGCTCAGTTCTATGCCTTCTAAAAAGTAACATTCCTCTGTTATTAATTACAATTTCAGATAATTTACTATTCGGAATTTGAAAAATTGAAGTGTCAGCTGCACGTACTCTTGTGGAGCGAAAACCAACTTGTTCAACTGTACCCTCTAATTCTGACGTTACAATCCAATCACCAATATGAAACGGTTTGTCAATAAAAATCATGATAGTTCCTATCAAATTTTTAACAGTATCTTGAGACGCCAATGCAAATGCCAAACCTCCAATTGTTGCACCTGCTAATAAAGTTGTTGTATCAACACCTAAAATGTGTAACATTCTAAAAGAACCAATTACTACTACAACAACTGTTAAAAAATTACGTAAAATAGGTACCAATTGATCGTCTAATTTCGATTCAGTTTTACTTGTAAAATCTTCATAAAGTTTCATTACAACTTTCACTAACTTTAAGAAAACATAAATCCAAAAGATAGTTTCTGCAATATTTAAAGTCATAAAAACCCAAGCATTTACATCTAAAGAGAACTGTAATGAAGGAAAAACCGCATCAATAATTTTAATTCCAACTACCAAACTAATTGGATGTGCTAATTTTTTGAGTATTAATTTTGCTTCAGAATTAGAATCTTTATGAGTGATTTTTTCTTGAAGAGCTTGCAAAATCCAAAAGGATATTTTTTTGATAATAATTACCATCAAAACAGTAAAAGCAAGTAAAAGTAAAATACCCACAAACTGCCAAAGTTCAATTCCGAATACTTTTTTATAACCAGAAACAGGAATCATTTCTTGCAATTTATGCACATACCAGGGAAAAACCTGATTGTAAAGAGTATCTATTTGTGCAACAGTTTCTTCAGAATAATACCAGCTTCCATTTATCTTTTCTACAGAAATTTGCGGCATTCTTAGAGGAAAAATGACATATTTATAAACCCTTCTATAGCCAATGGTATCATTATAATTTGGATCATTTGGGATTTTATTGAAATCAATAAATAAACCCTTTCCATCCAAAATTTTTTTCAGTTTGATGGCTTTATCAATCGCATCCTTTTGTTTCAATCCAAAAAAAGTTTTGGAAGCTTTTATCGGTTGAAATGTTTCTTCTTGCAAAAAATACAAATGCGTATAAATTGTAGCATTAGGATTGCTTAAATCGACATTGACTTTTTCTTGAGCAACAAAAAATTGAGTAGAAAATAAAAAAAGAAAAATGATTTTTTTCATAGTGGTTGGATGTTAATTGTAAATTAAAATCAACTGCAAAGTTAAACCTTTTACAAAATTATATGTCAAAGGAGCAACAATAAAAAATAAAACAATCTAAAAAATGAAAAATTTAGCAACATTAATCTTACTTGCAATTGCAGTTACATTTACAGCAAATGCTCAAGAAAAAACAGCACAAAAAAACAAACAAAACAGACCTCAGTTTACTGTTGAACAACATACAGAATTAACTGTAAAACGAATGACCTTAGCGTTAGATTTGAACGAAAAGCAACAAAATCAAATCAAACCTTTGTTAATGGCACAAGCTACTCAAAGAAAAGCTGCCATGGAAAAAATTAAAAAAGCCAGAGAAAACAAACAAAGACCTACTGATGAAGAAATCTTTGCGATGGAAAATCAAAAATTGGACAATCAAATTGCAATGAAAAACAAAATGAAAGAAATTTTAACAAAAGAGCAATTTGATAAATTTGAAAAAATGGCTAAAATGAGAAAAATGAAAGGTAAAAAAATGATGGAAGCTCGAAAAGGCATGAAAAAAAGAATGCACGAAAACGAGGGTAAAAAATAGTAATTTTGGTTAATTGGTTTTTAAAAGCTCAACTTTCTTTGTAAAGTTGAGCTTTTTTATTCTTTAAACCAACTGGAATATTTTACATAATTGTTGGCAATTCTGTCTATTTCTACAGAAATTAATTCTTTAGAAATATCTTTCACTTTTTTAGCAGGAACGCCTGCATAAATACTGCCACTTTCAACATGTGTATTTTTGGTTACAACTGCTCCTGCAGCAATAATTGAATTTGATTCAACAATACAATCATCCATAATAATAGCTCCCATACCAACCAAAACATTATCGTGAATTGTACAACCATGCACAATTGCATTGTGTCCAATTGATACATTATTTCCGATATTTGTGGGAGATTTTAGGTACGTTGCATGGATTACAGCTCCATCTTGAATGTTTACTTTATCACCCATTTTTATGTAATGCACATCACCTCTAATCACAGCATTGAACCAAACACTGCATTGTTTACCAATAAAAACTTCACCAACAATGGTCGCATTTTCTGCAATGTAACAATCTTCAGAAATTTGTGGATGTTTTCCGTTAACAGGCTTTATAATGGGCATTTTATAATGGTTTTTGAGATTATATTTCATCAATAAAGATATAAAAAACAATCAAACTCGCTCTAGAAATTTGTACTGATTTTAACCCAAAATATTTTTTGGCATCACAATTGATATTTCAAAAAATATAAATTATAAAAAATATCATCTCAAAAAACATTCTTATGAAATCACTAATTTTAAAAACTACAGCACTTTTTTTCATTTGTACTCAAATTGGATTTGCGAATCCAACTTCTTCAAAAAAAGTTAAAAAACAAACCATTAAAATGGCAATTCTTTTAGATACTAGCAATAGTATGGATGGTTTGATTGATCAAGCTAAAGCACAACTTTGGCAAATTGTAAATGAATTGTCTTATGCAAAATATGGCATTACAAAACCCGATTTAGAAATTTCAATTTATGAATATGGAAATGCAAGTTTGGCTGCTGAAGAAGGATTTATAAGAATGGTTTTACCTTTTAATAGTGATTTAGATGAAATTTCAGAAAAATTATTTTCTTTAAAAACCAATGGCGGAAGTGAATATTGTGGACAAGTGATTGATATGGCTGTAAAAGAATTGGCTTGGGGAAAAAATGAAGATGATTTAAAACTGCTTTTTATAGCTGGAAATGAGCCATTTACACAAGGAAAAGTTAGTTATAAAGAAGCCATTTCAACTGCAAAAGAAAAAGGAATTTTAGTAAATACTATTTTTTGTGGAGACTATTCTAATGGCATTTCAGGAATGTGGAAAGATGGTGCAGCATTGGGTGGAGGAGATTATATGACGATTGATCACAATAAAAAAATTGTTCAAATCATTACTCCTTATGATGATGAAATTATCATTTTGAATAAAAAATTAAACGGAACATATATTTATTATGGAGAAAAGGGTTCTGAAAATAAATCAAAACAATACAAACAAGATGTAAATGCCGCAGAACTAAATGAAATGGTTATTGTCAATAGAGCCATCAGTAAAAGCTCACGTTTATATGAAAACTCAACGTGGGATCTTGTAGATGCTTTAGAGAAAAAGAATGTTGATTTAGAGAAAATTGACAAAAAATCCTTGCCAAAAGAACTTCAAAATAAATCAGCTAGTGAATTGAAAAATTTCATTGCGTTAAAAACAAAAGAACGCAAAGAAATTCAAACAAAAATTAGAGAATTAGATACTAAAAGAAAAAAGTTTATTGCTACAAAACAACTCGAAACAAATGAAAAAGATGTTTTAGAGAATGTGATGATTCAATCAATTAAAAAACAAGCTTTGTTGAAAAATTATTCTTGGTAAATAACAATTAATAAATAAATGAATAAAATAAGCTCCAAAATTTGGAGCTTATTTTATTTTTAATACTTGTCCAATTGAAATCGTATTGTCTTTCAACCCATTACGATCTTTTAAATCTTCAACAGAAATCATAAATCGTTTAGAAATAGAATATAAAGTATCTCCTTTTTGCACTTCGTACAAAACATTTTTATCTATTTTCTCCTCAGGATTTTCATCGATTTTTTTATCAACTTTTGCGTATTTAACATCCTTCTCTTTGACATCATCAAACTCATGTAATTTATAATCTTCAATAATTTTAATGAGTTTTTCAGGATATTTTGGATCTGTTGCATATCCAGCATCTTTCAAACCTCTAGCCCACTTTTTATAGTCTTTTGTTCCGAAAGAAAACAAAAATTCATACCTTTTTCTTTGTGTTAAAAATGCAGAATGATCTTCATATGAAGTCTCTGGATATTCATATTTTCGGAAACATTCGCCTTTTTCATCATCATCATGCGTAACACTTTCTCCTGTCCAATTTGTATGACATTTGATGCCAAAATGATTGTTTGATTTCAAGGCCAATTCACTTCTTCCACTTCCAGATTCTAACACTCCTTGGGCCAATGTAATACTTGCAGGAATTTTATGAGTATGCATTTTTTTAACCGCAATTGGAGCAAATTTTTCAATATATTCTAATGTAAACTTATTCAGATTTACTTCAGTATCTTTCAGTTTTTCAACATGTTTTGTTTCGTTGACAGATGGCAATTTAACAGGTTCTTTTTCAACAACTTTTACCACTTTTTTCTTTCCTGGTTTTACGAACGTTTTTTTGGATGCACAACTTGCTGCAACCAGTAAAATAAAGCAAAATAGTATATTTTTAAAACTCATTATCAATGTATAATTTCCTCGTTATTTTTCTGTAATTTTTGATTTACTCCCTGAATTCCCTGCAAACCCCCTGTATGAATTGCCAAAATTTTTGATTCTTTTTGAAATCCGTCATTTTTAATGATTTCCAACAAACCAAAAATCATTTTTGCAGTATAAATTGGGTCTAACAACACATTTGTTTCTTTTTTAAAATCATTGATAAAACGAATCAATGTTTGATTATATTTTGCATATCCACCAAAATGAAAATTGGTTTGCAACTCCCAATTAGACTTCTTTGCATACTTTTCAATTTCTGATGATAAAAAATCCTCTTTCAACGCAGGAAATCCAATTACTTTTTGATGATTTTCAGAAGCATTTATAAATCCTGAAATTGTACCTCCTGTACCAACTGCACAACAAATATAATCGAAAATTGAATCTTCAGCTACTAAAATTTCTTCACAACCTCTGATTGCCAATTCATTTGTTCCACCTTCAGGAATCAAATAAAAGTCACCAAGTTTTTGTTTTAACTCTTCTAAAAAAATAGTTGAAGTTTTATTCCTATAAATTTCTCTTGAAACAAATTCGAAAGTCATTCCGTTTTTGTGAGCTTCGTGTAAAGTAGGATTTTCAAGAATTGTTTGTTGAAAATTCATTGCCAACTCATCACCTCTAATAATTCCAATGGTTTTAAAACCCATTATTTTTCCAGCAACTGCAGTAGCCACAATATGATTAGAAAACGCGCCACCAAAAGTTACTAATGTTTTATAACTTTGATTTTTAGCTTCTTGAAGATTGTATTTAAGTTTTCGAAATTTATTTCCTGACACAAAAGGATGAATTTCATCTTCTCTTTTGATAAACAATTCCACTTGTTTTTCAGCTAATATCGGCAAAAAAATGGATTGGTTTCTTGTTGAAATTAGTTGGTTAAAAAAATCAGGAGTTGTTTCCAAATAAAAGTTTCTTTACGCTTTTAATACCATTAACTAAAACTTTCAACTTCGGCTTCAATACGTTCCCATTCGTGCATTAATTGTTCCATAGATGCTTTTTTGGCATTGTACTTCTCAAAGAATTCTGGTTTTGTAGAAACCTCTGCATAATTTTTTTCTAATTCAGCATCTAATTTTTCCAATTCTAATTCTAAAGCCGAAATTTCTGCTTCAATTTTAGAAAGCTTGTTATTCAGCTTTTTCAAATCTTTATCTTGCTCTTTTGATGCTTGGATATTTTCTTTTTTCTCAACAGATTTTTCTTCTTTGATTACGGTTCTTTTTTCTGCATCACGCAAACTTTCCATTTTATGTTGTTCTAAGAAATAATCAATATCACCTAAATATTCTTTGATTACGTGGTCTTTAAATCCGTAAACTGTTGTGGTTAATCCTTGTAAAAATTCACGGTCGTGAGAAACTAAAATCAATGTTCCATTGAATTGTTTCAACGCTTCTTTCAATACATTTTTAGAGGCAATATCCAAGTGATTTGTAGGCTCATCCATAATCAACACATTGAATGGTTGCAACAATAACTTACACAAAGCCAATCTATTACGTTCTCCACCTGACAACACTTTGGCTTTTTTATCTACTGCATCACCTCCAAATAAAAATGCTCCAAGCATATCTCTAACGCGCATTCTATTGGTATCAGTTGCGGCTTCTTCCATGATTTCTAACACCGTTTTTTCTGGCGGTAAATATTCAGATTGATTTTGGGCAAAATACCCTACTTGCACATTGTGACCTAATTTTAAATGTCCTTTAAACGGAATTTCGCCAACCATCATTTTGGCTAATGTAGATTTTCCTTGTCCATTTTGACCTACAAAAGCGATTTTACTATTGCGTTCAATCAATAAATTGACGTTTTCTAAAATCTTTTTATCTCCATAATATTTAGAAACATTTTCAGCTTCAACAATGATTCTTCCTGGTTCTTTTGAAATGGCAAAACGCACATTCATCACAGCATTATCATCTTGATCAACTTCAATGCGTTCTACTTTATCCAATTGTTTGATAAGAGATTGTGCCATAGAAGCTTTGTTGGCTTTTGCACGGAATTTATCAATCAACATTTGTTTTGCTTTGATTTCTTTTTCTTGATTTTTTTGTGCTTGTAACTGTTTTTCTTTGATTTCTCCACGCAATTCTAAAAACTGAGAATAGGGTTTTTTGTAATCGTAAATTTGACCTAACGAAATTTCAATAGTTCTATTGGTTACATTGTCTAAAAACATTTTATCATGCGAAACCAATACAATTGCACCTGGATAACTCTTTAAAAAGTTTTCTAACCAAATGATAGATTCAATATCTAAGTGGTTTGTTGGCTCATCTAGCAATAAAATATCGTTGTTTTGTAGAAGTAGTTTTGCTAATTCAATTCGCATCCTCCATCCACCAGAAAAGGTATCTGTCAATTTATCAAAATCTTCTCTTTGAAATCCTAAACCTTGTAAAATTTTCTCAGTATCTCCTTGATAATTGTAACCTCCCAACAATTCATAACGCTCTGTTAAATCTGTCAAATCATGAATTAATTGACTGTATTCTTCACTTTCATAATCGGTTCTTGTTACCAATTGTTCGTTAATATGCTCTAAGCGAACTTCAATTTCTTTAATTTCTACAAAAGCTTGGTATGCTTCTTCTAAAATAGTTCGTCCTTGAACAAAGTCAATATCTTGACGTAAAAAACCAATTCTCACATCTTTGTCAAAAGCCATAGTTCCTCCACTACTTTCAATATCTCTTGATAAAACTTTTAATAGAGTGGATTTTCCAGCACCATTTTTTCCAATAAGACCAATTCTATCGCCTTTATTTAATTTGAAAGTAATGCCTGAAAATAAGTCAGTTCCCATAAAGGTCACTGTTAAATTGTGTACGTTTAACATAAAATGTGATAATTGTTACTCAGTATGAGTTTTTAATTTTACTTTTGCAAAAGTATGTAAATTTTAATTTGTATCATGTTTAAAAAAGGCACCAAATTGTATAGTATTTTCAAGGCAAAATGCCCTAGATGTCATGAAGGTGAGTTCTATAAAAATAAGTTCAATTATCGACCTTCAAAAGTGACAGAAATACATTCTCATTGCCCGAATTGTAATTTGAAATACATGATGGAACCTTCATTTTTTTATGGTGCCATGTATGTAAATTATGGAATTACAGTGGCAATTTCTGTGGCTGTTTTTGTAATTACGAAAGTGTTTATTGAACTGAATTTATTACAATCTTTTTTAAGTATTTTCTTGGTTTTGGTAGTTTTAGCACCTTTTAATCTGAGACTTTCCAGAATTCTTTGGATCAATATGTTTGTAAGTTTTGATAAAAGATTTACGAAGAAAAACGATTGATATCAATCTCTGCATCTAATTTTTGTTGATGTTCTAAATGCTGAAACAATTGTTTAGCAACTGTAGGTGCAATCATTACACCACGCGTTCCTAAACCATTTAATAGTGCCAATTGTTTGTATTTTGAATGTACACCAACCAAAGGTCTTCTGTCTTTTACAGTTGGTCTAATTCCGGCAGTTTGATCTATGATTTCGTATGGAATATCTAGTACTTTTTGTAATTTTTCAATCAATTCATTTTTTCCTTCTTCACTTGGTGTTGAAGTTTTGTCTTTCCAATTGAAAGTTGCGCCTACTTTGTACAAGTCATTTCCTAAAGGCAACACAAATAAAGTTGACTTCAATAAAAAATCAATTTGCAAATCTGGAGCGTGAATAATTAATAATTCACCTTTTGCTTCATTTAAAGGCAACTGATTGAAAAACGGATTTTGTTTCATTCCAAATCCTTCACAAAAAACAATTTTATCTGCTGTGAGTTCTTTATAACTTATTGTAGATTCTTGAAAAACTATTTGAGAATAATCAAATTTTTCGAATCGTATTTTATGTTCTTTTTGAAGATAGTTTCGGTATGATTCCACTAATGTAAGTGTATCAATTCTGCCTGTTTCTTTGACGTTTCCAAAACCCAAATCACCTATTACACCTTGATATTTGTTGGTGTCAATTATTGAATCTAAATAATCCGTTAAATTTGGTTTATCTAGTGCTGCAAACCAATTATTTTGTTCTTCAATTGATTTGAATGCTTTTTTTGTTTGAAACTTTTCATCGAACTTTTGATTGAATTTTCGCTCTAACTTTTCATAAAAAGGTAAGGCAATTTCCAATTGTTCTTTGGCATTCCAAACTGGCGTAAACCGTTTTAAAATTACAGGATTGTACACACCACCTGCAACCAAAGATGACGTTTGAGAATCGTCTTCGAAAACGAGAAATGATTTATTGGCATGCAATAATTCTTCTGCAAAAGCAAGACCTGCTAATCCTAAACCTACAATTATATAATCTATTTTCACAGGACAAAAATACGCAAGTTGTACGCTAATTTCTAGAAAATTAAACTGAGTTTGTAAATTGGCTTAGCCCTGATTGAAGCGAAAAGCAGGAAATAGCTTTCAATAAAAAAACGCTTGCTTTCGCAAACGTTTTGTAGTTTTATTGAAATTGGAGTTTTAATAATTCCACATATCTATTTCTTTGTTTCTGATGTCTTCTTTGATTTTATCAGCTTCTAATAACTGGAATAATGAGTTTCCGCGAACATAATCTGCAATAGCTCTGTTACCGTAAATATTTTCTTCACGGACAATTACAGAGCTGAATCTTCGTGCGTTTAACAAGTGATCAAAAGAAATTGCATTGACAGCATTGTCTGGATTAAATACTTTGGTATCGTGTAAAACCTCTCTTGCTGATGGGAAAAATATCCAAAATAATTCGTATAGATTTTCATCTTCAATTTCTTTTACACCCAATGTTTGCACGTCTCTACCCATTGGCGCTAGAGCCAATAAACGATATTTTAATTCTCCTTGACGTTTGTCAAAATACCACATTCCTTTCAACATATAACCTTGTACATCTTGCGTTTGGATTCTGAAAGTATCTTTATAACCGTTTTCTTCACGAATATTTACCAATCTTGATTCAATTTCATTTTGTGTAATTTTTGAATTAAAAAATGAATCTGAATATGCTTCTTTGATTTTTCCTTGTTTGATGCCACGAATTAAGGTATCAAATAATGATCTTCTGTCAGAAGAAATATTGGTAGTATCAATAGGAAAATAGTAAGGCAAATTAATTTTTTGATTCAAATCAACAAATTCCCAAACTACTTTCGACCACATGATGTCTCTGTCATCTACATAACCATAAGGAATTGGACCATCATTATCAGCCATCAATTGTTTTTCATTTTTTTTACCAATTTGTTCAACGGTTTTTGCGTTTAACAAGTTGGTTTGTGCATAAACAGCTGAGCTGAAAATACTTATGAAAAATACGATATAAATCTTTTGAAACATAGTGTTTGTTTTTTCTAATTTGTAATGTCAATACTTACAGGCAATACTTTTTTGATAGGTACACCATTTGCAGTTGCCTGGATGTCGTAAATATTAATAATGTCACCTCTTTGCGCTTTTGATAAAGCTGCTTTTGCAGCTGCATTTAAGGTTGAACCATTTACAATAATTGTTAATTGTCCTGGAACTTTTATCTTAAAACTTTGTACTGCAATTTGTAAATCGAATTCAAAATCTGGCAATCCAGCCGCGATTGGAGCATTTGCCAATCCTGATTTTGGCATGGAAACAATACCATATTGTTCACGAACAGAACCCATTGCAGGTGGAATATCTTTGATTCTAAAAACAGCTTTTGAAGTAACCGTTTTTCCACTGCTTAATTTTGCACTTACAGTAACTACTGCTTCATTGCCACCTCCTGGTTTTAAGCTAAATTTTCCATTGCTTCCTGATAAAGCACCACCTGAAGCAGAAACATTGATATTGTTTGCACCAACACCTGGCAAAGAAACCGAAATCGGATTGTCTAAACCTCTATAAACCACATTCATTTTATCCGCTGAAACAACAGCACTGCTTGGCTCTGGAATTACAGAATAAGCACTTGCAAAATCCACAGGAATTGGTTGTCCATTTTCCATAAAGAAAATAGTTCCTTTGATGGTTTTTTCACCTACGTTTCCTGCAGGCATGTTTAAAAGTACTTGTCCGTCTTTAACTGTATTGGTAACATCAGCGCCATTTAAAATTACTTTGTTTGGTACTAATGTAGCGTCATAACGTCCTAAAACTACTTTTCCAGTAACTTTTTCACCAGCAAAATAGGCAGTTTTGTCTAAACTTACGATTCCTGTATAATTGCTAAGAGATAAGGATTCTTCTAATTTTCCACCTAATAAACTTGTTACAATATCACTTTCAGTATTTTTAATATCCGCTTGCATTTGTGTAAAATTTGTTAACGAAGCTACCATTGGAAAACCTTCGTAACGTGCTTTTAACCAAGCTGTTTTTTTGTTGGTATCAGGAACAGGAACATCATCTGTATTGAATCGTTTATTGATTACAGACGCAAACTGACTTTTTTCACCAACAATTTTTATCAAATTTGTTCTGTAGCTATTGATTTGATTTAGAAACTCTTTTCCCTCTTTTGTAAAACCATCACCTTTAAAGAAATAAGCATCTAAAAAGTCAGTTTTATCCATAGATTCGTAATCTGTTTTATCTTCAATGCTTGCAGTCATCTTCGTTTTTAAACTATCTAAATAGGTATAAAAATCCGATGAATATTTTTTAACTTCTTTTGCTTGTTCGTATAAAACTCCAAATTTAGCTGCTTGTTCAGAAGCTTTGGTTGCTAAATTTTCGTAAGCACTATTATTTTTTAACGTTGTGGAAAGATTGTTTTCTGTAAGTTTTTCATTCATAAAACCAAAAGCTGACAACACCTCTTTACTCATGTTCATTGCTAACATTGCAATGAAAACGAGGTACATTAGGTTAATCATCTTTTGTCTTGCCGACATTTTTCCTGCTGCCATTTTTAACTAGTTTTTTTTGTAAAGTTTACGTGATTATTTTCACTAATTATTTAACAGTCATTGCAGAAAGCATTCCTCCATAAACTCCATTTAATGATGATAAGTTTTTAGCTAAGGATTCCATTTGCTCTTTTAATTTTTGTGTATTTTCAACAACCTCAGCATTTAATTCTGCTTGTTTACTAGAATTTTCAACTTGAGATTTGTACAAATTATTTAATGTTTCCATTTGAACAGCTGCCAAAGAAACTTGCTCATTGTATTTGTTTGTTGAAGCTACACTTTCTGAAGCTGCAGATAATCCTTCAGCAGCATTTTGAAAATTTTTCATACTTGAACCTAAACTTGCCATTAACGCAGCATCGATTTTTGCTTCTTGCAACAAGTTGTCTAATTTTTGAGAAAGCATTCCTTCAGCCCCAACTTTTTCATCTGCAACCAATCCTTCTTGTCCTAATTCAGGATATACTTTTGTCCAATCAAAATCTTCTTCTGGAGTATCAAAAGCAGAAACCGCGAAAACTCCTGCTTCTACTAATAGACCAATTGTAAGCATTAAACCACCTGTAATTGGACCTAAAGTAATATGTTGAATTTTGAATAACGCCCCAATGATTACTACTGCAGCTCCCATTCCGTATATGAAATTCATTGTTTTTTTGTAAGATCTTGACTGTGCCATTTTTAATGTTATTATGTAATTTTAATTTTTATTATTTTTTTTCTGTGCCTAAATAATTTTGAACGGTTCTAAAACCAATGTAACTCCTTGCAGTATCTGCATACTCGAAATCTCTTGATGCAACTTCTAGATAATAAGCTACATCTTTCCATGAACCACCCCTGATTATTTTTCTTCTATTTTTTCGATCTTCTACATTAGGATTCATTGTTGATGCCATATAATAAGAAGACAAATTATATGCAGTATTTGTCCATTCAGAAACGTTTCCTGCCATATTATACAAACCATAATCATTTGCATTGAACGATTTTGCTTCCATGGTGTACAATGCACCATCTACTGCATAATTTCCTCTAACTGGTTTAAAGTTTGCTAAGAAGCAACCTCTGTCACTTGTAGTGCTTCCTGTTCCCCAAGGATAGGTTGCAAATTCCAAACCACCTCTTGCAGCATATTCCCATTCAGCCTCTGTTGGTAATCTAAAATCTGGAACAAGCGTTACATTTTTTTGAGTTCTTAAAAAACTATTTTTCTTTTTGGTTCTCCAATTACAAAAAGCATTTGCTTGATTCCAAGTTACCCCAACAACAGGATATTCTCCATAAGATTGATGATAAAAATAATCTTGATGCATTGGATCGTTGTACGAATAATTGAAATCTTTTACCCAAACTGTGGTATCTGGATAAATATTCAACACTTCCGTTTGAACGAATTTTTTTCTGTCCCCACCTTTTCTTGCGGCATTATCTCTATCAAACCAAGAATATTTATAATTTAAAAACTTGGTATTGAAAGTTCTTACTCCATCAACAGCATCTTCTTTTTTGATGTATAAAGAATCCATCACTTCTACATAATCTGCATCAGGATATTCATCTTTTTTCCAAACCAATTCTGTTTCCCAATTCAAAGGTTGAATGGTATCAAACTGATAATAGTTTTCAAACATGTATTTTTGATACGGAGATAAATTGGTTGTGTCTGCTGTTTTAAAAGCGTATTGCTGAATTCCTGCAGCACGATTTCTTCCATTCGGATCAGGATTTGTATTTCCTAATGCTGCAAATTCTGCTTGATATGCCAAACGAGTTCTTACAATTGAATCTCTTACCCAATATACAAATTCTTTGTATTCATTGTTTGTGATTTCAGTTTCATCCATGTAATAAGGTCTTACAGTCACCGTTTTTGTTGGTGCATTTAAAGTACCAATCATGTCTTGATCTTGTTTTCCCATGGTAAATGAACCTCCTGGAATTAGCGCCATACCAAAAGGTTTTTCAGAAAACCACTTTTTCTTGGCTTTTACTCCTACTAATTCTCCTCTATCTTTGGAACCGCAACTATAAAAAAAGGTTATTAAAAGTGCAAATACTGCTGCTTTCTTCATAAAAAATTTGTCTTTACTAAAAGTTCGTAAACCTATTATTTTTTTTGCTAAAATACAATCTTACGAATGTTTTTAACTTTCAATTTTTAATATTTTTTTGATTACATCAATTTTTTCATTGCTTTATACCATCTTTCAGGAATTTTATGCGCTGTTGCTTGCTGATAATCTTGATATGTACATGGTATTAACGCATGCCTTTTAAATTTATTATCTGATAAAATTTGAACTTCTATCCACCATCTGCCAGTTTTGTGACTTTTGTAAAAAACCAATGGATCATCATCTTCTAATAAAACTGTAAATTTCTGATAATTTTCTTTGTTTGAGAACGGATAATCTTTCACTCTATAATTCACACCTTCAATAAAATACCACATCATTTGCGCTATCAAACTGGCTGTTTGATGATTTTGATCGTATTTTGAATTGTATTCATAAATTCCGAAGGAAGAAACTTTATCACTCAAACCAGCATATCTTGCAATTGCACAAATTTCATCTCCATAAAATCCATTTGGCGAAGCATTATTATTGGCTGGCGCATCACTTTGTTTTACTGCACCAATATCAATAGAAACAATATCTGCATCGCGAAAAGCAGGCTCAATATTTTCTAATTCTTTGGCTTTTCCTAATCTAAAAGTATCAAAATAAAGACTCTCTAATAAATCAATTTCATCTTGCGGATTGAAATACGTTTGATATCCTACATTCGTATAATTGAATAAATTATTAGGCTCTTGCATGATGATTTTACTCAAATACGATTGTGAAGTCAATCCTTCTTCAAAACTTCCCAAATCAAAACGACTGTCAACAGCTGTAATATTTACAGTTTGCTCTAACGTATCATATGCGCGATAATTTACGTACGTAATATCTTGACCTCCTCCTAAAATTACTGGAATAATATTTTTTTTCAACAAATAATTGATGATTTCAGCCACAGCAAAATAGGTGTCATTTACTTCATTTCCTTTTAAAACATTTCCTAAATCTGCAATTTCAGTGTGCCAATCTCCAGGAAAAAGTTCGTAAAATTTTCTTCGGATGAAATGCAAATTATCACCACATCCAAAATTATTTTCTGAATTACGATCTTCTTGAACACCAAAAATGGCAATTTTCACATTATCCAAATCAGGAAAACCTTCTCTTTGAGTATGAATTTGAATTTTTCTACCAATACATGATGGCGAATGAAGCACCAAATGTGCAATGGCATGTTCTTCAACAGGGGTTAAAAAGGCTGTATTCATGTATTATTTTTGCAGTCGCAAGATAGTAAATCCTTATTTCTTTTTTGCAGTCGCTTTCTTTTTTACTGGTTTTTTCTTTGGCGTTTTTGCTTCTACTAATTCAACTGCCTTTTCTTTGGTCAACTTTTCGATGTTGGTAGTTTTTGGCAACTCAATTTTTATTTTTCCTTTCAAGATATGAAAACGACCCCATCTTGCTTTTTCAACTACAATACCAACATCTTGCCAGTCGTAAATTACTTTATCTAGCTCTTTTTGTTTTTTATCTTCTATCAACTCAACAATATCTCCTTTTGATAAGTTTTCGAAATCGTATTTTTTAGATACATTGATAAAAATATTGTTCCATTTTAAGAAAGGACCAAAACGTCCAACACCTTTTTGTACTGGTAAATTCTCGTAAGTGGCAACTGGAGCATCAGCTTTTTGTTTGGCAATAATCAATTCTTTGGCTCTTTCTAAATCCACTTCCATAGGATTTTCATTTCTGTCTAAAGAAACAAATAGATCTCCGAATTTCACATAAGGTCCAAAACGTCCGTTAGAAACAATAACATCTTCATTTTGAAATTTACCCAATGTTTTAGGCAATAAAAATAATTCAAGCGCTTCTTCTAGAGTAATTGTTCCTAAATTTTGATCAGGATTTAAACTTGCAAATTGCTTTTCATCATCATCAGGAGCACCAATTTGAGCCATTGCACCAAATTTTCCTAAACGAACTAAAACTGTTTTTCCTGTTTCAGGATGCACTCCTAAGATTCGCTCACCACTTTCTCTTTCCGCATTTTCTTTTACATCCTCTACATTATCGTGGAATTTTTTATAAAAATCACGAATCATGGCTGTCCAATTTTCTGTTCCTTCTGAAATGTCATCAAAAGACGATTCTACTTTTGCGGTAAATCCGAAGTCTAAAATGGATGAAAAATTGGCTACTAAAAAGTCGTTTACGATATTTCCAATATCAGTTGGAACTAATTTTCCTTTATCAGCTCCTGTTTTTTCTGATAAAATTTTACTAGAAACAGTTCCTTTTTTCAGACTGATTTGTTCATACTCTCTTAATTCTCCTTCATTTTGACCTTTTTCTACATACCCTCTTTTTTGAATGGTAGAAATTGTTGGTGCATAGGTTGAAGGACGTCCAATACCTAATTCTTCTAATTGTTTTACCAAAGATGCTTCTGTAAAACGATAAGGTGGCGTTGAAAAACGCTGAGTTGCGTTGATATATTGATAGCCTAATTTTTCATTAACGAATAAGTTTGGTAACATGCCATCTTGCTCTTCATCCTCATTATCATTGCCTTCTAAATATACTTTTAGAAAACCATCAAACTGAATCATTTCGCCATTTGCTGTGAAAATTTTATCATTTGCATTATTTTCGATTCTTACATTGGTTCTCTCCAAAAGCGCATCACTCATTTGCGATGCTAAAGTTCTTTTCCAGATCAAATCGTACAATCTGTCTTGATCACTTTCAACATCTATAGCATGCATTTCCATGTTTGTTGGTCTAATTGCTTCGTGAGCTTCTTGAGCACCTTTCGCTTTCGATTTAAAAACTCTCGGAAAACTATATTCTTTTCCATAATAATTGGTAATTTCTTTGGCAGCAGCATTTCTGGCCTCAACAGATAAATTTACACTATCTGTTCTCATATAAGTAATCAATCCTGCTTCATACAAACGTTGTGCAACTTGCATGGTTCTTGAAACAGCAAAACCTAATTTTCTAGATGCCTCTTGTTGCAAGGTTGATGTTGTAAATGGTGCAGCTGGCGATTTTGTTGCTGGTTTTTTTGATAAATCAGCAATAGAAAATATAGCATTTTTACAAGATGTTAAAAATTCTTGTGCTTCCTCTTTTGTATCAAAATTTTTAGGAATGGTTGCTTTAAATGTTTTTCCTTCAGAATTTAAAAATTCAGCAATAACCTTATAATAGGTTTCTGAAACAAATTCTTGAATGCTTCTTTCTCTTTCAACAATCAATCTTACAGCTACTGATTGCACCCTTCCTGCTGACAAACCACCTTTTACCTTTCGCCATAAAACGGGTGATAATTCATAGCCTACAAGTCTATCCAACACTCTTCGTGCTTGTTGAGCATTCACCATATTATAATCAATGTCTCTCGGATTTTCAACGGCTTTTAGAATGGCGTTTTTAGTAATCTCATGAAAAACAATACGTTTTGTTTTGGCATCTTTTAATTCTAATTGCTCTTTTAAATGCCATGCAATTGCCTCTCCTTCACGATCCTCATCACTCGCTAACCAAATTGTATCAGCTTTATCAGCTAATTTTTTTAGTTTATCAACCAATGCTATTTTATCATCAGAAACTATATATTTTGGTGAGAAATCTCCTTCAATATCAATTCCAATTTCTTTAGAGGGTAAATCTGCAATATGCCCATAGCTGGATTCAACTTGAAAATCTTTTCCAAGAAATTTTTCAATGGTTTTTGCTTTTGCAGGAGACTCAACAATAACTAAATTTTTTGCCATTTTTTTTGATTTGTAGCTAAAAACACGCTGTTTCAGTGTTTCATTATGGACTGCAAAAGTATGTAGTTTTTTTTTAATTCAAATTTATTCTTAAAATTTCGTTTCGATTTAACAAAAGACACATATATTTTTTCTGCCAATTTGTCATAGAAAACGAATTTTGGTTGTATCTTTGCAAACCATTTAAAGGTAAATTGAACACATGGAATCTGTTGAAAAAGTAATTGACGAAAGACTACAAGGTAAAGCACTTGTAACACAATCTAGAGAAGGTAATACAAAGAAATTATTCATCGAAAGTTACGGCTGCCAAATGAATATGAATGACAGTGAAATTGTTGCCTCAATTCTTGCTGATCAAGGATTTAATACTACTCAAGTATTAGAAGAAGCTGATTTAGTCTTGGTAAATACCTGCTCTATTCGCGAAAAGGCAGAAACTACAGTTCGCAATCGCTTAAAAAAATACAATGCTGTTAAAAAAATCAATAAAAACATGAAAGTGGGTGTTTTGGGTTGTATGGCAGAACGTTTGAAAGAAAAATTTTTAGAAGAAGAAAAAATTGTTGATTTGGTTGTTGGACCAGATGCTTATAGAGATTTACCCAATTTACTAGAAGAAATTGAAGCTGGAAGAGATGCTGTAAATGTCATTTTATCAAAAGACGAAACGTATGGTGATGTATCTCCAGTTCGTTTAAATTCAAACGGAGTTTCTGCATTTGTCTCTATTACAAGAGGTTGTGATAATATGTGTACTTTTTGTGTGGTTCCTTTTACACGTGGTCGTGAAAGAAGTCGCGATCCACAGAGTATCATAGAAGAAATTAGAAGTATGGTCACCAACAATTACAAAGAAATTACCTTATTAGGACAAAATGTTGACAGTTACCTTTGGTTTGGTGGTGGTTTGAAAAAAGATTTCAATAAAGCATCAGAAATGGCGCAAGCTACTGCAGTTGATTTTGCTCAATTGTTAGACATGTGTGCTACCGAATTTCCAAAAACACGTTTTCGCTTTTCAACTTCCAATCCACAAGACATGAGTTTGGATGTAATTAAAGTAATGGCAAAACACAAAAATATTTGCAAATACACTCATTTACCTGTACAAAGTGGGAGTAACAGAATGTTAAAAGCCATGAACAGACAACATACTCGTGAAGAATACATGCAATTGGTGGATAATATTTTTAAAATAATTCCAGAAATGGCATTGTCTCAAGACATGATTGTTGGATTTTGTGGCGAAACAGAAGAAGATCATCAAGATACATTGAATTTGATGGAATACGTAAAATATGACTTCGGATTTATGTTTGCCTACTCTGAAAGACCAGGAACCTTAGCAGCAAAAAAAATGGTTGATGATGTTCCTGAAGAAGTGAAAAAAAGACGTTTAGAAGAAGTGATTGCCTTACAACAAAAGCACGCATTGTTTAGAACACAACAACATTTAGGAAAAGTAGAAGAAGTGTTGATTGAAGGCGTTTCTAAGAAAAATCCGAATGAATGGAAAGGAAGAAATACCCAAAATACAGTGATTGTTTTTCCAAAAGAACATTATAAATTAGGAGATTTTGTAATGGTAAAAGTAGAAGATTGCACCTCTGCTACTTTAAGAGGAACTGCTGTTGGATATTCTGATAATAACTAATATCCCATCATTTCCTTCCCAAAAAGAAAGTAACAGTTGTAAAAAAACAAAATATAAAGTTTAGTATTTTTCCTCTTTGGGGAAATTAAAAGGGGCTTATGGAAGATTTACAAGCATTAAAACAACGTTTTGGCATCATAGGAAATGATGTGCATCTCAATATGGCTTTGGAGAAAGCTGTAAGAGTTGCTCCTACTGACATTTCTGTGCTGGTTACTGGTGAAAGTGGTGTTGGAAAAGAAAATATTCCTAAAATTATACATCAATTATCACACAGAAAACATGCAAAATACATTGCTGTAAACTGTGGAGCAATCCCTGAGGGAACTATAGATAGTGAATTATTTGGACATGAAAAAGGGGCTTTTACTGGCGCAACTCAAGACAGGAAAGGCTATTTTGAAGTGGCTGATGGGGGTACAATTTTTTTAGATGAAGTGGGTGAATTGCCTTTAACAACTCAAGTAAGGTTATTACGTGTTTTAGAAAATGGCGAATTTATAAAAGTAGGTTCATCCATCGTGCAAAAAACCGATGTAAGAATTGTAGCTGCCACCAACGTAAACATGTTTCAAGCAATTGAAAAAGAACGTTTTAGAGAAGATTTATATTACAGATTGAGTACTGTAGAAATTCATCTTCCTGCACTTAGAGAACGCAATCAAGATATTCACCTATTATTTCGAAAATTTGCTTCGGATTTTGCTCAGAAATACAGAATGCCAGCTGTAAGATTAGAAGATGATGCAGTACAAGTTTTACTAAATTATCGTTTTCCAGGAAACATTCGTCAACTAAAAAATTTAGCAGAACAAATATCTGTAATTGAAGAAAGTAGAAACATTTCTGCATCAAAATTACAACTATATTTACCTGACAATAAAGGAAATCTACCCGCAATTATTGGAGGTTCAAAAAAAGAAAATGATTTTTCAAATGAGCGTGATATCATGTACAAAATTTTATTTGACATGCGGAATGACATCAACGATTTGAAAAAATTGACCTTAGATTTATTGAACAATGAGAATATTGAAGAAGTTCAGCAAGAAAATCATCAATTGATTGAAAAAATCTACGGAAATAAAGAACCAAAAAGTTCGAATATTGAGGTGTTAAACATCCCACAAAAAGTCGCTGTTGAAAAAAATTATGATTTCATTGAGACCATTGAAGAAGACGAAAGTTTATCCCTACAAGACAAAGAAATCGAAATGATCAAACGTTCTTTAGAAAAAAATAATAATAAACGTAAATTAGCAGCGAAAGAATTGGGCATTTCTGAAAGAACGTTGTATCGAAAAATAAAACAATACGATTTATAAAGTGTTCAAAATTTAAAGTCTAAAATTCAAGGTTAAGCTTTGAACTTTAAATTTTGAATTTTGAATTTTAAACTGATAGCATGAAAAAACTACTATATATTTCCATTTTCGCAATCACAAGTTTGCTAATGATTGCTTGTGGTGCCTATTCATTTACTGGTGGAAATACTGGAGATGCCAAAACCATTCAAATTGATTTTTTTCCAAATCAAGCCCCTTTAGTTGAACCTGCTTTAACACAGCGTTTTACAAACGATTTGCAAGATTTATTTACACGTCAAACCAATTTAACATTGACAAACGCTAATGGAGATTTGCATTTTAGTGGAGAAATTACTGATTTTAGAGTAACTCCAATGAGTGGTACATCAGATCAAACTGCCGCTCAAAACAGGTTGACAGTTTCTGTAAATGTCCGTTTTGTAAACAAGCTGGTTGAAAAAGATAATTTCGAGAAAACCTTTTCATTTTATTCAGATTATGATGCAAATGCGCAATTAACAGGAGCTGTTTTAGAAAATGCACTAGATGAAATTGTTGAACGAATTACACAAGATATTTTCAACGCTTCTGTAGCAAAATGGTAAAAATCTAAGCAGATGAAAAAAGGAAGTTTTTTAGACATATTGCAAAAAAATAGCCCAATTCAACAGGTAGAAACTGCTGAATTAAAAGGGATTATTGATGCTTTTCCATATTTTCAATCAGCCAGAGCTTTGTATTTGAAAGGATTAAAAAATCAAGAAAGTTTTAAATACAATAACGAACTAAAAATCACAGCAGCTTATACCACAGATAGAACTGTTTTGTTTGATTTTATCACAGCTGCTAATTTTGATAATCCCCAAAAAGACATTCATCAACAACTTAAAGAAAAGATTTCTGAAGAGAAAAAAATAGAAGTTCAAGAGATTCAACAAACATCAATTATTGAAAATTCATCCGAAGAAATAGAAGAAAAACTATCGATTGGAAAACCTATCTCTTTTAAAAGTTCTGAGACTTATTCTTTCAATCAATGGCTGCAATTAGCCTCAAAAAAACCAATTGAAAGAATAGAAAATACAGCTTCAAAAATTGCACCTGAAAAAGAAGAAATTATCGAAAAGTTTATTCAAAACAATCCTAAAATAATTCCACTTCCAAAAGACAAAAATATCATAGTTACGGTTGAAGAGACCAAACCAGATTCGTCTTTAATGACCGAAACTTTGGCAAAAGTATATTTAGAACAAAAAAAATATGAAAATGCAATTCAAGCTTACCGAATTTTAAGTTTGAAATATCCAGAAAAAAGTGGTTTCTTTGCAGACCAAATTAAAAGAGTACAAATTTTACAAAAATACAAACAATGAATTATACCGCATTTTTAATTCTGATTTTGATTGTAGCTGTTGCATTAATATTAATTGTGATGGTACAAAATCCTAAAGGAGGAGGACTATCTTCTTCTTTTGGTGGTGGAGCACAAACTTTAGGAGGTGTTCAAAATACCAATAATTTTCTTGACAGAACAACTTGGACATTGGCAATTGCAATGTTTGCGTTGATTTTATTAGCGAATTTTGCCATTCCAAGAGAAGGAGAGAAAGATTTTAAATTAGACAAAACTTTAGATGGAGTTGAGTCAACTGCTCCAAAAACTACAAATACAACAAACGATACGCTGAAATAAGCTACCGTTTTTAGACAAAAAAATGCCAACGAAAATGACACGTTGGCATTTTTTTTTACCATTCAGAAAATCAAAAAAGAGAATCAACGAAAAAATGTCAGTTTCATCAAATTGGCATAGTTTCTGACTAATCTAGAAACTGAAAAAAATATTTAAATCACTAAAATTTATATAAAAAATGGGAGTAAACATTAAACCTTTAGCAGACAGAGTTCTTGTAGAACCTGCTCCAGCAGAAACAAAAACCGCTTCAGGAATTATCATTCCAGACAATGCAAAAGAAAAACCTCAAAAAGGAACTGTTGTTGCCATTGGAAATGGAAAAAAAGACGAGCCATTAACCGTAAAAGTTGGTGACACTGTTTTGTATAGTAAATACGGAGGAACAGACTTAAAATTAGAAGGAAAAGATTATTTGATGATGCGTGAATCTGATATTTTAGCAATTATCTAAAAAATCAGTTTACAGTTTCAGTAAACAGTAAAACAAATAAACTTTTAAACAATTAAACATTTATAATAAAATGGCAAAAGATATAAAATTTGATATTGAAGCACGTGATGGATTAAAACGTGGAGTAGATGCATTAGCAAATGCAGTAAAAGTAACTTTAGGTCCAAAAGGAAGAAACGTAATTATTTCAAGATCTTTTGGATCTCCAATTGTAACCAAAGACGGAGTTTCTGTTGCAAAAGAAATTGAATTGCAAGATCCTTTAGAAAATATGGGAGCGCAAATGGTAAAAGAAGTAGCTTCAAAAACCAATGATTTAGCTGGTGATGGAACTACAACTGCTACAGTTTTAGCGCAAGCAATTGTAAAAGAAGGATTGAAAAATGTAGCTGCAGGAGCAAATCCTATGGATTTAAAACGCGGAATTGACAAAGCAGTTGCTGCAATCGTTGCTGATTTAGAAAAACAATCACAGCAAGTTGGTAACTCTTCTGAAAAAATAAAACAAGTTGCTGCAATTTCAGCAAATAATGATGATGTTATTGGAGATTTAATCGCAAAAGCATTCTCAAAAGTTGGTAAAGAAGGTGTAATTACTGTTGAAGAAGCAAAAGGAATGGACACTTATGTGGACGTTGTTGAAGGAATGCAATTTGACAGAGGATATTTATCTCCATATTTTGTTACTGACGCTGATAAAATGGTTGCTGATTTAGACAATCCTTATATTTTATTGTTTGATAAAAAGATATCAAACTTACAAGAAATCCTTCCAATTTTAGAGCCTGTAGCACAATCTGGAAGACCATTATTAATTATTGCTGAAGATGTTGACGGACAAGCATTGGCTACATTAGTAGTAAATAAATTACGTGGAGGATTAAAAATCGCAGCTGTAAAAGCTCCTGGTTTTGGCGATCGTAGAAAAGCAATGTTAGAAGATATTGCTATTTTAACTGGTGGAACTGTAATTTCGGAAGAAAGAGGTTTTTCACTTGAAAATGCAACGTTAGATTTATTAGGAACTGCTGAAACTGTAACTGTTGATAAAGACAACACTACCATTGTAAATGGTTCTGGAAATGCAGAAAACATCAAAGCAAGAGTAAACCAAATCAAAGCGCAAATCGAAACTACAACTTCTGATTATGACAAAGAGAAATTGCAAGAACGTTTAGCGAAATTGGCTGGTGGTGTTGCAGTATTGTATGTTGGAGCAGCATCTGAAGTTGAAATGAAAGAGAAAAAAGACAGAGTTGACGATGCATTACATGCTACAAGAGCTGCAGTTGAAGAAGGAATTGTTGCAGGTGGTGGAGTTGCTTTAGTGCGTGCTAAAAAAGTATTAGAAAGTTTAACAACTTCTAATTTAGATGAAACTACAGGAGTTCAAATCGTAAACAAAGCTATTGAAGCTCCTTTAAGAACTATTGTTGAAAATGCTGGTGGTGAAGGCTCAGTAGTTATTAACAAAGTGTTGGAAGGTAAAAAGAACTTTGGATATGATGCTAAAGCAGACGCTTATGTAGACATGTTAGAAGCTGGAATTATTGATCCTAAAAAAGTAACTAGAATCGCTTTAGAAAATGCTGCTTCTGTTGCTGGTATGATTTTAACTACAGAATGTGCCTTAATTGACATCAAAGAAGATGCTCCTGCAATGCCAGGAGGAATGGGTGGTGGAATGCCAGGAATGATGTAAAAATCATCAAAATATTTATTTACAAAAATCCGTTAGAAAATTTCTAACGGATTTTTTTATTGTATTTTTTAATTTTAGGCATAATTATTGATAATTTTTCAATGATTTAAACTAAACACCAAAACATTATGAAAAAAAGAAACTACCTATTTGCGATCATTACCTTACTATCTTTTACTCTTTCAGCACAAGAGAAAAAAAGGATACTGATAAAAAAGCTTTCGACATTATTAATGTGGATGGTGAATTCAAACAAAATCAATTATTACTTGAATTTTTAACAAGAGATGCTAGATCTAGCAATGATAAATTATCAAAAATGATTGAAGAACAGAGAAATTCAAATGGAGGAAGTTACGAGAATCAAAACTTGAGAAGCACGAAATCATTTGGTTATGCAAGTCCAAGTTTAACAACTATTTTTTATAATGGTGAAATAATATTTGGTGAAGGCATCAATAGACTTTACATTATTGATCAAGTGAGAATGAAAGATGTTAAAACCATCAAAAGAGTAAGAGCAGGAATTGATACAGAAATATTTATTGATTCTTTAAAGAAAAAATAAGCAATCAAATTGCATTTCTATTTAGTATTAAATTTTAATTTTAAGCTATGAATTTAAAAAACTTTCTTTTTACGTGTATCCTATTTTTTAATGTAAGTATACAAAGCCAATCTGTTCAAAAAATTGATAGTGCCTATAATAACTATTTTAAAAAAGTTCGTGAAATTCCGCATTTACATCTTAATAAAACCTCATTTTTGCAAGGTGAAAATATATGGTTTCAGGCTTATGTTTTTGAGCAAAACTCTCAGAAACTACATAATCCAACCTCAAATTTATATGTTTCATTGTTTGATGAATCGGGTAAATTAAAAAAACAAAAACTCATTCATATTCAAAATGGCATTGGAAAAGGAAACTTTAAAATTGACTCCTCTTTTACAAATGCTTCTTATTTTATCAAAGCCTCTACAAATTGGATGAGAAACTTTAATGAAGATGTTTCGTTTTCCCAAAAAATTATTGTGGTAAAAAATAGAGAAACCAGTGCTCAAAAAATCAAAAAAGATTCCTTTTTTGATTTTCAATTATTTCCCGAAGGTGGACATATTGTTGCCAATACTTTTAATAGAATTGGAATTTTGCTTAAAGATGCAAATAACAAAGGTATTGAGATTTCAAAAGGAACTATTAAAGATGAAACCGGAAAAGAAATTGATGTATTTAAAACCAACTCCTTTGGTTTAGGTGAAGCATTTTTACCGTTTAAAGAAAATCAAAAATATATCTTTGAGGCAATACTGCCAAGTGGCGAGAGAATTGAAGTTATTACACCTGTTGTAAAAAAATTAGGAATCACTCTCAACTTAATCAATGATGAAAAAAACCAAAACGTCATTGTCAATATCCTTACAAATTCAAAAACACTTCAAAATATTCACGGAAAAAATTACAAGATATGGCTTCATAATACTAGAAAATACATTCATTATGATTTAAAATTTGATGAATCAAAAAAAGTATATGCTATTATACTTGAAAAAAGCAACATTTTAAAAGGAATTAATATTATTACTGTTTTTAATGAAGAAAACAAACCTATTTTAGAGCGCGTTTTCTACAATGAAACTAACAATTTACTTACAAACTCAATTAAAGCCTCAATAACTTCTAAAATAAACGATTCTTTAAAAGTTACCTTGACAAATAATCACTCTGAAAAACTTTTTATAAGTGGTTCTTTTTTACCACCTCTCACAAAGGCTTATCGCCCTGACAAAAATATTGCTTCATCAATTTTATTAAATCCTTACATAAAAGGGAATATTGAAAATGCTGCATATTATTTCAATGAACAACAAAAAAACAGACTAGTAGATTTAGACCTCTTACTCTTAACTCAGGGTTGGAGTAAATTCGATTGGAATCAAATATTCACTAATCCACCATCTGAAAATTTTAAATTTGAAAATGGAATTGACATCACATTCGCTTTTAATCGCAAAATACTCCCTTCACAACAAGTTCAAATGCAGTATGTTGATGACGAGAATAATGAAAACTATGCGTTAACGATTCCTCTTAATAAGAATAACCATTTCACCTTAGAAAACAGTTTTATTACAGAAAATACGATGTTGCACTTTGGAATAAAATCAGGCGAAAATTTATATAAAATTAGTCCTAGTATCTCATACACAAACACATTTATATATGACAACATCAACAAAAATCAAATAAAGGAGTTAGTTAATACGCCAAATGAACTTTCTAATTTTTCCTATTTATTTGATGATTACATAATGTTAGATGATGTTATTATTAAAAGTAAGCTACAAGATCAAAAAAAACAAGAAAATAGTGCACTACAAATGAAAGTGATTTCAAAATACTACAATTATATTGAAAGCTTTTATTTTGGAACTGATAAATATGGTTTTTTAAATAATAGAAGTGGGAATGCTTGGAATGTAAACTTTGGTATTAACAATGAATTTCAATCAATCGTATCAACATCAAACATGGTAAAGTTTAGAGATTATGGTAGTTTGTCCGAACCTATTTTTACAGATAAAAAGCTGTATGATCCATCAACAATTGTAGTGCCTTTTGGCTTTAGCAAAACAAAAGAGTATTATGCTCCAAAATACCCATCATTTTCTGAAAAAGCATACCTTGATTATGGTGCAATTTTCTGGAAAGCTGGAATAGAAATTGAAGCTAATTCAACTTTTGAAATTACAATTCCTGATAATAATATAGATTCTATATTGCTAAATTTAGAGGGTACAGATGAACTCGGAAAATTACTTGTAAAACAAATACAAATAAAAAAATAACAAACAGCTATAAATAAAAATCAAACGAATACTACTGTAAAATCATAAAAATAGCCATCAAAATCATAATTGAATTTTCAATAAATGTAGCTTTGGTCATAGGTAAATTTAGTACTGATCCTAAACACGCACATTGTATCGATTTTTTATCTAACAACGATTTTGTAACTCCCACAGTTGTAATTCCCAGAATGATTATCGTAATTACTAACGAAGCAAAAATTTGAAAACGCATTAAAAAGAAAATTCCTAGAGCCAACTCAATAAATGGATATACAAAACCATAAGTCGGAATAACTTTTGACAATGGATCATACATTCCAAAACTCATTGCAAAACCTTTTACATTTAGCAACTTAAAAAAGCTGAAAACAATATAAAAAAGTCCCATAAAATTGAGCATAAAATCATTCATATTCCAAGGATTTATTGCCGAAATAATTGCTGCAATTGTAATATATCCAAAAATCAAAAACAACGGAAATAGTTGTTGAATTTCTGATTTCTCTTTTGATAAATCAAACATTGTTACTTTTTCAATTTTCTTTTCTGAGATTGTATATTTTGATGATAAAGCTTCCTGCAATTTTGATAACTTAATATGATTTTTCATTTCAATTACTACTTCAGCAGTCTCTAAATCAACAGTTACATTTGTAACATCCTCTAAAGAAGTAATCGATTTTTCGACGCTAGCTTTACATCCATTACAGGTCATACCACTTACAATATAAGTATGTTTCATTTTAATTTTTTTTTATAGTTTATATAAAAAACCGCCAGTATTTATAAGAAATAAAGGCGGTTTTATAATTTTAATGATCTTTATGATCATGATTTTCCTCCTCTGAAACTTTTTCTTTCAGTTTCATTTTACAAACAGGACAAGTACCTTCTTTATCATAGGTTTTTTCATCTTCGCATTTCATAGGACATTGATATGCTACTTTTTCAGTAACCACTTCCTCTTTTTGAGGTGCTGTTTTCTCTTTTTTACAGGAAATAACTGAAAAACTTGAAACAAGAATAATTGCGATAATGATTAGATTTTTTTTCATGACATTATTGTTTTTTTTGTTTTTTCATTCCACCTTCATGATCCAAAATAATTTCTTCATCACGATATTTACAACATGGATGAACAGCATTGTAAGCTTCTTCTTTTGCTGATAATTTTTTGTCTTTGCTCAAAATAATATCATGTCCAACTGCTAAAATATTTTTTTGAACGGTAGTAACATCTGTTTTATTTTCATCCAAGATCAAATTTAATTGATGCGTTTTTACATCCCATAAAGCAAATTTTACTCCAGGAGTTTTTAAAGATGCTGTTTCAATTCGCTTTTTGCACATGCCACAAATTCCGTCAACTTCCATGGTAACTTTGGCGTTTTTATCTTTTTTTACTTCTTGAGATTGAACCGAAAATCCAATCAAACAAATACTAATTACTACAATGATTTTTTTCATGATTATTTATGTTAATGGTTAATTTATGTTAAATCGTAAGCCTGTATAAATGGCACGTCCAAAAATGGGTGCATATACAATAGTGGTATCAAAATTGGGTCCAAAAGGATTGTCATTTCCTAAAATAGGATTTCTTTGTTGCACATTTGTCAAATTTTCTGCGCCAATATATACTTCAAATCTATCTGAAAAAACCCTTGTGATTTGCGAATTCAACAACTGATAAGGGGCAGCAAATTCAGGCAATTGATATTGAGCAGGATTTGAACTTGTATCTGGCAAACGTTGTTTTCCAATGGCATTGAAAGTAACATCAAAACGCCATTGTTTTGCATTTTGAGGTTCAGTTTCATACGAAAGATTTGCAAAAAATCGATGTTGTGGTTGAATTGGTTTTTGCAAATTTCCACTTTTATAAGTCGTTACAATGTCAAAATATTTATAGGCAGTTCGCAATTCTAAATTGGTAGCTAGTGTATAATTCACCTCCAATTGAAAACTATTGGCAATACTTTTCCCATCCAAATCATAGAAAGAAATCGCTTGTGGGTTTTCCCAATCAACAACTACTTGATTGCTAAAATTAGTTCTGTAGTAATCAAACGTAATATCTCCTTTTTGATTGAAAATATTGAATTTTTGCAAATACGAAATCCCATAATTCCAAGCAATTTCAGGATTTAATCCATAAATATTTCCGTTGTTATTTTCGATATTGATTTGTCTTGAACTTGCAAACAATTGTTGATTTTCAGCAAAAATATTCGCACTTCTTTTTCCTCTACCAAAAGAAGCTTTGATTACTCCATCATCCCAAGGATTGTAGCGCAAATGCAAACGTGGAGTGATAAAATTTCCCAATAAATTATGAGAATCTACTCGCAAACCTGCAACCAATGAAAAATCATCCAAATTATCAAACGTATATTCAAAAAAAGCACCTACAGAAGTTTCTTTTCTGCCAAAATCCAACAGGTTTACTAATTCATCGTAATTGTCGTGCGTAAAAGACAAACCAGTTTTAAACTTATTACGAGTATCACCAATAATCGAATTAAATAACAAATTCGAATACACACTTTGATGCTGAATATCATACGAATTCAACCCAAAATAAGAATCTTGTTGATGATTGCTATAGGCAATTTGAAAACCAAAACTTTGATAGGGCATTTCTGGAAAAACGTACCCTAATTTTGCAGAAGTTTCAAAACGTTTGGTATCAATTTCACTTCCCCAAAATTGTGTTGTTCCTTTGTGAATTTCAGGATTAAAATCGAGTTCGCCAGTTTGTTTTTCATCATTCATAAAACGCACATTGATAAAACTCACCCAACCTTTTTCAGCGTCTGTAAACTGCCAACGATTCAATACGTTGAGTTGTTTTGAAAGTGGCATGTCCAAAAAATTATCGTCATTCATATCGAATTTTTGACCGGTATAATTTCCATGAACATACAAACCTGTGTCCCATTTATCAGACACTTTTTTATTGAAATGAGTATTCAATTCAAAACGTCCCATTTGTGATGCAAACGCATTCAAAAAGAAACTTTTGTCTGTTGATGGTTTTACCAATTCTGTATTGATTTGTCCAGAAATACTTTCAAAACCATTCACAACACTTCCTGCACCTTTGGTAATTTGAATACTTTCCACCCAAGTTCCAGGTGTAAAAGTGAGTCCGAAAACCTGACTTGCACCTCTTACAGAAGGAATATTTTCTTGGGTAATTAACAAATACGGACTTGTCAATCCTAAGATTCTGATTTGTCTTGTTCCAGTTAAAGCATCAGAAAAACTCACATCAATAGATGGATTTGTCTCAAAACTTTCTGCCAAATTACAACATGCTGCTTTTAGCAACTCTGCACTATTTACTGTAAAAACATTGGTTGTTGTAAAAAGTGATTTTTGTACGGTATTCTTTTTACTTTTGATGGTAATTTCATCTAAATCACCTTCTGGAGTTAGAAAATGATGAATGGGCTCTAAATTAGTTATTGTTATTGTGTCCGTTTTAAATCCAACATAACTTATCACCAATTTTTTATACTCTGATTTATAATCAATGGTAAACCAACCTTTTTTATTTGTGATTGCGCTTACATTGGTATTCAACCAATGAACGCTTGCGCCTTCTACTCCCAAAGCATTTGTTGGGTTGTTTTTATCCATAATCATTCCTGTAAAAGAGGTTTGTGAAAAAAGGAATGAAGCAACAAAAAACAGTAAAAAACTGAGGATATATTTTTTCATATTAAATGATTTTTAATGTATTAACGTGTTTTAAATCTTCAAATAAGAAGATTTTACGAGTCAATAAATAAAAATCAAATGATGTAAACCTGAAAAAGTGCTTGATAATCCTTAGGAATATCTGGTGGAGAGAAATCTTTATAAAAGTCCTTTTTGGTGCTTTTTTCTAAGAAAAGTGCTTGGTATGAATGTACAAAAGCGACAACAAATTGTTGTTTTTCTAAATCAAAATCTTCAAAAGAAAACTGTTGCAATTCATCTTGACCTTCAATTTGATGAACTTCGTCTTTACAACATCCTTTTTTCTTGGTAGTTGCTACTTTTTCCATATCCATGCCACAATCATCAGCATCCCCTAAAAATGAAACATCCATCAAAAATTCGCCACAAAAATGCTTTTCAACTGTAAAAGATACCGTTGAAAAAAGCACCAATAATGAAAGTGCGTAAGAAGTAATTTTAATAAATTGCTGTTTCATAATTCGTTGCAAATTTACAAAACTTCATGCAAATTTTCTGTTAAAATAAATTCAGAAAAAAATCACTCCAAATTTTCAACTATTTTTGCATTTCAAAATTATCAATATGAATTTAGCATTTTTAGAACAAGAAATTGATACCATCATCAACTCTGAAAAAATAAGAGAAGCAAAACTACAAGCAATTTGTGATTTTTTAGAAAGTCAAATTTCCTATTATGATTGGGTAGGTTTTTACTTCAAAAACGGAGATAAAAGAGAGTTGAAATTGGCACAATTTACTGGCGAACCAACTGAACACACCATCATCCCGTTTGGAAAAGGAATTTGTGGACAAGTAGCTGTAAGCAATCAAAACTTTGTTGTTCAAGATGTTAGTGAACAAGAAAATTACATTTCTTGTGGTTGGAAAGTAAAATCTGAAATTGTAATTCCGATTTTTGTAAACGGCGAAAATATTGGTCAAATTGATATTGATTCGCATTCCGTGAGTCCATTTACCAAAGATGATGAAATACTTTTAGAATATGTTTGTGAAAAAGTAGCCAACTTATTCTAAATTCTTTTGACTGTTAATTAATTACCAAATTTGTTACTATCTTTTTATTGCGGTTCAAGGTATGATTGTGTACTTTTGCGGGCTTAACAACTTTACATAAAATGAGCACTTCAAAACAAATCAAATCTGCCTTAATTTCCGTTTTTCATAAAGATGGTTTAGCACCAATTGTACAAAAATTAAACGAACTAAACGTTACCATTTATTCTACAGGAGGTACAGAAACTTTTATCAAAGAACTAGGGATTGATGTAATTCCAGTAGAAGATGTTACTTCTTATCCATCTATTTTAGGCGGAAGAGTAAAAACTTTACATCCAAAAATTTTTGGTGGAATTTTAAATAGACAAGATCACAAAGGAGATATTGTTGAAATGAAAGAATATGAAATTCCGCAAATAGATTTGGTGATTGTTGATTTGTATCCTTTTGAAAAAACAGTGGCCTCTGGAGCATCAGAAGCTGATATTGTTGAAAAAATTGATATCGGAGGAATTTCATTAATCAGAGCAGCTGCCAAAAATTTTAAAGACACTTTTATTGTTTCGTCTATGGAACAATATGAAGAATTTTTAAATATCATTTCCGAAAATAAAGGCATTACAACCCTAGAACAACGAAAAAAATTCGCTGCAAAATCGTTTAATGTTTCTTCGCATTACGACACTGCTATTTTCAATTATTTTAATGAAGATGAAGTGGTTTTTAAAGCTAGCGAACAACAATCTCAAGTATTGCGTTATGGTGAAAATCCACATCAAAAGGGCTATTTCTTTGGAGATTTAGATGCGATGTTTGATAAATTGAATGGAAAAGAATTGAGCTACAATAATTTGTTAGATGTTGATGCGGCTGTAAATTTGATGGATGAATTTAAAGGTGAAGCTCCCACTTTTGCCATTTTAAAACACAACAACGCTTGTGGCTTTGCGCAAAGAGACACCTTAAAACAAGCTTATATTGATGCTTTGGCTGGTGATCCTGTATCTGCTTTTGGTGGAATTTTAATTGCAAATACTACTCTTGATGCTGCTACCGCTAATGAAATAAATGATTTATTTTGCGAGGTGGTTATTGCTCCAAAATACGATGAGGATGCATTAGAAATTTTAAAGGCAAAGAAAAACAGAATTATTTTAGTGCAAAAAGACGTGAAATTACCACAGCAATTGGTTAGAACTTCGTTAAACGGGTTGTTAGTACAAGATAAAGATTTCATAACAGATACTATTGAGCACTTAACATACGTTACCAATTTAAAACCTAATACAGCAGAAATTGAAGATTTGTTATTTGCATCAAAATTGTGCAAAAACACCAAATCTAATACCATTGTTTTGGTAAAAAATAAACAATTATTGGCAAGTGGAACTGGACAAACAAGTAGAGTTGATGCTCTAAATCAAGCCATTGAAAAAGCAAAAAACTTTGGTTTTGATTTGAATGGAGCTGCCATGGCAAGTGATGCATTTTTTCCATTTCCTGACTGTGTAGAAATTGCTGATAATGCAGGTATTAAAAGCGTGATTCAACCAGGAGGATCCATCAAAGATCAGTTGAGTATTGACTACTGTAATGCGCACAACTTAGCAATGGTAACCACTGGAATTAGGCATTTTAAACATTAATAAAATAGCAACTAAAATACAAATTTATTTTAGTAGTTTTGTAAGATTACATCATTTAAAAATAACATAGAAATTTATGGGTTTTTTCGATTTCATGACGGAAGATATTGCCATTGATTTAGGCACTGCAAACACATTAATCATTCATAATGGTAAAGTAGTAATTGACAGTCCATCAATAGTTGCAAGAAATAGAATTACAGGTAAAATCATTGCAATTGGTCATGAAGCAAGTCTTATGCAGGGAAAAACCCATGAAAACATCAAAACAATTCGTCCTTTAAAAGACGGGGTGATTGCAGATTTTCAAGCATCTGAAGAAATGATTAAAGAGTTTGTAAAACAAATTCCCTCCATCAAAAAGAAATTATTTCCTCCAGCTTTGCGTATGGTTATTTGCATTCCATCAGGAATTACAGAAGTTGAAAAACGCGCTGTAAGAGATTCTGCAAAACATATGAATGCCAAAGAAATTTACTTGATTTATGAACCAATGGCTGCAGCAATTGGTGTTGGCATTGATATTATGGAGCCAAAAGGAAACATGATTATTGATATTGGTGGTGGAACTACAGAAATCGCGGTAATTGCTTTGGGAGGAATAGTTTGCGATCAATCTGTAAAAGTTGCGGGCGATTTGTTTACGAATGATATTATGTATTATATGCGTACCCAACATAATTTACATGTTGGAGAATCAACTGCGGAAAAAATAAAAATTACTATTGGAGCAGCTACAGAAGATTTAGATAATCCACCAGATGAAATGTTGGTTCAAGGAAGAGATTTATTAAGCGGAAAACCAAAACAAGTACAAGTTTCTTATCGCGAAATTGCAAAAGCATTAGACAAATCAATTTTACGAATAGAAGATGCTGTGATGGAAACTTTATCAAAAACTCCACCAGAATTAGCCGCAGATATTTACAATACAGGGATTTATTTAGCGGGAGGTGGCTCTATGCTTAGAGGTTTGGATAAACGTTTATCAAGAAAAACAGATTTGCCAGTTTATGTAACAGAAGATCCTCTAAGAGCCGTAGTTCGCGGAACTGGAGTTGCTTTAAAAGAACTTGTAAAATATAAGAATGTACTTATGAACTAGTCTTTAAATTCTATCAATGCAACAACTGATTTTTTTTATTCAGAGGTTTAAATATTTCTTATTTTTTTTATTGCTAGAATCTATTGCGTTTAGCTTGATTTTAACGAATTTAAATTTTCAAAAAAGCAAATTCGTGAATTCAACCAATTCAATTGTTGGTGAAATTTATTTTCAAAAATCAAAAATTACAGCTTATTTCAATCTAAAATCTGAAAACGAATTGTTAGCTGCTGAAAATGCACGCTTAAAAAATGAGCTTCAGCGAAAAGTTATCACTTCTCAGGTAATCGATTCAACGATTGTTGATACTGTAAGATATTTTCAAAAATTTTCATTTACAACAGGCAAAATCATCAATAATAATTACAATAAAGAATTCAATTTTTTAACGCTTGACATCGGAAAAAATCAAGGAATTGAAAAAGAAATGGCAGTTATCAATAGCTTGGGAATTGTGGGAATTGTTGATAATACTTCTGATAAATATGCAAGAGTTCAATCTATTTTAAATAAGAATAGTAAAATCAATGCTCGTTTAAGAAACAGCAATTATTTTGGTACTCTAGATTGGAATGGAGATGATTACAGAACAGTTCAGCTGATTGACATTCCAAGACAAGCTCCCTTAAAAATTGGTGATACCATTGAAACTGGAGGAAAATCAACCATTTTTCCAGAAGGAATTTTAATAGGTACTGTTTCAAAAATTAATAAAGGAAACTCTGCAGAGAATAGAGTTGTTATAAAACTTTTTAATGATATGAGTAATTTAGGCACTGTTTATGTAATTAAAAACTTTGACAAACTTGAAATACAAAAAATCGAAAACTTAGAAAATGAATAATCCATTCAAACTGTTTTTTTTATTTTTTTCACTGCTATTTCTTCAAGTATTCATATTGAATAATATTTTATTGTTCGATGCTATAAATCCGTATTTATATATTGTTTTTGTTTTTTTATATCCGCTAAAAGAAAATAAAATACCCATATTATTTTTCTCCTTTTTATTAGGTTTAGGAGTAGATTTTTTCTCAGATACAGGAGGAATTCATGCTTTTTCATTAACAGTTATTGCCTACATACGCCTGTTTTTTGTAAAAGTTTATTTTAATAAATTAGAAATAGATTTTCCATTTTTTAGTTTAAAAACAGAATCTTTTGGAAAAATTTTCAACTATGTAGTAACTTTAACAGTCATACATCACTTTATATTTTTTTCTTTGGCTAACTTTAGCTTTCATAATTTTTTTAATGTACTGAGTAATACATTTTTTTCGAGTATTTTTACACTGTTTTTATATTTTATTGGCTCAGCTATTTTCACAAGAAACGAATAATGCAAAGAAGTTTTTTACTTTATTTTTTAATCTCAGCTGTTGGATTATTTTTTATTGGAAGACTTTTTCAATTGCAAATTGTAAAAGGAGTTGAGTTTGATCCTGTGCATAATGCCGCCGTAAAAATTGAGTATGATTATCCTGAACGAGGTTACATTTATGATAGAAATGGTCAACTTTTAGTTGCCAACCAGCTTTCTTATGATGTGATGGTGCAACCTAATCAAGTGAAATCTTTTGACACTATTGAGTTGTGTAAACTCCTTAAAATTGACAAAGAAGATTTTATAAAAAGATTCCAAAAAGCCGAAAATTACGCAACCTATTTACCATCAGTTTTTTTAAAACAACTTGCCAAAGATGACTTTGCCTTTTTGCAAGAAAAGCTTCATAAATTCAATGGATTTTATATTCAAAAAAGGGTTATTAGAGATTATCCAGTGAATGCAGCAGCCAATGTTTTAGGGTATATAGGTGAAGTAAATGAAGAAAAAGCCCGAACAAACGATGATTATGAACAAGGTGAATTGGAAGGAAAAGAAGGTGTTGAAAGAGAATATGAAAAAGTTTTAAGAGGTAGAAAAGGTAAAAAATATTACAATAGAAACCGATTTAATAAAATTACAGGTTCGTACAAAAATGGACAAATGGATACATTACCTGAAAGTGGCAAAGACCTAACCTTAACCATTGACATTGAGCTACAAATGTATGCACAACAATTGATGAATGGCAAAAGAGGGGGAATTGTAGCAATCGAACCATCATCTGGAGAAATTTTAGCATTAGTAACGTCTCCATCTTATGATCCAAATATGTTGGTTGGACGTGATCGTACTAAAAATTCGCTGATTTTAATGAATCCAAAAAATCCAGAAAAACCAACTTTTGATAGAGCTTTACTAGCTGCATATCCTCCTGGATCACCCTTTAAAATGATGAATGCCTTGGTTGGTTTGCAAGAAAATGCCATCAATACCGAAACAAGTTTTAGATGTTATGGTGGCTACAGATATGGAGGAAAAGCAATAGATTTTATGCGTTGCCATTGCGGAATTTACGATTCACCCATCGCATTAAAAACAGCTATTGCAAAATCTTGCAACAGTTATTTTTCCAATACCTATAAAAAAATTGTTGAGAAAAAAAGAAAAGCAAGCGAATCTCTTGATATTTGGAATAAGCACGTAACAAGCTTTGGTTTAGGCGGTTATCTTGGTTATGATTTGCCCTCAGGATCCCCAGGATTGATACCTGATGGTGCTTATTATGACAGCCGTTACAAATATAGATGGAGTGCATCAACCACCATTTCAAATGCAATTGGACAAGGTGAAATTTTAACAACACCTATTCAATTGGCCAATTTTACTGCTGCAATTGCCAATAAAGGATATTTTTACACACCTCACATCGTTAAAAAAATAGCACGAAAACCTATTAATAATCCAAATTATACCATCAAAAAGCAAACTACTATTAAAAGCGAATATTTTGAACCAGTAATTGAAGCAATGCATGAAGTTTTTAAAACCGGAACAGGAAGATGGAGTCAAGTTAAAGGAATTGAAATTTGTGGAAAAACAGGTACATCAGAAAATTTTATACGCATAAATGGCTACAAACAACAATTGCCAGACCATTCCATTTTGGTAGCTTTTGCCCCTAAAGAAAATCCAAAAATTGCATTGGCAGTATTTGTAGAAAATGGTGGTTATGGTTCTACAATTGCCGCACCAATTACCAGTTTGATAATTGAAAAATACTTAAACGGATTTATTTCAGAGGAAAACAAACTAAGAGAAACAAACATGTTGAACCTAAGTTTGCAAGATATTTACAATTATTACAGACCAAAAAATAGAGAAGTTGCGTCAAGAGAAGAATAATATTTTTGAAGGAATTGATTGGATTCTAGTTTTTTTCTACCTAATTCTAGTTGGCTTTGGCTGGTTAAATATTATTGCTGCCTCACAAAATGACGAATATATTGATGTTTTTAATTTCAATACAAACTATGGAAAACAACTACTTTGGATTTCCCTTTGTTTTCCGATCATTATTTTAGTCTTATTTTTTAATTCTAAATTTTACGAACGTTTTGCAAGTATCTTCTACCTTTTAGCAATTCTCTCACTAGTATTAATTTTTCCACTCGGAAAAGAAATCAATGGTGCTAAAGCTTGGTATAATTTTGGTTCTATGAGTTTGCAGCCAGCAGAATTTGTAAAAACGTTTACAGCCCTTGCAATCGCTAAACTTTTAAGTGATCGTCAATACAATCTTTCACTGATAAAAAACCAAATAAAGGCATTTACAGTTATTTTTTTACCAGCCATTTTAATTGTTTTACAACCTGACCCAGGTTCTGCATTAATTTACTTAGCCTTCATTTTAGTTCTCAATAGAGAAGGATTAACCTTAAACTACATCATCTTCGGAACTCTATCAATAGCTTTATTTATTCTTACAATTTATGTTGGTACTTACAAAATATCTGTTTGGTTGTTTTCAATTATAACAATCATTTTATTTTACCTCATTTACAAAGGCGGAAAACGATTGTTACGTTTTAGTTGGCATAAAATATTAATAACATATATAGGTTTAGGAATGTTTATCTATGGAACTGGATTTGTATATGAAAATGTTTTTAAGCAACATCATAGAGATCGTTTTGAAGTGTTATTAGGATTGAAAATTGATACCAAAGACATTGGTTATAATTCTTATCAATCTGAATTAACTATCAGCTCTGGAGGTTTAACTGGAAAAGGATTTTTAAACGGAGATATTACCAAAGGCGATTTTGTGCCTGAACAACATACAGATTATATTTTTAGTACTGTTGGCGAAGAATGGGGATTTTTAGGAAGTTCTTTGGTTATCATTTTATTCATGCTGATGATTGCTAGAATCATTTATTTAGCCGAAACACATACCAATAAATTTGGAAGAATTTATGGATATGGCGTAGCATCCATACTTTTTTTCCACGTAACTGTAAATATTGGAATGGTGATTGGATTGCTGCCAACTGTAGGGATACCTCTCCCCTTTTTCAGTTATGGAGGTTCTTCTTTGTGGGGTTTTACCATATTACTTTTTATTTTTATCAGATTAGACGCTCATAAAAAATACGATTGGTAATTTAAAATGAAGTAATTGAATTGTTTTATATAGCAATACTCCTCTTGTAAAATATTGATAATCTCAATATAGGTCATAAAAAAAGCTCTGAAAATTCAGAGCCTTTATATTGTTAAAACTGTAAAATCTTACAACGCAGCTACGTGCTTAGTCAATTTAGATTTTAAGTTTGCAGCTTTATTTTTGTGGATGATATTTTTCTTAGCCAATTTATCCAACATTGAAATAACGTTAACTAATTTTCCTTCAGCTTCAGCTTTATCTTCTAAAACACGCAAATCTCTTACAGCATTTCTTGCTGTTTTGTGTTGATATTTATTACGTAACTTTTTAGCTTCGTTACTTCTAATTCTTTTTAATGCTGACTTATGATTTGCCATAATATTGTATTCTTCGTTTTTATTTAAAACTTTGTAGTCCGTACGGGAATCGAACCCGTGTTACCAGGATGAAAACCTGGCGTCCTAACCCCTAGACGAACGGACCATCACAATTTTGTATTCCTTAATTGCGGATGCAAATATACAACGTTTTTAAAATCCTACAATTTTTTTTTAAAAAAATTTTAAAAATTAATACGCTTTCGCAAAAAGCACTCTTTTGGAAGAAGATTCCCCTGTAAACACACAGTTTCCAGCCTCTTCAATTGCATCATTTGGGATACATCTAATAGTTGCTTTTGTCAATTCTTTTATTTTTTCTTCAGTTTCTGCAGTTCCGTCCCAATGTGCAGCAACAAATCCACCTTTGTTTTCAATTACATCTTTAAATTCATCCATAGAATTCACCTGAGTAATGTGATTGTTTCTGAATTGTAAGGCAGTATCAAACAAATTAATTTGAATTTTCTCTAATAACTCTGAAACATACGTCACAAGATTGTCTTGTGAAATACTCTCCTTAGTTAGCGTATCTCTTCTGGCAACTTCAACAGTATTGTTTTCCAAATCACGACTTCCCATGGCGATCCTTACAGGAACTCCTTTTAGTTCATATTCTGCGAATTTTGCACCAGGTCTTAATGTATCTCTGTCATCATATTTTACAGAAATTCCTAATTTTTTGAAAGCACTCACATACGTCTGAATTTTTTCAGAAAGCAATAACAATTGATCTTCTCCTTTATAAATAGGAACAAAAACTACTTGAATTGGGGCTAATTTTGGTGGCAAAACCAACCCAAAATCATCAGAGTGTGTCATAATTAAACCTCCAATTAAACGTGTAGAAACTCCCCAAGAAGTTGCCCATACATATTCTTGCTTTCCATCTTTATTCGTGAATTTAACATCAAAAGCTTCTGCAAAATTTTGTCCTAAAAAATGACTTGTACCTGCTTGCAACGCTTTTCCATCTTGCATTAAAGCTTCAATGGTATACGTATCTTCAGCTCCTGCAAAACGCTCACTGTCTGATTTTACTCCTTTTACAACAGGCATCGCCATAAACTCTTCAGCAAATGTTGCATAGACATGTTGCATTTGTTTTGCCTCTGCAACTGCTTCACTTTTTGAGGCATGTGCTGTATGCCCTTCTTGCCATAGAAACTCTGAGGTTCTTAAAAACAATCGCGTTCTCATTTCCCATCTTACTACATTTGCCCACTGATTGATTAGTAAAGGCAAATCTCTATAGGATTGAATCCAACCTTTGTAAGTACTCCAAATTATTGCTTCGGATGTTGGTCTTACAACCAATTCCTCCTCTAGTTTTGCTTCAGGATCAACTCGTAATTTTCCTGGATTTTCAGGATCATTTTGCAAACGATAATGGGTAACAACGGCACATTCTTTGGCAAAACCTTCTGCATTTTTTTCTTCTGCTTCAAACAAACTTTTAGGAACAAATAATGGAAAATACGCATTTTGATGTCCTGTTTCTTTAAACATTCTATCCAATTCTGCTTGCATTTTTTCCCAAATTGCGTATCCATAAGGTTTGATAACCATACAACCTCTTACCGCTGAATTTTCTGCTAAATCCGCTTTTACAACCAACTCATTATACCATTTTGAGTAATCTTCTTCTCTTTTTGTTAAACTCTTGCTCATGTTTCTTTACTTTGGCACAAATATTGTTATTTTTTAACTATTAATTTCGTGTTAATTCTTTTTTAAAACGGTTACAAAACTACTATAAATAAGTCTTTTTAACACAAATTTTATAATTAATTCAGTACTTTTATAAAAACATATGATCATGAAACTACAAAATAAACTATTCAGCATTCAATCATTTATAATTTTTGCAACCGCTAATTTGGTATTGGTTTCATGCGGAACATACCAAACTGCGTATTATGAAGATGGTATTTATAGCTCTCCAAATAATATAGAAAAACGACAAATTGTTGTTGTTGAAAGAAACAACAACAATAATTTTGAAGAAAACTATTTTACAAAAAAATTAGACAGCTTAGAACGAATCTCTGAGTATGAAATATTTACTGACATCGATTCATATAGTTCAAATCCAAATTATTCGGATCCTAATGGAAATTACAATCAAAATGAACCTTGGGGATATCAAAATGACAATGTAATTGTCAATGTAAATTTGATGAATGACCCTTTTTGGTATGGAAATGGTTTTGGAATGTGGGGTTGGAATGATTGGGGATGGAACAATTGGGGATGGAACAATTGGAATGTAGGATGGGGTTGGAATCGTTGGAACAATTGGGGTTTTTATGGAAACCCATATTGGCATCCGTATGCTTATAATTGGGGCTGGAATGGTGGATTTTACAATCCTTATTTTTATGGAAATTCTTGGAGAAATAACGGGTATTACAGAAATAATACTTACGGACGAAGAAATACAAATTATGCTTACGGGCGAAGAGATTCAAACGGAATTATCAGAAACAATTCTATAACCAACAGAAGAAACTATTTTGATTACAATCAGAATTCAAATAATTTTAGAAGAAGCACTATTGGAACTCCTGTAAGAAGAAGCTCTACTATTAGAGGAAATAATTATAATGATCGAAACTCAAATTATTCATCAAGAAATAGTTCAAACACAAATAACAATACCAATTCATCAACAAGAAGATCAACAACAACTTCTTCAAGAAGTAGTGGAAATACTTCGAACTCTGGCAGAGGTTCTACTTCTGGAAGAGGAAGAAGAGGAGGAAATTAAATCATCACTTTTAGTTACAAAAGGTTTTAAAATGAAAAAAATTATCGCATCAGCAATTTTGTTGGCAACCGTGGCTGCTACAAATGCTCAATCTTTAGGATATCAAGATTTAGGAATCCTTTTCTCTCAAAATGATAATAACGGAACTGCGCGTTTTACAGCAATGGGTGGTGCTTTTGGAGCTCTTGGAGGAGATATATCAAGCATTAACATCAATCCTGCAGGTTTATCTGTATTTAATAATAGTATGTTTTCTGGAAGTTTTAATTCTAGAAGTTCAGATATTATAGCTGATTATTATGGCAACAGACTTACAACTCAAGATCAATTCATAGACTTATCTCAAGCTGGTGGTGTATTGGTTTTTGATAGTGCTTATAGAAGTAATTGGAGCAAATTTGCAATGGGATTTAATTACAGAATCACTAAAGATTTTACTGATGGATTCATCGCTCAAGGAAATAGTGGAGTTGCCACTTTTGTTGATTTTCCTTTAGACACCAATACAAATCCTTTTGTATATGATATTGCTGATGAACAACTCTTTAACAATACCTACAATGGCGATTTGAGCGAATTCAATATCGGATTTTCATCCGTGTATCAAGAAAAATTACATGTTGGAGTATCTTTAAATTTTTATGATTTGAATTTTACGCAACGCTCAAATTTAACAGAGTTCAACAGTGATATCAATGGCAATGAATTGGATGCCAATTTATACCAAGAAAATTTTACTACCGGAACTGGATTTTCTTTCAATACAGGATTTATTTATAAAGTAAACAATAGTTTTCGATTTGGATTATCTTATCAAACCCCAACTTGGTTTTCAGAAATTATAGAAGACAGCAATATTGTAAATAACGACGGATATTTTGGAGACACGGAAATTGCCGTAAGCAATGATAATGCAGTTTATAACAATACAGCTGGCGGATTTTTCCCCTCACAATCTCTTATTTACAGATTACGAACTCCAAGTAGATTAACTGCGAGCACTGCATTCGTCTTTGGAAAAATAGGATTGATTAGTGTTGATTATTCAAACATGAATTACACCAGAACAAAACTTTCAGGCGCCAATTTTATGCAAGAAAATCAGGCATTTCAAAACGATTTTGTAAATACCCACAATTTTTCAATCGGAACAGAATGGCGTTTTGATAAATTCAGCATCAGAGGTGGTTATCGTTTTGAGCAAAGTCCAGATGCTTTTGCATTGAATTCAGATGACTTGAATGAATATTCATTTGGGGCAGGCTACAACTTCGGAAATTTTAAATTGGATTTTGCTTACAGAACCAATAATCGAACTGCAGCCTACAATTTTTACTCAGGATTTAATGTAAACCCTGCAAATTTAACATTAGACAATCGCATATTTACAGCATCCGTTTCTATCAATTTATAAGAAGTTTAACACATTAAAAAAGACCTTGCATCAAAAACATGCAAGGTCTTTTTTATTAGAAATGATTTTTTTGCCGTAATTTTGCTTTTTATTTGAAAATCATGCAAGAGACTAAAATTAGCATTCAAAATTCATCCAACGAAACCATTTTAAAATTCAATAGCAATACTACATTAATCAATGCAGGAAGTTATGAATATGGAAATATTGATGAAGCGAAAAAATCGCCCTTAGCGCAGCAATTATTTTATTTGCCGTTTGTAAAAAAAGTGTTTATAACTCCCAATTTTATTGCCATTCAACGTTATGATATTGTTTCTTGGGATGATGTACAAGAAGAAGTTCGTGAGCAAATTGAAAATTATATCAACGAAGGCAATGTTGTTGTAAATGAAGAAACTGCTGCTTCTAAAAAAGAAGCAATTGAAGTGTATGCTGAAGTAACTCCAAATCCATCAGTAATGAAATTTGGCACCAACAAAGTATTAACTCAAACTGATGCTGAGTTTAAAAACATAGAAGAGGCCAGTAAAATTTCACCATTAGCACAAGCTATTTTTTCATTTCCATTTGTAAAAGAAGTGTTTATTTCCGACAATTATATTTCCATTACCAAATACAATATGGTTGAATGGAATGAAATTTTTGCAGAAGTTCGCAGTTTTATCAGAGAATATTTAGTTGCAGGAAAAACCATTTTTTCTGAATTGCCTTCTCAACAAAATTCAACAACTTCATCAACTGTAATTCCTGAAGTAAAATTAGACGGAATTGCTGGACAAATTGTTGATATTTTAGATGAATACATCAAACCTGCTGTGGCTGGTGATGGTGGAAACATCGCATTTCGTTCGTATGATGAAAGCAATAAAATTGTAAGTGTTGTATTGCAAGGTGCTTGTAGTGGTTGTCCATCATCAACTGCAACCTTAAAAAACGGAATTGAAAATTTATTGAAAGAAATGTTGCCAAACCAAATCAATGGCGTTGTTGCAATTAATGGATAAAAATGCTTTAAATGTCTGAAATTATAAAACCATACAGAGATTCTCAACTAGGAAAAAAAGAACAAGTTACTCAAATGTTTGACACCATTTCAACCAATTATGATGGTTTAAACCGAGTAATTTCTTTAGGAATTGATGTAAAATGGCGAAAAAAAGTAGTGAAAATTGTAGGCGAAAATAAACCCAAACAAATTTTAGATATTGCTACTGGTACTGGAGATTTAGCGCTGATGATGGCAAATTTGAATCCTGATAAAATTATTGGTTTGGATATTTCTGCTGGAATGCTCGAAGTTGGTAAACAAAAAATCAACAAAGCAAATCTGTCAAAAAAAATAGATATGATTGTGGGCGACTCAGAAGAAATGCCTTTTGAAAATGATACTTTTGATGCGATTACGGTTTCTTTTGGCGTTCGAAATTTTGCAAATCTTGATAAGGGCATCAAAGAAATCGCACGAGTTTTAAAACCAACAGGCGTTTTAGTAATTTTAGAAACCTCCAATCCAACAAAATTTCCTTTCAAACAGGGTTATAAATTCTATACGAATTTCATATTGCCTTTGGTTGGAAAATTGTTTTCTAAAGACAAAGTTGCGTACACTTATCTTTCAGAATCTGCAAATTCTTTTCCATTTGGTGAGGTCTTCAACAATATTTTGCGTAAAAATGGGTTTAGTGATGTAAAGCACAATCCTGTTACTTTTGGAGTAGCAACAATTTATACAGCGAGAAAATAATATGATAAAAAAAACGGTTTTTACAACAATCTTTTTTATTTCTTCTTTGACTATTTTTGGACAAAGAGAACGAGTTGACAACCTACCCACTTTTGATAATAAAAAATTACATTATGGCTTTTACTTGGGTCTTAATCAGAATGATTTTAAACTGAATTTACGAAATAGCACCATAGCAAATGCCGACATTACAGTATCACCCACAGCAGGTTTTAATGTGGGTTTGATTGCAGATTTGCGCTTACACAAAAATTTAAATCTGCGTTTTGAACCAGGTTTGGTTACCAATTCTAAGAAAATTTATTTCAATCATTTGGCAATTCCTAGAGATAGTGTTCGCGAAATTGGTTCTACGTATTTACACGTTCCGTTATTACTGAAATTTAGCACAGATCGTTATAAAAATATTCGCCCTTATGTGTTGGCAGGAATTTCTTATGATCATAATTTTTCGAGTAATGAAGCCAATCAAGATGATAATTCGGCTGGCGAATTCCGAATGAAAACGCACAATTTCATGTATGAAGTTGGCATTGGCATTGACATTTACTTGTATTTCTTTAAATTTTCACCGTCAATTCGTGGCGTTTTTGCCATTAATAACGAGGTAAAATATGATGATGACCCTAATAGTCAATGGACAGCTCCTATCAATTATATGGGAACACGTGGTGTTTTCTTGAGTTTTGCTTTTGAGTAAATAGCTGTTTAAAAAATTAATTTCCTCTTTTAAATTCGCTCAACAAAATAGCTGTTGCAGTGGCTACATTCAAACTTTCTGTTTGTTGTATTTCTCCAAATCTCGGAATTGAAATAATTTGGTTTGCCAATTGTTTTATTTCATATGAAACACCATTTGCTTCATTTCCCATAATTAAAATTGCTTCCTCAGGAAGTTTGGTTTTATACACATTTTCACCATCCATATCTGCCATAAAAATGGGCAAATTACTTTGCTGCAAAAAAGTTATTAATGTAGTATAATGAATCGCAATTCTTGGTAAAGACCCCATACTTGCTTGCACTACTTTTGGGTTGTAACAATCTACAGTATCTTCAGAGCAAATCAATTGTGTAACCCCAAACCAATCACACAATCTGATAATAGTTCCTAAATTTCCAGGATCGTTTATGGCATCTAAAACTACTGTTACACCTGAACTTTTTATTGGTTTTTGTGTCGGAATTTTAAACAATCCTACCACTTCATTGGGTGTTTTTAGCTGACTAATTTTTTTTAAATCAGCCTCAGAAATGAGGGTTCTTTTATCTTGAAAATCTTCACAACTAAAATCATTTGTGGCAAATAATTGGAAGATTTCAAAAGAAGATTGCAGTAATTCATTGACCACTTTTACGCCTTCAGCCAAAAATAATTGGTGCTTTAATCGGTATTTTTTTTGAGTTAAACTCTGTATGAGTTTTAATTGATTTTTAGAGATGCTCATTAATTGATTGTAAATAAAAATATACCAATGAAAAATACTATTTTTGGCATTATTACCGTTGCTAAAATAATGAAAAAACTCGCTTTCTACTTTTTATTGACAGTCTTTTTTGCATCCTGTGATTCTACTAAAAGGGTTACAGAGGGAAAGTACCTACTTAGAGAAAATGTACTTTTTATTGATAGCGTAAAATCAAAAAGTGGCGATTTAGAAAAATATATCTTACAAAAACCCAACAATCGCCTATTAGGACTTCCTTTTGGATTGTATTTTTACAATTTAGGAAATCCTGACAAACCCAAAACCCCTTCAGAATGGGCTGTAAAAAACCCAAAGTCATATCAATTTATCAAAAGTATTTTTTCTGAAAAACAAAGTATTGCCTATGCAAACTCGTTTATTAATTTGAATAATTGGTATTTAAAAAATGATGCTCCCGTAATTTTAAACGAAAATAAAATTAAAAAAACAGCCGATAATTTATGGGCATATTATAAAACTCAAGGATACTTTAAATCGAGTGTAGATACTGTTATCAAAAGAAATAACGATAAAAAAGCCCTAGTTGAATATCACATTAACAAAGGAAAACCAACCTTGTTAGATAGCATTCTTGTAAAAATTGCTTCCCCTGATTTAGATTCTATCTTTAAAAATACCAAACGTGATAGTTATTTAAAAAGTGGCAATCAGTACAAAGACCAAGATTTTAGAAACGAGGCAAGTAGTGTGGTAAAACTTTTTAGAAATAGCGGAATATTTCATTTTACAGAGGCCGCTTTAGGATTTTATGTAGATTCAACAAGAGCTGATTATAAAACCAATGTAGAGTTTTTAATTTCAGCCAATAGATTGACAGAGGAAAATGGGAATTATGTTGAAAAACCCTATAAAATTCATAAAATAAAAGAAGTTGCTGTTCATACGGATTATTCATTTACCAAAAAAGATGAAATTAGTAAGGATACAATTTCTTATGACGGAATTTCATTCTATGCAAATGACAAAATCAAATTCAATCCAAAATATTTATCGCAATCTATTTTCTTAAAACCGGGAGAAGTTTATAAAGATACTCTAAGGAATTTAACAAGAAATCATTTAAAATCGCTACAAAATTTTAAGTCAACTACTTTAAAATTCACACCAATATCAGAAGATTCTGGCGATTTACGTATGGATGTTTTTTTAACTCCTTTAGAAAAATACAACTTGGGATTGGAAACTGAAATTACCCACTCTAACATTCGAAATATTGGAACATCAGCCAAATTTTCTATCACAAATAGAAATGCTTTTAAAGGAGCAGAATTGTTAAAAATGTCTGTTTTAGGATCTTGGTTCAACTCCAATAATGGTCCTGGATGGGAATTAGGTGCTGATATTTCTATAGAAGTTCCTCGTTTTTTAGCGCCTTTTAGACTTAGTAGACTTGTTCCTAAAGAGATGTCTCCAAGAACCTATATTTCATTGGGTTCTAGTTTTCAAAAAAATATTGGTTTGGATAGACAAACCTTTACATTTATGACCGATTTTAAATGGCAATTCAATGCTAAAAAAACAGTACAATTAGAAATTTTAAATACGCAATATGTTAAAAATCTGAATGTTACTAGCTTTTTTGATATTTATAGTTCCGAATTTTCAAGACTGAATGAAATTGCGCAAATCTATCCTGGAATTGGAGGAAATTTACCAACTGATGAAACCAAATTTGATGAAACTGTACAATTTATGTCGTCAGTTGCCAATGATGCTGGTTTTCAAGCTACAAATCCTGACGAATACAACACTGTTTTAAACATCCAAAATCGTTTCAATATTGTCACTTCCGATTTCTTAATTCCAGTTATTGGATATTCATTTACATATAACAATCAATTGGGCGTTAAAGACAATAATTTTTCATTCTTAAAAGTAAGAATTGCCAACTCAGGAAATATACTAGGACTTTTATCTAAAAACAGAAATAGTAACGACAAGAAAACATTTTTAAATATTCCTTTGGCGCAATATTTTAAGTTTGATATTGAATACAAGAAATTTTGGGATACAGGAAATAATTCCGTTTTTGCTTTTAGAACTCAATTAGGAGCCATTATAACTTATGACAATTCTGACATTCCTTTTATCAAAAGTTATTTTGCTGGAGGCTCTAATGATATCAGAGCTTGGCAAACCTACGAATTAGGTCCAGGAAGAAGAAATACCGGACTAGAATTTAATACTGGTAGTTTTAAAATTTTAACAAGTGCTGAATATCGTTTTGACATGTTTAGCAAACTTAAAGGCGCATTTTTTGTGGATGCAGGAAACATTTGGGATATTACAGGCTCTGATTTTGTAGATGATGATGCAAAATTCAAAAATCTATCCTCTTTACAAAACATTGCAGTTGGATCAGGATTTGGAACAAGGTTGGATTTTAACTTTCTAATTCTGCGTTTTGACATCGGATTTAAAACCTACGAACCTTATTTAGAAGGCAATAAATGGTTTCGCAACTATAATTTTTCGAATGCTGTGTATAACATCGGAATCAACTATCCATTCTAAAAAATACATCGTTTTCGTTATTTTAAAGTCAATTTTCAATTAAAAAAAGGCATATTTTTAGTACTTTTGAAGAATAATATCAATACATCAAACATGAGTCATACAATAAAACCTGGAGTAGCCACAGGAAAAGAAGTTCAAGCAATATTTCAACTTGCTAAAGAAAAAGGATTTGCAATCCCAGCTGTAAACGTAATTGGTTCTAGTACCATTAATGGCGTTTTAGAAACTGCCAAAGAATTAAATGCACCTGTAATCATTCAATTTTCGAATGGTGGAGCGCAATTTAATGCAGGAAAAGGACTATCAAACGAAAATCAAAAAGCAGCTATTGCTGGCGGAATTGCTGGTGCAAAACACATTCACGAACTAGCTGAAGCTTACGGAGTTACTGTAATTTTACACACAGACCACTGTGCCAAAAACTTATTACCTTGGATTGATGGATTGTTAGATGCATCTGAAAAACATTTTGCAGAAACTGGAAAACCTTTGTACAGTTCCCACATGATTGATTTATCAGAAGAGCCTTTGCACGAAAATATCGAAATTTGCAAAGAATATTTGGCAAGAATGAGCAAAATGGGCATGACTTTAGAAATCGAATTGGGAATTACAGGTGGTGAAGAAGATGGAGTTGACAATTCGGATGTTGATTCTTCAAAATTATATACGCAACCAGAAGAAGTGGCGTATGCTTACGAAGAATTATTAAAAGTTTCTCCACAATTTACTATTGCTGCAGCATTTGGAAATGTACATGGAGTTTACAAACCAGGAAACGTAAAATTGACTCCAAAAATCTTACGTAATTCACAAGAATACATCTCAAAAACCTACAATGTACCTCATAATACAATTGATTTTGTATTTCATGGAGGTTCAGGGTCAACTGTTGAAGAAATCAGAGAAGCTATTGGTTATGGGGTTATCAAAATGAATATTGATACCGATTTACAATTCGCTTACACAGAAGGTATCAGAGATTATATGCAAAAAATGGCACCTTATTTGGCGTCACAAATTGGAAATCCAGAAGGCGCAGATCAACCCAATAAAAAACATTACGATCCAAGAAAATGGTTGCGTTTGGGCGAAGAAACTTTTAAAGCTCGTTTAAAACAAGCCTTTCAAGACTTGAATAACGTAAATACTTTGTAAAAAGTTTTCATAAATAACTAAAAAGCATCTTTCAAAAATGAAAGATGCTTTTTTTATGGAGTAAATTTTAATCGTCTACAAAAAATCTTTTACATTTGCTGTTCAGAAAAGTTGAAAGTACTTTTGAAATACAAACAACAACTTTAAATAAAGAATCATATGACTGCTTGGTTTAAAAGAACAGATAAAGGAATTCAAACAGCTACTGAGGATAAAAAAGACACGCCCAAAGGTCTTTGGTACAAAACTCCTAGTGGTAAAATAATTGATACAGAAGAGTTAAAAAAGAATCTATACGTAAGTCCAGAAGACGGATATCACGTAAGAATTGGAAGTAAAGAATACTTTGAATTATTTTTTGACAACAATACGTTCACAGAATTAAACGAAAACTTGACTTCAAAAGACCCATTGAAATTTGAAGATACTCAAAAATATCCTGATCGTTTAAAAGAAGCCCAAGCCAAAACAAAATTAAAAGATGCTGTAAGAACAGCTGTTGGAAAATCATTAGGTAAAGATTTGGTAATTGCTGCTATGGATTTTTCTTTTATTGGAGGTTCTATGGGATCTGTAGTGGGAGAAAAAATTGCACGTGCCATCAACTATTCTATTGAACATAAAATTCCGTTTTTGATGATTTCAAAATCAGGTGGTGCACGTATGATGGAAGCGTCACTTTCGTTGATGCAATTGGTAAAAACCTCTGCAAAATTAGCGCAGTTGGCAGATGCTAAAATTCCGTATATTTCTTTGTGTACAGACCCAACAACAGGAGGCACAACCGCTTCTTATGCCATGTTAGGAGATATTAACATTGCTGAGCCCAATGCATTGATTGCCTTTGCAGGGCCAAGAGTTGTAAAAGACACAACAGGAAAAGAATTGCCTGAAGGATTTCAACGATCAGAATTTGTTTTGGAACACGGTTTTTTAGATGCTATTTACGAACGAAAAGACCTAAAGAAAATGGTTAATTTGTATATCGATTTGATTCAGAATTTACCTATAAGGAAATAACAAAAAAGCCAGCGTTTGCTGGCTTTTTTGTTACTCATTTAATAATTTTTCAATTTCATATTCCAATTTATAAATAAAAACATTTTTTTCATTCATATTTAAATTTCCTATAAAACGTATAATCCCATTTTTTAAAATTATTTGTGTAGGATATTTATTAAAACCTAACTGTTTAGGAATCGTATCTGAATCTGAAAATAAAACAGGAAATTGATAATTATATCTTTCAATACGAGTTTTTGCATAGCCAATTGTATCTCGTCTCTCAGGAATATTTACAGCAAATAGTGAAACAGATGTGCTATTTTTATATTTTTTAAAAATATTTTCAAATTCTGGAAATTGTTGAAAACAAGCTCCACAACTTGTTGTCCAGAAATCTAAAACAATTACTTTATTTTGAATAGTATCAACTCTTATTTGATTTTCATTATGTGAAAATTCCATTTTAGGGGATTGAATCCTCTTAAAAGAATCATGATTTTCAACAACGTACAAGAAATTTACAAAACCATAAATACCTACAAAAACTATGATAATAGGATACCCTAATTTTAAAAATATGGATTTATTTTTTAAATAATAACCTAATAAAAAAGATAGAGGAGTAAAAACTATATAAATTATTACAGAACTCAATTTTATATCAGGCAAAAATAATTGAATAAACCAAATTGCTAATAAAGGAGCAAAAGAAGCCAGAACATTTTTATAGCTCATGTACATACTAGCTACAAATGCTCCTATCATAAATAAAGGAAAAATTATAGTTTGTGTTTTAAATAGAAAAACGAAAGTAATATATAATAATATGACTAAACCACCATTTATGAATACTTTTTTTAACATTTTATACTAATTAGGTATAAAAATATCATCTGTACAATATCCATTACAGGTTGAAGTTCCAAATACACCACAATCAGTATTTGCTACTGTACATTTATCGGGTTTATGACAAGTATTATTATACCCAAAACACGAGGCACTATATCTACAAACACAAGGAGGATCTATACCTTCTGTTGTTAAATTATTTGAATTCAAATCTTCATTTAATTTTGAATAACTTACATCACCTACAGTAAAAAAAGCTGTATAAATAAACTCTTCATTCCAATTAAATTTCTTAGCCCCTATCATTACTTTTTCATACAATTCGTCTGAAAATTCATCTGAAATAGGTGCTTTATAATCTATTTTTTTGAATTCCTCAGCAAAATATTTCATATGATTTAATTCTGCTTCTGATAAATTCATTTGTAAAATATAATTTATTTTTTGCGCCCATACTTTCCTTCTTTTTTCAGGAGGCAATAGTCTCATTACTGCTTTTTGCTTTTCGAAATCTAACTCCTTTATTTCTTTTCTTTCGAAGTTTAGTAATTGTATTTTGTTTTCATTTACCCATTGGTTTATATCCTCATTGTGAGAAAATTGATGTGCTTCATTTTCTGTGCAGCTCATAAAAAAAATTGAAAAAATAATGATACAAATAATCTTGAAAAAAATGTTGTTTTCGTAATAATTTTTTTAATTTGTTAAAATTTATTTTGTCTTCATAGCCAAGAAGTTCATAATAATAATATTAATAATAATATCAAAATTATTGTTTTAAAAAATAAATCCTATATTTGCACCCTCAATGGAAAAAATTCATTGAACTGCATAAAAATCATTTAAATAATATTGGCATGTACTTAACAAAAGAAGTAAAAGAAAACATCTTCGAAAAATACGGTAAAGGAAAGAATGATACCGGTTCTACAGAAGGTCAAATAGCGTTATTTACGCACAGAATCAACCACTTAACAGATCACTTAAAAGCAAATCGTAAAGATTTCAACACAGAGCGTTCGTTAGTAATGTTGGTAGGAAAACGTAGAAGTTTATTAGATTATCTAAAGAAAAAAGATATCGAAAGATACCGTACAATTATCAAAGAATTGAACATTAGAAAATAATGTTTTTAAAAGAGGCACTGAAAATGTGCCTCTTTTGTTATCAAAAAAATAAGTAAGCATACTTTCCAACACTGTTTTTTTCAATATCTTAGTTGCTTTAAAATAAGTTTTAAAAAAACAGCATAAAAAAACTTCAAAAATAGTAACAGCATTTTTGATTTTCCATGGCAAACAACCACAACACAACAACAACAAACAAATTAAAAAATTTATTAGTAAACATTTATGATTCCAAAAGTATTTAGAGAGGTCATTGACCTTGGAGATGGAAGAACCATCTCCTTAGAAACCGGTAAATTAGCGAAACAAGCGCACGGTTCAGTTGTTGTTCAAATGGGTAATGCCATGTTATTATGTACCGTAGTTTCTTCATACAAAGAAAGCGGATTAGATTTCTTTCCATTAACTGTTGATTATCGTGAAAAATTTGCCTCTGCAGGTCGTTTTCCTGGAGGATTTTTCAAAAGAGAAGCACGTCCTAGTGATGGTGAAGTATTGACAATGCGAATTGTAGACCGTGTTTTACGTCCATTGTTCCCATCAGACTATAGAACAGAAACACAAGTAATGATTCAGTTGATGTCTCATGACGAAAATGTAATGCCTGATGCTTTAGCAGGATTAGCAGCTTCTGCAGCAATCCAATTATCAGATATTCCCTTTGAATGCCCAATTTCTGAAGTTCGTGTAGGAAGAATTAACGGTGAATTGATCATCAATCCAAATCAAGCACAATTAGAATTGTCGGATGTAGATATGGTTATTGGTGCATCAGAAGATTCTGTAATGATGGTTGAAGGCGAGATGAAAGAAATTTCTGAAGAAGAAATGGTAGAAGTAATCCGTTTTGCCCACGAAGCTATTAAAATCCAATGTAGAGCACAAGTACGATTGGCAGAGGCTTTTGGTAAAAAAGAACCTAGGACATATACGCCTGCAAAAACAGACGAAACGATTGCTGCAAAAGTAAGAGAATTAGCCTATGACAAAATTTATGCAATTGCAAAAGGAGCTCATAGTAAAAAAGACAGAAGTGATGCTTTTTCAGCTGTAAAAGATGAAGTAATTGCTGCATTTACTGAAGAAGAATTGGCTGAAAATGAAGGTTTGATTAAAACCTATTTTTATAAAGTTGAAAAAGAAGCGGTAAGAGAGTTGACCTTATCAGAAGGTTTGCGTTTAGACGGAAGAAAAACTACCGATATCAGACCTATTTGGTGTGAAGTAGATTATTTACCATCAGTTCATGGTTCATCTATTTTTACACGTGGAGAAACTCAAGCGTTAGCAACCGTAACTTTAGGAACTTCAAGAGAGGCAAATCAAGTAGATATGCCTTCGTATCAAGGAGAGGAAAAATTCTATTTGCATTATAACTTCCCTCCTTTTTCTACAGGTGAGGCACAACCTTTACGAGGCACTTCACGTAGAGAAATTGGTCACGGAAACTTGGCACAACGTGCTTTAAAAAATATGATTCCTGCAGATTGTCCTTACACTGTAAGAATCGTTTCTGAAATATTAGAGTCAAACGGATCATCCTCTATGGCAACTGTTTGTGCAGGAACTATGGCGTTGATGGATGCAGGAGTACAAATGGTAAAACCCGTATCTGGTATTGCTATGGGATTGATTTCTGATGGAGAGCGTTTTGCAGTATTGTCTGATATTTTGGGTGATGAAGATCACTTGGGTGATATGGACTTTAAAGTAACTGGTACTGCTGATGGAATTACGGCTTGTCAGATGGATATGAAAATCAAAGGGATGCCTTATGATGTAATTATCCAAGCATTGAAACAAGCACGTGATGGACGTATTCATATTTTAGGTAAGTTGACAGATACGATTGCTGTACCAAACCCAGAAGTAAAAGCTCATGCTCCAAAAATCATCACAAGAACAATTCCTAATAGTTTGATTGGTGCATTTATTGGTCCAGGTGGCAAACACATTCAAGAATTGCAAAAAGAAACTGCAACTACCATTGTTATCAATGAAGACCCAACTACTGGAGAAGGTATTATTGAAATTTTAGGTACCAAACCAGCAGGTGTTGAAGCGGTTTTGAAACGTTTAGAATCAATGCTTTTCAAACCAGAAGTTGGCAATGTATATGAAGTGAAAGTAATTAAAATGCTTGACTTTGGTGCTGTTGTTGAATATACAGCTGCTCCTGGAAATGAAGTATTATTGCATGTAAGTGAATTGGCTTGGGAACGCACAGAAAACGTTACAGACGTTGTGAATTTAGGCGATGTTTTTGAAGTGAAATATTTCGGAATTGATCCTAAAACGCGCAAAGAAAAAGTATCTAGAAAAGCAATTTTACCAAAACCAGAAGGTTACGTAGCAAGACCACCAAGAGAAAATAACGATCGTCCAAGAGACAACAATCGTGACAATCGCGGTCGTGACAATCGTGGGCGTGATGATCGTAAACCAAGAGAGCCAAGAAGAGACTAATCTTTAACGCTTCCTTATATTCTAAAAAGACTGTTTATATAAACAGTCTTTTTTTTGTTCAATACATTTTTACAAATAGATGATAAGAAGTTCATAATCAATAAAATAATGTGTTTTAAAAACAGTTTTTAAAATAAAAAGCTGTTTTTCCCACATTTGTCACTGACAGCCTGTCACCAAAACTAAGGCCTCATTTTTCAATATGATAGCTGCTGTATGAATCTATTTTGAAGTTCGTAACAAAACAGCGTATTTGGTGGCAATCTCTTAATTCCTGAAATTTCTTTATTTTTTTGGCACTATTGCACAGTCCTTGCGGCATTATTGATGTAAATAAAACAAAAGATCAAATGAAACTATTAGTAATAGGCGCAGGAAATATGGGACTCACCTACGCCGAAAGCATGTCCAAATCTACCTTATTAGGGAGTAAAAGACTTAAAATTTATGATACTGATCCCAATAAAATTGCAGCTCTAAAAAAAGAAAATCATTTTGAAGTTTATACAGATTTAAAAGACTGTTTGCCGAGTGCAGACATTGTCTTTATCGCTGTAAAACCCTATCACAGTGCTACCCTTTTTGAAAACATGATTCCGTATATCCATCAAGAGCATATAGTGGTTTCTTTAATGGCAGGTGTCAATATTCAAACCATTCAAGATAGTTTGGGCATTAAAAAAGTAGTAAGAACCATGCCTAATTTACCTGCTAAGGTGGGTAAAGGAGTTACCTCTTACACAGCATCCAAAGAAGTATCAAAAGTAGAATTGATGAGTATTCGTCATTTTTTAGATACTACAGGAACCTCAATTCATGTACAAACCGAAAAATTTATTGATGCATCAACCGGAATTTCAGGAAGTGGTCCTGCTTATGTGTTTTACTTTATGCAATCCATGTTGGAAGCTGCTCTCAAAATGGGCTTTTCAGAATACGACTCAAAAGTATTGGTTAGCAATACATTTGAAGGTGCTATTGAACTTTTCAGTCAATCTGATTTATCTCCTGAAGGATGGATTAGTCGAGTTGCCTCAAAAGGAGGAACCACTCAAGCAGCCATAGATTCTATGGACGATAATAATGTAAAACAACTCATTCAAGATGCTGCCTATGCTGCATTTGATAGGGCTGTTGAATTAGGAAAAGACTCATAATATGGAAGACACAATCAAACGAATCGTAGTAAAAGTAGGAACCAATGTATTGACCAACAAGGACAACAGAATTCAAGGTCCTATATTAAGAGAATTGGTGAGGCAAATTGCCGTTTTGTACGAAAGAGACATTCAAGTAATTTTAGTTTCATCGGGCTCAGCCATTGCAGGAATTGAAATTTTAGGCGATACCAAGATAAAAGACAAATCACAAAGACGACAGGTTTACTCATCTGTTGGTCAACCAAGAATCATGCGTCGCTACTACACGCTTTTTCAGGATTTCGGAATGCGTTGTGGACAAGTATTGGCGACCAAACGAGATTTTGATCCGGGTAAGTATCGTGAAAATATGATCAATTGTTACGAAGGATTGCTTTCAGAAGGGGTTATTCCGATTGCCAACGAAGATGATACCGTTTCTTTAACCACTTCCATGTTTTCTGATAATGATGAATTGGCAAGTTTGATTGCTGAATTGTTAGATGCAGATCGATTGATTATTTTATCGGATACAGACGGATTGTTTACTGGTCATCCTGATGATGAAGATTCTGTAAAAATCAATGTGGTTACTACAGATCAAAAAGTAGAACATTATGTGCAATCGTCTGATAAAAAAGAAGGTGAAGGTCGTGGTGGAATGGCTTCTAAATTAAAGGTTGCCAAAGGTACTGCTCGAAAAAATATCCCCACTTATATCGCCAATGGTAAAAAACACAACGTAATTGTTGACATTATCGACCACAAACAAATAGGGACTAAATTTATTTTATAACGCCTATTCTATCATTTTTATAACCTTAAAAAACTCTATATGAAACTCATACCTAGCCACCTAAAAAACAATGTACTTGAAACGATGATACATCTATTAGATTGTAAAAGAGAGGAAATTATCGCTGAAAACAAGAAAGATTTAGCTGCTTTTGATCAAGAAGACAAAGCGCTTTATGATCGATTGGTGGTGAATTCAAAAAAAGTAGATGAAATGATTAAAGCCATCAAAGAAGTCCAAGCGCAATCAGACCCTGTTGGCAAAGACATTTCTAATATTACTTTAAATAGTGGCTTACACATCATCAATAAAACGGCTCCTTTTGGAACTATCATGATTATTTACGAATCCAGACCCGATGTAACAATTGAAGCTGCTGTATTGGCATTTAAAGCAAACAACAAAATTTTATTAAAAGGAGGTAAAGAAGCATTTCATAGCAATCGTATTTTAGAACAATGTTGGCACGAAGCTTTAACAGCAAACGGACTTGAAAAAGATTGGATTCGCTTATTGCATTTGAACAGAATAGAAACTCAATCATTTTTAAAAAACCCGCCTGAAAAAATAGATTTGATTGTACCACGTGGTGGAGAACGTTTGATTCAGTTTGTAAAAGAGCACGCTACTTGTGCTGTGTTGATAAGTGGAAGAGGAAATAATTTTTTGTATGTTCATGAAGATGCAGATTGGGAAAAAGCCATGAGCGTAATTCTCAATGCAAAAACTCATAAAATATCAGGATGTAATGCCCTTGACAAAGTATTGATTCATGAAGATATTGCCCAATTTCCTGAAAAACTCAAAGCACTTAAAAACATGCTTGATGAACATCAGGTAGCGATTTTAACAGATGACGCAACTTCAAAAATACTAAATGATGTCCCAACAATTAACTCAGAGACAATTTGGTATGAGGAGTTTTTAGCAATGAAAATAGTAGTGGCAAAAACAAGCAGTTTAGAAGAAGCTGTACAAAAAATCAATCGATATTCTGGGGGGCATTCTGCAAGTATTATCACTGAAAACAAAGATACTGCCCTTACATTTATGCAGCAGGTGGACAGTGCTGCTGTATATCACAATGCCTCAACTCGCTTTACAGACGGAGGGCAAATGGGTGTTGGTGCTGAGTTGGCAATAAGTACGGATAAGTTGCATCACAGAGGTCCTTTAGGACTGAAACAATTGGTTACTAATAAATATTATGTTTTTGGTGATGGACATGTAAGGGTGTAAACTAAAGCTTCATTACAAATTCTAACTATCTCCCACTTTTATCAAAACTCAAAAAATAGTATCTTTGAATTTCTCACACCTAAAAATCAACATTGATACATGATCTCTTTACTTATTAAAAACTTCGATCTCAGCAAAACGTTTGAAAAAGTAGTAGAAAAAATGTATGGTTGGGGCGAATCGATTATTTTAAAACTTCCCAACTTTATACTCGCAATCATTGTTTTTACAATCTTTTGGTACGCTGCCAAATATGTGAGCACCTTTATCAAAAATGTGGTTTTAAAAAAGGTTTCGCAAGAATCTATCAAAGTGATTTTAGGCCGCACTTCGTCTATCATCATTACCCTGATTGGATTTTTCACTGCTTTAGCCATCTTAGATTTAGACCAAGTACTCACCTCTGTACTTGCAGGTGCAGGTGTGGTTGGATTGGCGGTTGGTTTGGCATTGCAAGGCACATTACACAATACCTTTTCTGGTTTTATCTTGTCTTTTTTACCCAATATTCAGATTGGAGATTGGATTGTGTCTAATGGTCATGAAGGTCAAGTAACAGACATCAATTTACGAAATGTAACCATTAAAGAGGCAGATAATAATTTGGTTGCTATTCCGAATTCTAAAATTATTGATGCACCTTTTAAAAATTACAGTGCTACCAAACGCTCTCGAATTACCATTACTTGTGGTGTTGGTTATGAGAGCAATTTAGAGGATGTGAAAAAAATAACCATTCAAGCAATTGCAGGTATTTTTAAACAAAAACCTCAAGAAGAAATTGAATTTTTTTACACTGCATTCGGAGATAGCTCCATCAACTATATGATTCGTTTTTGGACAGATGCCACTGGTAAAAGAGAGATTTTAGAGGCGCAAAGTAATGGCATTATGGCCATCAAAACGGCTTATAATTCTCATGCTATCAATATTCCGTTTCCAATTCGTACGTTAGATTTTGGTAAAAACAAATTCCAATCTGAAACGATAACAATTCAAAAAGCGTAAACCAGTTTCCTTTGGTTGTTAGTTTATGGCTTAGGAAAGCCATTTTAAAAAATGGTTGCCTGTTTTTTTGTTGGTTGGTTATTGGAGCTTCGCATTTTTATTTTCTTTTAAAATATATTCGTGGGTTCTTTAGCATATACTTTCTGATGCCTTTTGTTTGCTTGGAAAACCTTTCATTTCATTGCTCTATTCACTTCATTTTTATATGATTGTAATTTTCAAATGATTTTTTTATATATTTGCAACCTTTCACGTTCATTATAATTTTAATCAGACTTTTAATCACCCCTAAACCCACACCCTAAAAATGATTAAAAAGCATACCCCTAGCATTACTAGTATACTAGTAATACGTAAAAGAATGGCATCTTTGTGTGCACTTTTTTTACTTTCCTACAATGTATTTGCACAAACAAACGCAAATTCCATTACCTATTTTGAAGATTTTAATTCGCAAGGATATCCTACGAATCTGCCCGTTGGAAGCTATTGGACATTTCACAATGAAATATATCCAAACCAAGTTTCATGGACCGATTTTATGCCTGGTGACGGTTATGCCTATTTAACGGTAGATGCCGATATCAGTAATGATTTGGATTGGATTCATCCCTTTCAAACCCTCGAATTTGGTGGTGTTGCCCAAAACCATCGCCTAGAAGTTCGTATGAAAGGTGCCGTTGTTGATGGCGGTTTGGTCGGATTTCTTTTTACCTACAATCAAGAAGGAGAAATCTTTAACGAAGTAGATATTGAGGTTGTTGCAAGAGATAGCGCAGTTCCTTGGCATGAAACTCTCCCTTTTAATGGAGGTTGGACAGATGCTCGATACAACACTTGGGGCAACGCCAATGAAAACACCAACCAACCTTTTACGGGTACTATGAAACCTGTGGTGAATCAACTGAATGAAAAAATATCATTGATTGATGATGAATTTCATATCTACACCATTGACTGGAGAGAAGACAAAATAGACTTTTTTATTGATGGTGTTTTGCAAGAAACCATCACTACTAGCATTGCAAAAGGAGTCTCTGAGGTTATCATCGGATTTCGTCAATTGCCTTGGGCAGGAGCCTTTAATTGGGGAGGTACACATACAATGGTTATTGACTATTTAAAAATTGAACCTTTAGAAAGCATCACTTTTGCTACGAATGATAAGTATACCATGGTAGAAAACACTACGCTTTCTATGGATGTCTTGGCAAACGATTCATCCAATACAAGTATTGTTGCTTTTGATGCTTTGAGTGCACAAGGATTTCCAGTTAGCAATACTGCCTCATTATTAAGCTATACCCCTGCAACTGGTTTTATCGGTCAAGATAGTTTTACGTATACCCTCGAAGATGCCAATGGAGGGCAAGCAACTGCTACTGTATTTATTACTGTAGAAGCCTATGTTGCGCCTCTTGGTGCCGTTGATGATGCCATTACTGTGGGCGTCAATAGTGCCAATACTCCAATTGATGTAACTGCGAATGATGCCTATGGTCCTAACGGAGTGCATCCTTCTCACCCATTGACTTTGCCTGGAGGTAAATTGGTTACTGCAAGTGCCAATGGCGGAGATATTGCCGTAGTTGATGGTAAGGTAAACTACACCCCAAAAGCCGGATTTGCAGGGATTGATACTTTTGTGTATACCATTACAGATGGCAATGGATATGCTGACCAAGGATTGGTTACTATCACTGTTGGTGGTGCTGTGGCTGCTGTGGCTGTAAATGATGCTTTTGATGTAGTAGTTGATACAGCTACTGCTTTAGATGTTTTAGCAAACGATACTACCAATACTACCATAGTTTCTTTTGATGTAACTAGTGCCCAAGGTTTTGTAGTTTCAGGAACTGTTTCAAATGTAACCTATACTCCAACTGGAGGATATCTAGGTGAAGATAGTTTTAGTTATACCATTCAAGATACTAACGGAAATCAATCTACTGCTACAGTTACGCTAACTGTAAAAGCCGCTGTGGTTTCAGCTGGTGTGCTGAATGCTGTAGATGATGCTATTACTGTGGGCATCAATAGCGCCAACACCCCTATTGATGTGGTTGCTAACGACAATTATGGAGTAAATGGCCCTAACGCCACACATCCTTTGACCTTACCCGGAGGGAAATTAGTAACTGCGAGCGTTCATGGAGGAGATATTGCCGTGGTAAATGGCAAGGTAAACTATACTCCTAAAACCGGATTTACAGGAGTGGATTCTTTTGAATATACTCTAACAGATAGCAAAGGATTTGCAGACAAAGCAATTGTTAGCATTACTGTTGGTGGTGCAGTAGCAGCTGTGGCTGTAAATGATGCTTTTGACGTAGAGGTTGATACAGCAACCCCCTTAAATGTTTTAGCCAATGATACTGCCAATTCTACCATAGTTTCTTATGATGTAACAAGCGCACAAGGTTTTTCCGTTTCAGGCACTAGCTCATTGTTGACCTATACTCCTACTGGAGGATATGTTGGACAAGACAGTTTTAATTATACCATAGAAGATGCCAATGGAAACCAATCTACAGCTACAGTTACCCTTACTGTAAAAGCAGCTGTGGTTTCAAGTGGTGTACTCAGCGCCGTGAATGACGCAGTTACAGTAGGTATCAATAGTACCAACACTCCTATTGATGTTGTTGCTAACGACAATTTTGGTGTCAATGGCCCTAACGCAACGCATCCTTTGACACTGACAAATGGTAAAATATTCCATGCAAGTAATAATGGTGGGGACATCAGCGTAGTCAATGGAAAAGTAAATTATACGCCTAAAGCAGGCTTTGCAGGTATTGACACTTTTACCTATACGCTTACCGATTCAAAAGGATTTGCTGCTCAGGGGATTGTAACAGTAACTGTTGGAGGAAACGTATCTGGTGTTGCTACAAACGATGCTTTTGATGTGATCTTGAATACGGCTACTAATTTAGACGTATTGGCCAACGATACTGGTACAGGTTTGTATATTATTTCTTATGATGCTAATAGCCTTCAAGGATTTTCGGTTACCGGTAACTCTTCTTCGTTAACTTACACTCCAACTGGAGGTTTTTTAGGAACAGACAGTTTTTCTTATACTATTGCCGATGCAAATGGCGATGAAACCACTGCCATAGTTACCCTTACTATAAAAGAAGCCGTTGTTGCTAGTGGCCCTTTGAATGCTGTGAACGATGCTATTACCGTTCAACCTGGAAATTCTAATACCATTATTGATGTGCTTGCCAACGATAGCTTTGGCGCCAATGGCCCTAACGCAACGCATGCACTGACCTTAACCAATGGTAAAATATTTCATGCGAGTGTAAAAGGCGGAGACATTGCCATAGTAAACGGAAAAGTTACCTATACTCCTAAAAACGGTTTTACAGGAATTGATTCTTTTGATTATACGATTACCGATGCAAAAGGTTTTGCAGATACAGGCTATGTTACTGTAACTGTGGGAGAAGCTCAATCAAAAACAGCTATCAAAGATAACTTTGAAGCTAGAAATGATGCAACTGAATTTGGCCTCAAAGAGAATAGCTTTTCAACGTATCCAAATCCGTCTAAAGGATATTTAAAAACAACCTTATTCAGTACACATACCACCCAAGCAACCGTATTGTTAATGGATGTTACCGGAAAAGTTGTATACAGCAGCACAATGACCTTGCAAAAAGGAATGAATGCATTTGAAATGACTGTTTCTTTGGCTCCCGGAATTGTGTTGATGAAAGTAATCAGTTCGGAAGTGAATTTTGGAACTCAAAAGATTGTTGTTCAATAAGTTTAAAGTTTTTTCTTTAAGTTTTATTGAAATTAACAATTAGAATAGTTTAAGAATATAATTGAAATTTTAGATAAAATTTAGCTATGTTTTATCTAAAATTTCAATTAATTCCTTTTATCGTTTTTGGTAGGTTAAAAAATTACTCCACTAAAACAAAATCCCCTTGAGAAACCTCATTACAACTCAAATCTTGACCTTTCTCGCACTGTAAAAATAAAAGTATAATTGAAAGAACCAATACTACCTTTAATTTATTACTATTTATTTGTTTCATAATTATTTTGTTTTTAAATCAATATTTATGAGTTTCACCTCAGAATCAATAGAAACTATATAAGAATCTACCTCTAAATCAGTAAAAGTAGCCTCTCCATTTATAATTTTTTTTGTGAAAATTACTTTCCCATTTTTATTAATTGTAACCGTTTTCCCTTCTTTATTTGATACTACCTTTATGGCTCCACGAGCATAACATACAGCATCTTTTTTGTAAAATAAAGTAGGTGTGGGAACTTTCTGTACAAATACTATGTAATTGTTTAAACTCGATTCATCCTCAGACAAAACCTCATACAGTATTTCGGAGGTGAAATTAACTGTGTTTTCTCCTGATTTTTGTAAAACTCTATTTTTTAATAATTTAGCTCCTTTACTTACATTAAAAATTGGTTTTAATAAGGTTAGATCATTAATATCATAAATATTAATTGATATCTTTCCATTATTAATTGATGATGATACCGTTTTTATATTCATAAAATCAAAAGTTAATACCTCTGCTTTATTATTTAATGTAGGTTCTGCAATGCTATAAGATTGAAATAAATTCCCCTTGTGTTCATTTACATTAAATGAAATTTGTTTACTTACTTCAATGACTTTGTCATTGGTGCTGTCATATAATTTAAATTTTATTACCTCACCTTGAGTATTTGAAAATACTGTAAGATACGCATAATAGTTATTTTTAGAGGCTACATATGTTAGTCCACTTACACCTCTACATGTATTGCCAAAAAATGCTGCTACTTTATCATTTGCACTCACTAATTGTTTACCATTAGCATTTAGTTTTGCTAAAAAGGTCATAGAGTACTGATATGTATTTTCATCAACTTTCCAACTTGGTACTTGAGCTACAACTAAATTTGATATTAAAAAAAATTGAATACATAAGAAAGTTATTATTTTCATATTTTAAAATTTACTTCATAAAAATGATGCTACAATTTTTGCTGAATAATTATTTTAATTTTTAATTATCCTATAAACCATTGTTTCTCCTGCTATTTTGATTCTAAGAATATAGGTAGCATTTGCAATGTTTGGATTTATTTTCAAATTATTCAGACCTGATTTTAAATCAAATGTATTTTCATAAACTAATTGTCCTAACATGTTATTCATTGTTATTTGAGCAACCCCAACCTCATCTGCATTAATTGCGATTTCTAAATCTGATTGAAACGGATTTGGATACAAGGTTATTTTATCCTCCAATAAATCAATTATAATAGGCTCTAAAATACTTCCCATTATGGCATCTGTTGAAAAACTAAACAATTTATTAGTTACTTGTTTAGTGTTTCCAGAACCAATATACGCGATAAGTTTTTCGGGCTTGTCACCATAAACTGTTATAAAGGCAAGGTTATTTCCATTAACATCTTGAGTTGTTGCGTTTCCTTTAAGTTGACCCATGTCATTATAAAAGTAAAGATTCTCAAAACCATCTGGTAATTTGGCTATGATACTCATTGTATTAGGAAACTGGGCATATTGATAAGGTAAAATATCATCTTCTATGTCACCTTTTTTATTTGATTTGATAAAACTGTTTTTTGCACTTGTTTGATTTAAATAATCAGGATATGTAAATCTTTGAGCAGAATTTGATCTTAACATATAACCTTCACCTGCTTTTAAATAAGTTAAAGATCCTTTCCAGCCAACACTACTACTAAAAGAAGCAAACAGAGATTGAGATTTTATAAAGTCACCCTCAGTGGCATTTAAATTAGCTAATGCCTCTCCAATAGGTGTATTTTTTGAAACTACATAAGGTAGCCAATTCCAATTTTGTGAAACATCAAAAAACCATGTTTTTAAATCTACTGGTATTCCTTTGATATTAAAATTTTGAGGCGAGGACAACTTGATTTTATACATTTTATCACTTGTTATTCCACCATTGCTAGAAATAGTTCCATTCCAACTACTTTCGGATGGATTCAGCTCATCATATTGGTAAACATCTAAAAGTGCAGGCGCATAAGATTGAAATAAATTACCGGTATTTAGTACTAAATCTTTAGTAAGATTATTTAATCTATTGAAACGTTCATCATTTACGTTAAATGATACCCATGTCCATCCTTGATTTAGTAATAATTGTTGACCCGTAACAAGCGTATTGTTAAATATTGCAGGATTTGTATAGCTACCAATAATTTCATCGGCTAGAAACGCAATAGAAAGAGTATCATTTAAAGTTGCTTCTTTTAATTTTCCTTCAGATGCATCCCAAATGTAAAAAATTACATTTTCTCCACTCACTTGGTTACTATATATAGTTAAAAAAACAAAATACTCGTTGAAAGTATCATCAAATACAACACTAGCAATTCCACGAACTTCACCATTTACAACTGCAATAACTTTATCATAAAAATCATCTGTAAAGGCAGCATTAAGTTTTAGTTTCCCAATAATATTCATAGACTCTGTATATTTGGTAGGGTCTAAAAATAAATTTGGTTCTTTTTCAAGCACTCTAAAATCTAAATGAATTTGTTCATTATAACCATAATTTGTTGTTAATGATAAAACAGCGTTATGGCTCCCAATTGCCAAGTTTTTGTCTACAGTGGCATTTAATATAAGTGTCGTATTTGGTGCTAATTTTCCCGATTTTGCAGATACAGATATCCAGTTAGGCAGATCAATAGAGTAAGGTTGTTCTACTCCACCTTTATTTATTAAAGTAATTTCGAAAGACATGCTTTCATTGGTGCGCTGCATTAAATTAACAATTCCACTTTGTCCTTCAATAAACCATTTTACAGGGTTTTTATTGATAAAAGCAGTCCATGTTACTGGTGAAAGCTGACTATTATCCGATAAATCATTAAGGTTAGAAACCTTGATGTGCGCTACTTTACCCTCAATACTTGCCCAATCTGCAATATCTGGAACAAGTACAATTTCACTTCCATTAAAAATAGGATTTAAAACAATCGATTCTGTTGGACGAAAAGGCTTAATGCCAGGGGTAACTTCTGAAAATGAAATTGATTTGTTAGAAACTGCATAATCACTTGTTTTTTCAAAAGCATTGAATGGATAGTAATATTTTGGTCCAAAAGAATTTGTAACCTCTGGTTTATTAAGCGGTGAGTATAGGAGTAAACCAGTACTTTCATAATCCAACTCAAAAAACTGATCATTTTTTATCTGTTCAGCATTTCTAGCCATATTCCAAATACAAAGTTCATCAACGAATCCATTAAAATAATTATCTATGATAATTTCACCTGAAGCCTGTATTTGTCCTCTTGCTCCTAAAAATAAATTAGCTGAAGAGAAACCACCAATTTCTGCACTTGAAAAAGAGCCTAATTGTTCCCCATCAACATACATTCTTATAGTTCCTTTTCTAGTTAAACTTAATGCAAAATGATGCCATGTGTCATCATTTATGTTTTTATTACCAAAAGAATATGTTTTTCCTTCTGTTTGTAACTCAAGATTATTATTTGCGTTTATGCTAATTGCCCACTTATTTCGGAATCCATTCGCTTCAATTGGATCGGTAGTATTTCCTTTACCATTAGATAAAACTGTACCTTGTGTAGTTTGATTTGTTTTCATCCAAAAAGAAAGTGTAGCGTCCATCTCATCAGAAATAATTACTTTATTTGCTTTATCAAAATTTAAATAATTAGTCCCGTCAAATTCATACGATGTTCCTTTTGGCTTTATATCCCAATTTGCGTTTGTTATTACTAGTGATTTAAAACGAGCCAAGTCATTGGCAATGTTTCCATTTCCTTCGTTTATTGGCCAATAGCCTAAAAGACTTTTTTCGTTTCCATTTAAAATGGTGTTCATATTGGCAACAGCCTCTTCTCTTGATATATATTTTTTCCAAAAACGAAGGTCGTGTATATTTCCTTTAAAAGTATTTCCACCAATAACAATTGATTCGCTATTGGTATATTGCAATCTGTTGGAAACTTGTTGAGATTGCACTTCAATATCATTTTCTATGATGCTTAATACTAATCCCGAATTATCATAGGAAAGTGCATAATGATTAAACGTATCATCATTAGCTATAAAAGCTTCAATACTTTCGTTACCAATGGTATATCTCAATACGTTATTTAACAGCTCTATTTTTAAGCCATTTTCTTGCATTAATAATGTAGAAGTTCCATTTGGATTTGAATTTTTTAACCAAAACTCAATACTAAAATCTCCGTTTGCAATGGCTGGCTTGGTAATCGTACCTTTATTGCTTTCTCCATTAAAAGCTAACGATACACCATGTTCTACAGGTAATTGGTTTTTTTGAATTAAAAATTCGAATCTTGTAACAGTACTGTTTGTTTTTACTGGTTCGTTAAACTTAATGGTAATATCGTCACCAAGATTTAATATGCCATCCTTAGGAGTTGGTGTAGTAAAAACTACAGGAGCTGTAAGATCTACATTCCCCTCAATAATATCTGACTCAAAAGTAGTATTATTGTAGCAAGAAGAACGAGCACGGAGTTGATAGGTACCGTTTGGCAAACCAAGTCCTGCAATATCCCATGCATAATTTAACTGATTTCCAACAATAAGTTCAATATCAGTATCACCACCATTCAATGCAATATCATAATCCGATTGGTTTTTGTAATAGGTTTTTATCCTAGCCCAATTGGGTGTGCCTTTTAACCTATATTCTAAATTAATTTTTTCAAAACTATCAAAAGTAGTATTGTAATCACCTAATTTAATGTTTAATGGTTTCGTATTTACTCCATCAAATGCAGCATTTCTATTAAGAAGCCAGTTGTTAGATGGCTCCATGATAGTCACTGGAGAACATGCAGGAACAAAACTAGCAGATACAAATACTTCATCTATTGCATCATCATCGCAAGAAGATTTTAAAAATATACGAATGTTATCATATACATATTGGTCTTGTTTTACTTTTTTTAATGTCATTGTATAAAACACTGTCTTCCCTGCAGGGATTGTAATTAAAGTTCCATTTGGCTCTATATTGATATCCGCATTGTCTGGATTGGTAGATTGATCTACCATCAAAATAAAGGTTGCGTCTTTATTGATGGTACTTGTATTTCTTAAATTAAGCACAAACTCTGCATTACGCCCTTCAAAAATATCTGATACGTCAGCATCTGCAACTGTTATCTCGGGTCTTTCAATAGCTATCGTTGCAACTGATAATGGAATGCGTTCAGATTCTGGAAGATTGATTATTAATGCAGATGGGTTTTTTACATTTTCATGATTTGGGTTGTAAAAATAAGAAAGCTCTTCTGTTTCGTAAGGACAAGATGTCTCTCCTGCTTTGGTAATAAAAATAGGACCGTTTCCATCAAAAGGATTGATTACATCGACACTAAATATATTCCCAGGATCTGTATCACTTAGTGTATAACTTATTGTAGTTGTTTCATCTGAAGTATCTTCATTTGTATTTGAAGAGTTACCCGTATTATTTGTTGTAGTTTCCATTTGAAACCCTGTATCATTAAAATCTGCACCAATAGCCACTGCCACTGAACTATCTATTTGTAATTCATATGAAAGGGTGCTAGTAGTTAACCGTTCTACAGAAAATCCTTTTGTAAATTCGCCTACACCAGCATCAAAAGAAATGTTTTCATAGAAAGTAGCATCCAATAAGTCTTTTAGTTGTTTTGCTGTTTCAGAGAGTGCTCCAGTTTCTGGATCTTTCAAGCTCTCAACAATGTCATCTAAAGAGGTTTTAAGAGCATTTCTATTTTTAAAAGCTTGATATTTCACCAATTCATTGTTAAGAATAATTTTTCTCCAAAGATTTATTGAAGAAACATATGCTTCCCTAGAAAGTACCCCATTTTGATTTTCTAGTAAAGTTCCATTATCTATTTGATCGATAAAGTTTTGATATTTTGGAATCACATCATTCAAAATATTTCTTTGAGAATATACAAACAAAGTTTTTTCTGGTGATTCACTAAAATACAGTGCTTTATTAATTTTAGGATGTAAAATCATCGAAACACCTGAAGCATTCAATACGTTAATAGGTGTTGAATTAGTGGAGGTACTTGAAACCACCAATTCATCATACGTACCGTAAAACTGATTTGCCGAAGTTCCTATGTACAAATCAGCGTCACTACCTATCCAATCTGGATCGCTATTTGTAGTAATTGTTTGGTTAAAAGTATAGGTATTTGTTATACTTTTTCCATTAGATGAAGATTGTTGCATTAGTATTCCTGTGGTGGTATCAGCAACCGTTTCTGATTCCATCACTGGTCCAGCAAGTCCACCACCTACACTTAATGTAAAACCCAATGATACAGTCGCATTTGTTTCATTACCAATGGTCGTATTTGAGGTATTTTCTCTTAAAAAACTAAAAGAAGACCCTTTTTCAATACTAGCAGAACTAAACGATCCTGGAGGATCACGCAATACAAAATCAGGAATTTCAGGACCTGCAGTCACAAAAGTTTGACTTCCATCAGCAACACCTCCTAATATAATACCCTCAGTTTTATAGTTTATTACAGGATAATCAATACCGTTAGATCTAATTTTTAAATTGAGAGTTCTTTTAAAATTAGTTGCTGAATCTGTGTTAGGAATACCTCCTTTAAAACTATAAATAAGTATGCTTGGATCTAAATCTGAGACTTTGATACTTTCACTGTTTTCTAGAGCTAAATTATTAGTTTTAATTAAAGTGCTCCCTACAACAGGCACAACACTTATCTCAGGATCATTAGGATTGATATCGTAGTTGAAATACCTTTCTAAGCTTTGAATACTTATGGAATAATCTGCAAATTGGGTATAAATTGGTGGATTTTGGTTAGGTGATATGGTGTAATTAATGCCATCTGCAGTAATTGTAGTATCACTAGTTTGATTTATTACATTATGTTGTGGAATTGCAATGTGAGTAAATTTTAGAATTTCTTGATATGGTTCGCCAGTAATTGTTGTGCTTCCTTGAACAAATGTTGGGTATTGGAATGCTTTTATAGCTGTAAAATTTATTGGCATATCTGCCGTTAAAAGTGGATTATTGTCTGGATTTATACCACTTACAAACCTCAAATCATTTTGAGAAATTATATAACTTAGTGGCAATAAATTAACCCTAAACTCTCCTGTTTCGTTATTAGTTGTAAAACTAGTTTTATATTCATTTGTTATTGAATTTGCACCCACAGGCATATAACCTAAAGTTAATTGTGCGCTACCAATATTGTTAATCGAAGTGTAAGTTGTTGTTATTTCTGCACCTGAGGTGTCATTGTATGTAAATGTTTTTTTACCATCAAATCCAAATCCAATGGTTTTATCGGATTCTATTTTTCCTCCTACAACTCTTCCTATAACAGTTATTTTGGTATTGTCTATGAAAGTTATTGGTTCGTCGCTGTCTTCAAAAAAATCTTTATAGGTATTGGTAAAATAGGTTACTCCATTTATTATAGTACTATCTCTAGCAGGAAATCGGCCTTCAAAATCAAAGGTATGTGCACTTTTACTTACACTAATTGCATGCTTTCCTATTGGAACTTCGATGGTAAAACGACCATGAATATCTGTTTGAACAGGAACATTATTTGCATCAATTGCTTGGATATTATCAATATAAACATATGCATCAGGCACAGGTATGGTTGCATATCTATTTAATTGGATAATAGTACCATCTTTGTCTTTTTCTGCCCAATATTCTCCTTTTTGATATTTAAGATTTCCTATTACATATGCATTATATGATTCATCTTCTTTGATATCTCCTGTTATAGGAGCATCTGACGTCGCTGGAAAAACCCCTCTACTATCATAAACAACCAATCCTTTAAACACAAACGAAGACTTATCAATAAAATCTACATTATTTACCACTGTTGATCCTACTCCTAAAAAAACCAATACTTGTTTTGGATTGAATTCATGCTTACCAAGAGAAGGAACAATTGTAAAAGAATCTCCATTACCACTGAAGGGGACAGAAGATATAACGTAATTGCCAAACTCGTCAGAAACCCCTAAAACCCCTAATTGAGTATTTGTTGGAATGTTGTTGATATTATCTTCACTATTAGCCCAACTAGGCGCTATGGGCGAATGACTTAATTTAGCATCGTTACCATGAAAATTAAAACCAGTATGAGCTAAATCATAAGCAAAATCCCCTGTTTTTTCATTAGCTCTGATATATGTATGTAAATACGATTCATTTCCTTTCAAATAACGTCTGTAATCTCTTTGAATTTGAGATGAATTTAGTGCTGTTTCCCACACTATTAATTCATCAATATATGCTGATTTTTTACCTCCGGATCTAAAACTAATCCATGTTGGCCTATCTGTGTGAATATTTATATTAACAGGTTTGTTTGTCGTTGAAAACGCAACTGTTTGTGATGCTGTGGAACTATTTTGCGCTAATACTGCATTCATTTTTTGAATGTATTCTTGAGAGATTAATCGTCCATTTATATAAATTTCAGGAACTTCATTATTTCTCAATACGACACTAAAATGGTTGAAAGCGTTATTAATGCTATTTATGGGAATCAATACATCATCGCCTTTATTATCTATTTCACCACTTGGAATAAAATTACTTAAGGAAATGGTGTGATTTAGCACTTTTGCAGATAAAATGTTGTTATGCAACGCAATGCTAAAAGGGATAGATTCATTTGCTCCCGTTCCTAATAAATTAAAAATAACTAATTCGTCATTGGTAAAATTACCTAGAGGTTTTACCCAAGCTTGCATTGTAATAGAGTCTTTTAATCCTTTGTGCAATTTTGGAACTGAAATGTAACTGTTTGTGGGTAGTTTTAGTGAACTCCCAAAACGCAAAGTAGCACCTGTTGGATTTGCAGTAACTAACACATCTCTTACTGGATTTCCTCCAGTATAACTGATATTTCCAGTAATAACGCCTGTTGGATTTCTATACCCAATTCCTGTAATAAAATTTGAGTATTGAACTTCTAAGCCTTCAGCCTCAACACCCTTTGCTAGTAGTTTGTATCGATATAATTTTCCTCCCTCTACATTGGTATCTGAAAAAGTACCTACATCCGCAGCTAATATTTTAAGTGGATTTCCCCAATTGGGTATTGTACTTGTGATATCCTCAGTTCTAAAAACTATGATGCTTACTATTTTTTCCTGATTCTTTTTTATATCCCAATTAATTTCTATTCGATCACTGTAGTAGCCTTTAGAAACTGTAAAAGCATCTTCAGAAAATGTATTGTATAGGTAACGAATACCCCAAGGGAAACCCAAATCTTTCTGATAGTTTTGTGTAGATGGGGCTCCAGAAGTAGCTCCTTTTGTTAAGCCTAGATAAGGGGACCCCACTAAAATATTAACACTCTCTATAGTAAAAGTTTTATTTACTCCGTTAACAGTTTGTGTTCGGGTATTCCTTATGTTCTTTTTTTGAGATGAGGAAGCTCCAATTACAGATTTTACACCAGATTTGTCTTGAGAAAAGATGTCATTACAACAAAATAAAAAAACAAGCAATACAATAATATATTTCATTACATTAAAATTTAATGAGGGATTGTAAATAATGATAAAATGTGCTTTGTTTTTATATTTTTATAATATAATTAACTCCGTAGTTTATTGGGCGTGTTTCTTCACCTCCAGTATCGGCTGTATTGCCATTTACATTGTGAGCATGATTCCCTGTTGTATTTGTCGTTAAATTTCGGTTAAATCTAGAATCGCCATTGGTATCATCTTCTAATCCATTTTTATTAGAACCTCCACTACCATTAAAATCGTCATTTGAGAAAGTTATTGTATGGTTATGATTCCCTGTTGTATTAGTATTGATATTTACAGCATGTAAATGCGATTTCATATCATCTTGCACCACTTGTTTTAAAGTAGGACCTATTTTTCCATTACCATTTCCAGCACCGCGTAAAAACATGGCTCTAAGATCGGGTGTGTTATTTGCTCCTAACAATGTTTTTAAATTTTCCGTAAAAGGGGTGTTAGGAATAGCTGAACCATCACAAAGTAACCATCCTGAAGGTGCTACTGAACCAATAAATGCAACAATAGTACCTGTAGGTACCCCATTTTGAGCATGAATTGCATAAGGAACAGCTTGTAATTTTTCATCAGAAAAAATTACACTTCCTGAGCTGACTCTTAAATACGAAGATTGATTACTGATAAGATTGTAATGATCCATACTTATATTTAAAACATAAGAGAATACCCCAAAATTATCTGTTCTTACTGTTGCTGTACTCCGTAAAATTTCCGTTGGTGAGGTTGAACTGCCTACTAAGTAATATACCATAAATGTAAGATCCAATTGATCTATGTTTGCTAGCGCTTCATTTTTGTCATCACGAGCAATTCCTTGAATAGACATTCCAGATGAAGTTACATTAGTTTGTGCGCCTGAATTGGAAATAGAAAGAAGTAAAAGAGTGATGAATTCTAAAAGTAGGTAAGATTTTTTCATTATTTTAATTAATCGGGATTTATCATCTTACAAATAACTGCATTGTAAAAACAAAACTGAGAGTGTAAAGTGATATTACACTATATTTGTTACATATTTCAAGTATTTGCCACATGCTATTAAACCTTTTATCCCTCCTAATAGGATTCTTGTGTCTCTTTGTTATGGTTCTAATGATTTGCTATACCAAACCAAATCGTAAAACAAATGTTTATTTTTTAATTATTTTATTGATTGTTGGATTGCAGCGGTTTTTAAATGGGATTGAAGTTTTAGGGTATTCAACTAACACCTATAGTCCATTAAAATTTAGAATGAGTTTGGCTTTTTTTATAGTTCCAATCTTTTACTTATTCTTCTACAGACTTATCCGTGAAAATAATAATCGATGGAAAGAATTATTGCATTTTTTTGTCCCAATTTCAATAGTTTTGATTGATATTTATGTGGATTCTTTTAAAATTCATTATTTGCTGTATCTTATTTTCTCTGTCTCTTATTTTTTTTCAATAGTATTGTTACTAAAGGAACTCGTATTAAAAAATAAACTTTCACAATTTGAAAAAAAAAATTACCAAACTATAAAAACATGGGCCATTTTAATGGCTACAATTACTTTTTTACTGGTAATTTATTCCAATTATTTTTTATTTAGTGAATTTAATCCTCATCAAAATTTAAATATTTTCTATAAATTTTCCTCTTTATTATGGCTTATCCTTATTGTTTATATGTTTAGAAACCCTGTCATAATTTTTGGAGAGCAGCATTTAATAAAAAAAATACGAGAAAACACACCTCAAGAAATTTTGATTTGGAACGCAAAACCTTTAAAAACCATTGAGCAAAAAGACAGAAAAGTATTTGATGTTGTTTTTCCCAAAATTGATATGATTTTACTTGATATTCAAATGCTTCAAAAAAATATCTCCATAATTTCAACAATAACGTTGACAACCAAAACAATGGCTCAAGAATTAAAAATTCCTAAACATCATTTGGATGTCATTTTTAAATACTACTGTCATTACTCTGTGAATGATTTTAGTAACCTCGTTAAAATTAATTATGCAGTATCATTGATAAAAAATGGCTATTTAAAAAAACATACTGTAGCCTCACTTGGAGAAGAAAGTTTGTTTAAATCTCGATATACTTTTTCTCAAAATTTTAAAAAATTTATAGGTGTATCTGTGAGTGAATTTATTACGACAGCTCCCTAAAAACTATTTATTTATTGTTCATGATTTATTGACACTAAGGTTTTATAAAAACTACGAATAGGATTTTTACTTTATTTAAAGATATTGTAAATATTAATAATACTTTTATCCTTAATCAATATTCAAATATTGTTAATTAAATACAATAGTAAATTGCTGTGACAAGTTTGCAGACACTATCCCGCTAGTATCCCGTAAGTATCCCCCAAGTATCCCGTACGTATCCCCTATGTATCTTCTTGTTCGATGAGCGATTTTCGATGATCGAAGGCCGATGGTCGATGATCGAAACTTGATGTTCGAAGTTCGGTTTTATTTTGTATCTTACAACATTCATTTAAAAAATTGATTATGAGAACCATCAACGCTTATGCTGCTACTGAAGCAGGATCAAAATTAACTGCCTTTCAATACGAATTGCCTGCCATTGGTAACGAAGAAATAGACATCAAAGTGTCTTACTGTGGCATGTGCCATTCCGACCTTAGTATGATCAACAACGATTGGGGCATGAGTCAATTTCCGTTAGTGCCTGGTCATGAAATTGTGGGTGAAGTGGCAGCCATTGGTAAGGATGTGAAAGGGCTACAAATTGGTGATAAAGTAGGCATGGGTTGGAATTCGGCAGCGTGTATGCATTGCAACCAATGTTTAGATGGCAAACAGCATTTGTGCGGTGACTCGCAAGCAACCATTGTAGGACGTCATGGTGGCTTTGCAGATTATGTTCGTGGGCATTGGTCGTGGGTAATTCCGTTGCCAAAAGACTTAGACATGGCAAAAGCAGGTCCGTTGTTTTGTGGGGGTATTACTGTATTTAGTCCCATTGTATTGTCGGGCGTGCAACCTACAGACAAAGTGGGTGTGATTGGTGTTGGTGGATTGGGTCATATGGCTATTAAATTCCTAAAAGCTTGGGGTTGTGAGGTTACTGCTTTTAGCTCGAATCCGAATAAAACAGCTGAGATTTTAAAAATGGGAGCTCACCAAGTAGTGGATTCTTCCAATCCAGATGCTTTGCAAGGCATTGCAGGTTCGTTGGATTTTATTTTGAATACCACCAATGTAACCCTCGATTGGAATTCTTACTTGACTACTTTGGCTCCTCAAGGAAAATTGCATACAGTTGGTGCGGTTTTAGAGCCTATGGCCATCCCTGCATTTAGTTTGATTATGGGCGAAAAATCGGTTGGTGGAAGTCCGACTGGTAGTATTGGCTTGACTAAAAAAATGCTGGAATTTTGTGTACGTCATGATATTTATCCCACAGTGGAAGAATTTAATTTGGCAGACGTGAATGCTGCCATTGCACATTTAGAAGCTGGAAAAGCGCGTTTTCGAATTGTGTTGAAAGTGTAATTATCGCAACAGTATTTAACCACATAGAATATATAGAAAAAGGAATAGATTCCCATATTTTAGGAGTCAAATAGCTATGTGTTTACTATGTGGCTAAAATTATTTCAAAACATTCATCAACTCATAAAAAATAACCACCATGGCAAAATCACAAGACGCAAAAAAGAACGTTAAAAAGAAGCGGTGTTAACACCCAAAGAAAAGAAAGCTGCTAAAACTGCAAAGAAAGCGAATCGTAAATAATTCTAGAAACTTATGTTATAAACCACATAGGCACATAGCTTTATTGTTTTTTATAGACGTTTCACTCAATTTTAGTAGACCATAGCTATGTGAATCCCAAGAATTGGGCTATGAAACCCTTTTTCTATATTTACTATGTGGTTAAATAATATAAGGTTTTTTTTGTATATCGTATTTTAGCAATAAACCCACTAAAATGGTTATTTTTGTCATTCATTACTATACGAATACAACCCATGCAACATTTACAAACCGCTTCCAAAAAAACCGATACCTCTACCCCAAAAGTTACCATGGCGAAAGCCTTTACCACCATCATTTGGCCACGTAGAAATTTGGTATTTATTGGCTTGGGATTGATTGTCATTAAAAGTTTGTCAGGATTGATATTGCCTTGGCAAAGCAAGATTTTGTTAGACGAGGTGATTCCGAAGAAAGACATGACGCAATTGTATAGTTTGATTGGGATTGTATTGGGCGCTATTTTGGTGCAAGCGGTTTCTTCTTTTTTATTGACGCGCATTTTGAGTGAACAAGCCCAATATTTGATTAGTGAATTGCGTGCACAAGTGCAAAAATAGGTCTTGTCATTGCCTATTTCCTAATTTAATCAATACCTAAATTAACAAAGAGATTATAAATGCCTACTTGTGTAAAACATTTCTAAACATTTTCAATATTTCTTTTTTATTGAAAAATAATTACAAAAAGTTTAATTCCTTTTCAAAAATTATTGGAGTTGTATTCGTGTATTTTTTAAAAGATCTATAAAAAGTATTCTTTGATTTAAATCCTGATTTTTCAGCTAAAGCCTCTACCGAGTAATTTTTTAAAAAATCCTCTTTTATCAAATCAATACTATATTTAACTCTTATTTCATTTATCCAAAAATTATAATTGGGATAGCTTTTGTTAATAATTTTAGACAAATCATTTTGGCTTATATTTAATAATAAAGATAATTTAGAGATAGATAAATTTTTATCTGTGAAGTATAACTTCTCCTGAACTATATCAGTTAAGGAACCTAAATTAATTTCATTAAACGTATGATTCATGTCGTTTTCAAAAGAAAAATATTTTAATTTTAGTAAAACATCTTGATTCCATATTAGATAAACACTAATACTAAAGAAAAAGATAATTGTAAAAACTGTAGGCAGATATTCAAATATTCTAAACTTAAAATAAACAGGAAATAAAAATGAAAAAATAACTACTCCAACAAGACTAATTGAAAAAAATGATTGCATCAGTGTTAAATTAAACACCCAACTGTACAATTTATTATTTATTAACTTAAAGTTTTTACCTTTCATTGAATAGATCATCATCCATTGAAGTAACAAATAAAATAATGGATGTAGAATACGGCCAAGAGAATTGATGCTTTCTGGTATCAAACCAATATTATCAGTAAAAGTTAAATTGAAATCTAAAAAAACTAGTTTTAAGTAGTTTACTTTTTCTGCTAAAGGCATAAAGTAAAAAGGAAAATACGAAATTAAGAAAATTATAAAGGGTGTAAAATGAATTATGTCAAAAGCCCTTAATGATTTTTTATTGTAAATAAGAGAGCGAATATGAAAAAAAGAAAGAGGTGTAATTAAATAAGTAAGCGGTGCGGGTATTTTATATAAGTAAGGAAAATAAATAATCAATTCATATTTAATTAATAAATAAAAACTAAAACACAAGGCATGGATAATATAATACAAACCAATTGTAATTATATGAAATTTTTCTTTACGTGGTTTTAATTTAAAAATTAAAAAAAAACCTATAAACAATGAAAAACTTACTGTAAGAAAAAATAAAAGGTCAATAATCATAAAAAGTTTACTTATATACAATTCAATAGAAGAAATATATTTCTGATTTACAAAAATAAATGTATTGCTAATTAATAACAAACATAATTATTTTGAGAATCTTAAGTAAAAAACAAAATTTTTACAATCCTCTAGTTTTGACAAAAATATAATTTAATGAAATTAAACTCATATTTTTTTGAATAACATTTTTTTTAAAATGTCTCAAAATAGCATAATGACACAATTTTAAAAGTGGATTTTAAATTTAATTGTTTTTATAGGATATTTTTGCGAGTATTTTAAATCAAAAATTTTAGAATTCTTATCAATCTAATTTGAAAAAATCAATCCTATGAGTAAAATTACGTTAACGATTATTATTTGTTTACTTTTCCAAAGCTATACACACTCCCAGAATTTTACAGTTAGCAATGGAGGATCTCTATCAATCTCAAAAGACAGTTATTTGTTTGTTGGCGGTGATTTTACTAACGCTTCAGGAATAGTTACTTTAAACTCCGATTCTGATGAATTTTCATCGTTGTTGGTAAATGGTATTACTTCTGGTACAATTACCTACAATCGCTATGTTAATATAGTAGGCTCTGGTGAGTGGGATTTAATAGGTGCACCAGTATCTGGGATGGCATTTAGTACATTGATACAAGATGCCAATATTGCAAATAATGGTAGTGGTGTTTATGCAGTGGGTGCTTATGATAATACCACAGACACTTGGGTAAACGCAACGAATGCCACCGCAGGTAATTTAATGTTAGGGCAAGGATACCAAATGGCTACCACTAGTGGAGCAACCTTAGCCTTTACGGGTACTATTGCCAATGGTGATCAAACCGTTAGTATCGTTAATAATGATGCTGCCAATTCTGGTGCGGGAAGACGTTGGAATTTGATTGCCAATCCATTTGCATCGTATGTATTTGCTAACAGTCCTTCAGAAACGACTAACAATTTTTTAACAGTAAACGCAGCAGCAATAGACGATGCTTTTGAAGCAATCTATGGCTGGAATGCTGATGGAACAGGATATACCATCTACAACAACACAAGCGCAGCTACATACATAGCGCCTGGTCAAGGTTTTTTTGTAGCCGCAGCTGGAACTGGAGAGAATCAAACAATCAATTTTACCAAAGCTATGCAAACAGTAGTGGGAACAGATGATTTTATTGCCTCAAAAAACGCTACAACAAGTTATGAGTTGGTATTGGATATGTATCAAAACAAGCAGAAACTAGGAAACACAAAGTTTTATTTTAAAGAAGGTCTTACGTTAGGTTTAGACCCTGGATTTGATGCAGGAGCTTTTAATCAAACGAAAGGAATAAGTTCACGACTTTTAGAACAGGACAAGGGTATTGGTATGGGTATCAATGCAATGTCTGTAGATTATATGAGTAGTGTAACAGTACCGCTTGTTATACACCAAGAGGCTGGGGTTTCGCTTAAAATTGAAATTGCTAACAGTACAATACCACAAGACATTAATGTATATATAGAGGATACTTTAGAAAAAACCTTTACACTTCTAACCAACAACTCTTTTGAGTTAATACCAACGACTAAGCTAAGTGGTTCAGGTAGGTTTTATATACACTTTACTAGAAGTACTCTTTCTGCAGATACAGTAAGCAGTACCTCATTCTTAACTGCATATAAAGGTGTAGGCAATGCCTACATCTCAATAGAAGGATTGCAGCAGTTTTCACAACCGGCAAACTTTAGCCTTTATAATTTATTAGGGATGAAAATACAATCAAAGAACATCCCAAACCCCTCACAAAAAGAAACGCTATCTACAATAGGTATCAAAGCAGGGGTTTATATACTTCAAATAAATTATAACAAGAGTGTTTATACTAAAAAGATATTCATAGATTAAACAAAATATTCATGAAAAATAACAACCATTCGTCTAAAGAGACAACCGATATCAACAGAAAAGAGGCCATCAAGAAAATGAGTAAGTATGCTGCCTTAACCGCTATGGGTACATTTTTAATTTTAAACCCTAAAAAAGCACAAGCAACATCTGCACCTCCAAATCCTGGGGGTAACTGGTAATAAATGAACAACTAATAAACCTATCAAATAAATAAAAATAAACAGACCAATGAAAAAACTATTTACATTTTTAGCAATAGTATTTTTAACTATAACAACCTATACTCAAGTGGGTATAGGCACAACAAATCCAGACAACTCAGCAGCCTTAGAAATTAATTCTACCACAAAAGGATTATTAATACCAAGAATGACTACAACTCAACGTAACTCCATTTCCTCGCCGGGGGATGGTTTGGTGATTTATAATACCACAGTTAAATGTTTAGAATTTTATGTTGGTAATGGCATTTGGCATAATACCTGTGGCGGAAATGTTTATCTGGAATATCCAGAAGGTACTGTATTTTGTGCTTCTGGACCAACACAAATTGTGGATGTTATAAATCCTAATACCGGAAAAATATGGATGGACCGTAATTTAGGAGCTACACAAGTAGCTACAAGTTCAACAGATGCAGCCAGTTATGGCGATTTATACCAATGGGGTCGTGGTGCAGATGGGCACCAATGCCGAAATTCAGCGACTACAACAATATTAAGTAGCACTGATCAACCTGGACACGGTGATTTTATAATAGATAACAATTATACCCTTGACACTTATAGTAACATGGAATGGCGTAGCCCGACGAATACCAATTTATGGCAAGGTGTAAATGGCGTTAACAATCCTTGCCCAAACGGATATCGTATACCCACACAAGCAGAGCTAAATGTTGAGCGCGGAAGCTGGAGTAGTCCAGATAGCCAAGGCGCTTTAACATCACCACTAAAATTAACTATGGCGGGGTACCGTTCTGGGTCTAGTGCTAATATTTTTAGCGTGGGAAGTCTTGGAAGCTATTGGAGTAGTACTTATTCCTCAGCCCCCCAAACCCTTAGCTTAAGAAGTAGTAGCTCTGGTACATCAGAATACTTTCCAGCAACTGGAATGTCTATTCGTTGTATCAAGAATTAATTGATCCTTATAACGCTAAGTATTTTTCATTACATTTTAAAAAATATTAGCAAAGCTTTTGAGTAGTAAAATTTATTTTGAAAAATGATTTGATGAAAATAAGAATCGCAACGTTACTTACAGTTTTGCTTTACACAGCGCTTTTTAATGCACAAAGCATTAGCGGTAACTTAAAGCAATTAGCAGGACAAAATCTTCATCTAGATGGTTTTGACGGCTTAAAAACTTATCTTATAGATAAGACCACTGTTGATGAAAAAGGTAATTTTACACTTAATTATTCTGAAAATGATATTGGTATAGGGTATTTACTAGCTTCAGATAACAAACCCTTATTTGTTATATTAAGTGGTGAAGATATAGAATTAGCTGGTGAATCACTAAGTAATCCAAAAACCATCAACATAAAAAAAGGACAACAAAACCAATGGTTTGAACAATATGCCAAAGAACACCCAAAGCGTGAACAAGCTTTAAGCGCTTGGTTATTTTTAGAGAAAATATATGCAACAGATACCTTGTTTTTAGTTAAAAAAGCACCTATAAAAGCCATACAAGAAGAAAAACTTCGTATAAAAAATGAAGATGCTGCTTTTTTAGAACAATTACCAAAAGATAGCTATGTAAAATGGTTTTTACCTACCAGAAAATTGGTAAGTAATGCTTCTACCATAGCTCAATATCGTACCGAAGAAATCCCTGCAACTATCAATGCTTTTAGAAACTTAGATTATACCGATATAAGATTGTACAAAAGTGGGTTATTTAAAGATGCTATTGAAAGTCATTTTTGGTTATTAGAAAATAGTGGCAATCCTTTAGATAAGGTATTTCAAGAAATGAAAATATCTATTGATGCTATGCTGCCAAAATTAGCAACTAACGAAAAAATATTCAACGAAGTTACCAATTACTTATTCGACTTATTAGAAAAACACAGTTTGTTTGAAGCATCAGAATACTTGGCGTTAAAGGTTTTAAATGAGAGTAGTTGTACAATTAATAATGACCTTGCCAATCAATTAGAAACCTACCGAGCCATGAAAAAAGGGAATATTGCAGCTGATATTATTTTTGACAAATCAAACTTCGTAAATTCAAAAACCACACTTACTAAATTATCAGATATTAAGTCTCCTTATACAGTAATCGTTTTTGGGGGCAGTTGGTGCCCTAAATGCACTGAAGAATTGCCTTCAATTTCTAAAAACTACGATAAATGGAAATCAAAAGGAGTAGAAGTTATTTTTATAGCTTTAGAGGAAGATAAAAAGGCTTTTGCTGATTTTAGTGCAACATTTCCATTTCCATCCTATTCCGATTTAAAAAAATGGGAAAGTAATATAGTGAAAGATTACTATGTTTTTTCAACACCAACAATGTTTTTATTAGATAATAAAAGAGAAATCATATTGAGGCCTAACTCCGTAAATCAGATGGATGCTTGGGTAGATTGGTATTTAGTTCAAGGCAATAAATAAATAAAAAAATAATTTGATATAAATGAAACAACTATTTACACTTTTAGCAACAGTATTCGTAACTGTTACAACTGTTGCCCAAGTTGGTATAGGTACAACGACACCTAATGCTGCTGCTGCTTTAGATATTACTTCTACAAACAAGGGTTTTTTATTACCAAGATTAACTTATAGCCAAAGAGAAAACATAAGTGGTACTTTAACATCTGGTTTAATGATTTGGTGTACCAACTGCGGCTCTTATGGAGAATTACAGGTGTATAATGGAAACACTTGGACCAATGTAACAGGAGGTGCAGCACAATCAGGTGAATTAGACCCAATAAATTGTCCCACTTATAATACACAAATAATTGAAGTTACCAGCCCCTATACAGGCAGAATTTGGATGGATAGAAATTTAGGTGCCTCAAAAGTGGCTACTTCAGCAAATGATGTTGATAGTTTTGGGGACTTATACCAATGGGGAAGAGGAAACGACGGGCATCAATGTAGATCTCAATCAACAACCTTTACGCTAAGTGATATAGACAATCCCGTTAATGGGAAATTTATTCTATCTAATACAGGTGATTGGCGAAGCTCACCAAACAATAATTTATGGCAAGGTAATGATGGCGGAATTAATAATCCGTGCCCAACGGGTTATCGTTTACCAACATCAGCCGAGTGGACTACCGAATTAACAGGATGGAATGATGATGGTGCTGGTGCTTCTAACTCATTTTTAAAACTTCCAGTGGCCAGTACTAGATCCGGCTCAGATGGGTCAATATCTGTTACTTTTGGATTATATTGGAGCAGTACCATTAATAACGACACATCAGCTAAAGCTTTGGCTTTTACTTCAACTTCTATTGGTGGTTTTACTGCAGCAAAATCAAGTGGGCTTCCTGTTCGTTGCATTAAAAACTTATAATGGGTAAAGGTTTTTTTTAAAAAAACAACTATTTCAATTATATGGATTTTATTGAAAAGTATTAAATCGGACAAAATTGCTTTTATAAACAAATCCCATTTATTTTTATTTTACAAAGATTAAAAAATTGAAATTATTAGAATAAACCAGTTATTATGAAGATTGTAGTAATCAATCATAAAATTAAACTTTATTGTTAAAAAACACAATGAATCAATGAAATATACATTTCTTTTATTAACATTCTTACTGATTAAAAACACGTCTTATTGTCAGTTAAAAATAGGTGCAATTGATTCCAATAGTTCTGCAGCTCTTGAAATATCATCTACTGAAAAAGGGTTTTTACCTCCGCGAATGTCTAATGTTCAGCGCGACAATATTAGCCGTCCGCCAGATGGATTAATCATATGGTGCAATAACTGTGGTAGAAATGGAGAACTTCAAGTTTTTAATGGAACAGCTTGGACCAATCTAGCGGGAGGTTTAACATCAATCGCCCAAATACTTTGCTCTTCTGAGTTTACAACTATTGTTGATATTAGAAATCCTTTTACAGGAAAAACCTGGATGGATAGAAATTTAGGAGCTTCGAGAAGAGCAACTAATAAGAGTGATCAAGAAGCCTATGGTGATTTGTATCAATGGGGAAGGCGATCGGACGGCCATCAATGTCGCACCTCTACTACAACAACTGTGATAAGTAGTACTGCCCAGCCCGATCATGGTAATTTTATAATTTCAATTACTGAGAACAATTGGCTCAACACATCCAACACAGATTTGTGGCAAGGTGAAAATGGCATAAACAACCCCTGTCCAACAGGATACCGTTTACCAACTGAAGCAGAATGGCAAAGTGAACTAGAAAGTTGGTCGGCACAGACCATTGATGGTGCTTTCAACATGATAGCTTTACCTGCAGCATCAAGACGCAATGGTGGTAATGGTGAAGTTTATGCAAATTTAAACGGTTACTATTGGAGTAGTACAATTACAAGTGACAGCAATATCGGTACCTCTCGTGCATTAGACGTGTTTTTAAACGGTGCCGGAATTCAAAACATTGAGAGAACTAGTGGTCTTTCTGTTCGTTGTATCAAAAATGAATAACAGAATTTGTTAAATTAAATTTTTAGATCTTATAAAAACAGATACGCAAAGCATAGGTTTTATATTGGTAGATATTTTACTCTGTAAAATCAACCAAGATCAAAACACAAATGTGTAAAAACAATATAAATTCTTAAAACCACTCATTAAGAGTGGTTTTTTTATACAGCAAATTTGACCAAACTACCCATTAAAATGGTTAATTTTACATCTCAAAATAAGGAAACCATTCATCGCATGAAACAGTTACAAACCGCTTCCAAAAAAACCGATACCTCTACCCCAAAAGTAACGATGGCGAAAGCCTTTACCACCATCATTTGGCCTCGTCGCAATTTGGTATTTATTGGCTTGGGATTGATTGTCATTAAAAGTTTGTCAGGATTGATATTGCCTTGGCAAAGTAAGGTGTTGTTAGACGTGGTGATACCGAATAAAGACCTCTCGCACTTGTACCAACTCATTGGCATTGTATTGGGCGCTATTTTGGTGCAAGCGGTTTCTTCTTTTTTATTAACGCGCATTTTGAGTGTGCAAGCCCAATATTTGATTAGTGAATTGCGCGCACAAGTGCAAAAAAAGGTGTTGTCATTGCCCATTCGTTTTTTTGACAATACCAAATCAGGAGCTTTGGTTTCGCGCATTATGACCGATGTTGAAGGTGTACGAAACTTGATTGGTACTGGTTTGGTGCAATTGGTGGGTGGAAGTTTTACCGCTATTGTCTCTTTGGTGATTTTGATCAAATTGAATCCATGGATGACCTTATTTGTGTTTGTGCCCTTGTCTATTTTTGGTTATATCGCTTTGAAAGCGTTCAAATACATTCGCCCTATTTTTAGAACTCGTGGAAAAATCAATGCGGAAGTAACTGGTAGATTGACCGAAACTTTGGCAGGTGTACGTGTCATCAAAGCCTTCAATGCAGAAGCGCAAGAACAAGTAGTTTTTGAAAAAGGCGTGGACAAACTCTATCAAAATATCAAAAAAAGCTTGACTGCCACTGCCTTTATGACGAGTGCTTCTACCTTTTTAATTGGGGTGGCTACCACAGGAATTATGGGAATTGGCGGCTATTATATGATACAAGGGGAAATGACTACGGGTGATTTCTTGTTTTTTACCCTTATTTTAGGGTTTATGATTGCGCCCATTGTACAAATGAGCAATATTGGGAGTCAATTGACAGAAGCTTTGGCGGGTTTGGATCGTACCGAAGAATTGATGAACGCTACCTCTGAAGCCGATGACCATCAACGCGATATTGAGTTGCAAGATTTGAAAGGCGAACTTACTTTTCGCAATGTCTCTTTTTCGTATGAAGCAGGCAAAGAGGTGTTGCACGAGATCAGTTTTACTGCCCCAGCAGGCAGTGTAGTTGCCTTGGTTGGTAGCTCGGGCTCAGGGAAATCGACCATTGCAGGATTGTCTGCTACTTTTTTAACGCCTACTTCTGGAACAGTGTTGATTGATGGGCATGATTTGTCGAAAGTAGTGTTGCCCAGTTATCGCCAATATTTGGGAGTGGTGTTGCAAGATGAGTTTTTGTTTGAAGGTACCATCAGAGAAAATATCTTGTTTCCCAAACCGAATGCTACTGAAGCTGAATTGCAAAATGCGGTCACAGCAGCCTATGTAAACGAATTTACCGATCGTTTTGACGATGGTTTGGATACCTTGATTGGTGAGCGTGGTGTGAAACTCTCTGGAGGTCAGCGCCAACGTTTGGCGATTGCGCGTGCTATTTTGGCAAACCCAAAAATTATTATTTTGGATGAAGCGACTTCTAGTTTAGATACCGAAAGTGAGGCACTGATTCAAAAAAGTTTATCGGAATTAATCAAAGATCGCACCACGATTGTGATTGCTCACAGACTGAGTACGATTAAAAAAGCAGACCAAATTTTAGTAATTGAAGCTGGGCATATTGTTGAGCGAGGTACGCACGAGCAATTGATTGCCTCGCAAGGCCGCTATTATGATTTGTATACCTACCAAGCGAAGATTTAGTTTTTTAAGCATTAGACACTAATTGCACAAATTTCACCAATGTAGTTTTGCAACTTTGAATGGCACGAAATCTTAGTATTTTTTTTAAAATTTGAGTATTGGATTACATCGGCTTTGTATTGACTTTGCATTGGCTTTGGTGCGCTATAACCCTTTCTGAGCATCTTGGCAAGTTGAGCTGAGGATGTAAGGTGTACATTATTAGCCCCTTTTTTGGCTTACCCAACACTATCCCCTAAGTATCCCCCTAGTATCCCCTAAGTATCTCCCTAGTATCTATTTGTGACTCATTCTGTATTTTTTTTTGCGCTGAAATAAATGTAAATTATATTTTACTGATAGTTAATTTTTAAGAAATTATTATAATTCATTTAATTACCCTATTCTTAATTTCGCGGCATTATTCCATAGATAGTGAGGCAATGGTTCATTTAGTTCCCATTTAATATTCATAGGTTTAGCGCCATAGTATTCCTTTAATGTACCTTCACCAACAAAAATATAACCCATAGTATTACCAAACTCATCTTTATTTTTTTCACGAACAAAAAGTAAAATTCTCTTTTCATCTTTCTGATGTTTGATGTAAGAGATTCCTTTAGGTGTCTCAGGACCAGCTGAATTTTGACTTTGCCAATGAAATAAAGTCTCATTAATTGCATAATCATCATACATTGTAGTAGGAGAAAAATTTTCTTCTGATTTTATAAGATTAATGAAAAGAAGTTCAGTGTTTAATTTTACATTTTCAGCAATACCTTCTCTACTTGGTGATTTTCTCTCGAAAGTACTCAAACGAAATGCAGCCAAAATTTGATCTCTAGTATATCGAGCATGAAGTTTAAGAGGCTGATTATATGGTAACTCAATATTAATTTCTTTAAAATCAATAGTATCTAATAACAACTCCAAAACTTCAATAATTTCTTTAACCATCAAATCACTTTTTCCAATTTCATTTATACTCTCCTCAAGAGAAACAAAACCAGCTGCTGTTTGCCAAACATCATAATGCAACATTAACAACATCTGTTTTTCAGTTTCATTAAAATCAAAAAGCTTTATTTTAAAATGTTTTTTTGCTAAATCTAAAATGAATTGAAAATAACTTGATGAACTTGATGATAACCATTTTTTTGAAATTGCACTAACAATTTGTTTTTCATTTTTGTTATTAAAATTCTCAAGTTTGCCTGCATCTTGACAAAGTCTTGTCCATCCTCCTCTCTTATAAATAAGCTGCAAAGGAATATTATAAAACTCAACAAAATTTCTCAGATTTAAGACTAAAGTTGTTTGATGTTGAAAATTTTGAATCTTTTGAATTAACTGATTTCTATTAATGGATGTTGCAGTTTTAATATTTTCAAGGATGATTTGTTTTGCTTTTTGTTCTAAAATAATTGAGCAGCCCAGAGGCAAGTGAGGAAAGTTATCTTCAATTTCTTTTATAACTGTTGTCTTAGTTTTCCCAATTAGTGCTCTAAATTTATTTTCAAAATTATATTCAGGTCTTGTATTGCCAACAAAATCTAAAACTGTTAAGCATTCTTTATTATCTGCAAGTCTTAAACCTCTGCCAAGTTGTTGAAGGAAAACAGTTAGACTTTCTGTTGGTCTTAAAAATAAAACTGTATCAATCTCAGGAATATCAACACCTTCATTAAAAATATCAACTACAAATAAGTAATTTATTTCTTTTTTTAACAATAAACTTTTAACGTTATCTCTATTTTGATTGTTTGCACTTGTTAAATAATCTGCCTTTAGACCAGCAAGGCTGAATTTCTCTGCCATAAATTTAGCGTGTTCCATTGTTACACAAAATCCAATTGCACAAACATCATTTAAGTCTTTGGTATATTTATCTAGCGCATCAATAATTTCTCCTATTCTTCTATCATTTGCGGTATATACAGATGATAATTCACTTGCAACATATTTACCTCTTATCCAACTTACATTAGTTAAATCAACACTATCTGTAATTCCAAAATACTGGAATGGACAAAGCAACTTTCTGTTTAATGCTTCTGGTAATCGAATTTCAGCAGCTATTCTATGATGAAAATCCTCTTGTATATCTCCTCCATCCATTCTCTCAGGCGTTGCAGTTAAACCAATTAGGATTTTTGGTTTAAAATAATTGATGATTCCGCGATAACTTGACGCAGTTAAATGATGACACTCATCTATCACAATAAAATCAAAATATTCAGGAGAAAGATTTAAATCAACTAAACGATTATTAATTGTTTGGACAGATGCAAAAACGAATTCATAAGAATTAGGAACAAAACCATCTACCCATAATTCCCCAAAGTTATTATCTTTTAATATCCCTCTGAAAGTGGTCATTGATTGTACCAAAATTTCCTTTCTGTGAGCTAAGAAAAGTAATTTTGCTGATTTATTCTCCGTCTTAAATCTTTTATAATCAAAAGCTGAAATGACAGTTTTCCCTGTTCCTGTTGCGGCAACTACTAAATTTTTATTTCGATAATGAACTGTTCGCTCAACTTCTAATTTTTCTAAAATTTCAAGTTGAAACGGAAATGGTTTTATATCAAAAAAGGAAAGATTTAAGTCTAATGTTTTTCCAATTTTACCCTTATTTAGTGATTCAATTAATTTTTCTTTGTGAATATCATCATCAAATAATTCAAAATCATCACTTTGCCAATATGAATCAAAAGTCTTCTGAAATTTATCAATAATATGACTTACTTCCTTTGTTGTTATCTTAATATTCCATTCCAAACCATCCGTTAAAGCTGAACGAGAAAAGTTAGAAGATCCTATATAACCAGTATGAAATCCAGTATTCCTTTTAAATAAATACGCTTTAGCATGTAACCTTTCGTTTCCAGAATTATAAGATATTTTTACTTCGGTATTTTCTAATTTAGAAAGTAATAATATTGCTTTATAGTCAGAAGCCCCCATATAAGTAGTGGTTATTACTCTTAGCTTTCCACCACGTGAAGTAAACTCTTTTAACTCTTTTTCAAGAATTATGATTCCTTTGAACTTTATAAACGAAACAAGAAGGTCGATTCTATTAGAAGATGAAATTTCCTTTTTCAATTCACTTTCAAGAGATAATCCAACATTTCCTCCTGTAAATAATTCACTATGTGTTAATCTTGTATAAGGTGTTATTTCTTTTAAGTGAAGATTAAAATCTGAAAAATGAGAATCAATTTTTGAAAATACCGCTTTTAATATTTCTCCTTCAATTTCAATCAAATCATTATTGAAATCCTCTTTTTTAAGTTCTTCTTTTAGGAATAAAATGATTTTATTGGCAATAGCAATTTGAAGTTCAATTTGATTTTCACCTTTAATGTAATTCAGTGCATTTTTGATAGTTAAAGAAAGATGCCTAGCCAAAATTGAAGACGCTTCCTCTTTATCTAAAACATTTTTATTTACATAAAAAAGATTTCTATCAATCTCTTTAAGTTTTTGAGAAACAAGTTTTGTTACTAATTCTTCATAAATTCCTTCAATCATAAGCTTTGGTATTCTTTTAAAATTGCAATATCTGCTTCAGCCCAATCTAAATTATTCAGTCTATCTTTTGTAAGCCAATCAAACTGTTTATGTTCAGAGAGATTTATTTCCCCATTTATATACTTTGCAATAAATGGTATTAACTTTATTTCAAAAGAAGGATATTTATAAGTAACTGGAGAAAGTCTTGAAATCAATTCAATTTCAATATTTAATTCCTCTTTAATTTCCCTTTTTATACACGCTTCTTCTGTCTCGTTATTTTCAATCTTACCTCCTGGAAACTCCCATTTTAAAGGTAAATTCATAAATTCACTGCGCTGAACTACTACTATTTTTTCATTATGTTCAATAATTGCACAAGTTACATTTATCATTTAATTATTTTTTGTAGTTAACAATTATGAAAAATCCCAATAAAATTTAATAAATAATTGATAAAAAGCAAATTTTATTAATACCCAAACATTAAAATTCCAACAACCTCCCCAATTCCCCTTTCAATCCCTCTCTAAGGATTTTTAATCCCTTGGCTTTGCAACACCATTTTAATCAGGGCTTCTGTGGTGTGTAGGCTGTCGCCCAATTCTTTGGCAGCAGCACCTGCTTGGTATTGCTGGGTAATGTGTTGTTTTTCAGCATCGGTCAATGCTTGAAACTCTTGGTTTAGTGCTTCTTGAAAGTTTTTTTGAAATTGTAAAAGGCCGTTTACAAATGTATCAAACTGAGCTTTGCTTAAACGAGCTTGTTTCTTTTTGCCGTTTTCGTCGGGGGCAGTTTCGGTAATTTCTATGTAGCTCATGCCATTGGCATGCTTTAGATACTCAATGTTTACCGGGTTTTTATCAAAGTTAAGGTGAAGGCTTTTCTTTGGATTTTTCATAGTTGGCTTTTTTTGGTGTGTTTGGTGGGTCTAAAATAGGGAAAAAAATTGTTTTTAGTGTTTTTTTTGTTTCACAAAGTTTCGCGGAGTTTTACACACCTGGCTGCTGCAGGCTGGGGGTTTCGCCGAGTTTTTTTTGTTTGGTGGACGAAGGCAAAAGGCGAAGGATAAGGCTAAAACTTAGACTTAGGCTTTCATCGATTTTTGTACTCAATGCAATATTTCTTTACTGCTTCAATGCTACATGATTACATTGGTTTATTGTTTTATTGAAATAAAGCTCATTAGAAATCAAAATATAGCTCAAAATGTATTTACATTGAGCTTAAAAAAGTATATTAATGAGCTTCATGCAATAAATGCTAACTTTTTAAAAGAAATTTTTAAAGAGAAGACGCGTGTTCTTGATACTTGGTTTCTCATGCCTCGAAACCAAACTTCCCGAAGCAAGTTCGGGACAGGCTGCACTGACAAACAGAGTTTGAAAACTTAGGCATAAGGCGAAGGCGTAAGGCGAAAATCGATGATCGTTAGTCGATGATCGATTTTCGGTTATTGCCCAAGTAGTTTCTGTTTTGTAATTTTGCAACTGTTTTATTGAAAACAAACACATTACATTATTTATAGCTTATTAGGGTATGGTACTCACTCCTTTTTTTATTGTTATGCTACTCATTACGTTTGTATTGGTGTGGCTTTTTGTTAGAACCATTGATGAGCGTAAATGGCTCAATATTTTAGTGAGTGTTGTGTTGACACCAGTGGTGTATTTTTATATTTTTTATCCGTTGTTGAACGTGTTTAGCACCTTTCATCATGAAAAACATTTTGATGCAGTTGCTTGGAAAACAAAACCTGCTTTGCGCTATGAAATGAGTACTGAAATTGTAAATAACGATTTGTTTAAAGGAAAAACAAAAAGCGAAGTAAAAGAGTTACTGGGCACTAGTGAATGGTATGGTTGGGATGACCGCATCAAAGCAAATTCGCCCGACAAATGGAATTACAACTTAGGTTTTAAACCTGGCGCCTTAAATACCCAACAAGAATGCCTAGAATTGATTTTTGAAAATGATGTGGTGGTGAAGAGTTGGCAATATCAGATGGATAAGAGTAAGTATTAGAGGTTAGAGGTTAGAGGTTAGAGGTTAGAGGTTAGAAATATAAAAAAAAAGGGCTAAAGGTTACATAACTTTTAACCCTTTTTTTATGTTATTTTTTTTCAATTGACTGGTATTGAAACAATTTATCAATTAAAAATTTCAAGTTTTATAAGTCATTTTATCATTAGTCTATTTTGGTAACATCATCAACCATTATCAGACTATATAAACAACTTAGAGTTTAATATTCTATTAGGGAATCATTATTAAAAATGTAGTTATATAATATGAATTTTCTACAGTAGAATTTCAACTGTCGTTTTTCAAAAAATATTTACTACATTTCAATGAATTACTGTTAAAAAATGCAAAACCGTTTTCAAGACCAAAATTTACGCCTCAAAGATTTTCAAGAAGAAGTAGCAGTAACTTGTCCAAGATGCGAAAAGAAAGCGCAAGCATCTGTAAATTTTGAAGAAAAAAAAGCCAAACTTGCTTGTATTCATTGTGGTTTTTATGAATCAAAATCTACCCTTTTAACGCATTTGGGCTTTGCTGCGCACTATCAAACATCTGCAAATAGTTATTTTGATGTAGCTCTTTGGTATGCAGCTTCTTTTAAAAACGATTATTTTTTTGCGTATAATGAAGCTCACCTATTGTATTTAGAACAATATATTGGCGCTAAATTACGTGAACACAAAGACCGATCGCATTTTACCTTGTTAGAAAAATTACCTAAATTTTATCACGAAGCTAAAAACAGAGAAGCACTTTTAAAATTGATTGAAAAGTTGAAGAAAAAGTGATTTGTAAAAATTAAGACACTAATTGCACTGATTACTCGAATTGAATTCTTTTAAAAATAGTTTACCAAAACCTATCCGTGAAAATCCGTGAAATTCGTGACTAAAAAAAACAAAAAAACACGTTGCTTTTATCAAACAACGTGTTTTATATTTTATGAAATTGGAATTATTAATTCCAAAAAGCTGAATATAATGCCACCAAAATAAGGATGATTGCAAACGAGCCAATGTTGAACAACGGACTTGTTTTAAACATTTCTTTGGTGATGTCAATTCCTTTTTTATCATCTGCACCTTTGTGCTGCAAGTAACTTGCCAATCCTATTACTCCCATTGTTAATAACAAAGTATATCCCATTTGATCCATAAAAGGAACATCTACAAAAAATGCACTTGTTGACCATCCTTTTGGAGCTACTTTAAAATACATGGCAATTGGAATGGAAACTAAAGCTCCAATAATTGCTGCTTTGTTGGTGGTTTTTTTCCAGAATAATCCTAATAAAAATACTGCCAAAATACCTGGACTTACCACACCAGTGTATTCTTGAATGAATTGGAATGCTTGGTCTAAGTTTCCTAATAATGGTGCCATAATACATGCAATAATCAAAGCAACAAAAGCTGAAATTCTTCCCATGTTTACAGTAGCTTTATCAGAAGCATTTTTATTAATGTATTGTTTATAAATATCCATTGTAAAAATGGTTGAAGTAGAATTCAACATAGAAGCCAAAGACGATACAATGGCTGCTGCTAAAGCTGCAAAAGCTACACCTTTTAATCCGGTTGGTAAAAATTGTAATAACCATGGATAAGCTTTGTCAGCCTGAGCTGCTGTTGGTAAATTCTCTAAACCTGCTGCCCCTAAACGTGCCATAATATCAGGATCATTTACCATTACATACGCTGCAATTCCAGGAATTACCACGATTAATGGAATTACCAATTTTAAACCTGCTGCAAATAAAATCCCTTTTTGCGCTTCTTTTAATGACTTTGCTGCCAAAGTTCTTTGGATGATGTATTGATTAAAACCCCAATAATACAGGTTCGCAACCCACATCCCTCCTACTAAAACTGCAATTCCGGGTAAGTTTTTATATTCAGGATTTGATTCGTCTAAAATCATCGCAAATCGTTCAGGAACTGCTTCATAAATAGTTGATAATCCTGCAAACATTCCTTGTCCATCAGAAACTGTATTTAAGGCTAAATAGGTAGTTACTAATCCTCCAATTACTAAAAATACTACTTGAATTACATCTGTCCAAGCCACTGCAGAAAGTCCACCATATAATGAATATGCAGCCGCAAAAAGTGCTAAACCAATCACACCATACATCATCGGAATTCCCATGATGGTCTCTAATGCCAAAGAACCTAGATACAAAACGGTTGTTAAGTTTACAAATACGTATAAGGCAATCCAAAAAACAGCTAAAATGGTTTTTAAGTTGGTTGAATATCGTTTTTCAACAAATTCAGGAATGGTGTACAAGCCTTTTTCGATAAAAATTGGTAAGAAATATTTACCAACAATAATCAATGTGATTGCTGCCATCCATTCATAAGAGGCAATTGCCAAACCAGATGCAAAACCTGAACCTGACATTCCAATGAATTGTTCTGCTGAAATATTTGCCGCAATTAATGAGGCTCCAATTGCCCACCAAGGCAAAGATTTACTTGCCAAAAAGTAGTCTTCTGCGTTTTTTTGATGTCCTTCTTTGTCTCTAGAAACCCATAATCCTACACCTAAAATTAAAATAGCATAGGCTACAAAGATGGCGTAATCTAAAAATTCGAAACTTGCTGTCATAGAATAATAATTAGTTTAGTTTGATTGATACTATATTGTAGATTGCATGCAATATCTAAATTTTTGCTTAAAAAACAATACATTATAATTTAAGAAAACAAATATAAATTTATTTCATGAATAGAAAAGGGACTAATTGTTCAAAATAGGGTTAGTAATTGCGCTTTTTTATAATAATTTCAATAAAATTATTAAAAAAGTTCTTTATTGCTAATATTCAAATAATTTCGTTTTACAAAAGCTAAAATACTTTCTAAAATATCTCCCATATTTTCGCAATCTCTAAATTTAGGATCACTAGTATAATCTTCAACTTGTTTTTTTAGATTTTTGATATTTTCTGGATAGGAAATAACATCATTTTTCATACAGTTCAATAACGTTTCTATTCTGTTAGGATACATAATCATTCGTTTCGCCATGTAGGAACGTTCTTCAATTTTATATTGTATGATGGAACTTGTTTTTAGTTTTTCGCTCACCATTTCAATCATTTTTCTATTTTCTTTCATAAACTGAAGGTCATATACTTTTAAGTTTCCTTCAAATGACTGTTGGTCAAAATCAATGGCTCGAATTTTATATACAATTTGATCAAAATCGTGTGTTGGTGCAATGACGTAATTGTATGAACGCATGTCGCCCAATAAACGAACCAAACAACGCTCTTTAAACTTTACAAACTCTTTGGCAATTTGGGATTTTTCGGACTCAGAACATTTGGGTAAAAAATCTGTGATAAAAACATCTCCTGGAATTCCTGCAATATGCTCTTCAATTAAGGTGTCTTTGTAAATTAAAAAATTGATGCTATGAGGAGATAAAATATGTTCTAATTCTAATCCGTAAACCCTAGAAGCATCCGCTTTTTTTACATAAAAATAGGTGTAATTGTCATTGAGAATATTTCTGATTTTAATTCGAAATGGTTTTGAATTTCCAAAGGTACAATAGTCAATTGCATCCACATTTAAAAAAGGAATGGTTTCTTCATTTCCATCAGAATGTAATAATGTGTATATTTTTTTTAAGCACAAATCAATTTCTTCTCTTTCAAATTCCGAAAAATAAGTTCGTACCCAAAGTGTATCTTCTTCATTTTTATCATATAAAATTACGCAACCATGAAAACGCAACAAATCATCATAAAAAATAGGAATTTTTATACTTCTGCTGTGCTCTTTTAAATAATCACTTAGTAAGTTTGAGATGGGAAAAGTGGGCTTTTTTTTTGAAATTAATTTTTCTTGAGAATTCATGATATTCTTTTTGATTTCCTTCAAAAATAAGAAATATTAAGCGAGTTCAAACATCTTTCATACAAAGGTTTTTTAAGAATTGATTTTTAAGATGTAGGCTATATTTTGGAATTTTATACGAAAATTTATAATTTTAACAACCTTAAATTCTTTGAAAATGAAAGTTTTTACACCTATACTTTTTTTTCTATTTGTATTTAATGCAAAAATTAGTCATTGTCAAAATTTTAATTTGTATTCTAATGACAGTCTAAGCATAAATACTTCTTTTTTGAATGAACCCATTCAATTACGAATTCATTTTCCTGAGACTTTTCATTTTTCATCAAGCAATACAAAATATCCAATTACGATTGTATTTGATAGCCAACATGAAAGAACATATCCCCACATTATTCATAGTTTTGATTTATTAACTAGTGAATCACAAATTCCTGAAAGTATTATCATTGGAGTTCCTTTTACGATGCATAATAGATTGTATTTTACCTCTAATCAAAAAAAACAAGGAGATTCACTTTCAGGCATTGAACGAATGGAGCGTTTTTTGTTCTCAGAATTGATACCAAAATTCCAAAAAGAAAACAAAGCCAATGAATTTATTACCCTGATTGGGCATTCAAGAACCGCTTTTTTGGTGAATTATTTATCCGCAAATCCCTCTAATAAAGTTTCGATTGGCATTGCATTGAGTGGATTTTTTGAAGAGGACACCTTATCAATAAACACTTTTCAAGAATTTTTATCAGAATCATCTAATTTTCCTAAAAAATTCTCTTACTATTTTACTGCTGGAACCACTTCAGAAGAAGAAAACTATTTAAAACAATACAGGCAATTAAATTCATATTTACAAACAATCACCTTACCAAAAAATGTAAAAACTTTTTTTCAAGAAACACCAAATGCCAATCACATCAGTAATTTTTGGGTTTCTATACCCACCATTTTAATGGATGCTTATGCACCTTATAATTCAATTTTAAACCTTTGGTTTGATCAAAAACTAAAGAAAGAAACTATTGCAAATCCTGTTGATGAATTTAAAAAAGACATAGAAAATGTGAATGAAGAGTTGGGAGTGAAATTAAACCCCAATCTCACACAACTCTTTTCTTTATCAAGTAATTATGCCTATGATAAAAAGGATTTTAAAACTGCGTTGGACTTTATACAACTTGGCATTAGTTATTATCCTGAATATTTAGATTTTTATGTGGATATGATTGAAAATTATAAAAGCTTAAAAGACATTCAAAAAGTAAAAGAATATCAAAAAATATTAAAAGAAAAAACATTAAAAGCTACCTATTTTGGAGAGTATACAAAAGAGGATATTTTAAAATCTCTTGAAGAAAAATAACTGTTTTACAATAAAAATTGTAATTCAAACATCTTTCCTGGCAAAGGTTTTGTAATTCCTTTGAGCTCCATTTGCAATAAAATGGACGATAATTGATACATAGGTATGTTACAATCCAATGAAATTTCATCTAACAATTGTTTTCCATGCGTTTTTAAATGATTGTAAATGATTTGTTCTTGATCTGTTAACGTGATAAAGAGTTCTTGTTGAATTGCTTTTTGGGGTGTTGAAACGATATCCCAATTGAGCATTTTTACAATATCACTACTAGATGTTAGCAATACTGCTTGATTATTTTTTATCAAATTGTTACATCCTTTACTATACAAATCAGTGGTTCTTCCTGGCAATGCAAACACTTCTCTATCGTACGAATTGGCAATATCTGCAGTGACTAACGAACCACCTTTTTCAGCACTTTCTATAATGATGGTTGCTTCTGAAATTCCTGCTACAATGCGATTTCTTTTTAAAAAGTTTTCTCTGAGTGGATTTTCTTCAAACCCAAATTCTGTGTAAAATCCCCCATTTTCCATTACTTGACGCATATACTTTTTATGCACTTTTGGATAAATTTGTTCAAATCCATGAGCCAACACTGCAATGGTTTGTAACCCATTTTTCATGGCTGCTTTGTGCGCGCAAATGTCAACACCGTAAGCAAAACCGCTTACAATTATCGGATTGTAAACCGCTAATTCTTCAATCATTTGTTCGCAAAAATCCTTTCCATACGTACTCATGTTTCTGGTACCTACAATAGAGAGTATTTTATTATTTTGTAAATTGATATTGCCGTCTTTGAATAATAAAATAGGACTATCAATACATTGATGTAGGTTTTGAGGATATGCATCATCTAAAAAATAAATAGCTTCATAGTTATTTTGTTCTAGAAAAGCCAACTCTTGCTCAGCCAATTTAGTATTTTCTTTGTCGAACAAATGTTGAATTGCAAAACTTCCAATTCCATGTATTTTTTGAAGTTTAGAGGGTTTCTCTCTAAAAATTTGTTCAACATCACCTACTGCAACAATGAGTTTTTTTGCTAAAATATCGCCAATTGCTTTGCTTTTTTGGAGTCGCAAAATGGCTAGTAATTTTTCATTTTTCAAGACATTCCATTTTATCGAACAAGATATAGAATTTTGTTGATAAATTTTTATTGATTTTCTTCCATAAAAAATCAAAAAAACTATATTTGTTTTATGAATTTAGTAACTTACATCAAAGATTTATTATACAGATACGATTGCGTAATTGTTCCTGATTTTGGTGGTTTTGTAACCAAAAGAGTTAGTGCAAAAATCAATGAAAATACGCATCAGTTTTTTCCGCCATCAAAACAACTTTCTTTCAATAGAAATTTAAACAATAATGATGGTTTATTGGCAAATTATATTGCCTCTGTTGAAAATATTTCTTTCGAGAAAGCATCCAATGCAATTGCTTTGTCTGTTATTAAATGGCAAAATGAAATTCAAACAAAACCTATTGATTTAGAAGGAATTGGAGTTTTAAAATTGAATGAAAATCGTCAGATAATTTTTGAACCTACAGTTCAAGTGAATTTTTTAACTGATGCTTTCGGATTGAACTCTTTTGAGGCATTAACTATAGAAAGACATCAAAAAGAAGTTAAAAAATTCATTCCACAAACAACTGTAAAAAATAAAAAAGGCATTCCGCCTTTTATAAAATACGCTGCTTCTGCTGCAATTTTAGTGGCATTAGGCGTTTCTTTGTATTCAAATTACGAAGCTACTGTTCAAAAAGAAGTATTTGCTAAACAACAAAAAGCTTTAGAAAAGAAAATTCAAACAGCCACTTTTGTAATATCAAACCCATTACCAACCATTGATTTGACTGTTGCTAAAGAACTTCCAAAACCATATCATGTAGTAGCAGGTGCTTTTCAAATACCAGAAAATGCTGAAAGAAAAGTGGCTCAATTAAAAGCAGAAGGCCATGATGCATCTATTATTGGTGTTAATAAATGGGGATTAACTCAGGTAGTTTTTGCCAGTTTTTCTGATAAAAATGACGCCACCAATTATTTATACAAAATTCAAAAATCCACTTCAAAAGACGCTTGGTTACTGATTAAAAACTAGTTTTTTAATGCGTTGATACGTATCTTTGCAGAAATTTTTTTAATGGACGCAAAAACACCAAACGATTCTTTGACAATTCTTACGGATTTAGTATTACCAGGAGAAACCAACTATTTAGACAACCTTTTTGGAGGTGAATTATTGGCGAGAATGGATAGAGCTTGTAGTATTGCAGCAAGACGTCATTCAAGAAGAATCGTGGTTACAGCCTCTGTAAATCATGTAGCGTTTAACAAATCTGTTCCTGTTGGAAGTGTGGTTATTTTAGAGGCAAAAGTTTCTAGAGCTTTTAAAACTTCGATGGAAATTTATGTAGATGTTTGGATTGAAGACCGTCAATCAGGACAAAAAACTAAAGTAAACGAGGGAATTTATACGTTTGTTGCTGTAGACGAAACAGGAAAACCTGTTCAAATCCCTCAAATTATTCCAGAAACTGAACTAGAAAAAGAACGATTTGATGGTGCTTTGCGAAGAAAGCAACTCAGTTTAATATTAGCAGGAAAATTAAAACCTAGTGAAGCAACTGAACTTAAGGCATTGTTTTTATAAAAAAAATTTCGATGAACAAATGGCTTTGAAAAAAAGCTTCATATATAGAAATAGCATATTTTTAAATTTTATCCTATGAAAGAAATCCAAGAATTTTTTGTCAATTTTAGAACTATTGAATCGATCATTGTGATTGCTTTAGGAACATTATTACGAATTTTTGCAACAAAATCACTCACCAATGTTCGAAAAAAATTTGGATTTCAAAAAAACAGAGTAGTTCTAATCAATAAAATAATCACCCTTTTAATTTACGCCTCTGTTATCGTTATCATTTCTTTTATTTGGGGTGTAGATGAAAAAGAATTGTTTTTATTTGTTTCATCATTTTTAACCATTTTAGGAATTGCTTTTTTTGCTCAATGGTCTATTTTATCAAATATTACAGCAGGATTGATACTTTTTGTAAATTATCCTGTAAAAATCGGTGACACCATTACCATTTTAGAAAAAGACAACAATGTTAGTGGTGAAATTAAAGATATTGGGGCTTTTTTCATTACACTCAAAACCGAAGAAAATGAATTTGTAACCATTCCAAATTCAATTATTTTACAAAAAAACATCAAATTTCAATCGAAATAAGAAGCATTACCTTGGTAAAATCCATTCAGAAGGATTCAATCGAGTGGTATTTTTAAACACTACAAATATAAGTGTTGTTTTGTTAGATAGCCTGTCTGTAAAAATCTGCCCTATTCGTTGACCAGTAACTACTTTATCCCCTTTTTTCACTAACAAATTTTCTAGATTATTGTATGAAGTTATAAAATTTCCATGTCTTATCAATACATTTTTCACACCTCCTGTACCTACTAAAACATTCATCACTTCTCCGTTAAAAATGGCATTCGCATAACTTCCATTGCTTGTAACAATGTGTAATCCTGGGCTTGAAATGGTAATTCCAGGAAATGTTGGATGAGGTTGATCACCAAATTTACGCACTACAATGCCCTCTTTTACTGGCCAAGGCAATCTTCCTTTATTACTGATAAATTCGTTTGCCAATGCTTTTGCTTCGGGCGTTAAAAAAAACTCATCTTTGGTCGTTTTAACATCCTTTTTTACAATCTTTCTATTGGCTCTTTCAATTTCTTCTTTTATTAATTTATCAATTTTAGCTACAATCAATTTCTCATCATTGATTCTTTTTTGAATGTCTCTTTTGTATTGAGATTCTTTCTTTTTGATGATGGCCAAATAGTTTTCTTGCTTTATTTTATCCAACTCCATCTCTTTTTTCTCAGCTTCTTCAGAGGCTAACAACGTTTCTTTTTCCTGTTTTTGAATGCTTAAAGCGTCAAAAAGTTTTTTAACTTCTGTTGATTGAACAATAATTTCTTCTCCTTGTTTTTTTCGAAAAGACGTATATTGCTTCATGTATTCTAGGCGTTTGTAAGCTTGATAAAAATTTTGTGATGACAAAATAAACATCAATCTACTTTGTTGTGATTTACTTCTGTAAGATTTGTAAATCATATCAGCATAATCTGCCTTTAAATCGTTTAATTTTTTGTTTAACCTGTTTAATTCTCTTTGTTTTTCGGTAATCTCTATAGACAATAATAACGATTCTTGTTGGATTGTCGCAATCAATTTATTTCTAACTTCAATTTTTTGTTTGATATCTTTCAAATCATCCATGGCATTTTGTTCCTTTTTTTGCTCATTAAAAAGCAATTTATTGAGCTGCACAATTTCAGCTTGATATTTTTTGCGCTGTTCTTCCAATTGTTTTCTGGTTTGTCCAAAACATGAAAAACCAATCAACAAAAAAAGAAAAAAGAGGAAGTAAACTGATTTTATTTTCATTAGAATTCTATTCTTTTATACCCTTTTGGAATCTCGAAAAGAGGATTGAATGAGGTGTTAAATACAACTGATTTGTATATTAAATCGATATTGGTAACTGTATTTGGCACTTTTGCAATGATTTTAATTTCTTCAGGAAAAAGTGTTTTTTCAATAATGTTATATCCACTATAATTAATATCTAAACGCAAATTTTTAGTTTCATTTACAATGGTTTGACCTTCTAATTTAAAATGTGAAGGGTTGATTTTAAAAAAGATATTGAATAATTCTGATTGTTTTTCAGGCGACAAAACATAAGTATTATTAAAAATTTCGAGTTGTTGCTTTTCCTTTTTTAGGTTTTGTAAAGCTTGTCCTAAAAATAAATTTTGCAATTGTTCAAAATTGATTTCAACACCTAATAATTCTTCTAATAATGAAAAATCACCCTCAAAATAATTTTTTGCAAATGGCGAATAATAACTCACGTAAGTTGGTGTTATTTTCGCCTTAAAAACAGTAATAAATTTGGTGCCTTTGATATGAATTACTTTGTCTTTTTCAATCTGCAAATTCACTGACAAACTTTGATTTATTTTTCCATTATCAAAATTCACTTTTAGTTTTGCATCAATTGTTTTTTTATCAAAATTTGCATCCACATGCTTTTTAGCCACTTTTTTAGCGGAAGTTTCAGAAGCAATTGCAGTCTTATCAACCATATTTTTAGTGGATTTGCAAGAAGTGAATAAAAGTATAAAAATGGCACTATATATAAAAAACCTCATGCTAACTTTTCAAATTGGTTGCTTTTTGTAAATATTTTTTCTCTTCAATGGTGTTTCCTAAACCTTTGTATGCTTTTGCAATTTCAGTATAAAAATCAATTTCCATAGACTCATCAATCACAAAATCCAAGCCATTTTTCAAAGAATTTAGTGCTTTTTGAAACTCATTTTGGTGATTCAATGCTTTGCCATATTGTAAATACACCAAAGGTTGTTCTGGAAAAAGTGTGATGCCTTCTTTGCCAAACTTTAATAAATCATCAAAATTATTCTCTAATTTTTGGAGAATTTTTTCCAAAATTTGATAGGATTTGTCGTTTTCAAATTGAAGTTTTAAACCCTCTAAATCCTCTAATTTCACCTCTTTTACATCTGGAACTTTGGAATTATCCAACCTATTTTTTAAAAAAGAAAACTCAGATGATAATCCTGTTTCTTTTTCTAAGGTTGATAACAAAGCTGCAGCTTCTTTCAATTGATTGTTCATAAAATACAAACGCACCAAATATTCTCGCTCTTTCGGATGAAGAGCTACTATTTTTTCTTGAGTTTTTACTGCTTCTGAAAAATTAGATTCTCGTTCATATATCGTTACCAAATGTTTCAACATCCATAAATTTTCAGGTTCTTTTTGCAAAGCTCTTTGCACGTATTCTCTGGCTAAACTGTAGTTATTGAGCGCAACATAATTTTTTGAAAACTCAAAAAAAACGGCTACTTGATTTTCTATAATTTGGTTACAACTTTCTAAATTTTCAATTGCTTTTTGGTAATTTTCAATGGATTTTTCTGATAATGCCTTGAAAAAAAATTCTTGAAATTTGATTGTTTTTTCTTCTGTTAAATCTTTTTTATCAGGAATACTATCTTGAGAAAATGTATATAAACTACTAAAAAATAAGGATAGAAATAACCCATAAAAAGGCAGCAAAGACACTTTTTTAGCTGTTTTATGATGTTGTATCGCTACTTTTTGATTCATTTTTATGTCAATTCTGTGTAATCTCCAATACTTACTGAGGTAAATTTTCCATTATAAATGGCATGATTCCCAATCATTGCATTGTTTAAATCGGCATTTAAAATGGTTACGTTACTTTGTATTAACGAATTTTCGATAGTTGAATTGTTCACAACGCTATTAGCGCCTAAAGAAACATAAGGTCCTATTTTTGAATTGGTTAAAACCACATTTTTTCCAATAAAACATGGCTGAATAATTTCTGAATTGTTCAAAACAACATCTTCTGAAACCAAATTATTTCCATCTGCATGTTCAAAACCCAATACTTGTTTATTGGTATCAACTGTTGGATCTTTTTTGCCACAATCCATCCAAGCTGATACTTTTCCAGGAATGAATTTTGCGCCTTGCGATTTTAAAGATTCTAATACATTTGTCAATTGATATTCGTTGTTTTCACGCAAATCATTATCGATTAAATATTGAATTTCTTCCAATAGTTTTTCACCACTTTTAAAGAAATAAATTCCAATGATTGCCAAATCAGAGACAAAATCTTTGGGTTTTTCAATAAAATCGGTGATAAATCCGCCTTCTAATTTTACCACACCAAAAGCACTTGGATTGTCTACTTTACTCACCCAAATTGCACCATCAGCATTGGTATCTAAAGTAAAATCAGCTTTAAAAAGAGTATCTGCATACGCCACAACACAAGGACCACTCAAAGATTCTTTTGCACAATAAATTGCATGTGCTGTTCCAAGCGCTTCTTCTTGTACATACACACTTCCTTTTGCGCCTAATTCTGATGCTATTTGTAATAATTTTTGTTCAGTATCTGCAGGAAAACCTTTTGCTGTTGGACCAATAATAAATGCAATTTCATCAATTTTTTGATTGATAACACCTGTGATATCTTCTACCAAACGTTGTACAATTGGTTTGCCAGCAATAACAGTTAGTGGTTTTGGAACAGTCAACGTATGAGGTCTTAAACGCGAACCAATTCCTGCCATAGGAACTATAATTTTCATATTTTAAAATTTCAAATTTTGATGCAAGATACTATTAATTGAGTGATACAAAAAATACTTTTTAGAGACAAATTCATCAAAAAAAGTTGAACCTCAAAGAGGCAAATTTTTCGCTAAGTTTACAAAGTTTCAAAAACAAAAACACATCGAGTGTTTACGATTTATGCGCTCAATTTTTCGTTTCTTTGCAAAAATTTTATAAAAAGTGAATTATTTATCAGTAGAAAATATCTCGAAATCGTATGGAGAACGTGTATTGTTTGAAGACATTTCGTTTGGCATCAATAAAGACCAAAAAGTAGCTTTCGTAGCAAAAAATGGCAGTGGAAAAACGTCCATTTTAAATATGATTGCTGGTTTAGACACTCCTGATACTGGTCAAATTATCCGTAGAAAAGAAATTTCTGTGGCATATTTATCACAAAATGATGTGTTAAATCCTGATTTAACAATTGAAGAAACGATTTTTGCGACCGAAAATAAAATACTTTCTATTGTAAATCAATATGAAAAAGCGCTGAAAAATTTAGATGATTCAGAGGCTTATCAAAAAGCTTTTGAGTTGATGGAGCAATACAATGCTTGGGATTTTGAAACGCAATACACACAAATTTTATCAAAATTAAAAATTGACGATTTAAGTCAGAAAGTTTCTTCTCTTTCTGGAGGACAAAAAAAGCGTGTTTCATTGGCAATTGTGTTGATTCACAAACCTGATTTTTTGATTTTAGATGAGCCAACAAATCATTTAGATTTAGAAATGATTGAATGGTTGGAAGCGTATTTTGCAAAAGAAAAAATCACCCTTTTTATGGTAACTCACGACCGTTATTTTTTAGAGCGTGTTTGTAATGAAATCATAGAATTGGATGAAGGAAACATTTATAAATACAAAGGAAATTATTCTTATTATCTTGAGAAAAAAGAAGAACGCATTCAATTAGAGCAAGTTACCACAGAAAAAGCAAAAAACTTATTCAAAAAAGAGTTGGAGTGGATGCGCAGACAGCCTAAAGCACGAACTACCAAATCTAAATCGCGTATTGATGATTTTTATCAAATCAAAGAAAAAGCGCAACAACGAAGAACAGAGCATAAAGTGCAGTTGGAAATCAATATGGAGCGTTTGGGAAGTAAAATTTTGGAGCTGCATAAATTGAAAAAATCGTATGGAGAAAAGAAAATTTTAGACGGTTTTGATTATGTTTTTAAACGTGGAGAACGCATTGGAATTATTGGAAAAAATGGGACAGGAAAATCGTCCTTTTTAAATATCATTACTGAAAAAAATCCTTTAGATGCAGGTACAGTTTCTATTGGTGAAACCATCAAATTTGGCTATTACACACAATCAGGAATTACGATCAAAGAAGGGCAAAAAGTAATTGAAGTCATCAAAGAATTTGGGGATTATATTCCTTTAAACAAAGGTCAAAAAATATCAGCATCACAATTGTTAGAACGTTTTTTATTCGACAAAAAAAAGCAATACGATTTTGTTGAAAAACTATCAGGAGGTGAACAAAAAAGACTGTATTTGTGTGCAGTTTTGATACAAAATCCGAATTTTTTGATTTTGGATGAACCAACAAACGATTTGGATGTTGTCACCTTAAATGTCCTGGAAAATTTCTTGTTAGATTATCCAGGAAATTTGTTGGTAGTTTCGCACGATCGTTATTTTATGGACAAAATTGTGGATGCTCTTTTTGTATTTCGTGGTGAAGGAGTTGTAGAAACTTTTCCAGGAAATTACTCCGATTTTAGAGCCTATGAAGATTCAACTCCGAAAGAAAAAATCGAGAAAATTGTCATTGAAAAAACAGCAAGTGAGCCCTCAAAAAATAGTTTGAGTTTTCAAGAAAAACGAGAATTTGGTGCTTTAGAAGCCGAAATTGACCGTCTTCAAAACAGAAAATTGACCATAGAAAATCAGTTTTTGAATGTTGAAATTTCCACTGATGAAATTCAAAAAAAATCAGAAGAACTGCAAGAAATCATTACTTCTTTAGAGGAGAAAGAAGAACGTTGGTTGGAACTTTCTATGAAATTAGAGGACTAGAATTTAAAATTCAAGATTCAGGATTATTTTTTTAGTGCAGTAATTTCTGGTAAATCCCAAATGATTGGTAGTAAAAAGTAAACAAAAAAAGTTACTAAAAAAATCGAAATAATGTTTAGGACAAACCCTTTCCTAACCATATCTTCAATTTTTAAATATCCTGAACCAAAAACTACTGCATTTGGAGGCGTTGCAACTGGCAACATAAATGCACAAGAAGCTGCCAAAGTTGCTCCAACTAACAAATAAAACGGATGTAATCCTAAAGCTGCTGCTAATGAAACCAAAACAGGCAATAACATGGCTGTTGTTGCTAAATTAGACGTGATTTCGGTTAAAAAATTCACAGAAGCTACCAAAATTAACAAAAGTGTAAATAATGAAACTGCCTCTAGAGAAGTCATTTGTTTGCCAATCCAAATTGCCAAACCACTAGTTTCAAATCCCAAAGCCAAAGCCATTCCACCACCAAAAAGCAATACAATTCCCCAAGGTAATTTTACAGCATCTTCCCAAGACATTAATTTGATTTCCTTATTTTTTGAAGGAACAATAAATAGCAAAACAGCAAAAAATATGGCAATTATGGTATCATCAATTTTTGGGATGAAATTCTTTAGCAAAAAAGAACGGGTAATCCACGCAAAAGCCGTCAATAAAAAAATTAAAAACACCGCTTTTTCTTCATAAGAAATGGGTCCTAATTCTTTCAATTGCTTTTTGATTTCTTGTCTTCCACCAGGAAATTCTTTTTGTTTGAATTGAAAAGCAACACGTGTTAAATATATCCAACACAAAAATAAAAGGATGATTGCGATGGGAAATCCGAATGAAAACCATTGAGCAAAAGATATTTCAATTCCGTAAGTTTGTTTGATAATTCCTGCTAATACCAAATTTGGAGGCGTTCCAATCAACGTTGAAATTCCGCCAATAGACGCACTATAGGCGATTGCCAACATCAACGCTTTTCCAAAAATGATATTTTCATTTTCGATGGTTGCAGGATTGTCTCTCAATTGCGATACAATTGCCATTCCAACTGGTAAAATCATCACTGCAGAAGCTGTATTTGAAATCCACATGGATAAAAAGGCAGTAGCAATCATAAATCCCAAGATGATGAATTGCACGTTCGTTCCTACAATTTTGATAATTGTTAACGCAATTCGTTTGTGCAATTTCCATTTTTCGATAGCGATTGCTAAAATAAATCCGCCAATGTATAAGAAAACATACATATGTCCGTATGAAGCTGTGGTTTCTGACAAACTCAAACCGTCTGTTAATGGAAATAAAATGATGGGTAACAAAGCAGTTGCTGCGATCGGAATTGCTTCTGTAATCCACCAAATGGCAATCCAAATTGTACCCGCTAAAATGGCATTTGCCTCTGATGACAATCCTTTAGGATGAAAAAAATAGCTCACCAATAGAAAACCGATTGGACCAAGCAATAAACCAATATTTTTTTTTGAGAACATGGAAAATAAAAATTAATACTATTAACAGTTTACAATTGATCCTTTTTCAAAACTCCTCAAAAATAGGTTATTTCAGCATTACACCTTCACAATTTGATGTTCTTGAAGCAAATTTTCATTGTTGAATCGTAAAATTATTTGAGCCACAGCAATCATATCTTTTTCACAGTAAGAAACAATTCTTTTTAAATTTTTTTCGATATAATACACTTTTGCTACTTCACTGCCATCAATATCATCTTTTGGAGAGGGAATTCCTAAAATTGCGGTTAATAATTTGAGTGATGTATAGTGTTTGTAATCTCCAAAACGCCATAATTCTAAAGTATCTAAATGCGGCACTTCCCAAGGCTTTTTCCCGAATAAATTTAGTTTTTTAGGCAACTCTATTTTATTGATAATCATTCTTCTAGCAATAAAAGGGAAGTCGAATTCTTTGCCATTATGTGCACATAAAACATGTTGCTTTTTGGCAAAATGTTTATCGAGCAATATTTTAAAATCTATTAAAATTTTATACTCATCTTCACCAAAAAAAGAAGTAACTCTGAGTTGTTTTACATTTTCTATTTCGACAAAATAACCCACAGAAATGCAGATTATTTTGCCAAATTCGGCCCAAATTCCAGCTCTTTCATAAAACTCATCAGCAGAAAACTCTTCTTTTCGTTGATACTGGGTCTTTTTTTCAAATAATTCTTGAATTTCCTCTGATAAATTGCTCCAATCTTGTTGTTGAGGAACTGTTTCAATATCTAAAAATAAAATGTCGTTTAAGGAATAAGTTAGGTTCATAGCAAGTAATTTTTCTTCTTGCTAAAAATAGTAAAAAAAAGCCCTGAAAAATCAGGGCTTATAAATTCATCAAAAAAATATGATTTTATTTGATGATTAACTTTGAAGTTGACATTTTTGAACCTTCAGAAACTTTTAAAATATAAATTCCTGAGGAAATTGTAGCAACATTAATGTCAGATTTTGTTCCTGAAAAAGTTGTTGACAATACTTTTTTACCTAAAACATTAAAAATAGTAACTTCTTTTTTATCAGCACTATTGCTAGTAATTGTAAAGTTGTCACTTATTACTGGATTTGGATAAGTTGCAAAACCTTCGATAATATTGTTTTTAATAACACTCAATACAAATGAATTTGCAGCACCTGGAGTACCTTTATCTCCGCCTGTAATTATTTCTGCAGTGGCAGTTGCCCAATTTATACCATTATCATTATCTGTATGAGAATATTTATTTGTCGCCAATTCCATACTAGCACCACTTGGATCTGGAAAAGTTGCTCCATCATCATAAGTAACTGTATCAAAAACAGACTGACTACACTCGATGGTAACAGTGCTCGTTGAATTTCCTAAAAAAAGAGCAGCATCATATTGATAATCTACAGTTACCCCTCCATTTGAATTAATATCAGCATTTTCGCCTAAAACTAAATAACCGTTTGCAGGTAAAATTAAAGAAGTTGGAATCACATGTTCTACAGGTGAGCCAGTTGATGCAGTTTTAATAATCCAACCTTTTAAATCTATGGGAGTATTTGTTGTATTGTATATTTCAAAATACTCACCAGCATCATCACCTACAAAATTTGGATTTTGCATAATTTCGGTAATTATTACAGCTCCTTGTGCAGGACAAGTTGCGGCTGGTAAACATGTTGGAGCATTGATACTTCTATCAATATCACAACTACTACCTGCTCCTCCTTTAACGTTTACCGTAAAGTTTACAACTTCATTAACCCCTGTAATTATTATAGTTCCAGATTCAACAGAATTTGGATTATCGCCACCTATTGAACCCACATCTGCACTACTTCCATCTTTTGCAGTAATAGTGTATGTAATACCAGTGTTACCACCCGTAAAATCAATAGTTGTTGTGTAAGTATCTACTCCATTTGTATTTGCATCACAAGTAGTGTTAATGGTCGTTAAATTTAAAACACATGGATCTCCAAAAACATTTTCTGCTCTATATGTTGGTATGGCAACTGCATAAGTACCATCATCTTTTCTTTGTATGGAATGATTGTCTTTATTTCCTCCGCCATCTTCATTATACTGTACAGTCTCACCTAAACCACTTAATAACCCAGCATCATCTTGATCATTAGTATCATAGATTAATGCATCAATTAAGTTTGTTGAGGTTACAGCTGTTCCATTTGGAAAATCTCCTGCAGCTGCTTGATATAATGCAACTGCATCTGCACCATTTTGTAAAGTATTATCTGGAATTACAATATCATCTCCTGAGGCTAATCCAGCACTTGCTATCATAAAAAAGCCATTTGCATCTGTTGATTTACCAGACAAATCAATTGTATAATAACTTAAATCATTGCTACCATTATACAAAACAACAATATAGCCTGTTAATGAAGTATTGGGTGTCCATTTTATTTCGATAAATTCAGCAGTATCAGTTCCTGGAGTGTCAGCATCTAATTCATTAATAACAGGATCTTGTGCGAATGCTGAAACTGTAATAAAAAGTAAAGTGAATAAACTTAAAAAGTAATTTTTTTTCATTGAATTTGAATTTAATTGATTAATCTTTCAAAACTACAAATTTTTTTGATGTATGATTCATAAAAATTCGATTAAGAAATTGTTAAGTCCTTAAAAATCAATAAAAATTACTTGTATATCAACCCATTACTTCATATTAAATTATTGTAACCAAAATTATTCAAAATTAAATGATTGTTAACAACAACAATTTCTAAAAGAATTATGAGTAAATTTGAACGATTTCTTATCAATAATAGTTTTATGAATAAAAACGATATTAAAATTCTATTGGTAGATGACGAACCAGATATTTTAGAAATAGTTGGTTATAATCTTAAAAACGAAGGTTACGAAGTTTTTACCGCAGAAAATGGTTTAGAGGCTATAAAAGTCGCAAAAAAACAATTGCCTCATTTGATTTTATTAGACATTATGATGCCAGAAATGGATGGTATTGAAGCTTGTGAAAAAATCAGAAAAATAAAAACCTTAGAAAATGTAATCATTGCATTTTTAACTGCAAGAGGCGAAGATTATTCTCAAGTCGCTGGTTTTGAAGCTGGTGCAGACGATTATATTACCAAACCTATCAAACCAAAAGTATTGATTAGCAAAATCAAATCGTTGTTAAGAAGGCTAAAATCAGACACGATTGAAGAAGAAGATAACTTAAAAATTGGTGATATTGTAATCGATAGAGATGAGTATGTAATTTACAAATCCAATAAAAAAATTGAACTTCCAAGAAAAGAATTTGAATTATTTTCATTACTTACTTCAAAACCAGGAAAAGTTTTTAAAAGAGAAGCTATTTTAGATACAGTTTGGGGAAATGAAGTGGTTGTTGGCGGAAGAACTATTGATGTTCATATTCGTAAACTTCGCGAAAAAATTGGTGATGATTACTTTAAAACCGTAAAAGGAGTTGGTTATAAATTTGTATTAAAAGGTCAAGATAAGTAGTTTTGTAGGTATGAAATTTAAAAAAACCTACGCATATGCATTTTGGTCAGCGTTATATTTAACGTTGCTTTTTGTAATTATTGCAGCTCTTTCTTATTTTTATTTCAGGGATTTTTTAGGTAATTATACCATTTTGGTTGATATATTATTTTTCTTTTTAATTTCCTTTTTTTTCATACAATACAGAGCAGAACATTTTATTTATAGGCGTTTAAAAAAGATTTATAACGATGTTTCTATTTTAGATGAAAAAAAATTAAAAAAAGATTCTACCATTACCGATATTGATAATATATCTAAAAGTATGGAAGAATTTGTAGAAGGTAAAAGGCTAGAAATAAAAAGTTTAACGGAAAGAGATTCTTTTAGAAGAGATTTTTTAGGCAATGTTGCTCATGAGCTAAAAACGCCCCTTTTTACTGTTCAGGGTTATATTTTAACCTTAATGGAAGGCGCTATCAATGACAAGCAAATCCGGATGAAATACTTGGATAGAGCCAATAAAGGTGTTGAAAGATTGGTGGCTGTTATCAAAGATTTAGATATGATTGCCAAACTTGAAACGGAGAGTTTAAAGCTAAATATTGAAGTATTTAACATCTTAGAGCTCATTCAAAATGTGTTTGATTTGTTTGAGATGAAAGCCAAAAAAAGAAATATCTCTTTAAAATTTGATCGTATTTATGAATTCCCAGTTTTTGTTAAAGCTGATGTTGAAAAAATTGAACAAGTATTGATAAATCTTGTTGTAAATTCAATTAAATATGGCAAACCAAATGGCACCACCATTGTTGGTGTGGAAAGTTATAATGATAAAAAATTCATTGTAAAAGTGATTGATAACGGCGAAGGTATTCAAAAACAACATTTATCAAGATTGTTTGAACGCTTTTACAGAGTTGATCAAAGCAGGTCAAGAGAGCAAGGTGGCTCTGGGTTAGGCTTATCAATTGTAAAACACATCTTGGAAGCACATGATGAAAATATCTTGCTAAAAAGCACTTATGGCGAAGGTTCTGAATTTTCTTTTACGGTAGAAAAAGCAAAATAATTAAAACTTACAGTAAGTCAAACCCAATATCTTTTCTGAAATACATTTTATCAAAACAAATGTTATCAATGCTTTTATAGCTTTTTGAAAGTGCTTCATCAATTGTATTTCCAAATGAGGTAATTGCCATTACTCTACCTCCATTTGTAACAACTTTACCATTATTTATTGAAGTTCCTGCATGGAAAACAATCGAATTTTCTACAGATTCAAAACCCGAGATTTCTTTGTTTTTTTCATAATCATTAGGATATCCTCCAGAAACTAACATGACTGTTGTGGCTGTTTTTGAGGAAACTTGGAATGATTTTTCATCCAAAGTTTGATTGGCAACACCTTCAAATAAATCAAACAAATCCGATTCAATTCTTGGAATAACTACCTCTGTTTCAGGATCTCCCATTCTTACATTATATTCAACTACTGATGGATTTCCAGCATCGTTCATCAATCCAATAAAAATAAAACCGCGATAATCAATTCCGTCTTTTTGTAATCCAGCAATTGTTGGTTTTACAACCAAATCCTCTACTTTTTTAATGAAAGTAGTATCAGCAAATGGCACAGGAGAAATTGCTCCCATTCCACCAGTATTTAATCCTGTATCACCTTCACCAATTCGTTTATAATCTTTTGCTGAAGGTAAAATTTTGTACGATTTTCCATCTGTCAAAACAAAAACTGACAATTCAATTCCCTTTAAAAACTCTTCAATAACTACTGTTGATGAGGCTTCACCAAACTTTTGATTAGAAACCATTTCTTCTAATTCTGATTTAGCTTCTTCTAAAGAGTTTAAAATCAAAACGCCCTTTCCTGCAGCTAAACCATCTGCTTTTAAAACATACGGAGGTTGTAGGGTTTCTAAGAATTCAAAGCCTTCAGATAAGTTATTTTTTGTAAATGATTGGTATTTAGCAGTTGGAATTCCGTGCTTTTGCATGAATTGTTTTGAAAAATCTTTACTTCCTTCTAACAAAGCACCGTCTTTTTTTGGCCCAATAACTGGAATGTTTTTCAACTCATCATCTGACAAAAAAAAGTCATGAATACCTGCAACTAAAGGAGCTTCAGGACCAACCACAACCATTTGAATTTGGTTGTCTAAAACTATTTTTTTAACCGCTTTAAAATCAGTTGGATTGATATTTACATTGATTGCTATTTCTTGAGTCCCTGCATTTCCTGGAGCTACAAAAAGTTTAGAAATCCTTTTACTTTCAGATAATTTGTATGCAAAAGCATGTTCTCTTCCTCCTGATCCTAAAATAAGTACATTCATGATTTTTGTTTTGATTTGACTGCAAATATATTTTAAAAAAAGTTGGCAATTAAAATCCCCATTTTAAAAAATATTTTATTGCGGATGAAGTGTGTCTTAAAAACAAATTAAAATCTTTAGATGAGCCTTTTTTTAGCACATGAATAATTTCCTCTTTGGGATAATATAATTTTTGCATATCTAAACGTTCAATTTTTTTACAAATATCAACATCTTCCATATATAAGAAATATCTTTCATCAAAACCTTGTAACCTTAAAAAGTCTTTAGTTTTGTATATATGAAAACAACCAGTAATATATTCTGCAAAAAAAGAAGAATGTAAATCTTTGTCATTATACTTTCCTTTTTCAATATAATTCTTAAAAAAAAACTCTAAAAACTTAAATCTCCTTGCTATCAACTCAAGTATTTTTGGATACCTTCTACATGAAAATTGATGTTTCCCATCTGGAAAAATTACCTTTGGAGCAATCATTGAAACAATTTCGTGCCTATTTAGCTTTTTTATTAAGTTTGGAATTACTTCAGGAAGAAAGCTTACATCAGGGTTTAATATTAAATGATTTTTAGAGAGGTTTTTTATTTTGTTTAAAATAATATTATGACCAGCTCCAAAACCAATATTTTTTCCTACAGCAATATATTCTATATCTATATGATTAAATGAGTTCTTATAATCACTCTTTTCATTATTATCAATCAAAAAAAGCTTTTTTTTTAGAGGAGTGTTTAAAAAACAATGAATGGTATGTGTTAATTCTTCAATGTTTTCTTTGTATAATACTATAGATGCTGAAATATCTATTTTTTTTTCCTCCATTTTTAGTATGCTTTGTCTTGCCCTTTAAAAACATTTAAAACTGTCAGAACAATAATTTTTATATCTAAAAATAAAGACCAATTTTCAATATAAAATATATCTAATCGAACTCTATTTTCTATATCTGATTTTTCTTTTATTTCTCCCCTATATCCAGAAACTTGAGCTAAACCTGTTATTCCAGGTTTTACCGAATTTCTTAATATATAATTCTCTATTTCTAAAAGGTATTTTTCAGTTTGAACATTTATATGAGGTCTTGGACCAACAACACTCATATCTCCTAAAAGAACATTGAAAAATTGAGGTAATTCATCTAAACTTGTCTTTCTTAAAAAAGCACCTACTTTTGTTAATCTATGATCATTTTTTGATGCGGATATTTTATCTGCTAAATCGTTATTCTTCATGGATCTAATTTTATAACAGTAAAACTGCCTTCCCTTAATACCATCTCGTTTTTGTTTGAAAAAAAAATTTCCTCTAGAATCAATTTTTACAACAATCCAAAGTATTGGTAATAACCAAGAAAGAAGGAAAATACATATTATTAAAGAAAATATAATATCAAAAAGTCTTTTAATTATATGAGTTTCAATCTTTTCGAAAGGAAGCTCCTTTGGTTTTATAATTGGCAAAGTACCATAGTATTCTAATGTAAAATCTTTACTATAAATAGCTTTATTTTCAGGAATTAACCTAAACATAATCTTTCTTTTATCACAGAACTTTCTAATTTCATGAATTTTATGAATTGCAAGAGATTCTTCTTCGCAATAGACTTCATCTATTTCGTTTTTTTCTATAAATTCTAAACCTTCTTTTATTGTTCCTATATGTTTATTTAATTTACTCTGCTTATCTGAAAAAAATCCATGAAAACGATATCCAAAATCTTGTCTTTTATTGAATAAGCTTGCTACGCTTTGAGCTGACTTACTTTGTCCAAAAATAACAACTCTTCTATAATTATTTCCAATTTGACGATAGTATTTTAAAAGAAAAAAGGTAAGGAATTTAAAAAGAGTAATGAAAATAATAATAGAAAAAAAAATATTTGATTGTTTACTTACAACATGCCCTTCTTCAAAAATAGAAAAATAAGAGAAAAATGCTAAAGTAAAAATAAAAAACTGAGTAAATAATAATTTAAGTAGAGTTAGTAAATGAGTATATCTATAAACATAATAAAATTTCGTATAGATAGAAATTAATAACCAAAGTAAAGTTAAATAAGCACTGAATTTTAAATTTAAAATCTCAATATCTGAGAATAAATATACAACAGTATTAATAGTCACTAAATCAAATAAAATTATAAGTGGACTTATTAGAATTGAGTATTTTTTTATTTTGGCAAACACTATTTAACTATTAAATTTAAAGTATTTTTGAACTCATTTAAAATCATATCTTTAGAGAAATTTTTTATAACAAACTCTCTAGCACTTTTTCCATAAATTTCTTTTAATTCATAATCTTCTTTAATTTTTTTTACAAAATCTACTACTTGATTGATATCTTTTTCATGAAAATATTTACCTGCATTGGATGAATTTATTATTGTTGCTACTTCAGATTTTAAATTACCTGTTATTATTGATGGTCTTTTACTTGACATCATTGCTAAAATCTTTGATGGCATAACTGTATCTATTACATCATTTTTCTGAAATAAAACATGTAAATCAGCACTGCACAATAAATCAGAAAGTTCAGAATATTTAACTGGGCTATAAAAATAAATATTATTTAAATCTAATAATTTTTCTTCTAACCAAACTCTTTTACTTCCATTACCCACCACAATAACCTCAATATCTTTTAAAGGCTCTAAATATTTTACAAAGTCTATAAAAAATTCCCAATCTTGTTTTTCTCCTATATTTCCTGAATAAAGAATCTTAAACTTTAAAGAACTTAAAAATTTATGCCTTTTAAAGTTATTCGGTTTAATAAAATTAGGATCAACCCAATTTGGTAATAATTTTTGATTTTTATTATTACCAACTTTTTGGCTTAATTTAAAAGTCATTGAATTACTTATAGTGCTTAAAAAATCAGCTGATTTTAATAGTCTTTTTTCTATCCAAAATAAAGTTTTAAATAATATACCAACATTGACTTTATTTTTAATCAAATTAGAATCGGAAACTGCGTCAAATTCAAAATCTTGAATATGAACCCAAAGTTTTGCTCCTTTAACTTTAGACAACATCTTTCCTATTAAAACTGTTCCTATAAAAGGAACTATACAAAGAACTACATCTGCTTTTTTTATTTTAAAACAATTAATTAAAGTTCCAAAAGAAAAATCAATTAAATGAAGAATTCTTTTTGTTAAAATTGGGTTTTTGGGAACATATTGTTTATACCTAAAAATATTTACACCATTAATATTTTCATTTAAAAAAAATTTTCTAAACTTATACTTTTCATTTATTTTCCATGCTGGATAGTATGGAAAACCTGTGACAACAGTTACTTCAAAATCATTATCATTTAAATATTCAGCAAATTGAGTTGTATACAATCCAATTGCAGTATCCTCTGGAAAATAGTTTATTCCTATAATTGTAATCCTCTTTTTCAAAATAGATTGATACTTTTAAATTAAACAATAAATAAACAAATGCTAAAAATAAATAATTTAAATTGGTGATAGGTATTTTAAAATTAACTAAATCTATTTTTTATAACTTTCGCAGGATTACCCATGCAAACTTTATTTTCTGGTAAATTTTTATAAACACTGCTTCTAGATCCAACTACAGTACCTTTCTCAATTGTAATTCCAGGAGCAACAAAAACATCTGCTGCCAACCAACATTGATCTTTGATGGTAATTTTCTTTGAATAAATCAAAAAATCCTCTCTTGTATAATCATGAGATGCGGCACATAAATATGATTTTTGAGAGATAACAACATTGTTTCCAATTTCAATTTCTCCTAAAGAATATAAAACCACATCATCACCAATCCAAGAAAAATCTCCTATTGAAACTTTCCATGGATATGTTGTTCTAACTGTTGGTCTTATTATAACTTTTTTGCCAATTTTAGCGCCAAAAAGTCTTAATAAAAAACGTCTAAAACCATACATAAATTGTGGAGATGTTCCAAAAAAAAGACTCTGTACTAACCACCAAAGTTGAACTGTAAAGGCATTTCTTCCCCTAAAATTCTTTGGTAATATTGACTTATTAAGTTGTTGAATTTGCATAAAATACTTTTAATATTTCCTCTGAGAATTTATAAACGGTAAAATTATCTAAAAAATAGTTTTTGTTGTTAGTTGCAATCTGCTTTATTATACTTTTATTTTTATCAATTTCTAAAAGACGCATAACAATATCATTTGAATTTTCTGCATCTACAAAAAATCCATTAATCCCTTCTTTTAAAATATCAGGAATTCCTGCGAAATTAGTCGTAATTATCAAATTTTCAGTTGCTAAAGCTTCTAAAATTGATATTGGCTGACCTTCCATTTTATAAAACGTTGGCAATATAAAAATAGTGCTCCATTGTAATAATTGTTTCTTGTCTTCTCCTGAAACTATGCCAACATATTGAGTGTTTTTCAATTCGTTAATTTTGCTTAAAATTTTATATTCTAAGGAACCATCAATATTTCCAGCAATTTTTGCTTCATATTGAATATTTTCTGCTTCAAGCTGTTTTAAAGCTTCTAACAAATTGAAAATTCCTTTTTCCTCCATTAAATTACTTAAAAAAACAATTTTAATGCTGTCGAAACTTTTTTCATGCATATTTTGGTACAGATATTCTTCCGCAAAATTATGAACGACAGTAATTTTAGATTCATCTATAAATGGCAATAAATTGCTTTTTAATGAAGATGAAAGAACAATTCCTTTTGTGAATTTAGAAATCAAAAACTTAAATAATTTCTTTTTAAAACCCTTTAATTGTTTGTATTGAAGTCCTAAATAATTTCCATGAACATGAATAATAAGTTCTTTTTTCAGTAAAGAGGCTAGTAATATAAAAGTCGTATATTTTAAAATTCCAAAAAAAGTTTGTCCTGGTGTTGTATAAATAATGTCACTTTTGAAAACTTTGTAACAAAAAACATTAAGTTTTAAAAAAAAAAATAATTTTTTGAATGAGAATGATCCAATTGAATCACTAAAAATTGGAAAAGAAGTATTAATAATTGAAACTTCGCTTTGTTTTTTAAGTATGTTTTTTACTACTTTATTTGAGACTGAAACTCCTGAAATAGGATCTGGAAATGGGCCAATCATTAAAATTTTTTTCATTTGATATTTTTATTCTTAAAATTCCAATTAGACTTAAGCAAGAAATTTATAAAAAAAGCATAAACTAAAACTCCTGATTCTCTCTCTAAAATATTTTCGGACAACATATTTAAACATAAAAAAACAAATAAGCAGATAAACAAAATATCATTTCTAATTATTGATATTTTTAAAATATAAAATAAATAAACCATAAATATAATAAACCCAAATAATCCAAGAGATACTAAATAACTTAAATATTGATTATGTGTGTTATAATTCTGATATTTAATTTGAAGTTTATTTACTAATCTATCTGATAAATTAATATCAGCATCTCCAGTGCCAATACCTAATAAAGGATTTTTTAAAAATATATCAATGGCTGTTCTATATAAATAAACTCTCTTACCAATTGAGGTTTCTGGATCATAAATAACTGATGATATTTTTTTAAATTCATTAAAACTATTTTGGTCTTTATATCTTGGAAAAAAAACAACTCCTAAAAAAATAAGAATAATAAAAATGACATAATAAAACAAAGTTCGATTTTTATTAACATTTTTCTTAAAATTTAAAATTAAATAAATTAAACCTACAATAATTAGAGATATTATTGCCATTCTTTTATTAATTATCGCTAAAAGCAAAACTGAAAATAAAATGAATATTGAATTTAATAATTTCAGATTATTATTTTTTAAGGTTTTATGAATAAAAAAAGAAAAAATTAGACTAACACCTACATTTAAGGCTAAATAAATTGGATGTATTTGATATTTTGAATAAATAGATATGTTCATCAAAGTATTATTATGCTGTATTATATAACTTAAAGTTCGCTCTTCGAAAATTTTAAAGTAAAAAAAAATAGATAAAGAAAAGATAAAGGTAGCAAAGCAGAAAAAACCTAAAATATAATTTAATCTATTTTCTATTTGCCATTTTATTTCTTTTTTTGGAATCAAGGCAAAACATAAAGGGTATAATAAAAGTGATGATCTAGTCTCTAATGCTTTTAAACCATAATAAATGTTTTGTGTATTTAACATGCCCAAAAGTAAAATTAAATAAGGTATTGATGTAAAAACAAAAAAATATTTATCTACTCTCCTAGTTGTCATATAACTATAGAAGGAAAGAATGAATAAAAAAAGGATTGGTATAAATTTGAAGTTCCTTGGAAAAAGAAGTAAAGTTGCGTTTAAGCAAAGAATAATTGTAAAAATTAAATTGAATTTTTTATTAAGTATCATTTTAATAATTTCATAAAAATTTTAGGAAAAATAAAGAATGCTAGAAATGGAAGAAAAAAATATACAAACCCGTTTGTAAAATCTCCTCTCAATAAAAAAATAAGATGAATTGCAAAATAAAATGCACTTAATTGTCTTAAAGGATCATCGGATTTTAACCAATTCACAAACTTTAAACAAAGAAAAGCCAAAAGAATAGCATAAATTATAATTCCTATAATTCCAAAATCTATATAAGATTCAGCTACAAAAGGTAATGCTAAATTATGAAACCATTTACTTTTATCATGATGCTTTTGAATATGTTTACCAATCAACTCTCCTGATGAAATTGGTTTATTTTTCCAAATAGCTCTTGGTATAAAAAATAATCCAGTGGGCAATAACTGACGACCCATAGAGTGACCATTCTTTTCAACATAATCAATTGTAGATGCCGTCATTAAAAAAGCATCAAAATTTAAACTTGTAAACTGATTAGAAACACTTTTTTTTACATTCTTATAAGAAATCATTTCTTTAAAAGACATTTCCGACAAATTCTTATTACTATGTGTGATTAAACTTGATAGTGGAAAAAAAATAACTAAACTTAACAATAATATAGATAAAATCTTAAAATTTGTATTAATCCATTTTGGGATAAACAGAAAAATTAAAGAGATATAAACAGGACCAAGTGCATTTCTTTTTTCTGTTAAAGGGTTTTTATATAGTAAAAAAATAAATAGGATTACAATTACGATACAGTAAATTATATAAAAATTTTGCCTTTTATTTTTCCAATTATTTTTTAAATAATTTACTCCAAGAATAAGAGGAGCGAAAGGCAGAAAGAATAAAAACTTATCGCTAAGTATCCCACTCATTTTACTTGTATTGTTTATATATGAGGTTAAACTAATTTTAGTTATCAAATAATCATATTTTAAAATAAAAATAATAACATTCACAAGAAAAAAAAATAAAATGTAAAAAGGAATATATCTGTTTGGTATTATTTTTTTTTGCTTCTTAAAATATTTGTTGAATGAAAAATAAACAGTAAAAAAAATAAGATTAAATAAAATTATTAAAAAGTTAGCTTTTAAAATAAGTGAATTAGAATAAATTAAACCGTTAAAAAACCGTTGGTTTTCTTTATTAAAAAATTCATCTAATTGCAAAATTGGCGCCATAATAAAAAACAAAAATGAAAACACTATATATGAGCCAATAAAGGGAGAAAAGTCTTTTTCATTGAGTAAATAAAATGCTGTAAAGAAAAATATTATTGAAAAACTAACAATAAACAATACTCTATGTTGTATTGGTGCAGAGTTACTTACTTGAAGAACTATAAAAACAATAAGAAAAATTAATAAAATAAATAAACGTTTTTTCATTTATATAACTTTTTATATTCTTTTAATTTTTATTTAATATGGAATAATTAAGTTTCAAAACTATAATCAACATTATTAAATCTATAAAAATAAAACTAACCGCTAAACCTGTAAGCCCTGTTATTGGTAATATAAAATATTGGACTACTAATACTAAAATACTTAAGATTGGATAATATGCTAACTTATCCATTCTATTAATGGATAATGGCAACATACTAGCAGCATTCCAGATATTATACACAATTATTGAACATAACATTAATATTAAAAAATTAACATCATACAAAAAACTATTTTTAAACCATAATTCAAAAATAAAATCTCTAAAAAAGTATATCCCAAAGCAAGAAATCAATGATACCAAAAAAATTAAAGCTAATAATTTTTTTAATTTAACAAATGCTTTTTCTTTTAAGTTTTTTGTTAATAAAACTGTAAATTCCTGCATTGTAGGAATATATAATATATTTATAAAAGATCTTAATGAATTTACTAAAGTTCTAATTGTATTGAATATTACAACCATAGATGAACCTAATACCATTCCTACCAAAAAAGTACTTCCTTGGATAAAAAAAGCAGTTCCCAACTGAAAAAAACTAAGCTTTAAAGATACAGGCAACAATTTTATTGCCTTACTCCAATCTAATGAGAAACCAAATTTATAAAATTTGAATTTCTTTAATTCTTTGTTGACTATAAATATCATTACTAAACGTATAGTTGACATTGTGATTGGAATAAAATATAGCGCTATTTTAAAGTTTAAAATAATTAATGTTGCAATAAAATCTAAAAAAAGAGTGAGGGCTAAAAAATACTCGTGTTTATGAAATAAATTTAAAGATTTAAAATATCCTATCGTAACAAGGAAAATTAAATAACTAAAAATATTTATCATAAATGCCCCTAGGATAAGAAGAACATCTTTATTTGAAAAAAACAGTAAGTTTAATAAAGTCTTAAAATCAATAATATTAGATAATATTAAAAAAATAAAAATAAGAAATACTACAATTACGGAAAGAAAACTTAATGTAGCTTTAAATAATTTTTCTTGACTAGAAAACTCTTTTAGGTTTATTAACCTACAAATTTCATTTGTTACTGTTAATGTTAAACCTAAATCACTTAAAAGCAAATAATTTGGAATTGTCGTTAAAATTAGCCACTCTCCATATTGCTCAATTCCTAAATTAAAAATAAATGCAGGAATTAAAAACAATTGTGAAATCAGCATACAAAACCTTTGCAAAAAAGAAGAAAAATAATTGTGAAAGTGTTTTTGAATATTAGATTTAATCATTCTTTCTAAATTCATTCATATGTTCAATAGCCATATTTTCAAAGGTTTTGTTCTTAATTACTTGTAAATTATTAAAACTCAACTTATGAGCATAATCATCATCTTCACTAATTTTTTTTAGAATTTTACCCAAATAAACATAATCATCTACTGGAAAGATACATTCTTTATCCATTAACAAATCAAGACCAGCAGGACATTTATCTGTTGTAACTACTGGAAGGCCTTTTGACATAGCTTCGTTTATCACCAAACCCCAAACATCACCTCTTGTAGGTAATACAAAAATATCAGCAGCTAAAAACCAAACCTCTAATTCATCTTTTAGTAAAAAATCAATAAAATGTATATTACTCAAATTTAGTTTATTTTTTATATCGAGATACTCTTCTGTAGGATTTCCACCTATAATGTAAACTCCAACATTTTTGTCTAAAAAAATACTACTTTTGATAAGTATATCAAATCCTTTAATATTGATAAATCTTCCTACTCCAATAACTATTTTTTCGTATGGTATATGAAGTTCAGTTTTGAATTTACTTTTTTCTTCTTTAGAAACAATGTTTTTCAGTATATCTTTTTTAAATAAACTTGTAAAGGTATATCTAGTAATATTTTCTGGCTTAGCACCATAACTTATTAAATACTTATCACATTGATCACCAGTACTGAAGTAGGATTTTGCATTCCCAATTAAGAGTCTTTTAAAAAATTTATTTAATTTTGACTCATTATCCCTTATCAAACCACCATCAGTCTCAAAATAGTAATTCTTATTTAAAATTTTAAATAGAAGAATTAATAAAGATTGTGTTCTAGTATTATAAGTAGAAATTACAATTTTATCAAAGTCGCCAAATATTACTTTTTTAATAATCGGAAATATAACTTTATACTCATCAAAAAATTCATTAAAGAAAATAGCTTTAAATGAGGAAATAGTTTTATCATTCCAATTAAATATTATTTCTTTATCTTTTGTTCTCCTTCCTTCAAAAAAAACAGTTAATTCACAATATTTTGATAGTTCCGAAAAAAAATTAACTCTATAAGGACTTGGTAAGTTTGTAATAAATAAAGTTTTCATAGATGTTTTTTTGAAAAATCTTAGTCATATAATTACTATTTCTGAGTTTCTTGTGGGTTTTTGCTGATTTAGTTATAGATATTTTATGCTATTAAATTATTTGATAATATTTTTAAATAAAAATTAAATCTTAAGTTTTAAAAAATATTATTGTAACGAAATTAATTAAAGTTTAAAAAAATAAAATCTTTAAATTCTTTTAATGTCTTTTCTTTCTATAATAAAATAATATCCTCTTTTTCAACATCTATTCTATATTCAAAGTGGAATCATTTTAAATTACACCAACTTCAGCATCAAAATTGTAATAATTATCTCATTTATAAGAGAAAATTGTATTGTTTTCTAATACTGTAAATCCATGTAAAAACCCCATTGCAATAAATAACTATTGGTTATCTATAGAGGAAAATATGATTGAAAATTTCTGTCCAAATGTTGGAGAATTTTTTCGGACATCAACAACAACATCTAATACTTTTCCCTCTGTAACTCGTACTAATTTTACTTGTGCAAATTGACCTTTTTAAATGTGCAAACCTTTTAAAACCCCATAATGTGAAATTGACTGGTTGTCTAAAATAAAATTCGTTTCAATACCCTTCTTTTTCTCAAACTCAGATTGATTAAAACAAATTAAAAAACTGTCGATGTTATCTTTAAAAGATTGTGGTACCATATAAAACACTCTTATAAACTTTTTTCTATCACTTTAATTTACAAACTATCATTTTATTTATTTCCAAATACCAATTAAGAGAGGTTTTATTAACTTTTAAAATATTTAATAAAAATTTTTATTTCTTATAATTATTCAAATAAATATTCAATTTCAACATCATTAAATAAAGAATCATTAAAACTGCACCTAAACCTCCTAATTGAAAAGCATAATTTTTTGTAATTCCTTTGATTTCATAACCTACTGGCTGAAAGTTAGAAATTACATTGATAACTTCATATTTATTTGACTTTTCAAATGCAATATTTTTTAAATCGTTATTTATTTTTCGATTAGTTTCAAAGAGTTCTAATTCCTTAGTAGTTTCCTTTTCGCCACTCATATTGATATTGGTTCCTGAAGTTACTTTTTTTGCTTCATCTAACATTACTTGCATATACACTTTTCGCAACGAATCTATTTGTGATAAATTCTCCTTGTAAACAGAATCTGTTCTATTCAAATTTTCGTTTGTCAATTCTTTCAATCTATTGAAATATTGATTTTTTACCACTGAAGATATGATGACATCATCCAATTTATCAAATACATCGCTTTTTTCAGCAATTACTGATACTTTATGAATTTTGTAGTCATAATTAGTGAATGCTGTTTTAAATTTATCAAATTCATAACTTTTTATAGTTAATGTATCTACAGACAAAATCAATTCATCATAAGCATTGATGATATCTTTTTCGTTTTTTACTGGCTCAATGGCAAACTTTTTTAGAGAAGCAGCTTCTGATTTTGTTAAATTGAAAGTCTCTTGCAGCTTTAACGTGTCCTTTTGTTTTACCAAATCATTGTAATAATTCACATTGTTGTATAATTGTAAACTACTTTTAAAATTGGGTTCAATCAACAATTCTGACCCATATGTTTTTGGAGATTTTACTTCTAAAAAAACTCCAACTATTAAACCAATAACGGTGGCTATCCCTATTTTTAAAATATTTTCTTTTATAAAAATCAAAAATAAAATAACAACATGAAAAATTCCTTTGAAAATACTTCCAATAAAATTGAAAAATTTAGAAAATCCTCTTCCAATAATTACAAATAACGATCCTAAATCTACTTCTTCTTCGTTACTTTTTTGCGTTTGGTTTGTTAACATTATAAAAAAAATTAGCTTAAATATTTTATAAAATTTGTTCTAAAATTCGTTGTGTGATAGCATAAGTTGGTACGACTCCTGTCATTCCTAAACCTCCTGAAGCCAGAGTAGCACCAGTTTCAATTGGATTATCAGAAGCGTAATACGCATATCTTACTTTTACATTTTCAGAAATGTTCCCTCTGATTTTTGATGCAGATTGAATTGCCTTTTGATAATGTGCACCTTCCATTTCCAATCCAATAACATTCCAAGTAGAGTCATGGAAAAATTTCAGTAAATCTTTATTTTGAAGTGAGGTTCCTAAAACAGTAATCATAGCTCCATCAAAAACTTTTACTCCAAAACCTTCTAAATCTTCTTTTGATAATTCATTTTTAAAAGGATAATTATCAGCTGTACCTTCAAAAATATGTGATGTTGGAATCATGATATCTCCTTTTCCTCCCTCTAAAATTCCTGCTTTTCCCATAATTGAGATTGATTTTACATCTAAATGAATTTTCTTTTTTCCTTCTTTATACGGTTTTAACAACTCGTCCATAGTCTCAAAAGCCTGTTCTCCAAAAGCATAATCCATTACAAATATGACAGGATTTTCAGATGATTTTCCTTTTTGAAACGAAAAAACATCGAAGTTTATTTTATCGGTATCAATTATTTGTACATCAATATTTGTCCCTGAGGTGAAATCTATAGAAATTAAGCCATTTTTTGAAGCAAATTCTTTTACTTTATGTTGTAAATTTTTGCTTTCAGATGAACTTAACAATCGGAATAATTCAAAATCTTTGTGTTTTTTTGCCTCTTCTGGCAAGGCATTTTTTGCGTAAATCGAATTCATCACACTGTGCATATTGGCACTGATAATGTGAATTGGTCTTTGTAATAAATTATGCTCTTTTAAAACTTTTTTGATGTCATTTGCCCAAATTTCCCCATAAATATGATGCCCAATTTCTTCTACTAAAACTGAACTAAATGTAATCGTTCGTTTTTTTGATTCTATCAATTCATTAATGGCTAATTTACCTAACCAATAAATTAAATTGAAAAATTTATGCGGATTTTGTTCCGATGAAAAACTGTTATAAACTGATGAAACTTCATCAAAAGTTCGTCCCAAAATATTTCCTAAATGAACAATAAGTACTTCTTTTTCTTTGTCAGAAATTGGTTTTTGATACAACACAACATCCTCTAAATGTTTCCATTCTCGAATGTAATCTTCTCCTTCGTTGATAGAAATTCTTTGGAATATTTTATGAGATTCAATAAATAAAAACGTCAAATGGGTTAAAATATCATAGATTTCAGATCTTCCTCTGGTAATCTCAATATTCATTTGATCTTTATCAATTCTGTAGCAATTTCGTCTTCTTTTTGGTGGAACAATGGCTTTAAAATGAGAATTCTTATAGCCCTCGTCCGTAGTTAAATTAATGAATTGACACTCTTCAATTCCTTCTGGCAAACGTTCAATTACATACACCAATCCATTTAACTCTACTCTGTCTTCTGCAATTGATCCATAAATTTCAGGACGCAATAACAACAGTGATTTTCGCAAAGTTTCACCAGAAACTCCCATTGGTTTGTAAAAACCTCTTGTGAATAAATGACGCATTGAAATATACAATTTTTCAATTGCGTTTGTAGACTCTTGAGCTCTTGTGCGTTCTATAATTCTGATTGGTTTCATGCTTGTTTTTTAAGGGGCAAAGATAAAATTATTTACTAGATAAAATTTGAGTGTAACTTTTACTGTTTTTGAGTAGTTGCGTTGCTTTTAAAATCGTTTGATCATTTTTCAATTGATATTGAAACCATCCTTCTTCGTAAAAATAATTTTTTAAGATTTCTTCTTTGATGATTTCTGTGATAATATCTTCATTTTTTGCAACTTCACTGATTTTATCCTGTACTAATTTTTCTTTTATCTTTTGATGTTCCTTATTGATATCGGCATTTTTTGAAGCCTCAAAAGCATCTTGAAATAGCTTTTCTTGCTTGGTAACAAAGGTGGTGTCAATGGCTAAAAAGTTGGTAAACTCTTTAAAATCAGCATTTGTAAAACGGAAATTTTCAAAAGACTCCATTTTCGGATTTTTATATAAATAGGCAACACCAAAATTAAAAATAGCTTTCGAATCTAAAAGTGTTTCTGTAATTGGCAATCTTTTGCTTGTTTCCAAAACTATATCTGGAGTTACACCTCCTCCATCATATACTGTTCGTCCATTTTCTGTCTTGAAAGCCTGAATTCCTCTATCAGAAAACTTCGGAACTTCGCCTGTTTTTGGGTCTCTGTTTGTATAATCTAACTCCTGAATACAGCGTCCACTTGGCGTATAATATTTAGAAATGGTTACTTTTAATTGCGTACCATAAGTCAACTCTCTATAACGTTGAACCAAACCTTTTCCAAAAGAACGTTGTCCCATGATTACAGCTCTGTCATAATCTTGCAAAGCGCCAATCACGATTTCTGATGCGGAGGCTGAGCGTCTATTGATTAATACTACTATCGGAATTTGTAAATCCAAAGGATCATTTGAGGCTCTATAAACAGTGCTCAAACTTTTTACTTTTGCTTTGGTTGAAACAATAGTTTTTCCTTTCGGAATAAAGAAATTGGTAATATTGATTGCTTCTAAAAGTGATCCTCCTGGATTGGAACGCAAATCAAAAACCAGCTTTTTCATCCCTTTTTGTTGCAAATCTTTAAAGGCTTTTTTTACTTCAAAAGATGCTTTTTCATTGAACTCTGTCAAAACAATATAACCTGTTTCTGAATCAATCATTTCAGAGAAAGGCACTGGGTTTAAAACCACTTTTTCTCTAGTCAATTCTTTTTGGATTTTTTTTCCTTGACGCTCAATTTCAACCAATACTTTACTATTTGGAACACCTTTTAAAAACTCTGATTGCTGATCAACATTCATATTTTTTAAAGATTGATTACCTACAGAAACAATAATATCTCCAGGTTTTAAACCTGCTTTGTCTGCTGAAAAACCTTTGTAAATCTCTCTGATATGAATTCCTTCTTTGGTATAAAACACATTTACTCCAACACCACCATATTCGCCTTCTCTAGCAATTTTGGCATTTTCAACCATTTGTTCGTTGTAAAAATTGGTATATGGGTCTAGAGAATTTAGGGTATTTTTAATCGCTTTTTCGGTTAATTCTGCCGGATTTATTTCATCCACATAATACATATTTAACTCTTTGAAAAGTGTATTGTAAATTTCAATCTGTTTTGCTATTTCAAAAAAGTTTGATTTAAATGAAAACGATAAAGAAATCGCTCCAATTAAAATAAGTATCAAAAAGAGGTTTTTAAACTTAAACTGTTTCATCGTTTTTGCTTGTTTCTTTAATCAATAAATGTAACAAATTTGTCATTTTCAAAAAAAGTTGGTCAAAAGGCATTTCATCTCTACCAATATACGAAATCATACAAATAGTTGGCTTATCTAATTTCGAATATACTATTTCTTTTTGCAAACGATAGGTTTCGCGCAACAATCTTTTGATTCTATTTCTATCAACAGCTTTTTTAAAATTTCTTTTTGGCACTGAAAATGCAGCCTGAATTGGAAATGTTGATGTATGTGGAACTTGTAAAAAAACCATTCTTAGTGGAAAATTTTTGACAGATTTTCCATCTGTAAAAAGTTTTTCAATCAACTTTCTACTTTTTAATCGTTCTTGTTTTCCTAAGGTCAATTTCATTGCAACAAACTTACTCAGACTTTTGCCAAAAAAAAAGGATTCAAGTTGTATTGAGGTAAAAAAGATACTAGTGTTGCAATTCGATTATTTTATTCTTAGAAAAAGAACTTCTTTTTACGGTTTTTTCAATAAATTTGTGGTAAAATTGAATAAAAACCAACAAATGAAACCAGATAACTTTCAAGCTCCTGATTATTACAATATTGATGATTTACTAACTGATGAACATAAATTGGTTAGAGAAGCTGCTCGTGATTGGGTAAAAAGAGATGTTTCTCCAATCATTGAAGACTATGCACAAAGAGCAGAATTCCCAACGCAAATCATTCAAGGTTTGGCAGACATTGGGGCTTTTGGTCCTTATATTCCTGAAGAATATGGAGGCGCAGGTTTAGATCAAATTGCTTACGGATTGATCATGCAAGAGATAGAACGTGGAGATTCTGGTGTGCGTTCTACAGCTTCTGTGCAGTCATCCTTAGTAATGTATCCTATTTATAAATTTGGAAATGAAGCACAACGTAAAAAATATTTACCCAAATTAGCCTCTGGAGAATGGATGGGTTGTTTTGGTTTGACTGAACCAAATCACGGCTCAAATCCTGCAGGAATGGAAACGAAATTCAAAGATATGGGCGATCATTATTTGCTAAATGGCGCAAAAATGTGGATTTCGAATGCACCTTTTGCACAAGTGGCAGTGGTTTGGGCCAAGAGTGAAGAAGGAAGAATTCATGGTTTGATTGTGGAACGTGGCATGGAAGGATTTTCAACTCCCGAAACTCATAACAAATGGTCTTTGCGAGCTTCAGCAACTGGCGAATTGATTTTTAACAACGTAAAAGTTCCTAAAGAAAATTTGTTACCCAACAAATCTGGATTGGGAGCGCCTTTGCAATGTTTAGATTCTGCACGTTTTGGAATTGCTTGGGGCGCAATTGGTGCAGCAATGGACTGTTATGACACAGCTTTGCGTTACTGTAAAGAAAGAGAACAATTTGGAAAACCAATTGGACAATTTCAATTGCAACAAAAAAAATTAGCTGAAATGATTACAGAAATTACCAAAGCACAATTATTGGCTTGGAGATTGGGTGTTTTACGAAACGAAGGCAAAGCAACTTCTGCACAAATATCAATGGCAAAAAGAAATAATGTTGCTATGGCAATTCATATTGCACGTGAAGCAAGACAAATTCTAGGTGGTATGGGAATTACTGGAGAATACTCTATCATGCGTCATTCTATGAATTTAGAAAGTGTAATTACTTATGAAGGAACTCACGATATTCACCTATTAATTACAGGATTAGATATTACAGGATTGAATGCGTTTAAATAAGTAACTATTCTTTTTTATGAAACATTGGTGGATATTTTTTGTAACTATTTTAATTGTTTTTTCTTGTGGAAATACTTTGGAAGAAGAAACATCACAAGAAATTACTATTCCTGAAGACAATCCAATAAAAGAAACAAACATCAAAAAAAATCTAAAAATCCTTTCTTTAGGAGATAGTTATACCATTGGTGAAAGTGTTTGTGTAAAATGTAAATTTCCTGAACAGCTGAAAGACAGTTTGCTAAAAGAATTTAGCTCAGAAACAACAATTGATTTGAAAGTAATTGCACGAACTGGTTGGACAACAACCAATTTAATTGATGCAATTGATGCTGAAAATCTCACTGCAGATTATGATTTGGTAACGCTTTTAATTGGTGTAAATAACCAATACCAACGTAAAGATTTTTCTATTTATGAGTCTGAATTTCCAAAATTGGTAAATACAGCTATCAAAGCAGGCAATAATGACAAAAAAAATATAATTGTAGTTTTGTAAGCTTCCCTTAAATTCGATCCATTCAAAAATAGAATTTTATTCATTTAATCTGTATTCAATTGGTGATTTATTTTTAAGTGATTTATGTGGTCTATTGTAATTATAATCGTTTATCCACTCTTGGCTTATATCTTTTACTTCTTGGATAGATTTAAACACGTAAGCATTGAGTATATCTCTTCTAAAAGTCCCGTTTAATCTTTCAATAAAAGCATTTTGTGTTGGTTCTCCTGGTTGGATAAATATGAGTTTAATCTCATTTTCTTTGCACCAACTATCGAGTTTTGCACTTATAAATTCGGGACCATTATCAACCCTAATCATTTTTGGTAATCCTCTACGTTCGCCTATTTGGGCTAAGCATCTAATAACTCTTAGTGTTGGTAATGAGGTATCTGTTTCAATCATCAATACTTCTCTATTATAATCATCTATAACGTTTAATAATCGGATTCTTCTACCATTCCACAGAGAATCACTCATAAAATCAATACTCCAAACTTCGTTCATTTGCGTTGGCTGAAATAGTTGTTGTTTGACTCTTGCAGGTAATCTTTTCTTGGAACGTCTTCTTATATTTAATTTCATGGATGTATAAATGCGATATAATTTTTTGTGATTAACAAGAGTTCCTGACTTTCGTATGCGATGATAACTTTGCCAAAAACCAATGGTTACATGTTTTTGTACCAGCAAATCAAGTTGTTTTATAAATACATCATCTTGCTTAACAACCGCCTTGTAACTGAAGCTACTTCTAGGAACTGTGACTATTTTACACGCTTTACGTTCACTTATAGCATAATTACTTGTGATGTAAGTGACTAGTTCTTTTTTCTCGCAAAGCGTTAAAGCTTTTTTTCAATCACATCTTTTAATGCTTGATTCATCAGTGCTAAATCGGCATACATTCTTTTGAGCTTTGAATTCTCTGCTTCTAGTTCTTTTATGCGTTTTAGTTCTGTGGCATCCATACCTCCATATTTGCTTTTCCAACGATAAAACGTTTTGTCGGATATACCATTGGCTCTGGCAATATCGGTAACTTTAACTCCTTGCTCTTGTTGTTTTAACATGGCAACAATCTGGTTTTCGGTAAATTGGGTTGTCTTCATAAGTTTTCGGCTTTAAATTTAATAATTTTTACTGAACGCGCTCCTTCGTCGCTTGTCGAATTCTATTTTTAAATGGCCGAATTTTGGGGAAGCTTACAGTTTCAATTCCTGATTATGCTTTTACTCCTTTTGGAAGAGGAAATACAAGTATTTCAAGTGATATAGATAACTATAACAACTTTGCAAAAAATTACTGTGAAGCCAATGGAATTACTTTTGTAAATATTACAGACATTACTCGTGAAGGATTGACAAATACTGCTTTAGTTGCTTCAGATAACTTGCATCCATCAACATTGGCTTACACAAAATTTGTTGGAAGAATATTGCCTTTTGCGTTGGAAAAAATTCAGAATTAAGAAGCATGTTTTACTAAAATATGAGGGCATCTTTTACAATTGATGCCCTTTTTTTTGTACTTCTCGCAGCAACTCCCTTTAGGTTTTACACAATTGATAGCGCAGTTTGCATTACAATTTGATATTTCAGAAAGTTGGATGGTTCGTTTGCTATTAGTATAAAAAACAATCATATTTTTTCTAAATAAAGTACAAAAATACTATTTATTTAGAATAAATAAAAATAAAACAAGAAAAAAGGCATGAATCCCCCAATACATGCCCTTTTCTATTTCTTTGGTTTATCGCTATTCATTAACATTAAAACAGCTGCTACTAACCCTACTACAACCAGAACAAAAATTCCGATCATGATAATACCATTCGTCCATGAAACCAACGAAATATTGTATAATTGTGATGTCATCTTTCAAATTTTTATCAAAAATAACGAGAAGAATTCTTCTATTTTATGATAAAAATCAGGTTTTTAACATGCTGTTTTAATTTCTGAATTATAAGTTTGTCACTTACTTTTTAACACCTAATTTTTGCAAGATGATTTCTAACAAACACCATTTTGTGAATGCTGATTGTAACATATTTGCGCCAATAAAAACGGTAAACCACATCCAATTGTGATGAACATAAACAGTTAATACAACACTTAATATGATGAAAGTGCCTACGATTGCTCTAAAATATTTGTTTAACATTGTTTTTGATTTTTAAAATTTATATTGATTTTTCTATGGGTAAAACGACGGCCCGAACTGGATTATTAGTTTCTAAATGAATATTGAATTCCTTTATAAGTTCGAGTAATGCATCAATCTGAGTTTCCTCTGTAAAAGAGAAAAACATATTAGACTCATTACCTCCTTTATTACTGCCAAACCAATTTGGTGTAACTACGAATCCGTTTGATGATTTATATCCATCAATAGTTGATTCACTAAAATTCTCAATATTTGCTTTTTTGAAGAGCTTCAAAATATCATTATGAAACTCTTGAACTGCTGTTACGATTACTAATTTCATGATAGTTAATTTTTATTTATAGTTCTTTTTTTCGATCATATAATACACTAAAGGCACCACCAGCAAAGTAAGGATTGTAGAAACAATGGTTCCTCCCATTAATGAAATTGCCAATCCTTGGAAAATTGGGTCAAATAAAATCACAAAAGCGCCTATTACAACAGTTCCTGCAGTTAACAAAATAGGAGTTGTTCTCACTGCTCCTGCCTCAATAGCTGCTTGTTTTAACGGAATTCCTTCTTCTAATCTAAGGTTGATAAAATCGATTAATAAAACCGAATTTCGCACCATGATTCCCGCCAAAGCAATCATTCCAATAAAAGATGTTGCTGTAAAAAATGCTCCCATCATCCAATGTCCTAAAATGATTCCGATTAATGATAAAGGAATAGCAACCATCATAACCACAGGCGCTTTAAAGTTTTGAAACCAGCCTACAATCAAAATGTAAATCAAGATAATTGCGCCTAAAAATGCGATTCCTAAATCTCTAAAAACCTCTAAGGTAATTTGCCATTCTCCATCCCATTTTACCGTATAATCATCTTCAAAATCTGGTTGACCTAAATACATTTCGTTCAATTCATATCCTTTTGGCAATGGAATTTCTTTTAGTTTTTTGTCCATTCCTAAGATGGCATATGCAGGACTTTCTAATTCTCCTGCCATATCTGCCAAAACATACACTACTCTTTTTTGGTTTTTTCTATAAATACTTTTTGCAGCAGTAGTTTCTTCAATTGTCACCAAATCAGTTATTGGAACTAAATTTCCTTGGTTTGATTTTACTTTTAATTGCGCTATGTCTTTTACAGTAGATTTGTCACTTTCATCCAAAGCCAACACCAAACCAATTTGTTTTACAGCATCTTCATCATACAATGTAGTAACGGCTCTGTTTGATAATGCCATATTCATGGTATAGGCAATTTGCTGAGGAGCAACACCATATAACATGGCTTTCTCTTTATCAATGGTAAATTGATATTCAGTTTGGTCAGCCTCTACCATCCAATCAACATCAACTACATCAGTTGTATTATTTAGAATATTTTGAATATTGTCTGCAATTTTTATCTGTTGATTGTAATCAGGCCCATAAACTTCAGCAACAATTGTTGATAAAACAGGTGGTCCTGGCGGAACTTCAACTAATTTTACATTGGCATTAAATTTTGACGCAATCTTTTGAATATCAGCTCGTAATAATTTTGCGATATCATGACTTTGTGCAGAACGTTCGCTTTTATCAACTAAGTTTACTTGAATATCTGCCATATTGCTTCCTCCACGCAAATCGTAATGACGCACCAAACCATTGAAAGTAATAGGTGCAGAAGTACCCACATAATTCTGATAATTCACCACTTCTGGTCTTGTAGCTAAGTATTGTGAAATTTCTTTTGCCACCAACGAAGTTCTCTCTAACGTGGTTCCTTCTGGCATATCAATGACTACTTGAAACTCATTTTTATTATCAAAAGGAAGCATTTTTACAGCAACAGAATTGGTAAAAAACAATCCAAAAGTTGCTAATAAAAGGGCGAAAGTACCTCCTAAAAAAATCCAACGTTTTGTTTTATTTTCTAATAAAGGTGTTTCAAACTTGCTATAAATTCTGTAAATTAAGGTTTCTTCAATAGGTTTTTCTGGTTTTTCTTCAGCTCCAGCTTTGTCTTTCTCTCTTAAAAAAATATATCCTAAATAAGGAGTAATTGTCAACGCAACAAACAACGATAAAATCATGGCAATTGAAGCTCCAATTGGCATTGGTGCCATGTAAGGCCCCATTAATCCTGATACAAATGCCATTGGTAATACTGATGCAATTACTGTAAAAGTTGCTAAAATTGTTGGGTTTCCTACTTCATTAATCGCATACAACGCTGCTTGTTTAAATGGTAAACGCTTCATTTTAAAATGCCTGTGCATATTTTCGGCAATGATGATGGAATCATCTACCACAATTCCTGTTACAAAAACCAACGCAAAAAGTGTGATTCTGTTCAGGGTATAATCCAACATATAATAGCTCAGCAATGTCAATGCAAATGTGATTGGTACTGATAAAAACACGACCAATCCACCTCTCCAACCCATGGCTAACATTACCACCAAAGTAACAGCAATGATAGATCCTATAAGGTGTAACAACAATTCTGATACTTTATGAGAAGCTGTTTCCCCATAATTTCTGGTGATTTCAACATGAACATCATCAGGAATTAATGTGGTTCTTAAATGATCCACTTTATCGATGATTACATCTGCAATTTTCATGGCATCTGCACCTTTTCTTTTGGCAACAGAAATCGTTACTGCTGGATATTCTGAATTGAATTTGGATGATTTTTCACTCGCTTTTCCAAAACCTAAACTCACATAGTTTTTAGGAACTTCTGGTCCATCAATAATTGTAGCAATTTGTTTTAAATAAATGGGTTGATTTTGTTGAACGCCAACTACTAAATTTTCTACATCTTGTGCACTTTCTAAAAATTTACCAGTATTGATGATAAATTCAGTATCATTTTTATCAAAATAACCTGAATTTAATTGTGCATTATTCGCATTGATCATTTCAGAAACAGACAAGAAATCCAATCCAGCTGATGCTAATTTATCTTTATCCAATACCACACGCACTTGACGCTCTCTTCCACCAATTTTGTTAGTAACTGCAACATCATTCACTTTTTTAATTTCAGCTTCCAGTTCTTGCGCCATTTGGCCTAATTGATAATCGTCGTAATTTTCACTCCAAAGTGTCAATCCTAACATAGGTACATCATCAATAGCTCTTGTTTTTACCAATGGAAACGTAACGCCTTTTGGCATTTGATCCATGTGTTTATTGATTTCGTTGTACAATTTTACAAACGAACGTTCAATATCTTCACCCACATAAAACTGAACAATCACCATTCCTTGCTCTTTCATAGAAGTTGAATATACATACTCAACACCTTTGATATTGGAAATCAATTTTTCTAGTGGTTTGATAACTCTCGATTCTACTTCTGTAGGACTTGCTCCTGGATATCCCACAAAAATATCTGCCATTGGCACATCAATTTGTGGTTCTTCTTCACGCGGAATTAGAAACGAACTGTACACGCCAATGACCATAAAAACAATCATCAACAGCACTGTTAATTTCGAATTCATAAAAACTTTGGCAATTTTGCCAGCTAAACCTTCTTTCATATTTCTATCCCTAACCCTTTCCAAAAGAAAGGGAATTGTTGCGGGTATTTTTTAATTAATAACTATCTTTTTAAACTGATCACTGAATACTAATTACTGAATACTGATTACTGAATACTAACTTTAGCTCCATTAAACAATTTTCCATTAGCAGAAACAATGTAACTTTCGTTTGCATTCAATCCTGATAAAACCTCTACTTGATTACCATACGATTTTCCTAAAGTCAACCATCGTAAAATGGCTGTATTTGATTGACTTACCGTGTAAACTCCAGATAATTGTCCGTTTGAAATAATAACATCCTTTGGAATTAGAATACTATTTGATTTCGCAGTTTTAGCTACAGGAAACTGAACAGTTGCAAACATTCCTGATAAAATAGTATTCGGAGTTTTTGTCAATTGAATTTTCACCAAATATTGACCTCCTGTATTTTTAGAGGAAGTACTTACTTCTTTTACAATTCCTTTTACAGTTTCATTGATTGATTTTATAGAAACATCTACAGAAATTCCTTGTTTGATAACAGAAATTTCAGATTCTGGAACCATAGCAATTACTTCAAAATTGCCTGGAGCTTCCATAGAAATTAACGGTTGACCAGGATTTGCCATATCACCTTTTTCAATCATTTTGGCAGTTATCACTCCACTAAAAGGTGCTGTGATATTGGTATATGCAAATTGAGAATTGATCTCATTTTTCATTTGATTGGCTGCCTCTAAACGTGCTTTTGCCATTTGATAATGAGCAGTTACATCGTCAAATTCTTTTTGAGAAGCACTTTTGTCTTGAAACAAATTTTTAAAACGATTGTAGTCTTTTTCAGCATTTTTAAAAGCGGCAGTTGCCTCTAAAATACTCGCATTTACTTGAGCTTTTTTTGCTTGTAAATCATCATTATTAATGGCAACTAACAATTGACCATTGCTTACTTTATCACCCACATTTACAGGAACATTGGTTACAAAACCCATCATTCTTGTGCTTAGTGTCGCACTTTTTTCTGATTGAATTTTTCCACTTACGGATAAAAGTGGGCTGTTGGTATTTTCTGAAATTTGACTCACTGTTACTGTTATTGCTGCTGTATTATCAACAGCTTTTTTTGTGTCTTCACTACCACAACTTGCTAGAAATGCAGTCGCTAAAAGTGATATAATTATGGATATTTTTTTCATTTTATATTGATTTTTTAAACTTTAAATTTTGATCTTAAATTGATTATTCTTTTGTTAGAAACTGAACATACGCTTGCGCATAATTGTACTCGAAAATTGTTTGATAATACTCTAATTGTTTTTGAGAAAATTGCGTTTCAGCATTCAGCAAATCCGTTGTTTTTTCTAAACCTTCTTTAAAACGATTGGTTCTAATTCGCAAAGATTCTTCTGATTGATTTAACGCTAATTTTGAAAGCTGAAGTTTGTTTTCAGCATCTATCAACATACGTTTTGCTTTGTTTAATTCTAAATTACTTTTAGAAACATATTGAGTATATTCCATTTTTGATTTTTCAAATTCGGCCTTGCTTTTTTGTGCTTTTCCAATGCGTTTTGAACCTTGAAAAATATCCCAACTCAATTGCGCACCTACTAAATATCCATTGGCATCTGCTTGAAAAATGTTGTTATCATACAATTCGTAACTTCCAAAGGCATTCAAACGTGGTAAAAAAGCCATTTTATCAGCTTTGTTCATGTCTTTGTATGCTTCAGTTGCCAATTGCATTGCCTTGATATCACTACGATTTTCAGAAATTTTCGCATCAATCATTGAAACAGTTTGAATATTTAATTCATCACTAGGAATGTATTGCACATAGCTTTCATCGTTCATCAAAAAAGACATATAATTGGATGCATTTTGCACATTACTTTTGGCTTGTTGCAAATGATTTTGAACCTCAGTAACGCGAACTTCAACATTCAAAACATCTGCTTTTTGCAAATAGCCTTGTTTGAAACTATTTTCAGCCAATTGTTTATTCGCATTTGCAGCTTCTAACGCTTTTTCTAAAACTGCTAAAGCTTTATAAGCCAATTGCAATTCCATGTAAGCTTTTTCAACTTCAAAAAGTAAATATTCTTCTGTTCTTTGAGTTTGCAACGATTTTGCTTCCATGGTTGATTTGGCTGCTTTTCGTTGAAAAACTCCATCTAAATTGATCAAAGGTTGCTCAACTTTAATAATTGTAGCAAAATTTTGAGTTTGAGTTGGATTGTTTAACAACGCAGGATTGAAATCAGCCTGAGTTAAAATCCCTTGATTTAATTTTGAGCCAAATGCCATTAAAGGATTTGTGGTGGCAAATCCTGTGTGACTTGCAGTGATATTGGGCAAAAAAATTGCGTTGGTTTGACGATAATCTGCTTTTGCTTTATTGAATTCTTCCGAAGAAATTTTCAATGATAAATTGCGTTCTTTTATTTTTTGAATGACTGCAGATTTTTCAATCGTAATCATTTCTTGCGCTTGTATTGGAATATACAAAATCAAGATAAAAATGGTAAGATACTTCATTTGATATTTCATTTATATGTTTTTGATGAAGCAAAATTAGGATGAAAAAAAAGTGTAGTCAGTAACATTAGTTACTTAACAAAATTGATATATTTTGACGTTTATCAAAATCTAATCAATACATTATTGATACTGAAAATTAATTTTTTATAAATTTCTTTTCAATGATTTTCGAGGAATTTTTAAAAATCAGCACATATTCTCCTGATGCAAATTTTGAGATGTCAATAGGTATTTTTTTATTTCCAATTGATTTTTCAATATCAATTTTCTGAATAGTTCTTCCTAATAAATCAAAAATTTCAACAGTACTTTTTTCAATATTTGGAATAAAAACTTCGAGCGTAATAGAATCTTTTGAAGGATTTGGATATAAATTTAGTTGATACACATTTTTATCTGTCAATTTTGTTTCTTGAAGACTCAAGGTTGATTTTGTGATAAAAACCTTGAATGCTAAATTACTAGCAGAACTTTGAGTGCCATTATTAATGAAAAAGATATTTTCTTGTGTACTTTCAATTCCACCAAAAATGTAACCAATCAAAGTTTTTTCGGTTGGTAAATTGTTTAAATTCAAAATTTCGTGATTCATGTATAAACTTGCATTTGAAATCGGAATAAATTCTGCCCCTGAACCCAAAAGTGTTGGCATTTTAATATCTAAAATACTCTCGAGCATTGAACCGTCAGCAAATCTTGATACTTTACTGATGGTATTTACAAAAGGAACATTGTCGTCTTTAATCAAATTATTGTTTGCATCTAATTTATACTGACTCATTCCTCCAAAAAATAAAGTATGCATAGAGTTATTTTCGCTATCAAACACCGGAATTTTTGCACTGTGATACTGACTCAAATATTGATTAAAAGTGTTGTTTACTGTATACCCATTTTCATAAACATCAACTGTATTTAGCCAAGGTAAATTCACAGAATGTTGAAAAACACCACTAAACATGGTAAATCCCTGAGAACCATCAGGAAAAATTTGAGGCGCCATATTATAATCTCTTCTGTGTAAATTATTGCTGTCTTTTTGGGCATTATAATTTGTTATTGAAAGATTTGTTCCGTCATCAATAATTTGAAAAGTTCTAATTTCTTCGGTATAAACTTGGGTAAAACCAGTGGCATTATTTGGTCCTTGTGGATTGTATTTTCCTTTAAAATACTGTCCTCCACACAAATAAAAAGTGTTATTCAAAAAACCCAATTGTCCTCCAGTTACTGCCAAATTCGGATTTGAAATTTGTCTAAAAAAAGATGAAATTGCTTGATTATTGATAACAGCATTTGCCAAACCATCTACATTAATTGCAGTTAATTTATCATACGTTACATGATCATTTTGAGTTGCACTAAAACCATAACCCCCAATAATATACAAGGTGTTTTCACGCTGATAAAACTCTTGATTGGTTGCTTGTAATTGTTCAAAAATTGGGGCTGATAAAACACTCAAAGAAGCACTCCAAGTTTGATTATTTTGGGGATCAACAACAAAAACATTTTTGTTATTGTCATTTTCTAAAAACGATGAAAAAGGCTGTCTTTGATGCAAACCATCTATTCTTCCTCCTAGTATGATCCATTTTCCATCCGTAGTTTTTCCTACAGAATATGAATGAACATTTGGGGCATTTGCAATGGTTAATGGTTCTATTTGTACTGTAAATTGCTCTTGAGAAACCAATAAAGTGGTCATCAAAAGAAATAAATTTAGTAGTAAAAAGGTATGATTTTTCATAATTTGTTAGGTTAGTATTTACAAATTTCTGAAAATTACTGCGTGATTTTGGTAACTAATGTTACCGAAAAAGCATTTAAAAAAAAGTCTAATTGCTCAAATATTAGAATCCATTATAGTAATTTTACCCCCATGAAAAAACATCCATTATTTTTTTCAGTGTTTTTCAGTTTCATCCTTTTGTATAGCACTTTGAGGGTTTCATTTACGTATATATATTATACTGTTGATCCAATTGGTTTTATTGAAGAATTGTGCGAAAACAAAGACACTCCAGAAATGCAATGTAATGGAAAATGTCAATTAAAAAAGGTATCAGAAAGTAGTCAATCTTCAGAGAAAGTACCTGTCAATTTAATTGATTTTAAAGAACTTATCTTATACAAAGAAACTCTACAATCTTATACAAAATTGTCTTTTTTTGAAAAAAATCTCACCTTATTTTCGTATTTAAACAACTATACCTATTTAAATACAGAATCGAGTTTTCATCCACCAAAAGTTTAATTTATTTTTTTGATTCTAGATTATGAATCATGCAAAAATGTATCAATTGGTTTAAGTTTTACCTCTTAAACTAAAGGTTTTTGTTATACACATATATTAAAAATAAATAAAATTAAAATGAAACCATATTTTAAAAAAATAGCAATCTTATTGGTTGCAACCATTGCATTTGCATCTTGTTCAAAAGAGGTAAATGAAACAGAAATGAATGAATTAGAGGGATTAACTAAAATAAGAGAACTGTCAAATTCAACACATACTATAGAATTGTACTCAAAAAAAGGAGAATTAACTGTAGGTTTTAATGAAATAAAACTAAGAATTTTAGATAACACTTCAGATATTTTTGTAAAAAATGCACAAGTTTCTTGGATGCCAGTAATGCACATGATGATGATGAATCATTCTTGTCCAAAATCAACTGTAGAAAAAGTGGCTGATGAAGGAAATTTATACGAAGGATATATCATGTTTCAAATGGCTGAAAATGCATCAGAATATTGGGATTTAACAATTGATTATACCATAAATGGTGTTGACTATTCAATTACTTCTGAAATTGATGTGCTTGCAACTGAAAAAAGAACTGTTAATTCATTTACTGGTTCAGATAATGAAAGATATTTAGTCACTTACATAGAACCAACTGAACCTAAAGTTGCCATTAACGACATGAAAATTGGGGTTTGGAAAATGGAAAATATGATGAGTTTTCCAATGGTAAATGATTACACCGTGAAAATTGACCCAAGAATGCCAAGTATGGGAAATCACTCATCACCCAATAATGAAAATGCAACTCAAAGCAATCCTGATGATTTTTATGAAGGAAAATTATCATTAACAATGACTGGTTATTGGAAAATAAATCTGCAATTGGCAAAAGCGGATGGTACTATTTTGAAAGGAGAAGAAATTACAAGTACTGTTGAATCTAGCAGTATTTTCTTTGAAATTGAATTTTAATTTAATCAAAGTTCAAATTTGAACTTTGATTTAAACCTTTCTAAATGAGAGATTTATCAACAGTGTTTTTGCTGTTTTTGGGTTTTGGATTTTTATCAGCTCAAAACAAAGAAAAAGACACTACTAAAATCATACAATTAAAAGAAATTGTTTTAATAGGTAAAAAAGCAGCTATTTATCAAAATCAAGCAAAGTCTTTGGGTAGTATTGATGGGTATTTAAACCAATCTTCACTCATAAATATGATAAAACGTGGAGCGTATGCTTGGGAACCAATCATCAATAATATGGCAACTGAAAGAACCTTGGTAACAATTGATGGAATGCGAATTTTTGGTGCTTGTACTGATAAAATGGATCCTATAACATCGTATGTTGAAGTTACCAATCTTTCAGAAGCAACAGTAAAAGATGGACAATCAGGAAGTCTTTTTGGCAATACAATTGGTGGCTCTATTGATTTAAAAAGGAACAAAACAATTTTTGGAGAAAAAAAACTGGAAGTCCAATTTCAATCGGGATTTGAATCAAATAATAGTCAAAAAATATTAGGAAGTTCCTTGAATTTTAAAAATGATAAATTTTACTTTGATTTGGATGTAATGATCAGAAATGCAGAAAACTATAGCGCAGCAAACAATCAAGAAGTTTTATATTCTCAGTTTAACAAACTCAATTTTTCGAATATTTTTGGTTTTAAAATAAAAGAAAACAAATTGCTAGAAACCTCTGTAATTTATGATAAAGCAACTGATGTTGGATATCCTGCATTGACTATGGATGTTTCTTTGGCTGAAGCTCTCATAACATCCTTAAAATATGAAGTAATTCCTAAGAATTCAACAATCGAAAATTGGGAAACCAAAATTTATTTTAACACCATAAAACATGTAATGGATGATACAACGCGTCCAAATGTACCTATTCATATGGATATGCCAGGTTGGAGCGAAACATTTGGATTTTATTCAAAGTTGACATATAGTTTTGAAAAACATCATTTTTTAGTCAATTTGAATTCATTTTACAATAAATCACTGGCTGAAATGACGATGTATCCCAATAATCCAAACGAAAACTTGATGTTTATGCTTACTTGGCCAGATGTACGAACTTTGTATAATGGTGTTTTTATTGAAGACAGTTTTAATGTGAGTAAAAATTCAAATCTTACATTGAATATTTCATTAGGAAACCATTTGAATACAGTTGCTTGTCAATTCGGATTGAAAAGTTTACAAATTTTTTATCCAGAAATGTCTGATAAAAAAAATAGATTTCTAAAAAGTTTTGGGGCTAATTACCATTTTTCTAAATCAGGATTTGAGTATCATTTTGGAATTGCTTATAGTGAACGAGCACCCTCTGTATCTGAAGGTTATGGATTTTACCTGTTCAATAGTTTTGATGGTTATGACAATATTGGAAATCCAAATTTGAAAAATGAATCAGCATTTGAAAGCAATTTTTCAATTGGATTGAAAAAAGAAAAATTTAGGATAAAAGCAAATGCCTCTTACTTTTATTTTTATGATTATATCATTGCTAAAACAGATTCAAGTTTATCACCAATGACACTTGGAGCAAATGGTGTTCGTGTTTATTCGGCCTTAGAAAATGCTGCAATTTTAAATACCAGCCTTTCATTTGAATATTTTATAAATCAATTTTTTACTTGGAATGTACAAACAACGTATGCACTAGGTAAAACCAATGACAACGAATATTTGCCATTTATCAGTCCATTTAGTTATATAAGTTCGTTGAGTTTCAAAAAAAATAAATTTATTAGTGAAATTCAATTAGTTGGCAATGCAACTCAATCCAATTTCAATCCTGAATTTGGCGAAGATCAAACACCTAATTTTGCGATTATAAATACCAATACTGGTTATACATTTAAATTTGACAAAAATGATTTGATGTTAAAAACAGGAGTTGAAAATGTATTTGATAAAAATTATTCTACCTATGCTGATTGGAACAATATTCCAAGAATGGGAAGGAATTTTTATGTGAATTTGAATTATGTATTTTAAAATCTAAATTAAAAAGAGGACATTTTTTAAAAAATGTCCTCTTTAAACTAAAATATTTAAGTCTTAGTTATTGTATTTTTAAAAACACAAAACAACTCCATTCCTGCTCTAGAATTTATTGAGTTAAAAGCATTTTCCATAATTTCTATGGAGAAATAAGGTTCAAAATAGGCTTTATATTCTTCTTTATTGCCTCCAAAAGGCGGATGATTGTCATTCAGTTTTGCATCAAAAAGAAGACCAACTAATTTGCCATTTGGCTTTAAAAGTTCGTTCATTTTTTTGGCATAATTTGCTCTTAAATTTGGATGAATAGCACAAAAAAAGGTTTGTTCTACAATCAAATCAAATGAATTATTGATGTCAAAAAAGTTAGCATGAATTAACTGTGAAGTTGGAAAATCAGGAATTCTTTGTTGGATATTTTTCAACGCAATTTCTGACAAGTCTACTACAAAAACATTTTGAAATCCGTTTTTAAAAAGCCATTCCGCCTCGTAAGAATTGCCTCCACCAGGAATTAAAATTTTGATGTTTTTATGTGTAAGTTGTTCAAAATATGCTTTTAATGGCGGAGAAATTTCGCCTAAATCCCATCCAATTTGATTGTTTTTATATTTTGTATTCCAAAAATCTGCTGATAAATCCATCCTCTAAAATTATACTTTTTATGATAAAAAAAGCACCTGAAATAAATTCCAGGTGCCAACTAACCAACTATTATAAAAAACTAACTAAATTTATTAATAATTGAAACTAACTCTCTTTTTTGAACCATGCCTGATTGTCTCCAAACTTGCTGACCTTTATTATACAAAACCAATGTTGGCACACCTCTCACTTGAAATTGAGACGCCAAATTTTGATTTTTGTCTACATCAATTTTAATGATGGAAACTTTTTCACCCAATTCATCTTTTACTTCTTTTAAAATTGGACTCATCATTTTGCAAGGTCCACACCATTCTGCAAAAAAATCGACCAAAACTGGTTTTTCTTGATTGATTAGTGATGAAAAATTGCTCATAATTTATTTTATTTTTTGAACGTAATATTCCAAATTCCTCTTACTTCATTAATATCATAGCCAATAGCTTTATCATTTGGATACTTTTTTTGAATAACTGCAAAAGTATTATCCGAAACTTCACCTTTTAGATTTCCATGACATTGCAAACACATACTATTGGTAACAATTGGATAATAAACACTAGCAATATTATTCTTCTCAACTAGAATTGGCTCAGAATCTATGTTTTTTTTGATTTCTTCTTTAAAAATATCAATGTACTTTTCTTCTTCTAAAGTTGCTTTGTTTTTACTATTTCTTGGTTTATCAGAAACTCTTTTTATAGAAACATTATTCACTAAAGCCATGCTATCTGTTAAAGACAATGCTTTGATATTACAAAATTCTATAGCAGCAATTGTGCCTTGTTTTTGTATTTTTCCCATCAAATTTTTACCCAAAACAGCTTTGGTTTCTAAGGCAATTCTCAACCCATACTCTTTAAAAGAATTAGTTGATTTATAAAGATTTGCTTCATTTTTTTGCTCTTTCATCATGCCTTTTCCTTGCCCTTTTTTTCCATGATTTTCATCATATCCTTGAGGTTTTTCTACGTCATTATCAAACAAATAATCTGCAATTTCACGAATGGCTTTATCAGAATAATATTGTTTTGGCATCAATCCAAATTTCTTTACTGCGTTTGGCATTTTGGAGTTTTCAACAGTAGGATTCTTCACAAATTTTTGAATGTCTTTGATAAAATCTTCTTTGCTAATCCCTTTTGTTAAATAATGATTCTTGATGGCAATCATAGGAGGAGCAATTCTGTTTTGTTCTGCTGTTTTTGGATTGTGGCAAATGTAACATTGCATTTCCATAAGTTTTTTTCCTGGATGTTTTTCTTGAACAACATCTGGTGCTATAGATTTCATTGCATAAACTGGTTTTTCAGATTTTTGACATCCGAAAAAAATAGCAATTATAAAAATGGTGATATACTGTTTCATTTGATTACAAAATTATATTCTTTAAACATTTTTTTCAGTAACAAAAGTTACAATACTAATACTTTGATACTGTTTCTAAACAGTTTGATTTTACCTTCGTTTTCTAACTTTTTTAAAAGTCTTGAAATAACAACTCTTGAAGTGTGCAAATCATCAGAAATTTCATTGTGGGTTGTGTAAATTACATCATCATGCGTAATCATTGCTTTGTCTTTCAGATATTTATACAATCGTTCATCCATTTTTAAAAAGGCAATCGTATCAATAGCTTCTAACAATTCATCTACTCTCGCATGGTAACTTTGCAATATGAAAGCTTGCCAAGATTTGTATTTTGCCAACCATTCTCCCATTTTTTCCTTGGGAATCATAATGATATCAACATCAGTTTCGGCAATTGCAGCAATTTTGCTTTTGGTTTGTCCTAGACAACAAGACAATGTCATGGCACAAGTATCGCCTTTTTCTAAATAATACAAAACCAATTCCTCACCTTGCTCATCTTCTCGCAAGATTTTGATTGCTCCTTTTAAAATGAGTGGCATGGATTTGATATATTCTCCAACTCCAATTATGGGAGTATTTTTGGGAATGGTTTTGTACACACCAACTTTTTGAATTTCATCAATTAATTCCTCTTCAAATAAATATCCAAAATTGGTTTGCAAGTAGTGTTTTTCATCAGACATAGATACTAATTTTAGTAAAAAGATAAAGTTAGTAAATAGTACTCAAAAAAATACTATTAAAAGGCAACATTTAAAATATCTCCACTCAATTGCAATAACTGAATTTCAATTAATTTTGCATCGAATTTTGCATTGTTGAATGCCGTTTTTGCATTGATTAAATTGATTTGAGCTTGTCTAAATTCAATAGATGTTACTTGTCCTAATTTATAACGCTCTTCTGTTCTGTTGAAATTATTTTGATTTGTCAACACATTTTTTTCTTGAGCACTTAACACAAACAACTGATTTTGATAGTTTTCCCAGGTATTTTTTAAATTATTTTGGATGGTTGTTTTTTGTTGTTCTAACAAAATTTGCTGATTTTCTAAGGCTATTTTTGCGTTGGCAACTCGTGTTTTTGTTGCGCCTCCATCAAACAAATTCCATGTTAAATTCAATCCTGCATTTAAACCTGTAATAGTTGCTCCAGCCAAAAATGATGTTGCAGGGTTGTCACTTTGATTCCATCCGTAAGAAGATGTCAAACCCAACCTTGGTAAATATTGCGATTTATTAATTTTGATATTGAATTCACTAATGGCAATATTTTGTTCGTTTTGTTTTAACAACGCATTGTTTGCCATTGTTTTTTGCAACAAATCATCAAAATTCATCATTTTATTGAAATCAACCTCTGTTTCAACAGCATAATTTGGTTCTTTGTCAATTCCTAAAATGACGTTTAAACCACGTTTTGCATTGTTTAGTTGTTGCTTTGCGGTGATGTAAGAAATGCTATCATTATTTACATCTACCTCAGCATTTAGCAATTCTAATTTGGTTGATTGCCCGAAATTGTATTGATAATTAGCACGCTCTAAACGTCTTTTTGAAATTAAAAGTGCCTCAGATAAATTTTGAGTATTTTCAGACAATCTAGCAATTTGAAAGTAAATGGTAAACAATTGGACATAGGTATTTTCAATGGTTTCTCTAGCTTGGATTTCGCTTAAATTATAGGTTTCTTTTAATTGTTGATAATTGTATTTTCGTCCTAAACCATCAAAAAGAGTGTAATTTAAACTCAAAGCTGCATTGTACGATTTTGTTACAGCACCATCAATACTTCTATTTGTTCCGTCTTGAAATGTTACATCTTGATTTTCTCTTCTGTAATTTGTACCTGATGTTGCTGCAATTGTTGGTAAAAATCCAGTGTTTAAAACAGAGGCATTGTTTTTGGCAACTTCTAGATTGTTGTTGGCAATTTTAATTCCGAAATTGTTTTCAAGTGTAATTTCCAGCGCTTGTTTTTTGGTTAAAATTTCTTGAGAAAATCCTTGAAAAACCGAAAGAAATATAATTATTAAGAGATTGTATTTTATTGATTTCATAAGATTATTTTTTAAGTGCATCTTCAGCATCATTATCATCACTTTCTTGTTCATATTCAATTTCCATTAAAGCTCTTTCTACTTCTTCTTTAGTAACATTATTTCCTGTTTTTAACCATTTGATACCCACTTTTATGGAGTTTGAAACAGATAATAAAATAGGTAACATTACAAGAGTTAAAAGGGTTGCAATGGCAATTCCGTAAGCAATGGAAATTGCCATCGGAATTAAAAATTGAGCTTGCCTGCTTTTTTCAAAAATCAGCGGCCCTAACCCTGCAATTGTAGTGATTGAGGTTAATAAAATAGCTCTAAATCTTGATTGACCAGCCATAATTAAAGCTTCATCAAATTTAACACCTTCCTTTAAATAACCATTAAATTTACCAATCAAAACCAAACCATCATTTACCATAATTCCGATTAAAGCAATGATTCCTAACCATGATAAAATTCCGATTGGAAAACTATGAATATAATGTCCCCAAACCACACCAATCATACTAAAAGGTATCATTAAAATCAATAAAATTGGCTGACTGTAAGAACGGAATGTAAATGCAATCACTAAATAAATTAACAATAAAATGATAGGGCCTACAACATTCACAGAATCTGTGGTTTTTTTTGCTTCTCGATTTTGACCTTCATACAAAGGTGAAACTGAAGGATATTTTGATAAAATTGGAGGCATCACACGTGTTTTAATATCCTCTAAAATTTCTGTAGCTGTATCTGCTTTGTTTTTTAAATCCGCAGTTACTTGAATTTCACGTTTTCCAGACAAATGATTGATAGCAATATCACCACGCTCAATAGTATAATTGGCAATTTCCGAAAAAGGAATTCTACTTCCATTTGGAGCAATAATGCGCATTTCATCTAAATTTTTAATCGATGAACGATCTTTTTTGTCATAACGAACCCACACTTTTATTTCGTCTTGACCACGTTGAAAACGCTGTGCTTGAAATCCGAAGAAACCATCACGCACTTGCGCCATTACTGACTGTAAATTCAAGCCTAATAAATACGCATTGTCTTTTAAAGTGATTTTAATTTCTTTGATTCCTGCAGGATCATTATCAACAACATCTTTTAATGCGGCATTATTTAAAAGCGATTGTTTTAATTCTTCTTTGGCAGCTTTCAATTCTCCAATATTATTACCAAGCAAAGAAACTGCAACAGGACTTCCTCCAAAATTTCCACCAGAACCAAATACTAGACTTTCAACACCATAGACTTTTCCAACAACATCGCTAATTCTATTAGTAATTTCTGGAGATGAAAAATCTCTTGCCTCACCTGGTAATAAATTGACTGTCAAACTCCCGCTTGCACTTCCAGGACCAATTCTTTTGATGATATTTTCAACCACAGGAATATTTCCAGTTTGTTTTTCTGTATATTCTTTATGAACTAACCACACTTTTTCTTCGATCATAGAAATGATTGAATCTGTGATTTTTTCATTGGTTCCTTGTGGCATTTTCAAGGATATTTGAATCTGATCACTTGCAATAGAGGGAAAAAACGAGGTTTTTACAATGCCTCCACCAATTGCTGAAAAACTAAAAATCAATAAAGCCAAAGGAATTGAAAAAGCAAATAGTTTGTTTTTTAAAGAAAATCTCAAAAACGGCATGTAATAATTATCCCTTACTTTTACTAACCAACTATCAGCAACTAGATTTACTTTATTGAAAAAAGTATCAAATTTATTTTGTTTGATTTCTTCGCCATTTTCAGTTTTCTTTCTTTCTAAAGTTCTTGAGTGAACAATATGTGCAGGTAAAATAATTAACGCTTCTAATAACGAAACTGACAAAGTTAAAATTACAATGGTAGAAACTTCACCAAAGAAACTTCCGATATTTCCGTCTACAAAAAAGAAGGTAGAAAAGGCAATCAATGTTGTTAAAATTGCAGAAACAATGGGCGGAATTACTTCCATAGTTCCATCAATTGCGGCTCTAATTTTTGATTTTCCTAAATCGTAATAATGATGGTAAATATTTTCACCAATTACAATTCCATCATCCACCAAAATTCCGATTACAATAATCATCCCAAAAAGTGATAATACATTGATGGTAACATTGAATTGCGCTGCAAAAATAAACATCCCAAAAAATGCGATTGGCAAACCAAAAGCTACCCAAATTGCCAAACGAACATTTAGAAAAAGTGCCAAGAAAAAGAGTACCAATAAAATGCCGACAATACCATTTTCTATTAATAATTTTGTTCTTCCATTTAATGTTGTACTTCTATCACTGGTTACATTTAACTGAATATTTTGTTGCTTTTGATTGAATTCGTAAATGTAGTCTTTGATTTTATCGGCTGTAGATAGCAAATCTTCGCTATTGGTATTACTCACTGTAATATCAATTGCTAAATCATCATTAAAATACAGTCTATCAGGAATTTCAGACCAAGTATCTTTAACATTTGCAACATCTTTTAAACGGATAATGGTTCCATTTGGTTGTGTTCTTACAATTAAGTTTTGCAAATCATCTCCATAATAAGAACGATTGCTTGCTCTGATCAAATAATCTTCTTGAGGTGTTTTTATATTTCCACCAGTAATTAAAATATTGGCATTTCTTACGGCATTTGCAACCTCAGTAAACGATAAATTATAGGCTAATAAATCATTTTCACGAACCGCAATTTCAATTTCTTCTTCAGGAAAACCAGATATGGCAATTTGTGAAATTCCCTCAATACCACGAATATCGTTTTCTATATTTCTGGCATATTGTTTCAAGGTTTTCAAAGTAACGCCTTGACCACTCACTGTAAAACTAATAGTTGGTCGTAAATTCTCCACTTTTGCAATTACAGGAGGTTCTAAACCTACAGGAAAAGAGGGAATTCTATCAACCGCATTTTTAACATCAGACAAAACAACATCAATATTCTGTCCTTTAAAAACCTCGACAGTTACCACAGCTGAATTTTCTCTAGAAACCGAGGTAACTCTTTCTACACCAACTATTCCCTTTAAATTATCTTCAATTTTTAAAACAACTCCTTCTTCAATTTCAGCAGGAGAAGCTCCAGGATATGCTAAGCTAATAATGATTAAACGTGAATCAACCAAAGGAAAAAAGGAAGATTTCATGGTGAAAATCCCTACAGTTCCTAAGATGATAAATGCCAAAATCAATACATTGACAGCAACTGAATATTTGATAAAAAATGTAATTATTTTTTTCATGCTTAGTCGTTTTTAATGGCTTTTACAATCATTCCATCAAATGCGCCTGGAACAGGTTTTGACACCAAAATATCACCATCTTTCAAACCTCCAACAACTACTTTATCTTTTCCAAAATACAAAGGATTTATGGGAGTTAATGTTAAAATACTATCATTTACAATGGTATAAACGGCTTTATTGTCAACTACTAATTTTCTTGAAATTTCTACGGCATTTTGAACCGATTTTGCCACTAAATTGGCTTCTAAAAACATGCCTTCTTTTAAATCTGGATGTTTCAATTCGATATATGCAGTAATGGTTTGTGAAACTTGATCTATTTTTCCATTAACACGAACCACTTTACCTGTGTACATTTTTGATTTATCTAAATTGGTCAACTCAACTGTATTGCCAACTTTCAACATATCAGCATAACTAGCACTGATAGACACTTCCATTTCATACACACTTGTATCAATAAATTCACCTAACTTTTGTCCTGATCTTACTAAAGTTCCTGGAGTCACTAACGCCTCTGTTAAAACTCCTGTAAATGGTGCTTTTATTAGATGTTTTGACAAACGAACTTCAAGGTTTTTAACATTAAAATACGCTGTTAAAATACCTCTTCCCGAGATAAAATATTTTTCTTTTTCAGATGAAAATGATGGAATTTTAGGAACTGTTTTATTGATATCAAAACTTTGCAAATAGGTTTCCCATTTGTTGAATTCAGATGGAAAATCCAAACGAATATCAGGTAAAACCGAAGTTATTAAATTGAATAAATTGCTTTTTTGAGATTGCAAACTTGCGTAAAACTCATCACTATTAATACTTAGTAAAGTTTCATTTTGAACATACATTGTTCCTGGTCTAAATGCTTTGTTTGAAGATTGCAACACACCTTGAACCTCGGAAAAAAGTTCGATTTTATTTTTAGCAATCAAATTGCCATTTGCCGATAACACAATTGGAATCTCTTTATTTAAAATTGGCTCTGTAAAAACGGTATTGATTGTTTTTTTAAACGTAGGTTTCGGAGCCATGTTTTTATCTACAATATATTTTCCTAAAAAAATAGCGGCAACAACCAAAATAATTCCTAGAACTGATAAAATGATATTCCTCATGATGTGATAATTGTACTTTTGGTTCGAAAAAAGAAATTGTTATTTTTGAGAGAGCAAAGATAATTTTAAATAAATTAAATTCCCGGGAAAGAATTTTTTGTTTGTTAAAGAAACGTTATAATTCTATGATTTTCGTAAGTAAAGTTCGAATTCAGCTACTTTTGAAATGCAAAAAACAGCAATTACGCTTTTGAATTATCAAACTAAAAATTTCAATCATTCTTTTTTTTCTAGAATTGATGCCATTTCAATAGAAATTTGGGAAGATTTGGATTGCGAAAATAATCGCTATTTTCATCGTAACTTTTTAAAATCTGTTGAAAAAAATCATCCAGAAATTGATTTTTATTATCAAATTTTGTTTGATAATAACAAAAAAGCTTGCGCTATTTTTTCTATTCAAATAATTGATTTTGAAATTAATAGTATTAAAAATAATTTTCGACTTTTAATCAAAAAAATTCAAAAAGTAACCAATAAAATTCCGTTTTTACCATCAAGCAGACCTTTCAAAATTTTGATTGTTGGGAACACTTTTATAAGTGGCGAACATGGATTTTTTATCAAAGAAACTTTGGATAAAAAATTGGTTTTAAAAGAATTTTCAAAAGCCATTTTACAGTTTTCAAATTCTCAAAGCCAACTACAAATTGATGCTATTTTGTGTAAAGATTTTAAATATGAATCCTTATCAAGTACCTCAGTTTTCGAGAAATTTCAATTCAAGCGATTCTCTGTTGAACCTAACTTAGTTATGGAAATTAATGAGAATTGGAAAAATTTTAATGATTATTTATCTGCATTAAAAACCAAATTTCGAATAAAAGCAAAAAAAGCGTTGCAACAAAGCTCTGAATTAAAATTGATTGAAATTAGTCCAGAAAACTGTGAACATCAATTGATAAAAATGACAGAATTATACCAAAAAGTAAGCTCGAATGCAGGTTTTAATTTGGCAAATTTTAATGTGGCTACCTACAAAGATTTGAAGCAGGCTTTTGGCGAAAATTACCTATTACAATCGTATTGGATTGATGACAAAATGGTGGGATTTTTATCAGGAATGATTACAAACAATTCTTTGGATGCACATTTTGTTGGTATTGATTATTCGCTAAATAAACAATATGCCATTTATCAACGAATGTTGTATGATTATATTAAAATTGCCATTGATAAAAATTTAAAATTTGTTAATTTTGGACGCACAGCAAGTGAAATAAAAAGTTCTGTTGGTGCCATTCCACAAGATTTAACCATCTATTTTCGTCACAAAAAACGAATCACAAACCGAATTTTACACCTATTTTTGCAACGCGTGCAACCCACTGCATTTCAACAAAAATTTCCTTTTAAAAACACAGAAACAATATGAAAAACGCTCAGGAATTAATCAATTTATTACATCTTGAACAATTGGAAACACACTTATTTAGTGGACAAAGTGTTACCATTGGAAGTGCGATTGTTTTTGGTGGACAAGTTTTAGCGCAAGCTGTAAATGCCGCTTATAGAACAATTCCTGAAAACCGATTTTTACATTCATTACATGGCTATTTTTTAGAAGCAGGAGATTTAACAACGGATATTCAATATCATGTGGAAATTATCAGAAATGGAGGCAGTTTTTCTACAAGACGAATTACTGCAAAACAACAGGAAAAAACGATTTTTATCTTGGCAGCTTCTTTTCATCAAAGAGAAGAAGGTTTTGAGCATCAAGCCTTAATGAATCAAGACATTAAACAACCAGAAGATTTATTAAGTTGGGATGAAATGTTAGCTCAATTTGGTGAATTTTTACCTGCATCAACCAAATCGTTTTTAAGCATTGAACGTCCAATTGCTTTTAAACCTGTTCATATCCAAAATCCTTTAGAAAGGCAAAATTTACCACCAAAAGAAGAAGTTTGGTTCAAATTAAAAGGTCCAATTCCTGAGATGACAATTCAGAAAAAACATCAAATTTTGACTTACATTTCTGATTACAATGTGTTGAATCCTATTTTTAAACCGAATGCAAAAAACTATCATTTTGGCAATACAATGACAGCCAGTTTAGATCATTCTATGTGGTTTTTTAGAGATTTTGATTTTGATGATTGGATGTTATATTCAGCTGAATCACCCAATGCTTTTGGTGCAAGAGGTTTATCAAGAGGAAATATTTTTACAAGAAACGGAAAATTAATAGCTTCTTTTGCACAAGAAGGATTGTTGCGACCTTTGAAAAAATAATTTGTTGGCTTTTTTTAAATGAACTATTGGATTTTAGAATATGAACTGGATTTTTCTCATCATTGCCGGACTTTTTGAAGTTGCCTTTGCCTTTTGTTTAGGAAAAGCTAAAGAAAGTTCAGGTAATGAAACCTTTTATTGGTATTTGGGATTTTTGGTTTGTTTAGGAATCAGCATGTCGTTATTGGTAAAAGCAACACAAACAATTCCGATTGGAACTGGCTACGCTGTTTGGACAGGAATTGGCGCAGTTGGAACTGTACTCGTAGGAATTTTTATATTTAAAGAACCCACCACATTTTGGCGATTGTTTTTTATTTCGACATTAATTGCTTCCATTGTTGGTTTGAAAGTGGTTTCTTAAACTTATCTAACGAAAAACAGCCTCTAAAACATCCAATGATTTTGGATTTCTAAAACTATCTATGTGCAATTTGTAATAAGAAATGAGAACTTGCAGTACCTGTTGCCTTTCAAATTTACTAAAAGAAAGTTGATCGCTATTTTCAAAATTGACATTCAATAATTTTTTAAATAGAAAAAAAACATTCTCAGAAATTACATTTTTATCATAGGTTTCATCCGTAAAAAAGCCTTCTAATAAATGAAAACCCTTTTTATTAGAATCTGAAATGTCTGGGTAAAATCCTAAAAAACTGGTTAATTTTACTAAAAATACCAAATGAAAATTCGAAATTTTTTCATGAGAATCCAACCAATGAAAAGAACTTTCTAAGAAATCATACAATGCTGAATTTGTCTCTTCTTCTTGAATAACATTCGAAACTACTTCTGATAAAAAGAAAGTGATGGATTGTTTTACAATATCTTGATATATAGTTTGATACGGCTGTAAAACTTGAATTTCTTTGATCGAATTTAAAGTGCTTTTTATGTTGTGATTTGCCACCAATTTCAACTGAGTTAACGGTTGAAAATAGGCAACTTTCAATCCGCCTTTTTTAGCTTTTAAAATGCCTCTTACTAGATACGATTTTACGCCATCTTGTTGAGTAAAGCATTTTACAATTAAGCTCGAGTCACCAAATTTTAGCGAACTTAAAACAATAGCATTTGTAGTAATAATGGGCATTAATTAACAATCGCAATTTTAGTAACAGCGGTTTGTGTACCATCTTCAGCAGCTAATAACACAACATAAATTCCTGATGCAACTTTTTTACCAGCCAAATTTTTTTTGTTCCAGACTACTTTTCCACCTTGCACTTCTTGACCTTCTACAACATTGGTTTCATAGACTAAATTTCCGGCAACATCCAAAATTTTTACATTGGTTCCGCGTGGTAAACTAGTACCATTTCTACCAGTAATCGTAATTGTCTCATGATTTTTCAATGCCGGATTTGGATACGAATATACATCTCCTAAAACTTCACCAAAAGGGGCTACTTTACTGTTATAAGCAACAATACCTCTATCTGTGGCAAAAAACACTTTTCCAGAACTATCATCAACTCTAATTTTCAAAATTCTATTAGATGGCAATGGAGAATTTTGCCTACTAAAATTTGCTAAAGTTCTTTGACCTGAAGGATTTGTGTACAAAACACCTCCACTATCAGTTCCAAACCATTTATTATCTGCACCATCAATTTCAATAGAATTGACTCTTAAATCTCCCAACAAACGTTCTCCAACACCATTTTCTTCAATGATAACAGGTTGTGCATTCAAAACCGTAGCATCAAAAACTGAGGATGTTCCTCTAAAAACAACCAAGCCTCTACTTGTGCCAATCCAAACTCTGCTGCTATTATCAACAGCAACCGAAAAAACTTGCAAATCTGGTAAATTTCCTTGGTTTGGAGTAGCAATTAAACGTGCTTTACGATTGCCATTTTCATTAAAAACATAGACCCCATTTCTTCTTGTTCCAATCCAAACTGTGTTATTTCTATCAATCGAAATTTCTGACAACCCTAATGCACTATCCGTTTTTAATGAACTTATATCAAAACTACTCCAGGCTCCAGAGTTTGATAATTTTTTCAATTCTTGATTTGCATTGATATTATTTACCCATAAATTTCCTTGACGATCTATGGCTGTTCCACTAACCCTAATGGTTACTCTATTGATTTCATTGGGTACAATATCTTCTAAAGTACTGTTTAAATGATTATAAAATGTTGTAATTTGATCATTTTCAACCACCAATAAACCACCTGTTGAAACAGAATTTATTTCTCTAGTATCACCAAATGAACTGATAAAAACCTTGTTTTTTGCATTCGGATCAATGGTAACATGATTCAAATCAATAAAAGGAAAAGTGGGATTGAAAGGAGTATTGATCCACTTTTGACCATCAAAATGACTAAAACCTCTTCGTCTTTGCAATGGCGTATATGTTGCATCATAACCTCCAAAAACAACCCAAAGATGCTCATTTTCTGCATCTATTGAAAAAACATCGTTTGATAATGGCCCTTCAGGATGAATCTCCTGGTAATTGGTTGATTGAGTTGACGTTGTTTTTAAAATTCCGAATTCGTGAGTGGCTAAATAAATGGTGTTATTTTCAAAAAAAGCATTGGAAAGTGAAAAATCAAAATCAGATGTAGTACCAAAATTCAATATTTCATTCATTGATAAATTTAAAATACTAGCACTTTTTTGAAGTGAAATTGCCAAATGAGTAGCAGATGATTTTACTCCTAAAATGGGTTGAGAATAATCTTTTGTTTCTATCAAACTTGCCCCATTTAATTGAAATAATTTCGAGTTTTCCGTTACAAAAATTTGATTATTAAATTGTACAATATGCGTGAAATCTCTTCCAGGAAACTGTTGTGTCCAATTGTTAAAATCGATTAATAAATTATTAGTAATGTCTGCCGTAAAAATTCCCTCTTCAGTAACCGCAAAAATGGTATTATTTAATATAGTTGTCTCGTTAATTCGAACAGAAGAAGAATTATTTCCTACAAAAAAAGTATCACCAAATTCTAATTGTTCAATATCATACTCAACAATTGCAAAAGGTGTTGAGAGGTACAAAGTGTTTCCAATACCCGAAATATGATTGACTCTTTTTTCTTGTGATTGATTAAAATTCGCCAAATCTGATGAAATTGTTATGGAATTATTTTCATCAATTACTTCAATCAAGCCATTTTCGTAGCCAATTACCAATCTTTTTGAGGTTGTATCGTAATAAATTGCAGAAGTAATTTCGCCTGATAAACCTTGAATAGAAGAGAATTTTTTGGTCTCAGAAGTTGTTTCATCGAACGTAAAAACGGCATTATCAACCAAAGCAAAAATTTGATTATCAACTTTTACAAAATCTTTAACATTGTTGTATGAATAGAAGTCTTCCCAAGAATCACTATAATCAACTTGTGAAAATACACTTGTTGATAACAAAAAAAACAATAAATTGAGTATGTTTTTCATAAAAATATTCAGAGAATCAAAGATATTTAAATATTATAGAATAACGATAAAAACGGGTATATTCGTGTAAAAATCAGATAAATTTATGAGTTTAGAAATAGAAAGAAAATTTTTAGTAAAAAATGATGATTTTAAAAAAGTTGCTTTTCAACAAAAAATACTACAACAAGGCTATTTAAATTCAGACAAACACAGAACAGTTCGTATTCGAATTGCTGATAATCAAGGATTTATTACCATAAAAGGAGTTTCTAACACTTCAGGAACCACTCGTTTTGAATGGGAAAAAGAAATTGATGTACAAGAAGCAAAACAATTGCTAACACTTTGCGAACCCAATATTATCGAAAAAACGAGATTTTTAGTAAAAAAAGGAATTCATATTTTTGAAATTGATGAGTTTTTTGGAGCAAATAAAGGCTTATTGATAGCCGAAATTGAGTTAAATTCAGAAAATGAAACATTTGAAAAACCTTCTTGGTTGGGTGAAGAAGTCACTGGAAATTCTAAGTATTACAATGCTTCTTTGAGTAAATTACCATTTTCATCTTGGAAATAAATAGCTATATTTTTAGCTATAAATTATAAATCGCTAAAAAATGACTTGCACTTCCTAACAACACAAAAACATGAAAAATTGCATGATTGTATGGAATTTTTTTAATGGAATACAAAATGGCTCCCACTGAATAAAAAATTCCTCCAGCAACCAAATATTGAAAATTTTCTACACTTAATTGTTGCATCAAAGGTTTGATAAAAACCATTACTTGCCATCCCATTAACAAATACATAGCCGTTGAAATTTTGTCGTATTTTCCGGTAAAAAATAGCTTCAAAATAACGCCTACCAATGCAAAAATCCACACAAACAAAAACATATACCAACCTAATTTTGAATCCAAACCAACCAAACAAAAAGGGGAATAACTGCCTGCAATGAGAATGTAAATAGCTGCGTGATCAAAAATATTGAGTCTTCTTCGTTTTTTTGGCTCTTTAGCTGCATGATAAAATGTAGAAGCAGCATATAAAAGTATCATACTTAGCCCATATATTATATAGCTGATGGGTTTCCAAAAACCCTCAAATTCTTGAGATTTTAAAATTAAAAAAGGAAATGCAACAACACTTAATACCAACCCAAAACCATGAGAAATAATGTTAAGTGTTTCTTCTTTTTCAGGATAATGGTGATTTAAATTCTTTGTCATTATTCGGTCTGTTTGTGTCGTCCATATATTTTTTGTCATTTACCAAATCATTGTAAATCAATTGAAAAGTTTGTTGTTTCAATGATTCCACATCTTGCATTTGCAAATGAGATGTTTCAATAAATTTGTGTTGGCGCACTCTTATTGTTCCTGGGCCACCTTTCCAAAAATCCCAAGAAAATAAGCGTTTTCCATCAAAATAAACCTGAGGAACAATGGGAATTTGAAATTCAATAGCCAAGCTAAAAGCGCCGTTTTTAAAGGGTGCTAAAATTACATTTTCTGTAGGCACTAATCCTTCTGGAAAAATTCCCAAACTAACACCATTTTTCAAACGTTTTTTAGCTTCTTCGTATACATTTTTTCTGCTTTCAGGACTACTTCTGTCAACCATGATTACCACTCTTTTGTAGAAAAATCCGAAAATAGGAATTTTCACAAACTCTTGTTTTCCAATAAAAACGATGGGATTTTTACTCAAAATGATTAAAATAAAAGCATCTAATAATGAAGAATGATTGGGACAAAACAAGTAACTTTTATTCATTTCAATGTGTTGATCTGCAATCAGTTTTAAACGAAAACCCATTCCATAAACCAAAATTTTAGCCCAAATACGCACCATTTTCCAAAAAGTTGGATAGTACTTTTCACTAGTAGTAAGAATTAGCAAAAATGGAATCATTGCTAAAATTGTAATCAATAAAAGGATGTAAAACCACATCCTCCAAAGAAATAAAAACGGAATTTTCAAAAATTTCATACGATCCAAAAATACTAATATTTTGTTGTTTGATTGATTTTTTGAAACAAAACCTTATTTTTGCCAACACATTTTTTTGAAGCGTCAAAAAATTGTAAAAAACAAACTTATGTCTAGAATTTTAACGGGAGTACAAAGTACAGGAACGCCACATTTAGGGAATTTATTAGGTGCTATTTTACCTGCCATAAAAATGGCAAATGACCCTAAAAATGAATCGTTTTTATTCATTGCTGATATGCATTCTTTAACACAAATTAAAGACGGCAAACAATTGAGAGAAAATACCTACAGTACAGCTGCAACTTGGCTGGCTTGCGGTTTAGACATTAACAAAACCGTATTTTACAGACAAAGTGATATACCCCAAGTAACAGAACTTTCTTGGTATTTAAACTGTTTTTTTCCTTACCAAAGATTGACGTTGGCTCACAGTTTTAAAGACAAAGCTGATAGATTAGCTGATGTAAATTCGGGATTATTTACCTATCCAATGTTGATGGCTGCAGATATTTTACTATATGATGCTGAAATTGTTCCTGTTGGAAAAGATCAATTGCAACATTTAGAAATGACGCGTGATGTAGCTAGTAGATTCAATAATTTGATTGGTGAAACATTGATTATTCCTGAGGCAAAAATTCAGGATGACACAAAATTAGTTCCTGGTACTGATGGTGAAAAAATGAGTAAATCAAGAGAAAATACTATCAATATTTTTTTACCAGACAAACAATTGCGTAAGCAAATAATGTCTATTCAAACTGATAGTACTCCTTTAGAAGAGCCTAAAAATACTGAAAACGACACTATTTTTGCATTGTATAAATTACTGGCTTCAGAAACGCAAGTTCAAGAAATGAAAGCAAGTTATGAAGCAGGAAATTATGGTTATGGTCATGCAAAACAAGCTTTGTATGAATTAATTTTATCAGAATTTTCAGCGATTAGAGAACGTTATAATCATTTTATAACACACAAAGAAGAAATAGACGCTGCTCTTGAAATTGGTGCTAAAAAAGCAACTTTGGTTGCAAATGAAGTTTTGAAAAGAGTTCGTAAAAAAATTGGATATTAAATTCTAAACATAAAAAAATCCCAATTTAATTGGGATTTTTTTATTGACTAAATTGATTGATTTAGTTAATTTTTATCGATTTTGCAATCGCTTCTAATTCAAAAACAAAAGCTCTTTTGTTTACTGAAGGCGCATAGGTAAATCCTTCAAAAACAACAACTCTGTTATTTTTTTTGTCAATGATTGAATAATTTAAAAACGGACCTGCCATAAAATCATCTTTTACTTCCCATTTTCCACGAGTCTCATAGGCTTTTTTACCATCAATAGTTGCATCAAAAATAAATGGTGTATAAGCTGCTTCAGTAATCATATACATGCCTTCGAACGAACCTGGAATGTATTTTTTACCAATACTATCCCTAACAGCTACAATATTTTCGGAAACTATTTGTTCATTTTCTAATGGAATGGAATATACTAAAATGTTATTGCTACCAGTTTTTGCAATACCACTTAATAAATGCTGACGTAACCAAAGAAACTCTCCTGTGTCGTCAACCAATTTATATGATGTTGGAATGGTTAAAGAAATTCCTAAATTTTTGATGGTTTTAAATTGGTTTTCTGCCAATTTATCTTTTTCAAAAACTGCTTGTGTAAACTTTACATCTGCATCAATAAAAATTTCTTTGATATCGTTTTTATGTTTTTGTAGTAATTTGATGATGGTTTCATCATTTTTTCCTTGAACATATACAATGGTTTGTGGTTGGGCAAAAACGTTTTTTCTAACAGAAAATCCTTCATTGTCTGATTCTGAAATGATTAATAAATTTCTGTGTGCTTTCATCATTGCTGAAAATCCACTTGGTGCAACTTGTGAAAGTGTTAAAATTGGTTCAGGTTGAGGCAATCCTACCATAAGTTCACCAAAAGAAGTTCTAATTTCTTGACCAATGTCACTTGTCCAATCGCTTACTTTTGCAACAACCATCACTTTGTTGAGGCTTCCAATAGAATCTTTTAAAACGTATTTGTCATTTCCTGTACAAGAGATCAATAAAAAGGAAGTAATTGCAATAAATAGAAAATTTTTCATAAAGTTAGCTTTTTAATATTTTGAGTTTCATTCCGGGTTTCAAAATATTTTCATTCCAAATATTGTTCCACTTTTTCAAATCATCGATAGAAACTTTATCAAATTTTTTAGAAATGATCCAAAGTGAATCTCCTTCTTTCACCTCATAAATATCAAATTTCGCATTTTCAGGAATTACAAAAGTAGTTTTCACTTGATTTTTAGGTTCTTCTTTTGCTATTGTAGCATTCTTTTTAGGAAAGATATTGAGCCTTTGACCTACATCTATATTGCTGGTTTTTAACTTGTTCCAACTTTTTAAATCACTAACTCTAACACCAAATTTCATAGCTATTTTTCCTAAATTATCACCACTTTTTACTTTGTAACGGATGCTCTTGTCCATTGCAAAATTTTCGGGTAATGGTTTTTCTCTTTTAGAGTCGTCTAAATCTGCCAAAGCATAAATTTCGTGTTCTTTGTCTAAAAAATCAATGATTTTGTGTTTTGGCAAACGCAATGCATAATTTCTATTTTCAACATAAGGAATCACATCTAATTTATAAGACGGATTTAAAAATGTTAAAACCTCTTGCTCTAACCCAATAATTTCAGAAATTTGATCAAAACCAATGGTTCTTTTTACTTGAACTGTATCGGTTTCAAAATCATAAAATCTAGGCATATTTGGATACAATTGATGCTCTTCTGCATATTCAAAAATATACATTGTGGCATAAAAAGCAGGCACATAACTTGCGGTTTCTCTTGGTAAAAACTGACGAATATTCCAATAATTTTTTTGTCCTCCTGAACGTTTAATGGCTTTTAAAACATTTCCTGGACCTGAATTATAGGCTGCTAATGCCAAATCCCAATCACCAAAAACTTTAAACAATCTGCTCAAATATTCGCAAGCAGCAATGGTTGATTTTACAGGATCTTGACGTTCATCAACATACGAACTTACTTTTAAATCATATAATTTTCCTGTACCAAACATAAATTGCCACAAACCAGTTGCACCTGCATGCGATTTGATGTTTGGAATTAATGCTGATTCAACAACGGCTAAGTATTTCATTTCTAGCGGAATATCATACTTATCCAAATATTTTTCAAACATTGGAAAATAGTATTTAGCTCTAGACATCAACTCTGGAAATTGTTTTCTTCTTTGAACCAAATAACTATTGATTACTTTTTCTAATGCTGGATTATAGGCTAAATTGAAAGGCGTATTTTGATTTAATTGATACAATCTGGCCTTTAAAACATCTGTTGTTAAAGCAACAACAGTATTATTTTCAATGTCTTTGTCATTCATCACAAAATTAAGCGTATCCACAAAAGAGGCACTAAAAGATTGTTGTACTAACAAACTATCAATTTTTTTTAAATCTTTGTCTGAGAAAAAAGGCTTGTTTTTATATGCTCTTAAAGAATCTTTTTTTATTGAAATACTGTCAACTTTTGTCTGTGAAAAAGCGGTGAATGAAAAAAAGAGAATTATTAAAAACCTGTTCATAATCTTTAAAATTTTAGTTCTAGTGCAATTGGACAATGATCAGAATGTTTTGCTTCTGACAAAATATATGCTCTTGAAATATGTTTTTTTAGTGGAGCTGCAACCATGGCATAATCCAAACGCCAACCTTTGTTGTTTGCTCTAGAATTAGCCCTGTAACTCCACCAAGAATATTCTTGTTTTTCAGGATTCAAATAACGATAACTATCTATAAATCCGTTATTTATAAATTCACTCATCCATTTACGCTCTTCAGGTAAAAATCCAGAAACGTCTTTCATTTTCGGATTATGAATGTCAATTTCTTCATGACAAATATTGTAATCGCCACAAATCACTAAATTCGGAATCTCATTTTTTAGCTCATTGATATAGGCTAAAAATTCATCCATATAATTGAACTTAAAACTCAACCTGTCATCATTTGTTCCTGAAGGAAGGTACAAACTCATAATAGAAACCTGATCAAAATCAACCCGTAAATTTCTGCCCTCAAAATCCATGGATTCAATTCCTGTTCCATACACCACATTTTTAGGTTTTTCTTTGCAAAAAATTGCGACTGAAGAATAGCCTTTTTTTTGTGCAGAAAACCAGTAATGATAAGGATATCCAGCGTTTTCGAATTCAGAAACATCCAATTGTTCTTGATGTGCTTTGGTTTCTTGAATGCAAATCACATCTGGATTTGCAGCTTGTAACCATTGTATAAATCCTTTGTTTAAAGCAGCTCTGATTCCGTTTACGTTATATGATATGATTTTCATTAAAAGTTAAATTTTAATTTTCCGAAAGTTGAGAAACGCAAAAATCTGAATCTTATTGTTTTCTTATTTATTGAAAAACAATTATTTAACTTGCTCTTCAGAAACGTTTTACTTTATGAACAGTGTAAACTGTTGGAAAATATTTTTTTGAATTGGCAATATTAACAATATTTGATTCATTATTCAAAATTTTAAGAATCAATTAAGGAATTAAACAAAAATTGATAAAGAGAAGATGCGTTTTAATGATTAAAAACTCATTTCAGGAATTTCACCTTCTACAATTAAAGTGCCTTCAGTAGCATTTTGAATTTCTTCTACTGAAACTCCAGGAGCTCTTTCTAAGAGATAAAAAGCATTGTTCTTAACTTCTAAAACTGCCAAATTAGTCACCACTTTTTTAACACAACCAACACCAGTTAATGGCAACGTACATTGTTTTAAAATTTTAGATTCTCCTTCTTTATTGGTGTGCATCATGGCAACAATGATATTTTCTGCAGAGGCCACTAAATCCATGGCACCTCCCATTCCTTTGACCATTTTTCCAGGAATTTTCCAATTGGCAATGTCACCATTTTGTGATACTTCCATTGCTCCTAAAATGGTTAAATGGACATGTTTTCCACGAATCATGGAAAAACTTGTTGCTGAATCAAAAAAACTTGCTCCAGGTAAAGTAGTAATTGTTTGTTTGCCAGCATTGATAATATCAGCATCTTCTTCACCATCAAAAGGAAAAGGTCCCATTCCTAAAACCCCATTTTCTGATTGAAATTCTACTTCAATATCTTCACGAACATAATTCGCAACCAACGTTGGAATTCCAATTCCCAAATTCACATAGTATCCGTTTTTTACTTCTTTAGCAATTCTTTTTGCTATTAAATTTTTGTCTAGTGCCATGGTTATTGTTTTTGTCTTACGGTTCTCTGTTCAATTCTTTTTTCATAATTTGTTCCTTGAAAAATTCGTTGTACAAAAATCCCTGGAATATGAATATTGTTTGGGTCTAATTCGCCAACAGGAACCAATTCTTCTACCTCAGCAACTGTAATTTTTGCAGCTCCACACATATTTGCATTGAAATTTCTAGCTGTTCCTTTAAAAATTAAATTTCCTGCTGCATCTCCTTTCCAAGCTTTTACAAATGCAAAATCGGCTTTGAAAGCAGGTTCTAATACATACATTTTGCCATCAAATTCACGAGTTTCTTTGCCTTCTGCTACTTCAGTTCCAAATCCTGCAGGTGTGTAAAAAGCAGGAAAACCTGCTTGTGCAGCTCTGCATTTTTCAGCTAAAGTTCCTTGTGGAGTTAATTCAACCTCTAATTCTCCCGACAACATCTGACGTTCAAATTCTTGATTTTCACCAACATAAGATGAAATCATTTTTTTGATTTGCTTTTTTTGCAATAACAATCCCAATCCAAAATCATCTACACCTGCATTGTTAGAAATACATGTAAGTTCGTTAATATTTCTTTTAACAAGTTCAGCAATTGCGTTTTCTGGAATGCCACACAATCCAAATCCGCCTAACATAAGTGTCATGCCGTTTTCAACTCCCTTGAGTGCCTCTGTTACGTTGTTTACTTTTTTGTTGATCATCAGATTTAGTTTTGAGTCTTTAGTTTTTAGTTTAAATGATAAAAATTATTCTTAATTCTTAATTAAAAATCCGTGTCTCCACCTCGAATTTCATTCAATGTATTTTCTGAAGTTCCACTACAATTGATATTGATCGTTACATTTTCAGGTTTTTCAAAATCATCTTTACTGATGTTCAATGATTTATCAGCATAACATTTTCTCATAAAAATTGCCCAAGTTGGTAGCGCCATTGTTGCTCCCTGACCTTTTATAATTCCTCTAAAGTGTGTTGCTCTATCTTCTCCACCTGTCCAAACTCCAGTGACTAAATTAGGCACCATTCCCATAAACCATCCATCAGATTGATTTTGAGTAGTTCCTGTTTTGCCTGCAATTGGATTTGTAAAACTATAAGGAAACCCTGTAGCTACTTTTCCTGCGGATGTATAATTTGAGCGCAAACGAATTCCTGAGCCAGCATTGGTTACACCTTTTAACAAATCAATAATTACGTATGCTGATTCTTCGCTCAACACCTCTTGTGTTTTTGGTGTAAAATCTTTAAGAACTGTTCCGTTTTTATCTTCAATTCTGGTAATAATCATAGGTTCGACTCGCAAACCTTTGTTGGCGAAAGTACTGTATGCACTTGTCATTTCTAGCAAAGACAAATCAACAGCTCCTAAAGCTATGGATGGCATTGGTTTGATGGGAGTTTCAATTCCTGCAGCTTTTGCCAAACGCACTACATTTTCTGGAGCAACCATATCAATCAATCTTGCTGAAATGGTATTTACAGATCCCGCTAAAGCTTCTTTTATGGTTAACATTCCTCCGTATTTGTTGTCAGAATTTTCTGGAGTCCAATCTTGAATTAATCCATATTTTCCGGTAGGAATTGTATATCTGATGTTAGGCAATTCTTCGCAAGGAGACATACTTAATTGATTGATTGCTGTCGCATACACAAATGGTTTAAAGGTAGAGCCTACTTGTCTTTTTTGTTGAGAAACAGCATCATAACTAAAGTGTTTGTTGTCAATACCACCTACCCAAGCTTTGATGTAACCCGTTTGTGGTTCTATAGAAACCAATCCAGATCGTAAGAAAAACTTATAATATTTGATAGAATCATTTGGTGACATGATGGTATCAATGTTTCCTTTCCAAGAAAACACACTCATATCAGTTTTTGTATTGAAAATTTTATCAATTTCTTTTTTAGAGACTCCTGCTGCTTTTAAGCGATAATATCTGTCAGAATTCCTTTTTGCACGTTCTAAAATACCATCAATTTGTTCTTTATCAATATCGTAAAAAGGCGCTTTTTTGTTGTATTTCTGCTCAGCAAAAAAATACGATTGTAAGTTTGCCATGTGCTCTTTTACAGCTTCTTCAGCGTATTTTTGAATTCGAGAATCAATAGTTACGTAGATTTTTAATCCGTCTTTAAAAATATCATAATACTCGCCATCTGGTTTTGGATTATTTTTTACCCAATCACGCATTACTTTTTGCAAATGCGATCTAAAATAAGTGGCATATCCATCACTATGACTTTCAGGAGTAAAATTGATTTTTAGAGGCAATTTTTGTAACGAATCTTTTTCCTCTTCAGTTAAGTAACCGTTTTTTTCCATTTGACTAAACACTACATTTCTTCTTTCTAAAGATTTTTCTTTAGAAATTTTTCTATTCGGATTGTATTGTCTTGGATTTTTTAGCATTGCCACAATGATGGCTGATTCTTGCACATCTAAATCTTTGGCTTCTTTTCCAAAATAAATTCTTGATGCTGAACGAATTCCAACAGCATTGAAAATAAAATCTTGCGTGTTCAAATACATGGCAATGATTTCTTCTTTGGTATATTGCCTTTCTAATTTGATGGCAACAACCCACTCTTTTAATTTTTGTAAAACACGTTTTATTTTATTACTTGACGCATTTTTTGTGAACAAATTTTTAGCCAATTGTTGGGTAATTGTACTTGCTCCACCACCACTTCCTAGTTTTACAACAGCTCTTGCAGTTCCTTTAAAATCAATTCCTGAATGTTCGTAAAAACGTTCATCTTCAGTAGCAATTAATGCATGAACCAAATTTTGAGGCAAATCTTTATATTTAATTGGTGTTCTGTTTTCTTTGGCATATTTTCCAATAGTTACTCCATCAACTGAAATGACCTCAGTTGCCAAATTAGATTGTGGATTTTCTAAATCTTGGAAAGAAGGTAAAGGACCAAAACCGCCCAAAGCTGCAATGATAAATAGCAAAAAAACGAAAGCAAATCCTCCTAAAAAGATGCTCCAAAACCATTTGATGTATTTTTTAAATTGCGTTTCTTGTTTTTTCATAGTTCGTTGACTTTTTCAATACTGAATCCAATATCTTGAATTCCATTTAGTTTTTGTAATGGTTTTACTTCGCCATTTTTTCTCATTGCTTGACGCACCTGAAATTGATATTTTCCTGCTTTTGGAAATATTTTTTGTTCTTTGTAAAACAACTTACTTTCTTTGATATCTGTGATGCCTTTTCCTAAAAATTTCCCAGAGACATCTGCCATTTCATATTGTAAAGTGTCTATAACTTTTGTTTCATCAGGAAATGTTAGTGTTGTAATGACATACAAATTGCTAAAGGGATATTCACTGGTGTTTCTAACATGAATGAACAAGTTTTTGGGTGAAATAGTATCCTGAATTGTAAAATCAAACCTAACTTTTTGGGAAGTTTTCCATGCAGCATTTTCTATGGGTTCAAATTGTATGAACTCAATAGTATCATCACAGGATAAAAAAGAGATTACAAAAAACAATGTTAAAAAGACGCTTTTTTTATTGCGAATTGGAATCATTTTTTGGCTTTCTATTTTTTCTATTTCTGTTATTATACCTTTTTTTATTAGTGCTTTGAGTGGTTGCATTCGGCTGATTTACATTTTCTGGATTGTTAACAGACGCTGGTTTTTGAGCTTGCTTTTGAGGCTGTTGTTGTTGTTTTTGTTTTTGAGGTTGTGGTTTTCTAGGTTGATTTCCAGATTTTTGAGGAGTATCAACAATCGATTTTTCAGCAACTTCTGTAAATTTCTTTTTTGATTTTTTTCTTCTTTTGCTTTTGATAGGTACATCAAAACGAGTTAAACTATCTTCACCTACAGCATCTTCAAAACTTACTTTTGTTGGTAATTCAATTTCTGATTCATATTCTTCTAACGAAGCTGAAAGCTCATTATTTTTATTCAACTCAATAATCTCTAGAACATGATCTAGCGTTAAACGATACCATTTAGAGCTTTCATCTTTGTATGTATACCAGAGAAAGTTTTTGAAAATATCCATTTTCACGAAAATAGCTTCCCCTTTTTCTGTCTTTAGAACCAATTCTTGTTTTGGAAAAGGTTTCAATGCATCTAAATAAGAATCTAATTCAAAATTTAAACAACATTTCAATTTGCCACATTGACCCGCTAACTTTAACGGATTTAATGACAATTGTTGGTAACGTGCTGCAGAAGTAGTAACTTTTCTAAAATCTGTTAACCAAGTTGAGCAGCACAACTCTCTTCCACAAGAACCTACACCTCCTAATCTTGCTGCCTCTTGTCTTGCGCCCACTTGTTTCATTTCTACTCGCACTGAAAAAGCGCTTGCAAAATCGCGAATCAATTGTCTGAAATCGACTCTTGATTCGGCTGTATAATAAAAGGTTGCTTTGTTTCCATCTCCTTGATATTCAACGTCAGAGAGTTTCATTTGCAATCCTAAACGACTTAAAATTTCTCTTCCTTTTCGTTGAGTTTCCTCTTCTTTGTCTCTGGCTGCTTGCCAAATATCAATATCTTTTTGGGTTGCTTTTCTGTAGATTTTATTGATTTCATCACTATCAATAGCAATATTTCTTTTTTTCATTTGCACTTTTACCAATTCTCCTGCCAAAGAAACCACACCAATATCATGTCCTGGTGAACTTTCTACAGCCACAACATCACCCATTGAAATGGTTAAATTTTCGGTATTTCTGTAAAAATGCTTGCGTCCGTTTTTAAAACGTACCTCAAAAATATTGAATCGTTCTTGACCACTTGGTAATGTCATATTTGATAACCAGTCAAAAACAGCCAATTTTTCACTGCCACTACCACAAGTGCCAGTGCCACAATTTCCATTACTTTTACAACCTCTAGGAACACCATTTACGGTTGTTCCACAACTTCCACATGCCATGTAATTCTTTTATTTTTAGAAAAGCGTACTGCTTTTGTAAATTATTTTATTGATTTTTAAGTATTTGTAAAATTACAACTTTACAAAGTACAATCAGTAAATATATAAAATCTGATTGAGAAGTGAAGTTTAAATTTTTGCTAATAAAGAAAGAAGCTTTTTGATGATGGATTTTTATTTAATTATTGATAATTAAACAGTAAAAATTCTCATGGAATTATTTTTTATTTGAAGATTCTCTTATGATCAATTCTGACTCCAACAAAAATGATTGATTTACAGTTGATTTATCTTCAATTTGAGATATTAATAAACTAGAAGCTTTTTTCCCCATTTCAAATGCAGGCTGATTTACAGTGGTCAAAGAAGGTTCAATTACAGCTGCAATTGGATCGTTGTTAAAACCGACAACAGCAATATCTTCAGGAATTTTTATTCCTTCTGATTTTAAATATTGAATGGCACTGATGGCAGCAGTATCATTCGAAGAATATAGTCCATCAATTTTTGGATTTGCAAGTATTTTTTTAGCCATCAAAATACCATCTTCTTCTGAAAGATTCGATTCGAAAATTAAACTTTCGTCAAGTTCGATTTGATGTTTTTTCAATGCATCTAAATAGCCATTTTTTCGTTGTTTGTATAATTCGATATTCTGTTTTCCTGAAAAATGAGCAATATGTTTGCATCCTTTTTGTAATAAATGTTCAGTTGCTAAAAAACTTGCACGGAAATTATCAATATTGATGTTTACACAGTTTTCTAAATTACAAGGTCTGTCAAAAAAAACAATCGGATTCTTAAATGATTGATACGACTTTAAATGATCGTAATTTGAAGTTTCCATTGAGATGGAAATTAAAATACCATCAACTCTATTTGAAATTAAATTTGAAATGATTTTTTTCTCTCGTTCAAAACTATCAAAACTTTGACAAATGATTACATTGTATCCTTTTTCTTGAGCAATTTGTTCAACTCCTGCAATAACCGTAGCAAAAAAGTATCTGGAAATTCGAGGCAATACAATAGCTATGGTTTGGGTTTTATTTGTTCGTAAATTAGAAGCTAATATGTTGCGTTGATAACCTAATTCTTTGGCCTTTTGTAAAATTAATTCTTTCGTTTTTTTTGTGACCCTATCACTATCATTCAAAGCTCTTGAAACGGTTGAGCTATCTATTCCTAAGACCCTAGAAATATCGTGAATGGTTACTTTTTTTTGATTCATAAGCTAAAGATAACGAAATATTTAAAACAAAAATATGAAAATTTTATTTATACAATCGATTGTATTTTTGAAATAATTTTTTATTTTTACCAAAATTTTGAAATAATTCTAAAATGAAAACAAGATACCAAACAAGATACGCCTCTTCTCCAAAAGATGTTAAAACTTACGATACCAAACGATTACGTGAAGAATTTTTAATTGACACGTTGATGCAAGAAGATAAAATCAGTTTGGTTTATTCACATTTTGACAGGTTTATTGCTGGTAGTGCTGTTCCAAAAAGTGATACCTTAAAATTAGAAAGTATTGATGCTTTGAAATCGGAATTTTTTCTAGAAAGAAGAGAATTGGGTATCATCAATGTTGGTGAGTCTGGAAGTGTCATTGTTGATGGAACTGAGTATATTTTAGAAAATAAAGAAGCATTATATGTTGGTCAAGGAAATAAAGAAGTTATTTTTTCTAGTAAAAATTCAGAAAATCCTGCACTATTTTATATAAACTCTACTCCCGCTCACAAGTCCTATCCAACAAAAAAAATTGGAAAAGAGGATGTTGAAACCATTGAATTAGGTTCTCCTGAAACTGCCAACGCAAGAACTTTAAGAAAATATATTGTTAGTACTGTTGTAGATGTTTGCCAATTACAAATGGGAATGACCGCACTAAAACCTGGCAGTTCTTGGAACACAATGCCAGCACATGTGCATGATAGAAGAATGGAAGTGTATTTTTATTTTGAAATTGACCCAAACCAAGCAGTATGTCATTTTATGGGAGAGCCACAAGAAACAAGACATATTTGGATGGCAAATCATCAAGCTGTAATTTCTCCACCTTGGTCTATTCATTCAGGCTCTGGTACTAGCAGTTATTCTTTTATTTGGGGAATGGCTGGTGAAAATTTAGATTATGGAGATATGGATCATTGTAAAATTAACGAACTAAAATAATTAATAAACCTTACAAAATTATGTCAATCAATTTATTCGATTTAACTGGAAAAACAGCCTTAATCACTGGTGGAATTCACGGACTTGGAATGGCTATGGCCAAAGGACTTGGAAATGCTGGTGCCACAATTGTTGTAAATAACAACTCAGAAGAGGCTCTTATTGATGCTATTGCTGAATACAAAGCCTGTGGATTTAAGGCTTTTGGATATGTATTTGATGTCACCAAAGAAAATGAAGTGTTTGATGCCATACAAAAAATTGAAAGTGAAGTTGGTCCTATTGATATATTGGTAAACAATGCTGGTATCATCAAAAGAACTCCAATTGTTGATATGGAAGTATCTGATTTTAAAATGGTGATTGATGTTGATTTGGTGGGTCCTTTTATAGTTTCAAAAAATGTAGCAAAAGGGATGATTCAGAGAGGTGGTGGAAAAATTATCAATATTTGCTCTATGATGAGTGAATTAGGTAGAGATACTGTAAGTGCTTATGCATCCGCAAAAGGAGGATTAAAAATGCTAACCAGAAGCATGGCTACTGAGTGGGCAAAATTCAATATTCAAACAAATGGTATTGGACCTGGGTATTTTGCTACCAGCCAAACCGCTCCTATTAGAGTTGATGGACATCCGTTTAATGAGTTTATCATCAAAAGAACGCCTGCCGCACGTTGGGGAGAACCTGAAGATTTACAAGGTGCCGCAATCTTTTTAAGTTCTAAGGCAAGTGATTTTGTAAACGGTCATATTTTGTATGTTGATGGTGGTATTTTAGCTACTATTGGTAAACCTTCTAATGAATAAAATAATGAAAAACTATCGCATTTTATTTTTGGCAAGTTTTATATCATTGTTTTTTTCTTGCAATAAAGGTTCATCAAAAATTATAATCAATGTAAAAAATACCCTTACAATTAACAGACAATTTGAAACTGTTGAACTAACAAAAGAACAATTAAATTTAAAAGATTTACACCTTTACACAATTAAAGATGCAAAATCAAATGAAATTTTAGTCACACAAACTGTTGATTTAGATGGAGATGGAATCTCAGATCAATTGCTTTTTCAACCAAAAATAAAAGCAAATGATACCAAACATTTTGAAATTGTTTTAATTTCCAAAACCAAAAAAACTCCAGATACTATTCATTGCTACTCTCGATTTGTTCCAGAAAGAACAGATGATTACGCTTGGGAAAATGACAAAGTTGCGTTTAGAACTTATGGACCTACTGCTCAAAAAATGGTTGAAGAAAATATAAAAGGAGGAACACTTTCAAGTGGAATTGACGCTTGGTTGAAAAGAGTTGACTATCCAATCATTAATAAGTGGTATAAAAAAGATGCTGAAAAAAAAGGCAGCTATCATGAAGATTCTGGTGAAGGATTGGATAATTTTCATGTTGGTGTTAGCAGAGGTGTTGGAGGAATTGCAATTAAAGATGAAAATACCTATCATTATTCTAAGAATTTCTCCAAATGGCGAACCATTACAACAGGGCCAATACGCACAAGTTTTGTGTTAGATTACGAAGATTGGAAAGCCGGAGATAAAAACATCAGCGAATCAAAAACAATTACTCTTGATTATGGTAATAATTTTTCAAAATTTGATATTTCTTTAAAAGGATCAGCACAAATCTCTGTAGGATTGACATTGCACGAAAATGATGGCGTGGTAAATTCTGATAAAAACCATCATTGGGTAAGTTATTGGCAACCGCATGCAGACTCTGAACTTGCAACTGCCATAGTTACACAAAAAAACTATTTTGCAGGTGATGAAAAGTATGAAACATCATTAAAAGATGAAAGCAACGCATACATGCATTTAAATGTCATTAACAACAAGGTTATCTATTACGCCGGTTTTACTTGGAAAAAATCCAATCAGTTTAAAGACAAACTCGCTTGGGAAAATTATTTGAATGATTTTTCAAAAAAAATCAATAATCCGCTAATTATTGAAATTAAAAACAATCAAAAATGAGCAAAATAGTCACATTTGGAGAAATTATGCTTCGATTATCTCCGCCTGAATTTTTACGATTTTCACAAGCTTCACATTTTGATATTGAGTTTGGCGGAGGTGAATCTAACGTAGCTATTTCGTTGTCTAAATTTGGTCTTTCTACAGAATTTATTACACGACTACCTAATAATGATATTGGAGATTGTGCAAAAATGGAACTCAGAAAACACGGAGTTGGAGTTGATAAAATTGTATATGGTGGTGAACGTTTAGGGATTTATTTCTTAGAGACAGGAGCCATCTCAAGAGGCAGTAAAGTGGTTTATGATAGGGCACATTCGTCTATGGCAACCATTCAACCAGGTATGATTGATTGGGAAAAAGCATTAGATGGCGTCACTTGGTTTCACTGGACAGGCATCACTCCTGCCATTTCGCAAAGTGCTGCAGATGTTTGCTTAGAAGCTTTAAAAGTTGCAAGCGCAAAAGGAATTACCATTTCAACAGATTTCAATTACAGAGCAAAACTTTGGAATTATTGTGATGAAAATCTTCGAAAAAATATCATGACCGAATTAAGCTCTTATTGCAATATCATCCTTTGCAATCAAGAGGATGCCGCTGTTTTTTTTGGAATTCATCCCGCAAAATCAGCAACAGAAACTAACAGAGAAAATGATATTTTATCGGTAATTGAGCAACTTTTTAAAAAATTTCCGAACGCACGAAAAATTGCTACAACACTGAGAACTTCCATTTCAGCTTCGCACAATACTTGGTCTGCAATCTTGTGCGATAGAGAAAATACTTACAAAACAAAAACACATCAATTAAATCCGATTGTAGATAGAGTTGGTGGTGGTGATTCTTTCATGGCTGGTTTGATTTATGGATTAAATACGTACACTGACGATTATCAAAAAGCAGTAGATTTCGCAGTGGCTGCTTCTTGTTTAAAGCACAGCATTAAAGGAGATGTAAATCTTGTCTCTGTTGAAGAAGTTACCAAATTAATGGAAGGAGATTCCTCTGGAAAAGTAGCAAGATAAATTAAATAAAATGATCATAGATTCTCTTCACAACGCTTCAAAATACACCAACTTGCATCCTCTTTTTGCGAGAGCTTTTGATTATATTCAAAAAAATGATTTTTCATCAATCGAAAATGATGTCATTATAATTGAAGAGGGTTTAAAAGTAATTGTAAATACAGCTCAGGGCAAATCAAAAGAAATGAGTCTTACTAGTTTTGAGTGTCACAACCAAAACATTGATATTCAGGTATGTTTGCAAGGTACAGAAACTATGGGATGGAAACCTAGAGAAAAATGTAACAATCCAAAAGGCGATTATAGTCCAGAAAAAGATGTACTTTTTTTTGATGATGTCCCTGATATGTTTTTTCAATTAAATGTAGGTCAGTTTGTGATTTTTTTTCCAGAAGACGTTCATGCACCTATGATAAGTACTGATATAATTAAAAAATTGGTTTTTAAAGTTAAAATCTAAAAAAATGAGCAAAATTCAAGACGTCATCAATACCATTGTTCAACAAGGCATGCTTCCATTGTATTTCCATGCAGACGAAAATATCACTATAGACGTGCTGAGAGCTTTGTATCGCGCTGGCATAAAAGCCATAGAATATACAAGTAGAGGTGAAACTGCCGCAAGAAATTTTACCAAATTGGTAGCTTTGAGGAATGAAGAAATGCCCGATTTATTATTAGGAATTGGCACTATTAAAACTAAAGAACAAGCAGCAGCATATATTGAAATAGGTGCTGATTTTTTTATAAGTCCTGGTTTTGTGCCAGAGGTAGCTGCATTACTTAAAGAAAAGGAAATTTTATACAGTCCTGGTTGTATGACTCCAACTGAAATTATAGTTGCAGAAAATGCAGGCATAAAATTTATCAAATTGTTCCCCGGAAATATGTTGGGACCAGATTTTTTAAGTTCGATAAAAGATATTTTTCCCAACTTACTTTTCATGCCAACAGGAGGTGTAGATACAACTGCCGAAAACATCAATGCATGGTTTAAAGCAGGTGTTTCTGCAGTGGGTATGGGAAGTAAATTAGTGAGCAAAACACTCATGGCAAACAACGATTATGCAAGTATAGAATCTGAAACCAAAAAAGTATTGAGCCTGATTCAAACAATTAAAAATAACTAAACTAAGAAGCAATGACAACAACCAACACCACAATTGGCAAATACAGATGGACAATTTGTAGCTTGCTTTTTTTTGCAACGACTGTCAATTATCTGGATCGTCAGGTACTAAGTTTATTAGCTCCAAGTTTGTCTGAAGAATTTGGATGGTCTAATAGCGATTATGCGAATATTACAGCTGTTTTTCAATTTGTCTATGCAATCTCCATGATTTTTGCCGGAAGAATTATTGATAAATTAGGTACTAAAACAGGGTTTATTTTGGCAATTACAGTTTGGTCTTTAGGTGCTATTATGCATGCATATTCATTGCCAATTGGAACTGCTTTCTCAAAACTTATGGTATGGGTTGGATTGGGTGCTGTACCAATATCCATTGCAGGTTTTATGATTTCTAGGGCGGTTTTAGGATTTGGAGAATCAGGAAATTTCCCTGCTGCAATTAAAGCTGTTGCTGAGTATTTTCCTAAAAAAGAACGTTCATTTGCAACCGGAATTTTTAACTCAGGCTCTAATATTGGGGCAATTTTAGCTCCCTTAACAGTACCTGTTATTGCTGAATTTTACGGTTGGGAATTTGCCTTTATATTGATTGGTGCAGTAGGATTTGTATGGATAATTTTTTGGTATATTTTATATGATGCTCCCTCAAAACAAAAACGTCTGTCAAAAGCAGAGTTTGATTATATTCATCAAGATTCTGAAGAAGTAATCGAAACCGAAGAAAAAACGGTAAAAGTACCTTGGGTCAAGTTGTTAGGATACAAGCAAACCTGGGCTTTTGTATTTGGTAAATTTATGACTGACGGAATTTGGTGGTTTTTCTTGTTTTGGTTGCCAAAATATTTAGAAGCACAATTCAATATGAAAGGTACAGACATTGTACTTCCTTTAGCAGTTTTGTACAGTATGACCATGTTTGGAAGTATTGGTGGAGGTTGGTTTCCAATGTATTTTATCAACAAAGGTTACAATCCTTATATTGGTAGAATGAAAGCCATGTTTGTAATTGCATTATTTCCTTTGGTAGTTTTATTGGCGCAACCTCTTGGTTATATCAGTTTTTGGATTCCTGTTTTATTAATCGGAATTGGAGCATCTTCTCATCAAGCTTGGTCTGCCAATATTTTTACAACAGTATCTGATATGTTTCCTAAAAAAGCGGTTGCATCTATCATTGGAATTGGAGGAATGGCTGGTGGAATTGGAGGCGTTTTGGTCTCAAAATTAGGTGGCTATATTTTTGATTATTATGATGGATTGGGTCATATACAAACTGGTTATACCATTATGTTTGTACTTTGTGCTGTGGCCTATTTAATTGCTTGGTTTGTGATGAAACTATTGGTGCCAAAATACCGTCCAATTTCAGATTTATAAAATAAAAAATCTTGAGTTTTACCACTAAAATTTTAAAATAGAACACTTATAAAACCTCATAGAAAAAAAGGATTAAAAACTATTTTCTATGAGGTTATTATTTTAATTAAAGATAAAATCAAACAACCTCATCATCCTTTAAACTTCAAAACGGCACTTCGTCCTTTTTTAAAAATCTTGTTACTAGCGTGTTTTCCTTTGCGCAATTCTTTTTGAGTTTCGTAAGGCAAATGAATCATTTCTTGACATGCAGTTGAGCAGCAATTTTCCATTTTTTCAGCACATTCATCACATTGAATAAACAACAAATGACAAGCTTCATTGGCGCAATTGGTATGCGTATCTGCAGGTTTTCCACATTGATGGCAATGAGCAATCACATCATCAGTAATTTTTTCTGCTCTTCTGTCATCAAAAACAAAGTTTTTTCCAACAAATTTGTTTTCAATTCCTAAAGTATTTACTTGACGTGTGTATTCAATAATGCCACCTTCCAGTTGAAAAACATTTTTAAATCCTTTGTGTTTGTAATAAGCAGAGGCCTTTTCGCAACGAATTCCGCCAGTACAATACATCAATAAATTTTTATCTTCTTTGTGGTTTTTTAAGTCTTCTTCAATGATGTCTAAAGAATCACGAAAAGTGTCAACATCAGGTGTAATTGCACCTTCAAAATGTCCAATTTCACTTTCGTAATGATTGCGCATGTCCACACAAATTGTGTTTGGATCTTGCAATAACTTGTTGAACTCAGCTGCATTTACGTGTACACCAATGTTAGTTACATCAAACGTATCATCATTCAAACCATCTGCTACAATTTTGTTTCTAACCTTTACTTTGAGTTTTAAAAATGACTTATTATCTTGTTCAATAGCAACATTCAAACGGATATCTTTCAGAAAATCAATAGCATCTAATTGATTTTTTAATGCGTGCATATTTTCTGACGGAACAGATAATTGTGCATTGATGCCTTCATAAGACACATAAATCCTGCCTAAAACATCCAAGGTATTCCACTCTAAAAAAAGTTTGTTTCTCAGCAATTGAGGATTCTCAATTTTATGGTATTTGTAAAAAGAAATTGTGATGCGGTCTTTACCAGCAGCATCAATTAATGCAGCGCGTTCTTGTGCGCTTAACTTGTTGTACAGTTGCATGCTATACGTTTTTAAGTTAGACGTTATTTTGGTACAAATTTAGACAATTATTTGAATATACTAATCTTTTGATTAACAGCTATTTACTACTATAACGTTTTCTTAAATAAATAGTCAAAACCTAACATTTATCATGTTTTTAGGTGAATTGTGAGCCTAATTTTGTACTCATCAAAAAGTAAAAAAATAAATCTCAAATATATGGTCTTAGAAGAACTTGTAGCAATACAAACAGACAAAAAGAATTTTAAAAAAGGAATTTGGAATACAAAAATTAATGTACGTGATTTTATCGTACAAAACATCAACCCTTATTTTGGCAATGATGAGTTTTTAGAAGGTCCAAGTAAAAGAACGAATATCCTTTGGACTATTTGTAAAAAATTTACCAAAGAAGAACGTGAAAGAAATGGTGTTCACTCTGTAGATACAGAAACAATCTCGGGAATTGCCAATTTTAAAGCGGGGTATATTGACCCTGAAAATGAGGTGATTGTTGGTTTGCAAACAGACGTTCTTTTAAAAAGAGCGATGAAACCTTTTGGCGGATATAAAGTAGTACAAAAAGCCCTAGAAGAGCAAGGTTTACAACCTAGTGAAGAAATCAATACTTTATTTAGCAAATATGTAAAAACCCATAATGATGGTGTTTTTGATGTGTACAATTCCGAAATAAAAAAACTTAGAAGCTTAGGATTTTTAACAGGTTTGCCAGATAATTATGCGCGAGGAAGAATTATTGGTGATTACAGAAGAGTTGCTTTATATGGTATAGATCGTTTGATTGAAGCTAAAAAACAAGACTTAGCAGCCATCAAAGGCCCAATGACGGATGCTGTAATTCGTTTGCGCGAAGAAGTAGCTGAACAAATCAAAGCCTTGAAAGACATGATTGTGATGGGAAAACATTACAATTTGGAACTAAATCGTCCTGCAGAAAATGCTCAAGAAGCTGTTCAATGGACTTACATGGCGTATTTGGCGGCTGTAAAAGAGCAAGATGGTGCTGCCATGTCTTTAGGAAATGTTTCTACTTTTTTTGATATTTATATTGAAAGAGATTTAGAAAATGGGCTTATTTCTGAATCAGAAGCGCAAGAATATATTGATCAATTTGTGATGAAATTGAGAATGGTACGTCATTTAAGAATGGCGTCTTATGACGAAATTTTTGCAGGCGATCCAACTTGGGTTACTGAAGCAATTGGCGGAATGCTGAATGATGGTAGAACAAAAGTTACCAAAACTGCGTTCCGATTTTTACATACTTTATACAATTTAGGTCCATCACCAGAACCAAATATTACGGTTTTATGGTCGCCATATTTACCATCAAACTTTAAAAAATTCTGTTCAAAAGTTGCCATTGATACCTCATCAATTCAATTTGAAAACGATGTGTTGATGCGAACTCTTAGAGGCTCTGATGATTACGGAATTGCTTGTTGTGTGTCTTACCAAGAATTGGGAAAACAAATTCAGTTTTTTGGGGCAAGAACCAACTTGGCAAAAACACTTTTATTAGCTATCAATGGAGGAAAATGCGAAATTACAGGCGAAAAAATTGTTGACGGAATTGAACCTCTGCAAGGTGTTTTAGATTTTGATACAGTAATGGCAAACTTTAGCATTGCTATGAAAAAAGTAGCTCAAGTATATAATGATGCCATGAATATCATCCATTATATGCATGATAAATATTATTATGAAAAAGCACAAATGGCATTGATTGATACCAATCCTCAAATAAATATTGCCTACGGAATTGCAGGTTTATCAATTGTAGCAGATTCATTATCAGCCATTAAATATGCCAAAGTAACGCCTATTTTTAATGAAGAAGGTTTGAGTGTTGATTTTAAAATCGAAGGTAATTTCCCAAAATACGGAAATGATGATGATCGAGTAGATTTACTTGCCAAAAATGCCGTAAAAGCATTTAATGATGAATTAAAAAAATTGACGGTTTATAAAAACGCCGAAACAACCATGTCTGTATTAACCATTACATCCAATGTGGTGTATGGTAAAAAAACAGGTGCTACTCCAGATGGAAGAGCCTATGGAGTTGCTTTTGCTCCTGGTGCAAATCCAATGCATGGAAGAGATACAAACGGAGCTATTGCTTCTTTAAACTCAGTATCAAAAATTGATTATCGTGATTCTTTAGACGGAATTTCAAATACGTTTTCGATTGTTCCAAAATCATTAGGAGCAACCAAAGAAGAACAAATTGACAATTTAGTTAACACTTTGACAGGCTATTTTGAGCATGGTGCACAGCATTTAAATGTCAATGTTTTTGATAAAGAAACCTTGATTGATGCGATGGAACATCCTGAAAATCATCCACAGTTAACCATCAGAGTTTCTGGTTACGCAGTCAATTTTGTTAGATTGACCAAAGAACAACAAATGGAAGTAATCTCAAGATCATTTCACGAGTCTTTATAAATTGTAATTAGTTGATTTAGGGATTCAAAAAAGAATTCTTTTTTGAATCCCTTTTTATTTAAAAGAAAACCAAACACTATCAAAACAACAGAAAACATATTACGAGTTCATTCCATTGAATCTTTTGGGACTCATGATGGTCCAGGCATCAGAATGGTTGTCTTTTTACAAGGTTGCAAACTAAAATGTTTGTATTGCCACAATCCTGATACCATTGATACACAAGGTGGAGAAGATATCGAGATTGAAGAATTGGTACAAAAAGCCATCAGAATGAAATCGTATTTTGGAGAAACTGGAGGTGTTACTGTTTCTGGAGGAGAACCTTTGTTGCAAGCACATAATTTGGTTCACTTTTTTAAACGATTAAAAGAGGAAAATATCCACACAAATATCGATACCAATGGGCGTATTCTAAACCATCCTGTGATGGAACTGTTAGACAATTACGCAGATTTGATCATGCTTGATATCAAACACATGACTGAAGAAGGATATCAAAAAATAACAGGACAAAAAAATAAAGAAACTGCTTTTCATCTTGCAAAATACAGGGAGGCTTCTGGAAAAAAAATGTGGTTGCGTTACGTATTGATTCCCGGAATCACAAGCAGTCCTGAGTTGCTACATCAATTAGGCAACTATTTCAAAGATTTTACAACCATTGAGCAAATAGAAATTCAGCCTTATCACAAATTAGGTGTCCATAAATGGGAAGCTTTGGGTTGGGAATATGAGTTAAAAGATGCCAGAGAAAATACCCCTGAAGAATTACAAACTGCAAAATCAATTTTAGAAAACTACTTTAAAAAAGTAAAAATTAATTAATTATGATTGCACAAAAACTTAAAAACCGTTGGCTAATTGCAGCATCTGCAGTTGGAATTCACATTTCTATTGGCTCAGTTTATGCCTATTCTGTGATGACAAATCCTGTAAAAGATATTTTTGAAGTAGAGGGAAGTACTGTAAAATGGGCTTTTAAAATTGCTATTTTATTGTTAGGATTGTCTGCCGCATTTTTAGGAAAATGGGTTGAAAAAGTGGGTCCTAAAAAAAGTGGAATTACAGCAGGAATTTTATATGGAGCTGGAATTTTAGGTTCAGGTTTGGCAGTTCAATTCGGTTCTTTGTGGTTGTTTTATGCGTGTTATGGAGTTATTGGCGGAATTGGCTTGGGTATTGGTTACATAACTCCCGTGAGTACTTTGGTAAAATGGTTTCCAGACAGAAGAGGTTTGGCTACAGGAATGGCAATTATGGGATTTGGATTTGCAGCACTAATTTTTGGCCCAATCATGGCAAAATTATTTGAAACAGTGGGCGTTGCAAATGCATTTTATATTTTAGGAACAATTTATACTATTATCATTTTAGCATCCGCTAGTTATATTGAAAGACCTCCTGTTGGCTATTTTCCTGAAGGATTTGAAGGTGAAGCAAAAAATGCCATAAAAGAAGATATTTCGAATGTTACTGCCAATGAAGCACTAAAATCTGAACGATTTTATTACATATGGTTGATGATGTTTATCAATATTTCTTGCGGAATTGCCATCATTTCTGCTGCAAGTCCCATGATGCAAGAAAAACTAAATTATACCTCTATGCAAGCAGCAACAATTGTTGGATTTATTGGAGTTTTCAATGGCTTAGGAAGGCTTTTATGGTCAACCCTTTCTGATTATTTAGGAAGAGCAAACACCTATATATTGTTTTTTGCATTTCAAATTTTGGCCTTTTATCTATTACCAAAAATAGGAATTGAAAGTGTGTTTTTATTAGTGCTTTTTACAGTTATTACTATGTATGGTGGAGGATTTGCAACATTACCAGCATTTTTAGGCGATTTATTTGGCACCAAACAATTAGGCGCAATTCATGGATATGTGTTAGCAGCTTGGGCTTTAGCTGGTGTTGCAGGCCCAACTATTTACGATTTGGTAAAAGAGCAAACAGGATCTCTTGATACAACATTATTGATTTTTGCAGGCTTATTTGTAATTGCTTTTATCATCTCAGTTTTAATGAAATTTTCTATTTTAAAATCTGAAAAACAAAGAATTAAGGAGTTAAGTATTGCATAAGTATATTGTCTTTTTAATTGAAAAGTTAAATTTTAAACACCACAAATTTAGTTGCTCTAATTTTAAACTTTAGCGAATTTTTGGTATTGATCACCCAATTTGTCCTTCAATTTTTTAGCATCTTTGCACTCATAATTTTTTGAAATTTTATTTACAATGAAAATAGCAGTTGTTGGTGCCACAGGAATGGTTGGCACAGTTATGTTAAGAGTTCTAGAAGAACGCAATTTACCAATCACAGAATTGATTCCTGTTGCATCTGAAAAATCTGCAGGTAAAAAATTGACTTTCAAAGGTAAAGAATACACGATTGTAACCCTTGAAGAAGCTGTTGCATTAAAACCACACATTGCATTATTTTCGGCAGGAGGTGAAACTTCGTTGCAATGGGCTCCAAAATTTGCAGCTGTTGGTACAAAAGTGATTGACAATTCTTCTGCTTGGAGAATGGATGTTGATAAAAAACTGGTAGTTCCTGAAATCAATGGTGATGTGTTGACAAAAGACGATTATATCATTGCGAACCCTAATTGTTCTACCATTCAATTGGTAATGGCTTTAGCACCTTTACATCAAAAATATCAAATGAAACGCGTGGTGATTTCTACCTATCAATCTGTTTCTGGAACTGGAGTAAAAGCGGTGCAACAATTGGCAAATGAAGAAGCCGGAATTGATGGCGAAATGGCATATCATTATAAAATTGGTAGAAATGCCATTCCGCAATGTGATGTTTTTTTAGAAAATGGTTATACCAAAGAAGAAATGAAATTGGTAAAAGAACCAAAAAAGATTTTACGTGATGATTCTTTTTCGGTAACTGCTACTGCTGTTCGAATTCCGACTGCTGGAGGACATTCAGAAGCTGTGAATGTGCAATTTACGCATGATTTTGATTTGGATGAAGTTCGTCAAATATTAAGTGAAACTCCTGGAATTGTTGTGCAAGACGATTTGGCAAACCATATTTATCCAATGCCAATTACTGCCAATGACAAAGACGAAGTTTTTGTAGGACGAATTCGAAGAGATGAATCTCAAGAAAATACCTTAAATTTGTGGATTGTTGCTGACAACTTACGCAAAGGTGCTGCAACAAATACAATTCAGATTGCTGAATATTTAATCGCACACAACTTGGTATAATTTTAATTTTTATAATGTCAACATTTTATAAAACCACTATTAAAGAAATTACACACGAAACCGCATTTGCGGTTTCTGTGTTATTCCAAATTCCTGAAAATCAAGAAAAAACTTTTCAATTTACAGCAGGACAATACATCACCTTGCAAAAAGAAATTCATGGTGAATTGGTTAGAAGAGCTTATTCAATTTGTTCAACCCCACAAAGTGGCGACCTAAAAGTTGCTATTAAAGCTGTAGAAAAAGGAGTATTTTCTAGCTATGCAACATCCGAATTAAAAGTGGGTGATAGTATTGAAATTTCAGCTCCTGAAGGTCGTTTTCAATTGCAACCAAAACCAAACAAAAATTATATTGCTTTTGCTGCAGGAAGTGGAATTACGCCGATTTTATCGATGTTGAAAACCGTTTTAGAAAACGAACCAAGTGCTAGTTTTACACTCGTTTATGGTAATAGAACTGTGGCAGAAACCATGTTTTATGAAGAATTGTTGCAGTTTAAAAAACAATATTCAAACTTTCATTTAGAATTTATTTGTAGTAGAGAGCGTCAAGAAAATGCCTTATTTGGTAGAATTGACAAAGCATTTACCAACTTTTTTATCAAAAATAAATACAAAAACATTTCTTTTGATAGCGCTTATTTGTGTGGTCCTGAAGAAATGATTCACACAGTTTCTGACACCTTAAAAGAAGCCGAATTTCCATCAGAAAACATTCATTTTGAATTGTTTACAACTTCTGAAAACGAAGAAGAAGCCTCAAAAATAAAAGACGGAACTACTGAAATTTCGATTTTACTGGATGATGAAACTACCACATTTACCATGACTCAAACTGATACCATTTTGGCTGCTGCTTTGCGACATCATGTAGATGCACCTTATTCTTGTCAAGGTGGTGTTTGCAGTTCGTGTTTAGGAAAAGTTACAGACGGAAAAGCTGTAATGGTCAAAAACTCTATTTTAACAGACAAAGAAGTTGCTGAAGGATTTATTTTAACCTGTCAAGCACATCCAATAACACCAAAAATAACAATTGACTTTGATGACGTATAAAATTTGTATTTTTACGCTCTATGAGTTTTTTTGATATTAAAAATGCACTTCTAATTGGTTTCTTCATGGCTTTCATGATAGGACCTGTTTTTTTTATGCTGATTCAAACCAGTATTTTAAAAGGTGCTAGAGCAGCCATTGTTTTTGATTTGGGTGTTATTTTGGGTGATATTAGCTTTATTCTTTTAGCGTATTATGGAAGTAGACCTTTGTTAGAAAAAATAAAAGATGATCCTAGATTATTTTTTATTGGTGGAATGGTACTGATTATTTACGGTTTGATTACTTATTTTGACAAAGAAAACAAAAAACAGGTTGAAGAAAGTGAAGAGTTGGTAAATATTTCCGTAAAAAATAATTACTTAAAACTTTTCTTAAAGGGTTATTTTTTAAACTTTATCAATATTGGTGTTTTAACATTCTGGTTGGGAGCTGTTTTGGTTATTGGTCCCTCATTAGACATGAGTAGAAATGCCATTTTTTCTTATTTCGGAATCATTATTTTAGGCTATTTCATCACAGATTTAGGAAAAATATTTTTAGCAAAAAAACTGAAAGATAAAATGACGCCTATTTTGATTTTTCGCATCAAAAGAATCATGGGTATTATTTTGATTGTTTGTGGCGTTTTTTTAATGTTAAAAGGATTTATTCCGAATGACAAATTGAATCAATTTATCAGTTGATTTGTAATTATATCCCTTTATTTATTAATTATAGAGACAAAATAATTTGCTTTTGATACCTCTTTTTTAAATATATAAACGTATGATATCCTCTAAAGATGTTAGACTTAGTAGAGCTTTGTAAAAAATAGCTTTGCAAACTGAAAATTCACAAAGCTATTTCACATATTTTTACTAAAAAAAATGTCGCTTAATTTTAAAGCTCCATTTTAAAACTTAGCCCCAATAGATACAAAAAAGGTTCTGCCTTCACCAGGTAAAATCCCTGGTCCTGGATAACCTCCAGCTCTTCTAGTCGCATACATTTGGTTCATTAAATTATTAATACCTGCTTTGATATTATAGTTGTTTAACCATTTGTACTCTGAAGAAAAATCCATCACCTCATAGCCATCTAACCAACCTGTAACTCCATTAGCAGAGGGGTTTTGAGTGTTGTTGGCATCTGTAAAAATACCCCCTGAAGTGCGGTATTGCAAGGTGGAAGAAAAATTATTTTTGCTGTAAACCAACCCAAAATTGTGTACATATCTTGGAGAATTTTCTACGCGATTGCCTTTTAAATTACTCTCTGTAATTACTTCATTAGGTGCAGTACCACTAGTATTAAACACACTAAAATCCGAGTAACGAGCATCAATAAAACTCATAGTGGCAAATAGTTCTAAACTCCCAAAGGTATTGTAAATATTAAAAAATCGTGCAACATTAAAATTTACAAAACTTTCTATCCCTTGGTTAACAGTTTCACCTAAATTGGTTCGGTATAAAAAAGTTCCTTGGCTTGGATCGTTGTTTATAAACTGACGAATTCCTCCAATTCGGTTATTATATCTTAAGTAAAACAAACTTACATCAAAATTAATATAATTGTTTATAAACCCGCGATAACCTAAATCGGCATTGTAACCATCAGCATCTTTAAGGTTAGGATCAATTACATCAGTAACTGCTGGTGGAGTAAAGTCAGAAAACAATACCGGACGAAATGCTTGTGTAATATTCGCATACAAATTTGTGGAACCAAACTTATATTCCAATCCTAAACCAAATAAAGCTTTACTTCTGGAAATATTTTTGTCATCAAAAGGTATTTCGTTACCAGATTGCAAACCAAATCTACCACTTCCAATGTTTTCAATATATTCATATCGAACTCCGGGAATAATGCTGAATTTCTCAGTAATTTTAAATTGATTTTCTGCAAAGGCAGCTACATTGTTTGTGAAAAAATCTAACGATCTTGGAAAAATATCCTCCACACTCAAATCAAAATCTGAAGCAGTAGTTCCACGTCCTTGTTGATTTCGGGTGGTATTTGCGCGATATAATCGAACTCCAAATGTCAAATTATTCTCTATATTTCCTAATTTATATTTTAATAAATTTCTATTCTCTAATCCAAAGTTTTCATAGAAATCTCTGTCCACTCTTCGATTGGCAAATTGGTTGGTAGCGGGATTGATTTCATCTGGAATATTTGGAGTAGCTGTAAAACCTACACTGTTTCTCTCTCCAACCAAACCAAAAAACTTAGTATTGGAAGTTAAACGTTCAGATATTTTGGTATCAAAATTCAAAGAAAATACATTCCAAGGCACACCAAACCAATTACGGTCTCTCAAAGACTGACGTGGGTTATCATTGAACTGTGCATCAGTTAAACCACCTCCTTGTTGTAACTCATACACCATATTCGTATATTCTGCTGATAGTTTGGTGTTTTCAGTAAAAGCATACTCCAAAAAGAGATGAGTGTTTCGCACTTTGTATTGGCTATTTTCTCTCCATCCATCTGCACTTCTAGAATGATTATAGGCATAATAAGAAAATTTACCCAATTTTCCACCAATAGCATTGTAGCTACTCATTAAATTATAGCTGCCAATGGTATTTTGAGTTTCGAACGAGAATTTTTTGGTGTTTTCACGCTTTAATACATAGTTTAAGATCCCACCAAATTGAGGCCCATATTGCAATGCAGCACCACCTCTTATCAACTCTATACTTTCAACAGCTTCTAATGGAGGGTTATAATACGCTTCTGGATAGCCGAAAACATCCGAAGAAATATCAAAGCCATTTTGTCTAACATTCAATTCCCAGCTTCTATTGGGGCTTAAACCTCTCACCCCAACATTTATTTGCACTCCTGAACCATCGTTTTCCCAAATATTTACCCCTGGCACTCTCGAAAAAACTTCACGAGCATTATTGGTAGTTAAATTGGCACTAAAAGAAGATAATTTTAATACTTCACTTTTTTTTCCAGAATAAATGGCATTCTTTTTTGTTTCGGGCATTTTTTCTGGACTCAACCTAATGGTTGAAACCACGACTGTATCTAATTTTACAATCGTATCATTTAAAATAAAATTCTGATTTTGTGCATGTGTAAAAAAACAACATCCAAAAGCGAAAATAGCATAAAGATTTTTCATTAAAGTTTATTTAGATTAATTCTATTTTGCAAATGTAAAAACAGAATTTTTGTCACGCAAATATTATTTAGATTAAGTTTAAATAAATTTAAATTTTAACTTTTATAGAAGATTTGTTAAATTCTAAGATAATTGGTATCAAAGCATTTAGGCATTATTTGAATTAAAATTATTTTTAAAAGAGAAATATCATTAACTTAATTCCTTAAAAAAATACAACCACATTAATTGTCAAAAAAAATGAAGTAAAACAGAAATCACTTCGCTATTTTATGGAAAACTCATACAAATTACCTCCTTTAAATATAAATTTTTCATCTGTAATCAATAGCGTTTTGTGATTTGTAAAACAAACTCCTTCTTTTTGAGTTTGTTTGATAAAGGGAATTATTTTTAGCGAGCCAGAGAAAAAATCATCTCCGGTAAAATTAGAAAAAATCAGCACATTTTTTTGGGATAATAAAGCAACTGTCTTCCCATCATTAGAAATATCTGCCCCAGTAATCCAACTTGAATTTTCTTTACCATTAAAAAATTTACCTATACATTTTGCTTTATATTTCCCTTTTTTGGCAGGTATTTTATACAAAAATGTTTGACCATATTTTTCAGGAATCCTGCTTTTTGTAAAAATATAAAAGTGATCTTGAAAATAGAAAAATGCCTCTGCATCAAAAGAAAGCTGACTTTTTTTCGGAGGAAAATCGCGCTGATTTTCAAATTTAAATTCAATGATTTCAGCTTTAGCTTTGTCCTTTTTTAAATCTGATGACGCTACTTTTAGTATTCGTAAATTTTTACGAGTATTAGAATTATTACCGAAATCGCCAATATATAAATTGCCTTTCTCATCACTGGCTAAATCTTCCCAATCGTGGTTTTTAGCGTTGATTTTTAATACCTTCTGAATGGTTCCTTGCTTGTCTACCCCAAATAAATTCGAAGAATTTCCACTGTCATTAATCATCCAAATGAATGAAGAATTTATCAAAACTTCAGTTCCTGAAACTTCACGTAAAATATTTGGTAAATTGGCTAAAACAGGTTCTACTTTTTCTTTTTGACAACTTAAAATCATCAAAAAACTAACAAAATAAAACCTTTTTTTCATTGAAATTACCATCCTCCAGAGGCACCTCCACCTCCAAAACTACCACCACCAAATCCGCCACTAAAACCACCAAAGCCTCCGCCTGAAGATCCTCCTCCAAAACCACCTCCAAATCCGCCACTTCTTCTACCTGCATTTGTTAAAATGATGGTGTCAAAAATAGTTTCAAGTGGGGATTGAGTTCGGTACTTTTTTCCTCCATTGTTGTTATTTCCCTTAGAGGATAAAATAATAATGATTATTACAATAACCACGAAAATAACGACGCCAAAAGGAAAATCGCCTTCAGCATCACTTTTTCTTGAACCTTTAAATTCACCTTGCAGTGTCTTAAAAATATAATCAGAACCCAAATCCAAACCACTGTAAAAATCACCCTTTTTAAATTCAGGAATGATTACTTTATCAATAATTCTTTTAGATTGAAAATCAGTCAAAAATTCTTCAACACCTTTTCCTGACTGAATGGTAATTTTTCGGTCATCTTTAGCTAATAAAATTAGGATTCCGTTATCTTTTGTAGCATCTCCAATTCCCCATTTTTCGCCCCAATTTGCTGCTAAATAGGCAATATTTTCACCTTCTGTTGAAGCAATAATTGCCACTACAATTTGAGTGGAAGTTGTATCAGAATACCTAACTAATTTGCTTTCTAAACTGGCTTTTTGTTCTTTCGTTAATAAGTTTACATAATCATAAACACTGGTTTGAAAAGAAGGCTTTTCAGGAATTTTAAATCCCTGAGAAAAAGCTGATTGGATACAAAAAGTGAAAATTAAAAGAAACCACTTTTTGCTAAAAACTAAAAACTGAAAACTAAAAACTTTTTCTTTCATGACTTTGAAATCTCGTTAGAAAGTTCGTTTTCATCATCTTTTTCCCAAGGAAAATGCGTTTTCAACTCCTCACCTGCTTTGAGAATTCCATCAATCAACCCTTGCCTAAAATTTCCTTTTTTGAAATGTGCTTGCATAATTTCTTTAGTCGTATTCCAAAAATCTTTGGGTACTAAATCGTTAATGCCTTTGTCGCCACAAATCACAAATTTATGATCGTGAACAGCCACATAAATCAAAACGCCATTTTGTTGAGCTGTTTTATCCATTTCTAATAAATAAAACACCTCTAATGCGCGTTCATAATGATCTTTTTCAGAAGAAAATTCAATATGAACGCGTATTTCACCAGAAGTGTTTTTTTCTGCGATTTTTATGGCTGCAACAATTTCTTGCTCGTCATTTGGAGTTAAAAAAGCTTCTATTTCAGACATTTATTCTTTTTTCTTATTGAAATCGAAGTTTACATCTGGTGCGTTTTCTGAACCAGGATTTGATTTGTAACGACTCATTTCATCAAAATTAAAAATCCCTGCTAAAAAGCTGTTTGGAAATACTTTGATATGTTTATTGTAGTTGTTTACACCTTCATTAAAACGATCTCTTGCTACATTGATTCGGTTTTCAGTCCCTTCTAATTGGCTCTGTAATTCCAAAAAGTTAGCATTTGCTTTCAAATCAGGATAACGCTCCACCACCAATAATAATTTTGATAACGCACCCGTTAAACCAGCCTGAGTTTGTTGAAATTGCGCCATATTTTCAGCTGTCAAATTATTGGCATCAATAGTTGTTGAGGTTGCTTTTGATCGTGCTTCAATCACTTGAGTCAACGTTTCTTTTTCAAAATCTGCAGCACCTTGTACTGTTTTTACCAAGTTTCCAATCAAGTCGTTTCTTCGTTGATAAGCACTTTCTACATTAGACCAAGTAGTTTTTGCATCCTCTTGTAAAACAACTGCTGTATTGTTAAAGTTTTTTGCCCAACTGTAAAATCCGAAGATGACAACTACTATAATAATTACTGGGATAAGCCATTTTTTCATAATTTCCTTGATTTAAAATTTATTTTTTGTTGATGATTTTTATGAATTATTTCTATTTAGTTTTCAAATTTACAAAATCTGCGTTACACTTTTACAAAGATGTGCCACCATCCAAGGTAATTGTTTGTCCTGTAATAAATTGAGTTTCATCAGAAGCCAACCAAAGTACAGCAGCTGCAATTTCATCAGGTTTTGCATATCGTTTCATTGGAATGACACTTTTTAACTTAGCATCCATTTCGGGTTTGGTGTTTCGCAATTGATCTAATAAAGGAGATGCTGTATACCCAGGACAAACCGCATTGATTCGGATGTTTTGAGAAGCATATTCCATAGCTGCAGATTTAGTCATGCCTACGACCGCAAATTTACTAGCACTGTAACTGATATTGTGAGATGAAGCTTTTAAACCTGCCAAAGAAGCAACGTTTACAATGTTTCCATAACCTTGAATCAAAAATTGCTGCAATGCGAGTTTCATCCCATAAAAAACACCTGTTTGGTTTACAGAAATTACACGATCCCAATCTCTTAAAGTTGCTTCGTGGGTTTTTAAATAACTAGGTCCAATACCTGCATTATTGATCATAATATCAATTTTACCAAATTCAGCTACTGTGGTATTTATTAGTTTTTCAACATCAGTAAACTTTGCCACATTTACTTTTATTGGAAGCGCATTTCCTTGATTTGTTACAATTTCATCAGCAATTTTTTGCGCATTTTCTAAATTGATGTCAGCAACCACGACAGTCGCACCCTTTTTTGCAAATTGAAATGCACAGGCTTTTCCAATGCCTGAAGCTGCTCCTGTGATGATTACAATTTTATTTTTAAAATGCATAATTGTCTTTTTTTTGAAAACTTGCATCAATAAGTACCATTAAATGCGGACAACGGATCCTTTTCTATAAGTTTTTTTTGAATATATATTTTGACAACATGTAAAGCTAAATTGATGAACTCTTGTAAACTTTTTGGTTACATCTCTTATCCAACCAATTCATCCAAAATTTTGATATTTGGTACTCTTTTTATTGAAAAAATTCCTTCTGAAAGTTACTATGTATGTATTTTACAAAACCTTCAAGTACATACTTTTTAGCAATAATTTAAAGTTGATTTTTTATTTTGATAAGCTCTGCTTTTACAGCTTCTAATCTGCTAATAATTTCGTGATTGTGAAAAATTGCTGTTGGATTTTTCTTTAATTTTTGTTTGGCTCCTTCTAAAGTAAATCCGTTTTCTTTTACCAAATTATAGATTAACTTGATATTTTTTAAGTCTTCTTGTGTAAATAGCCTATTTCCTTTGGCGTTTTTTTTGGGTTTTAAAACATCAAATTCTTTCTCCCAGAATCTAATTAACGAAGTATTTACTTGAAATGCTTGTGCTACTTCACCAATTTTATAATATCTTTTTTCGGGTAAATCTATATGCATATTTTTTAATCTAAAGATTGGCTATCTTCTGATGCTTTTTGCAATGCTGCAAACTCTTCTAAAGTCAAATCAGCATAGTAAAAATTTATTGGATTCAATGATACTCCATTTTTCAAAACCTCATAATGCAAATGTGGAGAAACTGACAATCCTGTGTTACCAACATATCCAATTAAATCGCCTCTTTTTACATACCTGCCATTTGCAGTGGCAATTTTACTCATATGAGCATAAATTGTTTGATATCCATAACCGTGACTAATATACACAACATTTCCGTAAGTACTGCTTCTTTCAGCTAAAATAACTCTGCCATTTCCAGAGGCATAAATTGGAGTTCCTTTTGCTGCAGAAAAATCCATTCCTTTATGGAATTTATTGATTTTCAAGATAGGATGCATTCTCATTTGAAAACCCGATGCTACATAAAAATCTTCTTTTTTTACGGGTAATATTGCCGGAATTGATGCCAACATGTTTTCTTTATCTTTTGCTAGGTTTACAATTTCATCCAAAGATTTTGATTGAACCACCAATTGTTTTGATAAAATATCTACTTCTTTGGTTAGGTTTATAATTAATTGCGAATTGTCATAACCTTCTAAATCTTTGTATCTATTAATACCTCCAAAACCAGCTTTTCGCTGCTCATCAGTGATAGGATTTGCCTCAAAATAACTTCTATAAATATTGTTATCTCGTTGTTGAATTTCATCTAAAATAACAGCAGTTTCTTCTAACCTTTTAGTTAACAATTCATAGTGCAATTTTAAATTCTCTAATTCACGTTTTTGAGCACGTTGTTTTGGAGACATGATAAACTGACTAAAAGTAATAAATCCTAAAAAAGCAATTAATATTATCGCTAAAAAGCTAAAAAGTATTCTTCGATAATAATCTCCTTTTTTTACCTTAATTTTTCGATAAGATAAAGTGAGTTCATCATAATAATATTTTACTTTCGCCATATTGCTAAATGTACTATTTTTGCCCTGTTAAATAGATTTTTAACTGAAAAATCCATGTTTATGAACTTACAAATCTAAAAAATATTTTATTAGTACTTTTTTTTACATGGCTTTTTTAAAATTAATTAACACAATCTAACTTCCATTAGAATCCATTTATCTATGAAATCTCAAGATATTCGTGCTACTTTTTTACGCTTTTTTGAAGAAAAATCGCATCTTATTGTTCCATCTGCACCTTTAGTTCCAAAAGACGATCCAACATTAATGTTCGTCAACTCAGGAATGGCGCCTTTTAAAGAATACTTTTTAGGAAATGGTATTCCTAAAAATAATCGCATTGCAGATACTCAAAAATGTTTGCGTGTTTCAGGAAAACACAATGATTTGGAAGAAGTTGGTTATGATACTTATCATCACACTTTGTTTGAAATGTTGGGAAATTGGTCTTTTGGAGATTATTTCAAAAAAGAAGCAATTGCTTGGGCTTGGGAATTGTTGACGGAAGTTTACAAAATCGACAAAGACATTTTATATGTTACTGTTTTTGAAGGAAGTGAAGAAGACAATCTTCCTATGGATACTGAAGCTTATGAATTATGGAAGCAATTTATCCCAGAAAATCGAATTTTAAAAGGCAACAAAAAAGATAATTTTTGGGAAATGGGTGATCAAGGACCTTGTGGACCTTGTTCTGAAATTCATGTGGATATTCGTTCAAAAGAGGAAAAATCAAAGATTGATGGCAAAGATTTGGTGAACAATGACCATCCTCAAGTAGTAGAAATTTGGAATTTGGTTTTTATGCAATTCAACCGAAAAGCAGATGGCTCACTTGAAAATTTACCCAATAAACATATTGATACAGGAATGGGTTTTGAGCGTTTGTGCATGGTGTTGCAAGGTGTTCAATCCAATTATGATACTGATGTTTTTACACCAATTATCAGAGAAATTGAAACGATTTCTGATACAAAGTACGGCGTAAATGACAAACAAGATATTGCCATTCGCGTTATTTGCGATCATATAAGAACAGTTGCTTTTTCAATTGCTGATGGCCAATTGCCAAGTAATACTGGTGCAGGCTATGTAATTCGTAGAATTTTAAGACGTGCTGTGCGTTATGGATTTACATTTTTAAACAAAAAAGAACCATTTATTTATAGATTGACGACTGTCTTGAGCGAAAAAATGGGTGTTGCTTTTCCGGAATTGAAAGAGCAAAAACAACTCATTGAAAACGTAATCAAAGAAGAAGAAGCCTCATTTTTAAGAACTTTAGAACAAGGTTTATTGTTATTAGATGGCATTATTTCATCTTCAAAATCAACTCAAATTTCTGGCGAAAAAGCCTTTGAATTGTATGATACATTTGGTTTTCCTATCGATTTAACATCGTTAATTTTAGCCGAAAAAGGATTTACTTTGGACGAAAAAGGATTTCAAGAAGAACTACAAAAACAAAAAAATCGCTCAAGAGCTGCAAGCGAAACTTCTACCGAAGATTGGGTTGTAATTAGAGAAGATGCTTTTGAAGAATTTGTTGGATATGACTATTTAGAAGCCGAAGTTAAAATTACCAAATACCGAAAAGTAACCTCAAAAAAAGACGGAGAATTGTATCAATTGGTGTTCAATTTAACACCTTTTTATCCTGAAGGAGGAGGTCAAGTTGGTGATAAAGGTTTCTTAAAAGATCATCAAGGGGACTTGGTTTACATCATTGATACCAAAAAAGAAAACAACCTTATCATTCACTACACCAAAAATTTACCTTCGCATTTGAATGATGTTTTTCAAGCAGTTGTAAGTAGTGAACATCGAAAATTATCAGCAAGTAATCACTCTGCAACGCATTTATTACATCAAGCATTGCGCAGTATTTTAGGAACGCATGTAGAACAAAAAGGCTCGTTAGTGAAACCAGCTTCTTTGCGTTTTGACTTTTCGCACTTTGCAAAAGTAACTGCGGATGAATTGCGAGATATCGAAAATTTTGTAAATGCACGTATTGAAGGCAAACTTCCTTTGGAAGAAAAAAGAAATATTCCATTAAAACAAGCACTTGAAGACGGAGCAATGGCATTGTTTGGAGAAAAATATGGAGATACAGTTAGAAGTATCAAATTTGGAAAATCAGTAGAACTTTGTGGTGGAATTCATGTGAAAAACACAAGTGATATTTGGCATTTTAAAATTATCTCTGAAGGTGCAGTTGCTGCAGGAATTAGACGTATTGAGGCAATTACCAATGAAGCTGTAAAAAACTTTTATTTTGATACGCATAGCACACTTTCTGAAATTAAAAGTGTTTTGAACAATGCTCAAGAACCCGTTAAAGCTGTTCAAAATTTGCAAGAAGAAAATGCTGATTTGAAAAAACAAATAGAACAATTATTAAAAGAAAAAGCTGCAAACGTTGCTGAAACCATTCAAAATCAATTGCAAGAAATTAGTGGCGTACAATTTTTAGCAACCAAAGTGGATTTAGATGCCAATAGCATTAAAAATATTGCTTTTGGTTTGGGACAAAAACACCAAAATTTATTCTTGGTTTTTGCAACTTCTTCAGGTAATGACAAAGCCATGATTACTTGCTATATATCAAAAGAATTGGCAAAAGAACGCGGTTTTGATGCAGGAAAAGTAGTAAGTGAATTAGGAAAACTGATTCATGGTGGTGGAGGTGGTCAAAATTTCTTTGCCACTGCAGGAGGAAAAAATCCAGGAGGAATTCCAAAAGCATTGGAAAAAGCCAAAGAATATGTAATATAACATGAAACTTCAAACGCAAATTCCGCTTCAAAAAGAAACTAAAAACCCAATCAATTACCATTCAAAAATGGTATTGTTGGGTTCTTGTTTTTCTGAAAATATTGGAGCGAAGTTTGACTATTTTAAGTTTCAAAATTTGCAAAATCCGTTCGGAATTTTTTTTCATCCAAAAGCGATTGAAAAGTTCATACAACAAGTTATCTCCAAAAAAGTATTCTCTGAAAACGATATTTTCTTTGAAAATGAGCGTTGGCATTGTTTTGACGCGCATTCTAGTTTGAGTTCTTCAAACAAAGAAATTTTATTATCAAACCTAAATTTAGAGATTGAATCTACAAATTTGGCGCTCAAAAACGCAACTCATTGTTTTATAACTCTAGGAACTTCATGGATTTATAGAAATATTGAAACCAATGAAATTGTAGCAAATTGTCATAAAATTCCTCAAAAAAATTTTACCAAAGAATTGCTTTCTGTAGCTGAAATATCAGCAAGTTTACAAAATATTATTGCCCAAATTCAATCTATAAATCCAACAATTACAATAATTTTTACAGTCTCGCCAGTAAGACATTTAAAGGATGGTTTTGTAGAAAATACTCAAAGCAAAGCGCATTTAATTGCAGGAATTCATTCGGTTTTAAAAGGTAAAAATGGTTGTTATTTTCCTTCTTATGAAATCATGATGGATGAATTGCGCGATTATCGCTTTTATGCAGAAGACATGATTCATCCATCTAAAATTGCCATTGATTATATTTGGAAAAAATTAGTAACTACTTGGTTTTCTGAAGATAGCATTCCTATTATGAATGAAGTTGATAGTATTCAAAAAGCAATGTTACACAGACCTTTTCACGAAAATTCTGAACAACATCGAGCTTTCTTAAAACAAGTAAATTCTAAAATAGCCGAAATTCAAAAACAATTTACTTCAATTCAATTTTAGTTTTTTAGCATCCAAGATTTTAAAAGCATCGTTTGAAAAATACGTCAAAGTACGTATGTAAAATCATATTGATTTTTTGCTTACTTTACCAGAAAAAACAAACATGCTTAAAAATATATTCTATCCAACTTCACAAAATGTGTTTATTTGGCTAAGTACTGTTTACCTTTTGTTTTTACTTTATTTGGGTAAAATAAATCCACTAACTGTACTTTTTGTCTATTTTTTAGAAACCATCATCATTGGAATTTTTAATGCTGTAAAAATGTTATGTACTATTCAGCTTGGCAATTCTAAAGGATATGGAACCATTATTTTTTTCTTATTTCACTACGGATTTTTTATAGCAATACAATCAATTTTTGCATTTGCTATTTTTAGTATTGGTGACACTGTTGTTTTTAAAGAACCTTTTGATTTGATTCATAATTATGGCATAATTTTAAATCTACAAGATATAAAATATGCATTGCCAGCCATCATTTTTACACATCTTGGAAAGTTTTTTACGGATTTTATAGGACATCAAAAATACTTGAAATTCGATATTCAAGAGATTATGTTTTCTCCTTATGTTCGCATTTTTATTCAGCAATTTGTGGTGATTTTATCTTCGTTTTTTATCATAATTTCAGAATCAGGAATTTTTGCGGCGATTCTTTTAATCCTTTTCAGATTTTTCATTGATTTGGTGATGGAAGCTATCAAAGAAAACTCAGAAGTGTTGGATTTTGTTTCAGAAAAATTAAGTAATGATAAAGCACCTAAAGAAACAATCAAAAAACAACTCATCAATTTTACGGAATAAAGGCAAGTAACTATTCCAAAAACAATTGATAATCAATATTTTACTATATTTTAAAAGTAAATTTTTATTTCATGAAAACTGAAAATCCACTAATACAATGGCAGTATTCTCAGGAAGAATGGAATGAATTTGTGGATATTGAAAAAGCCAACAAAAAAGAAGACAATATTTATTTTGGCCTTGCAATTCTACTCATTGTACCTTTTGGATTGATGTTTTACAGAGGCACATCTTTCTTATTTTCATTGCTATTTTCTATTCCGTTTGCTGTTTTAATTCCGTTTTTACGAATGAAATTCAGCTATAAACATTTGCAAAAAAATGTATTCAACCCGCATGTAATACTATACAATGATTACATGTTGATAAATAATCATAGAATTGAAGTCGCATCAAAAAGAAAAAGAATTAAAAATTTAAAAATTATTGATGCAAAAAGCAATAAAAAACTCTTAGAAGTTGACATTCAATGGGCTACAAGAAAAGGTCCAACGAATGATGAATTCCGAATTTTAATTCCAGAAAACAAACTTTCAGAAGCCGAAAAATTAGTTGAAAATTTTTATAGTGATGATAATTAGGCAAATATAAGGCAGATGCCTTATTGAAATAAGATTGAATTTCTTACAATTTTGATACTTCAATTATGCGATAATCATTGAAAGAGAACAAGTAGTATTTTAGGAAAATTTGGGTGTGTTTTAGGTAACACACCCAACAATCCAAACTATTTTCTTTTTCATCATCTATAAATCGAAAAAAAATGAAACATTTTATCAACTTAGTTTTTATCTTTTGTATTTCAAACTTATGCACGTTCGGACAAACAGAAGCGTATAATTTAGCTTCACAAAATTTACACAAAAAAGTTAGAAAAACCATTGAACACTATTACAATTATGATGAGGAAAGTGGTGGTTTTGTAAAAACATCTGTAAATATTAATATGTATAATGATGAAGGAAACTTAATAGAAACCTATTCATTTTACGATGGAAAATATGGAGAGCCAAAACCTGTAAAAAAAGCATACAAATACAATTCTAAAGGGCAACTTACCGAAATTACTGATATTAGTGATGAAATTGGTAAGTATTCATCAAACTACATTTTCACTTACGATTCAAAAGGAAATCTTGCAAAAAAAGAAACAATTTATAAAAGTGGAGGTGGCTCATATTCCATCTATACCTTTGACAATAAAGGAAGACAAATCAAAGAACAAAATTTTGATAATACCGGAAAATTAACTTCCGAAAACACCAATTCATATAGTGGAAAAGACAAAACAAATGTTCACATAAGTTACAGTAGTCAAGATGGAAGCATTATTGGTACCTACACAACTTTGTATGAAAACGATATAAAAACCACCTATCTATCAAAAGGTAAATACAGTGACAACAAAGCCACTTATTCGTATGATAAATTTGGGAATATCACAAAATCAGTTGATGTTGGAAAAACAAACACTTACACTGCAACCTATGATTATGAATATGATAATAAAGACAATTGGATAAAAAAGCACTATAAATCAGGTAAATACCAATATTTTTATTTCAGAGAAATTCATTTTGATAATGGTGAAGTTACAGGAAGCATCGATTTTGATAAACAATATATCAACAGATATGGAAATTTTCCGAATGTAACTATTGTTCCAATTGTAAAAAAACAAACAAATTATAACACCAATAATAACACTGTAAATAACAATACAAACTCTGGAATGCCAACAATTGGCAACACCAATTGGAGTTATACGTTTGTAAACATGAAAGAAAAAATTTCAGATATTTCTGGAAATATTTTCATGACTGTTTCAGGGAAATCAAAGTTAGATTCAGGAGCTCAAGCAAAATTTACGGTCGAAATTACAGGTGCAGAAACAAAAGTTTTAGAGTATAATGTAAATAGTTATTATTATGATGAAGCAACAAAAAGACATTTTTGGTTGATGAAAACTACCAATAATGTGAGCGAAGGAACTTTGTGCATCTTTCAAACTCCTATGGTTTTAAGAGAAAAAACTGTAAAAGGTTTGTTGATGATGGGTGCAGAAGATAATAAAATATCATTTTACTTATTATAAAAATGGATACAATCCCCTACTTTTTGACCTTTTTATTTCTGATTTTTTCGATTTGGATATTTTTAGGACTTCAAAAATATCAGCAAACAATTTCTAAAAAAAATACTTTTTTAGAGGTTGAAATTGAAAAAGAAAGAAAAAATGAGGCTAAATTATTGGCTGTTTCTGAGACAATAAGCCATTTAGAAAAAAATACACAACAACAATTTTTAAAAATTAGAGTTGGCATTGTAAACCTAGAGTTTACTTTACAAGAAATTTTATAAATTTAGAGACTTAATATATTCATATGAAACACATCAAATTGCGTATTATTTTTCTCTGGATATTTTGCATTGTTTCAATTTCAAATTTTTCACAACAAAAACAAATTGATGCGTTAAAAGAGCAACTTAAAAATCGCTCACTTTCAGATTCGCTTAAAATAAAATATTTGGGTGATTTAGGTTGGTATTACTCAAGTTTTTCATCAGATTCTGCTTTTAAATATAACAAACTTGCTTTAGCACTTTCCAAAAAAACAAACAATTTAGGAGGAATTTCACAAGCTTATAACGATTTGGGAATTGTGCATTATCGTTTGTCGCAATTTGATTCTTCATTAGTTTATTATAGAAAATCATTAACTATCAGAAAAAAAATAAATGATAATGTAGGTATTGCCAGTTTGTACAACAAAATGGGTATTGCTCACAATCAATTATTTCAATTAGATTCTGCCATTTTTTATGCTTTCGAATCTTTAAAAATTTATGAAAAATTAGGTCAAAAAAAGTTTGTAGCTGCCAATTTAAATAACATTGCAAATCTTTACAAAGACACAAAACAATACCAAAAAGCTTTTGAAAAACATCAAGAAGCACTAAAAATTAGAACTTCATTAAATGATGAAAAAGGAATTTTAGAGTCGTTTGTGGGTATTGGAAATGTTCATATTGCACTTAAAAATAACGACAGTGCCAAAGTTTACTATGAAAAAAGTTTAGAAATTGGCACTAAACTAAACGCTATCAACGAATTATCTACAATCTACAACAACTTAGGCACCCTTTATAAAAGCGAAAACGACTTTACAAAATCATTCGCAAACTTCAAAAAATCATTGCAAATAAGGCAACAACTTCAAGATAATTATGGCATTGCAAGTACTTTATTAAGTTTAAGCGATTTGCAAATGAAACAAAAAAACTATCTGGAATCAGAAAGATATTTGCATCAAGGATTATCCATTGCAAAAACAGTGAAAGCCAATGAATTGCAGCAAGATGCTTACAAACAATTCATGGAATTAAAAGCTTATTTAAAACAGCCTGATAGCGTAAGCTTTTACAAAGAAAAATTCATAGCAATGCAAGAATTGTTGATAAATAACAAAGTAATTCAACAACTCTCAGAATTAGAAACAAAATACCAAACTGCTAAAAAAGAAGCTGAAATTGCCGAACAAAAAGAAATCGTTTTACAAAAAGAATTGGCACTTAAAAACAAAAGTTTATATGCAACCATTGTAACTTTTGCTTTGCTATTTTTAGGATTGTTATTCTTTGCGAACTTCAAGAAAAATCAGTTTAAACGCAGACAAATGCAAAAAGAAATTGACTTAAAAGATGCTTTGGCAACCATCAAAACTCAAAATAGATTGCAAGAGCAACGCCTTAGAATTTCAAGAGATTTGCATGATAATATTGGTGCGCAACTCACTTTTATCATTTCATCTTTAGACAATTTAAAATACCTTTCTAAAGACGCAAACGATTCTTTAAAAGAAAAATTAACCAACATCAGTTCGTTTACATCTGATACTATTTTTCAACTGCGAGACACAATTTGGGCAATGAATAAAGCCGAAATTTCAGTAGAAGATTTGCATACAAGAGTCTTATCTTTTGTTCAAAAAGCCAAAAAAGCGGTTCCAAATACCGAATTTGATATCAATTATGATATTGATACCAATATGGGATTTTCATCTTTAGTTGGCATCAATATTTTTAGGGTTATTCAAGAAGCCATCAACAATGCCATTAAATATGCTGATGCAAAAAAAATTACGATTCACTTGTTTAAAGATGAAACCGTTTTTAAAGCTTCAATTATTGATGATGGAAAAGGATTTGATATTAAAAAAGTAGATTTAGGAAATGGTTTGGCAAACATGGAACAACGTATTTCTGAGATAAATGCCTCCATTTCAATTGATTCAACTCTAGAAAAAGGAACAAAAATCATGATTCAGTTGCCATTGAAAAATTAAAATAGCATTTATGAATTTAAAAATTTGCATTGCAGAAGACAATTACTTTTTAATGAAAGCTATCAAAGAAAAGCTTTCTTTTTTTGATGATATTTCTATAAAATTTACAGGAAATAATGGTGCTGAATTGATTGGTAAGTTAGAAGAAAATCATCATATTGATGTTATTTTGATGGATATTCAAATGCCAGTAATGGACGGAATTAAAGCAACAGAACTAATCAAAAATAAATATCCGCATATAAAAATCATCATGCTAACAGTTTCTGATGATGATGAAGATGTTTTTAAATCAATAAAAGCAGGTGCAAATGGCTATTTGTTAAAAGAAATTGAAGCCGAAAATTTGCACAATTGTATTCTAGAAGTTACGCAAGGTGGCGCACCAATGACACCAAGTATTGCACTAAAGACCTTGAATTTATTGAGAAATCCTGAAAGAATTTCAATAAAATCAGAAGAATTTGATGAAGTTGAACTCACCAAAAGAGAAATCGAAATTTTAATGCAATTGAGCAAAGGATTAAATTACAATGAAATTTCTGACAACCTCATCATTTCTCCTTCTACTGTTAGAAAACATATTGAAAATATTTACAAAAAACTACAAGTTCACAGTAAAATGGAAGCTGTAATGTTGGCTCAAAAACGCAATTTGATTTAGAAAAAACTATTTCCCAATATATTGATCAACATTTTGCCAAGGACCACCATTAATAATATCAATCCCATGTTGTTGTAAAAATTGTGTTGCTTGTCCACTTCTTGCCCCACTTCTACAAACAGCAATAACTGGTTTTTTCCAAGATTTTATTTCATCCATTTTTACAGGAACTAAATTCAAAACAATGTGTTTTGCGCCATCAATATGACCATCATTCCATTCTTCTTGAGTTCTTACATCAAGAATTACCGCATTTTTTTCTAAATACTCTTTAATTTGTGCACTCATATCTTTTCTTTTAAACATGTCAAAAAAACCCATGTTGTATCTGTTTTTAATGTTGGCACAAAACTAAACCATTTTCAATCAATTTTGTGTAACTTTTATTACTTTTCAAATCAATCAAAACTTTTAAAATATCATTTTGAATAGCAAATTCATTTTTGATAGCCATTTCATATAATTCTAATAACAACAGCCAATCTTTAGAGAAATTTGTAGAAACTTCCTCAAAAATTGTTTTGATACGCTGCTCTAAAATAACATTCGAATTTCTCATTTCACGCACTTTTTCATACAATGAAAACAATCTTTTTTCAGTTTCTGAATAGGTTATTTTATGTGTTTTTGTGGTTGAAACTTTTCCTACATCACCAAAAGAAGTTACATCTGCAGCACCTGCATACGCTGAAATTACTTCTTTTCCAATAGCCATATCATAAATTCCCCATTCAGGTTTAAATAAAATTTCGTCTTTAAAAGTTACTGTGCATTCATCCAATGTAATTAGTAAAATTTTTCCACGCAAATCTCTAGTTCCTGTAATTGCTTTTCCTTTTACAATCACTCCACTTTCAAATTCGAGCGTCATAAATTCGCCTTCATAAATTCCGTAAGCTTTTAAATCTCTTGGACTCATGTCTTCAATTGGCAAATTGATGCCTTTTAATTTCCCAACTGGACTTCCAAATCCGTTTTTATGATGCGAAATTCCATGACCAATCAATTCTTTATCTCTGTTAGATAAAGCTGTTTCTCCAATTGTTTGAAAATAGGCAACTTTGTTATTTTTATCCTGAATGACTCTCGAAAAAACTCCTGAAATTTGAATTCCTGTAGTCAATTCAATAGTTCCTAAATTATTGGAATCAATCAATTTTTGAATGCCTTTTAAGCCTCCAGTTCTCAAAGCCATTGTGTTGGCAAATTCATCTAAAACCAAACTTAAATAAGCAAAATCGGGCGTTACAAACAATTGAGGTTGAGGCTTTGTGATATCAAAACTTACATTTGCGGCTTCAATAGAATAGGGAACTTTTTTTACAGTATCTTGCATACACCAAGCACTTTCGCCAATTGATGAAAGCAATCCTGCTCCATAAATTTTAGGATTTTCTAAGGTTCCAATCAAGCCATATTCTACAGTCCACCAATGCAAATTCCGGATTTGAGCCATTTCAGACAATTCACCCATATTTTCCTGTAAAAATTCTACTTTTTCTTGAGCTGCTGAAATTTCATCTTCTGTTGAATTTGGATCTTCTTTCAAAATAGACAACAATCTAATAGCTTCATACATTTCATAATCTTTGGATGATGAAATTGCTTTGCTACCAATTTCGCCAAAACGTCTTAAATATTCAGCGTATTCAGGATTTGAAATGATGGGTGCATGACCAGCAGCTTCGTGAATAATATCAGGAGCTGGCGTGTATTCAATGTGATTGATGGTGCGCATATCAGAAGCAATCACCAACACATTGTACGCTTGAAATTCCATAAAAGCATTTGGTGGAATAAATCCGTCAACAGAAACTGCAGCCCAACCAATTTCTTTTAAAATACGATTCATACCCTCCATTTGAGGAATATTTTCGATAGAAATACCTGTTTTTTCTAATCCAGGTAAATACGATTTATGAGCAACTTTACTTAAATAATCTACATTCATGCGCATTACATAGCGCCAAACAGCCTGATTTTGTGGAGTATATTCTTCATAAGGTTGCTTTACAACAAACTTATGCAAATGTTTGGGTAATTTTTTAGTGACTTCATTCAGCTCAAAATGAGATTCCATTGTATATTTCATAAAAATTATGTCGTAAAATTACGGATTTTGTAAATCATTCTTAAAAAAATACCTGTTAAAACTTAATTAACGATTTTTATAAATAAAATTAGGTACATTTAGTTTTTTCTCTAAAAATGGCTAAAGAAGGATTTGTTGCACATATTTTTGAAACCATAAAAAGTGATAAAAGATCACGCGCTTCAACTTACGATAAAATCAAAAATTTTAAAAAAGGAACTAATTTTCAAGTGACTTTTAAAAATAAAGCAACCAAAAGTCAACTTATCAGAATTCGAGAAAAAATTCAAGAAGAGAATAAAAAAGCGTTTCAAAAAAATATAATCCTCATCACAATTGTGATTTTTATACTCATTTACGTTATCGGTTTCGTAAAATTTTAAAAATACCTTTGAAAACTTTCGTAATTTTACTCTTTAATTTTTCAAAATGAACAAGAAAGTAATCTTACTGATTTTAGATGGTTGGGGCATCACTCAAGACCCAAAAGTGTCTGCAATTTACAATGCAAAAACGCCTTTTATCAATTCCTTATATGACAAATATCCAAATGCTGAATTAAGAACAGATGGTGAACATGTTGGTTTGCCAGATGGACAAATGGGAAACTCAGAAGTAGGTCATATGAATTTAGGTGCAGGAAGAATCGTGTATCAAAATTTGGCAAGAATCAATAAAGCTGTAAGAGAAAAAACATTGGGCGAAGAAAAAGTATTGATTGATACGTTTGAGTATGCCAAAAAAAATAACAAAAATGTTCATTTATTAGGATTGGTTTCTGATGGAGGAATTCACTCTCACATCAATCATTTAAAGGGATTGTTGGATGTTGCTAAAGAAAATAATGTTGAAAACGTTTTTCTTCATGCGTTTACTGATGGTCGTGATTGCGATCCAAAATCGGGTGCATTTTTTATTAAAGAAGCATTAGATTATATGCAAAAAACTACCGGAAAATTGGCAACAGTTACAGGTCGTTATTTTGCAATGGACAGAGATAATAGATGGGAACGTGTCAAAAAAGCCTATGATTGTGTGGTTCATGGAATTGGAACAAAAACGACAGATGCCATTAGTTTGATCAAAGAAAATTATGCAAAAGATATCACTGACGAATTTTTAGAGCCAATTATTTTGACAAATGCTGATGGAAATCCGACAGCAACCATCAAAGAAGGTGATGCTGTAATTTTCTTTAATTACAGAACAGACAGAGGAAGAGAATTGACAAATGCACTTTCTCAGCAAGATTTCCCTGAGCAAAACATGAAAAAACTGAATTTGTATTTCACTACAATGACCTTGTATGATGAATCATTTACAGGAATTAATGTGATTTACAACAACGATAATTTGAAAAATACTTTAGGAGAAGTATTATCAAAAGCCGGAAAAAAACAAATCAGAATTGCTGAAACTGAAAAATATCCACACGTAACTTTCTTCTTTTCTGGAGGGCAAGAAACTCCTTTTGAAGGAGAAAAACGAATTTTAAGAAATTCTCCAAAAGTAGCAACCTACGATTTAAAACCTGAGATGAGTGCGTACGAATTGCGTGATGCATTGTGTGAAGATTTAAAAACTGGCGAAGCTGATTTTGTGTGTTTAAATTTTGCAAATGGCGATATGGTTGGCCATACAGGCATCATGGAAGCAGCCATCAAAGCTTGTGAAGCTGTTGATATCTGTACAAAAGATGTCGTAGAAACTGGTTTGGCAAATGGTTATACAACGCTTTTAATTGCCGATCATGGAAATTGCGAAACGATGATGAATCCTGATGGTTCACCACACACTTCACACACCACAAACCCTGTTCCTTTTATTTTGATTGATGATGAAATTAAATCTGTAAAAAGTGGAGTTTTGGGTGATATTGCTCCTACAATTTTGGCATTAATGGGTGTGCAACAACCTCCAGAAATGACTCAAAAATCTTTATTATAATGATCAAAAAAAGCTTTCTTTTAGGATGTATTGTTTGTTTTTTTGGATGTTCAACTAAAAAGCCAACTATTGATAAAAAATCGACAATTGTAACTCCTGTAATAGAAAAAAAAGAAGTTATTACAAGAATCCCTTTTGAAACTTTAGTTACTTCAAAAAAAGATGCAGATGGTTATTTAGTAGGAATTGCGAATAGATTTGATTTTCAAGATACTGCTTACAAAGAATGGTTTGATAGTCGTTACGAAGAATATACAACTGATAAACAAGTGATTAGTGAAATATCAAAACATATTCATCAACTAACCATCAAAGTTTTTATGGGAACTTGGTGTGGTGATAGCAGAAGAGAAATTCCTAGATTTTATAAAATTTTAGATGAAACAAAATTTGATGTCAATTATCTACAGTTGATTGCGGTTGACAGATCAAAAAAATATGACAATTACGAGAAAGGACTCACTATTTTTAGAGTTCCTACCATCATTTTTTACAAAAACGGCAAAGAAATTGGACGTTTTGTAGAATATCCAAGAGAAACTATTGAAAAAGACTTCTTAAAAATTGTTTCTGGTATGCCTTACAAGCATTCTTATGTAGATTATAAATAAATCCATTTATCAATAAATATAGTAACTTTGCGCTTTATTTTTGAAAATGATTGTAATTAAAACCAAAGAAGAAATTGAAATCATGCGCGAAAGTGCATTGGTTGTTTCGAGAACTTTAGGCATGCTTGCTAAAGAAGTAAAACCTGGCGTTTCTACTTTATATCTAGACAAATTAGCAGAAGATTTTATCAGAGAACAAGGCGCAATTCCAGGATTTTTAGGGTTGTATGATTTTCCAAATACACTTTGTATGAGTCCAAACTCACAAGTTGTTCATGGAATTCCAAACAAAGAACCTTTACAAGAAGGAGATATTATTTCTATTGATTGTGGTGCCATCAAAAACGGATTTTATGGCGATCATGCCTATACTTTTGCAGTAGGTGAAATCGATGAAGCAACGCAAAAATTATTAGATATCACAAAACAAAGTTTATATGTTGGAATTAAAGAATTCAAAGCTGGAAATAGAGTTGGAGATGTTGGCTTTGCCATCCAAAATTTTACTGAAAAACATGGTTTTGGAGTTGTAAGAGAATTGGTTGGTCATGGTTTAGGACGTAAAATGCACGAAGATCCAGAAATGCCAAATTACGGTAGAAAAGGTGTTGGAAAAAAATTCTTAGAAGGAATGACAGTTGCTATTGAACCCATGACAAATATGGGAACTCACAGAATTAAGCAACACAAAGATGGATGGACAATTACAACTTTAGATGGAAAACCTTCTGCGCATTTTGAGCACAATGTGGCAATTGTAAACGGAAAACCAGAATTACTTTCTACCTTTCAATACATTTATGATGCATTAGGAATCGTTTCTGATGAAGAAAAAGAATTCAGACAAAAATTGTAAAAATTACAAAAATGAACATTCAAGATATCGAACAAAAAGAAATTGTAAAAGGCTATAAAGGAAGATTTGTACACATGGAAACCTTTACACTTGCTTTTTGGGAAGTTGAAGCTGGTGCTGAAATTCCAATTCATTCCCATGTTCACGAACAAACCACTCAAGTCATAGAGGGCGAATTCGAAATGACTGTTGATGGTGTTACAAAAATTTATACTCCTGGAATGTTAGTAACAATTCCTTCGTTTGCAAAACATGGAGGAAAAGCAATTACAGCTTGTAAACTTACAGATGTTTTTTGTCCTGTTAGAGAAGATTATAAATAATTTTTAGACACTAATTTCTCTAATTTCACAAAAAATGAATTCACTAATTTACAAACAAGAAAGTTATAATATTATTGGAGTCTGTATGGAAGTTCATAAGGAATTAGGAAAAGGTTTTTCAGAGAATGTTTATGGGGATGCTTTAGAAATTGAATTAATTAATGCTGGTGTAAATTATAAAAGAGAAGTAAAATTTAACATCTCCTATAAAGAAAACTTACTACCACATTTTTATGTGGCAGATTTTATAATTGAAAATAAGATAGTTTTGGAAATTAAGGCAATAGAAATTCTCAACAATAGCCATGTAAAACAAACACTCAATTATTTGGCAGCATCAAAAAATTAAAATTAGGAATATTAGTGAATTTTGGAGAAGATAGTTTAACCTACAAAAGAGTTATTTTGTGAAATTTGTGTAATTCGTGTCTATATTCAAAGTAATATTAAATACAATCCCAAGACCTTGGCTCATCAAAATGAGTTATTGGATTCGTCCAATCATCACACTTTATTTAAAAGGAAATAATTTTACAGATCCAATTGATGGAAAAAGTTTCCGAAAAATGTTGCCTTATGGTTATGGAAAACAACGCGAAAATGCACTTTCACCATCAACCTTATCATTAGAAAGACACAGATTGATGTGGTTGTTTTTAAAAAATGAAACTGATTTTTTTACATCAACAAAAAAGCTTAAAACACTCCACATTGCACCTGAACAATGTTTTTTATCCCTATTTAAAAAACAGCAAAATTTAGAGTATATCACGAGTGATATAGAATCGCCCATTGCTGATGTAAAAGCAGATATTTGCAATCTTCCTTTTGAAGACAATTCGTTTGATGTTATTTTTTGCAACCATGTTTTAGAACACATTCATGATGATACAAAAGCGATGCAAGAATTATTTCGTGTATTAAAAAAAGGCGGATTTGGAATTTTTCAAGTACCACAAGATTTAAGTAGAAAAACTACTTTTGAAGATAATTCTATCACTGAAAAAAAAGAAAGAGCCAAGATTTTTGGGCAATATGATCATGTTCGGGTTTATGGAAAAGATTATTTTAACAGATTAAGAAACGTAGGTTTTAAAGTAGATGAAATTGATTATACTAAAAAAATCGCCCCAGAAAAACTAGAACGATTTTGTTTAATGAAAGGCGAAATATTACCTGTTTGTTATAAAAATTAATTTTCAGAAGATTTTTTTATAAAATCCTCCATTTTTTCAAGTTTTTCATCTCCAAGAATAATTAATTCATCTCTTAGAAGCTGATAGTTTTTGTTTGATAATTTTGTCAATTTTGTTTTGCCTTGATAATCTACATCTTCATCGATTGTCTCATTTAACACAGTTCCGTTTTGATTTATCCAAAAAACTTGCGAACCTTTTACAGCCTGAGCACTATTATTATAGAAAAATCCAACAAAATCGAAATGAGAATCTTTCTTTAAAAATCGACCATCAATTGAACATAAAAAGCCCTCTAAATCATACCCCTCTTGAGAATATATTGGATGAATCCCTCCTCCTAAATGTCCACCAAAAAGATACCACTCCTTATCAATTTTAACCTCACCATCATTATTATACTTATCGATAAAATTAGATTTTTTTAGGCTTTTTAACACCTCTTCTACTTGTAAAAACTTAACTGTTTTTTGTTCATTTAAGTCAAAAACAAAGGGTTCTTTAGCATTATTTGGATACGTAACCAATCTTCCATTACCTCTTGGCAACATTACTTTTCCGTAATTTGTAGCTAGCGTATTAAAATCTGAAATACTAGGAATTAAAAATCCTTTGCTTGTTTTAGAGTTATAGCAAAACAATTTTGTTGGTTCATTTTCTTTGTTTTTAAAGATAAAATATCCATCAAAACTTACAATATCTTCATATTCATCTGCCTCAACTAAAACTTTGCCAAGATCATTCATTAATCCAAAAAAATCATTCTTCTTGTAAATCGCAACGTTATTTGCATTAAATTGATAAATACTATCAACTTTAATTGATAACATATCAGACTTTGTCATCCAAAGTAATCGTAAAGAATCGATTCTTTTGTACTCTTTTTCTTGGCGAATTCTCTCTTCTTCTTGCCTTTTTTTCTCTATAGCAATCTTTTCTAAAAATTCGGTTATATCAACAGAAAGTGTTAACATTTCTGTATATTCTTCACTTTTTTTATTTTTTGCCAAAGAGAAATAATAACTAGCATACTTTTTTGCCTCTTCATATTGCTTTAATTCAAAGTAGATGAAAGTACCAAGTCTTGCAACATCAGATGTATTGATGGTGTCTAAATATTTCATGGCTTTTTCAAAATGTTCTTTTGCAAAAGAGAAATCAAGATTATTAAGACTTTCATTAGCTCTTTTTATATAAACACTCGCAATTTCATTGTTTGATTGCGCTTGAAATTGCAAGAAATAGAAAAAACATAAAACTACTAGCAAATACTTTTTCATTGTAATTATTTTTTGTTTCTCTAAAATTAAAAAATATAATTAAAAAAACACTCCAAAAAATTTAATTTTCTGTGAAATTATCGAAAACCTGAATTTTGTTAAATGCGTCTGTGTAAATAAGAATCGCTTTAATATCCAGATTTTTTTCTAAAAATTGTTTAGATTTTTCAAAACCCATAGCCATAAAAGCAGTTGCGTACGCATCTGCATCTGCGCAATCTGTTTTGGTGAAAACAGAGGCACTTAACAAATTACTTTCTGTGGCTAAACCTGTTTTTGGATTGATGGTATGTACGTATTTTTTTCCATCATTGGTTATTCTAAATTTTCTGTAGTTTCCAGAAGTTGCCATTGAAATATTAGAAAGTTTTAAAATTGTAAAACCATTTTCCTCCTCAACATTTGAAGGATTTACAATTTGAATTGCCCAAGGTTTTTGATCTTTTTTAAAGCCTTTTGTTCTAATTTCACCACCAATTTCAATTAAATAACTATCGATATTTTTTGAATCGAAAAAACGTGCAACAATGTCTATGGCAAAACCTTTGGCAATTGAGTTAAAGTCTAAATAGATATTAGGTGTTTCTTTGTAAATTTTTTTGTTTTTAAGAGAAACTTTTTCAAAACCGACTGTTTTCATTAATTCACTTATTAATGAATCAGAAGGATTTAATTTTCCTTTTTCAGGCCCAAATCCGTAAGCATTGACTAAGTTTCCAACAGTAGGGTCAAAAAAACCATCAGTTTGTTGATGAATTTTTTTTGACTTTTCAAAAACCTCTACAAAATAATTGTCTACTTCTACAGCTGTATTTCCATCATTAATTTTACTTATATCAGACGTTGGAATATAGGTTGACAATGATTGATTAAAATCGTAAAATAAACTATCAAGTGATTTTTGATAGTCTTTTGATGCATTTAAATAGGTGATTTTATAAGTTGTGCCAAAAACCTCACCTTGCAAAACGAAGTCTTTTTTTTGAAGATCATCATTACAACTTAAAAAAATTGATAATAAGATAATTAATGAGCTTGTAAATTTATTTTTCATGAATTTGTGAATATTTAAGACAAAAATAGTATTTAAAATTTTCATAAATTATAGAAAAATCAACCATTTATCAGTTGCTTTTGCTAAATTTGCAATCATAAATTTAATATGTAAATCATGAAAAAAATCATAATCGTTTTCGTAACTGCAATTCTAATTAGCTCTTGTGTTTCTAAAAAAGAATTTGTTGAATTGCAAGCAAAACACGACAAAGCTCAAACAGAATTAGTAGATGTAAAAGCAAACCTTCAAAAGTGTTTGATTGAAAAAGAAAAAGAAGATTCTAAAGTTTTTGCTTTGACTGAACAAGTAAAATACTTACAAGAAGACAAAAAAACAGCTTTAAAACAAGTTGAAAACTTAACAGTTTTAACGCAATCATCTTCTGATAACATTAAAAATGTTATTTCTCAATTGAGTGAAAAAGACAAGTATATCAATGGAATCAGAAAAGCAATGACTGCTAAAGATTCATTGAATTTGGCAATCAAATATCATTTAACTAAAAATTTAACTGACGGAATTCAAGACAAAGACATTGAAGTAAATGTTGAAAAAACAGTTGTTATGATTTCTATTTCTGATAAATTTTTATTTAAAAGTGGAAGCTACAATATTTCAGACAATGCTTACACTGTGTTAGAAAAAATTGCAAAAGTAATCAACGACCAACCTAAAATGGAGGTAATGATTGAAGGTCATACAGATTCAACTCCAATCAAAAAAGATTTGATTCAAGATAATTGGGATTTATCTGTATTGAGAGCAACATCAATCACTAGAATTTTGCAAACAAAATACAGCGTAAAACCTGAAAGATTAATTGCAGCTGGAAGAAGTCAATATGTACCTTTAGCAGCAAATGATACTGCTGAAAACAAAGCAAAAAACAGAAGAACAAAAATTATCATCATGCCTAAACTAGATCAGTTTTTTAGTTTATTAGAGCAAGATGGAAAATAATTTTAACCATCTTAAAAAACAAAAAAAACCATCTAAATTTCAGATGGTTTTTTTGTTTTAAATAAATTCTATTATATTTCTTTACTACAAAATCTTCACAAAATCATCAAAAGCTACGTAGTAAGGTTGGTCTTTAAAAACAGGATTTTCAACACTTTCAGCATTAGCTATTCCTACACCTGCAAACCAAACTTTGGCATTTTGCAGTTTGGCATGCGAAACAAAAGTCTCCATCCAAATGGCATCATACTCATTTGGATTTTGTAGATTATTGGTAGCTTTTACCAATACAAAAATGGTAGGTTCTCCTTTTTTAAACAATACAAATTGAGGATGTCTTTTTAACTGACTATTAATTGCTTGAAACTCATATCCCATAGCAACCAACTTTTCACCTACGATATTCATGGCCAAATTGTGCAATTCTTGCTTGGTTAAAATTTGCATTATTTTTTCTTATTTCGTTTGTTGTAATTTTTATCCCCTCTTGTTTTGGGCTTTTTATATTTTTTTGCAATTTCTCTTCGATACGAACCGCCCAAATTTACCTTCTTATTTTTTTCACTTTTTTCATGAAAAGCATCACCTGATTTAAATTCAGCTGTAACTCGGTTTTTAGATTGCAAATGCTCTTGATTTGGGCGCTCATCTTCGGTTAATAATTCCGATATTTTGACTTCTTCTGGAAGCTTATTCAATGGAATTTTGTAATCCATCAAAGCCTCTATTGCTTCTTTAAATTTTTGTTCTTTTGCGGTAGATAATAAAATAGCATTTCCTAATTTTTCAGCACGACCAGTTCTACCTATTCTATGCATATAATTTTCCGGAAAATCAGGAGTATCAAAATTGATAACATGACTCACATTGTCAAAATCTAAACCACGAGCCATCACATCAGTTGCCAATAAAATTCGATTAAAACCTTCATCAAATTGTTTGATTGAACGAATTCTATAATTTTGAGTTTTATTGGAATGAATGATACAAGATTCATCACCAAAAACAGGTTCTAAATGTTTAAACAACAAATCTGCGGTTCGTTTATATCCAACAAAAATCAATACTTTTTTGAAAGTTGTTTTGTCTTTCAACAAATGAAGTAACAAATTTACTTTCGTAAAAAAATTAGGAACATCATAAGCGATTTGCGAAATATTTTCGAGTGGAGTTCCGCTAACTGCAATTGATATTTTTTCTGGATTTTTAAAAAAATCTTCAATCAAAAAAGCAACTTCTTCAGTCATAGTAGCAGAAAATAGGATATTTTGTCTTTTTTCTGGCAGCAAATCAAAAATATTCATCAGTTGAAAACGAAAACCCAAATCCAACATTACATCAACTTCATCAATCACCAATTTTTGAATTGTTTTCAACTTTAAAACGTTGCTTAAAGCCAAGTCGTACAAACGTCCTGGAGTTGCCACAATGATATCTTGCCCCTGAGCAATTCCTTGTTTTTGCGTATTGATATTTACACCACCATAAACCCCTAAAACGCGAATATTGAGATATTTAGATAATTTTTCAATATCTTCAACAACTTGCAAAACCAATTCACGAGTAGGAACTAACACTAAAACTCTTGGATGTTGCGTCTTTAAAAAAGGCAAATCTCTTAAAATTGGTAACATGTAAGCAAACGTTTTTCCTGTTCCAGTTTGGGCAACTCCAACAACATCTTTTCCTGAACGAATTACCGGAAAAGCTTCTTGCTGAATGGGTGTTGGTTTTTCAAACTTTAAGTCATCAATGGCATATTGAAGCTGATTTGAAAGGTCTAAATCTGCAAAAGTCATGGTTTATTTTTTTGCAAAGATACGTTTTAAAAAATGGGTTTCAATAGTATTCTACTTTGGTTTTTAGTAGTTTTGCCATCGAAAACTTAAGATAAAAATGATCACTGATACGCACACCCATTTATATTCAGAGCAGTTTGATGACGATAGAAAAGCCATGATGCAGCGTGCAAAAAATGCAGGTGTTTCTCGATTTTTTATTCCTGCAATCGATTCTTCGTATTCAAAAAGTATGTTTCAATTGGAAAAAGACTTTCCAGATGATGTTTTTTTGATGATGGGTTTACATCCAACTCATGTTCAAGAAAATTATTTAGAAGAATTAGCACACGTAAAAAAATGGATTGATGAACGACATTTTTACGCAATTGGCGAAATTGGAATTGATTTGTATTGGGATAAAAGTTTTTTAAAGCAGCAACAAGAGGCTTTTAAAACGCAAATTCAGTGGGCAAAAGAAAAAAAATGGCCAATTGTAATTCACTGCAGAGATGCTTTTGATGAAATTTTTGAAGTGTTAGAAAGTGAAAAAAGCGATGATTTATTCGGGATTTTTCACTGCTTTACAGGCACAAAACAACAAGCTGAAAAAGCAATTTCTTACAATATGAAACTCGGAATTGGTGGAGTTGTGACTTTTAAAAACGGAAAAATTGATCAGTTTTTGAATGAAATTGAACTCAAACACATTGTTTTAGAAACAGATGCTCCTTATTTAGCACCAATTCCTTACAGAGGAAAAAGAAACGAAAGTGCTTATATCACTGAAGTTGTTGATAAATTAGCTACTATTTACCAACTTTCTTTTGATGAAATTGCCAAAATAACCACCCAAAATTCAAAAGATATTTTCGGAATTTAATGACAATAGAAACTGCTTTTTTAGAAACTCCTATTGGAACAGTAAAAATTACTGGAGATGAAAACGGCATTCAAACTATTTCAATAATTGATGAAAAAGTGGATGAATTAAAAAAAACTCCTGAATGTTTGCAAGATTGTGTAAATCAATTAACCGAATATTTTGGAGGAAAAAGAGCTAGTTTTAATTTAACAATCAATCCAAAAGGAACTGCTTTTCAAATCAAAGTTTGGAAATCTTTGCTACAAATTCCTTACGGAAAAACAACTTCATATCTAGAACAAAGTTCTCTTTTAGGAGATAAAAAAGCCATTAGGGCTGTTGCATCAGCAAATGGGAAAAATCCGATTTTAATTGTAATTCCTTGTCACAGAGTTTTAGGTTCAGATGGTTCATTAACAGGTTTTTCAGCAGGACTTTGGCGTAAAAAATGGTTGTTAGCGCATGAAAATCCTGTAAAACAAGAATCGCTTTTTTAATTTTCTTTACTTTAAAACATAAAAACATATTTTTACGTTTGTTAGATAACTAGTTTTTATGTTTCAAAAAGGATTCATTTTTATTGTATTGTTGCTTGGATTTTCCATCCAATCACAAACAATTTCTAGTGAATTTAAAACCAAAACTTTAGAAATCAAAAATGATACGATTCAGCTTGATTCTGTCCCTATAAATCCCCAAAAATTCAAGCTTTTTGATGCTTTAAAAAATGAAATTCCAACACTTGAATATAGTATTGATTTCAACAAAGCAAAAGTCATTATCAACTCCAAAAAATATCCAAAAATTACAGTTGAGTATTTTGTATTTCCTGAATTTTTAACCAAAATATACACCCCTTTTGATGAAAGTCGTATTTTACCAAATTCCACAAATGAAGGCGTTTTATACAGTTTAACTACCAATAAAAAGCAATCAGAAATTACACTTTTTGAAGGATTGCAAACACGTGGATTTATCACAAGAGGCATCACTTCTGGAAACAATCAAAATGCGGTTACAAATGCTTCTTTAGATTTAGAAATCTCAGGCAAATTATCAGAAAATACCAGTCTACGAGCAAAAATTTTTGATACCAATATTCCTATTCAACAAAATGGATATTCGCAAAATTTAACTGATTTTGATCGAATTTTTATTGAAATGTATAGCAAAAATTGGCGTGTAAAAGCTGGTAATATTGCACTAGAAAATACCGAAAGTTTGTTTATGCCTATCAACAAACAAATTTCGGGTTTGCAGGTAGCAGCCAACATCAATGAAAATTTTAAAATTGGTGCTTCTGGAGCTGTAGTAAGAGGAAAATTCAACAATTTTCGATTTACGGCTATTGAAGGAAATCAAGGTCCATACAAACTTTTTGGCGCAAATAATGAAGCTGTAATTCTGATTATTGAAGGAAGTGAACGTGTTTTTGTAAATGGAATTCAAATAAAACGTGGCGAAAATAAAGACTATATCATCAATTACAATTTGGGTGAAATCATTTTCAATACGACTTTTCCAATTACCAATGACATGCGAATTGTGGTCGAATTTCAATATGCAGAAAGAAATTATACGCGATTTGTAACTTTTGAAGAAGCTTCTTACAAAAGTGAAAAATTTGCCATTAGTGGATTTTTCTATTCGGAAAATGATGCGAAAAATCAACCTTTGCAACAAAGTTTAACCAATGAACAAAAAGAAATTTTAGCAAATGCAGGCAATAATACAGAGGAAATGACTGCAGAAAGTGCTTTTATTGACACTTTTGATGACAATAAAATTCTCTACAAAAAAATTGTACAAGGAGCCTCAGAAATCTTTGAATATTCCACAAATCCAAGTGATGAATTGTATTTTGTTTCTTTTTCAAATGTTGGTCAAAATAATGGTGATTATCAACTAGATAGAACTACAGCAATTGGAAGTATTTTTGTTTTTGTTGGTGTAAATCAAGGAGATTTTAGTCCGATTGTAAAACTAATTCCACCAAATAAATTTCAAACTTTTGTGGTAAAATCTGATTTTGCTCCATCAGAAAAAACAAAATTGAATACTGAAATTGCTATTTCAAATAATGATAAAAATTTATTTTCATCAATTGATGATACTAAAAATGTTGCTGTTGCTGCAACAATTGGTTGGCAACAAACCTATATTGATAAAAATTGGCAATTGAAAAGCAATCTGAAACATCAATTTGTACAGCGAAATTTTCAAACTATTCAACGTTGGGAACCTATTGAATTTAATAGAGAATGGAATATTTTAACCAATTTACCCACCAAAAACTTTTTTCAATCAGAAATTGTATTGCAAAAAAAAGAGCAACATTTTCTGTTATACAAATATGAAAATTTGCAATATACAGGTGCTTTTAAAGGAAATAAAAATGAGATTCAGGCGAAATTTAATCTTAAAAACACCACTTTTTCTGGAAAAGGAAGTTTCCTTACAAACACCTCAACTTTAGAAGACAATTCGTTTTATATAGCAAAAGCACAATTGGAACATCGCTTTCAAAAATCGTGGATTGGTTCTTTTGTAAACTTCGAAAATAACTCAAGAAAAAACATCAATACTAATGAATTTGTCAATACAAGTCATCGTTTTAAAGAGTATGAAGGGTATTTTGGAATTGGAGATACCACTGCAATTTTTGCCAAATTTGGAGTGAATTATCGCACAAATGACAGTATCAAATCCAATCAATTTGCAGAAATAAACAATCGAAAAACATTTTATGTTGATAGCAAACTCATCAAAAATAAAAATACCAATTTGAGCATTTTTGCCAATTATAGAATCACCGAAAATAGTTTTACAGAGGATGAAAAAACACTGAATTCAAGAGTAGTTTTTAGTCAAAAATTGTTTGATAATTTCATCAATTTATCTACGATTTATGAAACTTCTTCAGGAAATGTTGCAAGACAAGATTTTGTGTATGTAAAAACAGAGCCTGGTTTGGGATTTTATACGTGGATTGATTATAATAATGACGGAATTCAAGATTTTAATGAGTTTGAAATTGCACAATTTCAAGACCAAGCTGAATATTTGCGATTGCCAAAACCCAACTTGCGATTTTTGGCGACACAAAGAGCAAGTTTTAAACAAACACTAACTTTAAATCCGAAAAATTGGGCCGTAAAATCAGGATTGAAAAAGCTGATTTCTCACTTTTACAACAGCACTTTTTTAACTGTTGAAAATGAGCAAAAACGAACAGGAAATACGTTTCAATTAAATCCATTTGACATCAATAGTGATGCACTTATTGGATTGAATTACAACTTTAAAAACAGCTTGTTTTACCATAAAGATCTGCAAAATCACAGTGTAACTTTTACCTTTGGAGATTCTCGTTTAAAGCAACAGTATTTTATTGGAAATCAAGAAAATACCATTTCATTACATCAACTAGATTATGCACATAAATTTGCCAATTTTTGGTTGATTGATGTAACTGGAAAACTCACAAATAATGACTTAACTACAGAAAATTTTGACGACAGAAATTACGAAATTAATTCCTATGAAATTGAACCAAAAATCAGTTTTTTATACAGTCAAAACAATCGATTTTCTGCATTTTATCACTTTAAAAACAAGCAAAATAACATTCAGAATTTAGAACAATTGCAACAGCAAAAATTTGGGTTGGAATATTTTTATTTGGGTGAAAATAGCAATCAGATATCTGCCAATGTTACGTTATTTTTGAATGATTTTACAGGAAATGCCAATTCGCCAGTTGCATACCAAATGTTAGAGGGTTTGCAAGCTGGGAAAAACTACACTTGGAATGTGTTATTCAATAAAAAATTGAATTCATTTTTAAATTTACAATTGAATTACTTAGGCAGAAAAAGTGAAAATTCGAAAACAATTCACACTGGAAATGTGCAACTAAGAGCCATTTTTTAAAATTATATTAACAAGGTTATCATTTTTTATCTGAAAAAAATATCTAATATTGCATTCTGTAAGATGAAAACAATTGCAATCATATTAACAAACTTAGTACTTTTACAAAGTTTACATGTTGATTTTAAAGACATTGACAAACTCAGTGTGCTTTTAAATCATGCGAAATTGCATCAAGAAAAATACGGAGATTCTTTTGTTGACTTTGTTTTTGAACATTACATAGAAAGAGAAATTCCTGCAGATAAACAACATCAAGAACATCAAGATTTGCCTTTTAAAGAAGGTATTTCTCACTTCAATCATATTTCACCAGTTTTAGAGTTAAATTCTAACAAATTCGAACTGAAAATTCCAAAAAACCTATTTTCAAAACCTTGCTTTTTTTACGAAGAAAGTGAATCAAATTTTGAAAAACCTAGCATTTTTCAACCACCAAAACATTCATAATATATTTTAGAAATAGTTTCTACAACAAAGTAGAAAAATTATAAATCTTAAATTTATTATGTATAATGTTAGAAAATATTATCAAATTCAGTTTAAAAAATAAACTGATTACCTTTCTTTTTACAGCCTTTATTATTGGCTTCGGATTTTTCTCTTTGATGAGAATTCCAATTGGCGCTGTTCCTGACATCACCAACAATCAAGTGCAAGTAATCACTACTTCACGAAATCTTTCCACACAAGATGTGGAACAATTTATTACCTATCCTGTAGAATTGGAAATGGCAAACCTGCCTGGAGTTGAAGAAATTCGTTCTGTTTCAAAATTTGGATTGTCTGTAGTAACCATAATTTTTACTGACGAAATTGGTACGTATTTACCAAGACAATTGATTGCAGAAAAAATAAAAACAGCCTCAGAAAAAATTCCACAAGGTTTTGGAACTCCAGAAATGGGTCCAATCACAACTGGTTTAGGCGAAATTTATCAATATATTTTAGATGTAAAACCCGAATTTAAAGATCGCTATTCAGTTACTGATTTGCGAACGATTCAAGATTGGATTGTACGACGTCAATTATCAGGAATTCCTGGAGTTGTAGAAGTAAATACTTGGGGTGGTTATTTAAAACAATACGAAGTTGCCATCAATCCAAAAAAATTGGTTGCTATGAATATTTCAATTTCTGAGATTTTCACAGCCTTAGAAAAAAACAATAGTGTTGCAGGTGGTGGTTATATTGAAAAAACCAATGAAACTTTTTTTATTAGAGGAGAAGGTTTGGTAAAAAACTTTGAAGATATAGGAAATATCGTTGTAAAAAATGATGGAAATCCTATTTACATAAAGGATGTTGCCAAAGTTGGTTTTGGTAGTGCCACTCGATTTGGAGCCATTACTGGAAATGGTGAGGGTGAAAAAGTTTTGGGTCAAATCATGATGTTGAAAGACGGAAATTCAAAAAAAATTATTGATGATGTCAAAGAACGTGTTGCTGAAGTTCAAAATTCTTTACCTGAAGGAGTGTATATAAATCCGTTTTTAGAGCGCAGTGAATTGATAGGAAAAACCACATTTACCGTTTCTGAAAACCTAATTTTAGGTTCCTTAATTGTAATTTTTGTGGTGGTTTTATTGCTTGGAAATTTACGTTCTGGATTAGTGGTTGCCTCAGTAATTCCATTAAGTTTATTGTTTGCAATTTCAATGATGTATTTGTTTGGGGTTGATGCCAATCTGATGAGTTTAGGCGCAATTGATTTTGGAATTATCATAGATGGAGCAGTTATTATTGTTGAGTTTATTGCCTTTAGAATCATGCGAGAAAGTGAAAAATTAGGGCTTTTATCCAAAGATGAAAAACAAAATGAAGTAGATAAAATCACCCTAAAAAGTGCTTCAAAAATGATGAATTCTGCCATTTTTGGACAACTTATTATTTTGATAGTTTTCATCCCAATTTTATCATTAAGTGGTGTTGAAGGAAAAATGTTTAAACCCATGGCAATGACATTTAGCTTTGCTTTGGTTGGCGCAATGATTTTATGTTTAACGTATGTTCCTGTAGTTTCATCATTATTTTTAAAACCTGATAAACCAGGAAAAAACAATGTTTCTGTTCGTTTGATGAAACTATTGAATCATTTTTACAAACCTTCCATTCATTGGGCTTTAGCACATAAAAAAATAGTGGTTTCTATGGCTATTTTGCTTCTTGCAACAAGTGTTTTCTTATTCAGTAGAATGGGTGGAGAATTTGTACCAACCTTAGATGAGGGAGATTTTGTAATTCAGCCCGTTTTAAAAACTGGAACTTCTTTGGGAAAAACAATCGAAACAACTACTAAAATTGAACAAATTTTATTAAAAAACTTTCCTGAAGTTGATCAAGTTGTAAGTAGAATTGGTGCTGCAGAAGTGCCAACAGATCCAATGTCTATGGAAGAAAGTGATGTAATTATCAAACTGAAACCAAAAAGCGAATGGACAAGTGCCGAAAGTAAAGATGAATTAGCAAGTAAATTTAAAGAGGCTTTGGCTGTAATTCCGGGAATTGAAATCGAATTTACACAACCTATTGAGATGCGTTTTAATGAACTCATAACTGGTGTAAGAGCAGATGTTGCAGTGAAAATTTTTGGAGAAGATTTATCCATTTTAGCTGCAAAAGCTGAGGAAGTTAAAAGTTTAATATCAAAAGTTCCTGGTGCATCAGATATTATTGTTGAAAAAGTAGAAGGATTACCCCAAATGAGCGTTACTTATGATCGAAGTAAAATTGCACGTTATGGATTGAATATTGCTGACATCAATCAACTGATTACAATGGGATTTGCAGGAAGTGTTGTTGGAAATGTTTTTGAAGGTGAAAAACGATTTGATTTGGCTATTCGTTTTGACAATGATCAACGTCAAAACCTAGAAAGTTTGCAAAATTTATATGTTGATACGCCAAATGGCAATAAAATTCCTTTAAGTGAATTGGCAACTATCAAATATACAACTGGTCCTGCAAAAATTTCAAGAGATGATACCAAACGTAGAATTGTTGTGGGAATAAACGTTCGTGACAGAGATTTACAATCTGTGGTTGATGATGTTCAAAAAATCATCGATAAAAAATTGCAATTGCCTTCAGGTTACAACATTACTTATGGAGGACAATTTGAAAATTTACTGAGCGCAAAAGCAAGATTAATGATTGCTGTGCCAATCGCTTTAACTTTAATTTTTTTACTATTATACTTCGCTTTCAACTCTATCAAAGAAGCTTTATTAGTGTATTCTGCCATTCCACTTTCGGCAGTTGGAGGAGTATTTTTATTATGGATGCGTGATTTACCTTTCAGTATTTCTGCGGGAGTTGGTTTTATTGCGCTTTTCGGAATTGCTGTTTTAAACGGAATTGTATTGATAGAACATTTTAAAGAACTCAAAGAAGAAGGTATTGAAGATATTGAAGAGCGCATCAAAAAAGGAACAAAAGAACGACTACGTCCTGTTGTTTTAACAGCTGCTGCTGCAGCTTTAGGATTTTTGCCAATGGCAATTTCAACCAATGCTGGTGCAGAAGTTCAACGTCCTTTAGCCACTGTTGTTGTAGGTGGTTTAGTTTCTGCAACTGTTTTAACATTGATAGTTTTACCAGTTTTATATGCTTGGTTTGAAGAAAAAAAAGTGATAAAAATGAATAAAAAACTGCTTTTACTTTTGATTGGTTTCTTTTTGATTCCAAATTCTAATGCGCAAACTAAAGTAACTTTACAAGAAACGCTCAATTTAGCCTTTAAAAATAATTCGGGTTTAAAAGCTTCACTTTCTCAGCTTGATGAACAAAAGGCATTGATTTCAAGTGCTTTTGAAATTGATAAAACGAGTGTGTATTATAGTTATGATGAAAATAATTTAGCCATCAATAATTTTCCAATTCGTGTTTTTGGAATTGCCCAAGATTTTAAATTTCCAACGTTTTATTTTGCTGATAAAAAGGTAAAAAAAGCCCAAGCAAGTTTAGAAGAAGTGAATTATAACATCACTAAAAATCAGTTGGAGAAAGCAGTTACCATGAATTTTTATCAATTGAGTTATGCTAAAAACAAAGCAAAAACATATCAGTTTTTAGATAGTTTGTATCAAGATTTTGCGAAAAAATCGGAACGTAGATTTCAATTGGGTGAAACCAATTATCTAGAAATGATTACTGCAAAATCGAAACAAAAACAATTGCAAACTTTATATAAACAGGCTTTGCAAGAAGTTGAATTGGCAAAAGAACAGCTGAAAAGCGTAGTTCAAATTGAAACTATTGACATTGTTGACATGCCTTTATCAAAAGTTGATTTGCAAGAAAATGCTATAAATCAAAATCTTGGTTTGGAATATTTTTCAAAAGCAACCAATGTTCAAAATGCGTTGTTTAAAAAAGAACAACAAACGTTGTTGCCTGATATTAGTGTAGAATATTTTCAAGGAACTAATAATCAATTAAATACATTTTTAAGAGGTTATCAAATTGGCTTGAAAATTCCTTTGTTTTTTGGTGGAAATGCCTCCAAAATTAAAGCCTCAAAATTGGCAAAAAATACCATTTTTGAGAAAGAAAAAGAATATAAAACTACTTTAGAAAGTAATTATAAAGCACTTTTAGCAAAACTAAATCAGTTTGAAGAAGCCATCAATTATTACGAAGCAGAAGGAAAAAAGTTAAAAGAAGAAATTATAAAAACTGCAAATAGAAATTTTGCTGAAGGTGAAATCGACTTTTTTCAATACATCCAAAGTTTGGAAACAGCCAAAGATATTGAATTGTCATATTTAGACAATTTAAATGGCTACAACCAAACTGTTATCAACATCAATCATCTTATTTTAAATACATTTTAATCATGAAAAATATATCTATATTCTTAATTTCATTAGCATTTGTAGCTTGTGGAAAAAAGGAAATTCCAGCAGAAAGCACCTCAGAAAACTCTGAAAATAGCAACGAAATTACCATCACAAAACAACAATTTGACAATGAAAAAATGGAGATTGGTTCGATAGCAGAACATCCATTTTTATCAGTTGTTAATGCCAATGGAATGATTGATGTTCCGCCAGAAAACAGAGCAAGTGTGAGCACTTTTGTGAGTGGTTATGTTACAAAAATTCCATTATTGATTGGAGATTTTGTAAAAAAAGGACAATTTGTTGCTCAATTAACAAATACCGAAATTGTAGATATTCAGCAAAATTATTTAGAAGTTGCCTCACAAAATCGTTTTTTAAAAAATGAATTTGAGCGTCAAAAAACATTATTTAACGAACAAATCTCCTCTGAAAAAAACTATTTAAGAGCCGAAAGTTCGTACAAAAGTAATTTGGCAATTTATAATGGTTTGCGAAAAAAACTAGAAATGTTGCACATCAATCCAACAGAAGTCGAGAAAGGAAACATAAGTGCTAATATCAATTTATATGCACCAATTGATGGTTATATCACAAAAGTAATGACTAGCACAGGGGCTTATGTTTCATCGGCAAGCGAAATTTTGGAGATTGTAAATACCAATCATATTCATTTAGAACTGAATGTTTTTGAAAAAGATATTTTGAATGTGAAAAAAGAACAAAAAATTAAATTCAAAGTTCCTGAATCTTCAAATACTTATTTTGATGCCTCTGTTTATTTGGTTGGAACCACAATTACTGAAAATAAAACAGTAAAAGTTCATGGTCATATTGATGATGAAAAACAACAATTCATGGCAGGAATGTTTGTAGAAGCATCAATTATTTTTGAAAGTTCTATCGAATTTGGATTGCCAATTTCAGCAATTCATACGGAAGAAAATCAAACATTTATTTATGTGGTAAAATCCCAAAAAAATGAAGAAACTGTTTTTGAAAAAGTAATTGTTACTTTAGGAAAAAAGGACGAAAATTATGTACAGATTATCAATTTTACGGATTTTAAAGGAAAAAACATTCTATTAAAAGGCGGATTTATGCTATAATTTTAGAATTCATATCTTAAAACATCTTTAGTTTTAGTATGTTTGTATAGAATTACAACACATGAAAAAGTTATTTAATTAAAGAAAAATTATGAAAAAATTATTTTTTGCATTTACACTTTGTATCAGTTCTTTAGGATTTTCGCAACAAGAAATTAAATTGGATGTTGCTGATGCTTTGATTATAAGAAGTTTAGAGTTTTCTTACGAAAAATACTTATCTGAAGAATCGTCTATAGGTGTGTCTGCTTTGTTTAATTTATCCAAACAAGATGTTGGGTTTCGTTATAACGAAAATACTATGATCACTCCTTATTATCGCCATTATTTTACTACTAGTGCTGATTGGAATTTCTTCGGAGAAGGTTTTGTGGGAATAAATTCTGGGAAAAAAGAAACAATAAAAGATTCTGGAAATTATGACATTTCTTATACTGATGGTGCACTAGGAGTTGCAGTTGGAATGAAATACATTGCAAAAGGTGGTTTAGTGATTGATGTTTATGGAGGTTTGGGACGTAATTTATTTGGTTCAGATTCTCCTGTAATTGTCCCAAGATTAGGCTTAAATGTTGGATGGAGATTTTAAGTAGTTTCTCGTAAAAAATAAAACTTTACAGAAAACAACTAAGGTTTCTTGCTGTTTATTTATTTGAATTTATAATCAATTAATTCTCAATATTATGAAAAAAAACATGGGCTCAACAGACAAAATCATTCGTAGTGTTATTGCGATTGTGATTGCAGTTTTATATTTTACGGGAACAATTTCAGGAACTTTAGGATTGATTCTACTGATTTTCGGAGGTATTTTTTTAGCAACAAGTTTCATCAGTTTTTGTCCTTTATACGTTCCATTTGGAATTTCAACTTGTAAATCAAAATAATAAATAACATAAAAAAAACGCATCTTTTTCAAGATGCGTTTTTAATTTATTTTTTATAAAAGTTACATTCTTTGTAACCAATTTTTTACATCAACTTCTGCTTTTATAATTGCTTTTACATCAGTAATAGGTACTCGCTTTTGCTCCATAGAATCTCTATGTCTAATTGTTACTGAATTATCTTGCAAGGTTTCATGATCAACTGTGATACAAAACGGAGTTCCATTGGCATCTTGTCTTCTGTAACGTCTTCCAACAGCATCTTTTTCGTCATAATCTACGTTAAACTCCCATTTCAAATCCTCAAAAATTTCACGTGCTATTTCTGGCAAACCATCTTTTTTTACCAATGGCAAAATAGCAGCTTTATAAGGTGCTAAAACTGCTGGTAAACGTAAAACCGTTCTTGAAGTTCCGTTTTCAAGCGCTTCTTCTTGCAAAGAATTAGAAAAAACAGCTAAAAATAGTCTGTCTAAACCAACAGAAGTTTCCACTACATAAGGCACATAACTTTTGTTTTCTTCAGGATCAAAATACTGTAATTTTTTTCCTGAATATTGTTCATGTGCTTTTAAATCGAAATCAGTTCTTGAGTGAATTCCTTCTAATTCTTTAAATCCAAAAGGAAATTTGAATTCAATATCTGCAGCTGCATCCGCATAATGTGCTAATTTTTCATGGTCGTGAAAACGGTAATTTTCTGCGCCCATTCCTAAACTCAAATGCCATTTTAAACGCGTTTGTTTCCATTGTTCATACCATTCTTTTTGAGTTCCTGGTTTTACAAAAAACTGCATTTCCATTTGTTCAAATTCACGCATTCTAAAGATAAATTGTCTTGCAACAATCTCATTTCTAAAGGCTTTTCCAGTTTGAGCAATTCCGAAAGGAACTTTCATTCTGCCAGATTTTTGAACGTTTAAAAAGTTTACAAAAATTCCTTGAGCAGTTTCTGGACGTAAATATACTTGTGTCGAATTTTCAGCTGATGCTCCAATTTGAGTTCCAAACATCAAATTGAATTGCTTTACCTCTGTCCAATTTCTAGAACCTGTTAATGGATCAGCAATTTCCAATTCTTCAATCAAGGCTTTTACATCTGCCAAATCTTCATTAGATAAAGATTTTGACATTCTTGATAAAATCGCATTGATTTTTTCTTGATATTCAACAACACGTTGATTGGTTGATAAAAAAGTTTCTTTATCAAAAGCATCTCCAAAACGTTTGGCAGCTTTTTCAACTTCTTTATCAATTTTTGCTTCAATTTTTGCACAATATTCTTCAATCAACACATCTGCTCTGTAGCGTTTTTTTGAATCTTTATTATCAATCAAAGGATCATTGAAAGCATCTACATGCCCAGAAGCTTTCCAAGTTGTGGGATGCATTAAAATTGCAGCATCAATACCAACAATGTTTTCGTGCATTTGCACCATTGCTTTCCACCAATATTCTCTGATATTTTTTTTAAGCTCAACACCATTTTGAGCGTAATCATACACCGCGCTTAAACCATCATAAATTTCTGATGATTGAAATACATATCCGTATTCTTTTGCGTGCGATAAAACTTTTTTAAAGTGATCTTCTTGTATTGCCATAATGAGCGCAAAGATAAACGTTTGCGTGTTTTTTTCAAGAAAAAAGTAACAGTAGTTTTTTGTCTTTAAAAAAGTTATACACTAGAGCTTTAATTTTTAAAAATATTGAGTACTTTTAAACAAAAAAATTGCAAAAAATGAGAATTCTTAGGGATTTCTTTCATCTATTTTATCCAAAACTTTGTGGAAATTGTGAAGAACAATTAGTTTTTAATGAAAAAACGATTTGCACACTTTGCAGACACGATTTACCATTAACTAACTTTTTAAGTTTTACGAACAATTCTGTAACTAAAACTTTTTATGGCAGAATTGACATTGAAAAAGGCTATGCATTATTATTTTTTAGAAAAGAAGGTATCACTCAAAAATTAATTCACGAATTAAAATATCGTGGAAATGAAGAAATTGGTGAACTGTTTGGAAATTGGATTGGTGAAATTATACTTGAAAAAGAAGCATTTAAAGATGTAGATTTTATAATTCCTGTGCCATTACATCCAAAAAAATTAAAACAAAGGGGCTACAATCAAGTTACAAAATTTGGAATCACATTAGCAAATCAGTTGGCTATTCCGTTTTTAGAAAATGAATTAGTGAGAGTTTCATCAACCAAAACACAAACTTTAAAAGCTCGTTTTGAACGATTTAGCAACATTGACACTAAATTTTTATTGAAAAATCCTGAATATTTTGATAACAAACATATTGTATTGATTGATGATGTAATTACTACAGGAGCTACTTTAGAATCTTGTGCAAATGAGTTTCAAAAATCAGAAAATTGTAAAATCAGTATTTTAACTATGGCAATTGCAGAATTGATGTATTGATATTTACTATTTTAAGATAATATTTCGGTTTTTACATTTAAAATTCCTAGAATAAATCGTTAATTTGTGTCAAAATTAATTTTGAGTGAAAACATTTTATAGAATTATTTTTCTTTTTACAATGGTACTTTTTGTAGCCAATTGCGCAAGAACAGGAAGACCTGAAGGGGGGCCAAAAGATGAAGATGCGCCCTTATTTGTAAATTCTATTCCACCTTACAATACCGTAAAATTCGATAAAAAAGTAGTGAAATTAAATTTCAATGAATTCATAACTTTAAAAGAATTAAACAAACAATTGGTGATTTCTCCACCAATGAAAAATCCGCCTTTAATTTCACCTCAAGGAGCGCCAAGTAAAGAAATCAAAATTCAAATTTTAGATACTTTACAAGAAAACACAACCTATATTTTCAACTTTGGTAATGCTGTTCAAGATAACAATGAATCAAATGTTTTAGAAAATTTTAAATATGTTTTTTCAACAGGAACTTATATTGATTCATTAGTTACTGCAGGAAGTATTAATGATGCCATTTTAAAAGAAATTCCAAGAAACGTAAATGTACTATTATATAGAATTGATAGTTCGTATAAAGATTCTATCATCTACAAAAAGAAACCAAATTACGTTACAAATACCCTAGATACAACGAATTTTAAATTCACAAATGTTAGAGAAGGAAAGTATTTTGTAGTTGCTTTAAAAGAAGAAGTGAGCGATTATATATTCAATCCTAAATTAGATAAAATAGGATTTTTAGCAGACACTATTCAGTTGCCCAAAGACAGTATTTTAGTAAAACCAATTACGTTGTTTAAGGAAATTCAGCCTTATAAATTTGTCAGAGCAAGAGAGATTTCAAAAGGAAAATTGCAATTTGCTTTTGAAGGAAAACAAACTGATATGAAAATTCACGTAACTTCAAAAGTTCCTGAAAATTTTAAAAGTGTCTTTAAATTCGAAAAAAACAAAGATTCTTTGAATTATTGGTTTACTCCTTTTGAAACAGATTCTTTGAATTTTATTGTAACCAATGCCATTTTTTCAGATACGTTGACTGTAAAATTACGCAAAGAAAAAATGGACTCTTTATCCATTGATATTTCTCCAAAAAACACGCTGAATTTTAGAGACACTATTTATGTAAATAGCAATCATCCTATTTTGCAAATTGATAGCTCTAAAATAAGTTTGGTTGATAAAGATACATTGGCCGTTAATTTCTCAACATTATTCTCAGAAAAAGAAAATAAAATTGCGGTTATTTTTGATAAAAAACCTTCTGAAAAATACACTTTAACAGCACTACCTGCAGCTTTTCAGGATATTTATGCTTTTAAAAATGATACGATTTCTGTAAAATTCGGAACCAGAAAAATTGAAGATTATGGAAAAATTACCCTAAATGTCAATAATCTCAATAACGAAAACCTGATTGTTGAATTGCTCTCTGGAAACAAACAAGATATGTTGATTGAACAACAATTTTTAAATACTTCTGATAAAATTGTTTTTGATTTATTAGAACCCAAAAAATACACGATTAGAGTTATTGTTGATAAAAACAAAAACAATCAATGGGATACTGGAGATTTCCTCAAAAAACAATTTCCTGAACGAATTATCTATCATAATCAACTTTCAAATTTTGAATTGAGGGCTAATTTCTTTTTAGAAGAAACGTTTGATGTTGATTAGAAAATCAGTTTGATTTTACGCATGCAAAGCCTGATCTAAATCTGACAGTAAATCGTCAATATCTTCAATTCCAACACTTAAACGAATTAAAGAATCTGTAATTCCGATTTTTAAACGTTCTTTTTCAGGAATGGATGCGTGTGTCATTGTTGTTGGATGATTCACCAAACTTTCAACACCGCCCAAAGATTCTGCCAACGTAAACACTTTTGTATTTTCCAAAAATTGAAAAGCAGCAGCTTTGCTAGTATCTTTCAATCGAAATGAAACCATTCCTCCAAAATCTTTCATTTGTTTTTTGGCAATGTCATGATTTGGATGCGTTTCAAATCCAGGATAATACACCTCACCTACTTTTGGATGATTTTGTAAAAATTTCGCCACAGCTTTTCCGTTTTCGCAATGACGTTGCATTCGTATATGCAAAGTTTTGATACCTCTTAATACTAAAAAAGAATCCATTGGACTGGCAATTGCACCCGCTGCAAACTGAATAAAATGTAATGATTCAGCTAGTTTTTCATCTTTTACCATTAAAGCTCCCATAATCACATCAGAATGACCTCCTAAATATTTGGTGGCAGAATGCATCACAATATCTGCTCCCAAATCTAAGGGTTGTTGTAAATATGGGGTTGCAAAAGTATTATCAACTGCCACTAAAATCGATGTATTAATTTCTTTAACAGCTTTCGTAATTGCCTCAATATCTGCAATTTTCATCAACGGATTTGTAGGAGTTTCTAACCAAACTAATTTTGTTTTATCCGTAATTGCATTGGTTACATTTTCGACCAAATTCATATCAACAAACGAAAATGAAAGACCGTATTTTTGAAACAATCGTGTAAACATTCTATACGTTCCTCCATATAAATCATCACCAGCAACAATTTCATCACCCGGATTTAACAAACGCAACACACAATCAATAGCAGATAATCCAGAAGAAAAAGCTAAACCATGTGTGCCATTTTCAATAGAAGCAAAACTGTTTTCTAACGCTGTTCTTGTTGGATTTGCCCCTCTAGAATATTCATAACCCTGATGAACTCCAGGACTAGATTGTGCAAAAGTTGATGTTAAAAAAACGGGAGGCATTACTGCACCTGTTGCTTCTTCATGTTTTTGACCACCATGAATGGTTTTTGTATTGAATTTCATTGATACTGTTATTTGAAATTTTTAAGAATTACGTATATTTTTTAATAAGTTTTCCAACGGTTAAGCCTTGAATTAAAATGGAAAAAACAACTACGATGTAAGTTATAACTAGAAATAAATCACGATGCATATCGTGTGTTAAACTCAGTGCCAACGCTATTGAAATTCCACCACGCAAACCTCCCCAAGTCATGATAAGATTGGTTTTTGGGGCAAATCCTAGTTTACTTGCATATAATTTTATGGGCAATAAAAGTGAAATATATCTGGCAATCAGCAAAAACGGAATTACAATAAATCCTGCTAAGACATAAGTAGTTTCTAACGTTAATACTAATATTTCCATTCCAATTAATACAAACAAAATGGTGTTTAACAAAACATCAATCAATTCCCAAAATTTATCAACGTATTGTTGTGTAATTTTGCTCATCGAATTTTTTTTGATAGTATCTTCTCCTATCAACAATCCAGCAGTAACCATGGCTAAAGGTGCAGAAACATGCAATTTTTGAGCCAACAACGTTCCTCCCATAACAGCTGCAAGTGTAATGATTACTTCTGTATCATAATCGTCAATTGTTTTCATTAGTTGATAACAAATCCAACCTATTAATAATCCCAGAGCCAATCCTCCAACAACTTCAATTAAAAATAATTGAGTAATATCGCCCAAAGAAATGGCTGTTGCACCTTTCGCAATTTGATAAATCGTTAAAAAAACAACCACTCCAACTCCATCATTAAATAGTGATTCACCCACAATTTTTATTTCAAGATTTTTTGGAGCTCCTACTTTTTTCATAATTCCTAAAACTGCAATTGGGTCTGTTGGTGAAATCAACGCTCCAAAAAGCAAACAATAAATAAAATCAACTGGAAAATTTATCAACTGTAAAAGATAATAAACAAATACTCCAGAAAGGAATGTTGAAATCAAAATTCCTAGTGTTGCAAAGGCAATTACTGGTTTTCTTTGTGCTTTTAATTCTGTAAAATTGGTGTGTAAAGCTCCTGCAAAAAGTAAAAAACTCAGCATTATATCCAATAAAACAGTTTTAAAATCAATACTTTGAATGAATTCTTTTTCTTGCTGTAATAATGTGTCGTCAAAAAAACTTATGATTACCACTGAAAGTGTAAACAAAATAGTTATTAGCATTAAACCAATGGCACTTGGCAATTTGATAAATCGCTGATTGATATAACCAAAAATGGATGAAAGGAAAATTAAAACAGTTGCAATAAAAAAGATATCCATTTTTAAACGAATTTTTTGATTGCTCTTACAATTCCATAATGAATTCCTTCATGAAAATTATTGAATGAAATTGCTTCTTCAATAGAGTGAATTACAAATCCTGTACTTGTAGGATATTCTGTGTATTTTTCAAAAATCCCCGCTTCATAATCCTCTTGTAAAGTATCAGGTAAGCCTGCAAAAAGTTCTTTTATTTCTTCAAATTCTTCTTCAGAAAAAGTAACTGTTGGAGAAGTCCCTTTTCTATGAGTTTCAATCAAATCATCAGGACATAAACAGTTCAATTCAGACAATTGATAGTGCAATAATTGTTGTGTTACCAATACATGCGCAACATTCCATGCAATGTGATTTTTAAATCCAGCAGGAATTGTATGCAATTGCGCTAAGGTTAATCCCTCTAATTCTTTTAAAAAAAGTGCTCTTGATTTTCTGAGAATATCGAATTCAGTTTTCATTTTTAATTGTAATTTTGAAGTGTAAATATACTCCATAAATATGAAAAAAGTTTATTTTTTGCAGACTTGTGACACTTGTAGAAGAATTTTAAAAGAAGTAAATACTGCTAATTTTGAGCTCCAAGAAGTAAAAGCTAACCCAGTAAATGTGCCGCAGTTAGAAGAAATGTATGCTTTTACAAAAAGCTATGAAGCGCTTTTTAACAGACGTGCAAAACTTTATAAAGAAATGGATTTAAAAAATCAAAAATTGTCAGAAACAGATTATCGTCAATTGATTTTGGATGATTATACCTTTTTAAAACGTCCGGTTTTTATAGTTGATGATGAAATTTTTGTAGGAAATAGTAAAAATGTGATTGAAGATTTGAAGAAAAAAATTGGTTGATAATCAGTTTGATTGATAGATCTTCATCAACTCAGTAGCCTCTTTTTCAGCACTCCAATTTTTCTGAATTTGGATTCTTGCTTCTTTTCCTAAATGTGCATTTTCTCCTAAAATTATTTTTTGTAAAATAATGGAAAGTTCTTCTGAATTTCCTGCTTCAAACAAATAACCATTTTTTTGATGTTTAATCAAATCATCGTGAACACCCACATTTTTTGTAGCAATTACAGTGCATTCACAAGCCATTGCTTCAGCAGTAACTAACGAAAATCCTTCTGAAAAACTGGGCGCTACAAATATTTTTGCTGCTTGATAAAAAGGAATAATTTCTCTGGTTTCCTCAAAAAAATAGACTTGCTTTTCGATATTTAATTCTTTTATAATCGCTTTTAATTCCACTAAAAATGCTGGTTTATCTACTTTTCCAACAAAAACCAAACACCAATTTTGATGATTTTTCAACGCTTTTGCAGCGTTTAAAAGTGTAAGTTGTCCTTTTGCCTTTCTAATTCTTCCAGTATTTAAAATGATATTTTCTTGAAGAATTTGAGGATGTTTTATTTGCTTTGGACTAAAATTGTGAACATTAACTCCATGTGCAATTAAGGTATTTTCAATTCCCAAAGAATCGCTCATACTTTTTATAAGTGTTACCACTTTATCTGCTTTTTTTAGCAACCAAAAAGTAAGTTTTGATGGTTTTGTAGCTGAATGTCGTGAAGCAATCAAATGGAATTTTGCACCCAAAAACCGAAAAAATAGCATCCGTAAAATTTCATTATTTCTGTGGCAATGAACTGTAATTTTTCTGTCAGAAAATAACAATTTTAAGAATTGAAATGTACTGATTTTTGTTCCATCAATAGTTTTTCCATACACATAGGTTTCAAAATTTTTATCAAAAAAAGGAAGCACATTTTCAATGCTTCTAGTTACTCCTGTTTTTCGATGATGAAAATGTATATGAATTAAAATTGGTTTCAAAAATTAAATTTTTAAGCAAATTTACGGGAAACAATCTCCAAAAAACGATTTTCTAGTTCTTCATGCTCAGCCCAATTATAATCGGGTTTTACAACATTTTCGATAAAATTTTTGGCTTCTGATTCAGTTTCATACGAATTTAACTGGGAAATGACTCTGTTAAAATCTTCTTGCCCGCCATTAAACAAGTTTTTTACAAAAGCAATTCTATCGTTCAAACCAATTTGAATGCTATTTACCAAACGATCATTGAGTGATTTTGGCTGTACATTTTCGAATAAATCAGCCATAATATCCACTGATATAGTGTCTAGTAATTCATCCTCTAAGGTTGGTACTTTTCGCTCTTCAGTTTGATTTATTTCAATTTCTAAATCCGTTTCAACTGTTTTTTCGGAAAACATAATTTCTTCCAATTCATCAAAAGGTTGCTCTAAAATTGGTTCAGAAATACTATTTTCAGTTTCTTCAATAGTTGAAGTTATTGAAATTTCCTCAATAATTTCTGTAATAATTGGTTCTTCAACTTGAAGTGGCTCTGTATTTTTTACGACTTCTTCATCAACCAAATCAAATGCTTTCGCCTCAAAAGCTTTTTCAACAGTTGCAATCAAATCTTCTTTTGAAGTCTCTAAATTAGGAGTTGTATTCACAAATTCTTCAATAAAAGCTAGCATGGAAATGCGTTCAAAAACATCTCTAGATTTTTCTTTCAAAGCAAAAATATCATCACGATTTTTCATTTTTAAAATATCGTGAGCCAAACTGATCAAATCTTTTTCTAATTTTTTGTGCATAAGTTGTTTGTTGAAATCCATTTTTCAGTATAAATATTTATAAATTTGTTGAAACTCAAAGTAACACAAAAATATAAAACTAGAACGCTTAAAATTACAAAATGTTTCTTGAAAATACAGTAAATCATACAGAACAATTTGGTTGGATAGAAGTCATTTGTGGTTCAATGTTTTCTGGAAAAACAGAGGAATTAATTCGACGTTTAAGACGTGCACAGTTTGCAAAACAACGTGTTGAAATTTTTAAACCAACCATTGACACACGTTATGATAATGACGAGGTAGTATCTCATAATGATAGTAGAATTCGCTCAACTCCAGTTCCTGTAGCATCAAACATTCGTTTGTTAGCCAATGATGTAGATGTTGTTGGCATTGATGAAGCGCAATTTTTTGATGACGAAATTGTGGCTGTTTGCAATGATTTGGCAAATAGAGGCATTCGTGTTATTGTGGCTGGTTTAGATATGGATTTTAAAGGAAATCCTTTTGGACCTATGCCTGCTTTAATGGCAACTGCAGAATATGTAACGAAAGTTCATGCCGTTTGCACTCATACTGGGAACTTAGCGCACTATAGTTTTAGAAAATCTGTAAATGATAAATTGGTAGTTTTAGGCGAAACACAAGAATACGAACCTTTGTCAAGAGCAGCTTATTTTAAAGCAGTAAGAGAACAACAAATTGCCAAGAAAGACACAACTTCAGATGAATAATCATGTAACTGTTCTAGAAATTGATGGAAAAGCACTAGAGCACAATCTCAATTATTTTAAGAAAAAATTATTGCCAACAACTAAAATTTTAGCTGTTGTAAAAGCATTTAGTTATGGAAGTGATGAAGTTCAAGTTGCCAAATTTTTGCAAGATAAAATTGATTATTTTGCAGTTGCCTATGCTCATGAAGGAATTGCTTTAAGAGAAGCTAATATTGGAAAACCAATTTTGGTTTTACACCCACAAATAGTTAATTTTCAATCAATTATTGACAATTGTTTAGAACCTAATTTGTATAGTTTCGAAACTTTTCATGCGTTTTTAAAACTAGCTAAAAGTAATTCACTAACTGATTATCCAATTCATATAAAATTCAATACGGGATTAAATAGACTGGGATTTTTACCTTCTGATGTTTCAAAAATAATTGATGGATTGAGAGAAAATAATCATGTAAAAATTCAATCATTGTTCTCACATTTGGTAGCAAGTGAAGATTTGAATGAACGAGATTTTACAACCCGACAAATTGAAAGTTTTAAAAATATTGTAACTGATTTTGATGCATTTTTAAAATACAAACCGCTGTTGCATATTTGTAATACATCTGGAGTTGTTAATTATCCTGATGCTCAGTTTGATATGGTTCGAATTGGCATTGGCTTGTATGGTTTTGGCAATGACGATTTTGAAACTTCGCAGTTAAAAAATACCCATAATTTATCATCAATTATTTCTCAAATTCACGAAATTGATCCTGGAAATTCTGTGGGATATAACAGAGCATTTATAGCTACAAAAAAAATACGTTCAGCTACAATTCCTATTGGACATGCAGACGGAATTTCGAGAGCCTTAGGAAATGCCAAAGGATTTGTAACAATAAACCATCAAAAAGCACCAATTTTGGGAAATGTTTGTATGGATATGATTATGGTTGATGTTACAAATATCAATTGTAAAGAAGGTGATAAAGTTATCATTTTCAATCATCAAAAAACAATTCAAGAATTTGCAGACGCTGCAGAAACAATCACTTACGAGATTTTAACCGGAATTTCTCACAGGGTTAAAAAAGTGCTTAAAGATTAAAAATAATTGTTACTTTAGCAATATCAACAATTTAAACTAATTAATTATGGGAATGCTCAAAGAATTTAAAGAGTTTGCAATGAAGGGAAACCTTGTTGACATTGCAGTTGCTTTTGTGATGGGTGCTGCTTTTAACAAAGTAGTAAGTGCTTTTACAGGTGGAATTGTTTCGCCCTTGGTTGGATTAATTTTTAAATCGGATTTTAAAGATTTAAAATGGACTATTAAAGATGGTGTTGCAGATGAAACTGGCACAATTGTTGGCGAAGTAAGTGTGATGTATGGAGATTTTATTACAAATTTGATTGATTTTATAATTGTTGCTTTTGTAATGTTTATGATAGTAAAAGCGGTAAATATCACTAAAAAGAAAGAAGTTCCTGCTCCAGCAGCTCCAAAAGGACCAAGTCAAGAAGAATTGTTGGCTGAAATTAGAGATTTATTAGCTAAAAAATAAGGTAATTATTTATTGAAATAAACTAAAATCCTGAGTTTCTCAGGATTTTTTTTGTTTAAAAAAACGAAAAACCAATTCCGAAAGAAACGCTATCTAATCTGTTATTTTTAAAACCAACAATTCCTTTTCTGTGAAAATCGATTTTTACAATAGTATTCCAACGAGATTCTCCAGCAATTTGCCAACCCAAACCAACTCCATAATAATTTCCATTTGGATAATTATTTGAAGGACGCCACATTTTACCATAACTCGTTTCTACAAAAAATGCATCTCCTTCATCTTCTGTGATATTAAATCGCAAAGTTCCATAAGTTGGAAAAGCACTTGTAGCATAATTCCAATGAAAATCAAAACCTCCATTAACACTTAGTGAAACTCTTTCAAAAAATTCATATCCAAAACCTACTCTTAAAAAAAGTGCTGAGGGTACTAAAAAAGTCTCATCATCATCATTAAACAATGTATAATTTTCATTGATTCCAAGCGTAAAATTAGCTGAGCCTGTAAAAAAAGGTCTTCCTGGTTTTTTTAAATTTTCTTGAGAAAATGTTGTAAAAGAAATTAAAAGAAAGATTGAAAGTAGTAGTTTTTTCATAAAGTGGTTGATTTCTTGAGCCAGGATCAAAAACTATTCCACAGATAATTTTTCGATAAAACTATCTACAGAAAAAGCGTTTTCTACAGAAAATTCACCAATTTTGGTTCTTCTTAATACCGATAAATGCGCGCCTGAATTCAATGCTTTTCCAAAATCAAAAGCCAATGAACGAATGTAAGTTCCTTTACTACAAACTACTCTGAAATGAAGATTTGGCATTTCAATTTTAGTGATTTCAAACTCAAAAATGGTAATTTCTCTTGATTTTATTTCAGCAGTTTCTCCTTTTCTTGCCAAATCATACAGACGCTTTCCTTCTTGTTTTATAGCAGAAAAAATAGGCGGTTTTTGTTGAATTGTACCTATAAATTGTTTGGTTGTCTCTTCAATTAAACTTGGAGTTATATGAGAAATTTCAAATGTTTTATCAATAGTTGTTTCTAAATCGTAACTTGGAGTTGTTGCGCCAATGGTAAAAATTCCTGTATATTCTTTGATTTGCGCTTGATAAGAATCAATATTTTTGGTTTCATTTCCTGTGCAAAGAATCAGTAAACCAGTTGCTAAAGGATCTAAAGTTCCAGCATGACCAACTTTTATTTTTTTGAGATTAAATCGTTGTTTGATGTGCCAACGTAATTTGTTAACTACTTGAAATGAAGTCCATTCCAAAGGTTTATCAATTAATAAAACTTGACCACTTTTAAAACTTTCTTCGTCTATAGAAATCATTAAATGGTTAGTTTATAAACGAAAAAATGAATGAATAAAAGTACAATTCCGAAGAAAATTCGATAATATCCAAAGAGTTTAAACCCTTTTTTGCTTAAGTAATCAATAAACGATTTGATGGCGATTAACGCTACAATGAACGCTACAATGTTGCCAACAATTAAATAATTCACTTGATCTGCAGAAAGCTCAAAACCAGCTTTATAATAATCGTAACTTTTTTTCAAAGTGGCTCCTAACATTGTTGGAACTGCTAAAAAAAACGAAAATTCGGCTGCTGTTTTTCGATTGATTTTCTGAGTCATTCCACCCACAATACTTGCACCACTTCTTGAGGTTCCTGGAATCATTGCCAAACATTGAAAAAAACCGATTTTTAATGCTGTCAAATACGAAATTTCAGTGTGAGCTGTTGGATTTTCAGCATCAAATTCTTCATTAGCTTTGAACCAATCATCCACTTTTAAAAGAATAAATCCGCCAATAATCAAGGAAATTGCTACTGTAATTGGACTTTCTAACAAATTATCAATCACATCATTTAGCAACAAACCTAAAACCACTGCAGGTATGAAAGCAATTGCCAATTTGAAGTAAAAATCAATACTTTGAAAAAAACGTTTCCAATACAACACAACCACTGATAAAATAGCTCCTAATTGAATAACAATTGTAAAAAGTTTGGTGAAATCGTCTGTGGCAATTCGCATAAAAGACGAAGCAATAATCATGTGTCCTGTTGAAGAAACAGGTAAATATTCGGTTATTCCTTCAATAATTGCTAAAATAATAGCTTCAATTAAATTCATTTTTATTTTTTAGGATTTAATAAAATCGCATAAATCTCTATTCCTAAACCAATAATAACTAAAGTTGGTGCCAAACGAATTCGTTGCCAATTGTAGATTTCTTCATTAAAAACATTGGGATCATCACTACCTCCACCTGCCATAAAAATAAATCCTAAAGCGATGAATGCAATGCCTATCATCATGAAAATATAGTTTCTTTTTCCAAAAAGGAATTCTTGTTGTGAAGTTGTTTCGTTTTTCATAGTTTTAGTAATAAAGTTCGTCTGTTCGTAAATTCAAAAATCGTTGTGTTGCCAAAAATGTACTTATCAAAGTGATGATAAATGCCGTTAAAATAACTCCAAGAGCTAAAATTGTTAACGTTGTATAATCTTGTAAAATTGCCAAACTTGGAATGAATTTATCAATATAATACACTACAAAACCCAAAGCAATTAACGCTAAAAAAGCTCCAATCAATCCTAATTTTATACTAGTTAAGATAAAAGGTTTTCTAATAAAACTTTTTGTTGCACCAACCATTTGCATGGTTTTAATGGTAAATCTTTTTGAATAAATGGTCAATCTGATGGCACTATTGATTAAAATTGTGGCAATAATCGCAAAAAAACTACTTGCAACTAATAACCAAAAGCTGATTCTTTTGATGTTTTCAGTTAATAAATTAATCAAAGGTTTGTCATAAGAAACGTCTGCAACAAAGGCATTTTTTAAGAATTTTTCTTCTAATTCTTGCATTTTTTCTGGAGTTACAAAATCAGCTTTTACATAAATATCAATCCCATTTTTCAGTGGATTTTTTCCTAAAAACTCTAAAAAATCTTCTCCAATTTCTTCACTATATATTTTTGCAGCGTCTTCTTTACTCGTGTAAATGGCGCTATTTGTGAAAGGTTCTTCTAAAAGTGATTCTCTAAAAGTTGTAATTTGTTCATCGGAAATTCCGTCTTTTAAAAACAATGTAATGGCAACTTGTTCTTTAACAATATTGGCAACTTTGGTTGATTTTAGTAAAATCAATCCCAAAATTCCCACCATAAATAACACCAACGCAATACTGATTACTACTGAAAAGTAAGAAGACTGTAATCGTCTTTTTTGATAAGAATCAAACTTATTTGACATTGTTTTTTAAATTATAAACGCCTGCAAGATACAAAAATTTGATGGCAGATTTTTGACTGATTTTAGGCTAAATTTTAAAGTACTATTGAATTTCTTGACACAATTCAATTAAAACACCATTCGTTGTTTTTGGATGCAAAAAAACAACCAATTTATTATCTGCGCCATTTTTTGGTGATTCATTTAAAACAACAAAACCTTCACTTTTTAACCTTGAAATTTCTGCATATATATCTTTTACTAAAAAAGCAATATGGTGAATTCCCTCCCCTTTTTTTTGAATAAATTTAGCAATTGGACTATCAGAATTTGTGGCTTCTAACAACTCAATTTTATTAGGTCCTGTTTTAAAAAAAGATGTTTTTACCCCCTCAGAGGCTACTTCTTCAATTTTATAATGAGAAGTTCCTAAAAGTGATGCAAACAATTTATTTGAAGCTTCTAAATCTTTGACTGCAATGCCAATATGTTCTATTTTTTCCATTGTGTAAAAATAAAAAAACCAGCAAACAAAATGTGTTTACTGGTTTTAAAAAATCAATTTTTGTTATTTTTATTTTCTAACTAATATCTTAAAATTATCAACTTCATAAGTTCCATCAATCGTATCAGCTGCATTATCTCCTCCTATATATTTGAAAGCGATATGAGCTGTACCAGAAAATCCACTTAAGTCAATGGCACCAGAATCAACCCAATTTTGGAAATTTTCACTTCTTGAAACAATATTTGCAGGAAGTTTTTGCCAAGTTGCAGAAGCTACATTTGCAGAATTTCCGTCCCAGTTTGTAGAAATTAACACCTCTAAAACACTTTCATCAGCAAAACTGTTAGAAGTTTGGAAATTTAAAAATTCTAAATCTTGCGCATCCAAATTAATTCCTGGAGAAATCATCCAAGAAATATTACTTGCATCACCAGATCTAAATGCTCCCATTGAAGCTATTTTAGAGTTTGGATTTCCTGAATCTGTAGAGGTTAAAACTCTCCAATTAAAACGACCTATTTCTGTATAAGTAATCCAACCATTTCCTCCCAAAGGATTTGTAGATGTCATTGCTTCAAAATCCTCTTCGAAAACTGGTGTAAAATCGTTTGCATCTAATGGCGTACATCTTGCACCATCCATAACAACATCAGTAGGTTTATTTAATGCTAATACTAAATCACTACCATTAAATGTTTTTGAAACTACTGCAGCAATACTTCCACCACCTGCTGGTAAAACGCTAAATTTGAATTCTGCGAATGCACTTGTTTCTAGGATAAAATTGGTATAACCAAAACCATCACAACTTTCTAATAATCGTTGTGTATCAAAATCAGCAGTTGCATCTACATAAGTTTTACCTACTAAAGAGCTTGGAAATTGCGCATTTTCAACCTTAACATAAAGACCAACATGACTATCGCTAATTTGTGAAAACTTTACAACTAATGGAATAATTTCTTCAGTATTTGCATTTCTAAACACATGAGCAGTTGTTTGATTTATAGTTAATGTTCCTAATCTTCCTGCAGAAAATTCTCCACCACCAATTGCAGTAACTCCATCTCCTGTTCTTACTTCACCAATGTACAAATCTTTTAAACGAATATAAACTTCTCTTCCGATATTGAATTTGTTGTAAGAATCTACAAATTCTGTAACAACTTTGATAGCTGCTGTAGGATTTGAAGGAGCATCTTGAATAAAAAATTCTTTAAAGAAATTTCCTGTTTGATCAGATGATGTTACATATCCTTTTACGTAAATATCAGAAGTAATTTGAGTTACTTGTCCACTTACAAGTAATCCTTTTAAATTAGCAATAGAAATTTCGGTTAATGTACCTGCTGTAATATCTGCTTGGATTTTTGCAATTGCTGCATTCTCTTCAGTTCCTAATGCATTTGGAACCTCGAATTTTCCATCTTCTACACATGAAGTAAAAGAAATACCAGCTACAAATGCCAGCAATAAAATGATGAATTTAGTTGTTTTCATGTTCAATTATATTATATTTTTTAAAATCTTAAGTTTACGTTTAAAAAGTAAGTAGTGCCTCTACCGTACCAATATTTATTTCCAAAAACTGGAGTATCTAGTGCTTTATCATCTCTTAATTGACGGAAGTTTGCGTTTCTTCCTTGTTCAAATCCACCAGATTTGTATTCTTGATTAAACAAGTTATTTACTGTTGCAAAAACACTGATAAATTTGTCACCTATTTTCCAAGATTTACCTCCCATTAAATTAACAACCATGTAGTCATCAAAACGTTCTTGTTGTAATAATTCTCTTGCTAATTCTGGATCATAATCAGCAAAAGGTAATCCATCAGCATCTGTGTAAAAATTACTTGATCTGTTTAAAGGAGCCACATCAACATAAATATTGCTGAAAAAATTTGTAGTTGCTCCAAAATACCAATAATCTGGGTCTCTGTATTCAAATCCAACTGAATAAGCGCTTTGTGGTCCTGCCGCTAATCTAAAATCTTTCAATTTAGATTCTCCGAAATTTTTTGATCCGTTTGTAAAACCAGCAATTTGAGTTTGTGAATTATCTTCGGATGTTAAATAAATATTTGGGTTGTTATCATAAGTATATTGACCAATAGAAGCTGCTCCTTTTAACTTTATTGTTGGAGTAACTTGCGCTTCTAAACCCAATTCAACACCTAAGTGTTTTTTATCAATTCCACTTAATACTTCTTGAACAAATGCAGTATTATCTCCACCAATTCCATCAGCAAAATAAAAAGATATTTCTGTTGCATCTTGAATGTAAGTATAAAAACCAGTGATTCTTGAAGTTACTATTGGACTTCTTAAAATGTAGCTTGCATCTACAGAAAATATTTTTTCGCTTTGTAAGTTTTCAACAACGTTATTATTTTCTCTTGAATTTGAAAATGAATTTCTAATTGTTGGTGCTTGTGTCATATAAGCAACATTTGCATCTAATAAATGGCGTCCTGTGATTTTATACGTTGCACCACCTTTCAATCCAAAATTAGTGAAATTCAATTTTTTTGATAATCCTAAAGAGTTATTTGGAAACCCACCATTTTGATACAATCCTTCTCTTTGATGAGTTGTTTGTGAAACAGATGCTGCTGCAAAGAAATCAACCTTATTATACTTAAATTGACTTTGAATAAATGCACTTGTTACATCAGAATTTAAATTGAAATTATAACGAAACTTATCTCCAACACCAACAATTCTATTAGGATTTTGTAAGTTGTTTTGTTGTTGATTAGCATCTTCACCAAAATTATCAATATCTAAATAACCTATTCCTCCTAATAAATCCATCACTTCAGCAAAATTACTAGAACGTAAGCGTTTGTATTCTAATTTTGCATTTAGTGTAATATTCTTGTTTATTTGAGAATTTAAAATTGAATTGAATGTAAATTGTTTATCATCATTTCTATCCTCATACAACACATAGGCATTTTGAATTCCAACTGAAGCATTTGTAATATTCGCATCATAAATTCGATTCCAATCTATCTGACCATTATTCTGAAAATTTTGCAACGATTCATAAGCTCCTACTAAATTTTCGTTTCTAACAAAATAGCTTGGTAAATTTTGATAATAAACCGGACTAGGATTTGCGCCACCATTAAAATCTAAACGGCTATTTCCAATTTTTCCGAATTGATAAGCAACGTTTGTATATATCGAAGTGTTTTCAGAAATATCCCAATAATGATTCAACATTAAAATAGGCTCTTCAACATCTTTTACTCTTGAGTTTGTTTTTCTACCATTTAAAAAACCCCAATATTCATTATATCTTATGTCTTTTAAATCATATACTTCTTGAGTATTTGGAGAAGATTTTCCTCTTTTATTAGGTGCAAAAATTGAGGTAAAATTGATGCTATGCTTTTTATTGATCTTTTTTTCAATTGAAGCAAATAATGAATATGCATCATAACTAGAACCTTCATTAAAACCCTCATTACCAGCTCTTCTACTTCCAGAAAAAGTAAAAGACCAACCATCTTCCATGATACCAGTTGAATAGGTTGCCATCATTCTGTGTACATAGCTTCTGTTAGATGAAGCGTATGAAATTCGAACTCCTGGACGCTGTTGAGACGCTCTTGTATTGATATTTGTTGAACCTAAAACTCCACCAAATGTATAATTAGAGGCACTTAATCCATTGTTAAATTCTTGATTTCTAAGAACATCGTTTAAACCACCCCAATTACTCCATTGTGCTCTACCATCAAATAATTTGTTCATTTCAATACCATTAATTAGTACTTTTCCGTTTCCGGAATCCAATCCTTTGATACTAAAAAATGAAGAACTGAACTCAAAAGCAGCAGTTCTTAAAAAAATATCTTGTGTAGCTTGTAACAAACCCGCAATATTATCTGCAGCACCACCATCATCATTTAACTCGTCATCAGTAATTGTAATTAAACTCAGGTCTAAATCTTCACTTAGGCTCTTATAAAATAAAATTGTCCCCAAATCAACTGTTTTACCAGATAATTCGATAGGAAAATTTTGAGTTTCATAACCTATTAACTTCATCTCTACAATATAACTTCCATTGGGCACATTTTTTAAATTAAATACTCCATTAGCTCCTGTTGTTTGGCTAGAAGTTGTTGATAAAATTGTGACCAAAACACCTTGTAGAGGATTTTGAGAATCGCTATCAGTAACGATTCCTTTTACAACGTTTTGAGCATTGACTCCTATTGCTAAGAACAATGAAAAAAACATTGGAAAAATAATTTTTCTCATAAATGTTTGATTGATTTTTAAATTTTTTTTAACAAAATATCTGCAAATTTAACTATTTTTAACAAATGCTAATGTTAAAATAACATCATATAATTAATTGTTTTATAAGTTTGCAGCATAAATTCGGATAAATGAAAAAACAAATGCTTTTCGGTGTCATTTTTTTTATGGCATTTTCAATTCTTTCTTCTCAAGAAAAAGGAAAACAATACAATATAAGAACGATTGCTTTTTACAATTTAGAAAATCTGTACGATACCATTAATGACGAAACTATCAATGATGAGGCTAGTCCAATGATGGAATTAAAGTCAAATAAATCAAAAGTTTATTGGCAAAAAATAAATAACATGGCAAGTGTAATTGCTCAAATTGGCGCTGAAAAAGCCAATACTGGTCCTTCAATTATTGGTGTTTCTGAAATTGAAAATTTAAGTGTTTTAGAAGATTTGGTAAAATCTGAACATTTATCAAAAATGGATTATGGAATCATACATTATGATTCTCCTGATAAAAGAGGAATTGATGTAGCATTGTTATATCAAAAAAGATATTTTAAACCTGTGTATCATGAAGCAATTAATCCAAATATTTATAGAGATGGTTACAAAGTATACACTAGAGACCAGCTTTTAGTTTCGGGGTATTTGGATGATGAATTGATTCACGTAATTGTAAATCACTGGCCTTCTAGAAGTGGTGGTGAAGCAAAAAGTAGGCCTTCACGTGAAAAAGCGGCTTACCAAAACACCAAAATTATTGAGCAAGTTCGTGAAAAAGACCCTAATGCAAAGATTTTAATCATGGGTGATTTTAACGATGACCCAACCAACTCGAGTTTTAAAAATGTGTTGAAAACCCAAGGAAAAAAAGAAGATGTAACTGAAAATGATATTTTTAATCCTTATGAAGAAATGCATAAAAAAGGATATAATACACTAGGTTACCGAGACAACATCAACTTATTTGATATGGTTTTGATTTCTGAACCTTTACTAAATAAAGGTGAGAATGATTTTTCAACTTACAAAATGTTTAAAGCAATGATTTTTAATCAACGATTTTTAACAGGGCGAACAGGACAGTATAAAGGATATCCTTTTAGAAGTTTTGCTGATGGTGGTTTTACAGGAGGTTATTCAGATCATTATCCTGTGTATATTTATTTGATTAAAGAACGAAAATAATAAGAAACTGATTTTTCAAAAACAAAAACCCCATAATTATAAAATTATGGGGTTTTTTTGATAAAAAATTATTGCCTTTTTTACACTACAGATTTTTCTTCTTCCGAAATGAATTCGTAATGTAAGTATGTGTAAGCATCTCTAGGTATAATTGAAATCCACTTTTTGTGTTTTAAATACCATTTAAAACGAATAGAATTTACTCCTTTTGTTAGATAAGCTGCAATAAAAGGATGAATGTGTAATTGAATCTTCTTGTTGGTTGATTTATTGCTTTTTAAATTATAGAGAAGTTTCTCTAAATCAGCTTCTATTTTGTCTAACAAAACAATGGGAGCTTCTACTTGTTGTCCGTTTCCATTCGGATCAGTTTCGGTAGTTTGTATACTCAATTCAGGTCTAACCCTTTGTCTTGTAATTTGTACCAATCCAAATTTGCTGGGTGGTAAAATTTTGTGTTTTGTTCTGTCTAATGACATGGCCTCTTTTAAGTGCTGATACAATTTGTTTCTGTTATCAGCATTATGCATATCAATAAAATCAACTACAATAATGCCTCCCATATCACGCAATTGTAACTGACGTGCTATTTCTGTGGCTGCAATTAAATTTACTTCTAAGGCTGTTTCTTCTTGAGAACCTGCTTTGTTAGAACGGTTTCCGCTATTAACATCAATAACATGTAACGCTTCTGTGTGCTCTATTACTAAATAAGCACCTTTACTCATTGACACAGTTTTGCCAAATGAAGTTTTAATTTGTCTTTCTATGCCATATTTTTCAAAAATTGGCACTTGTGCGTTGTGTAGCGTCACGATTTTTTCTTTTTCAGGATAAATTTCTTGTAAATACTCTTTAATTTCATCGTAAAGAGTTTCATCATTAGTTACAATACTTGTAAAAGAATCATTCATTACATCTCTAAGAATTGAAGATGCTCTGTTTAGTTCGCTTAAAATTTTGGTTGGTGTGTTTGTGTTTGCAATTCTTTTGCACATTGTTTTCCAGCGCTCTAATGAATTTTGCAAATCTTTGTCTAACTCTGCTACTTTTTTACCTTCTGCAACAGTTCTTAAAATAACACCAAAACCTTTAGGTTTGATGCTTTTTGCCAATCTTTTTAAACGTTCTTTTTCTTCTGGATCTTCAATTTTCTGCGAAACTGAAACTCGGTTAGAAAATGGAACTAACACCAAATATCTGCCTGCAATAGACAGCTCAGAACTAAGTCTTGGACCTTTGGTTGAAATGGGCTCTTTTACAATTTGAACTAATAAATTTTGTCCTGTTTTTAAAACATCACTGATACTACCGTCTTTGTTGATGTCTTCTTGGAATTGGAAATTTTTAAAAGTGAATTCTTTATACTTACCTGTGCTTACTTTCTTAATGAAAGAGTTTAATGAGTTTACTTGCGGACCTAAATCATGATAATGTAAAAATCCGTCTTTTGGAAATCCAACATTTACAAAGGCTGCATTTAAACCTGTTAACACTTTTCCTATTTTAGCTAAAAAAATATCGCCAACAGAAAATTTGTTACCAGTTGTTTCATTATTCAATTCAATAAGTTTTCCATCTCTTAATAAGGCAAAATCAATATCAGCTGAATTGGAACGAATGATTAATTCTGTTTTCATACTGAACAGGATTTAACTCTACACTTTACAGTGCAGATGGATTAATATTGTCAGGTATTTATAATACCATTTGAGGTTTTTCGTAACCTCGATGTCAATGAACTTTTTGCTTTTCGCTAAACTATAAACGAAAAAGTAAGCTAAAGCTTACTTTTTCTTCTTATGTCTATTTGCTCTTGCTCTCTTTTTTCTTTTGTGAGTTGAGATTTTTGATCTCTTTCTTTTTTTACCACTTGGCATAATTGCTTGCTGTTTTGTATAAAACCTTTCAGAAGGTTTTGAGTTTGTATTTGATTATTTTACTACAACTTTGTTTTTTACTCCTTCAGTAAACGTTTTTGCTGGTTTAAAAGATGGAATATTGTGAGCTGGAATTTTAATAGTAGTGTTTTTTGAAATATTTCTACCTGTTTTTTCTGCTCTAGTTTTGATGATAAAACTACCAAAACCTCTTAAATACACATTGTCTCCTTGTTCTAATGCACCTTTCACTTCAGCCATAAAAGATTCAACTACGTTTAAAACGTCTGTTTTTTCAATTCCTGATTTGTCTGAAATTTTAGATACGATATCTGCTTTCGTCATGATTCTATTTTTATTAAATTATTTTCAAAAATGCGGATGCAAATATATGATAATTAATCTATTCCAAAAAAATAAACCTTTAAAATTATCTGAATTTTAAACCGTAGTTTTGCAAACCAATTTTTTACAAATGATTTTTTCTGAAATTTTAATTTTTTGGTACAACAAAAACAAGCGCGAATTGCCTTGGAGAAATACAAAAAATCCATATTTTATTTGGCTTTCCGAAATAATGTTGCAGCAAACTCGTGTTGCGCAAGGCATGAGTTATTATCTAAAATTTACAGAAAATTATCCTACAATTTCTCATTTGGCAAACGCTTCTGAAACTGAAGTTTTAAAGATGTGGCAAGGATTAGGATATTATTCTAGAGCTAGAAATCTACATCACACAGCAAAATATATAAGCCACGAATTGAATGGAAAATTTCCATCAACTTTCAAAGAAATCATCGCTTTAAAAGGAATTGGAGATTATACAGCTTCTGCAATTGCTTCTATTTGTTTTGATGAACCTACTGCTGTTGTTGACGGAAACGTTTATAGAGTTTTGGCACGTTATTTCGGAATTGAAACTCCTATAAATTCTACTGCAGGAATTAAAGAATTCAAAGAATTAGCACAATCATTATTAGATAAAACTCAACCAGGAACATTTAATCAAGCCATTATGGATTTTGGCGCAATTGTTTGCAAACCCCAAAATCCGTTGTGTGATGGATGTCCATTTTCAGAAAGTTGTGTGGCACTTCAAAGAAATCTAACGAAAGATTTGCCCTTAAAAGAGCAAAAAATCAAGGTAAAAAAACGGTATTTTAATTATTTGGTTGTTATTACTGATGATGATAAAACAATACTAACTCAAAGAAATGACAAAGGAATTTGGCAAGGTTTATATCAATTTCCGTTGATAGAAACTAACAAAAGTGTCAATGAAAAAGAACTTATATCATCCAAAGAATTTATAGATTTACTTCCTGAAGAAACTACAATTTCACTGTTCAATCCAAAAGAAATTATCCATAAATTATCACATCAACATTTATATACTCATTTTTGGATTGTGGAAACTTCATCAAACCAACATGCTAAAATTCTTTGGAAAACAATTCAAAATTTTCCTGTTCCTGTATTGATTGCAAATTTTTTAGCGCAATTTGAATTGAAAAAGTAATTGAAATTTTTAGTACTTTTGATTCATTAAATCCAGAAAGCTATGGCAGGAACCATTAATAAAGTGATACTTATTGGAAATTTAGGCGACGAAGTTAAAATACATTATTTTGACGGTGGTGATTCTATTGGGCGTTTTCCATTGGCAACTAGCGAAACTTATGTAAGCAAGCAAACTGGAGAAAAAATTACAAATACGGATTGGCATAATGTGGTTGTAAAAAATAAATTAGCTGAAATTTGCGAAAAATATTTGGTGAAAGGTGACAAAGTTTACGTTGAGGGCAAATTGAAAAACCGTCAATGGGAACAAGATGGAATTAAGCGCTATGCAACTGAAATTCACGCTACTGAATTGACAATGCTATCAAATAAAAAAAGTGCTGAAAACAATCCAAATGTTTCAAAAAACAGTCAACCAACATCCGTAATTAGCGTGAGTCATACTGATGAAAATGACGATTTGCCATTTTAATTAACGAAAACCACAACCCTTGGATCCAGATCCTGAACCTTTATTTATTTTATTTACAAGCTTCAATATACTTATTGTAATCAATGCAATTGTACTGATTTTTTTACTAATTGCTTCTGCACTAATTTCAGGAACTGAAGTCGCTTTTTTCTCTCTTTCCCAAACTGATTTAAACATTTTGTCAAATCAAGCAAAAGGTGAAAGTATTGTGGTAAAATTATTAGAGCGACCAAGAAAATTACTAGCAACCGTTTTAATTGCAAATAATTTTATCAACATTTTAATTGTGTTGTTATTTGCCACATTAGCTGAAAACTTATTTGGTGATTTTGATTATTTATTAAACTTGTACTTCTTTCAAATTCCTATTCGATTTTTAATTGAAGTAATCTTGGTTACCTTCTTAATATTGTTGTTTGGAGAAGTTTTACCAAAAATTTATGCTTCGAGAAATGCATTGAATTTTTCTAGAAAAATGTCGAAATTCATCAATTTCATCAATACAATTTTAACACCATTCAGCATGCCTTTAATTTGGTTAACAAAATTTATTGAAAGAAATTTAGGCAATATGAACTCCAATTTTAATGTAGAAACACTCTCTCAAGCATTAGAATTAACTTCTGAAGGCGCAACAACAAAAGAAGAACAAAAAATTTTAGAAGGAATTGTCAATTTCGGGAACACAGAAACCGTTCAAATTATGACACCTAGAATCGATATTTTTGCAATATCAGTAGATGAATCTTTTGAAGATGTTCTAAAAAAAATTCTCGAAAAAGGCTATTCTAGAAATCCAGTTTATAAAGACAACATTGATCATATTATCGGAGTTTTATATGCCAAAGATTTATTGGCGCATTTAAACAAAACTAGTTTTAAATGGCAAAATTTAGTACGCGCTGCATTTTTTGTTCCTGAAAATAAAAAGCTTGATGATTTATTAGATGATTTTAGAGGACGAAAAAATCACTTGGCAATTGTGGTGGATGAATATGGAGGCACTTGTGGTTTGGTAACTTTAGAGGATGTAATTGAAGAAATCGTAGGCGATATCAATGACGAATTTGATGATGAAGATTTGTCATATTTAAAGATTGATGAGAACAACTATGTTTTTGAAGGTAAAACCACCATTAAAGATTTTTGTAGAGTTTTGGATGATGAAGATGAAGATATTTTTGAACGTGAAAAAGGAGAGAGTGAAACTTTAGCAGGTTTTATTTTAGAAATTTCAGGAAAATTTCCTAAAAAAGGAGAGAAAATAAATTTCAAGAATTACACGTTTACCATAGAAGCTTTAGATAAAAAACGCATCAAACAAATTAAAGCCACCAGAAATGCGTAATTTTTTTCTCTTTTATCTTTTATCTTTTCTGTTTTTTATTTTTTCTTGTAATTCAGATTTTTTACCAAAACCAAAAGCGTATTTAAGCCTTGAGTATCCTGAAAAGGAATATCAAAATTTAGCTATTGAAAGACCTTATACTTTTGATATTCAACAAAATACAAAAATAATCGATGAACCTAATAATTGGTTAAAAATTCAATATCCAAACTTAAAAGCTTCTTTAGATATCACTTACAAACCGATTGAAAATAACTTGCAAGAATTACTAGTTGATGCAGAAAAATTGGTTTTTAAACATGCTGTAAAAGCAGAACAAATCATTCCGAAGGATTTTTTGAATTATGAAAAAAGAGTCTTTGGTAGCTTGTATGAAATTACAGGAAATGCCGCATCAAACTTACAATTTCATGCAACTGATAGCACACATCATTTTATAAAAGGCGCACTCTATTTTTATGCAAAACCCCATTATGATTCCATTTTACCTGCAGTTGAATACATTAAAAAAGATATTTTACAACTGATAGAAACGATTGAATGGAAGAAATAATTTAGTGATAATTTTCAATTCCACCCTCCAAACTAAACACGTTCAAATCAGGAAAATGATTTTTTAAAATGGCAGTTGCTTTGTAGCTATTCAATCCTTTTTGGCAAACCATTATGTATGTTTTTGACGTATCAATTTGAATTTTATCAATTGAAAAATCTTGAATTGGAATGGTTTGAGAAACTTGAAAAGGCAATTGTAAGTTTGGCAAAACTGCAATAATTTCTAAACTTTCTGATGATAATTTCTCTTTCAAGTCAAAAGAATGAATCAACCAATTTGGATTTTGAGTTTCGCAACTCGCATCAAAATAACTTTCAGCATCAAAAATTTTCTGAATTTTATCTTTTAAAAAAGTAGGTTTTAGTTGCATTTTCAATTGTGAATTTTTCAAAGAATTGTAAATCAATAATTCATTTTGAAGTGGTTTTCCTACTTCAGTGATAATTTTCAAAACCTCATTTACTTGTGCAGTTGCAATCAATCCAACAATTGCATTCAAAGTTCCTGCAGTTTCGCAATTTGGAATATCAGTAGTCATTTTAGGAAAAGCATCTCTTAAATTTGCAGAGAAAAATCCGTTTTGTTGTAGCAAATTGAAACTTGCTACATAGCCATCAAACTTATACAAAGAACCATACACTAGAGGCTTTTTTTTCAGTACACAGGCATCATTTAATAAGTATTTTGTGGTCAAAGAATCTGTCCCATCAACCACAACATCAACTGTTGAAATCAACTCAAAAATGGTATCTTTTGTAACAGCTTTGTTGCTAAAACTCACTTGTGTAAATGGGGCTCTTTGTTTGATAAAATTAGCTAAAACTGAAGCTTTGGGTTTCCCAATATCATCCAACGAATAAAAAACCTGTCTGTGCAAATTGCTGACATCAATCGTATCAAAATCTACCAAATGAATTTTTCCAATGCCACTCGCAGCCAAATACACAGCAATTGTACTTCCTAAACCTCCACAACCAACAATTAAAACTGAGGCATTTTGGAGTTTTTCTTGTCCAATTTCACCAATTTCTGATAACGTAATTTGACGTTTGAAAAGTTGATTTTTATTAGGTTTCATAGTGATTTGTCATTTCGAAATGAGCCTTTTTAGGCGATTGAGAAATCTTATTTTAATTATTTTTCAACTGTTTTAAAACCGCTTCAAACTCTTCAGGAGTATTGATATTTCGAATCAAATCATCCTCCACTTCTACAATTTCAACATCATTATTGATGAGCATTTTTCGCGGACAAGAATAGCCTTGTGCCAAATATTGCAACAAAATCGGATACGCTTTTGGTTCGTAAATGGTAATTAAAGGTTCTACAAACTCCATATTTTTTCCTTTGATTGCGGTTGCAACTTTGCTAGGATTTCTTTTTTGCAACAACAATTTTATCAAATCTTCATTCACAAAAGGAAGGTCTGTTGCCAAGACAAACCAAGCCGAATTCGCATCTTTTTGAAACGCAGAACAAATACCTCCAAAAGGACCTAAATTCAAGAAAGTATCTGAAATTTCTGTGGGATTTTCTGATAAATTTGCCACTGAAAAATAGGTTTCTAAACTTTGCTTTTCTAATAATTCTTTGGCAAATTCTTTTTGTGGTTTTCCGTGAAAATTAAGTAACGATTTGTTTGTTCCCATCCTTGTGCTTTTTCCGCCAATCAAAATCAAGCCTTTTACGTTTCCTATTTTTTGTTGAATGATTTGCTTAATTAGGATTGAAATTTTATCAATCTCATCTATTGAAAAACAAGGAATATTGTTGATTTCAGGGAATTTTTCTATCAAAAAAGGAAAAATAGCTGTTTCCTTTTTTAGTTTGATGATGCCTTGAATATTTGTTAATTGCGACATTCTTTTTAAAACAGAAGCTTCTTTTTCTTCGTCTAAAATCAAGATTTGTTTGACACCTTCAAAATGATTTCCATTGATAAATAATAAATCAAATTGTGAAAAAACCAATCGTTGTTGATAGGAATTTACTTTTTGAAAAGTAGCAATTTGTACATTTCCTTCGTGGTGAAATGTAAATTCTGAAAGTGTATTTGGAGTCACATCTTTTGCATGAGAAGCATCAAAATACGCTAATTTAAAGTGAGATAATTTTGCGGAAATTTGGTGAACCAAATCTGAAATTACATCGCATTTTGCACCTAAAATAGCAATTTCATTAGGTGCAAAAATATCGTTATTTCTCCTTGATAAATGCGTATGTTTTTGATGTTTATTCATTCTTAAAATCTGATTTTCCACCTGTTTTTTCCATCAATTTTATGGTTTTAATTTCCATTTGTTGGCTGATGCTTTTACACATGTCATAAATTGTTAAGCAGGTAACTGAAGCGCCTGTTAACGCTTCCATTTCAACACCTGTTTTTCCTTCAATAGAAACCTTACAATTTACCTCAATAGTTTCATTATCAATAATTTGAATATCAATATCAACTCCAGTAATCAACAAGGGATGACACATTGGAATCAATTCTGATGTCTTTTTAACTGCTTGAATTCCTGCTATAATTGCTGTTTGAAAAACAGGCCCTTTTTTTGTCATCAATTCATTATTGGTAAAATGAGAAATCACTTCAGTTCCTAAAAACATGGTTGCTTTAGCTATGGCAGTTCTATGGGTAATTTGTTTGTCAGAAACATTTACCATTTTTGGATTTCCGGTTTTGTTGATGTGAGAAAATTCGCTCATTATTTATAAATAATTATTGGATAACTTTCGCCTTTTTTAAACTCAGTTTTATCATTTGGTAATTGAATAAATCCATCTGCTTTTATCAAACTTGATAAATCTCCTGAACCATTTGAATTGATAGGAGTTGCTATTAAATGTCCAAATCTGTAGTGAATTTTAACTTGTAAAAAATAGGTTAAATCTGGTTTAAAATAAATATCTTCTGCTAAAATTGCTGTTTTTTCTTCGAATTTTATTCCCACAAATTTGTAAAACCAAGAATAAAAATACACCAAACAATTCACAAAAGTCGATACAGGATTTCCAGGAAATGCAAATATGCTACACGTTTCAGTTTGTCCAAACCAAAATGGTTTTCCTGGTCTTTGTGCTACTTGATGAAACAATTTTTGAACGCCTAATTCTTCTAAAACTTCTGGTAAAAAATCAAATTTTCCTTTGCTAACTGCACCACTAAAAAGCAGTACATCAAAGGTTTCTAAATATTTTTTTATGTTAGTTTTTAAAACTTCTTTGTCATCAGAAATATGATTTGTTGATGATGGAATTTTTAAATTTTCTAACAAAGAAACCAATGTAAAAACATTACTTCTTCTGATTTGATGCGCTAATGGAATTCCATCAACATCAACCAATTCATCACCCGTAGAAATAATCATCACTTTGGGTTGTTTAGCAACTTTTACAGTTGATTTTCCAACAGTGGCAAAAACACCAATTTCTGCAGGACTAATTTGGATGTTTTTTGGAATTAAAATTGCTCCTTTTTGTTCATCTTTTCCTTGTGGATGAATGTTTTGAAAATCTTTAACTTCATCAATCAAAATGGTTGCAATTCCATTGTTAATCTCCAAATCTTCATACCTAACAACAGCTGACGTATTTTTCGGTAATACAGCACCAGTCATCACTTCAATACAATTTTTAGGATTTTTTAAAGAACGTTGTTCACTTCCGGCTGCTTGAATTCCTTCAATAAAAAATTCTTTTTGTCCGTTTTGAAATTGCTGAAAATCGATGGCAATTCCGTCCATAGAAACTCTGTTGAATGGCGGAAAATCTCTGTCTGCAACTATGCTTTCTTTTAAAATTCTTCCATTTGATTGGAAAAAAGGGATTTCTTCAACACCAAAGTCTTGGGTTGAGTTTAAAACAATTTGTAAAGCTTTTTCAACTGAAATCATTTTTAACCTCCTATTGTACTCATACTTTCAGAAACATTTCCCTTTTTACGATTTGCTTCTGCTACAAATCCATTTTCAGGTTTTTCTTTAATGAGTGATAAAAAAAGTGTTTTTAAATCATCATTTGAGGCGCCATTTCTGATAAAATCTCTCAAATTAAAAACGCCATCATCAAACAAACAATTTTTAAAAGTGCCCATAGAAGTAATTCTGATTCTATTACAATCATTACAAATCGTTCTTGTAAAAGCAGGAATAATTCCGACTGAACCTACATGATTTTCAATATGATAATTTCGTGATGTGGATGATTTTTCTGATACAATTTCAGTAACATCAAACTGACTTTTAATCTCGTTTAAAATTTTAGTGAATGTCCAATTTTCGTTCATTTCACGCTGACCTTTTCCATTGAAAGGCATTTCTTCAATAAATCGAACAGCAACATTTTTATCTTTGGTTAATCTAACAAAATCAACAATTTCATCAGTATTAAAACCTGATTGAACAACCACATTTAACTTGAGATTGAGACTGCTTTTTTCAAGCAAATCAAACGTTTTAAAGACTTCAGGAAATACATCTCTTCTGGTAATTTTGGCAAATTTATCAGGTTGTAAACTATCAATACTCAAATTGATTGTTTTTACTTTTTCTAACTTTTCAAGTGTAGAAATATGTTCAGAAATCAACGCTCCATTTGTAGTAATATTGATGGTTTCTAACAAATCGTTATACGAAAGCATTTCTAAAAAACCAATAAAATCCTTTCTCACAAAAGGTTCACCACCTGTTAAACGCACTTTTGTAACGCCTAATTCTGTCAAAACACGAATTAAACGATACATTTCTTTAAAAGTTAATAATTCTTCTCTTGGCACAATATCAATTCCTTGAGCAGGCATGCAATATTGGCAACGCAAATTACAACGATCTGTAACTGCTAATCGCACATAATTGATTTGACGCCCAAAAGAATCGACTAAATTGTTCATTAATTTGGTAATTTTTTACTCAATAATCCATAAATGAAAGCGCCAATCAAAGCAGAAATTAACAAAATCAAAGCGGGTAAAAATTTGAATCCCAGAATTACAAAAATAGGTCCTGCACAGGCACCAGAAATTCCCCATCCAATTCCAAAAAAAGTTCCTCCAACCAAAGTTCTAACAAACCCTTTTTCTTTCTTTTTTGGAGTGATGATGTTACCATGAATGTCTTTTATTTTTCCGTGTTTAAATAACTGCATAAAAATGGCTGAAATGACAATAGCACTCCCAATAATTCCAAACATATGAAACGATTGAAAACGAAACATTTCATAAAAACGTACCCAAGAAATAGCTTGAGATTTGCTTAAAACAATCGCAAAAAAGATTCCTAAAACTAAAAATTTGATATTTCTCATAACTTAAAAAATTGAAGGGATGATAAACCAAGCAGCAATAATACCACCAATAAAAAAACCAATAACAGCCAATAATGATGGAAATTGCAAACTACTTAATCCTGTAATTGCGTGTCCTGAAGTACAACCTCCTGCATAACGTGTTCCAAAACCAATTAACAATCCTGAGAATACTAAAATGAAAAATCCTTTGAGAGAAAAAACGGCTTCATTGCTAAATATTTCATCTGGAAAATATTGATTTCCAACATTCGAAAAGCCTATTTCTGTTAATTCTTGCACAGATTTCGGATTCAAATTTACAGTTTGATCAGGAATCAAAAAGTTGGACGCAATGAATCCACCAATTACCAAACCAATTGCGAACATCAGTCCATAATCGCGTTCTTTCCAATCTTTTTTGAAATAATCAGAGAATTTTCCTGCTCCAGCCAAAGTGCAAAGCGTTTCGAAATCAGTAGATGTACCAAAGTTTTTACCAAAATAAAAGTATAAAACCAACGAAAGTGCAATTAAAGGACCTCCAACAAACCAAGGCCAAGGTTCAAATATAAAATCCATATTATAATCTTGTTTTTAGATAATTCATAATTTTTTGAGTTGCTCCCAAATGTTCTTGAATGTATTTTTTATTGATATTTCCAGTTGCTAATCTGAAATTTTTATCTTGATTCAGTTTTGTAAAAATAGTTGAAAATTCGCTTTGATTGCTGATTGAAATACAGCCATTTAAACGAACTAAATCAACAGCTTCTTTAAATTTTTGATATTTATTGCCAATTACAACAGGAATCCCAAAAGTTGCAGGCTCTAAAATATTGTGCAATCCTGTTTTGAGACCTCCACCAACGTAAGCCACATCTGCAGCAGCGTAAATTTTAGTTAAAATTCCGATGGTATCAATGATAAAAACATCAAAATCAGCTAATTTTTTTTCTTCTTTTTCTGAAAATAATACCGTTTTTTTATTAATTGATTTTTGCAATGTTGCAATTGCTTCTTTGTTAATATTGTGTGGAGCAATGATGAATTTTTCCTTTGAAGAATCATTTTTATTGATGTAGTTAATCAATAATTCTTCATCATCTCTCCAAGTACTTCCTGCAACAATTGTGTATTGATTATTTTTAAATGCTGATATAAAATCCAGAGTATTGTTTTGTTGTAAAATTTTTGCGACCCGATCAAAACGAGTATCACCAACAACTGTATTATTTTTAAAATCAATACTTTCTAACAATTTTTTGGATGTTTCATCTTGCAGAAAGAAATGATGAAATGTTTGTAAAGCAACTCTCATAAAGTTTCCATACGATTTAAAAAAAAGTTGATTTTCTCTAAAAATCCCAGAAACTAGTAATGTGGGAATTTCATTTCTTTTTAACTCGAATAAGAAATTAGGCCAAAATTCATACTTTATAAAAATAACAAATTTAATTTGCAATTTACCTATAAATTGCTGGGCATTTGATTTAGAATCCAAAGGTAAATAGCAAATTACATCTGCTAAATCATAGTTTTTTCTGATTTCATATCCAGATGGAGAGAAAAAAGTAACCAATATTTTATACTTTGAAAATGAACTTTTCAACTCCTCAATAATGGGTCTTGCTTGCTCAAATTCGCCCAAAGAAGCTGCATGAAACCAAATAACTTCTTGATTTTTTAAAGTTGTAATTTTAGGAAAAGTCTCTTTTCTACCATCAACAAATAATTTTATTTTTTTATTGAATACAGCAATAATTGGCAATAGAATTGAAGTTAAAAAAACTATAAGATTGTACAAATAATTCATGAAAGTAAAAGTACAAAATTGAGCGCAGTAATAAATGAAGAACTTACAAACAAGTGTCTTATTTTACGAATAAAAAAGCCATCCATAAGGATGGCTAAAGTTTTATAGTTGATCTTAAAACAAATTGTTCCCCCGAAAAATTGCTTAAGATTGTTACTAAACACAATAAAGGTAAGGTATTTTAAGAAAAATAAGTTTAAAATGTTCTAAATGATTGATTTTGTGTTCTTAAATTAGATTAATTCGTTTTACAATATCTTCTCTAAACTTTTTACCAATAGGAATTTCTTCTTCAATAATTTTAACTGAATTACTATTAATCTGCGTTAAATATGCAATATTGATAACAAATCCTCTGTGAACTCTAATAAAATTGCTATTCAATTTGCTTAAAATATCGTTTAAACTAGTTCTTACAACATATTTTTGTTGATTATGAAGTAAAATTTCAACATAAACGTGGTCGCTTTTCAAATACAAAATATCACTGAAAGAAACTTTTGTGAAAAATCCTTTATTTTTAATGAAAATTGCCTCTTTGATAATCAGATTTTCTTCCATTAAATCTCCTGATTTTACTGAAAAATTATGCAACGCAATTTCAATAGAGCTATACAACTCTTCTTTTGAAAAGGGTTTTATCAAATAAGCAGGAGGTTTTACTTCTTTAGCTTGATTGATAGTAAAAGAATCAGAATTGGATGTTAGAAAAATAAATGGAAAGTGATAACTCTCTCTGATTCTTTTTGCCAAATCAATCCCTGATTTCTTACCAGAAAGTTGGATATCTAAAATGGCAATATCGGGTTTTTCAGTTTCAATTGTTTCAATTGCTTCTGTAAAATTTATTGCAGGTTCTAAAGCATGATATCCCAGTTCATTTAATGCATTACAAATACTATCTGCAATGATTATTTCGTCTTCTACAACCAGTATTTTTACTTTTTCCATCTTGATTTATTGCTTACACAATGTATAAAAAGATTATAAAGTTTTCGATGTTTTTTTAAAAATTTTTAATGCACTAGTCCTCTAGTATAATTATCTTTAAATGTAATTTCGAATTTTGCTCCATCTTGATTCAATTGTTTTAAGGTTCCGTGCAACTGTTTCACCAATCTATTTACCAGAAGCAATCCCAAACTTTTTGCATTTTTGATGTCAAAATCTTCGGAAATTCCATTGCCATTATCTTGAATTATCAATTTAAAGTGTTCAGCTTCTTTGTGAATAGAAATAGAAAGTTTGTTTTCTTTTTCATTATGAAACGCGTATTTGTAAGCATTCGTAATTATTTCATTGATAATTAATCCTAATGGAATTGCAGTATCTACCTCAAAAAACATATTTACAGCATCAATTGTAGTTTCTACATTATTTTTTTGTTTGTAAGCAATTGATAATTCTTTTGTTAACATTTTTAAATATTCATTAAAATCAATCAATCCTGTATCATTTTGATATAATTTTTGATGAATCAACGCCATAGATTTTACGCGATTTTTTCCTTCATTAACAAGTTCTAGAGCTTTTTTATCGGAAATGCCTTTTGTTTGCAATTCTAATAAACTTGCCACAATTTGAAAGTTATTTTTTACTCTGTGATGCACTTCTTTTATTAGCAACTCTTTCTCTTTCAACGTTTCATTTATTATCTCATTTTTATGAGTAAGTTCTTTAGATTGTCTTAAAACTTTTCGAATAATCAATAAACTTATGAAAAGAAAAACACCTACAAGAACTAAAATCAAACTATATAATTTGTTTTTTTCTTGTTCATTTTCAATTTCTTGCTGTTTGGTTTTTTCTACTTGTTCTATTTTAAAATCCGCTAAAGATTTTGATAAATCTTGAGAATAAATCTTTCTTGTGAGCGCAATTGACTGATCTTTAACTTCTAAAGCTTCCTCTAAAAAATCATTGTTAACCAATGCGTTAGAACTTTCAAACAAAAGTTTATAAAAATCGTTCTGATTTAAATCTTTCCCAAGAATTTGAAATTTTTCAACCAATTGTTTAATATCACTTACTTCAAATTTTTGCAAAACTTGATCTCTAATAAGTGTATCTGTATCTGGTCTTCCCAACAATTTTAAGTACAAAGAATAAGTTTGAATCTTGTAAGTTGGGTCATTATACAATTCATCTATCAACTTTAAAACCTTATCAGTATAGCCTCCTTTATATATATAAGCATCTATTAAATGTTGTAAAATGGCGTGATAATAGGGTGTGTGTTTTTGAAGTTGATTTTCTAAAGCCAAACTTTCTTCAGAAATTTTAATGTATTCATCTAGTTTTCTTTCGATTACTAAAAAATCTGATAGATGATACATGAACATAATTTGAAGTTCTAAATCATTGAGTTTTCTTGATTTTTCTAAACATTCTAAAGTCAATTTTTTTCCATCCTCAACATTTTTTTCAATAAGATTTAACACAATTGGATGTGTTTGTATTCGCAAAGATGCTTTTTGAATGGCAATATCATTTTTATTAAAATTAGACAAATATTTCTCTAATTCTCGGTGTTTTTCAGAAGCTTTTTCAACACTAACATCATCTCTTAAATTATAAATTTGATCGCATTTTATCTGAAAAAACGACTTATTAAACTGATTAGTTTCTGGTGTTTTTATAGTCTCATCAATAAAATTTGAAATTCTTTCATATCTTATAGAAGTTCTGTTGCTTAAATTTGAAAATAAAATGTTGTATTCTTTGTAGGTTAGTTTTTCGTTTAAAGCAATTTTTTCGAGGATTGATTTGTATTCAGACTTGTCTAAATTTTTTAAAAAATAAGTAGCTGAATCTAATTTTTTAGTTAAAATAAACTCCTCAATTTTAGTTTCGAGTTCCTCTTGTGAAAATTCCTTTTTCTGACAGTGCAGTGAGAGAGAAATGAGAAATAAAAAAGTGTATAAAAAAATTTTCATAGTTGATTTTTGATTTCTAAAAATAGTAAAACTATTGATAGAAACAATGATTTGAAAAAATTAATATAAAAAAACGCTCAAACAATAATGCTTGAGCGTTTTACTATAGTGTTGATAAAGATTTTATTAAGCTTCAAATGGAGTTACAGAAACATAAGATTTATTATCTCTTTTCTTTCTAAACTCAACAATACCATCTATTTTAGCGTGTAACGTATGGTCTTTACCCATATAAACATTATCACCTGGATTGTGAGTTGTTCCTCTTTGACGAACTAAGATATTACCTGCAATTGCAGCTTGTCCACCAAATATTTTTACACCTAGACGTTTCGATTCTGATTCTCTACCGTTTTTCGAACTACCTACTCCTTTTTTATGTGCCATGACTTTATGGTTTTAAAATTGTGTTTCTTATTTAGTTAACGCATCAATCAACTCAGCTTTTTTCAAAGAACTGTAATCTTCAATACCTTTCTCTTTTGCAACCTCTCTCAATTCAGCAACTGTCATCGCACTGTAATCTACAGTAGCGGTTTTAGTCGCCTCAACTTTTGGAGCTGATGCTGTTTTTGTTGATTTTGTTTCACCAGTAGCAGCAATAGACTCAATTTGAATCTCACTTAAATACTGTCTGTGTCCGTTTTTCTTTTTGTAACCTTTTCTTCTTTTCTTTTTAAAGACGATTACTTTATCACCTTTTAAGTGACCTAAAACCTGAGCTGTTACTGAAGCTCCTTCTATAGCTGGGGCGCCAATTGTTACAGATCCATTATTATCCAATAGAAGAACATTATCAAAAGTTACTTTTGATCCTTCTTCTTCTTGTAAACGATGAACGTAAACTTTTTGGTCTTTTGCTACTTTAAACTGCTGCCCTGCTATCTCTACGATTGCGTACATACTATTTGTTTTGCGTATTAATACTTATTTGTTTGCATTTACTTCGTGAAAATGCGGGTGCAAATATAGTTCTTTTTTTAATTATATCAACAGATTTTTAAAATTAATTTGCAGATACTGAATCAAATAAAATTTTAATTCTATTCGTATTTGTAAAGTATGTTTAGTATTTTTGAAAAAACAATAAACAGCAATATTTTCTTGTAACATTGGCTGTTTCTTTGCGTCAAATCAAACTGAAACTTTTATTAACTAAATATCTATCAATGAAAAAAAGGATTGTAACACTTTTTACGGTGTTTTTAGTAGCGATTTCTTCAACAGCACAAAAAGTTGATTTTGAAGAATATAAATTAAATAATGGCATGCATGTCATTTTACATCAAGACAATTCTGCTCCTGTTGTTGTTACATCAGTAATGTATCACGTTGGTGCAAAAGACGAACAACCAGACAGAACAGGAATGGCACATTTTTTTGAACATTTATTGTTTGAAGGAACAGAAAACATCAAAAAAGGAGAATGGTTTAAAATTGTTTCTTCAAACGGAGGAAGAAATAATGCCAATACAACTGATGATAGAACATATTATTATGAAATTTTTCCATCAAACAAAATTGAATTAGGATTGTGGATGGAATCTGAACGTTTATTGCACCCAATCATTGGTCAAGATGGTGTAAATACACAAAACGAAGTTGTAAAAGAAGAAAAAAGATTGCGTGTTGACAATCAACCATATTCTCGTTTTTTAGAATATGTAAAACTAAATATGTTTAAAAAACATCCTTACAAAGGAACAACTATTGGAAAAATGGAGCATTTAGATGCTGCAACTTTGGATGAGTTTTTAGCTTTCAACAAAAAATATTACGTTCCAAACAATGCAACATTGGTTGTTGCTGGTGATATTGATATCAATCAAGCAAAAAAAATGATTGAATCTTATTTTGGTCCAATTCCAAGAGGCGAAGAAATTAAAAGAGATTTTCCACAAGAAGATCCAATTACTGAGCCTATCAAAGCAACAGCTTACGATCCAAATATTCAAATTCCAGCAATTATGACTGCTTATAGAACGCCGTCAATGAAAACCAGAGATTCTAGAGTTTTAGATATGATTTCTTCGTATTTAAGCACAGGAAGAAGTTCTGTTTTGTATAAAAAATTGGTTGATGATAAAAAAATGGCATTGCAAGTGGGTGCAATTAATTTGAGTCAAGAAGATTACGGAACTTATATTTTATACGGTTTGCCACAAGGTGACAATAAATTGGAAGAATTGGTAAAAGAAATTGATGAAGAAGTTGTGAAAATTCAAACAGATTTAATTTCTGAAAAAGATTATGAAAAACTTCAAAATCAGTTTGAAAATAACTTTGTGAATTCGAACTCAAGTGTTGAAGGAATTGCAAGTTCTTTAGCAACCTATCATGTATTGTATGGTGATACCAACCTTATCAATACAGAAATTGATATTTATAGATCTATTACAAGAGAAGAAATTAGAGAAGTAGCCAAAAAATACTTAAATCCAAATCAACGATTAATTTTAGAATATCTTCCAGAAAAAAAATAACATCAAAAGACATTATATCATATGAAAACAAGAATTATAACCTTAATCACATTACTATTCCTGTCTTTTGCTGGAAACGCTCAAATTGACAGAAGTAAACAACCTAAACCAGGACCTTCACCAAAAATAAAATTAGGAAAAGCAGAAACATTTGCCTTAAAAAATGGTTTGAAAGTTATCATGGTAGAAAACCATAAATTGCCAAGAGTTTCTGCAAATTTAACAATTGATAATGATCCTTATTTTGAAGGAGAAAAAGCAGGACTTTCATCAATGATGGGAAGTTTGCTTGGTAGAGGAACTAAAAATATCACCAAAGATGCTTTTAATGAAAAAGTAGATTATTACGGAGCAAACGTTTCGTTTTTTAGTTCAGGTGCTTTTGCATCTTCTTTAAAAAGATATTTCCCAGAAATTTTAGGATTGATGGCAGATGGCGTTAAAAATTCAACTTTTACTCAAGAAGAATTTGACAAACAACAAAAAATCATTTTAGACAATCTTAAAAATAATGAGAAAAACGTAACTTCCATTGCAAGACGTGTAGAAGATTTATTGACGTATGGAAAAGATCATCCTTATGGAGAATTTACTTCTAAAGAGACTGTAAATAATATCACTTTAAAAGATGTTGTTAAAAATTACAATGATTTTTACAAACCAAACAACGCTTATTTGGTAATTGTTGGAGATTTTGACACGAAAGAAGTAAAAAAACTCATCAATTCATTATTTGCAGATTGGCAACCAGGGACAATTCCTGCTTATACATTACCAACTCCAAAAAATGTACCAACTACCGAAATCAATTTTATTGATATGCCAAACGCAGTACAATCAGAAATTGCTGTGATTAATAATATCAACTTACAATTAGGAGACAAAGATTATTTTGCTGCAGTATTGGCAAATCAAATTTTAGGTGGTGGTGGAACTGCTAGATTGTTTCAAAATTTACGTGAAGACAAAGGATATACTTACGGAGCTTATTCAAGTGTAAGACAAAGTAAATATGCAGGAACTTTTAGAGCTTCAACAAGTGTTAGAAACATGGTTACTGACAGTTCAGTTGTAGAATTGATGAGAGAAATCAACACTATTAGATACAAAAAAGTGTCTGAAGAAGATTTGAAAAATGTAAAAGAAGAATATATTGGAGGCTTTGTAATGGATGTTCAAAAACCTGCAACTGTAGCTAGTTTTGCATTGAACATGGCAAGATATAATTTACCAAAAGACTTTTATGAAACCTATCTTGAAAAAATAAATGCAGTTACGTTGGATGACATTCAAAATGCAGCAATTAAATATTTTCAAGGAGATAAAGCTCGAATTATCATCACAGGAAAGGGAATTGATGTGTTGAAAAACTTAGAAAAAACAGATTACGTTATCAACTATTTTGACAAAGAAGGAAATCCGACAGTAAAACCAGCTATGACGTTGCCAATTCCTGATGGAATGACTGCTCAAACTGTAGTTGATAAATACTTAGCTGCTATTGGCGGAAAAGACAAAGTAATGGCTGTAAAAACCATGATGATGACTGCCAATGCAACCGTACAAGGAACTCCAATTGTAATGACATCAAAAATGGCAACACCTAATAAAACTTTACAAGAAATTTCTGTAATGGGAAATGTAATGCAAAAAACTGTTTTTGATGGTGAAAAAGGATTTATGGAAGGCAGAGGTCAAAAAATGGATATGCCAGCTGAACAAATTGCAGATGCAAAGGCAGCAAATGCTATTTTTAGTGATTTGAATTACACTGCAGGAACTTTAGACAGAATTGAACCTGTTGATGGTAAAAACATGATGGTGTTAAAATTCAATAACACCGAGGTTTTTTATGATATGACTACTTGGTTAAAAGTACAAGAAGTAAAAACAGTAAAAACTCCAGATGGAAAAGAAGTAAAAGTACCAACAACATTTGGAGATTACAAAGAAGTAAAAGGAATTAAATTCCCATTTGCAATTGGACAAAAAATGGGTCCTATGGATTTGAATTTTGAAATCAAAGAAATCAAAATAAACGAAGGGGTTTCAGAAGCAGACTTTAAATAGTTTATTTTAAAAAAGGGAAAAGAGTCTTAGTAAAGAGTCAAAACATAAAGTTTTGACTCTTTTTTATTTTAATTTTATTTGGCTTTGTTTACTAAATACACACCAAGCATAATAATCAATCCTGCTAATAATTGCAGAAAACTCAATTTTTCTCCGTCTAAAGAGCCCCAAAAAATAGCTACTAAAGGCATTAAATAAGTTACTGATGATGCAAAAACTGGGGTTGAAATTTGCACTAATTTTGTATATAAAACCTTGGCAATTCCTGTACCAAAAAGCGCTAAAATGACCACATACATCATAGATTGAATTTGAATTTCATTACCAGAAAAAGAGCTAAAAAATCCTGAAAAATACAACACAACAATTGCAGGTGGTAACATCATCAAAAAATTCCCGGTAATAATTGCCAAAGCATCTAAATCAGCCAAATGTTTTTTAACCATATTTACATTTATTGCATAGCCAAATGTGGCAATGATTGGCAACAAAGCAAACCAATAATTTTGATTCGGATTCATAGTTGCTCCTTTTAAAATGAGTATTGATGTTCCAATCAAACCCAATAAAATTCCTATAAATTGCTTTTTCTTAAAGCCAAAACCAAAAACAACTACTCCCAAAAAAAAGGTGTTAAATGGAGTTAGCGAATTTAATATTGATGCAATTGAGCTATCAATCTCTTTAACCGCAAATGAAAATAAAAAAACAGGGAAAAACGTGCCTAAAAATGCGGTGTAAAAAATATATTTCCACTGATGTTTTTGAATTTTCTTTAAACTAGAAAACCCAAAAATTAATAGTAAAACAGCAGAAGTTGTGATTCGTAAAGCACTCAAAGTTATAGGCTCAAAACCTACTAAAGCCTTTTTAATTAAAATGTATGAACTTCCCCAAACTAATGAAAGTATGATGAGAAATAACCATTTTCGTTGTTGTTGATTCATTATAAATATATTGCAAGTGCAAAATTCCGACAAATACTAAGATAAACTCTTTTAAAATTGATAAATTTGTAACATATTTTAATCAGAAAATCTTATGAGAACAAAAAATATCATTTTGAACCTTGCAGTAATTTGTTTGATAATTGCAGGTTGTAAAAAAAAAGAAAAACAAGCTACTTTGCCAGTTGAAAAAGCACAAGTTGCTTTGAACATTTCAGGAATGACTTGCGAAATTGGTTGTGCAAAAACCATTCAATCTAAATTATCAAAAAAAGAAGGTGTTTTAGATGCCAAAGTTGTTTTTGCAGATAGCATTGCAACCATCGAATTTGATGCTAATAAAACATCAGAAAAAGACTTAATCGCTTTTGTTAACGGAATTGCAGGAGGGGATATGTATAAAGCTTCTATCAACAAAAAAGAAGCGCATTCTTGTACTGAAAAATGCGAAAAAGAATGTGATAACAAATCTGCCACAAAAATGGAATGCAAAAAAGATTGCAAAATGGCTTGTTGTGCTGACAAAAAAAGTTAAGATTTAATCTTATTGAAAACAAAAAAAGCAGGCTTAGTGCCTGCTTTTTTGTTTCTAAACTTTTTTATTAAAAGTTATATCCTGTCCAGGCAAAAGCAGTTTTGTCTGCGCCTCCTGCTGTTCCTGCAGTTGCATTGATTGTTGCTCCTGTAACTGTTTTATTATCAGCAATGTTTAAACCATTTGCAGTGTTTCCAACAACTGTAATTGTTGTAGCACCATTAGCATCACCTTTTGAATCTGTCAAGTCAACAAAATCAGCAAAACTAGCTCCAACACCAACTGCTACATAAGCATTCGTAATTGTTGCAGTAGCACCTCTTCTAATTTTTATAGCATCAGTTAATTCAATTGCAGCATTGTTAATAATTGTAACACCATTGATTGTAAATACTGATTGATTGATATCAGAAGGAGAGTTTCCATCAAGATTACCATCAGCTTCAATTCCTCTTGGATCAGAAGTTACAGCTACATAACCTGCTTCTCTAACACCGTATAAATTTGTACAAGTACCGACATAACCTTGTGTAAAATCGAACATATCATCTTTTGCATTTACAACTAAAATGTTTGAAGCATTTACTGTACCTCCAAAAAATTCGATTCCGTCATCATCACCATTTAAAATAGCAATATTAGATAATACTGTGCCAGATCCAACACCATTTAAAGTCAATCCATTGTGCTCAGCTTCGTCATCAATTCTTGCTCCAGTATATTCTAAAATTACATAATTCAAAATTCCTGAATTATCATTAGCTACTGAACCACCAAATAAAATTGAATTTTTAACTTCAGTTGCTGCGTTACTTTCAGAACCATTTTGACGACTTAATGGTGCTTTTCCATTAATAATTAAACCACCCCAATCACCAGCTTTTGGACTTGTAGCGCTTGATGTAAATTTAATGGGATTTGCAGCAGTTCCGTTTGCAATTATTTTTCCACCTTTTTCAACTAAGATGTAAACATCTGTACCACCAGCTAAAGCGTTAATAGTTACACCTGCTTCAATAGTTAATGTTGCACCTTCTTTTACTAGTAATGCACCAATTAAATTGTGAGCAACTCCTGATTTTAATGTCAAATCAGATGTTAAATTTCCTGCTAAGTTTTGTACAGTTACTTCTCCACCTACATTTGTATTGTTATCATCATCACTTAATGAACATCCTGTAAAGATTAATGAAGCGATTGTTACGATTGATAAAATTGTTTTTTTCATTGTATTTGTTAGTTTATTAAATAATTTATTTATGCTGCAAAGTTGGGTTTATAACGTTCTCTGGTCTTTATGTAAACATTAAAGAATTGTTATAAAAAATGCTTTTATTTAAAAATTATACGAAAATCCTAAACTTAAGTTAACACCTCTTTTAAAATTACTTAACACAACAGTATCTCCTCCATTAAAGCCAGCTCTTGATAACTGAAAATCAGGATTTAACAAGTTTGTAGCTTTTAATTTAATACTGTAGTTTTTATTAAATTCATACGATGAAACCAAATCAAGTGTTGGAATTCCTTTTTCTAAAATGTTTTCAAAACCTCTTGTTCCAATAGAATATACTCTTTCACTGAAATAATTAAATACTAAAGATGAAATCAACGTATTGTCATTGTATTTTTTATTAAAAGTAATATCCGCATTCATTAAAAATGGGGTAGCTCCTTCTAATTGACTAGTTGCGCTAGTAAATTGTGCAATAGAACCTTTGTCTAAATTCACGTTCGAAAACAAAACTGATGAATTTAAACCACCAATAATTTCAAAATCTTTATCTTCTACTTTATAAATACTTTTTCTAGCTTCTAATTCAAAACCATACACACTTGCGTCGTTTCCAACATTTAAATAGGTAAGAGTATTTCCTCCTGAAGGAATCTCAGTTCTTGCGATTGGGTTTTGAATAAATTTATAAAAACCTGTTACAGAGATCAATTCTGATGAAGACATATAATATTCATATTTTGCATCGAAATTATAATTGTCAGAAGGTTTTAAATCAGGATTACCTTGAGATGAAAAAGTTACATCTTGATATTTAAAAGGTGCAGTTTCTTTAAACTGTGGAAATGTATACGATTGACTTCCTGCAATTCTTAAAATACTATTCTCGTTAAAATTATATTTTAAATTAAAGTTTGGTAAAATATAGGTTCTATCTAAATTTGATGCACCATCAATTGACGATTGAGCAATATTGGTATTGTACGTAACTCTTTGTTGTGCTTTTTCGAATCTACCACCCACAGAAGCAATTAAATTATCACCCAATTGATATACTAAATTTGCAAAAGCACCAAATATTTGTCTTTTTCCTCTGTATGTAAAAGGCACAAATGCTACTGGACTTGTTGCGCTTCCTCTACCAGTTTCTAACTCAAAAACATTAGTATCAATAGAATTTTGATTGAAAACTGCATCAGGATTATTGATATCAATAGGAACTCTTGTAGAAAAATCATGGTTAAAAATTGTTGCAGAAAACAAACGCTCAGTATATCTGTAGTCACCACCAAATTCTAAAGTGGTAATTTCATCTTCATCCTTTTTCAATTTGTAATCAAACTTACCTCTAGCTGCATAATCATTTTCTTCTAATTTAGAAAAATAACGCTCGTTTTCACCAGCAGAATTGGTTTGTGGATTGTAAAAACCGTCTCTAAAAAGATATTTATTTGTTCTACGATCTGGCTCATTTCCTCTAATGAAGTTTAATGACCCTTTTGCTTCGAAATTTAATCTATCTGAAAATTTATAATTAGTGATTAATTGATTCACATACAACTCGTTATTATTGGTTTGTTGTCTTCTTTGAAACTCTAAATCACCATCTTGTTCAGGATTATTAAACCCGAAATAATCGCCAATAGATTGTTTGTTATCGTGGATAAATAAATGATTATAGGCAATAGAATGACCTCCATTAAATTTATAATTTAGGTTTGCCATTAAAATTTGCGAAACATTGTATTCATATTTTGAAAATGATTGATCTTGAAAAATTTCACCAGCACTTGTAGTTTGCTTGATGTTTCCATCAATAAAATTGTAACTACCGTTAAAACCTCCTACCAAGAAAAAACTAAAACTATCATCTTTAATATCGTATTTTTTTCCTGCAGAGAATGAAAAACTATTGTCTAACTGAAAATTTTGACTGTTTGGTTTCCAAGAATTTCCGAAAGTATATTGTGTTAAATCATTTACAGGAATGCCTAATTTTTGTGTTCCGAAAGCATTGTTACCATCAATAGTTAAAAACTCCTCAGAAACTGTTTGCGTATTTGCACCCAATGAAACTCCGAAATTAAAAAGACTTCTTTTGTCTAATTCTTTGGAAGAAATATCAATATTTGCTCCACCAACATCACCATAAATATCTGATGAAAATACCTTATTTACTCCAATATTTTTGATGATTCCTGCGTCAAAAAAATCCAAAGAAATATTTTTATACTCAGGATCTTCAGATGGTAAAGGCAATCCATTTAATGTTGTAGAATTGTATCTATCACCCAAACCTCTTACTATGACATTTTTAGAACCTTTAGAAACTCCAGCAGTTTTTGTAACTGCACCCTCAGCATCAGAAACCCCTTTAATAGACAATTCTTGTGCACCAATGGCAGTTTTAATTGAAACTGATTTTTTTTGTTCTAAAATTAAAGCGCTTGCTTTTTCTTTACTTGTATTTGCGGTAATTTTTACCTCATCTAACGAAACGCCTTCTTCAGCAGACAATAATTGATTGATGGTAACTGTTTGCCCAGCTTTTATTGAAAATGGTTTTTCGACTGTTTTGTATCCTAAAAAACTAAAAACTACAATGTGATTTCCTGCTGGAACTTGAATTGTATACCTTCCATCAAAATCAGTTGTAGCACCAATTGTTGTTCCTTTTATTAGCACATTTGCAAATGGTAATACCTCGTTATTTGCTTCTTTATCAGTTATAATACCTGTTAATGTTCCTTTACTTTGTGCGTTCAAAAATTGACAAAAAACAAGTGATAATAAAATTAATAAATTTCTCATTTTATATGTTTAAATTATTGTGCAAAAGTCTGCCTGTTTTGTAAAGTGTATGTTAGTTGTAAATTATCGTTCAATTAATAGATTGTTAACTGAATGTTACTAGCGTTTGATTGAAATAGTATCATTTTCAATGAAATCCTTTAGAATCATAGCAATAAATGATGTTTTAAAATCCGTAAAAAAGTGTTAAATTTGATAACATTAAGATAACATTCTGAATTTTAGGAGTAATTACCTTTGTGGCTTTAAATAAAATTAAAAATGAGTGATCCATATATTTTAATGCTTGTTGCTTTAGGCGTTTTGGCTATTGTTGATTTAATGGTTGGTGTGAGTAATGATGCTGTAAATTTTTTAAATTCTGCTATTGGTTCAAAAGCAATTCCTGTAAAAACCATTATGATTATTGCAAGTATTGGTGTTTTTGTAGGCGCAGTAACTTCAAGTGGAATGATGGAGGTTGCTCGTAAAGGAATTTTTAATCCTGATATGTTTGTTTTTCAGGATGTGATGATGATATTTATGGCAGTAATGATTACAGACATTCTTTTATTAGATGTTTTTAACTCTTTAGGTATGCCAACTTCTACAACAGTTTCTGTAATTTTTGAATTGTTGGGAGCTGCTTTTGTAATTGCGATTATAAAAATTACTAAAAGTGAAAGTGAAAATTTAAGTGCAATTTGGAATTACATTAACTATGAAACTGCGACTGAAATTATTGTTGGAATTTTACTTTCTGTAGTAGTTGCATTTACTGTTGGTGCGATTGTTCAATATTTTTCTAGATTAATTTACACGTTTAATTTTGAAACCAGACCTGCATATATTCACTCATTATTTGGCGGAATTGCCATCACCGCTATTACTTATTTTATTGTAATAAAGGGTTTACAAGGCACTGAATTTTATAGTACTATAAAAGGATTTTTATCTGAAAATAATAAAGTAATAATACTTGGAAATTTTATTTTCTGGACACTTTTTTCTTACTTTTTTGTTTCTGTTCTTAAAAAAAATATCCTTGTTTTAATTATTGGAGTAGGAACATTTTCATTGGCAATGGCCTTTTCAGGAAATGATTTGGTAAACTTCATTGGTGTTCCAATTGCAGCTTTAAATTCATACGAAGCTTGGCAAGTTTCAGGAGTTTCTCCTGATGTTTTTTACATGAGTAGTTTGGCTGAAGAAGTTCCATCAAACTTATGGTTTTTGTTATTAGCAGGTACTATAATGGTGATTACATTGTGGACATCATCAAAAGCAAAATCAGTTATTGAAACAGGTGTTAATTTATCAAGACAAGGAGAAGGTCATGAAAAATTTCAACCCAATAATTTATCAAGAGTTGTAGTTCGTTTTTCAATGTATATCAATAGCGGAATTAACTATGTGATTCCTTTAAAAACGCAAGAATATATCAATTCTAAATTTGAAAAACCGGTTATAAAATTACCAAAAGACAAAACATACGAAATGCCAGCATTTGACTTGGTAAGAGCTGCTGTAAATTTGGTGATGGCAAGTGCTTTGATTTCAATTGCAACCTCAATGAAATTACCACTTTCTACAACATACGTAACTTTTATGGTGGCAATGGGATCTTCTTTGGCTGATAGAGCTTGGGGTCGTGAAAGCGCAGTGTATAGAGTTGCAGGAGTATTAAACGTTATTGGTGGTTGGTTTTTAACAGCTTTAATTGCTTTTGTGGCAGCATCTATTGTTGCTTATTTTATTCAATTAAATATTGCATTTATTCCGGTTTTATTGATAATTGTAATCATTTTATTAGCAAAAAATACCATTGCCCATAGAAAAAAATCAAAAGAAATTCAACGTAGAACTTATATTGAACGTTCTGAATTAATCACAATTAATGGTGTTATTGAAGAAAGTTCAGATCACATTTCGGAAGTTGCTATCAGAGTTAATAAATTATACACAAATGTAGTGGACGATTTAGCGAATCACGATTTGAAAAAACTGAAAAAAACAGATAAGTTTGTCTCAAAATTGAATGATGAAATTGATGAATTGAAAGATAATGTGTTCTATTTTATCAAATCTTTAGATGAAACTTCGGTACAAGCAAGTAAGTTTTATATCATGGTTTTAGGTTATTTGCAAGATGCTGCTCAATCCATAAGCTATATTTCTAGAGCTAGTTTTAAGCATGTGAATAACAATCATAAAAACTTAAAAAGAGGTCAGATAAAAGATTTAAAAGAAATCAACAATCAATTGACTTCCATTTTAGGGAAAGTAAGTACAGTTTTTAAAAAGAGAGATTTTGATAATTTACACGAAATCATCAAAGAGAAAAATCAATTGTTGTTAGATGTTTCTGCTTCTGTTGAAAAACAAGTTGCCAGAATTAGAACTGATGAAACAAGTCCGAAAAACACTACCTTGTATTTCAGTATTTTATTAGAAACAAAAGATTTAATTAAAGCGTTGATGAGTCTTTTAGAAACTTATGAAGAGTTTCATTTAAGTGCTAAAAAAATTAAAAAATAGTTTTTTGTTAAAACCAAAAACCTAGATTAAACAACCAATAACGTTGATTTGTATCTGGTGACCAACTGTATTTTAGCTCAATTGGACCTAGAAAACTATCGTAACTATATCCAACTGCATAGCCTGAAAATACATTTTTAAAAACGTTAATGTCTTTAAATACATTACTATCTAAACGTGCATAATTGGCAATGATTGATGCATAATGATTTTCAAAAAATCGGTATCGAAAAGTAAATTCTGATTTTATAAAAGATTTATTTGACAATTCTGCAAAATCATAGCCATACATCGTGACAAATGTGTTGATATAATTTTGATTGTATCCTCCCAAATAAAAATCAAAAACCTGAGAAGTTGGGCTATTGAATGTAAAACCAGCCTCATTATTTAATTGGAATGTAAAACGCTCGCCAAAAGTGGTAGCAAAACCAAGCGTTCCTTTTGCTTGTGCAAATTGTTTAAAATCTTCATTAAAATCAGATGAAGCCATAAACCATTTCAAATTAAAATCAGCAAAATATCCTTTGGTAACAAAGTATTTTTGATCGTAAGTATCTAATTTTAAATACGCAAAAGAATTAAAATAGTTGCTTCTGTCAATAACCAAATCATTGTTATTGTTGCTAATTGTTTCTGTACTAACACTTATAAATTTGTGTTCAGCACCTAAACCTAAAGCAAATTTTCGCCCAAAAGTGGTTTGAATAAAAATTTGATTGGTAATATCTGTATAATTTAAATCAATTGAATTGATGTTTGGAAATTGTCTTACAATTGGATTATATTTAGAATTCGCTCTAAAATGATCGTATCTTGAACGAAAACCATAACTCGTGTAAAATCCGTTATCGACAAAATAATTCAAATTGTAGCGCAAATTATCTCCAACAATCAAATCTAAAGACAGTAAATCGTTATTAATTAAAAGATGCTTTTGTTTTAAATTGATGAGAAAACCTGATTTATATAAAAAATCATAATGCGCTCCTAAACTAACACTTGCTTTTTCATTTGATTCTTTTACAACAAATTCTAACACATAAGTTTTGTCTTGTTTTTGGTGTAAAGAATAGGTAATTCTGTCGTAATTTTTGGTAGCGTGTAATAACTGAATTTTACCTGAAATGTCTTGTCTAGTAAGGCTGTCACCTTCTTTAATATTCAATTTTCCAAGCATATAAGCTCTGGTGTAATTTTTACTTCCTTGAATATCAATTTTTGAAATTACTTTTTTTACATATTTAATTTCAATGGTCTTTTTTTCTTTTTTAATCAATTGAGTTTTAGCAATTTCTTGAAAAACTGTTTGAAATTTTTCAGCTTCAATTCTTCCTTTTTCTAAAATTTCTAATTTTTTATCAAAATCTACCACATTAAAATCGAAAATATCTGGATGAACATAAATATCGACATTTTCTTTTTGCTTTTCACTTTTGCTATACATTTGATAGCTCACAATTTGATTTAATATTGCTATGGCAGAAGTCAGTTTTTCTTTTTCGAACAAACGACCTTCAACATCAACTCCAATTACGATATCCATTCCTTTTGCTTTCATTAAATCAATAGGGAAATTATTAGCAACGCCACCATCAACCAATAATTTTCCATCTAAAACAACAGGATTTAATAAGGTTGGGAATGATCCGCTTGCGCGCAAAGCCATAGGCAAAGAACCTTTTTCAATCACTACTTCTCCACCTGTTTCAACATCAGTTGCAATACAAAAAAACGGTATTGGAAGTTTCGAAAAATCAGTAATTTCTTCAGAAGCATCAAACAATTCAAGTAATAAATTTGTTACATTTTGCCCTTTAGAAATAGCTCTTGGCAAACCAATTTTCCCTTTAGTTACAGGTAAAGTAATGCTTGTTTTTTCTTCAAATTCTTTTTCAAAAAAACTAGCTGCATTTCTGGGTAGAATGTCTCTTAACAAGGTTTCAAAATCGGTTTCTAAAATAATTTTCTCAATCTGATTTGCAGAATATCCTGATGCGTACAAACCGCCGATGATTGCGCCCATACTTGTACCGGCAATATAATCTATTTGAACTCCTGCTTTGTCAATTTCTTTTAAAACAGCAATATGCGCAAATCCTTTTGCTCCTCCTCCACTCAAAACTAATCCTACTTTTGGTTGGTTTTGCTGTCCAAACAAAAAATAAGGAATGATTATAAAGAGGTAAAAAAAGGGTAATTTCACATAGTTTTTTTTGGATGATAATACTGGTACACTTTTTCGGCTCTTACTTTTCCAATTGCTTCCTGAATTTCTTCAAAAGAAGCTTCTTTGACTCGTTTTGCCGACTTAAATGTACGTAATAAAGTTGTAATTGTTTGTGTTCCAATATCAGGAATTTGTTCTAATTCTGATTGAATAGCACTTTTACTACGTTTGTTTCTGTGAAAAGTGATGCCAAATCTGTGTGCTTCATTCCGTAAATATTGAATAATTTTCAATGTTTCCGATTTTTTATCCAAATACATTGGGATAGAATCACCAGGATAATAAATTTCTTCTAAGCGTTTTGCAATGCCAATAATGGCAATTTTTCCGCGCAAACCTAACAAATCTAAACTTTTTAAGGCGGAAGAAAGTTGTCCTTTTCCGCCATCAATGACAATTAATTGTGGCAAAGATTCATTTTCTGCAAGCAATCTGCTGTAACGTCTATAAACGACTTCTTCCATGGATGCAAAATCATCTGGACCTTCAACGGTTTTTATATTGAAATGTCTGTAATCTTTTTTACTTGGTTTTCCGTCTTTAAAAACCACACAAGCAGCTACAGGATTTGTACCCTGAATATTAGAATTATCAAAACATTCTATGTGTTTTGGTTCTTCTGACAAACGCAAATCTTTTTTCATTTGCGCCATAATTCTATTTACATGCCTTTCAGGATCAACAATTTTGATTTGCTTGAATTGCTCTTGTCTGTAATATTTTGCATTGCGCTCAGAAAGTTCTACAATGCGTTTTTTATCTCCTAATTTTGGAATGGTAACTTTGATGTTTTCGCCCAAATCAACTTCAAAAGGAACATAAATTTCAGGTGATTGCGAATTGAAACGTTGCCTTATCTCAATGATAAAAAGTTCTAACAATTCTTGGTCAGTTTCGTCTAATTTTTTCTTGATTTCTGTAGTGTGAGATTGAATAATTGCACCATTTGAAATCTTTAAAAAATTAGCATATCCATGAGTTTCATCAGAAATAATTGAAAAAACATCTACATTATTAATAGACGGATTTACAATCGTACTTTTTGCTTGGTAATTACTTAATAACGTTAATTTATCCTTGATTTTTTGCGCTTCTTCAAACTCCATTTTTGTAGCAAAATCCAACATAACTTGCTGAAATTTCTCTAAACTTTCCTTGAAATTTCCTTTGATGATATTTCGAATTTCTTTGATTGATTCGTTGTAACTTGCTTCTGTTTCCAAGCCTTCACAGGCGCCTTTGCAATTTTTTAAATGATATTCTAAGCAAACTTTGTATTTGCCTTCAGAGATGTTTTTTGCACTCAAATCGAAACTACACGTTCGTAATGGATACAAATCTTTGATTAAATCCAACAAAACTTTTACCGTTTTTACAGACGTGTAAGGTCCAAAATATTCTGAGCCATCTTTAATGACATTTCGCGTCATAAAAACTCTTGGAAATCGTTCTTTTTTGATGCAAATCCAAGGATAACTCTTATCATCTTTCAGCAAAACGTTGTAGCGTGGTTTGTGCTTTTTGATGAGATTATTTTCCAACAAAAGCGCATCAGTTTCTGTGTTTACAACAATGTGTTTGATGTGCACAATTTTCTTTACTAAAACCCTTGTTTTGCCATTCTCATGGGTTTTCGTAAAATAAGAAGCCACTCTTTTTTTTAAATCTTTGGCTTTACCAACATAAATAATTTTATTGTCTTTATCAAAATATTGATACACGCCAGGAGCATTTGGCAATGTTTTGAGTTGAAGTTCAATAGATTCAGAAATGCTCACTTTTGATAAAATTTTGAGAGTAAAATTGATGATTTTTTATCAATTTTTTAGAATTTTATCAAGAAATATTTTAGTCTTTTGGAAACGCTTGTTTACTAAAAATAAAAAGAATGGCTACTCCAATAGTGATAAATGCGTCTGCAGGATTGAAAATATATTGAAAAAATGTATAAGGTTCACCTCCTACAAATGGAAACCAATTAGGCAAATTTCCAGACCAAATAGGAAAATAAAACATATCAACTACTTTTCCATGAAAGATTTTTCCATACGGTTCATCAGCAAAAAGTGTGGCAACTTTATTTGTAGAATCATCAAAAATAACTCCATAAAAAACAGAATCAATGATGTTGCCAACAGCTCCAGAAAATATCAATGAAATTGCTATGATTACAGCGTTGTGAACTTTAGATTTTATGGTAGAATATAGCCAATATACAATTCCACAAACAGCTACCAAACGAAATAAGGTTAAAAAAAGTTTACCAGTTTCACCACCAAATTCAAAGCCCATGGCCATTCCATTATTTTCTGTAAAATGAATGCGAAACCAATCAAAAACTAACACTTCTTCTCCTAAAATGAAATTGGTTTTGATGTAAATTTTTATAATTTGATCAAGAATAAGAGCGATTAAAATTGTCGCAATTGCTAGGTTCTTTTTTGACATGCTTTTTTTAATTTGATTGCAAAAATAACAATAATATTGGGTTTATTGGGTGCTTACAAAAATTATCCCTTTTATGGTGTTTATTGAAAGTGATTTGCTTGACTCAGAAACGATTTTTTTAAAATCTTTTTGATATAAAACCTCATCAACAGTAATATTTCCAATATTAGAATGTAGGTTGATGTTTTTGTTTTTCGCAGTTGCAAAAATAGTTCCTGCATACATTTTAACAATAGTATTTGATTGAATTGTATTGAGTTTTACAATCCCTTTTTCAATGTAAATGGTTAAATCTCCCCAAAAATTTTTAGATTCAATACTATGATTTTCTCCGTAAATAGTTAAGTTTTTCCCTTTTGGGATTTTAACAATGGCATACGCTCTTTGCAATCTTTTGGTGATGAATTTTCGAAAAACAGCCTCTTCAATAATCAAACTATCCAATTGAAATTTGATAGCAACTTTATCATTTTCTTCACTAATGATGATTTCTTGTTCGTGCATATTTTCAGCAAACAAGATTACTTCCACAAATTTCGAGTTTGAGTTTTCAATCACAAAATCATCTAAACCAACTGTAGAAATCTCAATTTCTTTTAGGGAAGTTTCCATGTCTTTTTCCACTTTTTTCTGACTGAAAAAAGTGAATGAAATCATCATAAAAAGTAATAAAAGTTGTTTTTTCATCATAAAAAAAGCTTCTTTTAAGAGAAGCTTTTACAATTATTTGGGGAAACTAAAATTATTGACGTCTTTTAGCTTCGATACTTAAAGTAGCATGAGGCACTAATTTTAAACGCTCTTTTTGAATCAGTTTTCCAGTAACTCTACAAACACCATACGTTCCATTTTCTATTCTTTGCAACGCATTTTTTAAATCTCTAATGAATTTTTCTTGTCTAATTGCCAACTGTACATTTGCTTCTTTGTTCATTACATCTGAACCTTCATCAAAAGATTTGAAAGATGGTGAAGTATCATCTGTACCATTATCTGCGTCGTTTTTATAGGCACTTTTTAAGATATCTAAATCCTCTTGAGCTCTTTTTATCTTTTTTTCAATAATTTGTCTGAACTCTTTTAAGTCCTCTTCTGAATATTTTAGTTTTACGTCTGACATTTTCTTACATTTTTTCAATTACTATTTTACTCTTAATATTATCAAATTCAATGACAATTCCTTCTTTTAATTCATCAACAAAAACCAACTCTTTTGTCAATGTTTCACTCATAATGTAGGTTTTATTTTCTGAAATTGCATTTTGCAAGTTTTCAAAATTTAAAACGGTTAATTTTATTTTGTCTGTTACTTCTAAACCTGAGTCTTTTCGCGCATTTTGAATTCTATTTACCAATTCTCTAGCAACGCCTTCTTTGCGTAAATCTTCCGTAATTGTAACATCTAACGCAACTGTAAATGAACCTTCGTTTGCAACCAACCAACCTTCAATATCTTTGGATGAAATTTCTACATCTTCAAGACCTAAATTTATATTTTTTCCATCAATATTGATAGAAATAGTTCCCAATTTTTCGATATTGTTAATATCTTCTTTCGTGAAATTTTGTACTGCGTTCGCTATCAAGCGCATATCTTTTCCAAATTTTGGTCCTAAGGTTTTAAAATTGAGTTTTATTTGCTTGATCAACATGTCTGAAGCATCTTCAAGAATTTCAATTTCTTTGATATTTACTTCATGTTTTATCAAATTTGATACTGCTAAAATGGCTTCCTTTTGTTGAAAACTATCAACCGGAATCATGATTTTTTGCAATGGTTGACGCACTTTTATCTTTTCTTTAGCGCGTAATGAAAGTACTAAGGATGATATTTTTTGTGCACTTTCCATCTTTTCTTCTAAACTTTTATCAACAAAAGCAGCATCAAAAATTGGAAAATCGGCCAAATGAACACTTTCAGAACCTTCCTTTTTGGTAACAGAATTCAAATCTTGATACAATTTATCCATGAAAAATGGCGCAATTGGCGCTCCTAATTTTGCAATGGTAATCATACAAGTGTACAATGTTTGGTAAGCAGAAATTTTATCTGTTTGATAATCGCCTTTCCAAAAACGTCTTCTGCTTAAACGCACATACCAATTGCTTAGATATTCTTGCGTAAAATCGGAAATAGCTCTTGCTGCTCTTGTTGGTTCATAATCAGCATAAAATTTATCTACATTCTGAATCAACGTGTGCAATTCTGATAAAATCCATCTGTCTAATTCTGGACGATTTTCTAATGGAATTTCATCCTCTTTGTAAGTAAATCCATCAATATTTGTATACAATGCAAAGAACGAATACGTGTTGTATAATGTACCAAAAAACTTACGTTTTACTTCTTCAATGCCTTCTAAATCAAATTTTAAATTGTCCCAAGGATTTGCATTTGCAATCATATACCAACGTGTAGCATCTGCACCAAAATCTGCTAAAGTGGAAAATGGATCTATTGCATTTCCTAGACGTTTAGACATTTTTTGCCCGTTTTTATCTAAAACCAAGCCATTTGATACTACATTTTTATACGCAACAGAGTCAAAAACCATGGTTGCAATGGCGTGTAATGTATAAAACCAACCACGAGTTTGGTCTACACCTTCTGCAATAAAATCGGCCGGAAATGATTTGTTTTCATCAATCAAATCTTTGTTTTCAAAAGGATAATGCCATTGTGCGTAAGGCATTGCACCAGAATCAAACCAAACATCAATCAAATCACTTTCGCGTTTCATAGGTTTTCCTGATGATGAAACTAAGATAATTTTATCGACAATATTTTTGTGCAAATCTATCTTTGCATAATTTTCATCAGCGTTGTTTCCGATTTCAAAATCTTCAAAAATGTCTTTTGCTAAAAAACCTGCTTTTACAGCTTTAGTCATTTCATTTTTTAGTTCTTCAACAGAACCAATACAAATTTCTTCTTTGCCATCGTCAGTTCGCCAAATTGGCAACGGAATTCCCCAGTAACGTGAACGCGATAAGTTCCAATCATTGGCATTTGCCAACCAATTTCCAAAACGACCTGTTCCTGTTGATTCAGGTTTCCAATTGATGGTTTTGTTTAAATCGTGCATTTTGTCTTTGACATCCGTAACTTTTATAAACCAAGAATCTAATGGATAATATAAAATTGGTTTGTCTGTTCGCCAACAATTTGGATAACTATGCTTGTATTTTTCTACTTTAAATGCTTTGTTTTCAATTTTTAGTTTGATGGCAATTTCAACATCTACAGATTTTTCAGGAGCTTCGCCTTCACTGTAATATTCATTTTTGACATATTTCCCAGCAAAATCAGTCACTTCTGGTCTGAATTTTCCTTGCAAATCAACCAAAGGAACCAAATTACCATTTTCGTCTTTCACCAACATTGGCGGAACTTCTGGAACTGCTTGTTTGGCAACAAAAGCATCATCTGCACCAAAAGTTGGAGCTGTATGTACAATTCCTGTTCCATCTTCTGTGGTTACAAAATCACCCGAAATAACTCTAAAAGCATTTTCTGGATTGTCATTTGGCAAAACATAATCAAGTAATTGTTCGTATTTAATACCTACTAAGTCTTTTCCAACAAATTCTTTTACGATAAAAAATGGAATTACTTTATCTCCAGAATTGTACGTTTTTAGCGCATCAGAAGTTGCTACTTGAATGTTATTTTTTCCTGCAAATTGTTTTGAAACTAGGTTTTTAGCCAATATAACTTTTATAGGTTCAAAAGTATATTGATTGAATGTTTCCACTAAAACATATTCAATTTTTGGACCTACAGTCAAAGCTGTGTTTGAAGGCAATGTCCAAGGAGTTGTTGTCCAAGCTAAAAAATAAATAGTGCCTTCATTTTGTAAAAAACCGGGCAATGTTTCATTGATTGCTTTGAATTGTGCAACAACAGTGGTGTCAGTTACATCTTGATAGGTTCCTGGTTGATTGAGCTCGTGCGAACTTAAACCAGTTCCTGCTTTTGGTGAATAAGGCTGAATGGTGTATCCTTTATATAATAATTTTTTAGTGTAAATCTGTTTTAACAACCACCAAACAGACTCCATATATTTTGGTTCATAGGTAACATATGGATGTTCCATATCAACCCAATAACCCATTTTTTGAGTTAAATCGTTCCAAATATCGGTATAACGCATTACCGCTTTTCTACAAGCTGCGTTGTAATCTTCTACTGAAATTGTTTTGCCAATATCTTCTTTTGTAATGCCTAATTCTTTCTCAACGCCTAATTCTATTGGCAATCCATGCGTGTCCCATCCAGCTTTTCTTTTTACTTGAAAACCTTTCATGGTTTTGTATCTTGGAAAAATATCTTTGATGGCTCTTGCTAAAACGTGGTGAACTCCAGGCAAACCATTTGCAGATGGTGGTCCTTCAAAAAACACAAAAGGCGTGTTGCCTTCTCTGGTAGAAATACTTTTTTCAAAAATAGAATGTTTGTTCCAATACTCCAGAATTTCTTCTGCAACTTTTGGCAAGTCAAGTGCTTTATATTCAGGAAATTTCGCGCTCATGATATCTCTTTTCTTTTAAGGTTGCGAAATTAAGGAAATTCTATAAAATGAAAGGCTTTAAGTGTAAAAAACGTCTTTTAAAACCCTCTTTCTCTCTTTATTTTTTCGTAAGCAGCCTGAATGCTTTGAAATTTTTCTTGAGCGCCTTTTAAATGCTCTTCACCTAAATCTTGTAATTTGTCTGGATGATGTTTTTTTGCTAAAGCTCTATATGCTTTTTTTACTTCATCATCAGTGGCTGTTTTTTCGATTTCTAAAATTTTATAAGAATTCCCAGATTCATCATAAAACATCGCTTTAATTGACTCAAAATCAAGTTGATTGATGTATAAATATCCCGCAATTTTTCGAATTTCGTCAATTTCTTTTTCGGTAACAAATTCATCAGCTTTGGCAATTCCGAATAAAAAATGAATCAATTGCAAACGAGATGCATGTGGCATGTGTTGGCGAATTTGAAAACAAACCTGACGTGCTGAAACATCTTTTTTGATGACTCCTTTAAACAACTTAAATGCATGATTTGCTCGCTGTTCACCATACATTGCATAAAACTGACTTCTTACAAAATTCAGTTCTCTTTGGTCAATTTTTCCATCAGATTTAATGACGATTGATGCCAAAACCAACAAACTAATTTCAAAATCACCTGATTGTGTATTGATTTGTTGCGCTGTATTTTGTTGATATTCTCTTTGTTCTGCAGTTAATTCATCAGCTGTAATTCCGTCTACAAAACTCCCAATTGCAAAACCAATAGCAGCTCCAATAGGACCTCCTAAGGTAAAACCCAATCCTGCTCCTAACCATTTGGTAAAATTTCCCATACTTTTTATGCACTTTTTTTGAAAGTTCAAAGAAACTAAAAATTTGAAGTATAATATCAATTTTTTTGATGTATCTATCAAAAAAGCTATTCAAAAACGACTTGAATCCTTTTATTTTTATAAGTATATTTGCAACTCAAAAGAAATAAATTATGTATCCAGAAGAATTAGTAAAACCAATGCGTGATGAGTTGATCAACGCAGGTTTTGAAGCTTTATATACTGCAAGTGATGTTGAAAATGCTTTAGCAAAAAAAGGAACCACCTTAGTTATGGTAAATTCGGTTTGTGGTTGTGCGGCAGGCACAGCAAGACCAGGAGCAATTGCATCATTGCATGCATCTAAAACTCCCGATCATTTAACGACTGTTTTTGCAGGAGTAGAAAAAGAATCTACGCAAAAAGCGAGAGAATTTATGATTCCTTTTCCTCCATCATCACCAGCAATTGCGTTGTTTAAGGACGGAAATTTAGTACACATGTTAGAGCGTCATCATATTGAAGGGCGTTCAGCTCAAATGATAGCACAAAATTTAGCAGCTGCTTACGAAGAACACTGTTAATCCTATCCTAAATCCTTTCCAAAGGAAAGGACTTAAAAATCCACGATTTTTTTCGTGGATTTTTTTATTTTTAAAATTCAAAAAAAATTAAATGGACCAGTCAAAAATTATTGAAAATACCATCGAATTTGTAAAAAACGAACTTAAAAATGCTGAAGGTGGGCATGATTGGTTTCATATTGAGCGTGTTTTTAAAAATGCTATTTTAATTTCTAAAGAAGAATCAGTAGATATTTTTGTGGTTTCATTAGCGGCTTTATTGCATGATATTGCAGATGCAAAATTCCATAATGGTGATGAAACTATAGGTCCAAAAAAAGCAAGTGATTTTTTGAAACAACAAAAGGTAAACGTAAAAACTCGTGAGCACATAATAAACATCATCAAACATATTTCTTTTAAAAATTCTTTGGATAAAAATGCTACAAAATTTACATCAAAAGAATTGGAAGTTGTGCAAGATGCTGACAGATTGGATGCAATTGGTGCAATCGGAATCGCACGTTGTTTTAATTATGGAGGATTTAAAAATAGATCAATTTACAATCCTGAAATTTTACCAGAATTAAGATTAAGCAAAGAGTCTTATAAAAATTCGGATGCGCCAAGTATCAATCATTTTTATGAGAAATTATTGCTTTTAAAAGACCAAATGAATACCTCAACTGGCAAAAAAATTGCTGCAGAAAGACATCGTTTTATGGAACTGTATTTAGAACAGTTTTATAACGAATGGAATGGAAAGTTGTAAAAATTAACTTGCTTTTGCGACTTCTAAAGCTGTAATTTTATATTCTAAAATGGCTAATTCTTGACCATTTTCAATAATTTCATCCACAGTTAAGCTGTTGCTACTGTTAATGTGATCGAGTATTTTTTTACTTTTAAAAGTATAATACTCAATGGCTTTGTCTATTTTAGTTGCCATAATTAATTTATTGAATTAAATTTTTCATATCACTTCTGTATTTTGAAGCGCTTTTCCCTGTAATTGAATTGAATAATTTGTTGAAATGCGAAAAGTTATTGAAACCACATTCAAAACAAATGTCGGAAATGCTCATCGTACTTTCTGCTAACAATTTTGTGGCATGTACAACTCTGTATTCATTTACCAATTTTGTGAACGTTTTTCCGGTTGATTTTTTAAAATACCTACAAAACGCAGGAACAGTCATACTTACAAGTGCTGCAATTTCATCTAAACTGATGTGTTCTTGAAAATGTTCGTTGATGTGTTTGTAAATAATTTCGATTTTATTACTGTCTTGAGGAATGGTTTCAAAAGCAAATCCATTGGCATTCAACAATGTATAATCATCAGTAGTGGCTAAATCTTTTAAAATGTCTAAAAAAGCGATGATTCTTTCAGCACCTTCAATATCCACCAATTTTTCAATTTTTGCTCCAATTCGCTGTTTGATATCAATATTGAATCGAACACCTTTTTTGGCACGTTCAAAAAGCGCTTCAATTGGCAACATTTCAGGAATTTTAAAAAAATGTTCTCCTAAAAAATCGGGTTTAAATTGAATTAACGTTTCTGATCCATTTGTTGTCAAACGATCAATATAACCAACATGAGGCAAATTTGAGCCAATTAAAACCAATTGACTATTGTTAAAATAGCTGATGTGATTGCCAATATGCCTTTTTCCTCGTCCTTTGTTTACATAAACCAATTCTATTTCTGGATGAAAATGCCAAAAGGGAGTATTGGTTTTTAAAAACTCAACATGTTTCTTAACCAATAAAGAACTACCAAAATTGGGTGTAATCTTTTCTAATGTTGGTTTAATCTGTTTCATATGTTGTGTTAAAGGGTAATTTTTCTATCATTTGCATATCATAAACTATTTGTTTTAGTTTAAAACCAATTTATGAGTATGCTCATTTCTAATTGGTTACAAAATTACGACACAATCAAAGGATATTCTATATAAAATTATCTTTTATGTGTTCTATATTAACTTTAATAGATTTTAACAAAACATTTAGAGTTAAAATAGGATATAAATATACCAATTTTGTTGTTATTAAAACTACAGTTGCACCATAACTTTGCACAAAAATAATTTATGGTAAACAGTGATAGTATTTTATTTATCTCAGTAATCGCCATTTTTATTACAATGTACATTTTCCAAATTGTGGTATTAGGCATTATATTGAAGAAAAACGGAGGAAAAACAATTCAGTAACCCCCAAAAAAAGTAAAAAAATGAAAAAACAAATTATAACGATAGCTTTATTAATCAGTTCATTAGTAAGCTTTTCAAACACAGAAATTAAAAATAATTATACAGACAATAACAAAAAAGTAACTGTAGAATTTAAAAACGTAAAAAAAGGACACTCATTGACCATTAAAGATGAAAACGGAACTAAATTATATTCAGAAACCATATCAGAAAATGGAAATTTGTCTAAAATTTTAGATGTAACATCTTTAGATGAAGGAAATTATGTAATTGAGATGGACAAAGATTATGAAATTGTCATCAAAAGATTTCAGGTTTCTCCAAATCAAGTGATTTTATTATCTAATGAAGAGAAAGTGATTTTTAAACCAGTGATTAGAAACCAAGAAAATATTGTTATGGTTTCGAAAATTGAATTTGATCAAGAACCTACTCAAATTGTTATCTATTTTGAAAATGAGGTGATTTTCTCAGAAACAATTAAAAACGAAACACTTTTAAACAGAGTGTATAAGTTAGATGCAGAAAAAAAAGGGTCTTATAAAGTTTTTGTTTATAATCAAGATAGAAAATACAGTAATACCTTTAAAATATAAAGATTTCATAGATTAGATTAGTTAAGTAGATTGTAGATTTGATTAAAAGCGGGTGTGATTAGCCCGCTTTTTTTCGTTATAAAGATTACTTAAATCCTGGGAAATTAGGTTTTCTTTTTTCTAAAAAAGCTGTTGTTCCTTCAACAAAATCTGGAGTTCCAAAACAATTTCCAAAAGCTTCTATTTCAACTTCAAAACCATTTTTGTCTACATCAAAATTGGCATTTACAGCTTTGATGGCAGCAGCAATTGCCAAAGGTGAATTTCTGATGATTTTTTCAGCAATTTTTTGAGTGAAACTCAATAATTCTTCTTGAGAAGTTACATGATTTACCAATCCTAAAGCCTTGGCTTCTTCTGCTGAAATCATTCCTGCAGTCATAATTAACTCCATTGCTTTTCCCTTTCCTACTAATTGTGGCAAGCGTTGTGTGCCTCCATAACCTGGAATTACTCCTAAAGAAACTTCTGGCAAACCCATTTTTGCATTGTCTGAAACAATCCTAAAATGGCAAGCCATTGCCAGCTCTAAACCACCACCCAAAGCAAAGCCATTTACAGCTGCAATGACAGGTTTTGTAAGGTTTTCAATAAAATTAAATACTATTTCTTGTCCTTTTCTGGCTAAATTATGACCTTCATTTGCCGAAAAATTCGCAAATTCAGCAATATCTGCACCTGCAACAAAAGCTTTTTCTCCACTTCCTGTGATAATTATTACTTGGATATTACTGTCAATTTCAAGAGTTTTTAAAGCAGTATGCAACTCTTGAAGAGTAGTTTTGTTTAAAGCATTTAATTTTTGAGGTCTATTGATGGTTATTGTTGCAATTGCCTCTTTTTTATCAATTAAAATGGTTTCAAAATTCATAATATTGCTGTTTAAAATTCTTATTCTTTTGGTAAAATTACGGTAAAAGTAGTTCCTTTATTTTTTTCTGAAATAAAACTAATTGATCCGTCATAAGCTTCAATTATACTTTTAATCATTGCCAATCCAAGTCCCATTCCACTTGTTTTGGTGGTGAATTTGGGTTCAAAAATCAAATCTTTCATTTCATCTGCAATCCCTTTTCCATTATCAGAAACTGTTATTTTTAAAGAATTATCAATTGAAGTTACACTAACCAAAATTTTTGGATTTTCTTCTTCTTCAGTTGCTTGTAAAGCATTTTTAACCAAATTAGTTATAATCCTGATTAGCTGTGTTTTATCTAAAAAAGCATAAACTTCTGATTCTTCCGTTTGAAACTGAATATGGTCTTCGTTAAAAATATCAATGGCTAATTTGATGACATTTATAACTTCAATCTGTTCTTTATTTTGTGTTGGCATTTTAGCAAAATCAGAAAATGCAGATGCAATAGAACTCATCAAATCAATCTGTTGAATTAATGTTTTTGTATATTCTGATAGTTTTTGTTTGATATTTTCATCTTCAGGATTGAATTTTCGCTCAAAACTTTGGATAGTTAATCGCATTGGAGTTAAGGGATTTTTAATTTCGTGTGCTACTTGTTTCGCCATTTCTCTCCAAGCTTGTTCGCGCTCACTTTTTGCTAATTTTGAGGCGCTTTCTTCTAATTGATCAATCATATTATTGTACGCTTCTACCAAAATTTCAATTTCAGAACTTGATGCATCCAATAAAATTTTTTCATTTCGCTGATTTAAACGCGTTTGTTGCATTTTATCTGAAATAGATTTGATAGATTTTGTAATATAACTAGATAAAAAATATGCTAACGAAATTGCGATGATAAACATTAATAAATATACCAAGCTCAATCTGTAAATAAACTCTCGCAGTTCGTATTCAACCTCAGAATTATCTTGAGTTAACTGCATTTCAACAATACCAATTCGTTTAAATTTAGTATCATTTATGTAGGTGAATGATGTTTGATAACTTGTGCCATCTTTTTCACTGGTTTTTAAAATTCGATGATTGGAGTTTTGAGCTAAATCATTCAGTAAATCATACTCTAAAGGTTCAATGTTCGTTTTTTCGAAAGCATTTGTTTTAGATGAAACCAATAAATTTCCATGCAAATCAAACATTGAAATATTCAGTTTATTGATTGATGATATTTCGTAAATGCGTTCTTTAAAAATTTTATAAAGATTTTCAGTGTTGATTGGATAAGTCGTTTTATTGCTCAATTCAAGTTCAATAATTTGAATAGCTGTTGCTTCTTTTCTTTCAAATCTTTGCAAATTATAATCGTGTGTTTGCTCATCATATTGATAAACTGTAACTAACAAAATGAGTATTGACGCCAAGAATACCAATAAAATCATTGATATAAATATGCGTATTCGCAGCGAAATTTTTTGGAAAGAAAACAATAAAATAAAATTTTAAAACTCGAATAAAAATACAATTATGAATTCACTAATGGAATAAAAGTCTTGTTAAATTTCACAATTAAGGGAATTCCTCTTGCTAAAATCCAACAAGTAAAAGCAATCCAAATAGCAACCAATTTTAAATTGTAAAAATCAAATAGCAACAATGATGGAACAAATGCCAATAATGTTGCAAAAATTAGCACATTTCTTAGATATTTCATTTTTCCCATTCCTTTAAACATTCCGTCAAAAATAAAAGTGATTGCACTAATAGGTTGTGTTAATAAAACAATCCAAAAAACTTCGTAAAAACGTGCTAAAACCAGTTCTTCTTTTGTAAAAATTTGTCCAATAAAATCATAAAAAACAAACCCAATAAATGCCATAATAAAACCTGTAATTATCCCATACTTTGTAAGTTTTTTACTCAGTTTTACAAGTGATTCATAATCTTTTGCACCAAAATATTTGCCTGCTAAAATGTTTCCTGCGCTAGAGTATCCATCAATCATAAAAGCACCCAATAACCAAATATTAAGCCCTATTGTATAAGCTGCAATATATTCGTTTCCGTAAGAAGTTGCATAGGCAGTTGCCAAATAAAGTGCTGTATTTAAGGCAATTGTTCGTATAAACAAATTTCCAATCATCCCTAATAAATTTGGAATTTGCTCATGCATTGGAAATTGAATTTTTAATGAAATGGTGGTTTTTTTAAAAAGAAAATACAATGCCAAGACTGCCATTATAATTTGAGAAATTAAACTCGCATATGCAGCACCTTCAATGTTCAAAGCTGGAATAAAACCCTCAATTCCATATACCAAGATGACATCTAAAATGACATTTAAAACTGCTCCACAAATGGCAATTATCATGGGGTAAAAAGTGTTTTGTAAACCTCTAAAAATCCCAAAAATTGAAAAAACAAATAATGAAAACGGAAAGCCAAATATTCTGATTTTAAAATAGGTACTGCATAAATCCAAAACATTGCCTGATGCATTATAAAATTGAAAAATCTCTTTTGAAAATGGATAGGAAATCAATAAAATCAGTACACTTCCAAAAATAACTATTGCAATTGCCTGAGCTGGTAATGATTTTACCTCTTCAAGTTTATTAGCTCCTAAATATTGAGAAATGATGGATGAAATGGCACTTCTTATTTGTCCAAAAACCCAAACTAACATCGAAATAAATGCTCCAACAATACCAACTGCCGCCAAACTTTCTGTAGCATTCACATCAATATTGCCAATAATTGCAGTGTCTGTAATGGATAATAAAGGTTCTGCAATTCCGGAAATCAAAGCTGGAATAGCAAGTTTATTGATGTTTTTAAAACGTAATGAAGAATTCAATCTAAAAAAAATGAACACAAATATACATATCTACAAAAAGATAAAAGCATAAGATTCTGAAAAATCAGTAACTTTGCAAACTAAAAACAATTCTATGCAAAATATTCTTGTACCTATTGGATCTAATGAAAGCGCCCGAACAACTTTACAATATGCCATTGATTTTGCTTCAATTATAGATGCAAATATCTTTGTTTTTAGAGCATATAGTGCCATTTCAAAAACAGGAACCATGATCAATGTAAACAGCATCATTGAACGTGAAACAAGTTTGTATTTAAGAACTTTGGTGAATTCTGTAAACACAAAAAATGTTGATGTAAAATTGATTTCTGCAAATGGATCAGTCATTGAAAGTGTAAATTCTATTGATGAAGAAATTGGAATTGATTTGATAATTATTGGTGCTAAAAGCAATTCAATTAGAGAAGAAATTTATTTAGGAAAAACAGCAGGAAGCTTGGTAAAACAAACTGAAGTGCCTATGTTAGTGGTGCCTGAAGGATATGTTTATACACCAATAAATTCAATTTTGATGGCTTTTAGATCAGGAATTGTACGAAAAAAAGCAGCGTTAAAACCTTTGCAATTTATAGCTCAAAAATTTCAACCAAAAATTGATTTATTATTGGTAAAAACTCCTGATTACACTGATGAAGATTTGGTGCTGGATAAAGAACTTGAAAAAGTAAAAAACTCACTAACAATTACTGAAAACCCTACAACTTTTCAAGGAGTTTTAGAAAATTTAAATTCATTTAAGCCTGATTTATTGTGTGTTTTTCGTCGAAAAAGAGGATTTTTCACAAAGTTATGGGAAAAAAGTACCATCTTAAAATCTGAATTTTATACAACAGTTCCTTTATTGATTTTGAAAGGAAAAAAATAATCAATATTTTAAATCTGCAGGTTCTAGAAAAGCATTATCAATAGTGTACATTTCTGTGATAAAGGTTTTTAATACCGCTAAAAAATCATTCAACTTTTCCTCAGAAATTAAAGTTTCTGGGGATTTTCTTTGTTCAGCAAAATCGATTTGTAAAAATCCTTCATTTAAACTTTTAAATGAATAAATGCCTGCTTGTAACGGTTTTGAAAAATCGAATGAAGTACTTTTTGTAAATAAATAGGCATATAAAAGTACTTGAACTGCTTTGTGAAATTTCTCTTCCCGCAATTTTTCAGTATTATTTGCTTTTAAATTTGCTTTTGTAACCTTGCCTGTTTTATAATCAATAATGCGTAAAACTCCATTCAATTCATCAATTCTATCCACATTTCCATGAATTTTAAAGGGAAAATCAAAACCATCAATCTCAATTTCAATCGATAAATTCTGTTCAGTTGCTATGATTTTTAGTTGATTATTTTCGTCTTGTAACAATTGTTTTTCTTTTGATAAAAAATTACTGACAAATCTATTTGCGACTTCAAAAATCAACCTGTTTTTTCCTGTGCTAATATTTCCATTGATAAAATGTTTTGAAAATTTCGCTGTCACCAAATCTTTGGCAACTTTTTCCATAGCAACAATATCAGTTGATTTTAAATAGTTGCCAATATGTGGTTTGTACAAATCATCTAAAGTTTCATGCACTACAGTTCCTAAAGTATTATGTGCAATGGTTTCTTCAACATCATTAAATTCTTTGATTTGTAAAACTTTTTGTTTGTAAAACTGAATAGGATTGTACAAATAACTGGTAATTGTTGAAGGTGAAATTCCGTTTGTTGCCAACTCAATTAAACGTTCTTGAATTGCAGAATTTTTTTGAATTTCTTTTAATTTAATGGGTTTTGAAATTACTTTTGGCGTAATGATTTTGTGTGAAATATCCTTTTTCATCATTTCCAATTGAGTAATAAATCGACTTTTTTCGCCACTTCCAAAATGATCTTGCTCTGTGTTATACAAAATAAAAACATTCTTGGCTCTTTGCAACAATCTAAAAAAATGATACGAAAAAATGGCGTCTTTTTCTCTATAAGTTGGCAATCCGTATGCAATTTTCACATCAAAAGGGATGAAAGAAGTTTGTTGTTTATTGGCTGGTAAAATTCCTTCATTGGCTGATGCTAAAATGATTGTTTCAAAATCCAATACACGCGTTTCTAACATTCCCATCAACTGCAAACCCTGTAAAGGCTCACCTTGAAAAGAGAGATTTTCGGTAGCAATCAATTGTTTAAAAAACTGTGAAAACACTTTTAAATCATTAAAAAAAGAGAATTTTTGTTGCAATGATTTTAGCTGTGTAAAAATGGTGAAAAATCGGAATAAATATTCTTTCTCTAAAGTTTCAGCAGCTTCTTTTAAGAAAAATATGAGTGATAAAATAGTTTCAATAAACTGATTTATGGATGTGAATGGTTTAAACAAATCAAGAATGATTTTTTTTGCGTCTTCGGATTGAAATTTGAGCAAAGATTCCAAGTCCTTTTGAGAAATAAACAACCTATTTTCATGAGTTATTTTATTAAAAAATTGATCATTATTCAAAATGAATTTTATCAAAAATGGATGTTGTAAAACACGAAAACAATCTTTATAATAAAATTGATTGGTGATGGTTTTCTGCAATTTTTCTTGTGATAAAAACAACTGAAAAACAGCTAAAAACAACTGACTTGAAGGAATATCTTTCAAAGGATATCCCATGGTAATATTGATTCCGGTTACATTTTTGGGCAACGAATTCAGTGCAATTGGCAATAGGGTTTCATCTGCTAAAACCAATGCTGTGTTGTTTAAACTTTTAGAATTTTCAAGAATTTCAGCAATGTATTTTTGCTGAGTTGTGCTTTTTGCAGCACCAATAATCTGGATATTTTTTTCTGAAAAAAAATGGTTGACAGGCGTTTTAAAAGGATTTTTTTCAAAGTATTTCCAAGTACTTTTATATATTCGCATAAAATTACCTGCTTGATGATTGGAATTTAAAAATGCTTCATCAATATCCCAATAGATGGCAGTATTATTTGTTGCTAACATTTTTTGAAACAAAAATTCTTCGGCTTTGTTGAGTGCATTAAAACCAATAAAAAAATACTTTTTTTGCGTGTTTTTTACCAAAAATTCATCAATTTTTTTACAAGATTCTCTATACAACATTCCTTGATATCCTACTTTTTGTTGTAATAAAAAACTATAAAAAGCAATATAATATTCTTGTAATTTCTCTAAAAAATTGTGATGATTTTTAATCAATTCAGTTTCTGAAAAAGTACCTTTGACAGACCATTTTTTGAGTCTTTCAATATCTCTGATGTACACAAAAATATCTTTGGTATCTACTAAATGTTGGTCTATTTCATTAAAATCTTGCAATACTGTAAAAGCCCATGATGTAAAAACATCAAATGAATCAGGATTTTTTTCAATGCTTTTATACACTTCATAAAATTGAAATAACAGCTGTATATTTTCTGCTTTTTCAATCTCCGAAATTTGTTGAATTAATTGTTCAATAGTGATGATTTCTGGCAAAAATCCGATGGCAATTTTATCTTTACATGCTTGTTTTACAAACACTTTTGCTCTTTGTGATGGCAAAATAAAAACTGCATTTTCAAAGGATTTTGTTTGTAGTAAAATGTCATCTAAAGTATCAGAAATAAAAGATTGCATAGAATTTTTGGCTTCAATTTTGGATTTCTAAGTTACAAAAACTTACTTTTATGCGAGCGAATTATTTTATACTTATTTTTATGAACGAAACATTGTTTGTTGCAGGAATTCAGGCTTCACTATTTTGGGAAAATTCCATAAAAAATCGAGAATATTTTGAATCAAAAATAAATTCATTACCTCTAAATATTGACTTGGTAGTTTTGCCAGAAATGTTTACCTCAGGATTTACAATGAATGCTGAAAATGTTGCTGAAAAAATGAATGGAAATACCATTTCTTGGATGCAAAAGTTGGCTTCAAAAAATAATTTTGCCATTGCAGGAAGTTTGGTAATTGAAGAAAATTCGAATTTTTATAACCGTTTTGTTTTTGTTCATCCTTCAGGAGAAATTGATTTTTATGACAAACATCACACATTTACATTGGCTGGAGAAGACAAAATTTATACCTCAGGAAATGAAAAAACAATTATTACCTATAAAGGTTGGAGAATTTGTCCTTTGATTTGCTATGATTTGCGATTTCCTGTTTGGGCAAGAAATACTGAAAATTATGATTTGCTATTGTACGTGGCAAGTTGGCCAATTACACGAATAAAAGCATGGGATACTTTGTTGAAAGCGCGAGCAATTGAAAATATGAGTTATGTAATTGGCGTAAACAGAATTGGTGTTGATAATAATGGCTATGAATATTGTGGAAATTCGTTGATTGTTGATTATTTAGGTGCGCAACTTTCTGATTTACAGCATAATGAAGAAGGAATTATTTTAGCCAACATCAATAAAAAAGCGCAAGAAGATACAAGAGAAAAATTGGGGTTTTTAAAAGATAAAGACTCCTTTTCTATTGATTTATAAATAACAAAAAGCTCTTTTAATTGGTTTTAAAAGAGCTTTTTGAAAATCTTGTATTTTAGAATTTAACTTGGTTGAATCATCCATTTAAATTCGAATTTTGTATCAGGAATAATCATTCTTTCTGTGATTCTGGTCATTCTATCTGGCAAATTCATTAAGAAATCTCTCGCTTTTTCAGCTTCAGGAGTTAAATTGGTGATTTTATCAATTTCCCAAGAAGCTATTAATTTTTTCAAAATATCGATGTAATCATAGCCTGTATACACACCAATTCTTTGAGCTACTGTTGAAAAATCATTGAATAAACTACCTTTTGTGCCAAAAGATTCTCTTAAATGCATTGCAGGCATTACAATTTTATGTTTCATCATATGTTGAAAAGCCAACATCATTTCACTTGCATCAATCTTAAAAATTTCTTTTACAAAATGAGTATATGCCAAATGATGACGCATTTCATCACCTGCAATAATTTTCGACATTTTTGCCAATGCTTTATGACCTCTTTGTTTGGCAATTTTTGCGACATTATTGTGAGAAATATAGGTTGCCAACTCTTGAAAACTTGTGTATACAAAGTTTTTGTAAGGATCTGTTGAAGTACCAATATCAAAACCATCAGCAATTAAATGTTGGGTAGAAATTTCTACTTCGCGCATATTTACACGTCCTGATAAGTACAAATATTTATTCAAAACATCACCATGTCTGTTTTCTTCTGCAGTCCAAGCTCTTACCCATTTTGCCCAATTGTTATCAGGATCTTGGCTAACTCCGTCTAAATCCAACAACCAAGATTCATAGGTTGGTAATGCTTCTTCAGTGATGGTATCTCCCACTAATACTACCCAAAAATCATCTTCTAATTCTTTGGATATTTCACGGATTTCTTCAATTTCACTTATAAATTTATCACTTTGTGAATTGGGTAAAAAATCGGTTGGTTGCCAAATTTTTTCAGAAGGAATTAAATAGTTTTCAAAAAAAGTAGCGATGTTTTTTTCTAGTGTTAACATCACTTCTTTTCGAATGTTTTGTATTGACATTATATATTAAATTATAGATTCTTTGATTATAGATTCGGTTTTTGCTAATAATTCATCAAAAGGTAAAGAATCGATTTTGATTGGTTGATGGGTTTTTATTGAAATTGGACTGGCAATTCCAAGAGGAAATTTACCATATTTAAACACTTTCCATGAATTATTGATGGTTAAAGGTACAACAAATCCGTCTTTATTGTATTTGGTAAGCACTTTTAAACCATTTACAGCAAATTCTTTTGGTTGACCATTTCTACTTCTTGTTCCTTCAGGAAAAATAACAGCAGACCATTTATTTGTATTGATTTTCTTAGCAAAAGCTGTCAACTCAGCAATGGCTTGTTTGCTATCTTTTCTATTGATAAGAGCTGCACCTCCATGCCTTAAATTGAAAGAAATACTAGGAATTCCTTTACCTAACTCAACTTTTGATACAAACTTTGGATGGTATTTTCTGAACTTCCAAATGATTGGTGGAATGTCAAACATTCCTTGATGATTGGCAACAAAAATCAGCGTTGTATTTTCTGGTAAATCTTGCTTATTTTCAAATTTTACAGGAATTAAAAGCAATAGAAGAGATTTTATAAGGGTAAAATTCATGTAATCAACCACAAATTTATGTCCTTTATATCCAAAAAGTTTTAATCCAAGCCATTGAATTGGATGGAAAATAATTAGTAACGCATAAAATACCAATGCAAAGATTGGTGAGAGAATATAACTTAAAATTTTCATATGTGTTGATTATATTTTTTCTCGGTCACATATGCAATCGCATATTTATTCATTGGTGTTTGCTTGAGCAAACGCTTTATTATTGGCGATTTCATTAATTAAACCAATTAGTCCATGGAATTTTAGACAAGATAAATACCAATCCTAATCCATAAAAAATTACAAAGGTTTTAAATTTAGCAGTATCTGAAGTTTTCTTTTTGTGTTTAGACCATCCTATGGTAATTAAAGCTAGTGCTAAAATCATCATTACAGGATGTTCTAACGCTAATAATCTCAGCTCTTTAGTTTTCATAACATCAGCTGTATTTGAAGTTAGCATGCTAAAATATGGAGACATGAAATACCAAGTTAAGCCAATTAGTAATTGAATATGGGAAACGATTAATGTAAAAAGTCCGATTCGTAAATCTTTATCAGTAAATTGTTTTTTTTGAGTAAGCCCAATAATGGCATTTACAACTGCAATCACTAATAAAATGACTACCAAATATGCCCAGTAAGAGTGAATATCTATCATGATGTTGATGTTTTTAAAATCGTTGTAAAGTTAGGGATTTTAAATAAAAAAAAACCATCTCAATACAAGTATTGAGGTGGTTTTTATCAAATTTATTTTAATAAAATACCTTTTTAAATAGGTATCAAATTAAATTTTACGCTTTTAGAAAGAATATTTTACCCCTATTTGCAATCTCCAAGTTTGGTTGAAGTTATAGTTGTAATCATAAGTTTGTGTTAAATACTGTCCATTTACTTTTACGAAAGAGTATGAAGGTACATTATTTGCATCTTTACCTTCGTATCTTAAGATTTTACCTCTGTTAGAAATGTTATTGTTTTTAACAACTCCCCATTCTGAGTTCAATAAATTTCCAAAGTTGATAAAGTCAAAGCTAAATTGTAATGTATTTTTTCTTTCACCAATGTTAAAATAATACTCACGTAAGAATCTTAAATCAAAACTGTGAACCCAAGGACTTCGTGCAGCGTTTGCTTCAGCGTATCTTCCTTTGTTAGCTCTAAGATACTTATCTTGTTCCATAAATTTAAAGAAAGCATCTTCATCAGCAGTAGAAACAAACTTAATATCTCCTTTAGCTCTAGGTATGTAAATTAAATCAGTTGCAATTCCATCACCATTCATATCGTTTGCATAATGGAAGCTATTTCCATTAGGAGAAAAACCTGTATAAAATAAGTTGATTAAAGTTGCTGATTTTAATTTATCATTTGCCCAAGGAAGTTTATATGAAATAGATCCAATTGCTTTCGCAGGAACAACATAATCAGAAAGTTGTAAATCTGGTAAATGTGGTCCATTAACACCAAATAATCCTGTATAAGCAGACTGTGCATTACTACCTGGCATACCAGAAATTTCTCTAATGTCAGTGTAGGTAAATGCTCCCATTAATTTTAAATCTTCAATTGGTTCAGCGTTGATGGTAATATTTGAAATAGATCCCCATCCTTCAGAATTATTACTCAAAACATACGCATCAGTACTGTTGTACTCTATGTTAGCTGAAGAAGGATAAATATATCTGTTGTCTGGACCTGAAAAACGTTGCCAAGTTGCATCTGGTTGTTTCAAGTTGTAATTTTTAAGCATTACACCATTGATATTTTTTGTAAAAATACTTTCTACAGATAATGATAATGGGAAAGAAACAGGAACTTGATAATCAAGTGCTAAAGTAGTTTTCCAAACTTGAGGCATTTTAAAGTTAGGATCAATACCATTGATATCTCTTGGTAACACTCCATCTTCTGGTCTAATTGTATTTGGAAGACCTAATCTACTGATCATTTCATTCACATCTGTAATCATTGGTCCTGCCAAACTAGCAAGTCTTGGATCTACAGATCTTATTGAACCATCTGAGTTGTATCTTGTAACAGCAGCGAAACTACCTTGAACCATTCCTGAGTTTGTTGGCATATTAGTGAAGAATACTAATGGCAATCTTCCTGTAAAAATACCTGTACCTCCACGTAATTTTAAGCTTTGATCTCCTTTAATATCCCAACTAAATCCTACTCTTGGAGAAAAAAGAACATTTGCTTCTGGCCACATACCAGTATCAATATTTCTTCCACCATAATCGATAGCAAAAATTGCATTGTTTCTTAAGATGTTATCTTCATATCTTAAATAATCAGCGCGGATACCATAAGATAATTTGAACTTAGGATTAACATCCCATTCATCTTGAATATAAAAACCTAATTGATTAAACGCAACCTCAGCAGTAGGGTTTAACTCACCATCATAACCGTATGTTAAAGCGAAATCTCTAGGTGCAGCTTGGTTTAAGAAATCTTCAACACTTGCATAACGATAGTAACCTGTACCATTTCTCATGTAAGAGTTGTTTGCTAATTGATGTTCAAAACTTATACCACCTGTAATTTTATGATTGTCTAAATAATATGTCATATTGTTTATAACAGAAAGTGTGTTGTTGTTAACAGCATTATTCCATGTAAACAATTCATAACCAGCAGAAATGTAAGGTTCTATAATTTGATTATTGTTTGAATCTAAACCATTCATTATATCAATAAAAGGGAATGGTGAAGAATTAGATCCACGGGCATCTTGAATTTTTGAATAAGTTACTAAAAACTGATTTGATAATTTATCAGAAATTCTACTATTTAAATCTAAAGAGAATGTATTAACAATATTATCCATAGAGTAAATAGAGTTAGAGAAAGCCATAGAGTATTGAGAAATACGATCCATAGTTCTATTTCTAAAACCAGCATCTGTTGAATTTCCATTTGTTGGATTCCATCCTTGATTTTTAGTGTAGTTGTATCTCACACTCAATTTATTTGCAGGATTGATATTCCAGTCAATACGTGCAAGTAATTTTTTATTTGTCTCATCTCCAGGGAAATCAGTATAAGATCCTGGATTGTAACCATAATTAGAAATTAAATGATCTCTAACTCTATCTAAATCAGTAGTACTAGTTCTTGAAATTTGCAAATCAAGATTAGCAACTCCATTAGCAGAAGGTCTCCAAGTAACAACTTGTCCTGGCATGATTACTGACTCTGCATTGATAAAGAAAAATAATTTATTTTTGATAATTGGACCACCAAAAGTAGCACCATAAGTAGTCGTTGATGATTCTGGACGAACTCCAAAATCTGAATCACCAATTCTATTACCTCTCATATCTTGATTGTTGTAATATGTGTAAGCAGAACCAGAAAATTTATTTGTTCCTGATTTTGTAATAGCATTGATTCCACCACCAATAAAGTTTGTTTGACGAACATCAAATGGAGCAATTACTACTTGAATTTCTTCGATTGCATCCAAAGAAATAGGATTACCACCACCTGGCAATCTTGAGCTTAATCCAAAGTTATTGTTGAAATTTGCCCCATCAATTGTGAAGTTTGTAGAACGCCCATCTCCACCTGCAATACTCATTCCATTTGCAAAAGGCGAAATACGAGTTATATCTGTAATACTTCTATTGATTGTTGGCATAATTGACAACTCTTGATTTGAAATATTCGTTGTTGCTCCAGTTTTTTCAGAAGAAAATTTTGATCTTTTTGATGAAATTACAATTTCGTCAAGTGATACATTTTCTTCAGTTAAAACTACGTTGTGAACATAAGGAGCTCCTAATCCAATCGTAATATTATTTTTTGTGTTTTTACCATAACCAATGAAAGAAACTTCAACTTTGTATGGTCCTCCAACCCGCATCCCAGGCAAATTATAACGCCCTTCTTCATTTGTTGTAGTGCCATAAACCGTTCCAGAAGGTGTATGAGTAGCAATAACTGTAGCTCCCATAACAGCTCCCTGATCATCAGTAACTCTACCAGTCATACTGGAAGTTGTTACTTGAGACATCATTACTGAGGATAGTAACAATGCTACAGGCATTAATAAAATTTTGGTAATTTTTTTCATAATAAATGTTTAATTTTTTGAGTTATTAAATGCAGTGCAAAAGTCTCTCTTTTGTTGAATTGATTTGTTAAGTTAATGTTAAGTTTTAACAAGAAATTAAGACAACCAAAACTAAATAAAAAGAGTATTAAGGCCTAATAATCAACATATTAGTTATAAACAGGTTTATTAACAAATTTTTAGGAATTCATTAAATTTTAAATTGACGATAAAATAAACAGAGATTTATTAGCTTTTCAACAACTTGTTTGCCAATTCTTTTCCTAATTCTACCCCAAATTGGTCATAACTATAAATATTCCATAAAATTCCTTGAGTAAAAATTTTATGTTCATATAAAGCGACTAATTTGCCCAAAGACTTAGGAGTTAGTTTATCAAAAAGAATAGTATTGCTTGGTCTATTTCCTTCAAAAACTTTAAAAGGTAATAAGGTTGCTATTTTATCTTCATTACCAGAAGATTTTAATTCTAAATGAACCTCTTCTGCAGTTTTACCAAATGATAAAGCATCCATTTGACCATAAAAATTAGCCATTAATTTTTTGTGATGATCTGTTAAACCATACAAAGATTCTTTATAACCAATAAAATCAGCAGGAATTAATTTGGTTCCTTGATGTACTAATTGCATAAATGCATGTTGCATATTGGTACCTGTACTTCCCCAAACTATTGTTCCTGTTTGATACTCAATTTTATCTCCATTTCTATCTACACCTTTTCCATTACTTTCCATAATAGCTTGTTGCAAATATGCTGGTAATTTTGATAAATATTGAGAGTATGGCAATACTGCCTCTGTCTCAGCTTCATAAAAATTGTTATACCAAACACTTATTAAAGCTAAAATAACTGGAATATTTTGTTCAAAATCTTCATTTCTGAAATGTAAATCCATTTCTTCTGCGCCATCTAAAAGTGCTTTGTAGTGATCAAACCCAACAGACAGACTAATAGATAAACCAACTGCTGACCATAATGAAAAACGACCTCCAACCCAATCCCACATTGGGAATACATTTTCTTTTGAAATTCCGAAATTGTCTATAGCATCTAAATTGGTAGAAACCGCCACAAAATGCTTTGGAATATCAAAAATAGTGGCAGATTTTAAAAACCAATTTTTGATGGTTTCTGCATTTGATAAGGTTTCTTGTGTAGTGAATGTTTTTGATACAATCACAAATAACGTAGTTTCTGGATTTAATTTTTTGATGATTTCAGAAACGTGATCACCATCAACATTGGATACAAAATGTGTATTTAATTGATTCTTGTAAAATTTTAAAGATTCTACAATCATATCAGGACCTAAATCAGAACCTCCAATTCCAATGTTCACGATATCAGTAATTGATTTTCCTGTATATCCTTTCCATTTTCCTGAAATCACTTTATTGCTAAAAGATTTGATTTTTCTTAAAGCAGTTTGTATTTGAGGTTTGATGTTTTTTCCATCAACCAAAATTGGCTCGTCTGAATTGCTACGCAATGCTGTATGTAAAACCGCTCTATTTTCAGTAACGTTGATAACTTCACCTGAAAACTGACTTTCAATCGCTTCTTTTAAACCGACTTCTTTGGCTAATTCTGTTAATAAATGAAGAGTCTCTTTATTGATTCTGTTTTTTGAATAATCAACCAATAAATCACCAAACTGAATCGAAAAATCTTGTTTTCTATTTGGATCTTTATAGTAATCTTTAATCGTAGTTTTTTGAATATCTTGAAAATGTTCCGTTAGTTTTTGCCAGGCTACTGTTTTGGTTGGATTGATATTTTTCATTGAAATTTATTATTTTGTTGCAATTATGTCAGTTTGATTATTTGGTTTTGAAGCGGCTCTTTTTTTAGAATCTAATTGCTTTTTTAAAGGAGCAATAAACTCTAAAAATCTTGGTTTAATGCTTTGATCAATTGGTTGTGCTGTGGGTAATTTTTCTCGTAAAGGATCAACTTGTTTCCCGAATTTCCAAAAACGATAACACACATGTGGTCCTGAGGTATTTCCTGTCATTCCAACCCAACCAATTACATCACCTTGCCTTACATATTCGCCAACTTTTACTTTTCGTTTACTCATATGTAAATATTGCGTAGTATACGTGCTATTATGTTTTATTTTTACATAATTTCCATTACCACCTTTCATGGCAGATTCTATAACAGTACCACTTGCTGTTGCAATTATTGGAGTATTATAATTTGCCGCAAAATCAGTTCCTTTGTGAGGTCTTGCAATATTTCCGTACAAAGCAATTCTTCTGTTTAAATTGTATCTTGATGAAATTCGATATTGGAATTTTATTGGAGCTTTTAAAAACTGACTTCGCAACATATTTCCAAGTTCGTTGTAATATTCTGCTTTACCTTTAATTGAATCTGCTAAAAAACGAAACGCGTATAATTTTTTTCCATTGTGTTTAAAAACGGCAGATTTTATTTTTCCATATCCTGCGTGAATAGTATCATCAATAAATTTTTCCTCGTAAACAATTTTAAAAGAATCGCCTTTTTGTAATCTATAAAAATCTAATGTCCAGGCATAAATATCAGCTACTTCCCAAGTTAAATTTGGTTTCAACCCTAAACTATCCATAGTTACAGAAAGATTATAATTGATAACTCCAGTAACTTCTCTTTCAACAGTTTTAACTGGTTTTGTAAAACGAGTCGCTTTTACAATTGAGTCTTTAAAATCTAGAACTGTAGCGTTTATTTTATCGTGTTTATAGATAAAAACTTGCGCTTTTTGGGTAGAGTCTTTGCTTGTTAAAATAGTATATGGTTTGCCTGCTCTTACTTTTGTTACATCAAAAACTTCTTTTACAGAAGTAGCGATATCATTAATTTGTGGATATAAAACATGATGTCTATCCAAAATAACTCCGAAACTTTCTCCATTTTTAATGGTGTCTTGAATTACATTGTAATCGTCTAATTTATAGCCAAATCGAATTTCGGATTCTTTCTTTTTTTCAGGTTCAACTTCTTGTTTTTCTTCCTTTTTACAAGACGAAAATGAAAGCATAAAAACAAGCAAATACAGTACTTTTTTCAAGAATTTGTTACTTTTTTGATAATTTTTCAAAAGTACAAATAAAATTGATTTATAAAAACCAATAGCAGTAAGATGTTATGACAGATTTGTTAAAGTTTTGAAAGTTATTTTGCAAAAGGATTTGCCAAACCTCTATAATCTTCTAATTCAGCAGTTAATGAACCAACTCGCAAATCAGCTTTTAGCTTTAATGGAATTTTATTAGTGTCATTTGATATCCAAATTGTTACACTTTCTTGTTCTTTAAACACTCTTCCTGAAAGTACATAGGGTCTAAAAACCAAGGTTTCTAATTTTCCAATATGCGTTCTAAGTGATTGTTTACCAAGGAATTTAAGTCTAAAAGGAAAGGTTTCTTCATCAAAAAACATGTCTAATTTAATTTCATCTCCAGGTTTTATTTTTGATATGTCTAAACTTCTTAAATAATAAAAAGAAGAGAGCATATCTTGAACTTTGTTAAATGAAACTGAAGTGTCTCTTTGGAGTGTGAAATCCTGAACATATGCTTTTTTTACATCGTGATTAAACGTAGTAATTGTATGTTTTTTGTAACCTCCTTCGTAAATTTTTCTCTTAAAAACATAAGGTTTGATGTTTTCTTTATCAAAATACGATTCGTAATAATCATCTACTTCAAAAAACCATTTGATCATTCCTGAGGTCCAACCTGTTCCTTTGGTATGAAATACTTTTTTGCCTTGGTATTCTTTTTCATCAACCTCTAAAACGGCAGTTCCTGCTCTTAAAAAACCGCTGTAACTCATTTTATAGCGAAGCCATTCTCCACTTTTAAAAGCGGGTTTTTGGTCTTGACCTTGAAGTGTCAAAATGGAGAGAAATACAACTATTGATAGGTACTTTTTCATATCGAATTCAAACATATAAAAAAGGATTGACAAATGTCGTTCCAAAAAAGAAAAAGTACCAAATTGATCATTGATTCATCATTTTTTAACGTTTTATTTACCTTTAAAAAGTTCCCCAGTTTTTTAATTCCTCTTCACTCCATAAATAGGGATAAAAAATTCTTCGTTGGTATTTTGGATGCATGTATTTTCGCCAACTGCTGCCTCCTGTAGCTTCTAAATCTTTGTCATTTCCACCCAAATATTTTGCTGCTGCGTTATAATGTGCCATCACCCATTTAACATTTACAGTGTAATCATAATGACGCATTGCTTTTATCAAACTTTCATTTTGCTGGACTTCTTTGGGCAATTGCTTGAACTTTTTTGACAAGTTAATGTCATTATAATCTTCCATAAAATCGATAAAATCTCCTAAATACTTTTCTTCAAAAAGATTTAATAAGGTTGATTTTTGTCCTGTTGTGTAATTTTTTCCAGCAGCTTGCCAATACAAGTGATTGTATGCATTTTTAAAAGAAGAGTTTCTGTCAATTGTTTCTCTATAACGTGCATCAATCAAATTGATTAATTCTGTAGATGCAAATTCAATTTTACGATATTGCGCACTTTGAAAACCGCTTGCAGGTGTTAGTGTATTTCTAAATTTTAAATATTGTTCAGGCTCCATTCCATCCGCCATTACTGAAAAAGAACTGCATAACATATCAAAGTAACGACTGATTCTTTGCAAATGCATTGTGAATTTATCCGCAGAAATTTCATCAGATTTTGCTACTTGATCAATTTCCCACAACACCATTTTAAACAACAATTCGTTAACTTGATGATACATGATAAATACCATTTCATCAGGTTGTGTGGTTCTTGGCGTTTGCAAACCTAGCAAAGCATCTGTTTGGATATAATCCCAATATGTAATTGGTGTACTCCACAATAAACCTTCTAACATGGCATCAACAGGAACTCCTAATTCGTTGTATTTTTCTTCAATAGCTTTTAAAATTTCGTCTTTATTCATTTTTTGGGCTGATGATATCTCAGCAAAGATAGCAGAAAAGAGTGAAGTTAAATAAAGTTGATTGAAAGAGCTTACGTTATGAATTAGAAAAAAAATCCAACAAAATCATAAAGACTTTGCAGGATTAATATTATTAAAAGTTAAAAACTTTGAACTAAAAACTTCTAAAGTGTTCCTCTTTTGGCTTGTTCTCTTTCAATAGACTCGAATAATGCTTTGAAATTTCCTGCACCAAAGCCTTTTGCTCCCATTCTTTGGATGATTTCAAAAAATAAGGTTGGTCTGTCTTCAACTGGTTTTGTAAAAATTTGAAGCAAATAGCCTTCTTCGTCAGCATCAATCATGATTCCGAGTGCTTTTAGTTTTTCAATATCTTCTTTCAATTCATGACTAAAAGTCTCCAATCTTCCTGGCACAGCTTTATAATATGCTTCAGGTGGTGTTGATAAAAATTCCACCCCATTAGCTCTTAATTGCGTGACTGTTTTGATGATGTCATCTGTTGCAACTGCAATATGCTGAACTCCTGCACCTTCATAAAAGTCTAAATATTCTTCAATTTGCGAGCGTTTTTTACCTTCTGCTGGTTCATTGATTGGAAATTTGATACGACCATTTCCATTAGACATTACTTTACTCATCAAAGCAGAATATTCCGTGTGAATTTGCTTGTCATCAAATGATAAAAAGTTTTCAAATCCCATTACCTTTTCATACCATTCTACCCAAACATTCATTTGATTCCAACCTACATTCCCAACCATATGATCAATGAATTTTAACCCTGCTGTTGGTGGATTGTAATCAGATTCCCATTTTTGAAAACCTGGCAAAAAAGCACCTTTATAGTTTTTGCGTTCCACAAAAAGATGCACAGTCTCACCATAGGTATAAATTCCAGAACGAACTACTTCACCAAATTCGTCTTTTTCAACAGTTGGTTCCATGTAAGATTTTGCACCTCTTGAAGTGGTTTCTTCATACGCTTTTTTAGCATCTTCTACCCAAAGTGCTATGACTTTTACGCCATCGCCATGTTTTGTAATATGTTCATTGATAGGTGATTTACTGCTTAAAGGTGTTGTTAAAACTAGCTTGATTTTATCTTGTTTCAACACATAACTCACAGATTCTTTTGAACCTGTTTCTAAACCTTTGTAGGCATGAGATTGAAAACCAAAAGCAGTTTTGTAAAAATGAGCTGCTTGTTTGGCATTACCAACATAAAATTCTACATAATCTGTACCTAATAATGGCAGGAAATCTTGCGCTCCTGAAAATATTTTTTCTAAACCGTAGTTGACTGATTGTATTTCCGATTTTTTCATTTTTAAAGCCCATCCTAGCCTTCCCAAAGAGAAGGAACTCCTAACTGGGTATTTGGAGTTTTAGTTTTTGTAAATTTAAAAGTTTGCAAATAAACACTTCATTTTTTAATGAAAATTAACTTGCAAACAAACTTAGCCCTGATTGAAGCGGCATCCTTTTTTGCCATGAAAAGCAAAAAAGATATAGCGAAAAGCAGGAAATAGCTTCTAATAATTATTATTTAAACGAACTTTTTATAACCACGATTGATAATAGGTTTCATCAGCAATTTTCATAGCTTCATCAGTAACCATCAAAGGTTTGAATGTATCTACCATTACTGCCAATTCTTCGGTTGATGTTTTTCCAATACTTCGTTCTGTGGCTCCTGGATGTGGACCATGTGGAATTCCTGCTGGATGCAAAGAAATATGACCTGCTTCAATATCATTTCTGCTCATAAAATCGCCATCAACATAATACAAAACCTCATCAGAATCTATATTGCTATGATTATATGGTGCAGGAATTGACTGTGGATGATAATCGTACAAACGAGGCACAAAACTACAAATTACAAAAGCCTTTGTTTCAAAAGTTTGATGTACTGGTGGTGGTTGATGAATTCTTCCTGTAATGGGCTCAAAATCGTGAATTGAAAATGCATACGGATAATTATAGCCATCATAACCAACCACATCAAAAGGATGAGAAGCATAAACCATTTCTATAATTTCACCTTGTTTTTTTACCTTGATAATAAAATCTCCTAATTCGTTATTAGTTTCTAATTCATAAGGTCTTCTGATGTCGCGTTCGCAAAAAGGAGAATGCTCTAACAATTGACCAAACCAATTTCGATAACGTTTTGGCGTATAAACTGGATGATACGATTCCACAATAAAAAGTCGATTATTTTCATCATCAAAATCGAGTTTGTAAATAATTCCACGTGGAATTACCAAATAATCTCCGTATTTAAAATCGATATTTCCTAAATGTGTTCTTAATTTTCCTGAACCTTTGTGGATGAAAATTACTTCATCAGCATCTGTGTTTTTGTAAAAATATTCAGAAGTTGATTTTTTTGGAGCTGCTAAAATGATATTACAATCAGAATTGGTCAACACCACTTTTCTGCTATCTAAATAATCATTTTCCGGAGCAATTTGAAATCCACGAAGTCTGTAAGATTGAATATTATTTGCTTTGGCAATTTTTGGCGCAATTGAATATTGTTTGCGAATTTCTTTGACCATTGTTGGTCTTTGTTCGTGATAACTATTGGTTGACATTCCGTCAAAACCAATGGTACCAAACAATTGTTCGTAATATAAACTGCCGTCTTTTTTACGAAATTGCGTGTGTCTTTTGGGTGGAATTTTTCCTAATTGATGGTAAAAAGGCATTGTTTTATTTTTTATTCAAAAGATTAAAAAACTAATTATTTCAATCGATTTCGTAATTCATACAAAGGTATAAAAAGTAATCTATGTTTTCGCTTTTTTAAAAATGAAAATGCTTACTCAATTGCTTTTACAACTTGTTTTGGAGCTTCTTTTCTTGTGCCATCAAAACCATCAACTCCACCAACTGTAGTGTATTTCATTACATACTTTCTGTCGGGAAAAATTCGTTGGTAAGCACTTTGACACATTAATGTAGCTTCGTGAAATCCGCATAAAATCAATTTTAATTTCCCAGGATAAGTATTCACATCGCCAATGGCATAAATACCTGGAATATTAGTTTGATAATCCAACGCATTGTTCACTTTAATTGCATTTTTTTCGATTTCTAAACCCCAATTCGCAATCGGACCCAATTTTGGTGACAACCCAAAAAGCGGAATAAAATGATCTGTTTCTAATTGAAAAGGTGTTTCTCCATCTTTTGTAATCGTAACAGCTTCAACTTTTTCATTTCCTGTAATTCCAGTAACTTCAGCAGGAGTAATGAGTTTTATTTTTCCTACATTTTTTAATTCTTGTACTTTTTCAACAGAATCTAAAGCACCTCTAAATTCATTTCTTCTATGGATTAATGTAACTTCGGAAGCAACATTTGTTAAAAATATTGACCAATCTAAAGCAGAATCTCCACCTCCAGAAATAACCACTTTTTTATTGCGATACAATTCTGGGTCTCTAATGATGTATTCTACACCTTTGTCTTCAAAATCGGCAATGTTATCAATTAGTGGTTTTCTAGGTTCAAAACTCCCTAAACCACCAGCAATAGCAACAACTTTTGCGTGATGTTTAGTGCCTTTATTGGTTGTTACAATAAAGGTTTCATCTGCTTGTTTTTCTATGGTTTCAGCACGTTCACCCAAAGTAAACCCTGGTTTAAATTGCTTGATTTGCTCCATCAATTTATCAGTCAAATCACCTGCTAAAATTTCAGGATATGCAGGAATATCATAAATAGGTTTTTTGGGATAAATCTCAGAACATTGTCCTCCAGGTTGTGGCAATGCGTCAATTAAATGACAACGTAATTTGAGCAATCCTGCTTCAAAAACCGTGAATAATCCTGTTGGGCCTGCACCTATTATTAAAATATCTGTTGTAATCATTTTTTAAAATTTGCTTTTAGTTTGTTGCTTTTGACTTTTAGCAAAAAACTAATAACTACAAAGGGATAAGTTACACCACATTAATTACCTCTTTAATTTGAGGTACATACTTTTTAATTGTGGCTTCTACTCCATTTTTTAATGTCATTTGGTTTACTGAACAACCTGTACAAGCACCTTCTAATTGAACTTTTACAATAAAATCTTCAATAGATAGCAATTTGATGTTTCCTCCATCACTCATTAAAAAAGGACGGATTTCATCCAACGCTTTTTCAACATTTACAATTGTTTCTTCTGTTGTCATACTTATTTTTTTACAGCGCTACAACCACTCATTGTAGTAATTCTTACAACTTCTGTTGGTGGTAAACTTTCGTTTCTAATCAATAATTGTGAAAGCATTTCTTTCGTGATTTCTTTAAAAGAATTTTCTAAAATTGTTCCTTCTTGCAATGCCACTGGATGTCCAACATCACCTGCTTCTCTGATGCTTTGTACTAAAGGAATTTCTCCTAAAAAAGCAGTGTGAATGTCTTCAGCCAAATGTTTTGCACCATCTTTACCAAAAATATAATATTTATTATTTGGCAATTCTGCTGGTGTAAAATACGCCATATTTTCAATGATTCCTAACACAGGAACATTGATGCTTTCTTGCTGAAACATGGCAACTCCTTTTTTAGCATCTGCCAAAGCAATATTTTGTGGCGTACTTACCACAACTGCTCCATTTATAGGCAAAGATTGTACAATTGACAAATGTACATCACCTGTTCCTGGAGGTAAATCTATCAATAAGAAATCTATTTCTCCCCAATCTGCATCAAAAATCAATTGTTTTAAAGCTTTTGACGCCATAGGTCCTCTCCAAATTACAGCTTGATCTGGATTTGTAAAAAATCCTAAAGACAATAATTTTACGCCGTAATTTTCGATTGGTTTCATTTTCGAACGCCCATCAACATTGACAGATAAAGGTCTTGCTTTTTCTACATCAAACATTAAATGTTGTGAAGGTCCATATACATCAGCATCTAAAACACCCACATTAAATCCCATTTTTGCCAATGAAATTGCTGTATTTGCTGTAATGGTAGATTTTCCTACACCACCTTTTCCAGAGGCAATTGCAATGATATTTTTGATATTTGGAATTTCTTTTCCTCGGATTTGATTCGGATTTTCTTGAACAACTGGTTTTTCAACAGCCACATTCACTTTTACATCAATTTTTGGATGCACATGCTGATGAATGGCTTTCATGATTTCAACTTCAACCTTCTTTTTAGCTTGTAAAGAAGGATTGCTAATGGTAACATCTACAATTACTTCATCTCCAAAAGTAACAACATTGGTAACATTGTTATTTTCTATCAAACTTTTTCCTTCACCAGGAGCAGTAATTTTCTCTAATGCGTTGTAAATATCTTGTTTTTTAAAACTCATATTTTGTGCTGTTTGCTTTATAGCTTTTGGATATAAAATCCCGTTTTTATCTTTTGCAAAGATACGTTTTCAAGATAAGAAAAGAAAGGGTGTAAATTGTGTTTATTTATAGATTTATAGGTGGATTTTATAAAAGCTCTTTTGATGGATTCCAAAATACTTTTTCGAAGTTTTGAATTTGATTTTCAACGACTTCAATTCCCTCGTTTTCTAATAATTGCTGCATTAAATTAGTGCCATCAAAATGATGCTTTCCTGTTAAAATTCCTTTTCTATTAACCACTCTATGTGCAGGAATTTCATTTGTTTGATGATGTGAATTGTTCATTGCCCATCCAACCATTCTTGCAGAACGTGCAGCACCTAAATACACAGCAATAGCGCCATAACTAGTTACTTTTCCATACGGAATTTGACGTGCAACTTCATACACTTTTTCGAAAAAATTGTCATTTTTGGAGTTGGATGCCATGCGCTAATGAACTATTTAGTTCGTAAATATACGCCAATATTTCAGTTTTATTTTCTAGAAAAACAGTAGTTAAAACTCTTTGATATATGATTGTTTCAAAATCATCAATTTTTTTCCAATGTTTTGAAATTTCATTAGAAGAAAATAAATATCCATGAATTGTTTCTCCGTTTTTATCTAAAATTACGGCAGGAAATCCTTGTGTTTTATGCCATCCTTTTGCATCAAAAAAACCTTTTGTAGTTGCTTTTTGCCAATTTCCAGGAATATTTTTTAACACAAAATCATTTTCTTGTCCTGGAATTAGAGTGCCATAAACAAATAAATGTTCCATGATTTTGGAAAAAAATTAATACTTAAGTCGAAACTGAATATAGGTTATTGGTTTTTTAATTGCCAAATATTGGTTTTCATAAAAAGTCTGGGTTTCAATCACCTCTTTTGGTGAACCCTCATTATGATAAATATTGTGATTTGCGTACAACACTTCATGTCCTTGTCCATGCAACAGACCAAGTGTGTAGCCATGCATAAATTCACTATCGGTTTTTAGATTTACAAATCCGTTTTTATTCAAAATATGATGGTATTTTTTTAAAAACTCAGGATTTGTCATTCTGTGCTTGGTGCGTTTGTATTTGATTTGTGGATCAGGAAATGTTATCCAAATTTCATCGATTTCATTTTCATCAAAAATAAAATCAATCAACTCAATTTGAGTTCTTACAAAAGCAACGTTTGGTAAATTTTCTTCAATGGCAGTTTTGGCTCCTCTCCAAAAACGAGCACCTTTAATGTCAATGCCAATATAGTTTTTAGTCGGATTTTTTTTAGCCAATGCAATGCTATATTCGCCTTTTCCACAACCCAATTCTACAACTATTGGATTGTTATTCTTAAAAAAAGAATGCCATTTGCCTTTGTGAGTAAAGTTATTTAAAACTTCGGCTCTTGTTGGCTGAATGACATTTGAAAAGGTTTCATTTTCTTGAAACCGTTTTAGTTTATTTTTACTTCCCAAGATGAATTTTTAAGCTCTGTCTTCTGTTCCTTCGTCCAAAAATCTCTTAGATTCTTTCATCCAATATGCAAAAAGAATTAATAGCACTACTAAAAATCCCCAGTTTACAGCATTTGAAATCCACCATCCTAACTCTTGAGTAGCCACTTGATTACGAATCCACTCTAATGGAAGAAATAAAAAATCAGTGAACAAACTTCCAATCCATCTAAAAATATTGCCTGCTATCATAACTTATTTATCTTTACGCTTGCAAAAATAACAAAAGAAACAATGCTAGCCAATTTTTTAAACAAATCTAAACCGATAAATTTTATTGGATTGATGATTTTTTTTGCTGTTTGTTTTTTAACACTCAATTTTATTGATTTTTTTAACACTCAATTGAATGTAAATGACTTGTTACAGAAAATAGTTATTTTGTTAATATTCATCTCGATTTTTTTCATTTACAACTTTATTACCAGTAAAAATAATTTGACCTATGACAACTCATTTGGGTTTTATTTTTTTACGCTTTTAATGGGTTGTTTTAGTACAATTGTAGATTATAAAATGCTTTTTTTTACAATTATTTACCTACTTTTTTTGAGAAAAATTTACAGTTTACAGTCTTCAAAAAGGGTTTTGAAAAAATTATTTGATGCAGGTTTCTGGTTAGGAATTTTATGTGTTTTTGAGCCAAAATTTTTGTTGCTTTTTTTACTGATTTATCTCAGCGCATATTGGCATCAAAAAATAACAATTCATACATTTTCAGTTCCAATCATTGGGTTTTTAACACCCGTTTTTTGCTATTTTTCTTACCTATTTTGGTATGGAAATCAGGAGATTTTAACTTCAATGTTCTTGAAAGGATTCTCTTTTAAAATGTCATTTTTTACTGAAGAAAAAGAACGAATTTTTATGATGAGTTTGTTAATCATCACTTTTTTTGCCGCATTTTTAAAATCGAGTAAAGCACTTTTAATCAACAATACCTTTAGAAGAAGTTGGAGTTTACTATTGATAAATTTCTTGGTTGTTTTATCACTTTTCTTTTTTGAAAATGACTCAAAAAATACAGAAACTTTATTTTTGGTTTTTCCAATTTCATTGATTTTAGCAAATGGACTTGAACTGGTTAAAAAAAGAATTTTGATACATATTTTTCTGTATCTTTTTTTATTTGGCTGTTCAGCTTATTTAATTTTTCTATAATTTACTGCCAAAAGCCAAATCGCCAGCATCTCCTAAACCAGGGACAATATAGCCTTTTTCATTCAGTTGATCATCAATTGTGGCAATCCATAAATGAGTATTTTCTGGAAAATGTTTTTCTACAAAACGAATGCCTTCTTGAGCACCAATTACAGAAACTATATGAGTTTCTTTCGGATTTCCTAATTTCCTTAACGCTTCAAAAACAGCAACTAATGATTGACCTGTTGCCAACATTGGATCTGCCAACAGCATTATTTTGCCTTCTAAATTTGGTGATGCAACATATTCAACCACAATATCAAAATGTTCATCATTATTTGGATGATGCCTGTAAGCCGAAATAAATGCATTTTCTGCTTTGTCAAAATAGTTTAACAAACCTTGATGCAAAGGCAATCCTGCTCTAAGAATGGAACAAACAACAATAGCATCTGACAATAAATGCATGTTTTTAGTCGCTAAAGGAGTCTCTACAAAACCTTCATGAAATGAAAGTGATTTGCTGAGTTCATAGGCCAAAATTTCTCCAATTCGTTCTATATTTCTGCGAAAACGCATGCTATCTTTTTGAATTTTTTGATCTCTAATTTCTGATAAAAACGTGTTTAAAACAGAGTTGTTTTGGGCTAAATGGTGTATTTTCATTTCTATTGAGTGATGAATTAAAAATCTAAGTTACAACTATAAAAATTAATTTAAAAAAATCTGTTGAAAAGGAATCCAAATACAATTTTTTAAAAAAAATTATATCAACTTTGTACGTCGATTTTTTATCATGAAACCAAGAACTTTAGCCCTTGTAGCTGTTTCAATTGCAACCTTGATTTATGGGTTAAATTTTACAATTGCAAAAGACGTAATGCCTTTATACGTAAAACCTTATGGATTGATTTTGCTAAGAGTTAGTGGTGCAACAATGGTTTTTTGGTTTCTAGGATTATTTGTTAAAAGCAAAAAAATTGATGCCGTAGATTTAAAAAAAATTGCAATTGCCGCATTTTTTGGAGTTGGCTTAAACATGCTTACCTTTTTTAAAGGGTTGAGCATTACTTCTCCTATAAGTGCATCAGTAATGATGGTAACTTCACCCATTTTAGTACTTTTATTTTCAAGTTTACTATTAAAAGAACCATTAAAAAAACTAAAAATTATTGGAGTAGTAATTGGTTTGATTGGAACACTTATTTTAATTGTTTACGGAAATTCTTCAGATGAAAATGGAAACAACTCTGCATTTGGGAACTTTTTAGTTTTTGTAAATGCAGCCTCTTATGGACTGTATTTGGTTTTAGTTAAAAAAATAATTGCTAAATATCATCCAATTGTATTTGTAAAATGGCTTTATTTGTTTGGATTGTTTTATGTAATCCCTTTTGGATATTACGAATTGAATCAAGTTTCATGGCAAGAAATGCCAGTAAATATCTACTTAAAAGTGGGTTTTGTCGTTTTATTTACAACTTGTATTACCTATCTTTTTAACCTTTTCGCACTCACTAAATTAAAGCCAACTTCAGTAGGTGTGTTTATTTATTTACAGCCTGTAATTGCAACGATTTATGCATTAATTGCAGGAAGCGATTCGTTAAATTTTGTAAAAATTAGTGCTACTTGTATCATATTTTTTGGCGTTTATTTAGTAACTAAACAAGTCAAAGAATCCTCAAAATAAAAAAGTATCTTTGCGATTCATTTTAAAAACGATTGTATGATTCAATCCATGACTGGCTATGGAAAATCGGTGTTGCAACTGCCCACCAAAAAGGTTACCATAGAAATTAAATCTTTGAATAGCAAAAGCCTTGATTTAAATGTGCGAATTCCTTCTTATTACAAAGAAAAAGAGTTGGATGTTCGTAAAAAATTGGCGAATGAACTCATCAGAGGAAAAATTGACTTTGCCATTTTTGTAGAGATGACTGCTGATGAAACTGCTACTGTTATAAATCCTGGAGTGGTGAAAAACTACATGCAACAACTCAAAAACATTGTTCATACAACTGATGAAAATGAATTGGACTTGCTAAAAATGGCAATTCAAATGCCTGATGCCTTAAAAACAGAACGTGAAGAATTGGATGAAAATGAGTGGGAACTCATCAACACCACTGTTGATGAAGCAATCAAAGAAATTATTCAATACAGAATTGATGAAGCTGCTGCTTTGGAAGACGATTTTAGAACGCGCATTTTGAATATCAAAAATTATTTAGAGGAAGTAAAATCATTTGATAATGAACGCATTACAAATGTAAAAGAACGTTTACGAAAATCAATTGACGATTTAAAAGTTACTGTTGATGAAAATCGTTTTGAACAAGAATTGATTTACTATTTAGAAAAATTAGACATCAATGAAGAAAAAGTTCGTTTAGAAAATCATTTGAATTATTTTTTACAAACCTTAGAAACTGAAGATTCTAATGGAAAAAAATTAGGATTTATCGTGCAAGAAATGGGAAGAGAAATAAATACCACTGGTTCAAAAGCAAATTTTGCACCCATGCAAAAAGCAGTGATTCAAATGAAAAATGAATTGGAACAAATCAAAGAACAAATTTTAAATATTCTCTAAGTTTTGCTTAGAACAAGCTGAACTCGTTTCAGCTTTTCATTATTAATAAAAAGATTCTGAAATAAATTCAGAATGACAAAAATTAAAAATTTATGTCAGATTTTAAAGGAAAATTATTCGTCTTTTCTGCACCTTCTGGTTCTGGAAAAACAACTATTGTACGTCATTTATTAAAACAAGAGCGTTTTGGATTGGAATTTTCGATTTCAGCAACATCAAGAGAACCTAGAAGTCAAGAAAAAGACGGAGTTGATTATTATTTTATTTCACTTAAAGAATTCAAAAATAAAATCAAAAATGACGAATTTTTAGAGTGGGAAGAAGTCTATAGAGATAATTTTTATGGTACTTTAAAAGCGGAAGTTGAGCGAATTTGGGCATTAAAAAAACACGTAATTTTTGATATTGATGTGGTTGGAGGTTTGCGAATCAAAAAGAAATTTCCTGAGCAAACATTGGCAGTTTTTGTAAAACCACCCAGTGTTGATGAGCTGAAAATTCGCTTGAAAAAAAGAAGTACTGAAAGCGAAGACAAAATCAATATGCGCATTGCAAAAGCATCTATTGAATTAGCAACTGCGCCTCAATTTGATAAAATCATCAAAAATTATGATTTAGAAATTGCGCTGAAAGAAGCTGAAAATTTGGTAGCAGAATTTTTGAAATTGAATGAGAATTAAAGAATAAAGAAACAAGAAAATAGAGTCAAAAAAAGGGCTAAAAAGTCTCTTTTCTTTCCTCTTTTTTCTATTATCTTTTTTAAAATGAGTAAAATTGGTTTGTATTTTGGAACATTCAATCCCATTCATGTGGGGCATTTGATTATTGCCAATCATTTGGTTGAATATTCGGATTTGGATGAAATTTGGATGGTGGTAACGCCTCACAATCCTTTTAAAAATAAGAGTTCTTTGCTCGAAAATCACCATCGTTTTGAATTGGTTTACAGAGCCACAGAACAGTATCCAAAAATTAAACCTTCGGATATTGAGTTTAAATTACCACAACCCAATTATACGGTTTTTACCTTGGCTCACATTTCAGAAAATTATCCAAATCATCAATTTTCATTGATTATGGGTGAAGATAATTTGCAAAGTTTTCACAAATGGAAAAACCATGAGACCATTTTAGAAAACCATGATATTTATGTGTATCCAAGAATTTCTGAAGAAAAACAGTCACATCAATTTGAAAATCATCCAAAAATTCATTTGGTTGATGCGCCAATTATCGAAATTTCATCAACTATGATTCGAAACGGAATTAAACATCAAAAAAATGTACAACCATTGCTGTCAAAAGAAGTTTGGGAATATATTGATGAAATGAATTTTTACAAGAAATAATTCAAAAAATATAGACACTAAATTCACTAAAATTCACGAATTTCAAAATTTTAAAAGAAAATGATTCGTGAAATTTAGATAAACGAATGAGTCAGATTTAGAAATTTTTCATTTTTAATTTGTGTTTATTAGTGAAAATTTGTGTCTATAAAAATCACTTTATAAATTTTTCAAACGCTAAAATTAAAAAGGTTTCGTTGTATATTTGTGACACTAAAGCATTTATTTTTTGAAAAATCAAGCAAAACAAAAAAGGAAACTCAAACAAAAACTGACTCATAAATATAGGTTGGTCATTATGAATGATGAAACTTATGAAGAGAGAATTTCACTGAAACTTTCGGTGTTAAACGTATTTGTTGTTGGAGGTGTTTTTTCATTTTTACTGATTTTTGTGACTACATTTTTCATCACTTTTACACCAATAAAAGAATTTATTCCAGGTTATGGTTCAACAGAATTACGAATAAAAGCTACAAAATTAACGCTGAAAACAGACTCTTTAAAAAGAAAACTGGCTGTTATTGAAAATTACACTCGATTTTTAGGACCCATTTTATCTGGCAAAATGAAAGGCGAAGAAATTGATACTTTATTAACAGAATCTGGCAGAAAAACAATGAATGACAGCTTATTAAAAGCCTCAAAAATTGATTTAAATTTCAGAGAAAAAATAGAAAGTGAAGATCGTTTTCCAATCATAAATAGTGAAAAATCAGTTGTAAAAGTGGTGTTTTTTGCTCCTTTAAACGGAACAATTTCACAAGGTTTTGATCCTAAAATAAAACATTTTGCAGTGGATATTGTTGCTAAAAAAAACGATCCTGTAAAAGCTACTGCTGATGGAATTGTTGTTTTTTCAGGCTGGACAACCGAAACTGGAAACGTAATCATTTTAAAACACGCTGATGATTATATTTCTGTTTACAAACACAATGGAAATTTATTGAAACAAGAAGGTGATTTTGTAAAATCGGGCGAAGTAATTGCCAATGTTGGTTCTACTGGCGAATATACAACTGGACCTCATTTACATTTTGAAATTTGGAGTGGCGCTTATGCTGTAAATCCAACAAATTTGATTGATTTTAGATAATGAGTATCAAATCTTTATTAGCAATTCCATTTGCAAAAATAGTTACCAAAAACGTGTATCAATGGGCAAATAATCCTCATAAAACACAAGAAAAAGTATTTCAGTATTTATTGAAAAATGCTCGAAAAACTCAATTCGGAATTGATCATGATTTTGAAAATATCCACAATTATGAAGACTTTAAAAAGAAAGTTCCAGTTGTTGATTATGAAGGATTAAAACTCTATGTTGATAAAGTTGTTACAGGAGAAGCTGATGTTTTATGGAAAGGAAAACCTTTGTATTTTGCGAAAACTTCGGGTACAACTTCTGGCGCAAAATACATTCCTATTACTAAAGAATCCATGCCAACTCACATTACAGCTGCAAGAAATGCATTACTTTTTTACATCTCAGAAAAAAATGATGCGAGTTTTGTGGATGGAAAAATGATTTTTCTACAAGGAAGTCCAGTTTTGCAAGAAAAAAACGGCGTAAAATTGGGACGATTAAGCGGAATTGTTGCGCATTATGTACCCAATTATTTACAAAAAAACAGGCTGCCAAGTTGGGAAACCAATTGTATTGAAGATTGGGAAACTAAAGTAAATGCAATTGTTGAGGAAACAATTCATGAGGATATGAGAGTGATCAGTGGAATTCCTTCTTGGGTGCAAATGTATTTTGAAAAATTGGTCGAAAAAACTAAGAAACCAATTTCAGAAATTTTTCCAAATTTTCATTTTTTCATTTATGGTGGTGTCAATTTTGAACCCTATAAAAATAAATTTGAATCCTTGATTGGTAAAAAAATCGAATATATTGAATTGTATCCAGCTTCTGAAGGATTTATTGCTTTTCAAGATTCGCAAAAAGCAACAGGAATGTTGTTGCAACTCAACTCCGGAATTTTTTATGAATTCATTCCTGCAAACGAATTTTTCACTGAAAATCCCACTAGAATTTCATTGAAAGATGTAAAAATGGGCGAAAATTATGTACTTATTTTAAATACTTCAGCCGGACTTTGGGGTTATAATATTGGTGACACTGTTGAGTTTACTTCTTTAAAACCATACAGAATTAAAGTAACAGGACGCATCAAACATTTTATTTCAGCTTTTGGAGAACACGTTATTGGAAAAGAAGTTGAAAAAGCCTTAAATGATGCAATTTCAGGCACAAAAATTACCATTAGTGAGTTTACAGTAGCACCTCAAGTAAATCCAAAAAGTGGATTACCTTATCATGAATGGTTTATTGAATTTGAAAATGAACCTGAAAATTTGGAGGTTTTTGCATCAAAAATTGATACATCCATGCAATCTCAAAACATTTATTATTTTGATTTAATCGAAGGAAAAGTGTTGCGTCCGCTCATTATTCGCAAAGTAAAAAAAGGCGGATTTCATGAATATATGAAATCGATTGGAAAATTTGGAGGGCAAAATAAAATTCCGCAATTGGCTGATCATCGTAAAATTGCTGAGGTTTTAGAAGGATTTTTAATTGAAAATTGAGTTTTTTGAATCATTTCTTCAGAGTATTTTTTAAAAACTTCACTAGTTTAAACCTAAGTTAATGTGTACTTTTACGCCCAAATTAGCATTAGAATCTTTTTTAAATGAGTACAATTAGAATCACCAAACAATTTAGTTTTGAAACAGGACATGCCTTGTATGGCTATGATGGGAAATGTAAAAATGTGCATGGACATTCGTACAAACTATCTGTAACTGTCTCAGGAAAACCAATTTCTGACAATACTAATGTTAAATTCGGAATGGTGATTGACTTTGGAGATTTGAAAAAGATTGTAAAAGAAGAAATTGTTGATATTTTCGATCACGCTACCGTTTTTAATAAAAACACGCCTCATGTAGAATTAGCAGCTGAACTAAAAAACAGAGGACATCACATTATATTAGTTGATTATCAGCCTACTAGCGAAATGATGGTGATTGACTTTGCCAAAAAAATTAAAGACAGATTGCCACAAAATATTCACTTACATTCCATAAAACTACAAGAAACAGATACTAGTTTTGCTGAGTGGTTTGCGAGTGAAAATTAAGCCTTAACTTTCACAGAAATATTCAGCTTAATTTCTTTCAATCTCTTATCAAACTCATTATTTCTTGTTAAGAAAACCGATTCTTTTGAAATACCTAAAAGTGTAGATATCTCAAACGCTAATTCTTTTAAAACACGTTCACGTCTTTTATTTATGGTTATATAATTTTCTTTATCTAAATCTTCAGATAAAATTATATTCAATTCATTTATAGAAATAAAAACATCCTTTTTCTCTATAAAATATTTCAAAACTTTAATGCTTTGTGGAGTCAAGTATATTTTGTTTTTATTGAAATAGATTGTATCTGTGGTGTTATTAAACACAAAATTGTTTTTACTAGCCTGATACTTAGTTATTAAAATTCTAAAAAGAACATATATGGTAATTACCATTACAATTAGTAGTAAGATTTTAAGGATATAAACACCCATTTCATCTTTATAAAAAGTAGACTCGCTAAGTAAATCACCTCTAAATTCTGAGTAAAGCTCGTTAAAAACTAAATATTCGGAGTTAGAATAATAAATATAAGAAACGCTCTTAGACTTTTTATGATATATAATTTTTTTAGTTCCTTTATGATTTTTTATAGCATATTTTTTAACCGAATTTGTAAAAATATTTAATTCCTGAATTGCATCTGTAACTTTGATAAATCTATCCTCAACTTGAAAAATATTCCTTTTAAAAATATCTTCCTCTATGAGTTGAAAATTTAAGTCAAATCTCTTTTCCTTGTGCCAGGAGAAATTTTTTAAATCCAATCGATACACATAATTATCGTCCAAGAATTTACTTTCACTTGGATTTGATTGTGATTTATTTTTACCGCCAAATACATATAAATCTGTTCCTTTATTTATATAATAAGCAAGATATCTTGGTGTAATAATATCTTTTGAAAGTTGTTTTTTCTCCAACCATTCTTTACCTGAAAAATCATAATACGTTAAAATATTTTTAAACGTAAACAACCCATAACCACCCCATAAATACATTGTGTTATCATGAACAAAAGGTATCCCAAAATACTGATTACGATGTTTGAATGAATTGTCTATTCTTGTAAACGTATTGTTTTCGAATTTAAGAACAATGCCACATCCATCATGCACAAAATAATTAACTTGATCAATTTGGTATTGATAGTTATTAAAATCAATGATTAATAAGTCCTCAGGGAAATTTATTTTAAAGTGAGTTTTAAAATCAAAACCTCTTACTGCCATAGAGTCATTATACACTAAAACGGGTTCCCCAGTTTTGGCATCTTCAAACAATAAGTAATTTTCGGTGATTTTAAAATCTTGCTGTCCTAAAAAAGTAAAACTTGAAAATAAAATACATACAATAGTGAAATATTTTTTAAGGGAACTATATTTTTTTTGATTGTCCATTTTCAAATTCTCTTTTTACAATTTAAAACGAAGGGAAGGTACTTAAATTCAAAAAATAAATTTCAAAAAAATATGCGAAACTACGATGTCGCATAATTTTTTAATATTAATCTTCTAAAAAAATGATATTTGTAAAAAACAATGTAGATAATGAATTTTTTAAAGAAATTATTTGAAAAAAGAGTTTCTGATGTTAAAATTGAAGCATCAGAGACTACTTATAAGCCAATGGTAGTAATGGGTCATGATAATCACCCAACGTTACTACTTGAAAATGATTTGATTCTACCGAGAGAAATTGAAATGATAGAAAATTTAAAATATTATCCTAATGGTAAAATTGGAGAGTGGTTATGTGACCCAATTAGTGGGGAAAAATTACCATTCGCATACGAACATAATTATTCACAACAAGCAAAAAGTTAAATTGGGAAAATTAGGAATGAAAAAGAAAACAAAAAGCCTCAAAATTAGAGGCTTTTTCATTTATATAATTTTAATTTTGCTATTATACAATTCACTTACCATTAAAAACATTCATAGTATTTGCCAAACCGTCTGTTGCAAAAGTAAGTACTACTTTTGCTGAGGTTGGCAGTCGTTCAATCAATTGGCTTGTTTCTTCTTTACTCCATTCACCCAATACAAAATCTGCTTGTCTTCCTTTTGGATAATTAGCCCCGACTCCAAACCGAAAACGAGCATAATTATCTGTATTTAATTTTTCTTGAATATCTTTCAATCCATTGTGACCACCAGCAGAACCTTTTGCTTTCACTCTGATTGTTCCAAAATCAATATGAACATCATCCGTTACAACCAACACATTTTCGAGAGCAATATTTTCTTGTTGCATCCAATATTTTAGTGCTTTTCCGCTTAAATTCATAAACGTACTGGGTTTTAAAAGGATGATTTTTTTTCCTTTAAACGTAAACATTGCAATTTCTCCCAACTTTTCAGTAGTAAAGGAAATATCTTGAGAAGTTGCTACTTCATCTAAAATTTTAAATCCAATATTATGACGCGTATTTTCGTACTTAGGGCCAATATTTCCTAAACCCACTATTAAAAATTTTTTCATTAGTACTTCTTTTGATTTTTTATTTGAAGGAAATAAAACAGCAAAAAACTTTTGTAAAATCATGCTTCAAAAATAGGAAAATAAAAAAAGCGTTGCATGTTAGCGCAACGCTTTTCAATTATTTTAAAAGATAATTATTTTTTACCTTCAGCAGCTGCTGCTTTAGATGCATTTCTAGACATTCTTACTTGAGCAACTACAGTGTTGTCTGGGTGTAAGATTGTATATTTTTCATTCTTTAAAGATGTGATATACAATTTATTACCAATTTCTAATTCGGTAATATCAGCTTCAATAAAATCTGGTAAATTCGCTGGTAACGCTTTTACTTTCATTTTACGAACGTTGTGACGTAACGCACCACCAATAGCTACACCTTTTGATTTTCCTACTAAAACTACAGGAATATTCATGGTAATTTCTTTGTCATCAAACAATTGATAAAAATCAATGTGAATGATTTTATCAGAAACTGGATGAAACTGAATGTCTTGTAAAATTGCAGGTATCACTTTTCCATCAATGTCAATACTTGCGGTATAAACATTAGGAGTGTACACTAAGCCTTTAAACGCTTTTTCTTCTGCTGAAAAATGTAGTGGTTGTTCTCCTCCGTAAATAACGCAAGGAACCATTCCAGCATTACGTAAGGCTTTAGACGCTGTCTTGCCCACGCTTTCTCTTTTTGATCCTTTAATTGTAATTGATTTCATTACTTGTTTTTAAATATTTGTTACATTAAAAATTGTCCACTTATTGAGGTATTATCTTGTACTTTGTGCATAACATCCGCGAATAAGGGCGCGCAAGATACAACTTTTATTTTAGATATATTCTTTTTCAATGGAATTGTATCAGAAACTATTAATTCGGTTAATGCAGAATTTTCTATTTTTTCATAAGCATTACCAGAAAGTAAGGCATGTGTACAAACGGCTCTCACACTTTTTGCACCTCTTTCCATCATTAAATTTGCTGCATGCGCAAGTGTTCCTCCTGTATCAATCATATCATCAACCAAAATCACATTTCTACCTTCAACTTCACCAATCAATTCCATATGACCAATAACATTGGCAACTTTACGTTGTTTGTAACAAATAACGACATCAGAAAGTAAATGACTAGAATAAGCATAAGCTCTTTTAGAACCTCCCATATCTGGAGAAGCTATGGTTAGATTCTCTAGATTTAAACTTTTTATATAAGGCAAAAATATGGTTGATGCATACAAATGGTCTACAGGTTTTTCAAAAAATCCTTGAATTTGATCAGCATGTAAATCCATGGTCATAATTCTTGTTGCGCCTGCAGTTTGTAAAAGATTTGCTACTAATTTTGCACCAATAGCTACTCTAGGCTTATCTTTTCGATCTTGTCTTGCCCATCCAAAGTAAGGCATTACTGCAGTTATGTGCCTTGCAGATGCTCTTTTTGCAGCATCTAACATTAATAACATTTCCATTAAATTATCAGAATTTGGAAATGTAGATCCAATGATGAAAACTCTTCTTCCGCGAACAGATTCCTCGAAAGCTGGTTGAAATTCGCCGTCACTAAAGTATGTTGTAATGACATTTCCAAGGGTTGTGTTGTATTCTTTGGCGATTTTTTCGGCCAAATCCATACTTTGCCTGCAAGCAAATAATTTTGGAGCAAGTTGATTTGTAGACATTTAGAGAGTATTTATAGTGTGTAACTGAAAGGAAACAAAAGTAACCAATATTATTCTTCTATGAAATTTATTTTTTCATTTTAAATTCTAAAATATTTACTAGATTTGCAAACTCAATTAAAGGCTCAAGTGGCGGAATTGGTAGACGCGCTGGATTCAAAATCCAGTACTTTCGGGTGTGTGGGTTCGATTCCCACCTTGAGTACAAAACCCTGTTAATCAAAAAATTAACAGGGTTTTTAAATTTATTATTGTTTTTTTTGTAGCATCCCAACATCCGCAACCGTTCTAAAACCCATATGATCAGAAGCTGAATCTTCAGCAAAACCCATTTTTGCAGAGATTCTAAAACTAGCACAATAAGAAGCGTTGCATAAAAATGAACCTCCTTTCATGACGTATTCTACTTGATATGGATTGTTTGGATTGTAAGGCTTTTCAGCTCCTTTCGGATTTATAATTGGTGTTGAAATATCCAACTCACTATAATAATTCACATTAAAATAATCGGAAGTTATTTCCCAAACATTTCCAGACATATCGTACAAACCAATGCTATTTGATGGATATGATTTTACAGGAGCAATAAATTCAAACCCGTCTTTGCTTTCGTTTTTAACAGGGAAAATTCCTTGCCAAGTATTGGCATTTTTATCTAATAATGTTGCATCATTTCCCCAAGTAAAAATGGTATTTGTATTCAATCCTAAAGCAGCAGATTCCCATTCTGCTTCTGTTGGCAAGCGTCTATTTGCCCATTTGCAATAAGCCAATGCATCTTGCATTGCAATGTGTACCACAGGAAAATCGTCTTTGCCTTCTATGGATGAATTTGGTCCTTGTGGATGTTTCCAATTCGCACCAATTTTCCATGTCCACCATTGATAATAATTTTCCATACCAACTACCGCTTTAACATTTTTATTGAAAATTAAACTACCAGGTTGTAAAATTGAATCATGAGGTTTTTCAGTGCCTGGAGGCAATTGTTTTTTCATTTCTTCCCAAATAATTGGGCGTTCAGCAACTGTCACATAATTTGTTGCCTCTACAAACTTTTTGAATTGTGCGTTTGTTACTTCAGTAATATCCATAAAAAACCCATCAACAGTTACTTCGTGCGCTGGTTTTTCTCTTGGCATGGCATATTTGTCTGTTTCTTTTGCCCCTTGTAAAAAGGTCTTTTTAGGAACCCAAATCATTCCTTCTGGAGTTTTCGGAATTGGAGTAGAAGTTTCATTTTTTTTACACCCATAAACAAGCAAGAATGCTGTTAAAAGAGTAATTTTTAAAGAAGAAAAATTTTGAATCATCAGAAATATTACAATAATTATGTTTCTGTAAAGGTATTTAAAATTGACATATTATAGAATTGAAATATCTTGAAAAGTTCTTTTTAAAATTTGCTGCAATCTGAATAACTGAAAAATTATTGACTGATTTTAAGCAAATTACTTTCTAAAAAGCATTGAAATATTTATGCTAAATCCTCAAAACTATTTATAAAAAGACATATTTTTTTGCATATTTTTGTGAGAAATTATCTCAAACATGACATTACTTGTTGTTTATGCAATAGTAGCCATCTTTTTTTCTTTTTTATGCTCTATTTTAGAGGCAGTATTGCTTAGTGTCACTCCAACTTTTATCAATCTAAAAAAAAATGAGGGTCATGAATTTGCAAATGACTTAGAAATTTTAAAAAAAGACGTTGACAAACCACTAATTGCTATCTTAACAATCAACACTATTGCACATACAGTAGGCGCGATTTTAGTGGGTGTGCAAGCAAAAGTTGCCTATGCAGAAATGTATGGCTCATCAAAAACAAGTATTTTTGGCGTTTTATTTACAGAGGATGTAATGGTTGGAATTGTATCAACCATCATGACTGTTTTAATTTTAGTTGCATCTGAAATTATTCCGAAAACCATTGGTGCAACTTATTGGAAAGAACTTGCAGGATTTACTGCAACAACCCTAAATTTATTGATTTTTCCTTTAAAATACACAGGTGTTTTATGGGTATTGCAACTTACAACTCGTTTGATTGGCGGTGATGGACACAAAAGTATTTTGAGTAGAGAAAGCTTTTTGGTTATGGCTGATATGGCTGAAAAAGAAGGCGTTTTTCATCAAAATGAAAGTAAAGTAATTCGAAATTTAATCGGATTTAAAGAGATTAAAGTTACGGATGTAATGACGCCAAGATCGGTATTAGAACTTGCTGATGAAAATGATACGATTGCTTCATTTTACGAAGAACATAGCAACTTGCGTTTTTCTAGAATTCCGCTTTTTAATGAAAATCCTGATGAAATAACAGGATATTTTTTAAAAAGCTCTCTATTAGAAGCGATTATATCTGGAAAAGGAGATGAAACTCTTGCCACTTTAAAACGCGAAATTTTAATTACAGAAAGAGACTTATCTATTCCTGATTTGTTTGATATTTTAATCAAAGAAAGAGAACATATTGCTTTGGTTGTGGACGAATATGGCTCTGTAAACGGAATTGTTTCTCAAGAGGATGTCATTGAAACATTGCTCGGTTTAGAAATTATGGACGAAACAGACAATGTTGCCGATTTACAAGAATTGGCAAGAAAATCTTGGAAAGATCGAGCCAAAAAAATATCTTTTAAAAAGAAAAATCAGTAAGTATTTTACTGATATTCTTCAAACAAAAAATCATTGTAAGGAAAACGTTGGATATGAATTTTCTTTACTTCTTCGTACACTTTTTCCTTAAAATCTTCTAAATTATCCTTATTAAGTGCTGAAATAAAAATGGATTCTACGTCATAATCATTCATCCATGTTTTTTTCCAATCTTGTAAGGTGTAATGTTCTTTGGTTTTTTCAGTGATTAAATCGTCTTCATCAATGGTTTCATATTCATAAGCATCAATTTTGTTAAAAACCATTAAAGTTGGTTTATCTCCACATTTAATATCCAACAAAATCGAATTTACAGATGCAATATGATCTTCAAAATGTGGGTGTGAAATATCAACAACATGCAATAATAAGTCTGCTTCACGAACTTCATCCAAGGTAGATTTAAAGGATTCTACCAATTGTGTAGGCAATTTTCGGATAAATCCAACAGTATCTGTCATTAAAAAAGGGATGTTTTTAATCACCACTTTTCTTACGGTAGTGTCTAGGGTTGCAAATAATTTATTCTCTGCAAAAACATCACTTTTACTGATGACATTCATCAACGTTGATTTGCCAACATTGGTATAGCCAACCAAAGCAACACGCACCATTTTTCCACGATTTTTTCGCTGAACAGCCATTTGCATGTCAATGGTTTCTAGTTTCTTTTTGAGTAAACCAATTTTATCGCGAATAATTCGTCTGTCAGTTTCAATTTCTGTTTCTCCAGGACCACGCATTCCAATTCCTCCTTTTTGTTTGTCAAGGTGTGTCCAAAGTTTGGTTAATCTTGGTAAAATATATTGATTTTGAGCTAATTCCACCTGTGTTTTTGCAGAACTTGTTTGTGCTCTTTGTGCGAAAATATCTAAAATTAAATTGGTTCTATCTAGAATTTTACAATTCAGAATTTTTTCGATATTTCTAAGTTGACCTGGTGTAAGTTCGTCATCAAAAATGGCTGTTCCAACTTCGTTTGCATCAATAAATTGTTTTACTTCTTCCAGTTTCCCAATTCCTAAAAAAGTTTTTGGATTAGGTTTATCAACTCTTTGAACAAAACGTTTTATGACAACTCCGCCAGCTGTAAGTGTTAAAAATTCCAATTCATCTAAATATTCTTTAGATTTTTTTTCATCTTGGAATTGGGTAATTACGCCAATCAAAACTACTTTTTCTGAAATGGCTTCAATTTGATCTATCATACCTTACAAAAGTACAAACAAATATGTTTTGTAGAAATATAAAAACCTCAACAAAAGTTGAGGTTTTTATAATTAATTCAAATTTCAAACCAATACTATAACTTTTCCTTTTACAATATTCAATTTCGATGGCGCAAAATTAATATCAAAAAAACTTTTTAAAGTTATAGGAATGTTAAGAAATGTAATTTTTAGGTTATGAAATTATTTTTTTAGAATTTTTACCCCTTGAAAATTGTTAAATCATCAAATTAATTTTTACCTACATTTTTAAATGCTTCTCTTAATTTTTCATCATTAATGATGTATTTTTTGTATTTGCCATCTTTGTATCTGTGGTAAATAAAAGTGGGCATAAAAATAAAAGACAAGTACATAACTCCCAAACCCATTACGATTTGTGCTTTTTCGTGCTCGGTTTTGATAAGAAAAACACCAATTGCCATCCAAATGATAAAGATGACGAACATAATTTTTAATAATTTATTCATATCGCAAAAATATAAAAAAGCTATCTTTAAAAACTAAAAATCAAATCATGAAGTGGAAATTGTTATTTTTAATCTTCAACATTTTTTTAGGCTGTTCTAAAAAGGAATCTATGAAAACAAAAAACACTAAAATAATCATTGCACACAGAGGTGCATCAGGCTATTTACCTGAACATACTTTGGAAGCAAAAGCGATGGCACATGCTATGAATGCTGATTTTATTGAGCAAGATTTGGTGTTGAGCAAAGACAATATTCCGATTGTAATTCATGATATTTATTTGGATGATGTAACCAATGTTGCTCAAATTTTTCCAGATAAAAAGAGAATTGATGGGCGATTTTACGTGATTGATTTTACATTTGATGAACTTAAAAAATTGCAAGTTTCAGAAAGATTTGATCCAAAAACAGGAAAGCAAGTTTATCCAAATCGTTTTCCAAAAGAAAAAGGTTCGTTCAGATTGCATTCGTTACAAGAGGAAATTGAATTGATTCAAGGTTTGAATAAAAGTACAGGAAAAAATTGTGGTATTTATCCAGAAATAAAAGCACCCGCATTTCATCAAAAAGAAGGAAAAAATATCAGTGAAATTGTCTTGAAAATTTTAGCAAACTATGGTTATAAAACCAAAAAAGACAGTTGTATTTTGCAATGTTTTGATGCCAAAGAATTAGAACGAATCAGAAAAGAATTGGAATCCAATTTATTTTTGGTTCAGTTGATAGAGTTTCCTGAAGAAACTACACAACTTGCTTATTTTGCATCGTATGCAGACGGAATTGGACCTTGGTACAAACAAATTTTAGACAAAAAAGTGAACGGAAAATGGACGTTTACAAATCTTGTCACGGAAGCACATCAATTTGGATTAAGAGTGCATCCTTATACATTTAGAGTAGATCAATTAGGCGAATTTGAATCATTTAACGAATTGCTTCACACCTTTTTGATAGACGCAAATGTTGATGGTGTATTTACGGATTTTCCTGATTTGGGAGTTTCATTTTTAAAACAAAACAATCAATAATTGAATTCAGTTAAGAAGAAGTAACTTCAATCAACTTGTTTCTATAAGCTGTTAATAGCTTTGATCTTGAGATAAATCCTACGTATTTTTTGTCTTTTACAACAGGTAAATTCCAAGCATCACTCTCTTTAAATTTTTGCATAACAATTTCAACAGAATCGTTATAAAAGATAATTTCAGGAGCAGCTTTCATGATGGTTTGCACATCAACTTTATCATACATTTCATTATCAAACATGATTGGCCTGATGTCATCCAACAGAACAATTCCTAAAAATTCTTCATTTTTATCAATCACAGGAAAAATATTTCTTGTGGAATTTGCTACCGCTTTTTTTAGCATTTTACCTAATAACATTTCTGGATATACCGCTTTAAAATTGGTTTCAATCAGTTTGTCAATTTGCATCAACATCAACACATTTTTGTCTTTATCATGGGTGATTAATTCCCCACGTTTTGCCAATTCAACTGTGTAAATTGAATTTGCTACGAAATATTTTGTAAAAGCAAATGAAATGGCAGCAACCAACATTAAAGGGACAAAAAGTTCGTAACCTCCAGTAATTTCGGCAATTAAAAAGATGGCCGTTAATGGGGCATGTAATACACCTGCCATCAAACCAGTCATGCCAATTAAGGTAAAATTACTTTCGGAAACACTGCCTCCTAAAGCATTAATGATTTTTGCAAAAGCATTTCCAAGGGCACTTCCCATAAATAATGTGGGGATAAAAATACCTCCAACTCCACCTGCAGCAAAAGTAGTTGTCATAGCAATTGCTTTGAAAAAAGCGATTATTAACAATAGAATAATCACCATCCAAACGTTTGAAAAATCAATATTATAAGGCAAATCTTTTAATGCTTCTACTGAATTTCCATTTAATAAATTGTTGATTAATCCATAACCTTCACCATATAAAGGCGGAATTAAATACAACATCAACCCAATTAAAAATCCACCCAAAATGAGTTTGTGAACAGGTTTTTTAATTCTTTTAAAAAAATTGGTGATTTTAAAATAGATTTTAGAAAAATATACTGATGCAATTCCTGTTCCTAAACCTAATAAAACATAGAAAAAAATGTCTCTTACTGCAAAATCATCTACCAATTGAAACCCTAATAAAGCATCTTTTTCAAAGAAAAAATAAGAAGTAACTACGGCAGAAACTGACGCTAATAATAAGGGAACTAAAGAGGCAAAAGCCAAATCTAAACTGAAAATTTCAATGGCAAAAATAATGGCTGCTACTGGTGCTTTAAACATGGATGACATGGCGCCTGCAGTAGCACAACCAATTAATAAAATTCTTGTTTTTGCGTTCATGTGAAAAAATTGTGCCACTGACGAACCCAAAGCTGCTCCTGTACTAACTGCTGGTCCTTGCAATCCAGCAGAACCACCAAAACCTACTGTAATTGGCGCAGTTATTAAAGATGCATACATTTTATAACTTTCAATTATTCCTTGACGCTTAGAAACTGCATGCAATGTTGTTGAAATTCCATGACCAATTTCTTTTTTAATGATTTTAATTTTGATGTAATACACCAAAATCAATCCAATAATTGGGAATATAAAATAGAGTGAATAATGAAAATCTCGGATAAATTTTCCTTCTAAAACACTTTCAAAAAAGAAGGTTAAGTTTTTTAAAACGGCTGTTCCTAATCCTGCTAAAAACCCAACTAAAACACTCAATATATAAATAAACTGACGTTCAGAAATGTATTTGTATCTCCAAATTAAAATTTTTTTATAGAAATTTTTCTTTGATTGCATTTTTAAAATTTTTCTGAATTTTTCTGAATTTTTCTGAAAATTATCAAAAAATAATGAATTTACAATTCACTATTCCTGATAAAAAATCCCGCAAAAGCGGGAGTTCATTTTTTATTCTTGGATATCTAATTTGATATTTAATTCTTTCAATTGTTCTTCATCAATAAACGCTGGCGCATCAATCATTACGTCTCTTCCTGAGTTGTTTTTCGGAAACGCAATAAAATCACGAATCGTTTCTTGACCACCCAAAATAGCTACTAATCTATCCAATCCAAAAGCCAAACCACCATGAGGTGGTGCTCCATATTCAAAAGCATCCATCAAAAATCCGAATTGTGCTTTGGCATTTTCATCAGAAAAACCTAAATGACGTAACATGGTTGCTTGAGTTTTTTTATCGTGAATTCTGATAGAACCTCCACCAATTTCATTGCCATTTAACACCAAATCATACGCATTTGCTTTTACGGCTCCTGGATTTGTGTCTAACATTTCTAATTGCCCTGGTTTTGGAGAAGTAAAAGGATGATGCATTGCATGATAATGACCCGTTTCTTCATCCAATTCTAACAACGGAAAATCAACAACCCAAAGTGGCGCAAATTCATTTGATTTTCTCAACCCTAAACGTGTTGCTAATTCCATTCGTAAAGCCGATAATTGCGCACGAACTTTGTTGGTTTCTCCTGATAAAACACAGATTAAATCACCTGCTTTTGCTCCTGTAATTTCAGCCCATTTTGACAAATCAGTTTCATCATAAAATTTATCAACTGATGATTTGAAAGTTCCATCTTCGTTAACGCGACAATACACCATTCCAAGTGCGCCAATTTGTGGTCTTTTTACCCAATCAATCAACGCATCAATTTCTTTTCTGGTATAGACATTTCCTCCAGGAACTGCAATCCCAACAACCAATTCTGCATTGTTGAAAACTGGAAAATCTTTGTGTTTTGTTACTTCATTCAATTCGCCAAATTGCATTCCGAAACGAATATCTGGTTTGTCATTTCCATACAATCGCATGGCATCATCATACAGCATTCTTGGGAATTTTTCGATGTTAATTCCGTGAATTTCTTTCAACAAATGTCTTGTCATTGCTTCAAAAACATTCAAAATATCTTCTTGCTCCACGAATGCCATTTCGCAATCGATTTGTGTAAATTCAGGCTGTCTATCTGCACGTAAATCTTCGTCTCTAAAGCATTTTACAATCTGAAAATATTTATCCATTCCACCAACCATCAACAATTGTTTGAAGGTTTGTGGACTTTGTGGCAAGGCATAAAATTGCCCTTTGTTCATTCTTGATGGCACTACAAAATCTCTTGCTCCTTCTGGAGTTGATTTGATTAAATAGGGCGTTTCTACTTCAATAAATCCTTGGTTTGATAAGAATTTTCGGACTTCCATGGTTACTTTATGACGGAAAATCAAATTTTCTTTTACAGGATTTCTACGGATGTCTAAATAGCGATATTTCATACGAATATCTTCACCACCATCAGTTTGATCTTCGATAGTAAAAGGAGGTAATTTTGCCGCATTTAAAATTTCTAGTTTAGAAACCAAAACCTCAATTTCGCCTGTGGGCATTTTGTCATTTTTAGATTCACGTTCAATGACAGTTCCTGTTACTTGAATTACAAATTCTCTTCCCAAAGATTTTGCTTTTTCCATCATGTCTTTTGGAGTGCGCTCTTCATCAAAAATAAGCTGGGTAATTCCATATCTATCACGCAAATCAACCCAAATCATAAATCCTTTGTCTCTAGATTTTTGAACCCAACCAGACAAAATTACTTCTGTATTTATATGAGATGCTCTTAACTCTCCACAAGAATGACTTCTGTACATTTTTTATCAATTTTAAAGGTGCAAAATTACACATTTTATCGTTTAAATTTTGTGTAAGTTTGTATTATGTGAGTGCAATTACTTACTTGAAAAAAATCCTAAAAACAGAAAATCATCTATGAGTAAACTCTATTTAGTGCCAACACCTATTGGAAATTTAGAAGATATAACTTTAAGAGCCATTAGAGTTTTAAAAGAAGTAGATTTTATTTTGGCTGAAGACACACGTACTAGTGGAAAATTGCTAAAACATTTCGAAATTTCAACGCCAATGCATAGCCATCACATGCACAATGAACATAAATCTATTGAAGGAATTTTAAAGAGAATTAAAGCTGGAGAGACTTGTGCATTGATTTCAGATGCTGGAACGCCAGCTATTTCTGACCCAGGATTTTTGTTGACAAGAGCTTGTGTAGAAAACAATATTCAGGTGGATTGTTTGCCTGGAGCAACTGCTTTTGTGCCAGCTTTAGTAAACTCTGGTTTGCCCAATGATAAATTTGTTTTTGAGGGATTTTTACCTGTAAAAAAAGGTCGCCAAACCAGATTATTATTGTTAGCAGAAGAAAAAAGAACGATGATTTTTTATGAATCACCTCATAAAGTCCTAAAAACTTTAGCCGATTTTGGAACTTATTTTGGCTCAGAAAGACAAGTTTCTGTTTCAAGAGAACTAACCAAAATGTTTGAAGAAACTATTAGAGGAACTGCTTCCGAAGTTTTAGCACATTACACAAAAAAACCTGCAAAAGGCGAAATTGTGATTGTAGTTGAGGGGAAAAAATGATTTTTTTTATTCAATTATTTCTACTTTAACTACTTGATATTTAGGAATTATCGAACTAAAAAATTAACAAATAGAAACTAAAAAAAATTCAACATCTCAATGGATAAAATTGTTAATATTGCAGTCGAAAAAAATACCTTTTTATGATATTGAATATGACATTTAAATCGCTAATATATAAATCTTGTTTTCTTGTTGTTTTATTTTTAAGCACCTCATTATCAGCACAAAATAAAAAAATTCGTGTGTTGTTTGTTGGCAATAGTTTTACTTATTACAACAACTTACCTCAAGTAGTTGCTGCAATGGCAAAATCGCAAGATATCATTATTGAAACCAAACATTCAACAGTTGGCGGATCTAGTTTAGAAAATCACTGGAAAAGCGAAAGAGGCACACAAACTCGCGTAATGATTGAACTAGAAAAATGGGATTTTGTGGTTTTTAACAACCACAGTTTGAGCGCCATTAATAAGCCCTCTGATTTTATGGAATATGGTAAAAAGTTTGCAGATTTAGTGAGATCAAAAGGCGCAGAACCCATTTTTATGATGACTTGGGCTTACAAATCAAATCCTTTGATGTTGCCAGAAATTGAAAGAATGTACAAACTTTTATGTGATCAAGTGAAAGCTGATTATATTCCTGGTGGACCGCTTTTTGCGAGTTCAATTAATTACAGACCTGATTTAGAATTGTTTCACGATGATATTCACCCTTCACCAAATGGAACATATTTGTTAGGATTGGCTTTTTTTAAATATTTTACTGGAAAAAACGTAAATGCAATTCCAACAAATATTTCAACTTTAGATACCAATGGCCAAATTTTATATCTAATTTTTATGAATGATTTAGATGCCAATTTTTTTCGTCAATTGGTAAATGAGTTTCAATTTAAAACCTTATCTTTAAAAACAGAGCAGGTTATCACTCCTAAAAAATGACATTACAACAATTTACTTTAAAACTCAAAACGAGTCCAAACGAAATAATATTTGCAGAGACAATGCAAGTAATTGATGATCATTTCAATTTTTCACCAACAGGTTTTTCAAACGGAAAAATATATAATAAAGCTGGTGAAAATAATGGTTCTTGTAAATTATTTGCTTTCGCAATGCATCAAAAGTTTACAAAACTAGAAACGCTTTTTTGCTTTGGAGAACATTATAAAAATGTTTTAGAGGATTCTAATGGCACTTCACATCAAAATATCAGAAATTTTATGAGTACAGGTTTTGATGGTTTGTCTTTTGATAATGAAGCTTTACAACCGAATTAAAAATTAAATTTCCTAGGATTTAGCTACCTAATCAAACTAAAATTTCCAGTCTTTTCAATCGTAAGCCCGTTAATATCTGTCAATAAAACTCGAAACCAGTAACTATTTGAAGGTAATTTTTTGCCTTGATATTCTCCATTCCAACCTTGTGAATTTGGTTCAATCTGATAAATGAGTTTGCCAAATCTATCAAAAATTGTAATTTTTGAGATCGTATAAAAAGTAGCATCAAATCCATTGATTGTCCAAAAATCATTTTCTCCATCACCATTTGGAGTGAAAAATTTTGGATATGCTAAAATTGAAAACTGATAAGAAGCAACTCCACAACCCAATTTGTCTCTTACATATAAGGTATGAATTCCAGGAGATAAATTTTGAAAAAAACCAACATCAGTATAGTTTCCAAATTCATCATCAATAGCAAATTCATAAGTTCCAATTCCGAGATTTGGATTTGCAACTTGGATGGAATTATTATTGGAATCATCAGTAATGATAACATCATCTTTTGTAATTGTAGCAATTGATGATTTAGTGACCACAATTAATTTCTCATCAGAAATACATCCTGCTTCAGAAACTGCACTTACATAATAATTTCCTTCAGAAGTTACTGAAATCGATGAAGAAGTTTCAGACAAAATAACATCATCTTTTCTCCAAATGTATGCATAGTTTCCTTGAGGATTTCTAGTTTCTAAGGTAATAGAACCAATATCTTCGCATAAAACATATCCATTTAATGGAACATCAAATTCAGGAATTGTATCATCTAAAATTGCATTTACTGGAGTTCTTGTAGCGGTTTCACAACCATCGCGATTTGCAGTAACGTAATATGTTACAGAACTTGTTAAAACAGGCGTTTCAAAAGAATTTCCAATAAAAATTGGAGTGGTACTTACTAAAGAATCATACCAATAAACCTCACCTTCATTGGCTGTAGCAGATATTGTTGCTATACCTGAACAAACCAAATCATCAGTTGTTGATGTAATTGAAGGTCTTGGATTAACAATAACAGTAACAGCCGTTCTTGGTAATGTTGTACAAGAATTTACAGAAGCAGTTGCATAAAAAACTGTTGTATTTGTTAAAAATGGGGTTGTAAAATCAGACCCATTTCCAACTTGAGTTCCATTTATTGGCGCATCAAACCAAAGAATATCTCCTTCGCTTGCTATTGCAGAAATGGTTGCAGTACCTGATTGACAAATAGTTTCATTTACAGTTGAAACAATTTGTGGAATAAAAATACTGGTTGTTGCTACGATGTTTAATGGTGGGTCATTTGGTGTGCCAAATTCAACTACATATCCTTTTGGTTCGTAAGCAGCAATATCACCTCCAACATTTGGCAAATCATTCCAAGCGCCTCGTATTCCAATGGATGGATCTGTGATATGCGCATAATCTTCATTTCCTTGATTATTTGGTTCATTCGCATTCCAAAAAGCAAAATTGGGTGTTGTACCATTTACAGCACCATTCCAAAAAATGGTTCCAGCTTCAGGTCCTGTCATCCATTTCCAAACACCTTCAGTTTCTTCGTCACTTCCACCAATCCAACCAGCTCCTGAAGCCTGTTTTCCTGCAAAATCAGCTTCAATTTGTGAGGTTAGCGTTGCTAAATAGCCTTGCCTTCCATAATAAAATTGATTTTCTGCTGCAATTTTTGCATTGCTCCAAGTGATTAAATTAGCTGGAATAAATCGATAAAAATGTCCTGTTTCTGGCAGATAATTGGCATCATCAATAGTTAACGAAAACTTTTTTTCAGGTAAAATATTGGTTGCTGTCGTATTGAAAACAACATCTTTTACAGCGTTTTCTAAATCTGTCAACAACATTTGCGAACCAATTCCTCTTGAAATTAAAGTTAATTTTCCTTCTGAAGCACTCCAAACAGGAAGAATATTAGGATGAAGCGATACATCAAGTTGTAAGGTATCAAATCCTTGTTGATAGCCTTCTGAAATTTGAATGTAAAATGCATCAATAGTAGTATTATTAGGATCTGTAATTGAAAAATCGGTGACAATATTTATGGGATTTCCAGGACAAAAGGCTTGTCTTCCTGTTGCAAAAACTTCAGGAGGTTGTGCCAAAATAGGGGTTGAAAAAATCAGCCCAAAAAGAGCCAAAAAAAGTATTTTAATTCTTGGTATTTTACGCATTTTAAAAGCTACCTTACTGTTGTTTTCTTACTTTTGTAAAAAAGCACAAGTTACTACATCAAAATTTAAAAAAATTACAAATTATGGTTAAAAATACTGTTACAACTGTTTGGACTCAAAAATCGCAATTCGAAACTGATAATCCAAGTGGATACAAGTTCACAATGTTTGATAAATCACAAGATAATGGCGATGTTGTTGGTTTTGCTCCAAAAGCTTTAATGCTCTCATCTTTAGCAGGTTGCTCTGGTTTAGACGTAGTTTCGTTATTGGCAAAAATGCGTGCAGAAGTTGCTGATTTTAGAATTGAAGTTACTGGCGAATTGACTGACGAACATCCAAAATATTATAAAAAAGTAAGGGTAGAATATCATTTTTCTGATAGCAATTTACAACCTGAAAAAATTCAGAAAGCTGTAAATTTATCAGTAACAACCTATTGTGGAGTTATGGAAATGTTTCGAAGATTTGCAGAAGTAGAAACCGAAATATTTTTACATACGATTTAAAAACTCAATTGCTATGAGATGGACTTTAAAGACAAAACCGCCCAAAGAAAAAGTAGAAAAACTCGCAAAAGAATTACAAATTGAAGAAACATTAGCGAGCATTTTGTGTCAGCGAAATATTGAAACTTTTGAGGACGCCAAGAAATTTTTTAGACCCAATTTAAAGGATATTCATGATCCTTTTTTGATGAAAGACATGGACAAAGCTGTCCAAAGAATTGAAAAAGCAATCGAAAATGAAGAAAATATACTAATTTATGGTGATTATGATGTTGATGGAACCACTGCAGTTTCGTTGGTTGCTTCGTATTTAAAAACCATTTATCCAAATATTGCAACCTACATTCCTGATAGATATGATGAAGGTTATGGCATTTCACACACTGGAATTGACTTTGCATTTGACAACGATTTTTCATTAATTATTGCTTTGGATTGTGGCATCAAAGCGATTGAAAAAGTTGCGTATGCATCTGAAAAAAATATCGATTTTATCATTTGCGATCACCACAAACCAGGTGCTGAAATTCCGAAAGCTGTAGCTGTTTTAAATCCGAAAAGAGTAGATTGTAGTTATCCTTTTGATGAATTGTGTGGTTGTGGAGTTGGCTTTAAATTGATTCAAGCTTTGGGTTCAAAAAGAGGTCAAAATATAGATTATTTTATTCCTTATTTAGATTTGGTTGCTACTGCAATTGCAGCTGATATTGTGCCAATTGTTGGCGAAAATCGGATTTTATCCTATTTCGGATTGCAAGTAATCAACTCCAATCCAAGAAATGGTATCAAAGCACTGATTCATCAAATCAAGAAAAAAGAATTGACAATTACGGATGTTGTTTTTATCATCGCACCAAGAATCAATGCAGCAGGAAGAATCAAACACGGCAATTATGCAGTAGAATTATTGACAGAAATGGATTTTGATTCGGCAGTAGAATTTGCAAAAGCGATTGAAGTTTTTAATTCCGACAGAAAAGACTTAGACAAAAAAATCACTGTTGAAGCACTCAGTCAAATTATGGAAAATGACGAAGAAAATAAATTTTCAACAGTTGTTTTTCAAGAAGATTGGCATAAGGGCGTTATTGGAATTGTGGCATCAAGACTCACAGAAACCTATTACAGACCTACCTTAGTTTTTACAAAAAGTGGCGAAAAATTGGCTGCTTCTGCTCGTTCTGTAAAAGATTTTGATGTGTATGAAGCTCTGGAAGAATGTACCGAATTTATTGAACAGTTTGGCGGACATAAATATGCTGCAGGATTGACTTTGTTGCCAGAAAACTATGAAAACTTCAAAAATAAGTTTGAAGAAGTCGTTGCAAAAAGCATTGATAAGGAGTTATTAACTCCCGAAATTTTGATTGATGCTGAAATAGAATTATCAGAAATTACACCTAAATTTTTTAGAATTTTACAACAAATGGCGCCTTTTGGACCTCAAAATATGCGTCCTGTTTTTAAATCAACTGGAGTAAGAGACAATGGTTATGGAAAAAAAGTGGGTTCAGATGAAACACATTTAAAACTCAATTTGTTTCAAGGAGACAACCAAAAAACCTACAATGCCATTGGCTTTGGTTTGGGAAATAAAATCGATATTGTTGAAGATGAATTTGATATTGTGTATTCGTTAGATGAAAACGAATGGAATGGTTATAAATCTGTACAATTGTTGTTGAGGGATTTGAAGTGAATCTATTTAATTTTACTTTTCCAAAGTTAATAAAACCAATCTTAATTCGGCATAAGTAAAACTATCATCCACTTGTTCTTTCAATTCTGTGAGATTTTTAAATTCCACTTTTTCAATCGCTTTTAGAATTTCTTTGTATTTTTTGAGTGATAACAATTCTAAAATATCTACTTCTCCTGATGGAATGTAACTTGCTAAATGACTCTCAATAGTACTTGTTGTATAATTGCGTTCTTTCGCAATCTCTTTCACAGACATTCCTGCTCTAAACATTTCTAAACTAATTTGTTTGGTGTTTTTTTTAACTTCTTTTAGTGGTTTCTCTTGTAAACTTTTTGATTGATGGATGCCATTTTCTTCGCAATATTCATTGATGACTTCCAAGATTTCTTGTCCATATTTTTCAACGCGAACTTTGCCCATTCCTGAAACTTTCAACAATTCTTTTTCTGTTCTTGGAAGTAAATCGCACATTAAATACAATGTTTCTTGTGTAAATATTTGAAAAGCAGGTATATTTTGAGCTATCCTAATTTCATCTCTTAACTCGCGTAATTTCAACGCCAAAATTGGATCGCGTTTTGAGCTCACAGTTTTCTTTTTACTTGGCTCCGTTTTTTGTAAAACAGCATTGGCTCTGACTTCTAAATACTTTTTTACTTGAAAACCAGTTGTCATTTTTTCGAGTGCAAACAGCTTTTCTTCTAGCTTTTCTTGCAATGCGTTAAACTGTTTTTCAAAATCGGTTTTTACTGTTTTATTATCTGTAGAAAATGAAATTTGATGGATTGGTTTTTGAATATTCGCTTTGGTTTCCATCAAAAAATAACTCACAGCTTTTACAAATCGTTCTTGAATTTGAGAACTATTTTCTGGTAAAACCGCATTTTCAGAAATCAATTTGATTTGATTTTTAAACGCTGTTGAAATCTTCAACAATGGCACAATTCCTTTTTCTTTGATGGTTTCTAAATGCTCCAAAACATCACCTTTGATACTGGTTCTGTTTTTGTAAAAAATATCTAACAATCGTGTTGAAGGATATAAAAACGACTGATAATCAAATAATTCCGAAATTAAATTCAATTGAAATTGTTTTTCAGATTGATTCAAAACTTCTTCATCAGGATGATTTTCAGCTACAGATTCATTAAAAATATTGACTGTTTTATCATTGATAATAGAACTTGTTGTGATGGGCGTTTTTAAAACCAAACCTTCTAAAGAAGTGCATCTGCTCAAAGCAACATACGTTTGTCCATGTGCAAACGAAGCTTCAGCATCAATCACAGCTTTATCAAACGTTAAACCCTGACTTTTGTGAATGGTAATTGCCCACGCCAAACGCAAAGGAACTTGCGAAAATTCGCCTGTAATTTCCTCTTTTATTTCTTTGGTTTCGTCATTAATTGTATAATTGATATTTTCCCAAGTTTCAAATTCAGTTACAATTTCATCAGTTTCATTCGGACATTTTACAGTGACATTTTCTTTAGAAATATCCGTAATTACGCCAATTTTTCCATTGAAATATCTTTTTTCAGGAGAAGAATCATTTTTGATGAACATTACTTGTGCACCCACTTTTAACTCCAATTTTTCATCATTTGGATATGAATTATCACTAAATTTTCCTTTGATAATGGCTTCAAAAAAATAACTTTTTGAAGTAAGTTTATTGAGTTCAGAATTGTTGATAAGTGTTGCTCTGTTGTTGTGTGTTGTCAACGTAATATATCCTTCTTCTTTGGTAGGTGAAAAGGTAGGATTGTAGCGTTCATTGAGAATTTTAGCTGATTTTTCTGATAAATTATCATTTCTGATTTCATTCAAAATATTGATAAAATCATCGTTTTTTTGACGGTAAATGTGCTTCAATTCGATTGTTACAACATTAGCTTCTTGATACGCTTTTGAACTAAAAAAATAGGCAGTTTCATAATGATGTTGTAGCAAACTCCACTCATTTTGTTTCACAACGGGCGCTAATTGTTGCAAATCGCCAATCATTAAAATTTGTGCGCCACCAAACACCTTTTCGCGGTTTTTATACCTTCTCATTACTTGATCAATACCATCTAATAAATCTGCACGAACCATCGAAATTTCATCAATAATGATTAAATCCAATGATTTGATAATATCAATTTTGGTTTTTGAAAACCTGCGTTGTTCGTTATTATTTTGAATTTGTCCAGGTAAAATGGGTCCAAAAGGCACTTGAAAAAAAGAGTGAATTGTAACGCCTTTTGCATTGATGGCAGCAACTCCTGTTGGCGCAACAACAACCAATCTTTTGAGCGATTCACTTTTAATTTGGTGTAGAAAAGTAGTTTTTCCAGTACCTGCTTTTCCTGTGATAAAAAGGTTTCTATCAGTTTTATTGATAAATTCGATGGCAAGTTCAAGTTCAGGATTTGAAGACATTTTCAATTTTTTGGGAAAGATAAGAAATCAATTAATAAAAAATAAAAATCCCAAGCAAATGCTTGGGATTTCAATATATAAAAATTTCTAACTCTAAAAATAAAAACTATAATTCCAATGCTTTTTCTGGATTGTTGTTCATCAAAATTTCTACTGGATTTTCTAACGCTTCTTTTACAGCTACTAAAAATCCAACAGATTCTCGACCATCAATTATTCTGTGATCATAAGATAAAGCAACATACATTATTGGTCTAATAACAACTTGTCCATTTTCTGCAACTGGTCTGTTTACAATATTGTGCATTCCTAAAATTCCACTTTGAGGTGGATTGATAATTGGTGTTGACAACATCGAACCAAAAACACCACCATTTGTGATAGTGAATGTTCCTCCAGTCATTTCATCAACGGTAATTTGACCATCTCTTGCACGTAAAGCCAAACGTTTTACTTCACTTTCAACACCTCTAAAAGATAAATTTTCTGCATTTCTAATTACAGGAACCATCAAGCCTTTTGGTCCAGAAACCGCTATAGAAATATCTTGAAAATCGTTAACTACTTGAAAATCTCCATCAATCATTGAGTTTACTTCAGGATACATTTTTAACGCTCTAACCACTGCCAATGTAAAGAATGACATGAAACCTAAACCTACATTATGTTTTGCAGCAAAGGCGTCTTTATATTTTTTACGTAAATCAAAAATTGGCTGCATGTTTACTTCGTTAAATGTAGTCAACATCGCTGTTTCGCTTTTTACAGCAACCAAACGTTCTGCTACTTTTCTACGCAACATAGACATTTTTTTACGCTCTGTATTTCTTGAACCATTTGATGGTTGCGTACCAAAAGAAGGCACCGCATTTACTGCATCTTCTTTCGTAATTCTACCATCTTTTCCTGTTCCTTTTACTGATGATGATTCGATTCCTTTTTCAGCCAAAACTTTTTTAGCAGCTGGTGAAGCAGTTCCTGTTGCGTAAGTAGTGGTTGGTTGATTTGATACTGGTTGTTCGATTTTTGGAGCTGGCTCTTGTTTCTTTTCATCAGATTTAGGTTGCTCATTTCCTGATGGTTTTGCAGCACTTGTATCAATTAAACAAACAATTGAACCTACAGCAACAGCATCACCTTCAGAAGCTTTTAAAGTGATGATACCACTTTCTTCAGCTGGTAATTCAAGGGTTGCTTTATCAGAATCTACTTCTGCAATAGGTTGATCTTTTTCAACATAATCTCCATCTTCAACTAACCAAGTTGCAATTTCTACTTCTGTAATTGATTCTCCTGGAGAAGGAACTTTCATTTCTAAAATCATCAGTTCTTATTTTTATTTGGCTGATTTTTCATCAGCAATTGATTAATTTTCTATTTATATTAATTTATTTTTTAGCCTTTTGAATCACTAAAAACACTGTCAATAACTGCTTTGTGTCTTTTCTTAAATCGTGTACTTGAACCTGCTGCAGGAACTGCGTAATAATTTAAAGAGCGAACATTTAAATTTACCAATTCAAAACGCTGTAACATAAAACTCCAAGCACCCATATTTCTAGGCTCTTCTTGTGCCCAAATATATTCTTGAATGTGTGGATATCTATCAATTACTTTTTGAATTTTTTCTTTATGTAATGGAAATAATTGTTCAATTCGAACTAATGCAATGTCTTCTCTTCCTAAGTTTTCTCTTTCTTCTAATAAATCATAATAGAATTTACCTGAACAGAAAACTAATTTTGTTACATTTTCTGGTGCTAGTGTATCATCAATAACTTCTTGGAACTCGCCATTTGCTAATTCTTGAATGGTGTTTACTACTTTTGGATGACGCAACAAACTTTTTGGTGTAAAAACAATCAATGGTTTGCGATAATTGCGTTTCATTTGACGACGCAACAAGTGATAAAAATTACTTGGAGTTGTACAGTTTGCAACAGTCATATTATCTTCTGCGCACAATTGTAAATAGCGCTCAATTCTGGCAGATGAATGCTCAGAACCTTGACCTTCATAACCATGAGGAAGCAACACTACAATTCCGTTTTGTACTTTCCATTTATCTTCAGCAGCAGAAATGTATTGATCAAACATAATTTGAGCTCCGTTTGAAAAATCTCCAAATTGAGCTTCCCAAATAGTCAACGTATTTGGATGCGCCATTGCATATCCATAATCAAAACCTAATACTCCGTATTCTGACAATAACGAATTGTAAATCGTCATTTGCCCTTTATTATTAGGATTTGTATTTAATAAATTGATTCTTTCTTCAGTTACCTCATCACGTAAAATAGCATGTCTGTGAGAAAATGTTCCTCTTTCAACGTCTTGACCTGAAATACGCACATTGAAACCTTCTTCCATCAAACTTCCGTAGGCTAAATTTTCGGCCATTCCCCAATCTAATTGATTGGTTTCAAAAACCATACTGGCTCTTCCTTCTAAAATACGAACAGCTTTGTTTACAAATTTTGCGCCTTCAGGAACAGTAGAAACAACTTTTGCAATATTTTTAAGCTTTTCTTCTTCGTATGTGGTGTCAACAGGTTTTAGCATAGCATCTAGGTGTTGACGCTCAAAACCTTCCCAAGTAGATTGCATAAATTCAATTACTTTCGAATTTTTATCTTCTTTTGCTAAATCAAATTCGCGATTAAGCATTTCTTTAAATTCTTCAGTAATTTCGTCTAAATACGATTTATTAATAGATCCTTCAGCAATCAATTTTTCAGCATAAATATCTTTTGGATTTTTATGTTTGGCAATTGCTTTGTATAATTTAGGTTGTGTAAAACGAGGTTCATCACCTTCATTGTGTCCGTATTTTCTGTATCCTAATAAATCTATAAAAACATCTGCTTTAAAGCGCATTCTAAATTCAAGTGCCATTTCCATGGCATGACAAACGGCTTCAATATCATCCGCATTTACGTGTAAAACTGGCGATAAGGTTACTTTTCCAACATCTGTACAATAAGTACTTGAACGAGCATCTAAATAATTCGTAGTAAAACCAATTTGATTATTTACAACCACATGAACTGTTCCTCCGGTTTTATAGCCATTCAATTTTGCCATTTGAACAACTTCATAAGCAATTCCTTGTCCTGCAATTGCAGCATCACCGTGAATGATAATTGGTAATATTTTGCTTGAATCTCCGTTGTATTTTTTATCGATTTTAGCACGTGTAATTCCTTCAGCAACTGCAGCAACCGTTTCTAAATGAGATGGATTGGGAACCAAATTCATGGTAATTTCACTTCCATTTCTAAACGTTTTACTCAAGGTAATTCCCAAATGGTATTTTACGTCGCCATCAATATCTTCTTCTTCGAAGTCTTTTCCTTCAAATTCGCTGAATAAATCTCTAACAGGCTTTTTAAAAATATTGACAAGTGTATTTAAACGACCCCTATGGGCCATCCCTAAAACACACTCTTTTACTCCAAACTTTTCAGCAGCATCTCTTAACAAAACACTGATTCCGGGAATTAAAGCTTCACCACCTTCTAGAGAAAAACGTTTTTGACCAACATATTTGGTTTGTAAAAAGTTTTCGAAAGTTACGGCTTGATTCAGTTTTGATAGAATGTATTTTTTAGCATCAATAGAATACTTTGGATGGTTGTCATTTTCATTCAATCGTGTTTGCCACCATTTAATTTTTTCAGGATTTCGCATATACATATATTCAACTCCAATTGAGTCACAATAAATGCTTTGTAAATGTTGAATAATTGTTGCTAGTGTTGTTTTTCCAAGACCTAAAACTTCACCTGCAGAAAATTCTTTTTGAAGATCTTCTGAAGATAAACCAAAAGTTTCAATTGCTAATGAAGGATGATATTGTCTTCTTTCTCTTACAGGATTTGTTTTTGTAAACAAATGTCCTCTTGTTCGATATCCATTTATCAAATCAACTACTAAAAATTCCTTTTTTACTTCTTGCGGAATTTCAATTGTAGCTTCTTGATTTTTTAAAGAAGGCTCATAATCTTTAAACGAATACTGTTCGTTTGCCAAATCGTATCCTTGAAAAAAGCTTCTCCAGCTTGGCTCAATAGCATCTGGATTCAATAGATATTGGTCATATAAATCGGCGATAAAGCCTATGTGTGCTGCGTTTAAAAACGAGAATTTATCCATAAACTGTTGTATGCTTTTTAGATAGCTAAATAATGGGCACAAAAATACAATTTTTAAGAAGAAACCGTATTTTTTTCTTCTTTATTAATACTTAAACTTTTATTAAAAAAACAAAAAATATTTTTGCCTATATTTCAAAAAGGTATATATTTGCACTCGCTAATCACAAAACGGTGAAGCAAACTCCTCCTTAGCTCAGTTGGTTAGAGCATCTGACTGTTAATCAGAGGGTCCTTGGTTCGAGCCCAAGAGGGGGAGCAAAATAAGTAAAAGCTTATTTGCTTTATTTAAAAGTCTGCGAAAGTAGCTCAGGGGTAGAGCATCACCTTGCCAAGGTGAGGGTCGCGGGTTCAAATCCCGTCTTTCGCTCTGTTCTAGAAAAATACCAATGCTGAAGTGGTGGAATTGGTAGACACGCTGGACTTAAAATCCAGTGAGCAGTAATGTTCGTGCGGGTTCAAGTCCCGCCTTCAGTACGAAAACCTTAACATTACAGTTAAGGTTTTTTTAGTTAGTAATTTGCCTATCAATTTGTTGATCTAAAGAAATAAAAGTTTCTGTTCTTGAAACCCCTTTAATATTCTGAATATCTTTATTTAAAAGATGCATTAAATCTTCGTTATTTTTACACATTATCTTAATAAAAATTGCATAATTTCCAGTTGTATAGTGACTTTCTACAATTTCAGGAATTTCTTTCAATCTCTTAATTGCAGAAGAATATAGATTGGATGCGTCTAAAAAAATACCTACAAAAGCTGTTGTAGTATATCCTAAAGCCTTCGGATTAATTACCAATTTATAACCTTCAATCAAATTAGATTTTTCCAATTTTCGCAATCGCTGGTGAATAGCAGCACCAGAAATTCCAACTTCTCTTGCAATAGTTAAAATAGGAGTTCGTGCATCATTTACCAATCTTTTGATAATTATTTTATCAATTCCGTCTATTTTCATATCGATAATTAAAGTTTTAAAGATTAAAAAAAGAGAACACTTTTTTGAAGTATTCTCTTTTTACTATTTTATCAAATGGAATTCATTATTTCATTTCGAAATTTTCCATAAATTTTGTGGTATAATTACCAGCAACATAATCAGGATGATCCATCAATTGTCTGTGAAATGGAATGGTTGTTTTAATACCCTCAATCACAAATTCATCCAACGCTCTTTTCATTTTATTGATGGCTTCTTCTCTTGTTTGCGCAGTTACAATCAACTTTGCAATCATAGAATCGTAGTTTGGCGGAATCATGTAACCTGCATATACGTGAGTATCCATTCTAACTCCATGACCTCCTGGCGCATGAAACGTAGTTACTCTTCCAGGAGCTGGTCTAAATCCGTTGTAAGGATCTTCAGCATTGATTCTACATTCGATAGAATGCATTTGTGGATAGTAGTTTTTGCCAGAAATAGGCACGCCTGCTGCAACTAAAATTTGCTCTCTAATCAAATCATAATTAATTACTTCTTCAGTAATTGGGTGCTCTACTTGAATACGCGTATTCATCTCCATAAAATAGAAATTTCTGTGTTTATCAACCAAAAATTCTATTGTACCTGCACCTTCATAATTGATATACTCAGCTGCTTTTACAGCAGCATTTCCCATTGCTTCTCTCAATTCATCTGTCATAAATGGAGAAGGTGTTTCTTCTGTCAATTTTTGATGACGTCTTTGTACAGAGCAATCTCTTTCTGATAAATGACAGGCTTTTCCGTAAGCATCTCCTACAATTTGAATTTCAATATGTCTTGGCTCTTCAATAAGTTTTTCCATATACATATCGTCATTTCCAAAAGCAGCTTTACTTTCTTGCCTAGCAGAATCCCATGCATTTTTTAAATCTTCAGGTTTCCAAACAGCACGCATTCCTTTACCACCACCACCTGCTGAAGCTTTTAACATTACAGGATATCCAGTTTCTAAAGCTACTTTTTTACATTGTTCAAAATCAGCAATAATTCCATCAGAACCAGGAACGCAAGGTACACCTGCAGCTTTCATAGTTGCTTTTGCATTGGCTTTATCACCCATTTGATCAATCATTCTGCCAGTTGCACCAATGAATTTTATTTTATGCTCTTCACATAAATTAGAAAACTTAGCATTTTCTGATAAAAAACCATATCCTGGGTGAATTGCATCAGCATTCGTAATTTCTGCAGCTGCAATAATATTCGACATTTTTAAATAAGATTCACTACTTGCTGGCGGTCCAATACACACTGCTTCATCTGCAAAACGTACGTGCAAACTTTCAGCATCTGCTGTAGAATAAACAGCTACTGTTTTGATTCCCATTTCTTTACAAGTTCTAATAACTCGTAAGGCAATTTCTCCTCTGTTGGCAACTAATATTTTTTTGAACATCTTTATTTGATATTAGATTGTTAAACTTTTAGCTGTTTGATGTTTCATAAAATTGTTGATACATCTCAATTTCTAACTTCAATTAGGATGGGTCAACCAAAAATAATGGTTGATCAAATTCTACTGGTGATGCGTTATCTACTAAAATTTTAACAATTTTACCAGACACTTCAGATTCTATTTCATTAAATAATTTCATTGCTTCAATCACACAAAGTACGTCTCCTGCATTGATTTCTGAACCTACTTCTACAAAGTTTGGCTTATCTGGAGATGGTTTTCTATAAAAAGTTCCAATAATAGGAGATTTTACAGTGATATAATTTGATATGTTTTCAGCTGTTTTTGTAACTGGAGCAGCTGTTTCAGTGATTGGTTGAGAAACTGGAGTAGCAACAACTTGAGGAGCTACTTGTGCTACAGGAGCAGCTTGAACATAAGTGGTTTCTGTATAACCTGGTCCTGTTTTTATAGTGATTTTTACATCCTCCATTTCTAACTTTACCTCACTTGCACCAGATTTTGCTACAAATTTTATGAGATTTTGAATTTCTTTAATATCCATAATTATGATTGTTTAGTTGTTATATTATTTATGAGTTATAAGCCCAAGTTAAGTAAATGGCTCCCCAAGTGAAACCTCCACCAAAGGCTGCAAAAATTAAATTGTCTCCTTTTTTTAATTGATTTTCGTAATCTGCTAATAATAAAGGTAATGTTGCTGAAGTTGTATTTCCGTATTTGTGAATGTTTACCATTACTTTTTCAGGTTCAACACCAACTCTATTTGCAGTAGCTTCAATAATTCTTTTATTTGCTTGATGAGGCACTAACCATTGAATGTCATCTTTGGTAAGATTATTTCTTGTCAACATCTTTTCAGAAACCTCAGCCATATTTGATACTGCATATTTGAAAACTGTTTTTCCTTCTTGATGTACAAAATGTTGTCCATTTTTTACAGTTTGTAAAGAAGGTGGCAAAATTGATCCACCTGCATCAATCTTTAAAAATTCTCTTCCTACTCCATCACTTCTCAAGAATTCATCTTTTAAACCAAAGCCATCTGTATTTGGTTCAAACAAAGCTGCTCCTGCTCCATCTCCAAAAATTATACAAGTTGCTCTGTCAGTATAATCAATAATTGATGACATTTTATCTGCACCAATTACCAATACTTTTTTGTATCTGCCTGATTCTATATAACTTGCTGCAGTTGACATTCCGTATAAAAAACTAGAACATGCTGCTTGTAAATCGTAAGCAAATGCATTTATAGCGCCAATTTCTGTTGCTGTATAGACAGCTGTTGAAGCAACCATTAAATCTGGAGTAGCAGTTGCCACGATTACCAAATCAATTTCTTCAGGATTGGTATTTGATTTTTGTAATAAATCTTGTGCGGCTTTAATTGCCATGAAAGACGTTCCTAAACCTTCGCCTTTCAAAATTCTTCGTTCTTTGATTCCTGTTCTTGTAGTAATCCATTCGTCATTTGTATCAACAAAAGTCTCTAGCTCTTTGTTTGTTAATACATATTCAGGTACGTATTTTCCTACTGCTGTAATTGCTGCAGTGATTTTACTCATAGTTATTTGTTATTGAACTAATGATTAGAAAGTCAAAAGTAGTGAAAATTATCACACTTTTGGGTTAAAATGAACCAATTTTGAGGTGATTTTAAGTAAAAAACGCAAAAAAACCCTCATTTTTGAGGGTTTTATGATATATTTTTAAAAGCGTTTTATGCTTCTGCAGCAGCAGATTCTAAAACAACTTGACCTCTGTAGTATAATTTTCCTTCGTGCCAATGTGCTCTGTGGTACAAATGAGCTTCACCAGTAGTTGGGTCTGTTGCAATTTGTTGATTTGCTGCTTTATAATGTGTTCTCCTTTTATCTCTTCTGGTTTTAGAAATCTTTCTCTTAGGATGTGCCATTTTATCTCTTTTTTTCTGTTAGTAAATTCTTTAATTTATCCCACCTTGGGTCTACTTCTTCAGCAGTGTTTTCTTCTTTTATTTCTAATTCTTTCAATTTTTTTAGCGTTTCTGATTCCATAGTTCCGTCCAAAACTTTTGGATGTACTTTTTTATTTGGAACAGCCAATACAATCATTTCATAAATGTATTGTGCTACATTTAGTTGATATGCATCATAAGATAGTATTAAAATTTCTTCATTGTCGTCATTAAACTCAGGACCAAATTTTACTACCAATGGCAATGTCGCTTTAATTTTTTGATGATACATTTCTGTGGTTACATCGCAAGGAACTTCAACAGTACCTTTTACTTTGAAAACCAATTCAAAAAGTGTTGTTTTTTTTAGAAAGTTTATAGTAACTTCTAAATTGGCACTTTCAAACTCATCAAAATTAAAATATTCAAAGAACTCGTTGTCAATAGTGTAATTGAAATCATGATTTCCTTCACTTAATCCTACAAATGGAATGTTGAATTGTTTCAAGTCTTTCATTATCAATCATCAATTGAGCGTGCAAAGATACAAAAAAATGTAATTCTACAAGGTTTTATCTAAAAAAAAGAAATCATTTGTTGATTATTTAGTCTGCAATTGATTTTTTGTCAATTCTTTGTGTTCTTCTCGGTTTCTAAATAGTTGTATTGCCGTAAACAAAGCTTCTTCAAATGATGATGATTTTGCAAGATTTTTCCCAGCAATATCATAGCCTGTGCCATGATCTGGCGAAGTTCTAATATGACTTAATCCTGCTGTAAAATTCACTCCTTTTCCAAATGAAAGTGCTTTGAAGGGTGCCAAACCTTGATCATGATAGGTTGCCAAAACACCATCAAATTGTTTGTAAGTTTCGTTTCCGAAGAAACCATCTGCTGCATAAGGCCCAAAAACTAGCTTTCCAGTTTCTTGAATTGCAGCAATTGTTGGTCTGATAATTTCATCATCTTCTTTGCCAATTACTCCTTTATCTCCGCAATGTGGATTCAATGCCAACACTGCAATTTTTGGTTTATTGATGCCAAAATCTTTAATTAAAGAGGCGTGCATGGTTTCTACTTTTGATGTAATCAATTCTGGGGTAATGGTTTCAGCCACTTTTGAAATGGGAATATGGCCTGTAATTAAACCAATTCTCAATTCATCTGTCATTAAAATCATCAAACTTTTTCCTCCTAATTTTTCCTCTAAAAACTCTGTATGACCTGGAAAATGAAATGCATCAGATTGAATATTTTCTTTATTTATTGGTGCTGTAATTAATACATCAATCTTATTTTCTTTCAAATGATTTACGGCGCTTTCTAAAGATTTCAAAGCATATTCTCCTGAAATTGCAGTTGGTTTTCCTATTTCGATATCAACTTCATCTTTCCAAATGTTTAATACATTTATTTTTGCTGCATTTGCTTGACTGATATCTGTAATTCCGTGGACTTGTGTTTCGTTTTCTAATACTTTTTTGTGATACGAAATGGCTTTAGTCGCGCCAAAAATAACTGGTGTACAAAATTCTAACATGCGTTTGTCATCGAAGGTTTTTAAAATCACTTCAATGCCAATTCCGTTCAAATCTCCTATTGAAATTCCTACAATTATTTTATCAGATTTATCCATAGTAACTCTTGTAATATTGCTATTTTTGCAGCTACAAAAGTAACCAAAATTTACGGATATGTTTACAGGAATTATTGAAACGATTGGAGTTGTTACAAACTGCGTAAAAGAGCAAGGAAATTTGCATGTAACTATTAAAAGTAGCATCACAAACGAACTAAAAGTAGACCAAAGTGTGGCTCATAATGGCGTTTGTTTAACGGTTGTTGACATCAAAAATGATGAATATACAGTTACTGCCATCAAAGAAACGCTTGATAAAACAAACATTGGTCGTCTAAAAATTAATGATATCGTAAATTTAGAACGCGCTATGAAATTGGGTGATAGATTGGATGGTCATATCGTTCAAGGTCATGTTGATGGAACAGGAATTTGCACTAAAATTTCGGATGAAAACGGAAGCACTTGGTTTACATTTCAATATCCAAGAAATAAAAATAATGTGACTATTGAAAAAGGCTCAATTACGGTTAATGGTGTGAGTTTAACAGTAATCAACTCCAAAGAAAATGAGTTTAGTGTGGCAATTATTCCGTATACAAAAGAACACACCACTTTTAAAACTTTGCAATTGAATGACGTTGTGAACTTAGAGTTTGACGTTATTGGAAAATATGTTGCTAGATTAACAGCTTTTGCAAACTAAACTGTAGGTTCTTTTTTATGTAAAAAACGGGTTAGTTTTATAGATAAATCTAACAAAATAATTTTTGCATTCCCATTTCTTTCAATGTGATACATGGCATCTGAAATTTCCTTTTCGATGTCTAAAATATTATTTGAGTGCACAAATGGAGCAAATTTCGACAGATTAAAATCGGTTTTTGTTTCGATAAATACCAATTGTTCTGATTTGTAATTGAACAACAACGCTTGCCTGAAAAACTGCAAACAATATTCTAAAAATCGTTTTTGAGTTTCGCGACCAGTTTTTGAAATGGTATCAGACCAAGCAATCAATTGCTGCACAACTGTTACATTTCCTTTGGCGCGAAATGCCGTACGAACCCAAGCCACAAACCATTCTTCAAAAACCAAATCACTAGAATCATTTTGCATTAATTGCAAGGCTTTGTTATAATTTCCTTCAGCTTGATGTGCAATATTTGATGCTTCGTTTTCACTCAATTGATAATTTACTACCAATGAATTGGCAATGTCTCGTTCACTCAATCCAGGAAAATGCAATGCTTGACAACGTGATTTTATGGTGCTTAAAAGCTGTTCCTCATCTTCAACAATAAGTAAGAAAATTGTTTTTTGAGGTGGTTCTTCAATCAGTTTTAGCAATTTATTTGCAGCAGAAGTATGCATTTTTTCAGCCATCCAAATAATCATCACTTTAAATCCACCTTCATAAGATTTTAACTGTAATTTTTTTACAATTTCTTCTGATTCCTCCACATTTATCAATCCTTGTTTGTTTTCAACACCAATATGTTGCAGCCAATTGAATAAACTTCCATAAGGTTGTGTTTCCATAAATTGACGCCAATCTTCTAAAAAAGCATTGCTTGTAGGATGACTTTTTACAACATCATTGGTAGTTACAGGAAATGAAAAATGCAAATCTGGATGTTGTAATTTTTCGCATTTTAAAGCACTAATTTCTGGATTTTCAGAAAAATGAGACAACAAAAACTGCGCATAAGCAAGTGCCATTGGCAATGTTCCTGAACCTTCTTTTCCAATAAAAAGTTGTGCATGAGGAATTCTGCCATTTTCTGCAGCCGTTTGCAAATGTTTTTTGATGTGGTCTTGACCTATAATCTGATTGAAAAGCATGCACAAATATAAGAGATAATTTACGCAAACGTTATCTTAATTTTTAAGAAATCAATTTCATAAAACGTAAAGAAATAAGTATTTTTGTTGAAAATACATTCATAATGAAATTGCGATTAACAAAGAGTTTGCATTAGCAAACACCATTAATTGAAAACGCAATCGCATATTTGACCAATTAAAAATACAACTTACAAATATGAAAACATTACAAGATTTTAATTTTAAAGATAAAAAAGCAATTATTCGTGTTGATTTCAATGTGCCATTGAACAACAAATTCGAAGTAACTGATGCAACAAGAATTGAAGCAGCAAAATCAACCATCATCAAAATTTTAGAAGATGGAGGAAGTTGTGTTTTGATGTCGCATTTAGGAAGACCAAAAGGCGTTCAAGATGAATTTTCATTGCGTCATATTGTAAAAGACATCACCAAAATTATTGGTTGTACTGTAAATTTTGTGGACGATTGTATTGGTGAAAAAGCTGAAAAAGCTGCTGCTGAATTGAAAAATGGTCAAATTTTATTGTTAGAAAATCTTCGTTTTTATGCTGAAGAAGAAAAAGGTGATGTTGCATTTGCAGAAAAATTATCGAAATTGGGAGATATTTATGTAAATGATGCTTTTGGAACTGCACACAGAGCACATGCTTCAACAACCATTATTGCTCAGTTTTTTGAGGGTAAAAAATGTTTTGGAGAGTTGTTGGTGAGAGAAATTGAAAGCATTGATAAGGTTTTGAACAATTCCGAAAGACCAGTTTTAGCGATTTTAGGTGGTGCAAAAGTATCCTCTAAAATTACCGTAATTGAAAATATTTTAGACAAAGTTGACCATTTAATTTTAGGTGGAGGGATGAGTTTTACCTTTATAAAAGCACATGGTGGAAAAATCGGAAATTCGATTTGTGAAGATGATAAAATGGAGTTGGCATTGGAAATTTTGAAAAAAGCCAAAGAAAAAGGTGTTACTGTTCACATTCCTGTGGATGTTGTAGCTGCTGATAAATTTAGTAATGATGCAAATACACAAATTTGCGACATCAATAATATTCCTGATGGTTGGGAAGGTGTGGATGCTGGACCAAAATCTCTTGAACTATTTGATGCTGTTGTAAACCAATGCAAAACGATTTTATGGAACGGACCTTTAGGCGTTTTTGAAATGGAAAAATTCGCCGCAGGTACCATTGCTTTGGGTCATTCAATTGACAAAGCAACTAAAAACGGAGCGTTTTCTTTAGTTGGTGGTGGAGATTCTGTGGCCGCTGTAAAACAATTCGGATTTGAAGACAAAGTAAGTTACGTTTCTACAGGTGGAGGTGCTATGTTAGAAATGTTAGAAGGAAAATCATTGCCAGGAATTGATGCAATTCTAAACTAAGAATTCTTAAAATTTTTGTTAAAAAAGTTCTCGTTAAAGAGAACTTTTTTTTGTGCCTTTAATTGCTGTGAAATAAGCCTTATTTTTGCACTCTTTAAAAAAATCATCAAAAAAATGAAATACACAACCTTACCAAATACGGATATCAAAGTTTCAAAAATATGTTTAGGAACCATGACTTGGGGAAATCAAAATACCGAAGCTGAAGGTCATGAACAAATGGATTCTGCATTGGAAAAAGGTGTCAATTTTTTTGATGTTGCTGAGTTGTATCCAGTACCTGCAAATGCACAAACCTATGGACATACAGAAAAAATTATTGGAACATGGTTTCAAAAAACTGGAAATAGAGATAAAGTAGTTTTGGCAAGTAAAATTGCTGGTGGAGGAGATTATACTGCACACATCAGAAATGGTGGATTGACGAAAAACAACATTATTGATGCCATTGAAAAAAGTTTACAACGTTTGCAAACAGATTATATTGATTTGTATCAATTGCACTGGCCAAATCGTGGTGTAAACTGTTTTGGCGTAAGAGATTATCCATATAAAACAGCTACCAAAGAAGCTGAAAATCACTTAGAAATCATTGAAACTTTGCACGATTTCATCAAACAAGGAAAAATAAGACAGTTTGGTTTATCAAACGAAACCCCTTGGGGAACTATGAAATATGTGCAAACTGCTGAGCAACACAATTTGCCAAGACCTGTAACCATTCAAAATTCATATTCTTTGATTCACAGAGGATTTGAAGTTGGTTTGAGCGAAGTTTGTCTACGAGAAAATGTAGGATTGTTAGCTTATTCTCCTTTAGCACAAGGCGTTTTATCAGGAAAATATTTGGATGGGAATTTGCCAGAAGGTGCAAGAGGAACTTTATTCCCAAGATTTATTGCTAGATATAGAAATGAAGGTTCAGAGAGAGCGGTTGCTATGTATTTAGAAATTGCCAAAAAACATGGATTGACACTTTCGGAATTGTCTTTGGCTTTTATCAATCAATTGCCTTTTGTTACGAGTAACATTATTGGCGCTACAAAAATGGATCAATTGAAAGAAAATATCAACTCCATTTATGTTGATTTATCTGAAGAAATATTGAATGAAATAAATGCTGTTCACACGTTAATTCCAAATCCTGCACCTTAAAAAGTGATTTATAGAACTTTGGTAACAGTATTTTTAAGTAGTTGATATTTTTCGCCACTTTCTTTACAAGTTGCAAAACCTTCGTCATTAAAAGTTAGTGTTTGACCAAATTCACTAACCCAACCAATTTGTTTTGAAGGATTTCCAACCACCAAAGCATAAGGCAAAACTTCTTTTGTAACAACTGCTCCTGCTCCAATAAAAGCAAATTCGCCAATGTTATTTCCACACACTATTGTGGCATTTGCGCCAATTGTAGCGCCTTTTTTCACTAATGTTTTTTGATATTCATTTTTTCTGTTGATGGCACTTCTTGGGTTGATAACATTGGTAAAAACCATAGAAGGTCCTAAAAAAACATCATCTTCACAAACAACTCCTGTGTAAATAGAAACGTTGTTTTGCACTTTTACATTATTCCCCAAAATTACTTCTGGAGAAATTACCACATTCTGGCCAATATTACAATTTTCACCAATAATTGAATGCGACATTATATGACTAAAATGCCAAATTTTAGTATTTTTTCCGATACTACAATTGGCATCAATGACAGCAGTTTCGTGTACAAAATAGTCCATATTAATAACCTGAATTTTTTGAAGATATTGCGTTTGTACAAATTTCTTTGGATGATGAAGTACCAATTCTGTCAACTCCTAAAGTAATCATTTTTACAGCAGTTTCATAATCACGAACTCCACCTGCAGCTTTTATTTGCAATGGTTTTGCGTTTTCAATCATCAATTTCATCGTTTCAAAAGTAGCACCATTTGGCAAATTATGTTCGGTTTTAAAAAATCCTGTAGATGATTTTACGAAGACTTTTTTTGTAGCTTCCATTCCAAAATTCTCTAAAACAATTTCTTTGATTAGTTTTGAAATTGCACAAATTTCATCCGAAGTTAAAGCAGCAACTTCAATAATCCATTTTACTACTTTTTGATTCTCTAAGCAGATTTTTGTGCCTTGTAAAACTTCCTCTTTTATCAAATTGATATTCCCTTTTTTAAAAGCTTCATAGTTGATGACAAAATCTAATTCATCTGCACCTAAATTAATAGCGTGTTTTGCTTCCGCTAATTTGGTTTGTAAGGAATAGTTTCCTTCATGAAAACCAATCACAGTACCAATGAGTGAATTAGAATGATGTTGTTTTAAAAAATCTTTTGCCAATGGAATATAATTGGCGCGAATCATTACCAATTTATACCCAAACTGAACAGCCTCATTTAAAAGAGTTGTTACATTTTGTAAATTTTCTTCTTCAGAAATTCCTGCTTGTTGAGGAGTTTTTAAATAAGTAGCGTCTAAATATTGATTGATATCCATAATATCAAAAGTACGGAATTTTAAAAAACCCAACTTAAAAGTTGGGTTTATTTTTTAATCTACTTGAAAAGAAATTGGCAACGTATATTTCACTTTTACGGGTTTCTCTCTTTGTTTTCCGGGTGTAAATTTTGGAAGTTTTTCAATTAAATCTTGAGTTTCTTTAGTAAGTTTTGCGTGTGGAGCTCTAATTTGAATATCAACAACATTTCCTTTATTGTCAATTACAAATTGCGTGTAAATTTTATATTTCCCTGAACGCAAACCAATATCTGTTGCTATTTGTGAATCAAAATTCTTTTGTACAAATTGATTCATTTTCTTATCAAAACATTTTTTGTTTTCTTCTTTTGATAAGCCTTCACAGCCTTTAAAAATGGGGGCAAACTCTATGTTAATAAAAGGTACTATTTCTGGTTCTTCATCTTTTGGCTCATCTAAAGTAACTAAAGTATTTATGTCTAATTGATTTGATTCTTTTTCCTTAGGAAAGTCAAAAACCGTCTCAACAGTATTGTTATCAACTTTATTCAATTTTTCATCAGTTAAAAAAACATCATTTGCGGGTTTAACATTCTTTGGCGACTGTTTGGGTTCTCTTACGAATTCAAATATCTCATTTGGTGTAATTTTTACAATTTCTTGAAAATTCAAATCTTTGACTCCAAGAACTTTTTGCTCAGATTCATATTCTAATGTTACAAAGACGATAAACAGAACCAATACCAGTCCTAATTGTGTGAAAATAGTTGAAAATTTTTCGAGTTGTTTTGTGGGTACTTTTTTTAGATTTTTCATGATACAAAGTTTTAAAATGTTAAAACTTTGTTAAACCAAAGAATGTACCATAAAAAAACATCAAGTATTTGATGCTATATTTAAAATTTAATGGTTAACTAACTTTTATATTTCTCAGCCACTTTTTCCAATTCATCATACCAGTTTTGCCCAAATTTTCGGACTAATGCTTGTTTAACAAATTTATAAACAGGCACTTGCAATTCTTTTCCTAAAGTGCATGCATCATCACAAATTTCCCATTTATGGTAATTAACAGCTGCAAATTCGCTATAATCTTTGACTCTTATTGGATATAAATGACAAGATACAGGTTTTTTCCAAGTTACATCACCTTGATTATATGCCTCTTCAATGGCGCAAAGAGCAGTTTTGTTTTTATCAAAAATTACATATGCGCAATCTTTTCCATCAATCAAAGGAGTTTCAAATTCTCCCCATTCATTGGTTACAAATGCACCTTGTTTTTCAATGGCTTCAATACCTTTTTTTCTTAAATAAGGTTTTACTTTTGGATAAATTTCTGTAAGTATTTTGGTTTCTTCTTCATCTAAAGGTGCGCCTGCTTCGCCATCTATACAGCAAGCTCCTTTGCAAGCTGAAAGATTGCAAACAAAGTCTTTTTCAAGAATTTCTTCTGAAACGATTGTTTTTCCTAATTGAAACATGTTGCAAAAATAGGAGTATTTTTTTCAATTTTTTTACACTTTCCTAAACTTAGTTGTCTAATTTTGCATGAAAATTAAATAATTCATCATGAACTTTAACTTCAAAGAAATCTTTACAGCATTTATGGTTTTATTTGCGGTGATTGATATTGTTGGAAATATTCCAATCATTATTGATTTACGCAAAAAAGCGGGGCATATTCAATCAGAAAAAGCCTCTGTAATTGCTGCATTTATTATGATTTTCTTTCTTTTTTTAGGTCAAAGTTTATTGAAATTAATAGGAATTGATGTCTATTCGTTTGCAGTTGCTGGATCATTTATTTTGTTTTTTATTGCACTTGAAATGATTTTAGGAATCACTTTATACAAAGACGATGGAAGCTCTCAAAACCTAACTGCAACTGTTTTTCCTTTAGCTTTTCCTTTAATTGCAGGTCCTGGAAGTTTAACTACATTACTTTCATTAAGAGCCGAATTTGAATTAGAAAATATCATTGTTGCGGTTTTTTTTAATGTAATAGTGATTTATATTGTGCTAAAAACATCGTCTAAAATTGAACGTTTAATAGGTCCTTCTGGCATCCAAATTATCAGAAAAATATTTGGTGTTGTTTTACTTGCTATTGCCGTAAAATTGTTTGCTCATAATATAAAAGGACTGTTTTTATAAATGATTTTTGATGCTTTGATTATTGGTGGTGGCGTTTCTGGAATGCAATGTGCCCTAGTTTTAGGTTCCGCAAATAACAAACCTTTTGCTCAACATAAGCGAATTGGAATTGTAATGCATCAAAGAGCATCTCATTTAGAAACTGCACTTTTTAATAATGTTTTAGGACTACAGCCTAATACACTTGGAAAAGATATCTTAATTCAAGGGAAAGAACAGTTGAAAAATTTGTATCCAAATGTGAATCAAATTGAGAATGAAAAAGTTATTTCGATTGAGCAAGTTGATGAAACTTATCACATCAAAACCAACAAAAACCAATATCAATCATTCATTGTAGTGATTGCTTTAAACTATGCAAAACCGTTTACTATTGATGGTTTGGATGAGTTTATAATTCCACATGAAAAATCAGCTACTGAAAAGGAAAGAATTCAACTGAAAAACGAAAATCACCTCATCAAAAAAGGCTTATATTGTTGCGGAACCATTGCTGGTTTTCGAAGCCAATTTGCTATTGCCGCAGGAAGTGGAGCCCAAGTTGCTACCGATATTTTGACATCTTGGAATGGTGGAAATCACGTTAAAATTCATGATAAAATATGATGAAAATCATATTTTAAGACCGTAAATCAATCTAATTTTATAACAGTTACTTACAAGTGTTTTTTTAATTAAAAACTTGATTGTAACAGATAAATAGCAATTGTAAAATTGCTGACTAATTATAACAATTAAATAAAATTAGGTATGATTGATATTAAAAAAAATCCAAGAGCTGTCATAGAAAACTACAGCAAAATTTTCTTTCAAATTGGATTGGTATTGACTTTGGTAATTATCAATTTTATGATGGAATATAAGACTTATGACTCAGATAGCAGCAGCAGATTAGGCATTGTAACCATGAAAGAAGAAATGAAAGAAGACATTCCTATTGTTATGCAACAAGAATTGCCTCCACCACCACCAACTGCTCCTGTTGTTATGGAACAAATTAAAGTTGTTGAAGATGATTTAAAAATTGAAGAATCAATTATAGAATCTACAGAGACTGATGAGAAAACAGCTGTCTTCAAATCCAATACAGAAATAGTAGAAGTACGTGAAAGAGAAGAAATAATTGAAGATATTCCTTTTGTGTTGATTGAAGATGTTCCTGTTTTTCCTGGTTGTAAAGGAAATAACGCCGAACTTAAAAAATGTTTTTCTGATAAAGTAACTGCATTTTTTGGTAAAAATTTCGATCCTGCGTTGACACAAGAATTAGGTTTGGCTCCAGGGAAAAAGAAAATTTATGTAGTTTTTAAAATCAACAATAAAGGAAAAGTTGGAACCGTAAACGCTAGAGCTCCTCATCCTTTATTAGAAAAAGAAGTTACTAGAATTATAACTTCTTTACCAGAAATGAAACCCGGAAGACAAAGAGGAATGCCAGTAACAGTTACTTATAGTTTACCGATTTCAATTATGGTTGAAGAGTAAACTAAAAAATCCAGCTTAAAGCTGGATTTTTTAATATGCTTATAACAATTATTCTACTGTAACTGATTTCGCTAAATTTCTTGGCTGATCAACATTTTTACCTAACATTACTGCAATATGGTATGACAATAATTGGAAAGGAATTGTTGTTAATAATGGCGTTAATGCTTCTTCTGTTTCAGGAATTTCAATTACGTGATCTGCAATTTCTTTTACAGTAACATCTCCTTCTGTAACAACAGCAATAATTTTACCAGCTCTCGATTTAATTTCTTGAATGTTACTTACAACTTTATCATAATGACCTTTATTAGTTGCAATTACAAAAATCGGCATGTTTTCATCAATCAAAGCAATTGGCCCATGTTTCATTTCTGCAGCTGGATATCCTTCTGCATGAATGTAAGAAATCTCTTTTAGCTTTAAAGCACCTTCTAAAGCAACAGGAAAATTGAAACCTCTACCTAAATACAAACAATTTTTGGCATCTTTATAAATGGCCGCAATTTCTTTTACTTTACTATCAATATTTAATAACTTTTGTATTTGAGAAGGAATCAACTGCATTTTTTGAATGTAGTTTTTAAATCTCTCATCAGACAATGACTTATTTGCTTGACCTAGTTTTAAAGCAATTAAGGTTAAAACTGTAATTTGAGTTGTAAATGCTTTAGTTGATGCAACACCAATTTCAGGGCCTGCATGCGTATAAGCGCCTGCGTGAGTTTCTCTTGCAATTGATGAACCAACAACGTTACAAACACCATATACAAAAGCGCCTTTTGATTTCGCTAATTTAATAGCTGCTAGTGTATCAGCAGTTTCACCTGATTGTGAAATGGCTATTACAACATCTTTATCTGTAATAATTGGATTTCTATATCTAAATTCTGATGCGTATTCTACTTCTACAGGAATTCTTGCTAAATCTTCAAAAAGGTATTCACCAACTAAACCTGCGTGCCATGAAGTACCACAACCAACAATGATGATTCTATTTGCATTTAAAAATTTATCTAAATTATCTTGAACACTTGACATTTTGATGATGTTTTCATCTGCGAGCATTCTTCCTCTAAAAGTATCAGTAATTGCTTTTGGCTGCTCATGAATTTCTTTAAGCATAAAGTGGTCATAACCTCCTTTTTCAATTTGCTCTAAACTCAATTGCAACTCTTGTATCATTGGATCAACCAAAGAATCATCAAATATTTTATGAACTTTTGCAGGTCTTCCAAGTCTAATAATTGCCATTTCTTCATCTTCTAAATAAATGGCATTTTTTGTATATTCTAAAAATGGAGACGCATCCGAAGCAACAAAAAACTCATTATTTTCTTCACCAACTCCAATGGCAATAGGGCTTCCTAACCTTGCAACAATCAACTCATTGGGTTTGTCTTTGTCAAAAACAGCAATTGCATAAGCACCAACAACATTTGTCAAAGCAAGTTGTACGGCTTTACCTAACTTACAATCTTCATTTTTTTTAACCTCTTCAATTAAATTTACTAAAACTTCAGTATCAGTGTCACTTTTAAAAGTATATCCTCTTCTGATAAGCTCTTTCTTGATAGTATCATAATTTTCAATAATTCCATTATGAACTAAGACCAAATTTCCAGATTGCGAAGGATGTGGATGTGAGTTAACATCATTCGGAATTCCATGAGTTGCCCATCGCGTATGACCCATTCCAATTTTACCAACTTTTTTTTCAGGATTCGAGTTGATAATTGCCTCTAAATCAGAAACCTTGCCTTTAGTTTTAGAAAGTTGCATTTTTTTACCATCATATATCATCACCCCTGCACTATCATAACCTCTATATTCTAATCTCTTTAGACCATTAATAACAATTGGATACGCTTCTCTATAGCCTATATAAGCTGAAATTCCACACATAGTAATTTTCTTTTTAAGTTAATTTTTTCTTACTGAATATGATATTTTTAATGTTGCTTTTTTAGCACCATTTGCGGGGGAATGATTATAAAGCGTAACAGCTTTAGGATTCCAACTAAAATTTCTAAAGATTGAATCTAATTCAGAATTTGGTGAATCAGTTGGATTGTGTGTTTTTATTTTTAACGTTGGTGAATATGTACTTCTACCATTTAATAAATCAGAAATATAATCCGTTATCTTAAATTGATATTTTTCTTTTCTTCCATTTGAATCTCTTACTAAAAATCCACTAATTCCTCCAAAAGAGGCTTCTGATAATGCATCTTTGATTTGAGTTGTAACTTCAGTCCCTGAAGATTTATCGCTTTTGTAAAGATACAATCTATCAGGCGCAAATGAAGTATCAACAGCTTGGTTGATGTAAAAAGTTAAAGTTGCATCATTAATCAACCAATTATTTGCTCGAAGTTCTTCAATTTTATCTGCAATTCCGTTATTATTCAAATCAGCCCCGAAAAGATTGATGGTAGCTTCACTTCCTGCAGTTCCTTGAATTTTAATTTCGTTGTTTGATGGATATATTCTATCATCCATTTTAAATTTATTGATTTTAAAACCATTCATTGAAAAACTATCGTTTTTAGGAATGGTATCAACAATTGTTGATCCAGATTTTACGATTGTATTTGTATAATAAACTTCAATAGAAGGTCTTAAATTGGTGTTTGCGTTATCAAAACTAAAAGACGTTAAAGAGCCTTCATTTCCGGTTGCTTCTAAAATAATTCCTCTAAAATAATCATTAAATGCTTGCTGTGAAGCAAATTCTCCTGAACCATATTTGTCTAAAAAAAGAGCTTTAAAAACATCTTTTTTTAATGGAATTCTTGCAAAAGGAATTGGAATTGTACTTGCAGTTGATGTTGTATATCTTAAGGTATCTCTCCTGTAAACTTCATTATTTGAAAGCCTTCTTTTAATTACTAAAAGAGTATCTGCTTTTGATGGTTTGAAAGGAAAATTTAACTGAGCATTTAATTCAGAGCCCGTTTTTTGAAAAGTAGCATTAGAAAAATAACTATTAATTTTTGTTGGGTCTGCAGGATTAAATGTGTTGATATAGGTGTTTGACCTGAAAACATTTAAGCTAAATGATTTTGATGCATCACCAAAAACAGAATCTAATTGATAACTTTTATCCGTAGAATTTGCCAAACGAACTTGAAAGGGTAATTTTATAAAAACTGTGTCAATTGTTGTAACTACAGTTGTATCAGCTCCAAAAGTTTCATTGATAACTCTCAAATCATTGGCAATTGAAATTTGAGCGATAATAGAGGCTTCTAATTTTTCGTAATTTGGATTGGCATAAACTCCCAATAAATATTGACTTAATTGCCTAGAAATATTATCAGATTGAACTTTTTCTAAAGGGCTGTTTTCTGCTTCAATATCAACAAAAACACCATCTGTGTCAAACTTTGTGTTGGTAATAACATTCGATCCAATATCTGTAAAATCTTTTTCACAAGAAACAATCAAACTTAAAAAACCAACTACAATAGCAACGTAACTAACTCTTATTATATTTTTCTTCACTTTCAAAATAATTAACTTCCTGATACTAAATCAGTATAAAACTCTAAATACGCGTCTCTTTGGTTTTCAAGTTCATACCCTAAAACAGGAACCTTTTGCGTTTTTAAAAACTCAGACAATTCTGTTGGAATTGTCTCACTTCCATGAACAACAGCATCTGAATTTTCAATAGCACATTTTAAAATGTTTACATAATTTGGCGTCTCCAAATGTGCAACCTTTTTTTTGTCTTTAATATCAAAAAAAACTTTTTTTGCAAAATCTTCACACAAATTACCTTCAAAACCTCCGTTATAAAGTGACGTTACAATTTTACTTTCTGTAAAAAGAGGCTCTTCTTTGTAATATTCTTTCAAATAAATGGGTAACATTGATGCCATCCAGCCATGAACGTGTATAATATCTGGTGCCCAATTCAATTTTTTTACAGTTTCTACAACTCCTTTTGCAAAAAAAATCGCTCTTTCGTCATTATCAGGAAAAAGTTGATCATCTTCATCTGTAAAAACAGCTTTTCTTTTAAAATATTCTTCATTGTCAATAAAATAAACCTGCATTCTTTCTTTTGGGATAGATGCAACTTTAATAATCAATGGCATATCAACATCATTCACCACAAGATTCATACCTGATAAGCGAATTACTTCATGTAATTGATGTCTTCTTTCATTGATAACTCCGAATCTAGGCATAAAAATTCGGGTTTGTACCCCTTTAGAATGGGCGTTTTTTGCTGCGTTAAATGAGGTTGAAGAAAGCTCGGTCTCTGGTAAATACGGAACAACTTCTGATGATACAAACAATATTCTCTTGTCCTTCATTAAATCAAACTCTTTTATGAGATTGGCAAAATTACAAATTTATCTTCAAATATCGTGTTAAAATGCTAAGTTTGCACACATTTAGCACAATTTTGGTATGGAAATATTTAAAAAACGAGACCAATTAAAATCGTTTTTAGAAACATCTAAAAAAAACAATAAAAAAATTGGTTTTGTACCAACAATGGGCGCTTTGCACAAAGGTCATTTATATTTAATTGAGCAAGCAAAGAAAAAAAATGACATTGTTGTTGCCAGTATTTTTGTAAATCCAACGCAATTTAATAACCAAGAAGACTTAGATAATTATCCAAAAACTCTTGAAAAAGACATAGAGTTGCTTAAAAGTGTTTCTTGTGATGTGCTTTTTGCTCCAGCTGTGAAAGAAATTTATCATGAAAATATAGTTTCAGATAAGTTTGACTTTGATGGTTTAGAACACGAAATGGAAGGAAAATTTAGAGCTGGACATTTTGATGGAGTTGGAACAATTGTCAAAGAACTTTTCGAAATTGTTAGCCCCAAAAATGCTTATTTTGGTGAAAAAGATTTTCAACAGTTGCAAATTATAAAAAAATTAGTAGCAAAAAATAAACTTCCCATTTCAATTAAAGGTTGTGCTATTTTTAGAGAAAAAGATGGTTTGGCTATGAGTTCAAGAAACGCACGCTTAACCTCTGAGCAAAGAAATGCTGCTCCATTAATTTACAAAGTTTTGAAAAATGTGAAAAAGAAATTTCAAGAAGAAACTATTGAAGAAATTTCTGAATGGGTTGAAAATCAGTTTAAAAATCATCCTATTTTACAATTAGAATATTTTACAATTGCTGATGAAAAATCATTAAAATCGATAAATATCAAAGAATTTGATAAGAAATACCGTGCTTTTATTGCTGTTTTTGCAGGAAATATTCGATTGATTGATAACATTCAATTAAAAAATTAATAACTAAAAAAATACTATTTTTGCTGCATGTTAGTACAAGTAGTAAAATCTAAAATCCATCGTGTAAAAGTTACAGGTGCTGATTTAAATTATATCGGAAGCATTACCATTGATGAAGATTTGATGGATGCTGCAAATATTATTGAAGGCGAACGTGTTCAAATTGTAAATAATAACAACGGAAACCGTTTAGAAACCTATGCAATTCCTGGCCCAAGAGGAAGTGGAGAAATTACTTTAAATGGAGCTGCATCAAGATTGGTTGCAGTGGGTGATGTACTTATTTTAATAGTATATGCATTTATGGAGTTAGAAGAAGCTAAAAAATTTAAACCTGCTTTGGTTTTTCCAAACGAAAAAGACAATACGCTCACTTAATTTTGAAGTTACAAAAAATTTTAAAAATCACATTACCTCTCGCTTTGGGAGGTTTTTTAGTTTGGTATTCATTAACTATTGTATCTCCAGAAAAATTAGCAGCTTATTTTAAAAATGCCAATTATCCTTGGGTTTTATTAGGATTGTTATTTGGAATTTTAAGTCATATTTCTAGAGCCTACAGATGGAAATTTTTGCTAGAACCTATGGGATTCAAACCAAAGTTTGTGAATTCATTTTTAGCGGTTTTAGTGGCTTATTTAGTAAATCTTATTTTGCCAAGAGCAGGTGAAGTTTCTAGAGCTGCTGTGATGGCAAACTATGAAAAAATCCCTTTTGAAAAAGGTTTTGGAACTATTGTTGCTGAAAGATTGGCTGATTTATTGATGCTTTTTCTTGTCATTTTAATAGCGCTATTTATTCAGTTTGATTTCATTTGGAATTTAATCATTAAAGATTTTAATCCTTTAAAATTAGTTAGCTCACTTTTTTTATTGATTTTGGTCGTTTTTGTTTTTTATAGAATTATCAAAAAGAGCACTTCAAATTTTGCTTTTAAAATAAAATCTTTTCTTTTCGGATTAAAAGAAGGTTTAACAAGTATCTTTAAAATGGAAAAAAAATGGGCTTTTATATTTCACACATTTTTTATTTGGTTGATGTACATTGCCATGTTTTGGGCTACAATTCCTGCAGTTGATGGTCTTGAAATTCCATTTGGTGGCGTTTTAATTGGATTTATTGCTGGCGGATTTTCAATCGCTGCAACCAATGGCGGATTAGGATTATACCCTGTTGCAGTTGCAAGTGCTTTGGCTTTGTTTGGTGTTGATGAAGTTACAGGTAACGCTTTTGGATGGATCATGTGGTCTGCACAAACTGCCATGATTGTTATTTTTGGAGGATTGTCTTTTTTATTGTTGCCTATTTTCAATAAAGTAAAATAAATTCAGTAAAATCTGCTAGATTTGTTTCAAACTTTGAATTCCCAAAATGTCTAAATTAAAAACATCCTTTTTTTGTCAAAATTGTGGCACACAACACGCAAAATGGGTGGGACAATGTGGCGCTTGTAAAGAATGGAATACGATTGTTGAAGAAGTGATTCAAAAAGAAGAAAAACGCGAGTGGAAACAATCAACAACTGCAAAACAAAGTATCAATAAACCACTCAGAATTGCTGAAATTATCCTAAATCCTGAGGAAAGAATTGTAACCAACAACGCTGAACTAGACACGGTTTTGGGTGGTGGTTTGGTAAAAGGATCTGTGATTTTATTGGGTGGTGAACCTGGTATCGGAAAATCGACATTGTTATTGCAAATCGCCCTGAATATTTCACAAAAAGTATTGTATGTTTCTGGGGAAGAAAGTCAATCTCAAATAAAAATGAGAGCAGAAAGATTGGAAGCTATCAACTCCAATTGTTTGATTTTAACCGAAACAAATACCCAACAAATTTTTAAAAATATCGAAGAAACTGAACCAGAAGTTTTGGTGATAGATTCTATTCAAACCCTTCATACAAATACGATTGAAGCTTCTCCTGGAAGCATTTCTCAAATTAGAGAAACTGCTGCAGAATTGATAAAATTTGCCAAAGAAACTGCCACTCCAGTGTTGTTAATTGGTCACATTAACAAAGAAGGAAATATTGCAGGACCTAAAATTTTAGAACATATGGTTGATGTTGTGTTGCAATTTGAAGGCGACAGAAATCATACTTACAGAATTTTACGCTCTCAAAAAAACAGATTTGGTTCCACTTCCGAATTAGGAATTTATGAAATGCTTTCTGATGGTTTGCGCGAAATTTCAAATCCGTCAGAAATTTTAATTTCCAAAAAAGATGCGGATTTAAGTGGAACAGCAATTGCATCAACTTTAGAGGGAATTCGTCCTTTGATGATTGAAATTCAGGCGTTGGTTTCAACAGCAGTTTATGGAACTCCACAACGTTCTACAACTGGCTATAATTTAAAAAGATTGCACATGATTTTGGCTGTTTTAGAAAAAAGAGCTGGTTTTAAATTGGGTGCAAAAGACGTTTTTTTAAATATTACAGGAGGTATCAATGTTGATGATCCAGCAATTGATTTGGCAGTTGTTGCAGCTATTTTATCATCCAATCAAGACATTGCCATCAATCCAAATGTGTGTTTTGCTGCTGAAGTTGGTTTGGCTGGAGAAATACGCCCTGTATCAAAAATTGATCAACGAATTTCAGAAGCTGAGAAATTGGGTTACAAAACATTTGTTGCTTCAAAATACAATAAAATCACATCAAAAAATCACGGAATCAAATTGATTTTGGTAGGCAAAATTGAAGAGGCTTTTGCTACTTTGTTTGCTTGAGAAAATAAAAAAACCGAACATTTCTGTTCGGTTCCGCTAACTATTGTACTTTTTATTTTTTATTTACTTCTTTTATATATTTTTCCAAAGCCATTGTCATAGAAGGCGTTTCTTTGGTTGGTGCTTCAATATTACAAACCAAACCTGCTTCTTTAACAGCATCAATAGTTGTTTTTCCGAATGCTGCAATTCGGGTATCATTTTGTTTGAAATTTGGAAAATTGTGGAACAATGATTCTATTCCTGATGGGCTAAAAAACACCAAAATGTCATAGAATACATTTTCTAAATCCGACAAATCACTAGTTACAGTTTTATACAAATCTGCTCTAGTCCAATTTACTCCAGAATTGTTCAACTCTACTGGAATACTTGGTTTTAATTTGTCTGATGATGGCAATAAAAACTTTTCATTTTTATGTTTCTTTATCAACTTAATTAACTCTGGAAAATCTTTAGTGCCGACATAAATTTTACGTTTTCTGTAAACTACATACTTTTGTAAATAGTAAGCTACAGCTTCAGATTGACAAAAATATTTCATGTCATCTGGCATTTTAAAACGCATTTCTTCAGCAATTCTAAACAAATGATCAACAGCATTTCTGCTTGTTAAAATAATTGCGGTAAAGTTTTTTAAATCGATTTTTTGAGCACGAACATCTTTCACAGAGATTCCTTCTACATGGATAAATGGTCTGAAATCTACTTTTACTTTATGCTTTTCGGTAAGCTCAAAATACGGTGATGCGTCGCCTTTTGGATCAGGTTGTGATACTAAAATCGTTTTCACTTTCATATGCGTCTATTTTATCTTTAAAACATCAATTTAAACAGTATCAATAGCGGTGCTATTTCGAACGTGCAAATGTACAAAATAAAATAAAACAAGTGATTTAATATCAGGTTTTTGTTGTTTAAAAAATGTAAAATAAAGCTTATAAAAAACAGAAACCCTGCAACGTTATAAATAACTGGCGATTGTAAATTTGCATACTCTTTTAATAACAGCAGAACAAAAATGTAGCAAGAGATTGCAAAAAAGTAATTAGCCTTTGAAACCACAAAATACAATAGTGTATTTCTTAACATGAATAAATAAATCAAACTATTTTCAATACTATTTTTTAATAAAAAATAGATAAAAACTACCTGAAAAACCTCCCAAAATTCTTGAAAACTCATCGCATTTACTCCATCATAAAATACTTTGAAATCAAAAAAAAGCAATGAAAATACTGTAACCGAAAAAAGTGAAAATAAAACATGAAAACCACTTAAAACGCTATAGTTTTCATCGATAGTTCTCTCTAAAAAACTAACTTTAAAAAGCTTGGAGGCCACTTCTTTAAACCTAGCAACATCAATAATTGTTAATAGAAATAACGAGAAAAACAATAACAACAAAACAAAGGTCAACCAATTGTTTGATAAAGGCATTCGTTCTATTGCTTGCAATTGAATTTGTTTTAATGATTTTAAGACAAAATTAGTAATTAAATAATGTATATTTGTTCACTTTTCACATGAAAATTTATTTATGTCAGATGCCCTTGTAATCATTCCAACTTACAACGAAAAAGAAAATATTGAAGCGATAGTTAAAGCTGTTTTCAGTCAAAAAAAAGCGTTTGATATTTTGATTGTGGATGATAATTCACCTGATGGAACTGCTGAAATTGTAAAAAATTTAATGAATGATTTTTCAAACCGACTTTTTTTAGAAGTCCGTATGAAAAAAAATGGTTTAGGAACTGCATACATTCATGGATTTAAATGGGCAATTGCACGCAAATATGACTACATTATTGAAATGGATGCTGATTTTTCTCACGATCCAAAAGATTTAAATAGGCTATACAAAGCGTGTTATAACGATGGTGCTGATGTTGCTATCGGCTCTAGATATTCGCAAGGTGTAAATGTGGTAAATTGGCCAATGAAACGAGTTTTGTTGTCGTATTTAGCCTCAAAATATGTGCGTTTTATTACAGGAATTCCCATACATGATACCACTGCAGGTTTTGTTTGTTGGAAAAGAAAAGTACTAGAAACCATACAATTAGATAAAATTAAGTTTATAGGATATGCCTTTCAAATAGAAATGAAATTTATTGCTTGGAAGCACCGATTTTCTATTAAAGAAGTATCTGTTATTTTTACAGACCGCACTTTAGGAACTTCAAAAATGAGTGGAAATATTGTGTATGAAGCGCTATTTGGAGTTTTAAAAATGCGATTAAGAGGATTGCCAAAATAAGATTTTAAAATGACTACAATTTTAATTAAAAACGCTACCATTGTTAACGAAAACAACACTTTTTTAGGTGATGTTTTAATTGAAAACGAGCTTATAAAGCAAATTGCATCCAATATTGAAAGTGATAAAAACACTCAAATTATTGACGCTAAAGGAAGTTATTTAATTCCTGGATTTATTGATGACCAAGTGCATTTTAGAGAGCCAGGACTAACTCATAAAGCAACCATTGCAACCGAAAGTAGAGCTGCTGCTGCAGGAGGAATTACCACTTTTATTGAGCAACCAAATACAGTTCCGAATGCAACCACTCAAAAATTATTAGAGGATAAATTTGAAATCGCATCGAAAACATCATACGTAAATTATTCATTTATGTTTGGTGGAACCAATGATAATTTGGAAGAATTACTAAAAACTGATCCAAAAAAAGTTGCAGGAATCAAATTATTTTTAGGTTCATCTACAGGAAATATGTTGGTAGATAATGTTGAAGTTTTAGAAAAAATCTTTTCATCTACCAAAATGATTATCTCTGTTCATTGTGAAGATGAAGCAACCATCAGAAAAAATACGGCAATCTATACAGAAAAATTTGGAGAAAATATTCCTATAAAATATCATCCAATTATTAGAAGCGAAGAATCTTGTTATATTTCTTCGTCAAAAGCCATTGAATTGGCAAAAAAAACAGGGGCACGTTTGCATATTTTTCATGTTTCAACTGAAAAAGAAACGCACCTTTTTAGAAATGATATTCCGTTAGAAGAAAAGCAAATTACAGCCGAAGTTTGCATTCATCATTTGTGGTTTAATGATGCTGATTATGATGAAAAAGGTACTTTTATCAAATGGAATCCTGCTGTAAAAACAGAAAAAGACAGGCAAGGTTTGTGGAAAGCTTTGTTGGATGACAGAATTGATGTGTTAGCAACAGACCACGCTCCACACACTTTAGAAGAAAAAAATAATGTGTATTCTAAAGCGCCAAGTGGTGGTCCTTTAGTGCAACATGCTGTAATGGCAATTTTAGAAAAAGTGAAAGATGGTGTCATTTCAATTGAAAAAGCGGTTGAAAAAATGAGTCATAATCCAGCAAAATTATTTCAAATAGAAAAACGCGGTTTTATCAAAGAAGGCTATTTTGCGGATATCGTTTTGATTGATCCAAACAAACCACAAACCGTTTCAAAAGATAACATCTTATACAAATGTGGCTGGTCTCCTTTTGAAGGAACTACATTTTCACATACCATAACTCATACATTTGTAAATGGAAATTTGGTTTACGAAAACGGAAAATTCAACGAAAATATTCGTGGAAAACGTCTTACTTTTAATCGATAAAATGAAGAATTTCTATTATTTATTAACACTGTTTTTTTTAGTTTCTTGCACAAGTAACACCATTTTAGAAAAGCCAAAAGACTTAATTCCTAAGGATACAATGAGTTTGTTGATTGAAGAAATGATGATTGCTTCTTCATCAAAATTTATCAAAAACAAGTTTCAAGAAAATGAAGTAAACTATATGGCGTTGGTTTATGAGCGTTTTAAAATTGACAGTCTTCGTTTTCAAAGAAGCAACTTGTATTACATTTCTAAAATAGATGATTATCAAAAAATTATAGAAAAAGCCACCCAAAGTTTAGAGGCTAAAAAAGCCTTGTATGCTGCTCAAAAAACACGTTTAGATTCCATCAGAAAAGATTCTATCAAAAAGATAAAAACCAATGCAAAGTTGATGGATAGTGTTAAAAAATTGGAGTTAGCGCCAATTCAATAACGTTTACTTTTTTGGATATTTTGTTGTAATTTCTTGAATCGTTTTTTCAATACTTTCAAACTCATAATTCAGAATATTCTGAATTTTTTCTGAAGAATATCTTGAAATTGAATGTGCTGATCTAGCTGAATATTTGCTCAACAAAGGTTCTTTTCCCGTAATTTTTGAAATCAGCCAAGCCAATCTCCAAAAAATTTCAGTTTGCCAAGAAGTTACTTTTTTTGAGAGTCTTTTTTTGCCAAAAGCTGCTGCAATTGCAAACAAAATTTCTTTGAACGATTTGTTTTCAGAAACCAAAATAAATCGTTCATTGCTAACATCCGATTTCATCAATAAAATCATGACTTTTACAACATCTTTTACGGCAACAAAACCTGTGATTCCTTCTGTATAAAAATCAAATCCGTTGTAAACTTGATGAAATAATTTTCCTGATCCTGAATCCCAAAAACCATTTCCTAAAATAACTCCAGGATTTACAATAACTACTTTTACACCTTCTTGACTTGCGCGCCAAACTTCCATTTCTGCACCAAATTTGGTAATAGAATATCCACTGTTATCCAACTCTTTATTCCATTCATTTTCTTCAGTTATCAAATCGTTTGTGATCGATTCTCCAACTGCTGCAATAGAACTCACAAAACAAAATTTTTCAACTTTTGCATCAATCGCCAAGTTTACCATGATTGCAGTACCATGAATATTTATTTTGCGCATTTCTATATAATCTTTCGGATTGAAAGAAATAAAAGCAGCACAATGATACACGTGTTTTACACCAAAAAATGCAGGAATCATGGAAGGGACATCTGTAATATCAGCCTGAAACCATTCAATTTTTTCAAAAAAAGTAGCATCATTTGTATAAGATAAAAACACATTTTTTACCTTTTCAATTGACGATGCGGATCTATAAATCGCTCTTATTGATTCATTTTGTAAACTCAAATGATACAACAAATGCGATCCTACCAAACCTGTGCCTCCTGTAACTAAAATCATGATACGAATTTAGTATATTTTAGCTGATAAAGGTATATTTGCAACTTGATAAATTGAACATCATGAAGAATTTTATTGAGGAATTGCAATGGCGTGGAATGTTGCATGATAGCATGCCTGGAACTGAAGAACATTTATTAGAAGAAATGAGAAGTGCATATGTTGGTTTTGATCCAACTGCGGATTCTTTACACATTGGAAACTTGGTTCCAATTATGTTACTTGCTCATTATCAACGTTGTGGACACAGACCGATTGCTTTGGTTGGTGGTGCAACAGGTATGATTGGTGATCCTTCAGGAAAATCTTCTGAGCGAAATTTACTAGATGAAAAAACACTAAGACACAATCAAGAATGTGTGAAAAATCAATTATCACACTTTTTAGATTTTACAAGCGACGCAAAAAATGCCGCAATTTTGGTGAATAATTACGATTGGATGAAAGAATTTTCATTCCTAGATTTTATTCGCGATGTTGGCAAACACATCACTGTAAATTACATGATGTCTAAAGATTCTGTAAAAAATAGAATTAGTTCAGAATCTAAAGAAGGTATGTCTTTTACCGAATTTACCTATCAATTGGTACAGGGCTATGATTTTTTACATTTATTTCAAAAAAATCAAACTACACTTCAAATGGGTGGTTCTGATCAATGGGGAAATATTACTACAGGAACTGAATTGATTCGTAGAATTGGAGGTGGAAAAGGTTATGCAATTACTTGTCCTTTAATCACAAAATCTGATGGTTCAAAATTTGGAAAATCAGAGGGAGGCAATGTTTGGTTGGATGCAAAAAGAACGTCTCCTTACAAATTTTACCAATATTGGTTGAATACTTCTGATGAAGATGCTGAAAAATACATCAAAATATTTACGTTTTTAGATCAAAAAACGATTGAAGATTTAATTATTGAACATGCAAAAGCGCCTCATACAAGAATTTTACAAAAACGTTTGGGAGAAGAAGTTACTCTCTTAGTTCATGGAAAAGAAGCTTATGAAAATGCCATTGCTGCTTCCGAAATTTTATTTGGAAACTCAACTGCAACAGCATTAAAATCTTTGGATGAACAAACATTTTTGGATGTTTTTGACGGAATTCCACAAGCTGTAATTTCATCAGAAATCTTAAAAGACGGACTTACAATGGTGGATGCTTTATCAGGGAAAACAAATTTTTTAGCATCAAATGGCGAAGCAAAAAGAGCCTTAAAAGAAAATGGCATTGCTGTGAATAAAGAAAAAGTTGCTGAAGATTTTATGATTACAACTTCTGATTTAATTGCAGAAAAATACGTGTTGTTGCAAAGAGGTAAAAAAAGCTATTTTTTGATACGTTTTGAATAGTGGAAAAACAACTGCCAAATATTGATTTTACAAATTTTCAGACGGTAAGTTCACTTTTTGTAACACTTACAGTGATAATTTTTGTGCGTTATTTGGTTGTTTCTGGATTATATCACTTAATGTTTTTTAAGTTTTTAAAAAAGGCATTCCAAGATCGATTTTTGCATAAAAAATCGCTAAAAAAATCACAATTACAAAAAGAAATATTTTGGTCTTTTATTAGCGGACTTATTTTTGCTGCTACAGGTTTGTTGATGTATTTTCTTTATATCAATGGTTTTACAGCGATTTATACTGATTTTTCAACAGCTTCTTTTTTTTACATTCCATTCAGCATTTTTTTGTTTTTGTTTTTACAAGACGCTTATTATTATTGGTTTCACAGATGGATGCATTTACCAAAAGTGTATAAATACATGCATTTAATTCATCATAAAAGCATTCATACTTCTGTGCTTACTTCATTTTCATTTCATCCTTTAGAAACAATTTTTCAAGCGGCATTTTTACCCATTATAATTGTCATTTTGCCAATACATATTTATGCGTTTCTATTTGTGCTTTTAATCATGACAATTTCAGCCACCATCAATCATGCAGGAGTTGAAATTTATCCTTCAGGAAAATTCGGAAAATGGTTTCAGAAATGGTTTATAGGAGCCACTCATCATGACAATCATCACAGAAAATTCAACTATAATTATGGATTGTATTTTACGTTTTGGGACAGATTGATGAAAACGGAATTTGAGAAATAGTAGTTTTTACAACTAATTTTTAACAATCTTTTTCCAATTTTCATCTGCTTTTTGCTGTAGTTTATTTGGGTCTTCTTTTTGCCACATTTCTAGTGTATTTGTTCCCCAAGAGTTGTAAAACAAGTATAATTTTCCTTCTCTAATTTCAAAAGTTTTTGGATTGATACTTACTTTTTCTCCGTTTTTACCAATTGCATAAGCGCAAAATCCACCATATTGAGGAATGTATTTTGTTGGATTTTTCTTAAAAATAGCTAGGTTTTCTTTGGTGGAAAATTGAAGCTTTACGCCATCAAAATCGGTTGTAAATAGTTTATTTCCTCTTATAGCTTTATTTTCAAAATAAGCAACTACATCATAACCTTCTGCGATTAATCCATTTTTTAAGTTATAATTTTGAGAAAAAAGACTGATTGAAATTGAAAAGAAAAAAAGGAAATAAAAATATTTCATACGATAGAATTTGAATCTTTTGTCGAAATAATTTTAAACAAATTACAAAACCATCAAATTACATCCTCTTATATCAGCATTGTCAAAACGTCCAATAATTTCAAATGTGCCATTTTCATAGATTTTTCCTAAATCTTGAGTAGCAATAAAAGAACACGAATTGTAATTCGCCAAGTCAATAACGTTGATTCCTCCTGTTTTTTGATTTGGTAAAATCGTTAAAGCATCTTCGGTATCACGTATCAGAATTTTCATCCAAGGTGGTGCTTTAAATATTCCATTTCCTTTAGAATATGCTTGACTTAACAATTCTGTCATACCATATTCAGAGTGAATTTCAGAAACACCAAACCCTTTTTTTAACACCTCGTGAAGTTCAGCTCTCACCAATTCTTTTCTTCTTCCTTTCATTCCTCCTGTTTCCATGACAATAGTATTTTTCAGTGAAAATTGATGTTTTTCTATCAAATCTAACAAAGCAAATGAAACGCCAATCAACAAAATTTTTTGTCCTTTTGCATCTAATGAATTGATTTTTTGGGCTAAATCATCTAAATTATGTAAGTAAAATCCACTTTCAGATTGATTCGATTTTTCAATTAAATCATTCACCATAAATACCAAAGAAGAACCATTTCTTTCTAAATAATTGGGTAACAATGCCAACACAACATAGTCTTTGATGTCTCCATAAAAGTGAGCAAAACCTTTCAAATAACTTTCATGATACAATTTGATATCCGTAACAAAATGCTGGCTTGTTATACTTCCTGTAGTTCCAGAACTTGTAAAAATTTCTTGAATTTCATCTTTAGAGGAAAGTATTTTACGACTTTTAAAAAACTGAATTGGCAAAAACGGAATTTGTTCAATTGACTGAATATCTGCAGGATGAATATTTAACAAATCACAAAATGAACGATAGGTTTTATTGTTTTCAAACTGATGTTTAAAAACTTCAAATGCGGCAGTTTTAAACTGCGCTTCAGATTTTATATCAAACAAACCTTTGGTCATAATTTACAAAAATAAGTATTAAAAATATAGGGTTTTCATAAACTTTACATTCTGATAAATTTTAATTTTTTATTATATTCTTAGTTAACCATAATTTTATTATATTTTTAATAAATTTTACAAATATTTTTGTGATTTCTTCAATTTTAAAATTTTTAAAAATAGATTGAAATTGAAACGTTTAAAAATGCAACGTCAAATTAAAACCTTCTTATTAAAAATTACGTACATAATTGAAACCAAAATATTTATAACTTGAAAATTTATAACGACTTGAAACTGCATTTAAACACATATAGAACTTTACTAGGTGAGAAAAAAGTGTATGAAATTATTGATAAAAAAGAATCGCAATTTGTTATTTATCAGAATAATGAACCTACATTTTTTGTGGATTTATATGATTTATCTGTAGAATCAAACTCTATGATGAATAGTTTGGTTTTATGCGCAAAAAGAACCATTCCTGAAGTTCTAGAATTGATAAATCGTAAAAATAATATTCAGTTGTCCGTTCCAAAAATATCACGATTCGGAATTCACAAAAAAATAAAATCAGAAATTGTTGAAGTGAATTTATCGTATTTACCTGAAAATTGGTTGGATTATTCCTTGTAAATTTTGATAATCAATTTGCCTTTTTCATCCATAGAAGCCCTATACATTCCTTCAGTATTGAATTCAAAAGACATATTTCCGTTTTTATCTAAAGCTACAATTCCTCCTGTTCCACCCAATTTTGTGAGTTTATTTTGTATCACATCTTTGGTGGCTTCTTTCAACGATTTTTTCTGATATTCCATTTGTGCAGAAATATCATATGCAACTTGACTTCGAATAAAATATTCGCCCCAACCTGTAGAAGAAACTCCACAAGTATTATTATTTGCATAAGTTCCTGAACCAATAATTGGTGCGTCTCCAATTCGTCCCCAACGTTTATTGGTCATTCCACCAGTAGATGTTCCTGCAGCAATATTTCCATTTTTATCTAGGGCAACACAACCAACTGTTCCAAATTTGCTGTCTTTGATATTTGGATCGTAAAAAGAGGCTTTTTTAGCGTCATGATCTAGTTGTGTTTTTTCTTGATTGATAATTTTTTGCAACGATTGATAACGATTTTCTGTGTAAAAATAACTTGGATCAACAATTTCCAATCCCTTCTCTTTGGCAAATGCTGATGCTCCTTCTCCTGAAAGCATTACGTGTTCGGAATCTGTCATGATTTTAATTGCCAATTCAATCGGACTTTTTACGTCTTTTACACCAGCAACAGCTCCTGCATTTAAGGTTTTTCCATCCATAAAAGAAGCGTCCAATTCATTGGTTCCTGCATTTGTAAAAACAGCTCCTTTTCCTGCATTGAATAATGGTGATTCTTCCATCACTTGAATGGTTTTTAATACAGCTTCTGTAGAAGTTCCTCCGTTTTTTAGGATGTTGTAACCCACTTTGATAGCTTCTTCCAATTTTGCTTTGTAAGCAGCTTCTTTTTCATCAGTCATGTTTTTTTTCAAAATAGTGCCTGCACCACCATGAATGATAATTGCAAAATCATTGATTTTTTCTTCTTTAGAAGTAGAGCTACAGCTCATTAAAAAAAGACTAAAAAGAATTAAAAAAATTGAATTTTTCATTTTTATGTTTGTTTTTAAACAATAATTATTGTTTTTGTTAAATTTATTTATCTGTAAAAGTTTTTGTAATTTCGGACTTAAAAGTAATCAACATAAATTGAAACACAAAATGACAGATTTTGACTTAACAGAAATGCTACAAGAACTTGGCTTAAAAGCAATCAATAATGGAACATCAACAGGTAAAAATTCTTTTGCTAGTAATGAAACTATTGAAAGTTATTCTCCAGTTGATGGTTTATTGATTGGAAAAGTAAGCATTACTACCAAAGAAGGTTATGAAAAAGTAATGATGACAGCTTCTGAAGCTTTTGCATTTTGGAGAAACAAACCTGCACCATTTAGAGGAGAAATTGTGCGTCAATTCGGACAAAAATTACGAGTAAAAAAAGAAGCTTTAGGAAAATTAGTTTCTTATGAAATGGGAAAATCGTATCAAGAAGGTTTGGGAGAAGTGCAAGAAATGATTGATATCTGTGACTTTGCAGTTGGTTTATCGCGACAATTGCATGGACTTACCATGCATTCTGAACGTCCAGGACATAGAATGTATGAACAATATCATCCTTTAGGAGTTGTTGGAATCATTTCTGCTTTCAATTTTCCTGTGGCTGTTTGGGCTTGGAACACAGCATTGGCATGGATTTGTGGAGATGTTTGTGTTTGGAAACCATCAGAAAAAACACCTTTGTGTGGTATTGCTTGTCAACAAATCATTGCAGAAGTTTTAGCCGAAAACAATTTGCCTGAGGGAATTTCATGTTTGATTAATGGAGATTATAAAGTTGGTGAATTCTTGACAAAAGATGCTAGAATTCCGTTGATTTCTGCTACAGGAAGTACCAGAATGGGAAAAATTGTTGCAAAAGAAGTTGCAGGACGTTTAGGAAAATCATTGTTAGAATTAGGGGGAAATAATGCCATCATTGTTACACCTGATGCTGACATCAAAATGACAGTTATTGGAGCTGTTTTTGGGGCTGTAGGAACAGCTGGTCAACGTTGTACATCAACTAGAAGGTTAATTATTCATGAATCCATTTTTGACAAAGTCACAGAAGCCTTGACAAAAGCATATCAACAATTGCGTATTGGAAATCCGTTGGATGAAAAAAATCATGTAGGCCCTTTAATTGATATTCATGCTGTAAAAATGTATGAAAATGCACTTCAAAAAGTAGTGGAAGAAGGAGGAAAATTGGTTGTTGAAGGTGGTGTTTTATCAGGAAATGGTTATAAAAGTGGTTGCTATGTAAAACCTGCAATTGCAATAGCTAACAATTCATTTGCCATTGTGCAACATGAAACGTTTGCACCAATTTTATATTTGATAAAATATTCAGGAGATGTAATGAACGCAATTCATATTCAAAATGGAGTTGCACAAGGTTTATCATCTGCAATTATGACCAATAATTTACGTGAAGCTGAGGCATTTTTATCAGTAAATGGTTCAGATTGTGGTATTGCAAATGTAAATATTGGAACTTCTGGGGCTGAAATTGGTGGTGCTTTTGGAGGTGAAAAGGAAACTGGTGGAGGTCGTGAATCTGGCTCTGATGCATGGAAAGTGTACATGAGAAGACAAACAAATACCATCAATTATACAACTGAATTACCTTTAGCACAAGGAATAAAATTTGATTTATAACTGCGTTGCTTTGTATAAAAAATTAAATCATCCATACTTTTATGGATGATTTAAACGTTTTACCGTTTTTATAGTCTAAGCAACATGAAAACAAAACAACTTCAGCATTTATTTTTACGAGCAGGATTTGGAATTACTCCTCAACTTGCCAATGATTTATCAAAAAAAAATAGAAAAAAAGTTGTTGAATTTTTATTTACTACGAACAGTTTTCTTCCTTTAGAAATAGACCTTTCTGATCTTTCAATTTACACTCAAGAATACATGAAAGACAGAGCTAATTCAATGGAATTTCAACGAAAAAGCAACCAAAAAATCAGAGATTATAACAAGCTTTGGATGGAACGCTTGGCAAATTCTGAGTTACTTTTAAGAGAAAAAATGACCCTTTTTTGGGCAAATCATTTTGTGTGTAAAAATCAAAATATCTTTTTTGTACAGCAATATAACAACACACTTAGAAAAAATGCACTTGGCAATTTTGGCGATTTTGTAAAAGAAATTTCTAAAGAACCTGCCATGTTGAATTACCTAAACTCTAGACAAAATAGAAAAAAACAACCGAATGAAAATTTTGCAAGAGAACTCATGGAACTTTTTACATTGGGTGTTGGAAATTATTCAGAAAAAGATGTGAAAGAAAGTGCCAGAGCTTTTACAGGTTATAATTACAAATTTAACGGTGAATTTGTAATAACAAAATATCATCATGATGATGATTTAAAAACATTTTTTGGCGAAACTGGGAATTTTTCAGGAGATGATATTATTGATATTATTTTAAAACAAAAAAAGTGTGCTCGTTTTGTTTGCGAAAAAATATATCGTTATTTTGTAAATGACCAAGTAAATGAAAAGCATTTGGACGAATTAACTAATGTTTTTTACAAAGATTACAACATCCAAAAACTGATGAAATTCTTATTTTTAAAAGATTGGTTTTATGATGAAGAACATATTGGAACTAAAATTAAATCGCCCATTGAACTTTTGGTAGGAATGCAAAAATTGGTTCCTTTTTCGTTTCAGATTACAAAAGATGTTCAAAAAATTCAACGTTTACTAGGGCAAGTGCTTTTAGATCCTCCAAATGTTGCAGGTTGGAAAGGTGGAAAAAATTGGATTGACAGCAATACCATCATTTTACGGTTGAAATTGCCTTCAATCTTACTTTCAAATGCCGAAATTTCAATCAAAGAAAAAGGTGAATTTGAGGATTCATTTGAAAAATATCACGAATCAAACAAAAATCAAAAAGACTTTGCGAAAGTAACTGTTGACTGGGATTTTTTTGAAGAAAGTTTTAAAAATACCTCTTTTGATGAGATGAAATCACTTTTTTTAATCACTGCTCCCAATGAAGGCACAGAAACCTATTTGAGTCATCTTATAAAAAGTTCTAAAAAAGAATTTTGCATTCAATTAATGTCAATCCCAGAATATCAAATTTGTTAATATGAAATCGACAATAAAAAAAAGTTTGCGCAAGCAAACACCATTAAATAAAAAGTCGATTGCATATGTGACCGATAAAAAATATAATTTGCACATATGAAAAGAAGAGATTTTTTAAAGCAATCTGCGCTCGCAAGTAGCTTATTTTTTATTCCTGGATTTTTAAAAGCTTTTGAAAATTCTAATCCAAATAATTTTGGCTATAAGCGATTGGTAATGATACAATTAGCAGGAGGAAATGATGGATTAAATACTATTGTTCCTTTTACAAATGACGATTATTACAGAAGCAGACCTAAAATAGCCTTACAAAAAAACGATTTGATTGAAGTTTCTGATTCTTTAGGATTTCATTCCAGTTTATTACCGTTAAAAAAGTTATACGATCAAGGAAACTTAACTGTTATCAACAATGTTGGGTATCCAAATCCTGATCGTTCACATTTTAGAGCTACAGATATTTGGCAAACAGCCAGTAATTCCAATCAATATTGGCAAACTGGTTGGGTTGGAAGGTATTTGGATACTTATGGATCAAATGCTTACAATGCCATTGAAATTGATGATAGCTTGTCTTTGTTGATGAAAGGTGAAAATATTAACGGAATTGCAACTCAAAATCCAACGAATTTATTCAAATTATCAGAAGACCCATATTTTAAAAATGTTTTGAATCATTACAATGACGAACATTTGAGTGAGCATAATTTGGGCTATTTATACAAAACCATGATTGATGCAAAATCATCCTCAAAATACATTTTTGAGAAAAATAAAATTGCTTCAAACAACGCAGATTATCCAAGTAATCAATTTGCAAATCAACTAAAAACAACGGCAAAATTGATCAATTCTGGCTTGGAAACTCGCGTATTTTTCTCTTCTCTTGGCGGATTTGATACACACGCAAATCAATTAAATTCACAAAAAAGATTGTTGGATATTTATGCAACAAGTATAGAAGCTTTTGTAAATGACTTAAAAAAACAGGGAACTTTCAATGATACGTTGATTGTTACTTTTTCCGAATTTGGAAGACGTGTAAAAGAAAATGCTGGAAATGGAACAGATCATGGAGCTGCAAGCAATATTTTTATCATTGGAAATCAATTAAAAAAACAAGGTTTTTACAATGAATTGGCAAGTTTGTCTGATTTAGATTCGAATGGAGATTTGAAATATACTGTCGATTTTAGAACGATTTATGCCAGTATTTTACAAAATTGGTTAGCTGTAAATGATGAACAAATTTTACAACAAAAATTCAATTCTTTAGATTTTATCTAATTGTATTTCACTTTACGAATTACTCTCATAGCCTCTTTAAACTTGATATAAGTCGTTTTATCATCAATATTTTTAATGTACTCTTTTGCTTTTTTTAGTTGTGATGCTGCATCTAAAAAACCATTCAAATAGCACAATAAATAATTGGTTGGCAATCGCAAAACATCTTCATGATCTAACACAGACAAGGGTTTTTGATGTTCAATTTTTTGAATAATTGCATTGCAATTATCATAAATGTGTTTGATAATGACTTCATCATATTTTGGAACTTCAAATAAAAATTCGGTGACAATATCGTGTTTTCCATTGTCTTTAAAATTGATGATGGTTTTTTCTAAAGGAAAATGCGCTTCTTTTTTATTGATGCCTAATAAAATATATTCAGTGATGATAAATGAACGATTGTTATAACTAATTTGAACTTCATCCAAGGCAGAAAAAAACAAACGAACTTGTTCATTAATCAGCTCAATATCTACTCTTGAAAAATATTCTTTTCCGTTGATTTTTTTTCGTTCACCTGCCCAACACAACACAAACTGTTCATTAAAAACTTTGTATTGTGGATGATATTCTGGCTTATGATTATTGATGAAATCAAACACGCCATTTAAAGTCAATTCAATATTATTTGTCGCACTTTTTTCAATAGCTGCAACTATATCTTTGTTAGTATTTTTCAGTTCAAAAGTAGTTCCTGAAAAAGGCATGGAATTGCTTCCTCTTCTGTAAAAAATGGTTCCTTTTTGATATTTCCAAGCATTTTTTAGTAATGAAGTAACTTGATTATTGGGATGAATTGTAACTAAACCAACCACTTTATGTCTTTGCAATCTTGGAAAAGGTACGTTTTCATATTGAATTTTTGGGGGATTTACCAAATAAGCATTCACCAGATTTTGGATTTTGCTATCATCAAAAAAATCTACGCCAACAATCGTATTTTCAGCATCAGAAACACCCACAACAATAAACGAATTATTCTCTGGATTAGAGTTTGATAACGCGCAAATGTGCTTTAAAAACTTTGCTTTTCCCTCTTTATTTTCTAACGATAATTTTTCCTTTTTATCATAAAAACTATTCTCATCATTGTGAGCAATTAGATTTTTGATTAAAAGGCGTTTATTAATCACTTGAGGATTGATTATTTTTTATTAGTATTATTTAAGGATTGGTTAATCATATTTTGATCCTTTTTTTTCAGAGGTTTTTAGATAATTTATAAACTTAGACAATTGGTCAATCAAATTATTTGCATCTAAATCTAGCTTCATAAAAAGATCTTTTGAGATATGATTTCTATTAAACGCTCTCAAAAGTTGTGCTTTACTTTCACAGCAAGAGCCTCTTACATAGCTTAAAAACATAATAAACTCCTTATTTCCTCCTCTTCCAAATCCTTCAGCTATATTATCCATGATTGAACCTGAAGAACCATTTATTTGCTCTCTAAGTTTATAATCTTTAGATAACGAAGTATTTATTATAACTTTCCAAATTTCATCACAAAATACAACAGCCTCTTTATATACCTGTAAATTTTCAAATGATTTAAAATGCGCCATAATAAATAATAGAAATAAAAAAAAATTAAAAATTCTCTTTATGTATCATTGTTGCACTCGCTTGTGCAGTTGGAAAAACAACCAAATCTTCAATATTTACATGATAAGGTCTTGAAATAACAAAATGAATAATATCTGCAATATCTGTGGCTTGTAACGGTTTAAAACCCGCATAAACATTTTTTGCTCTTTCTGTATCGCCTTTAAAACGAACTTCAGAAAATTCGGTTTCAACCAACCCAGGATGAATGGCAGAAACACGAATGTTATAATCATTCAAATCCAAACGCATTGATTTGTTGATGGCATTTACCGCAAATTTTGAAGCACAATATACGTTTCCGTTTTTATAAACTTCTTTTCCTGCAGTTGATCCAATATTTACAATAAAACCGTCATTTTGAGCAATCATTTGTGGAATAATTGCTTTGGTTACATACAGCAATCCTTTTACATTGATATCTAACATGGCATCCCAATCATCTATCTCACCATCTTGAATTGTTGCCAAACCATGAGCATTGCCTGCATTATTGATGAGAATATCGATTTTCTTAAAATTTTCTGGCAATGATTGTATGGCTTCAGCAACTTCTTTTCTTTTAGAAACATCAAATTTTAAGGTGATTACTTCTGTAAAATCGCTTAAAAATTCTTTTAGTTGTGCCAATCTTTTTCCTCTTCTTCCGCAAAGTATCAGTCTGATTTTATTTTTTGCAAATAACTCTGCTGTTGCTTTTCCAATGCCTGATGTTGCTCCTGTAATAAGTGCTGTTTTCATTAAATTGCTTGCTTTATATTAGTATTCTAAAAGTATAAAAACTAGCAATTAAGAATTGATTTTTTACGATTGATTTTTTCATCAATTATTAACAAAGAAAAAACCGTTCATTACTGAACGGTTTCTCTTTCAATTGGCTATTTGAGCAATAGCCAACCAAAAATCAACTAACCAAACTTTATTTTAAAAATCTTCTTTCTTTTATTTCTCTGTTTACTTTTGTTCGTTTTCTGTCATCATTTCTTACAGTTTCTGGAGCATCTTTAACAGATTTTTCACTTTTTAGATATTGTGTAAATCCTCTGCCTTTGAAATCGTATCTTGTATTTGAATCGATATGAAAAAGACGAATGTTACTATCATTTGTAACGGTTAATTCGAACTCTTCAATATCTCCACCTCCATAATTTAATGTTAAAATTTTCAGGTTTTGAAAACCTGCAACATCAAATACTTGATAACTTCCTTCAAAATCCCATAATACATTGTCAATATTTGTGCCAAATGAATCTTGAGAACTATAAAATGTTGTTATATTTTCTGGAGTAAATTGCAGATAATTTTCATTATCAAAAGCATTTGGAGTTCCTCCAGTTGTATTTATTTTTTCCCAAGCTTTATATTCTTGTAAAAAATATTCGATGTTTTCATAGAATAATTTATCATAATCAAAATTATTAATCAAATATCCAACTAAAAAATAAGTAACATTTTCTCTGCGATTATACAATTGAATTTCGTTATTGGAACGAACAAAAACTTCAAAATCATTGTAACCATCTATGGTGTGAAAAGTCTCTAAAAGTCCATTAAAAGTGTTGTAATTTCCGACTCTAATTCCTAGTCCATTTCCAGTTCTGCCAATGTTTACAATATTGTTATTAGCATACATCACTCCGTTTAAAAACGACAAAGTAAATGCTCTTGAAACAAATGGAATGTCTCCATTTCCAGAAGTCCTATGAATATCTACGTACCAAACATCGAAGTTAGAAACAACTTCCTCTAAACTTGGCTGATAATTATCAAAAGAATCTTGATAATACGTTGTACAGGCATTAAAAAACAAACTTGCGCTAACAAATACAAAAAGTAGTTTTAAAGTTCTCATAAGCCAATTATTTAAGGTTATAAAACATAAGTTTCAAATTGTATGCCAAAAAAAAAGCGAACCAAATTGGTTCGCTTTTCGTATTGTTTTTGTATGATTAGCTGTTCAATGCTTCTGCACCACCAACAATTTCTAAAATTTCGTTTGTAATGGCAGCTTGTCTTGCTTTGTTATACGTTAACAACAATTCATCACGCAAGTCTTTAGCGTTGTCTGTTGCTTTGTGCATTGCTGTCATTCTTGCTCCGTGTTCAGAAGCAAAACTATCTCTCAATGCTTTGTATAATTGTGTTTTTAACGCTTTCGGAATCAACGCTTCAACGATTTCTTCTTTTGATGGTTCAAAAATATAATCAGAATTTGAAGTTGTAGTTGCTGAAACTTCTACTGGTTTTATCGGCAAATATTGTTCAACTTGAGGAATTTGTGTAGCTGCATTTTTAAATTGATTGTACACCAATTCAATTTTGTCATAACTACCATCAACATACAGTTCCATCAACTTTTCAGCAATGATTGCAACATTGCTGAACGTTAAATCATCAAAAATATCATTTCTTCTTTCAATGATATTGTATGATTTTCCTAAAACATCTCCCCCTTTTTTTCCGATAGTTAACAAATCAACAGAAACATTGTTATATTTTTCTTTGATTGTTTTAACGGTTTCTTTAGTGATAGATGAATTAAAACCTCCACACAAACCTCTGTTTGATGTAACTACTACTAATAGCACTTTAGAAACTTCTCTTTGAGAAGCAAAAGCACCTCCTGAATCGCCATCTAAAGTTGCGCTTAAATTTTGCAATAGTTCTGTTAATTTCGATGAATATGGTCTCATCGCAACAATTGCATCTTGCGCCTTTTTTAACTTTGCAGCAGAAACCATCTTCATGGCAGATGTAATCTGCATAGTAGATTTGATAGAGGTAATTCTGTTACGTATTTCTTTTAAATTTGCCATTTCTAAGTTGTTAGTTATTAGTTTTTAGTTTTTAGCACTACTGTCCAAAAGCTGAAAGCTAACGTCTATTTTATGCAAAATGTTTTGAAATTTCTTTTGCAGCAGCTTCTAAAGTTGCAATTGCTTCGTTTGATAAATTTCCTGATTTTAAAACATCTAACACATCTCTATGTTTTGCATTTAAATAATCAATATAATCTCTTTCAAACTTTTTCACTTTATTTACTGGTACATCTTTCAACAAGTTTTTTGATCCTGCATAAATAATTGCAATTTGATCTTCAACTGCATACGGATCGTTTTGAGCTTGTTTTAAAATTTCCACATTACGTTGTCCTTTTGAAATCACACTCATTGTAGCAGCATCTAAATCAGAACCAAATTTTGCAAACGCTTCTAATTCACGATATTGAGCTTGGTCTAATTTTAATGTTCCTGATACTTTTTTCATAGATTTAATCTGTGCATTTCCTCCAACACGCGATACAGAAATACCTACGTTAATTGCAGGACGAACTCCTGAGTTGAATAAATCACCATCTAAGAAAATCTGTCCGTCAGTAATCGAAATTACGTTTGTTGGGATGTATGCTGATACGTCACCTGCTTGAGTTTCGATGATTGGTAAAGCTGTTAATGAACCTCCACCTTTTACGATTCCTTTGATAGATTCTGGTAAATCATTCATATCAGCAGCAATTTTATCATCATTGATAATTTTTGCAGCACGTTCTAATAATCTTGAGTGTAAGTAGAATACGTCACCAGGATATGCCTCACGCCCTGGTGGTCTTCTTAACAATAATGAAATTTCACGGTAAGCAACAGCTTGTTTTGATAAATCATCATAAATGATTAAAGCTGGTCTTCCTGAATCTCTGAAATATTCTCCAATAGCAGCTCCAGCAAATGGCGCATATACTTGCATTGCTGCAGGATCTGATGCATTTGCAGCTACAATTGTAGTATAAGCTAAAGCACCTTTTTCTTCTAACATATTTGCAATAGCAGCAACTGTTGATGCTTTTTGACCAATGGCAACATAGATACAATATACTGGTTTTCCAGCATCAAAAAATTCTTTTTGATTTAAAATTGTATCAATAGCTACAGTAGATTTTCCTGTTTGACGGTCACCAATAATCAACTCACGTTGACCTCTTCCTACTGGAATCATAGCATCAATAGACTTGATTCCTGTTTGTAAAGGTTCAGTTACTGGTTCTCTAAAGATAACTCCAGGAGCTCTTCTTTCTAAAGGCATTTCGTAGGTTTTTCCTGAAATAGGTCCTTTACCATCAATTGGATTTCCTAAAGTATCTACAACTCTTCCAACAATTCCTTCACCAACTTTTAAAGATGCGATTCTTTCAGTACGTTTTACAATAGAACCTTCTTTAATAGATGTTGAAGCTCCTAATAAAACGACACCTGCATTGTCTTCTTCAAGGTTTAAAACGATTCCTTCCAATCCGTTTTCGAACTCAACAAGTTCTCCATATTGAACATTTGAAAGCCCGTAAACACGAGCAATACCATCTCCTACTTGTAAAACAGATCCAACTTCATTTAAAGAAGCTTGCACTTTAAAGTTTGTTAGTTGTTCTTTTAAAATTGCTGATACTTCAGCTGGTTTAATACTTGCCATCTATTTTAATATTAGATATTAGAAATTAAAAGTTTAAAGTAAAATTACCTTTTGCTTTTAACATTTACCTTTTAACTTTACTTATATTTTTGGAATATAATGACTATTGTCAAATTCCTTTTTTAATTTATTTAAATGATTTGAAATACTTGCATCGTATTGTAAATCTCCAACACGTAATATAAATCCTCCTAAAATAGCTGGATTTACATGATTTTCTATAGAAGCTTCATGTCCTGTAAGTTTTAAAATCTTAGCCAATACTTGGTCTTCCAATTCTTTTGAAATAGGCACTGCAGTTGTAACTTTTGCAATTTCTATACTTTTTAGATAATCATAAATAATCGTGTATTGTTTTGCAACAGGATACAAAATATCTAAACGTTTGTTATCTACCAACAAATGAAAAACACCTAAAGTAAGTTCATTTACTTTATTTTCAAATAGTGTGTTTAACACATTTTGTTTTGCTTTTGCCTTGATAATAGGGCTTTTTAGCATTACTTCTAAATCGTGATTTTCAACAATTGTTGAAGCAACTAAAAGCATATCTTCATTTACTTTTGATTCAATTTTTGAATCTTTCGCTAAATCTAATATTGCTTTTGCATAACGTAATGCTGCTCTAGAATCTTTCATGCTCTAATTAGTTTAGCGTAACGTCTTTTAACAATCCTTCAACTAATTCAAGTTGATCTTTTTTAGAAGACAATTCTTTTTTAAGAATAGATTCTGCAATTCCGATAGATAATTCAGCAACATTTTTTTTGATTTCAGCCAACGCTGATTGCTTTTCATGTTCTATAGAAGCTTGAGCTTTTTCAATTAAACCAGCAGTTACTAGTTTTGCATCTTCTTTAGCATCAGCAATCATTTTATCTCTGATGTCTCTTGCTTCTTTCATCATTGCATCTCTTTCTGCTCTTGCTTCTTTGATTAATTTCTCATTATCTGCTTGCAGGTTTTGCATTTCCTTACGCGCATTTTCTGCAGCTGCTAAGGCATTTTCAATTCCTGATTCTCTTTCTTCCAAAGAATTTAAAATTGGTTTCCATGCAAATTTTACCATCAAAGCAATTAAAGCCAATAACAAAATAGTTACTACTGCAAATAATCCTGGTGAAAAATCGTTTAATAAAGTTTCCATTTTATAAACTTTTTATTTTTTTAATTTTTTGTGTTTAATTTTAAAAACAGGTTCTGTAACCAACCGTTACAGAACGCTATTTTTTGTTTTGAGTTGGATTATTTTCCTAAGAATAATGCACCAAATGCTAAACCTTCTAATAATGCAGCGATAATAATCATTGCTGTTTGGATTTTTCCAGTTGCTTCTGGTTGACGAGCAATACCTTCCATTGCTTTACCACCAATTTGACCTAAACCAATACCTGCTCCGATTACGATTAATCCTGCTCCAATTAAATTGTACATAATAAATGTATTTATATGAAATTAAACAAACTTGTATTAATGATGCTCAGCATGATCTTCTACAGCCATACCAATAAATAATGCTGAAAGCATTGTAAAGATATACGCTTGTAAAAACGCTACTAAAACCTCAATTAATGTTATAAAAAATGATAATACTAACGACAATCCTGTTGCACCAACAACCCCTAAAGATTCTTTTAAAGTGAACATAATTGCAATTAAGCTCATTACCACAATGTGACCTGCTGAAATATTTGCGAATAAACGCACTAATAATGAAAATGGTTTGATTAACAATGCACCTGCCAATTCAATAATTGCCAATACTGGACGAATTAAAACAGGAACTCCTGGCATCCAAATCATGTGCATCCAGTACCCTTTTGTTCCGCTTACAGAGTAAATAATCAATGTAAAAATTGCCAAACAAGCTGTAACTGCCAATTGACCAGTTACGTTAAATCCTAAAGGAGTTAAACCTGCCAAATTTAAAAACCAAATGAAAAAGAAAACTGTTAACAAATAACCTGTGAATCTTCTGTAATGTTTTTCACCAATATTTGGTCTAGCAATCTCATCACGAACATAAATTACTAAAGGCTCTAAAACTCTTGCAAAACCTGTTGGAATTTTTTGAGTTTTGTATTGTCTTGCCAAACTTGAAAACCAAAACAATAATAAAAATCCAATTAATAAAACACCTACAACACTTTTAGTGATTGAAAAATCCAACACTTTGTGTGCATTTGTTGCGTGATGCGTTTCATCAAAAGTTACTGAAGAAGCTCCTTTTTCTAATTCGTAAATTTTTGAGTGAATTTTCGCAAATTTCAATCCACCTTTTTCAACAATTACATGTCCATCATCATTGTGATGAAACTCTGATGACATAAAAGTAACCAAACCTTCACTTGTCCATAAAATTATTGGTAAAGGAAAACCAATATGTTTTCTTTCTCCTGCATCATTCGTATATGAGAACAATGAAAAATCGTGAGAATCTTTAATGTGGTGCAAAATATATGCCTCTACTTCTTCTTTCGTATTTACACGACCTCCATCGTTTTGATCATCGTGCTTTTTATCAGAAACAGTTGCAAAACCTGTTGATGTAAAAAGAGCTATAATAGCTATAAAAAGAAATTTGATTGATTTTTGTGCAATCTTCATTGTAAAAATACGCTTTCTAAATTCGGCGCAAAGGTAAGTAATAATTCAAAAAAACAAACCTTTTTTTTACATTTATTGACTATCCTTTTTTATTCAAAATTTTAGCTACAAAAAAAGCCTCTGTTAATAAAAAAATAATCATTGGTATAAACAACGAAATTCTAGATGCAAAATCTAAATTTTCCTTATTAAATATAGGGTTGTAGAAGATAATACAAAATACAACTATTTTTAAAAAAATTGCCACTAAGTAGATAAAACCAAGTTGTTGAAAAATTTTATCAACAGTTGAAAAAATAATAAAATTGATACAAATTAGTAATGAAAACCCTAGGTGAAATAGGTAGACTTTTTTAAGTGAAAAAGCCGTTTGTAGATGAAGCTTTTCAAGGATGAATTCATGCAAATGAAATCCTAGTAAAAACAGTGCTAAAAAAATCAAAAATTGAAAAAAAAGTTGCTTAATCATTGATTTTATTGGCTTGTTTGATAAGTGAAAACATCGCTAAAAAAATGGCTAAAAGAGTAATTGTTTCTGTTAAAAAAGTAAGTTGAAATTTATCATCTAGCCATTTTCCTAGTAAAAACCCCAAGTAAATGGTCAATCCCATTTGAAGTCCTGCTCCAGAAAGTTGTAGTGCTTTATTTAAAGGTTTTTTTGAGTAATTTTGTTTTTTCATTCTCCTTTTTTTGAACTTTTGCAGTACCTGTCATGATACAAGATGCATTAAATGTTGCACCAGGTTCAATAGATAATTTTCCAACAACAACATCACCAGAAATCTTTGCGATTGTTTTGACGGTTAAAATTTTTTCTACTTTTAAATTTCCTGAAAATTCGCCTTCAATATCAGCATTAGATGCTTCAACATCTCCTTTTACAATGGCTTCAGCAGCAATAATTACTCTTCCGTTTGTTTTTAAAGAACCCTCTAAAATTCCGTCAATTCTAAAATCTCCAATTGCTTTTATGTCACCAATAATTGTTGTGCTTTTTGCAATAACGTTTCTTTCCATACTTTTTGAAGTCTGTTTTTTCGTTGAATTTTTAATCTTTCAATTTCTTTTCTAATTGATTTAGAACAGCTTGTGCTTTTTTTCCTTCATCTGTTGTTCCATAATTTACGGAAACAAATTCCAACGCTTTTTTGTAGGTTTCTTTATCTTTAGATTTTCCAATTGCATAGGCTTTCAACAATTCGAATTTTGGTAACAAATCAGCATTTGAAATTGTAGGTAATATCACGTCAATAGCTGAAATTACTTCATCATATTTTGATTCTTTGTAAGCGTAATACACTTCTTTATATTTTGTTTCCACTTCATTTTCAGCAACTTCATCCTGAATTTTTGCATCAGGATTTAACAACAATTGTGCAAATTTTGTGTCAGGAAATTTAGAAATGATAACGTTTTTATATACTGCAGCTTTTTCTGGATTTTGCAACGTTGTTTCTAGTTGATACAAATGCCAATTGATGGGTAAAACCAACTCTTCATTTGGATTCAAAGAAGCCACTCTTTCTAATCTTGATTTTGCTAAAGTTGGGTTGTTGAACTGTTCTTTATAAATCAATCCCAATTCATACAACGCTTGGTTTCTATCAAAAAACAAACTATCAATAACCACTTTTTCGGTTGGAATTTTATTGATATAGGAATCCAAATCATAGCGTTCGTTTTTCTGATTTACTTGGGTAATTTCTTTTTCTTGAATGGCATTTTTTGATTTTTCAGCCCATCTCCAATCATCTTCTAACTTTCTATTTCCCCAAATTTTTCTGAATTCTGTTGCGCCAAAACTAGTTGATTGCGTGTTGTAAAAATACCATTTTCCTTGATTAGCAGATGCTAAAGAAGTGTTATTATTACCAAAAGCCAATTGATTTAAACGCAATTGTGCAGCTGCTTCATCATCTTTTTTAATTTTTTCTATATACTTTTCAAAAAATGCCTTTTGATCATCTTTTGATAACGCTGCTAATCGCAAAATACTGTCGCTATTTGTTACCAAATTTTCGTATTGAATCAACGAAACCAAACTTTTTTGTTTTCTTTTGATACGTCTAATGCGCAAATCTAACGTGTCTTTTGAAATTTGTAAAACACTATCAAAATAAGCGCTTGCATATTGATATTCTGAGTTTTTGAAGTGTAAATTTCCTAATTTTTCATAGGTGAAAGTGCGTTGTTTTTCATCGCCATTTGGCGCTCTCAAAGAGCTATTATAATCTGAAATTGCTAACTGAGTACTGTCTTTTTGTTCATTTAAAACTCCTTTTTGATAATACAACGCATCCAAATATGGCCTATTATCTCGGTTTTTGATGAGTTTTTGTATTCTTTCAAAAGAAATTGCAGCCATAGAATCGTTGATCGCATTTTTTGCCAATTCTATTTCTGCATGAATTTTATATCTTTCAGGAGCATTGTTAAAATTGATGAGCTTTTTAAATTGCATTGCAGCTGAATCTTTTTTGTTTTCTTCAGCAAATAATTGTCCTAAAATAAAAAGATTTCTTGCTGCTTGATCTTTGTTTTTTAAGGTTCTTGTTGCTAATAACAAAGATTCTTTGGCTTTTTGAATGCTATCGCTTTTAATATAAGCCATTGCCAAGGTTGTGTACCCATTTTCTTTGGTTTCATCAGGCAAATTTGCTTCTAAAGTGTCTCTTACAACTAATAAAAGTTTCAGTGTTTCAATTGCTCTCTCTTCATTATCAACTCTAATTTCTGATTTTGCGCGCCAAATTTTAGTATCGGCAATTAAATTTGCATCAGGATAATTCGCAATTACATAGTTGAAAGCTTCAATAGCAGGAATAAATCGTTGTTGATAATAGCGTGATTTTCCAAGCAACAAATACGCATCATCAATTTGTCTATTTCGTTCCAGACCATCAATATTCATTTTATGAACTTGAATAGCTTTTACGGCTTTTTCTTCGGCCTTATCAAAAGTTGTGAGTGTTTTTTTGGTATCATCTTCTTTAGAATCAAAACCTGCTCCTAAACCAAACTCAGTAATATCTGCTCGTTTTTCTTCGAATTCGATTGGTTCAATTGGCAATCTTTGAAACCAATCGTCTTTGTAATTTGTATTAATTTCTTGAATACCTGCGTTTAACGCTTCATGACCATTAAACAACACATTGTATTTGGTTGTTAATGCTTGATAGTTTCTACTAACAAAAGTGTTTTTCTTGGTTCCGCAAGCGATTGCAAGTACCAAAAAGAAAGTAAAAACAAGTATTTTTTTTTCGTTTTTCAAAGAGATAAAGTTCTATTTTTAAATCAAAAACTCTTACTGATAACTATTTTTATTGCAAAATAGTATCAATAAGAGCGTAAAAATAGTAATAAAATGAGAATTCTCTACTTAAACCGCAAAATAGCTTTCTAACTCTTGCAAAGTTTCTGCAGAAGTTTGGATATCTTTTACCAAATTTCCTTTTTCTAGAACTACAATTCTTTCGCAAACTTCTGTGATATGCGTTAAATCGTGACTGGAAATTAATACTGTTATTTGGTTGTTTTCGGACAATTCTTTTATGATTTTTTTCAATCGGATTTGCGTTGTTGGATCTAAATTTGCAAAAGGTTCATCTAAAATAATTACTTTAGGATTTCCCATCATTGCTGCAATAATGCCCACTTTTTTCTGATTTCCTTTGCTTAAATCGCGCAAATATTTTTTTCTTCCAATAATTTCACCGTTGAAAAATTCGTCGAATTTTACAATGAAACTATCTACATCAGCTTTGTTCATTCCACGTAAATCGCCAACAAATTCGAAATATTCTTCAGGAGTTAAATATCCAATTAAAAAAGATTCATCAATAAATGATCCTGTAAAATTTTTCCAATCTTCACTTGTGTTCACTTGTAAATCGTGATTTATGATGGCGCCTGTTGTAGGCCTCACTAAATCTAATAAAATATTGAAAAAAGTCGTTTTTCCTGCGCCATTATTGCCTACTAAACCAAAACTTTGTCCTGTTGGAATTTCTAAAGAATGGATATTTAAAACTTCTGTTGGTCCGTATTTTTTTGATAATTGTGTAGTTTGTATCATTGTTTTTTAGTTTTCTTGATTAAAAGCATGAATCATTTTGTATTTTGATTCTTGGTATTTTTTAGTAATAAAATTCATTATTTGCTGATGAAAAGCAATGCCTGCAAAACCTAAAATAAGCAAGGTAATTACAGCAGACTCAAAATTGATTAACCAATTCATCAAACCAAAAAGTGCCATTGGAAAAATCATTAATGGAATGCCAATCAACCACTGTACAGCTCCTGTGCCTTGATAATTGAAAGCCGCTTTTTCATCTAAATTTATTTTTTTTCGGTTGAAAGATCCTCCAAACATAATGACGTGTGTATTTACACCAATATTATAAATCATGGCTGCAAAATGAACTGCTAAAATTTTCCACCCAAAATATACATACGGAATTCCAAGTACGAAAAGAATCACTACACTAATGGTCATAATCATAAATTTGGATTTTAAATAACGTTCGTATTTGATATTTTGGCTCATCAACATTTTGTAATAACTGCTGTCCCAAGCAGGAATAAATTGCCCAAAATTCATTAAGAAAATTCCTGTTGAAAAAATTCCTACAAATACAAACATGAATTCCATTTTAAGATATATAGGTTGAGTGTAAAAAATCAATCCATAAAATAAGCCCATTAACAGCATCCATAGTGATGATTTTGTTCGTTTGTTTCGCATCATCAAGCGCAAATCGTTTTTAATAAAAGGCGCAATATCTCCAAATCTATTTGTAAAAGATAAATCAACAGAACTTGCTTCTTTTACTTTTGCAGAAATAAGCGCATCTAAATACACTTCATTGCGCAATTGTTTGTAGTTTAACTGATATAAAAACAGCAATAAAACCAAGAAAATAAGTACATAAATTGGATTTTGATAGACTGCATCAAAACCTTCACCCACAAAACCAGCCAAATTGAAAACATCAAAATAATGAATTAAATATCCTGCAAAAAGCAATACAATCAATCCTACTAAAACTTGGTTGTTTTTATTGATTAGAAAGTTGAAATAATTGGCCATTTGTGTAAGTAAAATCATGCTGAATAACCATCCTAAAACACCAGAAGTACCATATCCTTCTTTGATTAAAACCACTGAAAAAGGAATAAAGAAAAAAAGTGAAAAAATATTAAAAAACGAAAATGACGATTTTACCAAAATAAAATGTACAATTGTGTTTTTTGGAATTGGCAATAATAGCAAGGGTTTAATGTTCATTACAGGCAATTTTTGCATGATATATCTGAAAATTAAATCGCCAATAATAAAATACAATAAAAAGCCATTTACTAAAAATAAAGGATCTTGATCAGGAAATTGTTCTTTTAAAATAAAATACCCTCCAATTCCAATAATTAGGAAACTTGCCATGAAATACAAAGCAAAAAATGCCAACAAAATATTTAGGAAAATACTTTTTTGCCAATAAGAAGAACGAAAATATTGTTTCCATTCTAACTTTAAAAAGTGTGCAATCATTGTAAAAAATTTAGTTAGTTGATTGATAAGTAGTTTTATTGTGGAATTTGTTACAAACTTTTTACCATTTTATATTCAGGATAGGTTTCTTGGAGAAGTTCTTCTGCTTTTTTGGGAATTACCTTATTGTTGATGTAAATTGAAATTACTGCAATTGTAAAAAAAAGCGCCAATAACAAAATCCAATGAAAAGCTAAATCATTGAAATGACGTCTAAAAATAAACGTCATATTTAAAAGATTTAAGAGATTTATTCCCGTAAAATTAGATCTTGAATCTCTAATCATTGCTTCTAATAAAAAAACTTTTTCTTGATTTTCTATTTTCTTTTGATTTCTTTTTCTAGCTCTTGCTAAAAAGAAAATATCATAAATAATATAAATGAAACAAATTCCTAGAGCAATATAAATTCCAATGGTGTTTTTTAAAATGAATATAAAAGCTGCAAATAAAGATACTGTTAAAACAATTTTAGGAATTGTAAACCATTCTTTAAAAAAACGCCAGTAAATTTTTGAATAACGTTTATTCATCTGTTTTTGTTTGGCTTCAATGACATCCATAAAACCAAAAATTCCAAATTTTTTAAAGGATTGATCTCTAGCTTGTTCAAAAGACAACTGCGGATTTTCAATCCAAATTGCCTCAATATCATTGGCTAAATGATCTACTAATTCTGTTTGCACATCATAATGATACACAAAATGTTTGCGTGTAAATTGGTATAATTCGTCTATTTGATTTTGGGTGATTTTCATTCTAGCAATAATTTTCTTTTTATAATTTTTAACTTTTTTACGGTTTTCAGGTGAATTAAAATTCCTGCAAAAGTAAAAATACTATTTACACAAGTAATTAAAAACCAAATAAATAGCTGAGTTTCTTTGGAAACAGGAATGATTCCATCAGGTCTTACAAACTGTAAAAATGAGTTTAGCATTAAAAAAGAGAAAAAGATGTAAAAGCTACTGTAAACTAAATATCCTGATTTTTTCTTTTGCAAAAACTCTTTGAAATACAAAACCAAACCAATAATTAAAGGAATAAGTAAAATTAGCATTGTAGTGGTTTTAAAAACTAGAAGGCTAGAAAATTTATACAGCAAAAAATAACCAAAAAAAGACAAACAAATCACCAATAAATCACTTGGATTAGTTAACATTTGTTGTACTCTTTTAAAATATTGTTTTCTAACTATTTTATTAATTGCTAAAAGTTTACTTCGGTTCAAAGCCTCTAAATTTCCATATAAATGCAACGGAAAAAAACCATTATTCAAAGCACTTTTATAAGATTCCCCATTTTCCAGTCGACTTTCAATGTCCGAAACCAAATGATCAAGAATTTCAATTCTGATATCCCAGTATTTCAATCCGTTTTTTTCTAAACGATTTTCGATGGATTGTATTTGTTCTTTTGAAAGTTCTATAGTTTTCAATTTTATTCCAAACTAAATTTTGGGTTAACCAATTGTTGCATCGTTTTTAAAAAATCTTGCATTTCTTCTAATTTACTGACAGTTTCTTTGGTTCCACGTTCTGTCAATTTGTAGTATTTTCTGAGTCTATTTCCCACATTTGCAACCTCTACATCTAGTAAACCATCAGCTTCTAATTTATGCAATGCAGGATACAAAGCGCCTTCAGTAATATTCAATTCACCTTTGGTCAATTCTTTTACTTTTTGCGTAATTTCATAGCCATACATTTTTTCATTACTTGCCAATAATTGCAAAATAATGGTTTGTAAAGAGCCTTTATATAATTTCTGATTTCCCATTTTTGAATGAATTTTCAAAAACAAATATATACATAAATTTCTTATGTATAAAAATCTTATGTATTGTTTTACTCCAAGGTCTCAAAAACCTTGTAAGTTTCAATTCTTCAAAAAAGTAATTGAAGTTAAAAAATAAAAAACCTGCAGAATCTTTTGATATTTTGCAGGTTTAATAAGAGTTAAAGAGGCTTTTCGGTTTTTAAAACATCTGCAATAACGCGCTCTAATTCTGCTTTTGGTAAAGCACCACTTGCCATTTGAGGCGCCTCATTCATTGGGCAAAATAACATGGTTGGTATACTTCTAATTCCGAATGCAGCAGCCAATTCTTGCTCAACTTCAGTATCAATTTTATAAATATCTATGGTTCCTTTATATTCTTCTAAAAGCTGCTCTAAAATGGGTGACAACATTTTGCAAGGTCCACACCAATCTGCATAAAAATCGATGATTGCAGGTTTATTTCCCTCGAATTTCCATTCTTGATGTTCCTCAAAATTGAATACTTTTTCTAAAAAAGTCGCTTTGGTTAAATTGGTTGTCATGAGTTATTTTTTTATAAATGTAAAGTTTTTAGACTCTTTTGTCAAAATAACAATCAAAATATTATTGTTAAAAACTGTTAAATTATTGGTTGTACGTAACTTATCACTTTTTATTTATACTAATTTTGATGAATCTCCAAACTAACATCCTATGAATAAAAAAATTATTTTCAACAGTATGATGGTAAGCCTTATTTTAGTCGCTTGTAATCCATCAAAAACAGTAAAAACAACTCCTGTGAATTATCCAGAAACAGCAAAAAAACCAGTCATTGATTCGCTTTTCAATATTGAAATTATAGATAATTATCGTTGGCTTGAAGATGATATGAGTAAAGAAACTGAAAATTGGGTGAAATCGCAAAATGCAGTTACTTTCGATTATTTGAGTAAAATTCCGTATCGAGAACAATTAAAAAATCGTTTGTCAGAATTATGGAATTACGAAAAGGTAGGAACACCTTTCAAAGAAGGTGATTACACTTATTTTTACAAAAATGACGGATTACAAAATCAATCTGTAGTTTACCGACAAAAAGAAGGTGGTGAACCTGAAGTTTTTTTAGATCCAAATACTTTTTCAGAAGATGGTTCAACTTCTCTAAGCAGTTTAGACTTTTCAGAAGATGGAAAAACAGCTGCTTACTCTATTTCTGAAGGCGGTTCTGATTGGAGAAAAGTAATTATTATCGATGTTGAAACCAAAAAAGCAATCGAAGATACCTTGGTTGATGTTAAATTCTCAGGAATTTCTTGGTACAAAAACGACGGATTTTACTACTCAAGTTACGACAAACCAAAAGGAAGTGAATTATCTGCAAAAACAGATCAGCATAAATTATACTATCACAAACTAGGAACTTCTCAAAAAAATGACGTCGTTATTTTTGGAGAAAAACCCTCAGAAAAACACAGATATGTTGGTGGCTATGTCACAGAAGACAATCGTTTTTTGGTGATTACTGCTGCCGTTTCAACATCAGGTAATAAATTGTTTATCAAAGATTTATCGTCCAAAGAAAATAAATTAATTACTATTTTGAATAATGTAAATAGTGATACATATATAATTACGAACCTTGGAAATACATTGTATTTACAAACCAATTTAAATGCTCCAAATCAAAAAGTAGTTACGGTTGATGTGGCAAATCCAACACCAGAAAATTGGAAAGATTTTATTCCAGAAACCGAAAATGTATTGAGTTGTTCTTCAGGTGCAGGATATTTATTTGCAGATTATATGGTTGATGCTGTTACTAAAATTTATCAATATGATTTTACTGGAAAATTAATTCGCGAAGTAAAATTACCAGGAGTTGGTTCTGCTGGTGGATTTGGAGGAAAAAAAGATGCTAAAGAAGTGTATTTTTCATTCACTAATTACAATACACCAAGTTCATCCTATAAATTTATTCCAGCAACCGGAAAATATGAATTGTATTTTAAACCAGCCATTGATTTTTATGCCAATGATTATGAGAGCAAACAAGTTTTTTATACTTCAAAAGATGGCACAAAAATTCCGATGATGATTACGCACAAAAAAGGGATAAAATTGGATGGGAAAAATCCAACAATTTTATATGGTTATGGCGGATTTAATGTGAGTTTAACACCTTATTTTAGTGTGGTAAATGCAGTTTGGATGGAACAAGGAGGCATTTATGCTGTTCCAAATTTACGTGGTGGTGGAGAATATGGAAAGAAATGGCATGATGCAGGTACCAAAATGAAAAAGCAAAATGTATTTGATGATTTTATTGCTGCAGCTGAATATTTGATTGCCCAAAAGTATACATCTTCCGATTTTTTAGCGATTAGTGGTGGCTCAAATGGTGGATTATTAGTTGGCGCAACAATGACACAAAGACCTGACTTAATGAAAGTTGCATTGCCTGCAGTGGGTGTTTTAGACATGTTGCGTTATCATACATTTACAGCAGGCGCAGGTTGGGCTTATGATTATGGAACTGCAGAAGACAGCAAAGAGATGTTGGATTATTTAAAAGGATATTCTCCTGTTCACAATGTTAAAAAAGGTGTTCAATATCCTGCAACTTTGGTAACAACTGGCGATCATGATGACAGAGTAGTGCCTGCTCATAGTTTTAAATTTGCTGCTGAATTACAAGAAAAACAAACAGGAAACAATCCAACGTTGATTAGAATTGAAACCAATGCTGGTCATGGTGCAGGAAAACCAGTATCAAAAATTATTGAAGAAGAAGCAGATGTTTTCGGGTTTACCTTTTTTAATATGGGCTTTGAGAAATTACCAAATCCGCCAAAAAGTAAAATAAAAAGCTAAATATCGCTTTAAATAAAATTAAAAACGGACACATTTTCTTATGAAAGTGTGTCCGTTTTTTTCGGTTTTTATGTATTCCAAAGAATTTTTTAAACCGATTTCTAACCCCACTAATGGTGTGCAAATCTATAAACTGTTTTAAAGATTTTATTAATCAAGCCCAAAGAAATAATTACAAAAGGGAAAAAACAGATGAAAAAAATCATTACATGAAAGCCGTCTATAAGAGTTTCTATGTAAGACATTTTTGCTAAATAATTACCTGAAGAATGTAGACCGATTGAACAGATTAAAACGATTAAGAGCTGTTTGATATAAATTGCTTTCATCACCTTGGGGATTTAGTGTTTTGATTACGATGTAAATTTACAAGTTTTAAAAACAAAAAATTCAAAACTAATGTCTTACTTAGCAGAAGATATTTTTATCAAATAAGTGTATCTTTTTGGGGAATAAGTGGTTAGGTAGTTTTAAACAAATGGTAATGAAGAAGATACGAATGATGAAAAAAAACAATCTATTTGTATTAAATTAATAAGAAAATAAGTTTTTCTTTATTATTTGTGATTTTTTAAATAGGCATTTTTGTCTTTGAATTCAGAAAAATTGTATTTAGGAAACCATTAATTGAAATACTTGATTTTACATTAAAATCATCCTTCTTAAGATTAATGTCAATAAAATTTCTTTAAAGAAAAAGAATATTCATCTTTTAAATAATTGAACATCACACCTAAATACATCGAAATAAATTCATTGTGCTTTAAGTATGATGTTCAATTAAAGATGCAATCGCTTTAATCTTGCTTCTAAATATCTATTGATAAGAAAATTTATTAACCGATCTTAGTGCTTTGCATAATAATGCAAAACTCACAAATAAGAATGGAAAAAAGCATGTAAAGAAAATCATAACATTCAATGCATCCAGCAAAGTTTCGATGTAAGACATCTTTACTAAATAATTACCTGAAGATAGTAAACCGATTGAACAGATTACAACTATTAAAAGTTGTTTTATAAGATTTGTTTTCATAAACGGGGGAATTTTAAAAACTTGTGTTAAAACTAATTGTTTTATCAATATCAATAAGATAATTGAATACTTAGTTCGTAAGTGGTTGTTTTTTTGAATAAGTGTACATTTTTAATGTATAAGTGGTGAGAATTGTAATCAAAAAATGAATAACTGTAAAAAAATCGTAGGAACTATTGAAATAAAAAAGAGAAACTCTTTCGAATTTCTCTTTTATTTTTGTTTTGTGGTCCCACCTGGGCTCGAACCAGGGACCACCTGATTATGAGTCAGGTGCTCTAACCAACTGAGCTATAGGACCAAGAATTTGGTGTGCAAATGTACTATTTATTTTAAATTATTTACAAATAATTCCTGAGAATAATTAGACTGTTCTATTCATTAACCACAATCCAAAGTTTCTTAAATTTTCTTTGTCTGATTGAGGAATGTTCATTTCTTGTAAAGTTTCAAATGCTTTATCTGTAAAGGATTCAATTTCAGCTTTTATCAAAATCGGAATGTCATACAATTCAAAAATTCTGGTAACTTCTGTAATTTTAATTGAGTTATCTTCTAATTTTTGATTGTAAAAAAACTGCAATTTTTGTTGATCTCTTTTATCTGCTAGTTTCAACGCTTGTATATACAAATAGGTTTTTTTGTTTTCAATTATATCGCCTGCAATTTGTTTTCCAAAGGTTTCAGGATCGCCAAAAGTGTCCAAATAATCGTCTTGTAATTGAAAAGCTAGCCCTAAATTCAATCCAAAATCATAAATTAAATCGGCATTTTTAGCATCCGTTTTAGAAACGATGGCACCCATTTTTAAAGCTGCTGCAACTAAAACCGATGTTTTTAGGCGAATCATTTCAATATATTCATCAATTGTAACATTATTTCTAGTTTCAAAATCAACATCCAACTGTTGACCATCACAAACTTCTAAGGCAGTTTTACTGAACAATTTTGCCAATTCTTGAAAAATCTCGGGCTCATAACTTTCAAAAAATTGATACGCTAAAATCAGCATGGCATCTCCTGAAAGAATCCCTGTATTTAAATTCCACTTTTCATGAACCGTCTTTTTTCCTCTTCGCAAAGGAGCTTCATCCATGATATCATCATGAATCAATGTAAAATTGTGAAAAACTTCTACCGCCAAAGCTGCTGGTAAGGCCTTTTTGTAATCCGAAGAAAAAATATCTGCAGCCATCAATGTTAAAATTGGACGCATTCTTTTGCCTCCTAATTGCAGAATATAATCTATTGGTTCGTACAAATTTTTGGGCTCTCTTACCCATTTTTTTGATCCTAAATAGTCTAAAAATACTTGTTGATATTGTAAAATGTCCAAAACTGAAATTTTTTGTAAAAATACTGTAAAGAATTTGTTCTTTAAATACGCAATGTTAAAAAATCATTAAAACTTTGGAAACTTTTTTTGTATTTAAAGTTTCCAGTTGTACATTTGCACCCGAATTATGAAAGAATCCATTATCGACAAATCGTGTGAATTATTCTTAAACTTAGGTTTTAAGAGTGTTACTATGGATGAAATTGCAGCTGCAATGGGTGTTTCCAAAAAAACGATTTACAAATACTTTAGTAACAAAACTGCTCTAGTTACGTCTGTAACAAACACCATGTTCGAAAAAATTTCTTGTGGAATTGACCATGTTTGTGGCATTGATTTAAATCCAATTGATGAAATTTTTGCCATTAAAAAATTAGTAATGGAACATTTAAAGGATGAAAAATCTTCTCCTCAGTATCAATTACAAAAATACTATCCAAAATTATTTTCTTCTCTAAAACAAAAACAGTTTCAAATCATGCAAAAATGTGTGATTGAAAACTTACACAAAGGGGTTAAAATGGGACTATATAGAGCAGATATTGATGTAGATTTTATCTCTAGAATTTATTTTTTAGGTGTAACTGGTATTAAAGATAATGACATGTTTCCTATCAAAAACCATGTAATGAAAAACTTAATGAACCAATATTTAGACTATCATTTACGAGGAATTTGTACTCCAAAAGGAATTCTTCAACTTGAAAAACAATTAAACGAAAATTGAAATGAAAAAAATATTTTTTGTGATTTGCATCACTTTTTTAACAACTATTAAAGCCCAAGAAAAAACGATGAGCTTCTCTTTAGAAGAAGCTATAAAATTTGCACTTGAAAATAGTTACAATACAAAAGCAGCCAAAAACGACATCAAAAATGCGAATAAGGAAGTTTGGAAAACTACTACAATCGGTTTGCCACAAATCAATGCAAAAATTGATTATCAAAACTTTATAAAACAACCTGTCTCGTTATTGCCAGCTGCAGCTTTTGACAATACAACTTCTACCATAGAGACTGTTGAGCAATATTTTAATCTGCAACCTAATAGCAGACCAACAGCTCCTGAAGGATTTATTCCAGTGGTTTTTGGTACCAAACAAAACATGAATGCGTCTGTTACATTAACACAACTGTTATTTGATGGATCGTATTTAGTTGGTTTACAAGCCGCTAAAACTTTTTTAAAGATTTCTGAACAAGCAGAAGAAAAAACAGAATTGATTACTAGAGAAGCCGTAATCAATGCCTATGGAACTGTTTTAGTAACAGAAAACAGTGTTTCAATTCTCAAAAAAAACATCGAAATTCTAGAGAAAAATTATAAAGATGCCAAACAAATTTTTGAAAATGGTTTTAACGAAGAAGAAGATGTAGAGCAATTGGAAATTACCCTGGGAAATTTAAAAAACCAGCTAAGAAATGTAGAAAATATGCAAGTAATTGCCTATCAAATGCTAAATCTTTCCATGGGAAATCCTATTGAAACCAAATTAATTTTAACAGATTCATTGGATGGTTTGGCAAATTCAAACATCAATTTAGGGTTGATTTCGGAAACGTTTAGTGTTGATAAACATATCGATTTTAAAATTGCAGAAAATGATCGTCAAGTAAAAAGTTTGATGTTGAAACGTGAAAAAAGCATGTATTTACCAAGCTTAAGTGCTTTTGTAAATTATGGAGCACAAGCATTTTCTAATTCATTTACATTTTTTGATAATGACCAACGTTGGTTTCAACAATCATTATTTGGTGTAAGTTTAAACGTTCCTATTTTTAGCAGTTTTGGAAGAAATGCCTCTACAACACAAGCAAAAATTGCTTTAGAAACAGCTGATTTACGTTTACAAGAAACCAAACAAAGACTTAGTTTATTAGCAGAAAAAGCCAAAAATGAGTATCAATTTAGCATCGAAAATTATCAAACCGCCAAAAGAAATGTTGGTTTGGCTGAGAGAATAGAAGGCAAACAACGCGTCAAATTTTTTGAAGGAATATCCTCAAGTTTTGATTTGTTGCAAGCACAAAATCAATTGTATTCACAACAACAAAATTACATTCAATCAATGCTTGATGTAATTGCAAAAAAAGCAGCATTAGAAAACGCACTAAATATTCCAATAAAATAACTAACTGAAAATGAAAACTATTTACCTATTATTATTGACAACTTTTATCTTGGTTTCTTGTGGAGAAAAAAAACAACCCACTTTAGACGAAGTGATTGCAACACAAGATTTGACTAAAATTCGTGCAAAAAAAACAGAATTAGATAAACAAAGTCAAGAAATTGCTGAAAAAATAAAATTGTTAATTGCTGAAATTGACAAATTAGATACACTTAAAAGAGTACCATTAGTTACTGCTTTAGAGGCTAAACACGAAGTTTTCAATCATTATTTAGAATTGCAAGGTGATGTAAAAACCAAACAAAACGTGTTGATTTATCCTGAAATACCTGGAACTTTGGAAAAAGTGTATGTAACAAGAGGTCAAAATGTTTCAAAGGGACAAGTATTAGCTACAATTGATGATGGTGGAATGGCACAACAAGTGGCACAATTAGAAGCTACTACATCTTTGGCAAAAACAACTTTTGAACGTCAAAAAAGACTGTGGGAACAAAAAATTGGTTCTGAAATCCAATTTTTACAGGCAAAAACAAGTTACGAATCTCAAAAAAACAGCTTAGATCAATTTAAAAAACAGCTTTCAAAAGCTACAATTAGAGCGCCATTTTCGGGAGTTATTGATGATGTTATTAAAGAGCAAGGAACTGTTGTTGCGCCAGGAATGGGATCAGAAATTTTTAGAATTGTAAACCTAGACAATATGTATATTGAAACTGCTGTACCAGAAACATACATCAGTAACATTACAAAAGGAAAAGAAGTGCAAGTTTCATTTCCTGTTTTAAGGAAAGATATTGCAACGAAAGTTAGAGAAACTGGGAATTTTATCAATCCTGCAAACAGAACTTTTATGATTGAAATTCAAGTTCCAAATTCGGATAAAAACATCAAACCAAACTTAACAGCAAAGTTAAAAATCAACGATTATACCAACCTAAAAGCAATTTTAATTCCACAAAGTATCATTTCAGAAAATGCTGAAGGTCAGCAATATGTATATATTATTACTGATTTGAATGGTAACAAAGGGATTGCAAAACAAACCGTTGTAAAAACAGGAAAAACACAAGGTGACATCATCGAAATTTTAGAAGGAATATCTGAAGGAGATATGCTAATTCAAGCTGGTGCAAGAAGTGTAAAAAATGGACAAGAGGTTAAGATTAGTCAATAGACATTAGACTGTAATTTGTAGAATAAAGAAAATAAAAAAATTATATGAAATTATGGAAGATGTAACATTTAAATTTGAAGAACTCACGGTTTATAAAAAGGCTATTGAATTTATAAATGATGCTTACAACGTTTCAAAAACATTCCCAAAAAGCGAAATCTATGGTTTAACATCACAATTTTTAAGAGCTTCTAATTCAATTGCTTTAAATATTACAGAAGGTTCAGGAGATACAAACTTACAGTTTTCAAGATTTTTGAAAATTGCTTTAGGTTCCGTTAAAGAATGTGTAGTTTGCTTAACAATTGCTAAAAATCAACAATATATTACTTTAGAAAAAAATAGTGAATTAAGAATAAAACTAGTTGAATTATCTAAAATGATTACTGGTTTGAAAAAATATTTAAATCAAAAAACGAATTCATAAAGTCATCAGATTGTTACTACCGTCAACCGTCTAAAGACTAAAAACTAATCAAAAAAATGAATAAAACTGACAAAGAATTCAAACTCTCTTCTTGGGCAATTTCCAATAGCACCACAATGTATGTGGCAATATTCTTGATTTTAGTCTTAGGAATTACAGCATATTATGATATGCCAAGAGAAGATTTTCCAGAAATAAAAGAAACGAAAATATACATCAGCACTTTATATCCTGGAAATACAGCTGAAGATATTGAAAAACTAATTACTGATCCATTAGAAGACCAATTGAAAGGTTTGAGTGGTGTTGTTGAAATCACTTCTACATCGCAAGAAGATTATTCTATGATCATTGTTGAGTTTGATGATGATATGAATGTTGAAGTTGCCAAACAACGTGTAAAAGATAAAATTGATTCTGAAAAAGCTTCTGAAGATTGGCCCACTTTTAACGGCGCAAAAGTAGATCCAAATGCGTTTGATTTGAGCATGTCTGAAGAAATTCCGTTTCTAAACATCAATATTTCAGGAGATTATCCTCTAGAAAAACTAAAAGAATTTGCAGAATATTTGCAAGATGATATCGAAGATTTAACCGAAGTGAAACAAGCTGATATTCGTGGTGTGCAAGAAAAAGAAGTAGAAATTGCTGTTGATATCTATAAAATGATGGCAACTCAGGTAAGCTTTAACGACATCATAACTGCCATCAATAATGGAAATGTAACTTCCTCTGCAGGAAATTTAATCGCATCTGGACAAAGAAGGACCATCAGAATTTTAGGTGAAATTGACAAACCATCAGACCTTGAAAATTTTGTTGTAAAATCAGAAAATGGAAACTCCATTTACTTAAGAGATATTGCAACTGTCAGTTTTAAAGAAAAAGACAAAACAACATTTGCTAGAAAAGATGGAAAACCTGTGGTAATGCTTGACGTTAAAAAACGTGCAGGAAAAAATATGATTGGTGCTGCAGAGCAAATAAAAGTGATTGTTGCCAATGCAAAAGAAAATTATTTCCCGAAAAATTTAGAGGTTAGTATTACCAATGATTTATCAGACAAAACGATTGGTCAAGTTGATGATTTGGTAAACAACATCATCTTCGGAATTATTTTGGTTGTAGGCGTTTTAATGTTCTTTTTAGGATTTAAAAACGCACTTTTTGTTGGTTTTGCCATTCCTATGTCTATGTTCATGTCCTTAATGATTTTAGGAGCAATGGGTTATACCTTAAATACCATGATTCTTTTTGGATTGATTATGGGTCTAGGAATGCTTGTAGATAATGGAATTGTTGTCGTTGAAAACGTGTATCGTTTAATGGACGAAGAAGGTTTATCAAGAGTAGAAGCTGCCAAAAAAGGAATTGGCGAAATTGCATATCCTATCATCATTTCTACAGTTACAACTGTTGCTGCGTTTGTGCCTTTGGGCTTATGGCCTGGATTATTTGGTCAGTTTATGATTTACTTTCCAATAACACTTTCAGTGGTTTTAGGATCATCTTTAGTGGTAGCCATTTTCTTTAATTCGGTTTTGGTTTCAAAATTTATGACTACTGAAGATAAAGACATGCCCCTAAAAAGAATCATCACAATTACATCTATTGTTGGTGGATTTGGTTTGATCATTTTAATTTTTGGAGGCGCATATAGAGGTTTAGGTTCAGTAATGGTTTTCACGGCAATCATGTTGTGGGTATATCGTATTTGGTTGCGTAAGTGGGCGAATTATTTCCAAGAAAACACCTTGGTTTGGCTAGAAAATATGTACGAAAAAAGCCTGAAAACTTCTTTAAAAAGATGGTTTCCTGTTGCAATAACTATCGGAACATTTTTACTTTTATTTTTAGCTTTTGGTGGATTTGGAGCTTCAGTGGCTTCTCAAAGAACAAAAATTGAATTTTTCCCTGACAACAAACCTAATCAAGTTGTTGTGTATATTGAATATCCACAGGGAACAGATATTGACGAAACCAATAAAATAACCAAAGAAATTGAACAAAAAGTGTACAGTGTTTTAAACCAAGATATGTACATGGATAATGGTGTCAATTTTATGGTAGAAAGCTCGGTTTCGCAAGTGGGTGAAGGTGCAGGAAATCCTCAAACTGATGGAGGTTCTGCTGCTGAAATGCCACACAAAGGGAAAATCACTGCTTCCATGCGCGAATATAAATACAGAAGAGGTTTGGATAGTGAAGAATTACGTCAAAAAGTACAAAAAGCCCTAACAGGAATTTATCCTGGTGTATTGATTTCGGTAGAAAAAGATGCAAATGGACCACCAACTGGAGCTCCAATCAATATTGAATTGGAAGGAAATAATTATGATGAATTGATTGCAACTGCCGAAAAAATGCGAGCTTATATTAATACCAGAAATGTTCCTGGAGTTGATGAAATTAAGATTGATGTAAATAAAGACAAACCTTCTATGAAGGTCATTGTAGACAGAGAAAAAGCAGGTGAATTAGGCGTTTCTACAAGTCAAGTTGGACAACAATTAAGAAGTGCAATCTTTGGTGCAAAAGCAGGAATTTATAAAGAAGATGGTGATGATTATGATATCAATGTGCGTTTTAACGAAGACATCAGATATAACAAAAGTGCCATTTTTGATCAAAAAATTACCTTTAGAGACATGGCTTCTGGTCAAATAAAAACCATTCCTGTTTCTTCAATTGCAACACAAAGTAATAGCTCTGGATTTAGCGCAATCAAACACAGAGATACCAAACGTGTAGTAACTGTCTATTCGCAATTGGCTCCAGGTTATGTAGATGCTGCAGCTGTGGTAAATCAAATTAAAGAAGAAATGAAAAGTTTTTCTGATTTGCCTCCATCAATAAAAATAGATTATACAGGACAATTGGAAGAACAAAACAAACAACAAGCGTTTTTAATTGGCGCTTTTTTCAAAGGATTAGCATTGATTTTCTTTATCTTGATTTTCCAATTCAATTCAGTTTCAAAACCAGCCATTATTATGATTGCTATTTTCTTGAGTTTTATTGGGGTTTTTGGCGGAATTGTAATCTCAGGAAGTTCGTTTGTAATTATGATGACAATGATGGGAATCATTGCTCTTGCAGGAATTGTGGTGAATAATGGAGTTGTGCTGCTAGATTATATGCAATTGTTGATTGATCGTAAAAAAGAAGAATTTGGTTTAGAAGATCAAAAATATTTGCCAAAAGAATTGTTATTAGAAGCCATTATCAAAGCAGGAAAAGCACGTTTACGTCCTGTTTTACTAACAGCAATTACTACCATTTTAGGATTAATTCCGTTAGCTATTGGATTGAATATCAACTTTTTCTCATTATTTAGTGAGTTTGATGCCAATATTTATATGGGTGGAGATAATGTGATTTTTTGGGGACCTTTGGCTTGGGCTGTAATTTACGGTTTGTTTGTGGCAACATTCTTAACATTGATTGTAGTTCCTATATTATTTTACTTAATCACACGCTTCAAAATGTGGTTACACCAAAAATTCAATGGTGAAATTGTAGAAGTTTTAGATTGATAAACGTTATTTCTAAATTTTAAAAAAGGTTGTGAAAATTCATTCACAACCTTTTTTCATTTTTGTACTTTTGAAAAATGAATCCGAAAAAAAGTTACACAGTTCAAGAAATCCAACAAAAAATCGCACAATATTGTGTGTATCAAGATCGCTGTCACAAAGAAGTAGAAGAAAAAATCAAGTCTTATGATTTGATTCCTGAAGCTCGTGAAATGATTTTGTTGAATTTGATGAAAGACAATTTTTTAAACGAAGAGCGTTTTGCTAAAAGTTTTGCAAGAGGAAAATTCCGCATTAAACATTGGGGAAAAAACCGCATTGTAAACGAATTGAAAATGAGAGATATTTCATCTTACAACATCAAAACTGCCTTGAAAGAAATTGATGAAAAAGAGTATATAAACACGATTTACAAAATAACTGAAAACAGAAACAATGTCATTTCAGAATCAAATCCTTACAAACGCAAAAAAAAATTGATTGATTTTCTCCTCAGAAAAGGGTTTGAAACAGCGTTGATTTTTAAAACTGTTGATGATGTTTTATCTTGACTTATTTAAATTTTAACTGAAAAATCGAGTCGTTTTTGTGAGTGATTTTAACAACTGCTTTCATATCATCATTCGGAATTGGCACAGACAACACATAATGATGCAATGTCCAATTTTCATCAATTTTTTCCAAAACTCCAGAGCCTCTAAATGTACCTCTGTTCGTTTGTAAATTTTCATCAAACCAAGCAAAATTTCCAGCATCGTTCAAATAAATATTTCTTTCTAAAGCTTTAAAATCCCAAGCTTTGCCTTTATCAAAATGAGGTTTGCTGTAATTTTCAAATTGACTTTTTGACCAAATTTCTGATGCATCTGTTCCTATAAAAACCGAATTTTCAGCCATTTTATCAAAATAATTCGCATAATTTGTTTGTGAAGCTGCCAAATGCCAATCATTTAAAAAAGTTTGAATAAGTTCTTTTTGATGCGACTTTTCTGAATCAGCTATTTTTACAGCTGATTTTTCACAAGAAATAATTAGAAAAAACAACAATGTAATAAAAATTACTTTTTTCATTTATTGCCCTTTTTTTTGGAATTTTCCTCGAGTTTTTTGGCTTTTTCATCCATTTTTTTCAAAATACTATTTTTTGAAATAGTATCAATTTTTGTAGTATCTAAACCAATCAAACTAACATCAATAGTAATCTCGTCCTCAAATTTCTTCTTTGAAAAAGTCGTATTAATTTTGGCATTAATGGCTCCAAAAGCTTCCAAAATTTTATCAATTTGAGCGTTTACCTCTTTCGCTGTAATGGCTGGAATTGTATTCATGTCAGCCAATCTCAGTGATTCATTGTACATAATATTCACTCTTGTTTCAAACGAAGGATTATTAAAAATTTCAGGTTTAACGCTTTCTTTCATCGCTTTTACAAGATCTCTAAGTTCTACAGAATTGCTCAAAACTTCTTTAGGAGAAGCCTTTTTAAAGCGACCTAAAAAGCTTTTTAACGTTCCATATTCAGCCCAAACATCAATTTCTGGCTGAAAAAGTGGTAATACATTTTCAAAATCAGAGTGTTTCACAACAGCACGCATTTCAGCAATTGCTGATGTATCAATCTCCTTTTTTTCAGGTGTTTTTTTACAGGAAATAAAGAAGAAAATTGAAAAAAGAAGGAAATATTTCACCAAATAAAAAATTAACGTCGTAAAAATACATATTTTAATTGTGCGATGGTGTTTGAAAATTCATAAAATGAATTTCATTAACAATTAATTATTTTAATTGGAATTATTTACGAATAATAAAATTAAGTACCTTTGTTTCGTAAAATAATTGATTTTATTTCAATGGAAAACCGCATTTTAGTTTTAGGCGCAAGTGGTCAAATTGGTACTGAACTGACTCAAAAATTACGTGAATTGTATGGAAATCAGCAAGTAATTGCTTCTGATATCAAGGAAGGAACTTCAGAAATGATGGCTTCAGGACCTTTTGAAATTTTGGATGCGACTGATAAAGCCTCTATTTTACAGGTTATTCTAAAATACAAAATCAATCAAGTGTATTTGTTGGCTGCTATGTTGTCTGCGACTGCTGAAAAATTTCCTCAAAAAGCATGGGATTTAAACATGAATTCTTTGCTAGCTGTGTTAGATTTAGCGAAAGAAAAATACATTCAACAAGTGTATTGGCCTAGTTCAATTGCTGTTTTTGGGCCTACAACTCCTAAGCAAAATACGCCTCAAAAAACCATTATGGAACCTAGTACAGTTTACGGAATTAGTAAACTTTCGGGTGAATTTTGGTGCAATTATTACCATCAAAAATTTGGAGTTGACGTGCGTAGTTTGCGTTATCCTGGCATCATTTCTTGGAAAACAAAACCTGGAGGTGGCACTACAGATTATGCTGTGGATATTTATTTTAAAGCACTTGAAGAGAAAAAATTCACATGTTTTTTAAGTGAAAACACGCGTTTGCCTATGATGTATATGCAAGATGCTGTCAACGCAACCATTCAATTAATGCAAGCAAAATCAAGTGAAATTAAAATTAGAACGAGTTATAATTTAGCTGCTATTGATTTTACACCAAAAGAAATTGCAGATGTAATCAAAAAACACATTCCTGATTTTACCATTGAGTATGCACCAGATTCAAGACAACAAATTGCAGATAGTTGGCCTTCATCAATTGATGATTCTGAAGCAAGAAATGATTGGAATTGGAAACATCAATTTGATTTGTCTTCCATGACTGTCGAAATGTTGAAAAACTTAGAAAAAAAGTGATTTTACAATTCGTGTAAGAATTCCTATTTATTTCGTCTAAAACAAAGTTTGATTTTGTCATTATGTAACTTGAGTTACTCATGACAATATTGATAAAAAGTATCTTTGTATAAAATTACACATCATGAAAAATATTCTCGAAAACGCCCTTAAAAATTCAATTTCATATCAAGATTATAGAGATTTAATGCATCAATTAACGGCTGAAGGAAAATCTACAGGACCTATTCAGTCTGAAGAATTGATAAATTATAGTCTTTTGAATGAAGCAAGAATGAAACGTTTGGATAAAACTATCGAAATTGATGATGAAGTTGCCACTGAATTTCAAAAAATAGAAGAACCGCAAATTTGGTTAGTAATCACCGAAAGTTGGTGTGGAGATGCTGCACAGAATTTGCCAGTCATCCATAAATTGGCTGAATTGAATGACAAAATTCAATTGAAATTGGTTTTGCGAGATGAAAATTTAGAATTGATGGATTTATTTTTAACCAACAACGGAAGATCAATTCCAAAGTTAATTGTCCTTGACAACCAATTAAACGTACTCAATACTTGGGGACCAAGACCAAGTTTTGCAACCAAAATGGTTCATGATTACAAAGAAAAAAATGGCAGTTTAGATGCGCAATTTAAGCAAGATTTGCAGGTTTGGTATAATAAAGACAAAGGTAAAAATGTACAAGAAGATTTTGTAAACCTCATCAATTCAACACTCATTCATTCATAAAATTGATAAAAACCGCAAAAAGCAACTGTTTTTTGCGGTTTTTCTTTGCGTATCTTTGCAATCTATTTTATCAATTATGTTTGTAGATTTTTCGTCAATTTCTGAAGATGCTAAAATTTGGATTTATCCTTCTAGCAGAAAATTTTATGATACTGAAACTCCAGAAATCGAAAATTTGATTCAAAATTTTATCGAAAACTGGAAAACTGAAGACGAAAATTTCAAAGCTTCTTATCAATTTTTGTACAATCGTTTCATCATTTTATGCGCTGATGATTCAGAATCTAAATTGTCTAATTCGGATATTGATGCTTCTGTTTCGTTTATTTTAGAATTACAAGAAAAATACGACGTAATGCTTTTGGATAAAATGAACGTGTGCTTTAAACAAGGTGAATTTGTGCAGTATAAAGAGCTAAAAGACTTTAAACAACTCGTTAAAAGCAAGGCTGTTACTGGAAAAAGCATCGTTTTTGATAATTTAATTAATACAAAATTCGACTTCGAAAATTATTGGGAAATTCCTATGGAAGAAAGTTGGTACAATCGCTTTTTATAATAGTTTATGCTTCAAGTTAACCATCTTTCTTTTCAATATGTTGCCAAAAAAAATGTTTTAAAAAACATCCATTTTAGCCTAAAAAAAGGCGAACATTTGTGCATAATGGGAGAAAGTGGCTGTGGAAAATCGACCTTATTAAAGTTGATTTATGGCTTGTTAGATGCTACTGAGGGAACTATTTTTTGGAATTCAACACCTGTTTTAGGACCCAAATTTCATTTAGTTCCTGGCATGGAATTCTTTAAATATGTAGCGCAAGATTTTGATTTGATGCCTTATACCTCTGTTTCAGAGAACATTAAAAAATTCCTGTCTCGTTTTCATCCTGAAGAAAGTGAACAACGAACGCAAGAATTATTAGAAGTTATTGAAATGAAAGCGTTCGAAAATACCAAAGTAAAAAACTTGAGTGGTGGTCAAAAGCAACGTGTTGCAATTGCGCGTGCTTTGGCAAACGAACCTGAATTAATTCTTCTTGATGAACCTTTTGGGCAAATTGACAACTTCAAAAAAAACAGTTTACGACGAAAGTTATTTCAATATTTGAAAGAGAAAAATATCGCTTGTATTGTGGCAACTCACGACAAAGAAGACGCACTTTCGTTTGCTGATTTTTTGATGGTAATTCAACATCAAGAAATCATTGTTTTTGATTCGCCAACAACAATTTACAACAATCCTTCTCAAAAATATATTGCTGCTTTGTTTGATGATGTAAACGAAATAAAAATTGCTCAAAAAGAGCGCCTTTTATATCCACATCAACTAAAAATTGTAGAAAATTCAATCTATGAAGCAACTGTTTTAAACACTTATTATAGAGGAAATTATTGGTTGATTGAAGCTGATTTTGAGTCTCAAAAAGTGTTTTTAAATCATCCTTTTGAAATTAAAAAAGGAACAGAAATCAAACTATTTTTTGAATTTTAATGCGATTTCCATCAAACAAAAATTCATCATTTTCGTGCTTCCCTAACAACAATTTTCCAATTGGAGAAGAAACAGAAATTGCAAAATAACTCGCATTTTCTATATCTATTTTTCCTGCTGAAATGCTTAAAAAATAGTTAGCTTTTGCTGTGTAAACGACACTTCCTAAATGAGCAGCATTTTGTTTTGAATTTTCTGAAATTGAAATATCAATTTTTGATAAAATTTGATTCATTTCCGAAATTCCTGCCAATTGCTGACTCGCTTTTTCCATTTCCAATTGAATCATAGCTCGCCCTGTTTCGTGTTTGTCTCCAGCAGAACTTTTGGTTTCGGATTGCAACGATTTTTGATGAGAATATATGATTTCTTCCACTGTTTGCATGCGTTTGTTGACAAACATTTTGCAATGCATTAAAAGGGCTTCTTTGATATTCATTGGCTTTTTACAATGGCAAATCCACCATAATTCCCATGGTGAGAAGTAGAAACTGAAAAACCAAGTTTTTTGTCTTTTTGATATAAAAATGGAACTCCAAATTCATTTTTTTGAACAGATGTTGCCAAAGGAACACTTGAAAGTATTTGCTCAGAAACTTGAGCAGTTTGAGATGATTTTTCATCCATCAAAAACAATTTTGAGTTCGGAATTTCATCAAAATTCTTGAAAACAATTGTATGAATACAATTTTCAGTAATTGTGGATGAAGAAAAATAGATTTCTTCTACAAATTTTATGGTTCCTGAAGTATTAGAAATCATTGCACACTGAAACTTTTTGGGCGCAAAAAATCGATTTTGATGTTGTTGAACATGCAATTTATAGGCAGCTTCTTTCATGCTCCAAAACAACCAAAGTTGCAAAAATGCATAATCAGAATTGACAATTTTTTCGACTTCAACATCAGTAAATTGTTTTTCTAAAAAGCCTTTTCGTTGCCAATTACTTTGGGTTTTAGCTAATTGCAAATCAACAATATCGTTGCCAATCATTTATTGGCTAATTTTGCTTCAATAATTTCCATAGCTGCTTTTACAGAGAGCATTTTTTCCATGGCTTCATTGTCAATTTCGATGTCAAATTCATCTTCAACATCCAAAATAACATCTACCAAATTGGCCGAATTTATCTTTAAATCCTTAATAAAATCGGTGTTTTCCGATAAGTTTGCAAAAGCCTCTTCATCTTGAATGTAAGGCTTTACAATCGTTTTTAATTTTGAAATTAGTTCCTCTTTATTCATTTTATTCAATATATTTTTTAAAGATAACACATGCATTTACATCTCCAAAACCAAAACTTGCTTTGGCAACAATTTGAATGTTTTTTTCAATCATTTTTGTGGGAATTTTTTCTGTTGAAATCAACGCTGAAATTTCAGGATGCACATCTTCGCAATTGATATTTGGAAAAACAAATTGATCTTTTATTTGCAACACGGAAGCCACAGATTCAATGGCTCCAGAAGCTGCTAAACAATGACCAACTTGCGATTTTAACGAATTTATGTGCGGAAAATCAGCTCCTTTTCTGTTCAGTGCTTTTGTCCAATTTTCAATCTCTAAACTATCTTTTGAAGTGGCTGTTAAATGTCCGTTAATTGCATCTATTTTATCTGCAGAAATATTGGCATCAATTAATGCATCTTTTATACATTTTTGAACAGCTTCAGCATTTGGTGCCGTTAAAGTTCCGCCATTTCTTTGTCCTCCAGCATTAATATTTCCACCCAAAACTTCTGCATAAATAGTTGCATTTCGCTCTAAAGCACTTTCTAAAGATTCTAAAATCATTGCTCCTGCTCCACTTCCAGGCACAAAGCCTGAGGCAGTTTCGCTCATGGGTCTTGAGCCTTTTTCGGGAGTTTCATTGTGTTTATAGGTCATCACTTTCATGGCATCAAAACCTCCCCAAGAATACAAACTGCTGTCACTTGAACTGCCCACTAACATGCGTTTTGCCTTTCCATTTTGAATGCGTTCAAAACCCAATAAAATAGCTTCAGTTCCTGTTGTACATGCTGAGGAATTTGTAGTAACCTGATTTCCAACACCTAAAATTCCACCCAAATATGCAGAAATGCCACTTGCCATTGTTTGTACTACTGAAGTGCTTCCTAAACGTCTTACATTTTGATTGTCAATTTGATAAATAGCTTCTCTAAATTTTTCAATTCCTGAGGTACCTGTTCCAAAAATAATTCCTGTGTCATAGTCTAAATGAGAGTTTTCATCCACCAAAAATCCAGCATCTTTCCAAGCATCAATTGCAGCTATACAACCATATAAAATAGAAGTGCTATTGAATCCACGAAGTTGCAAAGGCGTTAAATATTCCGAAATTTTTTGATCGGAAATGGTTGGAATTCCTCCAATACAACAAGAAAATCCTTTGTCTTTTAAATGTTGATGAAATGCAATTCCAGATTTGCCAATTTTTATAGCGTTTGTAAAATCTTGCAAACCAACTCCATTTGGTGCAACAACTCCTAAACCTGTAATTACGACTCTATTTTTCATCTTATTTTGCGATAATCATTCCAGCAATACTTCCTCTACAAACCAATTCGTTTTTTGCATTAAACATTTTTACAATGCACTTTAATTTATTGAATCTGAAATACACTTTTTCTGAAATAACAGTAACTTTTTCTGATGGATAAACAGGTAAAAAGAAATCTATTTCATTGGATGTCAATGCAATTTGAGGTTTTTTATCGGATAAAATTTCATCTTTTAACAAATAAATTCCCAAACAAACAACCCCAATTTGTGCCATTGTTTCTGTTAAAATCACGCCTGGTGTAATTGGATTATTGATAAAATGACCTTCATAAAAATACTCATTTTCTTTAAATGTATAATTTCCTATAACACCATTTTCTGATATTTGCGTGATTTCATCTACAAACAAAAAAGGTTTTGTGTAAGGTAAAAATGATATAATTTTTTGTGAATCCATACTACCTTAAACTTTCTCCACCATCAACTTTTAAGATGGTTCCATTCATCCATTTTGATTCTTCTTTGACCATCAAATACACCACATTTGCAACATCTTCAGGAGTTGTTAATCGTTCAAAAGGATTTCTCACTAAAGTGTGTTTTTTAATTTCATCGCTATTTGGAATTCTATTTAAAGACTTTGTATTTGTTACTCCAGCTTGAATGCAGTTGGCTTTAATTCCGAATTTTGCAAACTCTAAAGCGATGTTTCTTGTAATTGCCTCCAAAGTTACTTTCGCAGCTGAAACTGCAGCATAATTTTCCCAAGGTTTTACATTTCCTTCGCTTGTAAAACTGACGATTCTTGCATCATCAGAAAATAGTTTAGCTTCAAAAATAGCTTTGAACCAATCATACAAACTAATTGCCATAGCATTGATGGTAATTTGAAAATCGTCATTTTGTAAAACCTCATTTTCATTCGAAAACATGGGTTTTAAATTTCCTTTTGCTATGGAATGAATCAGGGTTTTTATAGTTCCTAGATTTCCTATTTCTTGTTTAATTTCATGGATTATTTCTGTTCTTTTATCAGGATTTAATGCATCAATATTATAAGATAAAAATCTGATTTGATGATTTTTAACATCTTCAAAATCTTTTTCAATGGCAGTCATTTGTACTCTAGAATTTCTATGAACTACACAAATATTCATGCCGTGTTTTGCCAACTTTTTAGCAGTTGCCAAACCCAAACCACTTGAGCCTCCCAAAATAATTGCCCATTCATTTTTGTCTTGAAAATCTTTGTACATGTTACTATATATTATAAGATGCTGAAACAAATTCAGCATGACAAAATGTTGTTACCATTCTAATAAAATTCGTTGAGCAGAAAAACCGGGTCCAAAACTCAACATCAAACCTCTTTCTCCTTTTGTGGGATTTTGATCCATAAATCGTTCTAAAACATACAAAACAGTTGCACTTGACATGTTGCCAAACAATCGTAAAACCTCTTTAGTGTCATCAATATTTTTGCCTAAAACGCCAAATAAATCCTCTACTGTTTGCACAATTTTTTTTCCTCCTGGATGAAAAATTAGGTAATGTATATCATCAATAGTAAGGTTATTTCTCTCTAAAAATGGATGAACAATTGCTGGAAAATGATCGGAAATTTTTTGAGGAACTTCTTTGTCTAAAATCATTTGTAAGCCCGAATTTACCAAATTAAAACCCATCATGTGAGTTGCATCATAAAAATGATACATGGATTCATCAATGATTTCAGGACCTTTATCATCCTCAAAAGAAGACAAAATTACGGCTGATGCTCCATCTCCAAAAATGGCAGCACTCACAATATTTGCCATTGAAAAATCATTCAACTGAAAAGTTGCTGTTGGAGCTTCAACTGCAATTACTGCTGCTCTTTTATTTGGATTTGCTTTTAAAAAATTTTTGGCATAAATCATTCCAGAAACACCTGCTGCACAACCCATTTCTGTAACTGGCAATCGTACAATATCTTGTTTCATCGCAAGAGAATTAATCAAATAGGCATCCATTGAAGGAATCATAATTCCTGTGCAACTTACTGTAATTATATAGTCGATTTCTGTGGCTTTTAAATGAGCTTTTTCTAACGCTTTTTTTAGTGATTCTGTAGCTAATTTTACAACTTCTCTTGCGTAAATAGTATTTTTTTCTTCAAAAGATGAGGCTGTAAAAACTTCTTCAGGACTCATAATTGAGTAGCGTTTATCAACACCTGCACCTTCAAAAAGTTTGATTACTTTGCGTTGAAATCGTTCTTCTTGATCTTGCATCCAAAGTTTTACAAAAGGAATAATATCTTTTGTCTCTCGAAAATATTGGGGTAGTTGCTTTGCAACTGAAATTATTTTAACTGCCATTTATTTTTGTATAATCCATAAAAAACGGAATGCCCATTTCCATGATATTTGTGATGTAACTTTTAATTTTTCAGCCATTTTTTCAAGTTCATTTCTTTTAAATCCTCTTAAAACAGAGGTTAATCCGTCTTCAATAATCATCTTATTTTTGATAAAAACCGAGAGCAACATAAACAAATAATACGCAACTTTATGTCTGTGCAAATCGTTTACGACAATGCCTATTTTGGTTTGTTTGATAGTATTCTGCAAAAACTTCACCAATTCTTCTTCTTTGAAATGATGTAAAAATAAGGTTGCTAAAACCACATCAAATTGTCTGTTTTGAAATTCTTCTGAAAAAATATCTTGTGTTTGAAAACTGATTTCTGGATATTTTTTTGACAATTCATTTGCGTACAAAATCGCAGTTGGATTTGCATCAACACCTATCAATTTGAATATAAAACCATTTTTTCTTCCAAAAATTGCCACATCACGCAAAATATCTCCATGACCACAACCAATATCAACAATGGTAATTTCTTCAGTTTTTGGATGATTTTTTAAAATGGTTTTTAATCCATGAATTGTTACTTTATTTCCTCCTAACCAGCGATTTATGTTTTCTAATTTGTCTAATGTATCACGCAATAAATCACCTCCAATAGAAAAATCATCCATCAATTCTTCTTTATCTGTTCTGTATTTTGTGCTGATAAAAAAATCCATCAGATTTTTATTGGTTTTCCATGGGTTTGTTGAATAATTACAGGTATTAAAAATGGTAATTTCCTTAAAATCTGTAATAAAAAATTCGCTATTCTGTGATTTCTAAACAATCTTGCAATAAAATGACCTGCTTTTAAACGCCATTTAAACGCTTGATTCCATTGCCTAATATACTCTTTTTCAAGGTAGCTTCTTGAGGCGTTTTCATCATTTAGATAATTTAGAATCAATTTAGATGCAATTTGCGCAGACTGAATTGCCATGCTCATGCCATTTCCACACAAAGGATGAATCATTCCTGCTGCGTCTCCACACATAATCAAATGATTTTCAACAGGCTTTTTGGTTTCAAAAGAAATTTGGCTGATGGATAAAGGTTGCTCAAAAAGCGGAGTTGATTTTTGAAACATTTCTTTTAAAAAACTATTTTTAAAAACCACATTTTCTTGAAAATCGTCGATATTTTTATATTCTTTAAAAGATGAAAAATTGGTGATATAACACAAATTAATCGTGTTATTTTCAACATTTGACACTCCACAATAACCTCCTTTAAAATTATGAAGCGCCACTAAATTCGATGGAAAATTTCCTTTGACATGAATTTTTACGCCTAAATAAGGCGATTTTTTTTGAATGAAATCTCGTTCCATTTTTACATCTAACAATGAACGTTTGCCAAAAGCTCCAATAACAATTTTTGATGTAAATTGCTGATTTTCTTTAGTTTCTATGTAAAAAACATCCTTTTTAAAGTTGATATTTACAACAGTGTCTTGTAAAATTTTAGCGTCATTTTCAATCGCTTTTTTTGCCAAAACTTCGTCCAATGTAAATCTTGAAATACCAAATCCACCTAAAGGTAATTTTGCTGAAATCAATTTATTATTGGTTGTTGACAATTGAAATTCATCAATTTTTATAGCGCCAAAATCAAATGGATTTACATCCAAAAAAGCCAGATAAGGCAACACTTCATTGGAAATATATTCTCCACAAACTTTGTGTTTTGGATAGTCATTTTTTTCAATCAACAACACTTTTTTACCAAATTTTGATAAGTGAATGGCATTGCACAAACCAGCCAAACCTCCTCCAATAATCAGAACATCAAAATTTTGGGGTGTTTTCATTTGTTATATTGTCAAATCTGCTAATTCTTTCCCAACCAAACTACCAATTGCAACTCCCATTCCTCCAAGTCTTATTCCACAAAAAATATGATTAGAAACCTGTTTTACAATGGCTTTTTTCTGATTTCCAACACCCATAATGCCACTCCATCTTTGGTCAATTTCAAAAGGAATATTGGGTAAAATAATATCTCTCAACATTTTTTCTAATTGATTTTGAATCAATTCTGTTTCACCAAACTCAAAGGTGTTTTCGCTGGTAAAATCTAAATTTCTTCCTCCTCCAAATAAAATTCGATTGTCGATATTTCTAAAGTAATAATAGCCTTTATCTAAATGAAAAGTTCCTTTGCTGTGTAAATTTTTTATTGGTTTTGTAATTAACACTTGCGCTCTTGCAGGTTGTACATTTTCTTGTAATAATTGTGAAGCAAAACCATTGGTTGTTATCAATAGTTTTTTTGTGTAAAAATCAAATCTATTGGTTTTTATGTGAACTTTATCTTCTTTTTCGATAAAAGATTCTAGGTGAATTGAATTGACAATTTTAACTCCTTTTTTCTGTACTTTTTGCAACAAATGAGCCATCATTTTTCCAGTATCTAATTGACCTTCAAAGTTGTTTACACTGTATTGTTGATGTATATTTTGAAAACCAAAAATGTTATTTGAAGTACTAAAAACAACTCCTTTGAAAATCGGTTTTAATAGCTGATTGATGTGTTCATTTTTGGAAATACAGGCTTCAAAAAAATCGGCTGAGTCAAACAATTCAAAACCTTTGTTTTGTTGAAAATCAATTTTTCTATCGCCTAAATTTTTTCGTAATAATTGCAATCCTTCCCAACGTTTTTTGACCAATTCAAACACTTCTTGTTCAGAATGTGTTTGCAAATCATCAATAATTTCTGACAAACTTCCAAAGCATGCAAAACCAGCATTTTTAGTACTTGCTCCTTGAGGCAATATGCCTTTTTCTAGGATTAAAATTCTGGCTTTTGGATAGATTTTTTTCAGTTGTAAAGCGCAATTCAAACCCACAATTCCACTGCCAACAATCGTAAAGTCGATGTTGGAAAACCACTCTTTCAATTCCCAATAACTTAGATTCATGAGTTATTTTTTCGGTTAGTAATTTAGTTCTATTTTGTTTTAAAAATCAAATTTCAATTGTACCCAAATTGGTGTTGTTTTTTCTGTGTTTAAATTTCCGAAAGAAATTCCTAACAATCGTACCGAATTTTTCAGTTTTTCTTGATACAACAACTCTTTTACAACAGGAAAAAACTCAAACTTTTCTTGCATAAAATACTCCATGGTTTTGCTTCTGGTTTGTTGAGAAAAATCAGAATATTTTATTTTTAAGGTGATGGTTTTTCCTTTAGTATCTGACTTTTTCATTCTTCTTTCAAGTTCATCAGCAATTTTTTCGAGCTTTTCTATCATAAAAATTTCTGAAGAAATATTCTCAAAAAAAGTAGTTTCTGCACCAACAGATTTTCGAATTCTATCGGGTTTTACTTTGCTATTATGAATTCCGCGAACAATATGATAGTAATGCAATCCTGATTTTCCAAAGAGATTGGTAAGTTCTTCCACTGATTTTTTCTTCAAATCATTGCCAACAAAAATGCCTAAATTGTACATTTTTGCTGCTGTTACTTTTCCAACTCCATAAAATTTATGTACAGGCAATTCCTCTAAAAATTGTATAACTTCTTCAGGATTGATGGTTTTTTGTCCATTTGGTTTGTTGATGTCAGAAGCAACTTTGGCAATAAATTTATTGATGGAAATTCCAGCAGAAGCATGCAAACCCGTTTCCTCAAAAATGCGATTTCGAATTTCTTGAGCAATTAAACTTGCTGAAGGATTTCCTTTTTTGTTTTCAGTAACATCCAAATACGCTTCGTCCAAAGAAAGTGGCTCAACCAAATCTGTGTATTCGTAAAAAATTTCTCTAATTTGATACGAAACCTCTTTATATCTTGAAAAATTTGGTTTCACGAAAATTAAACTGGGGCATTTTTGTTTCGCCAAAACTCCACTCATGGCAGATTTTACACCAAATTTTCGAGCTTCGTAACTAGCTGCAGCAACTACTCCTCTTGATTCTCCTCCACCAACAGCAATGGGTTTTCCACGCAATTCAGGATTGTCTAATTGCTCTACAGAAGCAAAAAATGCATCCATATCAACATGAATTATTTTGCGAAAAGGAGGCTGTAATTCCATATTTCGAAAATACGGAATTTCAGGTTGAAATTATCTTAAAAAATCAATACAAATCGCAGTGACCTCTGTTAACTCTTTTGACATTTCCTTTTTATTCCAAGGATGAGAAACATTAAAGACATGATCTGCATTTTCAATAATAGTAAAAGCGCTTTTTGGTTGCCACTTTTTTAGATTTTCTGCCTCAGAAATCAAGACAGAAGTATCGTTATTTCCATGAAGTATTAAATGAGGAATTTGTAAATTTTCAATAGCTTTTTTGATATTTAATCGATGTTTATTTTTTTCAAAATCTTCAAAAAATTGATAAAAATGAGGCATTTCTTGATGAGTTCTCCCGTTTTTTAAATAATAAACACCTTTTTCTTTCCATTTTTGAAAATCATCATTTTTTGGGAAACGACTTTCAAAATCAGAAACTCCAGCCAAAGTAATCACTTTTTTTATCCTAATATCTTCATTAGATTTTAGCAACACAATTCCTCCTCCTCTACTGTGACCAATCAAAGAAATTTCATTGCAATTTGCTTCGTTTTTAAAATCAGTATTGTGAAAAATCCAATCTGCAACAGCCTCTACATCATCCAATTCTTTAGTGTAATTGTTATTTCCAAAAGCTTCTAAATCAGGAAAATTTATAGGTTGCTCAGCTGTTCCTCCATTGTAAGAAAAATTAAATTTGATAAAGAAAAATCCCGCTTTTGCAAATTCTGATGCCATTAAATTCCAAGCTCCCCAATCTTTAAATCCTTTGTATCCATGGCAAAAAATAATAATCGGTTTTGGTTGTGATGTTTCCTCAAAAAAGACATCCAATAAAATTGGTTTTTGATGTTTTCCTTCAATAACTTGATTTGTAATTTTCTTCATTTTATAAAAATAAAAAAAGCACACCAAAAATAGTGTGCTTTATCAATATAAATTGAAAAACGAATTCTTAAATAATTCCTTGTGCTAACATAGCATCTGCCACTTTTACAAAACCAGCGATGTTTGCTCCTCTTACATAATCAATGCTACCATCTTCATTTTGACCATATTGTACACAAGAATTGTGAATATTTTCCATAATTTCTTTCAAACGCTCATCCACTTCTTTTCTTGACCAACTTAAACGCAATGAGTTTTGACTCATTTCCAAACCTGAAGTTGCAACACCACCTGCATTCGATGCTTTTCCTGGTGCAAATAAAATTTTTGCATGTTGAAACTCGTGAATAGCTTCAGGAGTAGAAGGCATATTTGCACCTTCAGAAACACACATACATCCGTTTTTGATCAATTGTTTTGCCTCATCACCATTCAATTCATTTTGAGTAGCACATGGCAACGCAATATCACAAGAAACTGACCAAGGTCTTTGGTTCGCTACAAATTTTGCTGAAGGATATTTGTCTATAAAATCACTAATTCTACCACGTTTTACATTTTTGATATGCATTACATATTGCAATTGTTCTGTAGAAAAACCATTTTCAACATAAATATATCCACTTGAATCAGAAAGTGTTAACACTTTTGCACCCAATTCAATCGATTTTTCAGCAGCAAATTGAGCTACGTTTCCAGAACCTGAAATCACTACTTTTTTACCCGAAAAGGATTCATTTTTACGTTTCAACATATTTTGTGCAAAATATACTGTTCCATAACCTGTTGCTTCTGGTCTGATTAATGAACCTCCCCAAGATTGCCCTTTTCCAGTTAAAACTCCTGTAAATTCGTTGTTTAGTTTTTTATACATTCCAAACATAAATCCGATTTCTCTTGCGCCAACTCCAATATCTCCAGCAGGAACATCTGTATTTGGTCCAATATGTCTGAATAATTCCGTCATAAATGCATGGCAAAAACGCATAATTTCATTATCCGATTTTCCTTTTGGATCAAAGTCAGAACCTCCTTTTCCACCACCCATAGGCAATGTTGTCAAAGAATTTTTGAAAACTTGTTCAAAAGCCAAAAACTTTAAAATACTTGCATTTACAGTTGGGTGAAAACGCAAACCTCCTTTATAAGGGCCAATTGCAGAATTCATTTGAATTCTATAGCCTCTATTTACTTGAATTTCACCACTATCATCCACCCAAGAAACTCTGAAAGAAATCAATCTTTCTGGCTCAACCATTCTCAATAAAATGTTTTTACCATTGTAAATATCGTGTTGGATAATATAAGGAATTACAGTTTCTGCTACTTCACGAACAGCCTGTAAAAATTCGGGTTCATGACCATTTCGTTTTTCAACGAGCTCCATGAAACCATCTATTTTAGATTTGATACTTTCTTCCATGTTTTTTTATAGGATTACTAAAAATTTAACGTCACAAAGATACATAATTTTCAATATCGCAAAATTAAAAAATTGTGAATATTTATGTTTTAACCCTTATTTTCAATCGATTTCGTTGAGTGGTTTAGAAACCTAAAAAATTCATCCTAAAAACTCTTTAAAATACTGTAAATTTGCAATCTAATTTTCGCACAAAATGTTAGACAAAGTAAAAGAATTGATTGTTGAAGTAGCACATTTCAATGCCTCAACTAAAGAGGAATTAGAATCTTTCAGAATAAAATATTTAGGAAGCAAAGGTGTATTGAAAGATTTATTTGCTGAATTTAAAAATGTGGATGCTGATTTGCGCAAAGATTTTGGGCAAGCTTTAAATACTTTGAAAAAAACAGCTGAAGAAAAAGTGATTCAATTAACGGAAATTCTTGAAAATTCAGTCGAAGAAAAAACACTTTATGGCGACTTAACAAGACCTGGAGAACCCATTGAATTGGGTTCACGTCATCCAATATCAATCGTAAAAAATCAAATTATTGAGGTGTTTAATAGAATTGGTTTTACGGTTTCTGAAGGACCTGAAATAGAGGATGATTGGCATAATTTTTCTGCATTGAACTTGCCAGAATATCATCCAGCAAGAGACATGCAAGACACGTTTTTTATTAATAAAAATCCAGATATTTTATTAAGAACGCATACATCCTCAGTGCAAGTGCGTTATATGGAGAAAAATCAACCTCCAATCAGAACAATTTCTCCAGGAAGAGTGTTTAGAAATGAAGATATTTCTGCAAGAGCGCATTGTATTTTTCATCAAGTAGAAGGGTTATATATTGATACAGATGTATCTTTTGCCGACTTAAAACAAACTCTTTTATACTTTACAAAAGAGATGTTTGGAAAGTCGAAAATTCGTTTACGTCCTTCGTATTTTCCATTTACTGAGCCTAGTGCAGAAGTGGATATTTATTGGGGTTTAGAAACTGAAATTGATTACAGAATCACCAAAGGTACAGGTTGGTTAGAAATTATGGGTTGTGGAATGGTTGATCCTAATGTGTTGAAAAACTGCAATATAGACCCAACAAAATATTCTGGTTATGCTTTTGGAATGGGTATTGAACGAATTGCCATGTTGTTATATCAAATTCCTGATATCAGAATGTTTTACGAAAATGACAAGCGTTTTCTAGAGCAATTTAGGTCTGTAATTTAAATCGTCATTGCGAGTTTACGAAGCAATCTTTTTCTAAATTTGTAGATTACTTCGTCATTCTTCCTCGTAATGACAAATGAGATTTATGAAAAAAGATATTGTTATTCCAGAAGTTACAAACGTTGAAATCGCAGTTGTATTTGAATACAATGACATTTACAAAACTGATGATTGGAACGTGTATATCATCAATAAAAAATCGGTTGATTTAGAATTGGTTGTCATTGTTTCTCAAGGATTTTCTCCCGAAATTTCGGGATTAAAAACGACTTCTTTATTTCGTAAAAAAATTGATATTTTGCCTGCAAATTCTTTTGCAAAAATCGAGTTGATTCAACCCGAATTATTTCAATTGAACAATCGTTTTCAAGTAAGTTTTTTTGAAGGAAATACCTTATTTGAAAAAACCTTTCTTTTTAAAGAAAATACCATCAAAGAGGGCGCTTTACGAATGATTCCTCAATTGAAAAAACGTGGGATTTTAGCTAATTAACTCATTTAAACGCCAAGTTCGCGAAGTTTTTTTTCGCGAAGAACGCAAAGAAAAATTTCTTATAAAACTCTGCGTCTTTGCGTTTAGACTTACCCAAAAAATCCAAGAATCAAATACAATACAGTGGAAATAATTCCTCCTATAATTGCATAAGGCAATTGCGTTTTCACATGATCAATATGGTCACTTGCAGAAGCCATAGATGAAATTATGGTTGTATCTGAAATTGGCGAACAATGATCACCAAAAATTCCACCACCCAAAGTTGCAGCAACTATAATGGTTACATCAGCACCATGAATGGTTGCCATTGGTATTGAAATTGCCAACATAATGGCAAAAGTTCCCCAAGATGTTCCTGTTGAAAATGCAATGAACGAACTAATTATAAAAACTACTGCAGGTAATAATTCTGCTGATAACCAACCTTTTGTAGCATTTGCCACATACATTCCAGTTTCTAATTCCTTACAAGCGTCACCAATTGCAAATGCCAATAACATCAATAAAGCTAATGGTATTAATTCACTAATTCCTTTTAAAGTTAACGTAATTGCTTCTTTTGGTTTTAAAATTCCCTGAACAAAATACATTAAAATTGCCACTAAAATTGCCGTAATTACTGCATATAAAACGGATGATGATCCTGAGCCTTCTCCAATAGCTTGTGAAACATGATTTAAAAAAGAAGTTGATTCTTTAACGGCATTCCAACCTGTAAAAATTAAATTTATTGGCATCATTAAAACCATCACCAAAAGTGGCACAATCATGTTGTATGCTTTTGCTTCAATACCTTCTTTTGGAGGAAAAGAAGTAACTTCATCAGAAACCATTGGCGTAGAATTTTCATTGAATAAATCCCCTGTTTCAAGCGTTCTTTTTTCGGCTTTTTTCATCAATCCAACGTCTTTTTTTGACAAAATCACCACAAAAACAATCACAATTGCCAATAATGGATAAAAATTATATTTAATGGAAGCCATCATCATTGAAAAAGGTTTGTCAATTCCTTGTGTCAACAACAAACCCATGATAAATGCGCCCCAAGCATTAAAAGGAATCAAAATAGAAGAAGGTGCAGAGCTTGAGTCTGCAATGTAAGCCAATTTTTCTCTTGGAATTTTCAATCTATCAAAAATTGGACGATATAATGTTCCAACTGTTAACGAACTGATACTGGTTTCAACAAATAACAAAATCCCCGTAAACATCGCTAAAATCTGAACCATCACTCTAGCAAATCCTGATTTTTTTGCTTCTAATTTCACCAATTTTTTATTCAAATAATTGACAAAACCTTCAACTCCTTTTGAGTATTGTATGAAAATTAAAAGTGCTCCAACCAAAGCACTAAACATAATTGTTCTGGTATTTCCTTTAGATTGAAAGACATCAACCATCGCTTCAATCATAGAAATTGTTCCTTGCAAAGGATTCCAATGATTGATAATTAACCATGAAAACCAAATTCCGAATAACAAAGCAATATACACTTGCTTTGTTCTCAGTGCCAGAATAATTGCAACAACAGGAGGTATTACTGATAAAAATCCATATTCCATAGAAATGATTTTAATTTGCGGACAAGGTACTAATTTCTCAATATTTGTAAGGTCAAATTTTGTAAATTGTGGGTTCTATTTTAATAGCTACTGAAATTAATTCAGCATACAATGTCTCAAAAATATATTTTAGCACTCGATCAAGGAACTTCTAGTTCACGTGCAGCAATTGTTGATGAAAAAGGAAAAATTGTGTCAATTTCACAAGAAGAATTTCCGCAAATTTATCCTCAATCTGGTTGGGTTGAACACGATCCTTCAGAGATTTTAGCATCACAATTGCGTACTTTAAAAAGCGTGATTGAAAAAGCAGCAATTGCTACATCTCAAATTGCAGCAATTGGAATCACAAATCAAAGAGAAACTACCGTTATTTGGGATAAAAACACAGGAAAACCCATTTACAATGCCATTGTTTGGCAAGACAAAAGAACGGCTTCTATCTGCGAAAGTTTAAAAGAAAAAGGCCTTGAAAATCATGTAAAACAAACTACAGGATTGGTTATTGATGCCTATTTTTCAGCCACAAAAACTCATTGGATTTTAGAAAATATCCCTAATGCTAGAGAAGAGGCTGTAAAAGGAAATTTGCTTTTTGGAACCATTGATTCTTGGATTTTATGGAATTTAACTGACCGTAAAATTCATGCTACAGATGTTAGCAACGCTTCAAGAACCATGCTTTTTGATATTAAAAATTTGTGTTGGGACGAAACGCTTTTGACTGTTTTAGATATTCCAAAATCGTTGTTACCAGAAGTAAAACCTTCCTCATATCATTTTGGTGATTTTGAATTGGAAGGTGTAAAAATTCCAATTACAGGCATTGCAGGTGATCAACAAGCAGCACTTTTTGGTCAAGGTTGTTTTGATTCAGGAGATGCAAAAAACACTTATGGAACAGGATGTTTTTTATTGATGAATACAGGTACAAAACTACAATTTTCAAAAAGTGGTTTGCTAACTACCATTGCTTGGGGAATTGACAATAAAATATATTATGCTTTAGAAGGCAGTGTTTTTGTGGCTGGAGCCGCCATTCAGTGGTTGCGTGATGGTTTGCAAATTATCAATTCTGCCGAAGAAACTGAACATTTTGCACGAGAAGTTGAGGAAGAAAATTCGGTAATTGTAGTTCCTGCTTTTGCTGGTTTGGGAGCGCCTTATTGGGATATGTATGCCAAAGGCGCTATTTTTGGATTGACCAGAGATACAGGAAAAAATCACCTCATCAAAGCCACTTTAGAATCCTTAGCTTATCAAACCAAAGACGTGTTGATTGCCATGCAACAAGATGCCACAATTCCTTTAAAATCTTTGAAAGTAGATGGTGGTGCAAGTGCCAATAATTTTTTGATGCAATTTCAAGCAGATATTCTGAACACGATTGTAGAAAGGCCTAAAAACAGTGAATCAACAGTGATGGGTGCTGCATATTTGGCTGGAATTTGTGTAGGAATTTGGCATCAAGATGAAATTTTATCTCAAAGAGAAATTGACAGAAAATTTACTCCAAATTTTACAGATGAAAAAAGAGAACGATTGTATAAAAAATGGTTGAAAGCCATTGAACGAACTAAAAACTGGGAATTATAAATTCTTTTAAACATCTGTTTTATCGAGAAAAATACCGTGTTTGTCTAAAAAGTTTCTGTTTTATGAAAAGCCAGCGTTTTTTTGTGTCAAATAAATTTAAATTTGATAATTATGAAAGTTGAAAAAACCCTTTTTGTAAGCATTTGTATACTTCTTTTTAGTTCTTGTGTTATAAAATCCTTGCATCCATTTTATACCAAAGAAACCATTTCTTTTGATAAAAGTTTACTTGGTGAATGGAACGATTCTAAAAAAGGAACTTGGAAAATAGTTTCTTTTAAAGACGAAATGAAAAAAGAAAACGATATGAGCGAAATTAAAAATGAGTTGGCAAAAGTTTATAAAGAATACCAAAATAGCTACTACATTCAAAGAACATTTGATAATGTAGAAGTCATTTTTATTGCGACTCCTTTTAAAATAAAGAATCAGACATTTTTAGATTTTTTTCCTATGGATAATCAAGATGATGTAGATAATTTACTTCAAAGTCATTCAGTTTATACCCATAGTTTGGTAAAATATGATGTTCAAAAAAATGGAAATATCGAAATAAAATGGCTTGACGAAAATAAAATTGAAGCGCTTTTCAAAGAAAATAAAATTAAAATGAAACATGAAACATTTGGGCTTTTAAACGAAAAGTATTTATTAACTGCATCGTCTAAAGAATTACAAAAATTTATTGAAAAATATATGGCTTCAAGTGATTCCGAAAAATGGGAAACATCTACAAAATTTACTTTACAAAAAACAAATGCTACAAATTAAGCCTTTTTTTAAAAGAACCAATTTTCACAATAAGGTGTTTTTTAACGCTTTGTTGTGGAGTTGTTCTTTTATAATTCTTTTGTTTTTGTTTTCTGGAAGTTCATCTCCGTCTAAAATCGATTATATTTATACATCAAGCTTTATTTTTACGTTAGTTATTCCGGTTTATATAAACTTATATTGCCTACTTCCTAAATATCTAAAAAAAGAAAAATACCTTCTTTTCAGTATTCTTTTTGTCATAAATCTTATCGTATTTGCTCAGTTAAATCCTTGGTTTTTTACTTTTTTAGTTAATACTTTTTTCAATGATTATTATTTTATTTCGTATCACAATAACATCGAAATATATTTTATTTTTTCTGTTTTTTTCATTCTATCTGTTCTTATAAAACTTGCTGAAGATTGGGTGCATTTAAACCAATTAGAAAATAAAACACTTAAAATTGAAAAACAACAAATAGAAAATCAATTGTACTATTTAAAAGGTCAAATAAATCCGCATTTTTTATTCAATTCATTGAATGTTTTGTATTCACTTGCCATTGATGAAAAAAAAGAAATTACCAATGCAATTTTACAATTGTCTGATATTTTACGGTATGTAATTTATGATGTAAATACAGATAAAATAACCATCAAAAAAGAAATTAAACTTCTTAAAAATTATATCGAATTTGAAAAAAATAGGCACGTAAATAACGCTAGCATTACTTTTAATTTTTCAATTGCTGAAGATGAAGAAATCTATCCAATGTTGTTATTACCTTTATTAGAAAATAGTTTTAAACATGGATTGAAAAGCGGAGTGCAAAATCCTTTTATTGAAATAAAATTAACATCAAAAAACAAAAAATTAGATTTTATTATTTCAAATAATTACAAGGAAATTAAAAATAATAATAAAACAGAAAATCACGGAATTGGTTTAAAAAACATTCAAGAAAATTTAGCCATCATTTATCCTAACAAACATCTTTTTGTTGTAACCAATAACAATCCTATTTTTTCTGTGCAACTAACCCTAAATTTAGAATGATGAATATTCGTTGTTTAATAATTGATGATGAGCCTTCATCGCAAAATGTACTAAAATCATTCATTCAAAAAATCGATTATTTAGAATGTGTGGATGTTTGTAACAATGCATTAGAGGCTTTAGAATTTTTAAAAAGCAATCCTATAGACTTACTTTTTTTGGATATCAATATGCCCCATCTTTCTGGAATTGATTTTTATAAATCGCTAAAAAATCCGCCAAAAGTAATTTTTACAACAGCTTATTCAGCCTTTGCTTTAGAGGGTTTTGAATTAGATGCAGTAGATTATTTGTTAAAACCATTTTCGTTTGAACGATTTTTAAAAGCAGTTTCAAAAGTTAAGGAGTTGAATGATTATAAAATAGAATATGTATTTATCAAATCAGATAAAAAAATACATCAACTAAAAATAGACGACATTTATTTTATTGAAGGTTTAAGAGATTATATCAAAGTTCATTTAAAAAATAACTTTTTAATAACGTATAAACCCTTAAAATTAATGTACAATTCATTGCCAAAGTCTACCTTTATACAAGTACATAAATCGTTTATAGTTAACAAAAATAAACTAGATTATTTAGAAGGAAATGTTGCAAGCATCAACTCAAATAAAATACCTTTAGGAGAAAAATATAAGAAGGAATTTCTTGATCGATTTAATTTATAAATTATGTCAAAATTTTACACCAAAATCACTCAAAAGCTTCAAGATTTTATGGAAGCACAAAAAATATTTTTTGTGGCTACAGCACCAAATTCAGGAAGAATTAATTTGTCTCCAAAAGGCATGGATTCCTTTAGAATATTAGAAGAAAACAGAGTAATCTGGTTAAATGTTACTGGAAGTGGCAATGAAACTGCTGCACATTTAAATGAAAATGAACGGATTACAATCATGTTTTGTTCTTTTGAAAAAACACCCAATATTTTGCGTTTGTATGGAAAAGGGAAAGAAATTAAAGAAGGAAATGCATCTTGGGATGAACTGATTTCTTTCTTTCCAAAAACACCAGGAACGCGTCAAATTTTTGATATTACCATTGAATCTGCTCAAACTTCTTGTGGTATGTCAATTCCTTTTTTTGAATACAAAGGCGAACGAAATGATTTGAATGATTGGGCAAAAAGCAAAGGGAAAGAGGGAATTAAAAATTATTGGAAAGATAAAAATCAAACCAGTATTGATGGTTTACCAACTCATATTTTAGATTAAAAATTGCATGAAATCGCCATTAACCAAAAGTTTGCGTAAGCAAATACCCATGAGTAAAAAAGCGATCGCATATGTGACCGTTAAAAAATAGAATTTACACATATGAAAAACTTTTCTTATTTCAACAGAAAAAACATTCAAACAACACTACAAACTACTGAGTTTGACATTCTCATTATTGGTGGTGGAATCACTGGAGCAGGAATTGCTTTAGACGCTGCTTCACGTGGAATGAAAGTCGCATTAATTGAAAAAAACGATTTTGCTTCTGGTACAAGTAGCAAATCAACCAAATTGATTCATGGTGGTTTGCGCTATTTGAAACAATTCGATTTTTGGTTGGTAAAAGAAGTTGGCACAGAACGCGCTATTGTGCACAAATTGGCACCTCATTTAGTAGTTCCAGAAAAGATGATTTTACCTTTAATTGATGGAGGAACTTATGGTTCTTGGTTGACTTCCATTGGATTAAAAGTATATGATATTTTGGCTTCTGTTGAAAGTGATGACAAACGAAAAATGCTCACTAAAGAAGAGGCTTTGCAAAAAGAACCACTATTGCCAGAAAACATTTTAAATGGAGCAGGTTTTTATGCAGAATACAGAACAGATGATGCGCGTTTAACAATCGAAATTCTTAAAACTGCCTTGAATTATGATGCTCAAATTTTAAATTATGCAGCTGCAACTGAATTTTTATATGAGGAAAAAAGAGTTGTTGGTGCAAAAATATCAGACATAATTTCTGGCGAAAATTTCGAAATAAAATCAAAATATGTAGTCAATGCTACTGGACCTTGGGTTGATGAATTACGACAAATCAATCATTCAAAAATTGGGAAAAGGTTGCATCTAACCAAAGGTGTTCATTTGGTGGTTGCTCACGAAAAATTACCTGTAAAACAATCTGTGTATTTTGACATTCCTGATGGCAGAATGATGTTTGCCATTCCAAGAGGAAAAGTAACTTATTTTGGCACAACAGATACCAATTATCAAGAAGATAAAGATGCTGTAAATACAAATATTGTTGATGCAACTTACTTGATATCAGCAGTTAACAATATGTTTCCTGAAATAAATATTACGTTAAATGATATTCAATCTTCATGGGCAGGTTTGCGTCCTTTGATTCATGAAGAAGGAAAGTCAGCCTCAGAATTATCTCGAAAAGATGAAATTTTTGTATCAGATTCTGAGCTGATTTCTATTGCTGGAGGTAAATTAACTGGCTACAGAAAAATGGCAGAACGCATTGTGGATTTGGTTGCCAAAAAATATGAAAACCGATTTGAAAAAACTTTTGATGCAATTAAAACCGATAAAATTGTGCTTTCTGGAGGAACTTTTAAAAACTCACATGAAGTAAAAAGTTATACTGATGCCATTTATAATCGAATTAATGAAGTTGATTTTAATCAAAAAGATGCTGAATATTTAGTGCATAATTATGGAAAACAGACAGACATCATTCTAAAAAAGTTTGATGAATTTATGGATGAAGATCAAGCAAAAAAAATGATAAAAGCAGAAGTTTGGTTTGCTATAAATTATGAAATGGCATGCAATCCAACTGATTTTTTTATGCGCAGAACAGGACGTCTTTTTTTTGATAAACCAAGTGTAGATGTTCACAAAGCATATGTTTTACAATTGTTTGCGAATCATTTTAATTGGGATGAAAAAACGGCAAATTTCCATCAAAATGAGTTGGAACATCAACTAGAAATGGCAACTTCGTTTTCTTAAACAGACTCTCTCAACAAACTTTTATAGGTTTTTCGAAGTTTGATTGGATGAACACCCAATTTGTATTTTAAAAAAACATAACCATTAATTAAATTCACTTTTAACCAAGAATTCTGGTCATATTTTCGAGCGCTTACAGTTGCCAACGATTGAATTATTGTATAGGGAACTCTCGATTTTCTCACTTTATCCATCATTTCAAAATCTTCCATTATGCAAAATACCTCATTATATCCTTGCAATTTTTCAAACGTTTCCTTGGTAAAAAACTGGCATTGATCTCCTCCTCCAGCAAAAAATCCATCCTTTTTAGTGAATGAACTATTTAAGTTTAGCAATGTTGTTTCCTTATCAAATTGGTAAGCAAAAAAACCCGCTTTGAATCCTTTTTTTATTGCATTGGTTACTTCTTCGTAAAAATTAGTGGGCAACTCAACATCTGCATGTAAAAAAAGTAAGATTTCGCCTGTTGCATGATTTGCGCCAAAATTCATTTGAGCTGCTCTGCCTTTTTTGGGAGCATTTATAAAATGTAACTTTGAAAAGTTTTTGCATACATTTGGTGTGGCATCTGTTGTTTCTGGAGAGTTAGAAACGATGATTTCTATCGGAAATTTGTCAGTTTGATTGCATAAAAACGACAACCTTTTTGCAAGATTTTCTTGCTCATTATAAACCGGAATAATTACAGAAATTCTCATGCTTAAACATACGAAATTTTACACAAAACAGTTTTTTTACAGTCTTATTTTTTTATCAAGCTTTTTTTTGAATTCTCAAGAAAACATAAAATTTACAGAAGTTTCTAAAGATTTACCTACGAATATAAAAGACTCCAAATCAATAGAAAATGAACTAAAAATAGTATCGGAAAGTAATTTATCTGATTTGATGAAGCAGCTAAAAACTGACAAGGAAAAAATTGCTTTTTGGGTGAATATTTACAATGCTTTTATTCAAATTTCATTGTCTGAAAATCCAAAATTATACGAAGACAAAGGAACTTATTTCAGTGAAAAACGCATCAAAATAGGTGGAGAAATACTGTCTTTTGATGATATTGAACATGGAATTCTTAGAAAATCTAAAGTAAAAATCGGTTTGGGATATGTAAGAAAATGGTTTCGTCCAAAATGGGAACGCAAATTACGTGTTGAAAATGTAGATTGGCGCATTCATTTTGCCTTGAATTGTGGTGCAAAAAGTTGTCCTCCTGTGGCAATTTATTCCCCTGAAAACTTAGAAAATGAATTAACTTTTATGACAAAAGCCTATTTAGAAGAGCAAACTTCATATGATAAAACATCAAAAACGGCTTCAACTTCGGTTTTGATGTCTTGGTTTAGAGGTGATTTTGGCGGTAAAAATGGTGCAAAAAAAATTCTTTTAGACTATAAAATAACTCCTGAAAAACCAAAATATTTAGATTTTAAAACTTACGATTGGACACTTTTATTAGGCAATTTTAGAACAATTCCCAACTAAATTATTCGGCATTTTCATGGTCTTCAATATCTTTTGTTAAATCTAACTCACGCAAAGTTGGGTTAATAATTGCTGTAGCACCAACAGTTAATAAAGTCATGGTGCCACCAAAAACTACTGCTGCAACAGGACCAATAATTTTTGCAGCCAAACCACTTTCAAAAGCACCTAATTCGTTAGAAGATCCCACAAACATGGAATTTACAGATGAAACACGTCCTCGCATTTCATCAGGAGTTTTGATTTGTAAAATCGTTTGACGAATCACCATCGAAATTCCATCTGCAGCACCACTAATAAAAAGGGCTAAAACACTTATCCAAAAGATTGATGACAATCCAAAAGCGATAATACTTACTCCAAAAATAAAAATGGAAATCAATAATTTTTTTCCAGTATTTCTATTGATTGGAATATAGGTTGTAATGAACATCGTAACAATACTTCCCATGGATATGGAAGCATTTAGTATTCCAAAACCTTCGCTTCCAACGTGTAAAATATCTTGTGCAAAAACCGATAAAATTGCTACAGTTCCTCCAAAAAGCACAGCAATCATATCTAAAGTAAGCGCACCTAAAATGGCTTTATTTTGAAACACAAATCTCACTCCAGCTTTCAAACTTTCATTGATTGGTTCACCAATTTTGGTGTTTAAAATAGGTTTCTTTTTGATGAAAAAAACGACAATAAATGATAAAACAACCAGAATAAAAACCAATAATAACGTGTTTGCAACTCCCATCCAACTGATTGAAAATCCTGCAAATAATGCACCTGTAACTGAGGCTGTTTTCCAAGTACTTGTGCTCCAAGTTGCTGCATTGTGATAGATTTTTTTAGGAACAATCAATGCAACTAATGAGAAAATTGTGGGTCCAAAAAAAGAACGTAAAAATCCACCAAAAAAAACCAATCCATAAATGGCATATAAAATTTTATGGGTTGACCAACTTTTAAAAATGCTATCTGTTGTTAAAAAATACAATCCTAAACTGATAAGTGAAAATGTAGCAATACAAATGGCTAATAAGTTTCTTTTTTCTCTTTGATCTACAATATGACCTGCAAAAAGCGCCATTGAAAACGCAGGAATTATTTCCAACAAACCAATAATTCCTAGTGATAATGGATCTTTTGTGATACTATATACTTGCCATTCAATAACAATAAATTGCATAGACCAACCAAAAACCAATAAAAAACGCATTAACAAAAAGATATTGAACTCTTTTATTTTTAATGCTGCATAGGGATTTGTTTTTGCCATAAATTACCCCAATTTCATATCCATTAAAATGGCAAAAGTTTGATTGATGTCTTTGTCTTTTACCACAATTGTCATTTCGTTTGTTGTAGAAATAATTTCTTGCAATGGAATATCTGCCCAAGCCAATTGCTTTAAAATAAAATAATAAATTCCTGATTGTTCTTGATTTTCTTTGGGTAATTTTATAGTGATAGATGCCAAATCTAGCACTCTATTTATTAATGTTTCTTTTTCGAAAATTTCCTCAATATACGGACGTAAATTTTTACTTGATACCAAGTTTGTTTCAAAAATTCCTTGTGAAACTGTTAAAAAATAGTCTGAACTTTCTGAGGATTTACTCAAAATTCTAGACACTTCTTTCAATAATGACGTTGTATTTTTAAATGTAAAATCGCACAAATCCGAACGAACAATCACATCACCCAAATCTAAAGCCAACTTTTTAATATTTTTTCTGATGCGCAATTCGCTTGCAGGTGAAAGTCTGTTAATTGCCATCATTACTGCACCAACTTTTACTTCTTTTTTCAATGCTTTTGAAACTTCTGGTAAAATGATTCTAGCTAAAGAAGAAACATTGATAAGCTTTTCATTCAGCGCTTCTTCAATGAAAGGTGTTTTTCTTACAGTACTTTCAACGACTTCTTGTATTGTTTTCATGTGTTAAGTTAAAAAGTTGAAATGATTGTTCAAAATTAAACAATTAATCCAATTTATCTGTCAACTTTTTAAATTCTTTTTTGGGGCTTTTTTGCTCGTATAAAATGGCAAATACAGCGTCAATAATAGGAGTTTTCGCCTTGTTTTCTAAAGAAATTTTATACGCGCTTTTGGCTGCATAATAGCCTTCAGCAATCATACTCATTTCCAATTGAGCTGATTTTACAGTGTAGCCTTTTCCAATCATGTTTCCAAAATGACGATTTCTACTAAAAGTGGAATATCCTGTCACTAATAAATCGCCCAAATAAGCAGAATTATTAATGTTTCGTTTCATTTTATGCACTTTTCTGATGAAACGTTTCATTTCTCGAATGGCATTGCTCATCAACACTGCTTGAAAATTATCTCCATATCCCAAACCATGTGCAATTCCTGCAGCAACTGCGTAAATATTTTTCAAAACGGCTGCATATTCAGTACCAATGATATCATCAGAAGTTTTGGCATTGATATACCAACTTTCTAAATATGTTGCCATTTTTTTAGCTTTTTCTTCATCCTGACAAGCAATTGTTAAGTACGATAAACGCTCCATAGCAACCTCTTCAGCATGACAAGGTCCTGTAATAACACCAATATTTTCAATAGGAATTTGGTATTCTGTGTTAAAATGTTCGCCAACAATCAAACCCGTTTCAGGAACAATTCCTTTTATGGCAGAAAAAATGATTTTATTTTCTAAAGAAATAGAGAGTTTGTGTAATTCACTTTCTAAAAAAGCAGAAGGAATGGCAAAAATCAAGGTATCATATTTTGAAACAGTTTCGTTGATATCATATGACAAATCCAAACGATTTGCATCCAATTCAGCCGAACTTAAGTATTTTGGGTTGTGATTATTTTCTTTGATATGCTCAATAGATTGGCTATCACGCATATACCAACCAACCGTTTCTAAATTTTCGGATAACATTTTTACAATCGCTGTTGCCCAACTTCCACCTCCTAAAACGGCAATTTTTTGCTGTTTGTCCATAAAAATAATTTTGAACGTCAAAAGTAAGAAAAGTATTAACTTTTCAAGAATACTTCGTTCATTTATTATATTTGTGAAAAATCAATCAATTGATGAAAGAACTCTTTCGTTTCATATTTATAAGTATTTTTATTTTACATTTTTTTGGGTTGAATGCTCAAGAAAAAATAAGCACAAAAACTTCAAATGTTTCCATTTTAGAGGAAGAGTTTGAAATAAAATCTTTAGAAGTTTCTCATAAAATTTGGGTGTATTTACCACCTAATTATGAAAAATCATCGAAAAAATTTCCTGTAATTTATATGCATGATGCTCAAAATTTGTTTGACAATGCAACTTCATATGCTGGTGAATGGAGTATTGATGAAACCTTAAATGACCTATTTAAAAAAACTGGAAAAGGATTTATTGTTGTAGGAATTGAAAATTCGGGCGCAAAAAGAATAGATGAATACACACCATTTAAAAATGAAAAATATGGAGGAGGAAAAGGAAGTATTTACATTGATTTTTTAGTGAACGAATTGAAACCTTTTATTGATAAAACCTATCGCACAAAATCAAACGCAAAAAATACAGCCTTGATTGGCAGCTCATTAGGCGGATTAATTTCTTTTTATGGAGGATTAAAATATCCTAGCGTTTTTGGGAAAATTGGTGCACTTTCCACATCTTTCTGGTTTTCTGATGAAATTTATGAGTTTGCAACAAAAAATGGAAATCAAAAAAATCTAAAAATCTACTTATTAGTTGGTGGAAAAGAAGGAGAAATGATGGTTCCTGATACTGAAAAAATGGTGAAAACCTTATCCGAAATTGGATTTCCTAGTAAAAAAATTAAAACAAAAATTGTTCCTGAAGGCAAGCATAATGAAGCATTTTGGAAATCGGAATTTTTAGAAACAATTACTTTTTTATTTAAATTATAAAAATATATGACTGTAGAAATTATCAACAAATCAAAACACGCAATACCTAATTATGAAACAGCAGGTGCTGCTGGTATGGATTTAAAAGCAAATATTGATTCTCCAATAATTCTAAAACCTCTAGAAAGAGCTATCGTAAAAACAGGCTTATACATTGCTTTGCCTCAAGGATTTGAAGCACAAGTAAGACCAAGAAGTGGTTTGGCTGCAAAAAAAGGAATCACTGTTTTAAATTCACCTGGAACTGTAGATGCTGATTATAGAGGAGAAATTGGCGTTATCTTAGTAAATCTATCCAATGAAGATTTTATTGTGAATGATGGAGAAAGAATTGCGCAATTAGTAATTGCAAAACACGAACGAATTTCTTGGCAAGAAGTAGAAATTTTAGGCGAAACGAAACGTGGAGCAGGAGGTTTTGGCAGTACTGGCCTATAAAAAATAATTTTTTAAGTTTTTTTTAAGAAAATTACGAATATGATATTTATCATTTTTTAATATTCGCAATTGCTCAATCTTTGCATCGTAATTAAACACAATTATGATGAAAAAAACAAAATTACTACCCTATCTGTTGTTATTCGTATTTATGACAACGCCTTTTTTCGTTCAGGCACAAAAACTAACTTTAGATAACGAAACGTCTTTCTTACAAGTATTAGGAACCTCTTCTTTGCATGATTGGCATGTACAAGCAGAAAAACAAAGTGGCAGCCTTGTTTTTTCTGATGCAGATAAATTTGCTATTAGCTCACTTACATTCTCTGTAGAAAGCGAAAGTTTAAAAAGTGGTAAATCTGCCATGGATAAAAAAACTTTTGAAGCATTAAATACCAAGAAGTTTAAAACAATTGAATTTGTATTAACAGAAGTTTTATCTGCTAATAAAAAAACAGACAAACGTTATGATGTTGCTGCATCAGGAAACTTGGTTATAAATGGCGTTAAAAAGCCCATTACTTTAAAGTTTTCAATTGAAAAAAATGACAAAGTGTATATTTTAGAAGGATCACACAAAATGTTGATGACCACTTTTGGAATTGTACCACCAAAAGCACTTCTAGGAACAATAAAAACAGGTGACGAAATTGAAGTAAAATTTAAAACAATATTCAAAAATTAATTTTAAAAACAAGTACAAACAATAATTCAAAATCAATATTAATATGAAAAATTTAGCAAAAATAGTTTTTTTAGTTATCGTCTTAACTAATATGAATTTGTTCTCTCAAAAATCACAGAGAGACCTAGATAATTACAGAAATCCTGACAAACGTGGAATCAATGTTTTTGAAGCTCCAAAAGATACAGTATTAGCTCCTTTCAAAGACGTTTATGTAAGAATGGGTGGTGCATCTGCCTTGCAATTTCAATCATTATCTCACAGTAACTCAGGTGCAGTAGCATTAAAAGAAATCGGAGGAAACTTTAACTTAGCTACTGCAAACTTAGACATGGATGTTGTTTTAGGAAAAGGTTTACGTATGCACTTACGTACCTATTTATCATCAAGACACCACCCAGAACCTTATGTAAAAGGTGGTTATATTCAAATTGATAATTTAGATTTTATCAAAGAAGGCTTCATGGAAAACTTTATGAAATATGCTACTGTAAAAATTGGTCACATGGAAAACAACTATGGTGATGCTCACTTTAGACGTTCAGATAATGCCCAAGCTTTATTCAACCCTTTTGTTGGAAACTTAATTATGGATGCTTTTACAACTGAGGTTGGAGCTGAATTTTATTACCGTAAAAATGGATTCATCTCTATGATTGGTATTTCTAATGGTAAATTGAATCAAGATGTTGCAAATCCTGATACTGGAGGAGCTTCTTTCTTAGCAAAATTTGGTTATGACAAACAAATAAATGATGATTTCAGATTCAGATTAACAGGATCTTTATACAATACTGGTAGAGTAAGAACATCATACTTATACTCTGCAGATAGAGCTGGATCAAGATATTATTTAGTATTAGAACCGGAAACTGCTACACCAAGTGCAAACTTTAGATCAGGACGTTACAACCCTAACTTAACAAATCAAATTCGTGCCATCATGATTAACCCTTTTGTTAGATATAAAGGATGGGAGTTCTTTGGAACATACGAAAATGCAACTGGTAAAAATGCTGCTGAAGCAGATAATAGAACCGCAACTCAATGGGCTTTAGAAAGCATCTATAGATTTGGTAAAGATGAAAACCTATACATAGGTGCTCGTTACAATACTGTAGATTCTGAAGAAAGAAATGGAGATAATATCGAAATCAGTAGATTTAACCTTTCTGGTGGATGGTTTTTAACTAAAAACATGCTTTTAAAAATGGAGTATGTGAGCCAAAAACACTCTGGATATAATGCTGCAAGTATTTTTGATGGAGGTAAATTCGATGGATTTATGTTAGAAACCGTTATTAGTTTCTAAAAAAATAGTATTTTTTTCAATGTTTTTTAGTAATTTAAAGGTCTCTAATCGTCACTAGAGACCTTTATTTTTTAAAACCAAAAGCTTTATGAGACCTTTATTAATTATTCTTGGAAATCTTTTTATACTGTCAAACTTTTATTTTTCTTCCGCAAGAAAAGAGATTGTAACGCTTTCATTTACGCCAAAAAGTACCTTAATTATCAAAGGAAAATCAAACGTACATCAATTTGAATGCGATTACAATACTTATGAATTATCAGATTCATTAAAAGTAAATTTTAAAAAAAATGACAATACGATTGTTTTTGAAAATACACAGTTGCTTCTAGAAAAAACTGAATTTGATTGTGGAGGAAGAGGAATTAACAAAGATTTTCATAAGTTATTGCAAACTAAAGATTTTCCACATATAAAAATGAATCTGAAAAAGGTATCTTTATCTGGTAAAAACACAGTGAATGCCGAACTTTCATTTACAATTTGTGAAATCACTAAAAATTATTCTGTTCCTATTTCAATTAGTCAACATCACAATAAAATGAATTTTAAAGGTGATATTGCACTAAGTTTACAAGACTTTCATTTAACTACCCCAAAAAAAATAATGGGTTTAATTAAAGTTAAAGACACCATTGTCGTTAATATTAATTTAGAATCTGTCATAAATAAAAAAACACCTTAAAAGGTGTTTTTTTTATTTTATTGATTGGCAATTGCTTCTTTTATTTTTGCTTCCAATTCGTCCATCAACTCAGGATTGTCTTTAATTACTCCTTTTACAGCATCTCTTCCTTGACCTAATTTGGTATCACCATAACTAAACCAAGAGCCACTTTTTTTCACAATACCAAGTTCAACACCAATATCCAAAACTTCACCAACTTTTGATATTCCTTCTCCATACATAATATCAAATTCTGCTTGTTGAAAAGGTGGAGCTACTTTGTTTTTTACAACTTTTACTTTAGTGCTGTTTCCAATAACTTTTTCACCATCTTTAATTTGCGTTTTTCTTCTGATGTCTAAACGAACTGAAGCATAAAATTTCAACGCATTTCCACCTGTTGTAGTCTCAGGATTTCCAAACATTACCCCAATTTTATCTCTCAACTGATTGATAAAAATTACAGTACATTTTGTTTTTGAAATGGTTCCTGTTAATTTTCTCAAAGCCTGACTCATTAAACGTGCATGCAATCCCATTTTAGAATCACCCATTTCTCCTTCAATTTCTGATTTTGGCGTTAATGCTGCAACAGAATCCACCACAACAATATCAATTGCTCCTGAACGAATTAAATTCTCTGTAATTTCTAACGCTTGTTCTCCATGATCAGGTTGCGATATGATTAAATTATCAATATCAACACCTAAACTCTCTGCATAAAAACGATCAAAAGCATGTTCTGCATCAATAAATGCAGCAATTCCTCCTGCTTTTTGAGCTTCTGCTATGGCGTGTAGTGACAATGTTGTTTTTCCAGAAGATTCTGGTCCATAGATTTCAATAATTCTTCCTCTTGGATAGCCTCCAACTCCTAATGCTAAATCTAAACCTAATGATCCTGATGAAATCGCTTCAACATCATCTACAGCTACATCTCCCATTTTCATTACAGCTCCTTTTCCATAAGTCTTATCTAACTTATCTAATGTAAGTTGCAAGGCTTTTAATTTGGCTAATTTTTCTTTATCTTCTGACATATTTACTAGTTTTCTAAATTTTTTTTAAAGCAAGCAAGTTACAAAAAAGTCTTGTTAATAATTTAGAAAATAGCTTACAATTTTGTAATATTGTTAACTACCAAAATTTCATTGAAGATGATACATTTAAAAAATAATAATAGTAACGTAAGTATTGATGAAGGAGAATTGGTGAGTTATATTGTTGATGGTGAGCAATACATTCATCAAAAAGGCAATAAAGGATGGAGAAAATCAGATGATGAAATGTTTCCTGTAATTGGCCCTACAATAAAAAACGATTTTATTGTTCATACAAAACATGGAGATGCTGTACAAGATCAACATGGATTACTCAGAGAATTGTCTTATACGTTAGTTTCTGAAAATGAAAATCAGGTAAAATTTCAAAAAAAATACACCAAAAACACGTGGGTAAAAAACAGCAAATTTCCCTCTAAATCAACTGAAGAATTCTTGTTTTGGACTTTTGATTTTATTTTTGAAAAAAAAATTACACTTTTAAAAGATACGTTGATTGTTGATTTTATGATTCAATCTGAAGAAGGAATGCCATTTATGTTAGGCTATCATCCCGCATTTTTATTGTCTGATACTGGAGAAGAAACCCTCATTTCAAAACAACAAAAAATCACGTTGAAAGATGTGTTGAATGCAGGTGCTAATGCTTTTCCTGTATTGGAATCTGATGAAATTCTATTGATTAATTACGATAAGAAAAACCTGCAAATCAATACAAAAGGTTTTCATAATTTTATGCTTTGGACAGAAGTAAACAACATGATTTGTATTGAACCAATTACCCAATATACTTCGTTTACAAATCAGCAATTTTCAGAAGAAAATATGCAACTTTCAAAAGGAAAAAATTACTTTTCAGTTGAAATTAGAGTATTAGAATAATTGGATTTTTATTAGTTTCTATCCATTCTAATATGTGGAATTCCGTCTTCTAAATAAGTTTCACCTATTTGTATAAATCCATGATATTCATAGAATTTTTTCAAATAAAATTGTGCTGAAATAGTAATTTTATCTTGATGAAAAGCTGATTTTACAGCTTCAATAGAGACCTTCATCAATTCGTGTCCATAACCAAATTTTCGTTCACTTTCTTTCACAACAACTCTTCCAATACTGGCATTTTCGAAATAATCTCCAGGTTTAAAAATGCGAGTGTAAGCAATAATTTTTTCGTTTTTAAATCCTAAAATATGTATGGCTTTTTGGTCTTTAAAATCAATATCTTGATAAACGCAATCTTGCTCTACTACAAAAACTTCTGAGCGTAATTGTAGTATTTGATACAATTCAAAAATAGATAATTCTGAAAATTGTTTGATTTGAAATTCCATTAAATGCATGAGATTTTATCAACTCTATTTTGATGTCTTCCTCCTTCAAAATCCGTTGAAAGAAAAATATCTACAAAACCCAAAGCTTGTTGTAAGGATACAAAACGCGCAGGAATCGTTAATACATTTGCATTGTTATGTTGTCTTGTAAGCGCTACTAATTCGTTATTCCAGCACAAAGCAGCTCTAATTCCTTGGTGTTTATTTGCAGTCATTTGTGCGCCATTTCCACTACCACAAAGGATAATTCCGAAAGTTGCTTTACCAGTTTCAACAGCTGTTGCAGTTGGATGAATTGCATCTGGATAATCCATAGAATCGTTTGTATCTGTCCCAAAATTTAGCACTGAATATCCTTTTTTTTCTAAATGTTTGATGATTTCGAACTTATACTCAGTTCCTGCATGATCATTTCCGATGGCAATTGTCATAGTAGATTGATTTTAATAACTTTATGAACTACAAAAATAAAGATTCTAATGTTTATCTTCAGTTATTAACAATCAATTTTTATCATTTTTAAATAAGTTATTCAATATAAAGCTTTTAACTATATTAAGAAAATGTTAAGAACTTATCATTAAAATCTGATAATTAATTTTGGTGATTTCTATTTTTTTTACAATACAAAAGGTAATCCTAATAATCCATAAAAAATTATTAGTTTTTAATAAAAGTTTATCAACAATTTATTTACAATTTATTTACATTGAAATTTTATAAACTTGTTAGTTAATAAACGTTAATTAATGTTTATAACTATTGTTAATAAGTATGAAATTGAATTGATTTTTAATCAATTAGTGTTCTAATAAAATGTCAATAGATTTTAATAAGTCAAAAATCAAAATAAATTATAAAAATTTTATTGTAGCTATTAACACACAATAATAAACATCAAAAGATTTTAAAAAAAAATTTAATGAAAAAGTTTATTTATAGTATGTGTTTATAACTTTTAAGATTTAAAAATTTTAAACTGTAGATTTTTTATTTTTATAAAGATTGATGGAATCTTTTTTTGCGTCAACCGTTTTTTGAGGAAGTTCACTTTTACGCAATGTTTTTTGAACCGTTTTTACAGTTACAACAATGCCTGTGATAAAAATGAAAAGAAATAAAGCGATTATTTTTCTAAGATTTTTCATTTAAGTTTGGTTTCAACTATTATATAGACGCTTTAATTTTCAATTCGTTACAAAAAAATTAAGTTTTTATTAACAAAAAAACCACCTAACAATGTTAAGTGGTTTTTGAAATAACTTTTTAAAAGTATTTTTATTGTATAATCAACTTTTGAGTTGATACTTTATCATCTTGAGAAACTTTTAAAATATAGTTTCCTTTGCTAATTCCAGAAACTGAAATCTGAGAAGAACTAATGATTCCTTCTTTTACAACTTGCCCTAAAATTGAATAGATTTTATAGCTGCTATTCTCATATTCTGAGCTAATTTTAATAAATTCTGATGCTGGATTAGGGTAAATCTGTAAAGAGTTCTTAGAAACGCTCTCAATAGATAGTGTTGTAGGATCTAACATGTATAATTCATTTCCTGTTGTTCCATTATCTCCTTCAAAGAATAATTTACCATTTAAAACAACTATTTGGTCAATATCTTTAATAGTATTAGTAATTAATTCAGTTGTATTTCCATTCGTTCTATATAAATAACCATTAGTATCATCTGCAGGTTCACCTCTGTAGTACATATAATTTCCAACGACTGCATAATCTTCAGGATCGTGATTATTTCCACCAGTTGCAGTACTTCCTGTGATATTACTTACGTTTGTAATTGTATCAGTATTTGGGTCATATTTAAATAATTGATCGTTTGATACTCCTGTATCACCTTCAAAGAATAATACTCCATTCCAATTAAAATAAAAATCTGTTCCAGTTAAAGTATTTGCAGCTGTAACTTCTACAGTTCCGTTTGTAGTTCCGTCTGTTTTCCAAACTTTTCCTAAAGCTTCAAAATACAATTCGTTACCAATAGTTACAAAATTACTAATTCCTGAATCATTTGAGTTTCCGGTAATATCTTTTATTAACGTATAAGTATCTGTAGCAGGATCATAAGAGTATAATTCTCTTCCAATAGTAGGATCATCAGTTGCAGTAAAACCATAACCATAAATTTTTCCATTAAAAGCAATAATTTGAGCTCCAATAAAATTTACGTGTTCACTACCTGAATTAGGTACTTTTATTTGGGTTGTTCCATCAAATTGATACAATCCGTTTGCATCAGTTGTGTTGATATAGTATATTAAACCATCTAATTCTCTTGGTTCAAAAACGAATCCACCACCAGTTGCAACTGTTCCATCTACAGTTCCATCTGATGAAATTAAAACGTTTCCTGATCCTGTATTTGCACTGAAATACATAGTTCCGTTGAATGTAAAAAAGAAATTTGGAGTAGAATTACTACTTCCAATATTAAAATCTTTAAAGAATGTAGTACCTTCAGATGTTCCATCTGTAACCCATAATTCAGAACCTAAATCAACATTTCCTGGTGTATTAGAACCACTAGAATCATCAGCAGCAAAATAGATTTTGTTATTGAAAACAAATAAATTATTTGGATTTGAACTAGATGTTCCAGAATCGTTGATTTCTTTTAAAAGTGTTACTTGTGCACTTGTCGTTAAAAATGCAATTAATGTAATTGCTAAAAGTAATTTTAGTTTCATGATGTTTGTTTTTAAAAATTAATAATTATTGTGGTAAAGTTGGTATTATTGTTCGTCTTGTTGGTGTACTTAACGTATTTATAAAAGCTAAAACAGCGTCTATTTCTTCTCTATTTAAATTTAGTTTTTTCAATAATGGAGATGTTTTTGGAATCAAAGAATCCCTTCCTACACCTTTATATTTATTTTGAATTGGAGCTGGATTTCCAAGATTGTAAAATTCAACAACATCTAACAACGATGGAAAATGTCCATGATGCATCCAAGGTCTTGTATTAGCAACTTCTCTAATTGTTGGTGTTCTAAATTTTCCAATATCTTCTATTTTTCCGGTAACATTGTATCTACCAAAATCTTCATCTTTAGTTCCAAAAAGAGTTTGTCCATCATTATGATATTGATTATCACTAAAATATCCTGTATTATGACAATTGATACAACGTGCTTTCGTTCTAAATAAATGCAAGCCCATTACTTCTTGATCTGTAAATTTATCAGATGTTCCAGTTACAAATTTATCAAATTTTGACATTGGACTTTTTATAGACCTTTCAAAAGTTGCAATGGCTTTTTGTATTTTTTGTAATGTAATTTTTTCATCGCCAAAAGCACTTTTAAATAAAGGTTTATAACCTTCTATTTTTTGTAAATTTTCTACAGCATATTCTAAATCCATGTTCATTTCTAGTTTATCAGGAATTGGAAATCTTGCTTGATCTTCTAAACTAGTAGCTCTACCATCCCAAAAAAGCTCTTTTGCATAACCAACATTTAAAATAGTCATAGAATTTCTACTTCCTGTTTGTCTGTTATGACCAAATGAACGCGTTGAATTATCTGTCCAACCTAATTCAGGATTGTGACAAGAAGCACACGCAATTTGTCCACTTTTAGACAATCTTGGATCAAAAAATAAGGTTTTACCTAACTTACTTTTTTCTTCAGAATACGGATTGTCTGCAGGAAATTCCATTTCAGGTAATACACCAATATCTTTAAAAGTAGTTTTATCGATCAATGAATCTAAATGTGGTTTTGGCCATTTGCTTGCATCTGGCTGTGAATACACTTTTCTTAAATAAGAAATGTCTTGATATTGCTCTTTTTCAGTTTTATTATATGCTAATAGCAGTAAACTAATACAAATAACAAAAAGAACAAGGATAGATTTTTTAATCATAATTTTTATAAATTTATTACTCTTGGACACGAACCGTTTATTGGATCTGGATCTGGATAACTATTTGAATTGTATAAAATGTAATTTATGGTAACAATTTCTCCGTTAATTTCTGAACAATCCACTAAAATTTCGAGTTCTATTTTCCATAAATTATTGCCGCTATTTACCAATTTATAAGTTCCTGTTCCGCTAATAGGAACATTGTATGCAATTCCACTATTTCTACTGATTATCACAATTCTTTGAGTTACAACATTAACAACTCCTTCTGTGGTACTATTTCCATTTTTAGGGAAAAACTCAATTGCTTCTGTTAAATTAAACCCTGGAGATTCTACTGATGCTCCATTAAAAAGATTTCTTAACGAAAATGGATTTGTTCCAACTGGTGGAAAATTTCCAACAAACCCGAGTCTAAATTTGTGATGATAAATATCATCAGAAGCATCATTAGGAGTGCCATTATCAGAAAATAAAAATCCATTTGGATTGTCTTTAGAAACAATTACAGGCTTAGGAAAAACGGAGGTACTTGCCCAATCACAATTTAAATTATTGGTATTGTATCGCCAATATTCTCCAAATAATCTGTAAAATGGATTTGAAAGATTGTAAAAATGAACGACCGGATTTCCACTTCTATCAATTTTTATAGGCTTATTGATGTCTAAAAATTTATTATTTCCTTTCACATAATTAGGCACATCAACCAATGTTAAAGATGCGTCTAATGAAGAATCGTCAGGTAAATTTTCATTCAGAGTGAAGGTAAATTCAACTTCATCTTCTTTTGTGATTGGTTTTTTTACAATACTGTAATTAAAGGTTGATGGCGCACTGAATAAAGCAGTATTTTCTATATCTTCTTTTACAAATCCGTTTGGAAAAACAACTTTAAAATCGAAAGATTCTTGATTATTTCCTAGAATTTCTTTTCTATTGATGTTGAATGAATACGAAAATGTTGTTTCTCTAAAATTAATGATTAATTCTTTATTTGAAACCGTTTCATTTGGCATTCCAATAGCAATTGATGGATTGCTACTGTTTGTTAAAGTTAATTTTATTTGAGGATTTTTAGTCAAATCCCAATTTTCATTTACTTTGATATAGATTGTATCTACTCTTTTTTGATTGGTAAAAGAAAGTGAATTTGTTGGGGAAATTGTATAATCTGTCAATCCAGAAACTTCAGTTTCAAAACCTATTTGAATACTATTTTCAATAGTACCAGTTGTAATTGCAACAGGAACTTTTAAGGTTTTTAAATTGTCTTTTGTATAAGTAGATTTTGCTACTAATCCTCCGTTTTTTTCAGGAAATTCTAGTACGTTATTGTTATTATCAACCAACAAAAAGAAACGAACAAACGAATTTTCATTTGAAAATAATTTGTCATCTTCTTTTTCGCAATTCAGAAAAAGAACAATGAAACTAGCAAAAAGTATGTATTTAATAGCCTTCATTTTGTCGAATATTTTCATTTAATTCAATACTTGCTTGTGGAATTGGTAATACAAAGAAATTTGATGGATAACTTAAATTACACACGGTTGCTAAACATCCTTTATTTCTGATAACATCTTTTTTAAATCGAGCTAAATCAAATAACAAATGTCCTTCAAAAGCCAATTCTTTTCTTCGCTCTAAAAAGATTTCTTCTAACAAATTTCCTGTTGATGTTAATGAACTTAAATTAGCTCTTTGTCTTAAGATATTAATATCAATCAAAGCATCATTTTCTCTGTTTAAACGCGCATTTGCTTCTGCTCTTATCAAATACATTTCAGACAAGCGAATGTGAGTTGTACCAGCACCATTTTGGAATTTTTTTGTAAAATAATAAGGTAAATTTTGCTCAACTCCTGCAACTTTTGTTGGTAAATTTTGAGTGATAAACATATTTTTTCTGATGTCATTTGTATCATACAAATCCAGTAAATCTCTTGAAGCTACATAACGTTTGTAATTAAGATTCGATTCATAAAAAAACCATTGAGAAATGGATTGTGAAACAGCACCTTCTGAGGTTCTTGGAGCAGAAAATTCCAAAATAATTTCAGAAACAGGTTCTTCTTCTTTTTCCCATTCAGTTACATAATTGTTTGTTGAAATTAATGCAATTCCAGAGGTTGTTATTACGTTATTGGAATATAAAAAAGCTTTTTCCCAATCATTCATTTGCAATGCGATTCTTGCATACAAAGCTTCAGTAGTTTTTTTATTGAAAAGAGAATGACTTGGTCCTGCTAAAAATTGATTATTTGTAAACAATGATAAAGCTGTATCTAAATCTGCTTGTAACAAATCGTAGGTTTCTTTCATTGTTTTTCTTGACGGAAAATCAACTCCAATCAATAAAGTTTCGGAATTGTAAACGATTCCAGGATGTGAAGCATCTGCTGTAAATCCGTAGTTTTGAGCAAATAACAAACTTAATTGGTAATGAGAAAAAGCACGAATTACCAATAATTCTGCTTCTAGTTGATTTTTTTCATCCGTTGTTAAAAAGGTAAACGTATCATAATATTTTAGGATGATATTTGCTTGATTGATGATTTCATATAAGAGATTATAAGATCCTACATAATCAGATTCTTGAGCAATATCACTAAAATTATAACTATTTTGAATGGTTCCAGGAACTGTAATTTCTTTGTTTGTAACAAAGGGACTAAAAGTGATATTACCTCCTTGAACATCTGCATACACATTACTTTCTGACGCTAAATAATCTTCAATATCATAATAAATTCCATTAAGCGCTAATTCCAGACCTGTTTTACTAGATAATTGTTCATTGATTGAAATTTGAGTTCCTGGCTCAACTTTTAAGAAATCATTGCATGAAATCAATACAAAAAGACAAATTAAAAAAGTGATTTTATAGTTTTTCATATTAAAACGTGGTATTAATTCCTAAAGTAAATGTTCTTGACTCAGGATATTGATTTCTAAATTCTGCCACACCATTTTTTCCTTTCGGAGATTTATTTTTATACCAGTAAAATAAATTGGAGCCATTCAATGTAAATGACAAGGAATTTAGGGGAATTTTCCATTTTTTTACTGGCATATTATAAGATAAACTCACAGAACGTAATTTGATATGAGAAGTATCAAACAAATATTTTGTAGAGTTTGATATTAATGTATTATTATCAATAATGATTGGATGAATGGCTTCATCTCCTTGATTGAACCATGCATCTTCAAAAACATTCACATTGATATTTCTGTTTGTTAATACTCTGTAATTATCAAATAAAACTCTGTCTATCATGATATCAGCGCCATAGGTAAAAGACATCATCACATTCAGCGTCAGATTTTTATATTGAAATGTGTTGTTAAAACCACCAAAAAAGTCTGCTTGAGAATCTCCAATTGGTTTCCAATCAGAAGGACCAAACAAGGTTCTTACTTGTGAACTATCATAAATTTGATTGTTTACATTGAATAATTCACGGCCTGTTGCAGGATCAATTCCTATAAAATCAAATCCCCAAATTGTAGAGGTTGCATAACCAACAGTTTGTGCTCTTGCAACTTCTGCAGTTGAAAATGCAGATCCTAAACCTACCAATGAAGTTACTTCATTTCTGATAGTGGTAATGTTAAAACTCGAATTCCAAGAAAGGCTTTTTTTATCAATTATGGTAGTATTCAAAGCAAATTCAAATCCTTGATTGTACATTTCAGCCCCATTTATTTGAGCTTCTCTAAATCCAGTTTCTGCAATTACATTTCGAGAAACAATTTGATCTATGATTTTATCTCTAAAAAAATCAGTGGTAAATTTGAAACGTTTTAAAAAGTTGAAATCAAAACCAACATTGAATTTTTTATTTGTTTCCCAAGTTAAATTTGGATTAGGAGCTGATGTTAAATTTGCATAATCCAATCCATTATACCCATTAAAATTGGTAGTGTATAATCCTAAAGCTCTGTAAGAACCAATTCTTGAATTTCCTGTAGTTCCGTAACTAATTCTAGCTCTTAAAAAGTCTACAAACTCACTATCTTTTAAAAATGATTCACTGCTAATGTTCCAACTTGCGCCAATTCCACCATTATAAGCTGTATTTCTATCATCTCCAAAAGCAGAACTTTGATCAATTCTAAAATTCACCAAAAAGAAATATTTCTTTTTATAATTATAATTTAACTGACTAAACATGGATCTTCCTGCACTTTCTGAAATATCATTTTGATAATCTTGTTCAAAAGCAGTTTCAACAGGTTGAGGAACGCTTTCATTACCAAAACCTTTTCCCATAGCATATCCAAAATATACTTTTTCTTTTCGGGCTTCAATTCCTAGAATACCATCAATCATATGGTTTTTCCCAAAAGTATTGTTGTATGCTAAAGATGCGTTCCAGTTCCAGCGTCTTGTATCTCTGTTTCGTAACATTCTTCTTCCTTTTACCAATCCAAAACTATCAGTTGGATCTCTAAAAAACGGAGAATCATTGTCTGTACCAAAATCTCCAGAACCATTCAAACCAGAAAAATAGCGATCTTCGTCTTTGTCTGAATAATCCAATCCAAATAAAGTCGAGAATTTTAAACGATCACTAAATGTATAATTTGCTTGTAAACTTGTTAAAAAAGCGACAGTAGTTGCATCAGAAATATTTTGATTTGCAACTGCTAAAGGATTTCCAAAAGTATCAAAACGAGTATAATTTCCGTTTTCATCTCTTACAGGAATTGTAGGAGGCAAAGCAAAAGAATACAATTTATTTGGATCTTTTTTCAAAGCAAAAGAAGGAGAAAAAACTAGAGAAGCATCAAATTTATCTTTATTGTATCTGTATGAAAAAGAAGCATTTATTTTTTCAAAAGAATTATTTATTTGTGCTTCAGCAGTTTTTTGATATCCTAAACTTGCTCTATAAGTACTGTTTTTTACACCTCCAGAAGCACTGAAATTTATTCTACTAAACAAACCAGTGGTGTTTAATAAATTAAACCAATCTGTATTTACGCCATTCCAAGGTTGTACATTTTGTAAGTTTCCGCTGTTGGTATTGTATTCATTAATAACAGTTTGGTATTGTTCCCCATTTAAATATTTCAATCCGTTAAATGCGGTTGTTACACCAATTTGGTTGGATGCTGTGTAGCTTATTTTACCTTTTCTACCTTTTTTTGTGGTGATGATTATAACACCATTTGCAGCATCAGCTCCATACAAACCAACAGCAGCTGCATCTTTTAAAATATTGAAACTTTCAATATCGTCAATACCAATTTTTGCTAATGGATTTAAGATATTTTCGGATAAATTTCCAGTACCAACATCAAAGAAATTATTTCCATCTAATCCAATTTCTTCAGATAAAATAATTCCGTCAATAATGATTAAAGGTTGTGTTGAAGTACCCACAATATTGCTGTTTAAAGGTGTTATAGATCCTTGACCACGAATATCAATTTTTACAGGTTCACCCAATTGCGAACTTATTTGTATAGAAACACCTGCAACTTGACCTTCTAAAAGTTCATCAATAGAAATTACAGGTTGTTCTAAACCTAAATCCTTTGCTTTTACTGTGGCAATACTTCCTACAACTTCTTCTTTTAATTTTGCTGTTCCGTAAGAAGAGGTAATTACAATTTCATCTAAAGAAGTTGCTGCTTCTTCTAAAGTAATATCAAAATATGATTTTGTTCCAACAACAATTTCTTTAGTTTGATAGCCTAAATAAGAGATTTCTAAAGTTACATTATTGATATTATCGTCTTTTATTAGGTATGTAAATTTTCCGTCAAAATCAGTAACTGCCCCTTTTTTGGTTCCTTTTATCAAAACAGTTGCATTGGGAATTCCTGTATTTTCAGACTTGCTTTTTACAACTCCTGAAATTTGTCTGGATTGAATTATAGGTTTTTTATCAACAAAAACGATTTGTTTTTCTCTAATTATGTAATTGATTTCAAGATTTTTACTAATAATATCTAAGACCTCTTTTAAGGGTACATTTTTTACATCAATAGTAATTTTTGCAGAAGTATTGATTTTTTTAGCGTTGAATAAAATTCTGTAAGAAGTTTGTTGTTCAATAGAAGTAATTACTTCTTGAAGCGGTTTGTCTATTTTATTGATTGAAACTGTTTGCGAGAAAGAATTTGCAATAACACAACACAAAAATGCCATTAGAAAGATAATTTTCTTCGTTTTCAAGGATGTATAAAGTATTTTTTCTAACAGTATTTTCATTGAATTATGGTTTTGTAATTTCAATAATTCCATTTTCTATGGTATAATTAAAAGGAGTATCTAATTTGAATAACTCTAAAATATTTTCAACCGCTGTTTCTTTAATTTTTATGGTTCCTGTAAATTCTTGTGAAGCTAAAAACGGATAATTATTGTTGATTTTTATATTGTAATAACGTTCAATTTTTTTGGCAATACTACTAAATGTTTCTTTGTCAAAAATCAATTCTCCTCCAGTCCAAGAGCTATAGTTCGTTGTTTTTACAGATTTTTTTGTGAAAAATTTCTTTCCTTTTTGCCAAGTTGCTTTGGTATTTGGTTCTAATAAAACACTATTTTCAGGATTTATTTTTTCAGATAAGCGAACAGAACCTTCTGTTAAAACACAATTGATAAAATCATCCTCTTGATAATTACTAACGTTAAATGTGGTTCCTAAAACCTCAATAGAAACCTCATTTGCTTCTACAATAAAAGGTTTTGACTTATCTTTTGAAACTTCAAAAAATGCTTCTCCTTTTAAAACAACATTACGTGAATTTTCACTTGCAACAAACTGCTCAGGATATGTAAAAGTGGTTCCTGCATTCAAATGTACTACTGTTCCATCTGAGAGCGTTATTTTAAAAGTTTTTGAAAAAGGAACTTTTATGGTATTGTAAACAGTTGTTTTGATAGCCTCATTTTTATAATAAACCAGCTCTTTATCATTTTGTTTTGCAATTACATTTCCAGCTTCGTCTTTGATAATTTTATTGGTTTTGTCAGAAATATATTCTTTACTTCCAGAGCTTTTTTCTAAGACAATTACATTTTCTAAATTGTCATTAATTTTTGTATCTGTTGAATTTGTTTTTGTAAAAAAGTAGCTTAAACTTGCCAATATAACTGCAATACTTGCAACATATCCCCATTTTCTTGAATAAAATTTACGACGTTGAGTTGGAAATTGATTCTTTAGTTGATTCCAATCAAACAAGTTTTTAGCATCGGAATTTGGTGTTATAAACAACCACATTTTTTTCAATTCTATGAAAGCTAGTTTGTTTTCTTCTGATTTTTCAATCCAATTTAACACTTGAACAACTTCTTCTTCTGAAGCTTCGTTTTGTAAGTATTTAAAAACTAATTCTTGAATCATTTTATTTTTTGATAGTGATTTATCTCCGCTATTACTTGTGTTAAATTTCTTTTTTACCAATGAAAACGTAATATAACGAACCAATTATTGGGATAAATAAAATCACTAAAAGCCAAATAATTTTATCATCTTTTTCAAGTTTACTTTTTAGTAAGTTGAGTAGCGCGTAAATCCAAAATACTATTGAAATAAGCAAAATGGCATTCCAAAATACTAAACTGTAAGAAAAATCGGGAATAAGAGTTTCCATTAAAATTTTACATTTTTTAAAGAACTTACATCAAAACATTGTTGATTTTTAAGCTCCATGTATGTTTGTACACGCGAAAGTTTAAAAACCCTATATTATTTTTAAAAAAAATGTAATAAAAACAGTAAATATGGTAAATAATCCGCAAGTTTTTGCTTTAAAACCTTTATAGCACTCGAAAAATGCGCTTCAACAGTTTTTATAGAAATATTCATTTCAGTTGCAATTTCTTGATTTTTCTTTTTTTCAAATCGTTTGCTTTTGAAAATTTCTTTGGTTTTTTCGGGCAATTCTTCAATAGATTTAAAAATAAGAGTTTCTAATTCAGCAAATGTTAATGAGTCGAATTGCAAAGATTGCAATACTTCTTGATGTAAATTTTCTTCTTTTTCGTTGATCGTTTTATCAACGTATTTTGCTTTTACTTTTCTGTGTCTGATGATATTTAAACACTTAGATTTTGCGTACGTATATAAAAAAGATGAAATTCCGTTGACAGTTTCAATTTGTTCTTTTTGATTCCAAAGATGTAAAAAAGCTTCTTGTGCAATTCCTTTTGCGTCATTTTCTTCGTGTATGAATTGCACACAAAAACCGACAATATGATGGTGAAACTTATAAAAAAAATACTCAAAAGCAGCTTCATTCCCTTCTTTAAAGAGAAGAAATTTTAAAAAATCTTCATTTTGAATATCTTTCATCTCGAGATTAAGAAATTAATGTGTCAATCTAAAATAGCTACTTTCAACCTACGAATCTAAGGAAAATCAGTATCTTACAAAAGTAATTAATCAATGAACAATAGCATTATTCACAAACATTTTTATTGAAAATGCTTTTTTTAGTCTTTTTCAGGTTCAAAAAATGAATTATGACCAATTTTAATAGATGACCATTGTAAAATAGTGTATTTTAGTAACTTCATATTTTAAGAAATGAATTAATAATGTCAAGAAAGAAAAAAATATTTAAAAAGAAAGGCAATATCATCAAAGATTTAACTAAAAATATCTTCAAAATTTTAAAAGAAGATGCAACAAAACAGTTTAATTATAAACAAATTGCAGCGAAACTTCAGGTTTCTGATACTGAAGGTAAAAATCAAATTATTCAAAAATTAGCTGAATTAACTGCTGCTAAAAAATTAAAAGAAGTTGATAGAGGAAAATATCAAGTAAATGAAGAACGCAAATATTCTGTTGGGAAATTAGACATTACTTCTAATGGAAATGGCTATTTTATAACAGATGATTATGAAGATGATATTTTTGTTCCAAATGTAAATCTTGGCAAAGGATTGCACAACGATTTGGTAAAAGCCTATGTGTATAAAAAACGCAGAAGTAATAAGCTTGAAGCGGATGTTGTAGAGGTTTTAGAAAGAGCAAAAACGCAGTTTGTTGGGGTGTTGCAAAAGAGTAAAAACTTTGGATTTGTAATTCCTGATAACAACAAAATGTATGCAGATATTTTTATATCTGAAAACAAAATGAATGGCGCTGAACACGGAGATAAAGTGCAAGCAACCATTTTAGATTGGCCAGAAAACTCAAAAAATCCTTTTGGAAAAATCACCGCTGTTTTAGGAAAACCAGGAGATCAAAACACTGAAATGCACTCAATTTTAGTAGAATATGATTTGCCTTACGAATTTCCAAAAGAGGTAGAAGAAGAGGCATCACATCTTCCTATTGAAATTACCAAAGAAGAAATATCCAAAAGAAAAGACCTCAGAGAAACACTTACTTTTACCATTGATCCAAAAGACGCCAAAGATTTTGATGATGCATTATCTTTCAAAAAACTTGAAAATGGCAATTATGAAATTGGAATTCACATTGCAGATGTCTCTCATTATTTACAACCAAAAACTATTTTAGATGATGAAGCTTACGAACGCGCAACATCAGTATATTTAGTAGATAGAGTAGTGCCTATGTTGCCAGAAATATTGAGTAATGGTGTGTGTTCTTTACGTCCTGAAGAAGAAAAATTAACTTTTTCTGCCATTTTTGAATTGAACGAAAACGCAGAATTGATCAACCAATGGTTTGGGAGAACAGTTACTTATTCTGACAAACGTTTTGCGTACGAAGAAGCACAAGCAATTATTGAAACCAAAACAAACATAGTTCCTGCGAACGTTTCTTTAACTGGTCAAGATTACACAGTTGATGAAGCTATTGTTGAAGCCATTTTAAAAATGGATGAATTGGCAAAAATTCTCAGAAAACGTAGAATGAATCAAGGAGCAATTTCGTTTGATAGAGTAGAAGTGAAGTTCAATTTAGATGAAGATGCTAATCCAACAAGTGTGTATTTTAAAGAAGCAAAAGATGCTAATAAATTGATTGAAGAATTCATGTTACTAGCCAACAGAAAAGTGGCAGAATTTATTGGTCAAAAAAACAAAAAACCTTCAGGAAAAACATTTGTGTACAGAGTTCATGACGAACCTGATACCGAAAAATTAGCTTCTTTGCAGAATATCATCAGTAAATTTGGTTACAAAATCAATACGGATACAAGAGAATCTACTTCAGCAACATTGAATCAATTATTGGCTGATGTTCATGGAAAAGCAGAATCAAACATGATTGAAACTTTGGCAATTCGCTCTATGAGTAAAGCTGTTTATACAACACAAAACATTGGCCATTATGGTTTAGCGTTTGAATATTATAGCCATTTTACATCGCCAATTAGACGTTATCCTGATGTAATGACTCACAGATTATTGCAACATTATTTAGATGGAGAAAGCTCTCCAAAAGTTGAATTGTATGAAGAAAAATGCAAACACTCTTCTAAAAGAGAAGAATTGGCATCAAAAGCAGAGCGTGATTCTATCAAATACATGCAAGTAAAATACATGCAAAATCATAAAGACGAAATTTTTGAAGGAGTAATCACAGGTGTTACAGAATGGGGAATTTATGTAGAAATTACCAAAAATAAATGTGAAGGAATGGTTCGTATTCGCGATATTAAAAGCGATTATTATTTGTTTGATGAAAAGCAATATGCTATTGTTGGGCAATCAACCAAACAATTGTATCAATTAGGAGATGATGTAAAAGTGCAGGTTAAAAAAACCGATTTAGAACGTAAACATTTAGATTTTAATTTGATTGAAGATTAATGAAAGCTTTTATCAATAATAAAGAAATTTCATTAAGCGATTTATCCTATAATGATGGTTTAAATTTTAATCGATTTTTCGATTCAAACATCTTAAGTTATTCATTGATTGTTACAAAAAATACCTTTATAAAATCTTTAGAAAAAGAATACAATCGTATTAAAGATGAAATACAACTTGATGATTTACAGTACAATGAACTTTCGGATTTTTCTGAAATTAATTATTGTTCCTTTGAAAAATTATTAGACAATCCTGAGTATTTATTAAACATATTTAAAGATTTTTTGAGAAATGATTTTTTTAAAATGCTAAGTGAAAATAGCAATTCAAAATTTGTGATAAATTCAATTGATTCCGTTGAAAATGCTAAAGAAATTACCATCAAAGGAAGAGCTTTTATCAAAAAATAAGAATTATTTTACAACAAAAATCACAGACAGTCGTTTTTAATGAGGCATAATTATTGATTACTTATGCATTTTATTTAAAACTTATAAAATGAAAATACCAGCATTTATACTCTTATTTATTTTTAGTTATACACTTGTTGCTCAAACAACGATCACTAAAAACCTAGGAGATTTTTCAATCTTAAAAGTTTACAACGGAATTGAAGTAGAATTGGTAAAATCATCAGATCAAAAAATTGAAATTTCAGGAGAAAAATCAGAAAGTGTTAGTATTAAAAACATAGACAATACCTTAAAGATTTCATTGCCTTTTTCATTAAATCCTGATAAAAATCTCACTAAAAGAGAAGTTTTAGTTACTATTTATTACAATAAAAACATTGATGTTATTGATGCAAATGAAGCTTCAACAATTACAGCAAAAGAAATTCGACAAGATAAATTAGAAGTAAATGCTCAAGAAAAAGCGTTTATAAACATGGTTGTTGCAGTAAAACATTTAGAAGTGAGAGTGTCATCAGGAGGAGTTATTAAACTTACAGGAACTACAAAAAACCAACATGTAGATGTAGATTTATACGGAATTTATAATGGTTTTAATTTAGAATGTAGCTCAAATTCTGTTGTAAAATCAGGAACTGGAGCAAAAGCCGAAATTTTTGCTGGCGAATCTTTAAACGCAAAAGTCACTTTTGGAGGTTCTATTTTTTACAAAGGAGACCCTGAAATTGTAAAAGATAAAAAAGTAATAGGAGGAATTATTCAAAAAAGAAATTAATAGAAACCTTTTTGTATCTTTGTACAGTTAATTTTTTATTTATGAACAACTTATTAATGCATTTCGGTTTTGTTGGTGGCACTCAAGTAGTTATTATTTTGGTAGTTGTGTTGCTTTTATTTGGTGGAAAAAAGATTCCAGAATTGATGAAAGGACTTGGAAACGGAATCAAAGAATTTAAAAACGCTACAAAAGAAGATTCTTCTGATAAATTAGGTGATAAAAAGTAACGATTGTTACCATTTATAAAACAAAAAAGCTCTGTAAAATTTTTACAGAGCTTTTTTGTTTTGGGTTTTGAAGTTTATTCTTTTTTCTTTGTGTTTTTCATTGCTTCTCCAATTTGATTGCTTGCTGCAAAACTTGCAACCATGTCATTCAACATATTGCTGCCAACTTGCGGCGAATTAGGTAACAAAATTAAATTACTATTGGTTTGTTCTCCTAATGATTGCAAGGTATCATAATGTTGAGTTACAACAATCAATGCAGAAGCTTCTTGACTATTGATGCCAACACGATTTAAAACTTCTACAGATTCTTCTAATCCACGAGCAATTTCTCTACGTTGATCAGCAATACCTTGTCCTTGTAAACGCTTGCTTTCAGCTTCAGCTTTGGCTCTTTCTACAATTAAAATACGTTGCGCATCTCCTTCATATTGTGCAGCTGTTTTTTCTCTATCAGCAGCATTAATTCTGTTCATAGCTGCTTTTACTTGCGCATCAGGATCAATATCAGTAACTAATGTTTTTATGATATCATAGCCATATTCCATCATAGCATCATTCAATTCTGATTTTACAGCAATAGCAATATCGTCTTTTTTAACAAAAACATCATCCAATCTCATTTTAGGAACTTCAGCTCTTACAACGTCAAAAACATACGAAGTAATTTGATCATGAGGATAATCTAATTTATAAAAAGCATCATACACTTTGTCTTTAATAACTTTAAATTGAACAGAAACTTTTAATTTTACGAAAACATCATCCAGAGTTTTGGTTTCTATAATAACGTCTAACTGCTGAATTTTTAAACTTAATCTTCCTGCAATTCTTTGAACTCCAGGAATTTTTAGATGAAAACCAGAATGACGAATGCTCGTAAATTTTCCAAAAGTTTCAATAATTGCAGCTGTTTGTTGTTTTACGATAAAGTAAGAAGCAAAAATGACAAGACCAATAAGAATAACAATAATTAATGGGATAGGTAACATAATAAAATTTTTTAGTGAAATTGATTTTTCGTAAATATACGATTTATTTGACGTGATTTTTTTGAGTTGTTACAAAAAAAATCCTGATAATAATTTATCAGGACTTTTTTGATATTTGTGAAGTTGAATCTATTTTTCTTCTGAAAACGTTTTATTTAAGCTTTTGTTGTATTTCAACCATTTTTGATATTGCTTGTCTGAAAGGATTTTTTTGATTTCTTCATCCAATTTTTGATCTTCAGTTTTCATAGTTTCTGAAATTGGTTTTAAATCTTCAGCTAATTTTTTTTGAACCTCAGCTTGATTAGAGTAATCTCTATTTTTAATTACCGCTCTTTGAAAATTTTCAACCATTTCTTTTGAACTGTTCAATGTGAATGAATTAATTCTTCGGATTTGTTTGATTTTATTATTGTAATCTGTTATTATTTTTGAGAACGATTTTCCTTCATCAGAATCTAGTTTTATTCCCGATTTTTTAGCAGTTTTTTCAATATCGTAGATTACAATTCCTAAATATTGATCAACATCAAAATTTGGTTCAGGAGTTCTTTCGGGAGTTTGCATCATTTGTCTTTGACGCTGATTTTGCAATCCTCCATTCATAAATTGTGCATTTACAGTACAAAATGTCATGATTGATAGTAGAAATACGATTTTTTTCATGAGTTAAAATTTTTTAATTGCTGTTTCAATTCTTTGTATAGTTGCTTGTTTTCCAATGATTTCCATGATGTCAAACAAATGTGGTCCTTTCATTTCGCCAACCAAACTCAAACGCAAAGGTTGCATTACTTTTCCAAAACCAATTTCGTTTTTAGTAATCCAATCTTTGATTATTATTTCGGTATTTTGCGATGAAAAATCATCGATTGTTGAAATTACAATCAATAATTGTTCCATCAATTTGTTGGTGTCTTCTTTCCAATTTTTTGCTACTGCTTTTTCATCAAAAGTTGTAGGAGCTTGAAAAAAGAAGTTTGATAATTCCCAAAAATCAGCTACAAAAACAGCACGCTCTTTTACTAAAGAAATTATTTTTTCAATTTTGTTTTTTTCAGCAACAATTCTTTTTTCTTTTAAAATTGGCTCGTATAAATTTGCCAATTCCACAACAGATTTTTGCTGCATGTATTGTTGATTGAACCATTTTGTTTTATCAGGATTGAATTTCGCTCCAGATTTGCTAACTCTATTTAAATCAAATGCTTGTACTAATTCTGACAAAGAAAAAATTTCTTGTTCAGTTCCAGGATTCCAACCTAAAAGAGCCAACATATTTATAAATCCGTCTTCAAAATAGCCATCTTCTTTGTAGCCTCTAGAAACGTCTCCAGTTTCTTCGTTTTTATATGCCAATGGAAATACAGGAAATCCTAATTGATCTCCATCACGTTTGCTTAATTTTCCTTTTCCAATTGGTTTTAAAATCAAAGGTAAATGTGCAAATTTAGGTGCTTTCCAATCAAAAGCTCTGTATAGAAGAATGTGTAAAGCCATAGAAGGAAGCCATTCTTCACCTCGAATTACATGCGTAATTTCCATTAAATGATCATCTACAATATTTGCCAAATGATACGTTGGCATTCCATCAGATTTAAACAACACTTTGTCATCTAAAGTATTGGTATCAATGCTAATTTTTCCTCTGATTTCATCTTCCATTTCCAAGATTTCATCTTGTGGAGATTTGAAACGAATTACATAATCATCACCATTTTCGATTCTTTTTTGAACTTCTTCATTGCTCAAAATCAACGAATTAATTAAATTTCCTTTGCTTCTGTTATGCCAATTATAAATAAACGTTTTGCCATTTTCTTCGTGTTCTTTTCTCAAAAAATCTAAAGATTCTGCAGTGTCAAAAGCATAATATGCCCAACCATTTTCAAGAAGAATTTCAGCGTATTTTTTATAGATTTCTTTGCGTTCAGATTGTCTGTAAGGTCCAAATTTTTCATTTTTTCCTGGACCTTCATCAAAAGGAATTTTACACCAATTTAACGAATCAATAATGTATTTTTCTGCATTTGGCACATAACGAGTTTGGTCTGTATCTTCAATTCTAAGAATAAAAGTGCCATTATTTTTCTTTGCGAAAAGGTAATTATATAAAGCAGTTCTTACTCCACCAATGTGTAAAGGGCCTGTTGGACTTGGTGCAAAACGAACGCGTACTGATGAATTCATATGATTTTTTTTGTGCTGCAAAGATACTTTTTTTACACACGAGATAAAATCAAAATAGCTTTTAACAAATATTTGATTGCATTTTACCTCAAATACTGTATTTTTATGAGTTAATTATGAATGAATTTACGAAAATAACACAAAAGCTACATCAGTTTTCTCTAAAATTCTATACCAATGAATTGATTAGAGGTAGTATTTTATTCCTTTCATTCGGAATTTTGTACTTGTTTTTTACACTTTTTGTTGAGTATTTTTTATGGCTACAACCAATTTCTAGAACCCTTTTATTTTGGATTTTTATTTTCGTTGAACTTTTTTTACTCACTAAATTTATTCTATTTCCATTTTTTAAAATCGTTGGTTTAAAAAAAGGAATTTCATTCGAAGAAGCATCAAAAATTATTGGAAACCATTTTCCAGAAGTAGAAGACAAGTTGCTTAATATTTTACAATTGCAGCAACAATCCAATCAATCAGATTTATTGTTGGCGAGTATTGATCAAAAATCGGCTGCTTTGCAACCCATTCCTTTTGCAAAAGCGATTGATTATTCAAAAAATAAAAAGTATTTAAAATACATTTTGATTCCAATTTTTATTTGGTTTTTAAGCTCAATTTCTGGAACAAATGGTGCACTTACTAAAAGTTTGGAGCGAGTTGTAAATTACAAAACCGTATATACACCTCCAGCTCCGTTTTCGTTTTTGTTGATTTCTAAAAACTTACAAGTTGTTCAAGGAAATGATGTAACAATCGCTTTTAAAATTGTGGGTTCTTTGCTTCCTGATGAAGTAAAAATTGTGTTCAATGACCAACAGTATTTTATGCAACAATCAGGAAATGCAACTTTTTTATACACTTTCTCTGATGTAAAAGAAAACATCGAATTTAATCTTGAAGCCAATGGAGTTAAATCTAATTCGTATCAAATTGACGTAATAAATGCTCCAATAATCAACAACATTTTTTTAGATATAAGCTATCCAAATTATATCGGAAAAAAGAATGAAACGATTCAAAATGCTGGAAATATTTCAGTTCCTGAAGGCACAAAAATCAATTGGAAAGTAAGCACTTCAAATACCGATAAAATTACTTTTATTGAAAATAAACAGAAATCTAGTTTTTTGAAAACAACTCTAGATAATTTTCAATTTTCGAAAACAATTTCAAAGTCCTTCAACTATCAAATTTCTTCATCAAACAAAAATTTATCAGATTTCGAAAACCTACAATTTTCTGTAAATGTTATTTCTGATGAATTTCCAACAATTTCAGTAGTTTCAAATATTGATAGTATTTCAAGAGGAACAGCTCAATTTGCTGGACAAATTTCTGATGATTATGGATTTAAAAAATTGCAATTGGTGTATTATGATGAAGCAAATTCACAAATCAAAAAAATGATTGATATTCCAATTTCTGCTGATAATATTCAAACTTTTTTTTACCAATTTCCAAATGGAATAAACTTAGCTGAAGGAAAAAATTATGAATTATTTTTTCAGATTTTTGATAATGATGGTGTAAATGGATCAAAAAAATCAACATCAAAAGTGTTTCAATATCGACAAAAATCATCTGATGAAATTGAAGAAGAATTGTTAATTGAACAAAAAAATACGATTCAGAATTTAGAAAAATCGGTTCAAACTCAAAAAAAAGAACAAAAGCAACTAGAAACTTTACAACAAGATTTGCAACAAAAAAAGAATGCCAATTGGAATGATCAAAAAAAGATTGAAAATTTCATCAAACGTCAAGAGCAATACAAAGAAATGATGCAACGTCAAACTGACAAATTGCAAGAAAATTTGGATGAAAAAAAGGAGCAAAATCAGTCTTTACAAGATAAAAAAGAAGCCTTAAAAGAACGTATCCAAGAATTGAAAAATTCAGAAAAGCAACAAAAATTGTTGGATGAAATTCAGAAAATGGCTGAAAAACTCAACAAAGAAGATTTGGTTGAAAAAGCCAAAGAATTGGCGCAACAAAACAAACAACAACAACGAAGTTTAGAAAAAACGTTGGAATTAGTGAAACGTTTTTATGTGGAGCAAAAAACTATGCAAATTGCATCAAAAGTTGAGGAACTTTCAAAAAAGCAAGAAGCTATTGCCAAAGATTCTACAAACGTAAATTCTAAGCAAAAAGAGATAAAAAAGGATTTTCAGGAAATTGAAAAAGAATTGGAAGAAGTAAAAAAGGACAATGAGAAATTAAAAGATCCAATGGAATTGCCAGATGTTGATGATGAAAGTGATAAAATCAATGAGGAATTAAAGAATGCTGAAGAAAATTTAGATAAAAAAGAATCTTCAAAAGCGAAAAAAAATCAGCAAAAAAGTGCTCAAAAAATGAAAGAAATGAGTTCTAAAATGCAAAAATCTTTGATGGAAATGCAAGGAGAATCTATGGAAGAAAACATGGATGATTTGCGTAAAATTCTAGAAAACTTAGTAATTTTTTCATTGGAACAAGAAAATTTGATGAAAAAGTTCAATCAAATTTCTACTTCACATCCTGATTTTGGTACAGCCTTGAAAATGCAAAATGAAATAAAGAAATACTTTGAACATATTGATGATAGTTTGTATGTGCTTTCAATGAGAGTTCCAACGATTTCAACAAAAATTCAAAATGACTTATCAACTGCGCATTATAATTTAGATCAATCCTTAGATAATTTTGCTGAAAACAGATTTTCTCAAGGAATTTCGAACCAACGTTATGTAATGACTGCCACCAATAATCTGTCAGATTATTTAAGCAATGTGTTGAATAACATGAAGCAAAATATGTCTATGCAAATGAAGCAAGGAAAAGGAAAATCATCAGATTTTAGTTTGCCAGATTTGATTAAAAAGCAAGAAGGTTTGTCAAAAAAGATGGAAGATGGAATGAAAAAGGGAGATGAGAAGGGTAAGGGAAATGAATCTGGAGATGAAAAGGGAGATCAAAAAAATGGACAGAAAAACGGTCAAGGAGAAGGAAATAAAAATGATGATTTAAATGGTGAATTGTATAAAATATTTAAACAACAAACCGAATTAAGACAACAATTGCAAGATGCAATCAATGAAAATGAATCTGATAAACCTGGTGGAAATAATGCTAACAAAGCTTTAAAAACGATGGAAGAATTAGAAAATGAAATTCTTGAAAAAGGTTTTAATAAAGAGGTTTTGCAAAAAATGCAACAACTAAACTATGAATTATTGAAGTTAGATAAAGCAGCGTTAAATCAAGGAAAAGAGAATAATAGAAAGTCAAACACCAACCAAATTATTAATGAGCGTAATAATTTGAAAGCGTTAGAATTTAAAAAGCAGTTTTACAATCAGATAGAAATATTAAATCGACAATCATTACCTTTGCAGCAATTATACAAAAATAAAGTGCGAACGTATTTTTCTGAAGAAAAAAAACAATAACAATGACAACGTTTAATTACGAAACTGATTTTGAACTTTCTGATGAAGTTGCATTAGAAACTTGGGTTGAAATGATAATTTCAAACAAAGGATTTGAACCTGGTGAAATCAATTTTATATTTTGTGATGATGAATATTTACATCGTTTAAATGTTGAGTTTTTACAACACGATACTTTAACGGATGTGATTAGTTTTGATAATTCTTTAGGAAAATTAATTTCAGGAGATATTTTTATTTCTGTTGAAAGAGTAAAAGAAAATGCGTCAGATTTCAATGTTACTTTTGACGAAGAATTACACAGAGTAATGATTCATGGGATTTTGCATTTTTTGGGTTTTAAAGATAAAACTCCAGAAGATGAAAAATTGATGAGACAAGAAGAAAATAACGCTTTGTCTTTATTAAACAATTGATATTCAATTAACTATAGTAAACGTTTCACGTGAAACATTAAAAAATGAGTTTATTTACAACAACATATGATTTAATTGTAGTTGGAGGTGGTCACGCTGGAAGTGAGGCTGCAGCTGCATCAGCAAACATGGGCGCAAAAACATTATTGATTACAATGAATTTGCAAAATATAGCTCAAATGAGTTGTAATCCTGCAATGGGAGGAATTGCAAAAGGACAAATTGTAAGAGAAATTGATGCTTTAGGAGGGTATAGTGGAATTGTAACTGACAAAACTGCTATACAATTTAAAATGCTCAACAAATCAAAAGGTCCTGCAATGTGGAGTCCAAGAGCGCAATCTGACAGAATGCAATTCGCTGAATGTTGGAGAATGATGTTAGAACAAACAGAAAATTTAGATTTCTTTCAAGATTCTGTAAATGGATTGTTGTTTGAAGATGATAGAATTGTTGGTGTTAAAACAGCTTTGGGAATTGAAATTAAAGCAAAAGCTGTTGTAATTACTGCTGGGACTTTTTTAAATGGATTGATTCATATCGGTGAAAAAACATTTGGTGGAGGTAGAGCAGGAGAGAGTTCTTCAACAGGAATTACAGAAGATTTAGTTAAAAAAGGATTTGAGGCAGGAAGAATGAAAACAGGAACGCCACCAAGAGTTGATGGTCGTTCTTTAGATTATTCAAAAATGGAAGAACAACCAGGAGATGAATTTCCTGTAAAGTTTTCTTATTTGCCAACCACAAAACCATTAACAGAACAACGTTCTTGTTATTTGACTTATACCAATCAAAAAGTACATGATTTATTACGCGAAGGTTTTGATCGTTCGCCAATGTTTAATGGTCGAATTCAATCTACAGGACCAAGATATTGTCCTTCTGTAGAAGATAAAATCAATCGTTTTGCATCTAAAGAAAGACATCAAATTTTTGTTGAGCCTGAAGGTTGGAATACGGTTGAAATTTATGTGAATGGTTTTTCAACATCGCTTCCTGAAGATATTCAAGACAAAGCAATCAGAGCTATTGAAGGTTTTGAAAACGTAAAGTTTTTCAGATATGGCTATGCAATTGAATATGATTATTTTCCCCCAACACAATTGACACATTCTTTAGAAACTAAGTTGATTAAAAACTTGTTTTTTGCGGGTCAAATAAATGGAACAACAGGTTATGAAGAAGCTGCTGCTCAGGGTTTGATGGCGGGAATAAATGCCGCTTTAAAAGTTCAAGAAAAAGAACCTTTTATCCTAAAAAGAAACGAAGCTTATATTGGAGTTTTGATTGATGATTTAATTACAAAAGGCACAGAAGAGCCATACAGAATGTTTACATCAAGAGCTGAATATCGTACGTTGTTGCGCCAAGACAATGCTGATTTACGACTCACACCAAAAGGTTTTGAAATTGGTTTAGCGTCAAAAGAACGAATGGAAAGAGTTTTGGAAAAGCAACGCAAAACAGATTTATTGATTTCTTTTTTAGAGAATACGAGCGTAAAACCGGAAGAGGTAAATCCTATTTTAGCCGCTAAAGAATTGGCATTGGTTTCTCAATCTTTAAAGCTCTTTAAAATTGCGACAAGGCCTCAATTAGCTTTTGATGATTTATTAGTGATTTCGTCTTTAAAACAATTTATAGATGATAATTTCATTGATGCAGAAATTATTGAACAAGCCGAAATTCATTTGAAATATTCTGGATATATTGACAAGGAAAAAAACAATGCGGATAAATTAAACAGATTAGAAAATGTGTTAATTCCGTCAAGTTTTGATTATCATAAACTACATAGTTTATCAATTGAAGCAAGACAAAAATTAACTAAAATTAAACCAACTTCCATTTCGCAAGCAAGTAGAATCAGTGGTGTTTCACCAAGTGATATTTCTGTTTTATTAGTGTATATGGGAAGATAATTTTCCGGAATTTTTAAAATGTTCCACGAGGAACATTTCCAAAAAAATGAAAAAACAATCTGATTTTTATAGCGATTTAGAACCCTTTTTACAATGTAAAGATCATACAGTTTCGCAAGAATTGTATGATGTAAAAAGAAATAAAACCTATGATATGTTGGTTACTTATCCTGTTCCTAAAAAGTTAGAAGATTATTACAAGAGCGAAAATTACATTTCTCATACAGACAGTAAAAAAAGTTTTTTTGATAAAATTTATCAATTTGTAAAGAATTTTACAGTTAAAAAAAAAGTTGATTTAATCAATTCTTTTGGATTTGAAAACAAAACAATTTTAGATATTGGAGCAGGAACAGGCGATTTTTTAAAAGTTTGTTTGCAGAATAATTGGAATGTTTTTGGAACAGAACCCAATCAACAAGCAAGAGAAGTTGCAGTCAAAAAAGGAATTCTTCTGCATGAAAATGTAGCTGATTTTTCAAACCAAAAATTTGATGTTATAACGCTTTGGCATGTTTTGGAACATGTAGAAAATTTATCAGAATTTATTTCTCAATTGAATAATTTGCTTTCTGAAAATGGAAAACTAATTATTGCTGTTCCAAATTATAAAAGTGATGATGCAAAGTATTATAGAGAGTTTTGGGCCGCTTTTGATGTGCCAAGACATTTATGGCATTTTTCGCAACAATCTATTTCTAAAATTTTTACAACTGAAAATTTCATTGTAGAAAAAACGCTTCCTATGAAGTTTGATTCTTTTTATGTTTCGATGTTAAGTGAAAAATACAAAAAAGGGAAAATGAATTTTTTGAATGGTTTTTGGCGAGGTTTTGTTTCTAATTGGAAAGCTCGCTCAACTTCTGAGTACTCTTCTCTGATTTACATCATAAAAAAGAGCTAAAACAAATTTAAAACGATTTAATTGTGGTTAAATTTAAAAATCAAGTAAACGTATTCGGGTTTTTTAAAAGCGTCTTAAAACGTCTTATTTTGGCTTGAATTTTATAAGAAATTCTTATAGCAATATTTTGTTGATATAAGTTTTAGTTATGTAATAAAAAAACTCCAAAAACGGTCAAAATAAAATAAACTGTTAAAGACATAGCACCTGCATAATCTTTTGCCAAACGTTGACCAATCAATAAAAAAATCAAGGTAATTGCACAAAGTTCAATTCCTAAAAGAGCCATTTCTTTTTCGCCTGAATGATACAATTGATAGATTCCTATACTCATTAAAATTGTGGCAACAATTTCAATCAATAAAATGATTCCTAATAAAACAGGCACATTATTTTTGAGAGGTGAATTTTTAAAATGTTCATTTATAAATGAAACATTTCCTTTCCAATCCAATAATTTATCAATTCCTGATTGTAAAAAAGTAACAATCAAAAAAAGCAATATTAAAATCTCTGTTGGATAATCACTAAATAATTTCATAATTTTTTATTTGAATAAATTTTCATCAATAGGTTCCCAAAGTTCAATTTTGTTCCCATCATTGTCTAAAATCCAACCGAATTTTCCGTACTCAAATTCTTGAATTTCGCCTAAGATAGTTACGCCTTCTTTTTTTAATTCTTTAAGCAATTCAACTAAATTTTCAACTCGGTAATTGAACATGAATTCTTTTTTAGAAGGTTCAAAATGAGTTGATTTTTCTGAGAATGGAGACCATTGAGTTGTGCCTAAATTTCCAGAATCATCTTTCCATTTAAATGTGCAGCCCCATTCATCCGTGTTAAAACCTAAGTGTTTTTGATACCAATCTTTTGTGGCATTTACATCTTTTGTTTTAAAAAATAATCCGCCAATTCCAGTAACTCTTTTTTTCATAAATTTATTTTTTCATGGTATTTTCATAAATAGAAATCCATTCATCAACAGCTATTTTTTGAACTAATTCTTCTAATATTTCAAAAGGAATAGCTGCTTCATTTTTAAAACGGATACAACTTTTTCCTATATCTAATTTCTTTGAAAATTGTTTGGAATATTCAGTTACAAACCAATCATACACATCTTTTTTTGCATACAATCCCATATGATACATATTCACAGAATTTTTCTGAGAAGCAATACTCATAAATGGCAATGGTTCTTTAGGATTACAATGATAGCCATTTGGATAAATTTTGTGGGGAACAAAATACCCAATCATTCCATATTGCATTCCTTCTTCAAATCCCTTTGGAAGGTTGTTTAAAATAGAATTTCTTAGTTTTTCTATGATTATTTTTCTTTCATCAGTTAATTCCGAAATATAATCATCTACTGTATTCGCTTTTGAAGTCATAAGACGTTAATTTTTTATGAATATATTTTTGATTTTATCGACAATAGTTTGTGCCAATTTTTCATGACTTTCTACTGTCCAGCCTGCAATATGAGGTGTTAAAATTACGTTTTCAGCATTAATTAAATATTGAAAAGCTTCTGGGATATTTTCATCAGAAAAAAAGTTTTCAAATGAAGTTTTTTCATATTCCAAAACATCTAATCCTGCACCTAAAATTTTCCCTGATTGTAATGCTTTTACCAAATCAGTAGTTATAACTGCAGAACCTCTTGCTGTATTTAATAACCAAAAATTATGATGAAATTGATTGATAAAACTTTCACAAATCATTTTTTTTGTATCTGAAGTTTGTGGTGTATGTAAACTTACAACTGTCGCCTTTTCTTGCAGTTCAGCTAAAGAAACTTGCCTACAATTTTCATCACCAACATTGGGTTTGATATCATAACAAATCACTTCTACATCAAAACCTTTTAGTTTTTTTGCAAAGGATTTTCCCATGTTTCCATAGCCAATGATACCTATAGTTTTTCCATCCAACTCAATTCCACGATTTTGCTCACGTTGCCAAATGCCATTTTTCACTTCAGAATTTGCTTTATTTAGCTTATTAAAAAGCGATAATAACATTCCTAAGGTATGTTCTCCAACAGCATTTCTGTTGCCTTCAGGAGCAGCAATGAGATGAATCTTTTTTGATGATGCAAATTCACAATCAATATTTTCTAAACCTGCGCCAACTCTACCAATAAATTTGAGGTTTGTTGCCTTTTCTAAAAAAGTTTTGTCAATTGAAAATCGACTTCTAATGATTATGCCATCATATAAATGAATTTTAGCTTCAATATCACTTTTTGACGAAGTATAATCTTCTTCATTTTCAAAACCAAAATCATTCAATTGGTTGATTAATAATGAGTTATTGGTGTCTAAGTGAAGAATTTTCATTGTAATAAATAGTTGTAACTGATTCTGTTCCTTCCCTTTGGGAAGGTTAGGATGGGCTTTTAATACTGCTCTTTTTCACTAGGAAAATCACTGCTTTTCACATCAGTTACATATTGTTCAAAAGCTTTTGTCATATCATCATATAAATCCAAATATCTACGTAAAAAACGTGGGTGAAATTCGTGTGTCATTCCAATCATATCATGAGTTACCAAAACTTGACCGTCAACACCATTTCCAGCGCCAATTCCAATAATTGGAATCGTTAAAGCTTTTGCTACTTTTTCAGCCAATTTTGCAGGAACTTTTTCCAAAACAATTGCAAAACAGCCAATTCTTTCCAACAATAAGGCATCTTCCATCAATTTTTGGGCTTCCTCTTCTTCTTTGGCTCTAACTGTATACGTGCCAAATTTATAGATTGATTGTGGCGTTAATCCCAAATGTCCCATTACAGGAATTCCTGCGTTTAAAATGCGTTTGATAGATTCTTTAATTTCACTTCCTCCTTCTAATTTAATAGCATGTCCACCACTTTCTTTCATAATTCTAATGGCTGAACGCAAAGCTTCTTTTGGGTCAGATTGATAACTTCCAAAAGGCAAATCAACCACTACCAAACTACGTTCAATAGCTCTTACAACAGCACTTGCATGATAAATCATTTGATCTAACGTAATTGGTAGTGTTGTTTCGTGACCAGCCATAACATTTGATGCAGAATCACCTACCAAAAGCACATCCAAACCAGCATTGTCTAAAATTTTTGCCATGGTATAATCGTAAGCAGTAAGCATACTTATTTTTTCGCCATTGGCTTTCATTTCTACTAGAGATTTTACGGTAATTCGCTTGTACTGTTTTTTTGCTACAGACATATTTAGATTTTTTATAATGACTGTAAAAGTAAGAAATATCAGCAGATATTCAACAAGTTAATGTTTCGTTAATCTTATCTTACTCTAAATCAGAAAACTAAAAAAATGGTAGTTTTAAACTTTTAAAATCAACTAAACTATGCAAAAAATTATTTTAGTATTAGCAGCATTTATTATCAGTTTTACAAGCTCTTCTCAAGAAAAAAATTCAGAAATAGAAATCAAAAATGTAATTGACACTTTTTTTGATGGATTGCACAAAGGAGACAGTAGCATTGTAGCAAAAACACTTCACAAAAACATTAAAATTCAAACAACAAATACATCGAAAGAAGGTAAAAAAGTGCTGCTAGATGAAACAAGAGACCAGCTTTTAAAAGCAATAGCATCAAAAAAATCAAACCAAAAATTCTTTGAAAAATTACTTTCTTACGACATTAAAATTGATGGAAATTTAGCTTCAGTTTGGACACCTTATGAGTTCTTTTACAATGATACTTTTAGTCATTGTGGCGCCAATTCTTTTCAGCTTTTTAATAACAATGGCACTTGGGAAATTATTTTTATAGTGGATATGAGAAGAAGAGACGATTGCACTTACTTACAGAAATAAAAATATCCTATATTTGGGTTTTTGTTTTCGAGCATGGCTGAACAGCAACATATTTTACATCCTGATTTTTGGGTTGACAAGCATTCTGATTACTTGTTCAACTTTGCTATTGCGCGTGTAAATAATTATGATTTAGCAAAAGATTTGGTGCAAGAAACATTTTTTGCTGGATTAAAATCTGCCAAAAACTTTGAAGGAAAAGCTTCTGAAAGAACTTGGTTAGTATCTATTTTAAAAAGAAAAATTATTGATCACTATCGAAAAATAAATTCCATAAAAGGTCAAGCTGAAGTAAAAATGAACTTTTATGAAGATGGCGAAAACGAAGGAAGTTGGATTGAAGAACGTGTTCCTCAAAGTTGGGATAATGCTACAGAAAAATCTATCGAAAATGAAGAGTTAAAACAGCAGTTGGATTATTGTATTTCCAAATTACCAGAAAAATATGCCATGGTTTTTACAATGAAAACCATTCAAGAGTTTGAAACCGAGGATATTTGTAAGGAATTAGACATCACGTCGTCCAATTTATGGGTTATGATTCACAGAGCTCGAACGCAACTTAGAAAATGCATGGAAGATAATTGGTTTAAAAAGTAAAAAATGGCACATAAATTTTTTATTAATTGCGATGAAGCAACTACCATTTGCGACAAAAGTCAATACAAAGAAGCAAGTATTTTTGAAATATTTCAATTGAAACTTCATTTTTTATTTTGTAAAGTTTGTACTTTGTATTCAAAACAAAACAATTTTTTATCCAGACTCTACAAGTCAAAAGCAAGTAGCTGTAAAAAGCAAGCTATTTGCATTTCTTCAAAAGAAAAAGAGGAAATTAAAAAGCAATTAGAGCAATTAAAAAGCGAAATTTCTTAAAGAAACAATCTTACCTTCATGAATTTTTTACCTGAAAAAATTGAAAACTATGTTGTGAAACATTCGCAACAAGAGCCCGAAATTTTAGCAGCATTAAGTAAAGAAACTTGGCAAAAAGTATTGAATCCTAGAATGCTGAGTGGGGCATTTCAAGGACGAGTTTTGTCAATGATTTCAAAATTGATTCAACCAAAAACAATTTTAGAAATCGGCACTTTTACAGGATATGCAACTCTTTGTTTTGCTGAAGGATTATCAAAAAATGGAAAAATAATCACGATTGATAAAAACGAAGAACTAGAAACTTTGCAAAACAAGTACTTTTTAAAATCCGGTTTTAGAGATCAAATTATTCAAAAAGTAGGAAATGCACTAGAAATTATTCCAACAATTGATGAAAAATTTGATTTAGTTTTTATTGATGCTGACAAGGTAAATTATGAAAATTACTTTCATTTGATTATTGATAAAATGAATCCAGGAGGAATTATTTTATCTGACAATGTGCTTTGGAGTGGAAAAATTGTTGAAGAGTTAGATCCCAAAGATGTTGATACAAAAGCATTGTTAAGCTATAATGCACTTTTAAACTCGGATCAAAGAGTAGAAACTGTTTTACTTCCAATCAGAGATGGTTTAACAATCAGCAGAGTAAAATAAATTACATATTTCTTTTTATAGGACCCGTAATTTCATCAATGGCATCTTTTACTTCAGTTACATTTTCATTTAGACTTTTTGTAACATCAGTAGTAACCGTATTGTTTTTGGCACTTTCGTTGATTTCATTTTTAATATCATTGGTTGCATCTTTTATTTGACGCATTCCTTTTCCTAAACCACGAGCAATTTCTGGAATTTTATCTGCTCCAAAAAACATGATTACAAAAAGTAAAACCACAAATATTTCTTGACCACTAATAAATAAAAAAGGTGTGTTCATTGTTTCTTAAATAAATGAATATCTCTTAAAAAGGTTGATAATTTCGAATACAAAGATAAAGGTATTTGTTGGGTAATTTTATTTGAGAAACATAAATTTTTAATGTTCATAAAAAGCCACTTAATTTTGTTAAATCATTGATTATCAATAAATTTAATCTGATTTTTAAATAAATTTATAAATTTTTTAACTATTTGATTTTTAACTACTTAAAAATTAAATATTTTTTGTACTTTTACAACATTATTAAACCCCTACATTATGAAACCCCTAAAAAACATAGCATTAATTGCTGTACTTCTTGTTGGTATATTTTCATTTAGTAAATCTGAAAATTCACAATCCAAATTAAATATTGACAATTTAAACGTTTTAGAAATTCTTTCTAAGCAAGATGTATCATGCAGGCCAAATTCTGATTTTCTATTTTATGTTGAATCTTCTTTAGTTAAAAAATCAAGAGGATTTAATACTGTAAATGCTCGCGTTTACATGATTGATAGATCAACAGGTCAATACAATTTATTAGCTTCAGAGAATGTTGCAATACCATTTCACAAAGACATGATTGCGCTTGATTATGACTCTACCAAAACTGAATTGGAGCTCGTAACACTTGTAAATGGCGATAAAATTGTTGGAAACGATAACTCTGGCAACTATTCTTTTAGTGAATTAATGGAGTATGAAATGGTTTACAATAGTTATATTAATTCAACTAACAAATTATTAAACCTAGACAGATCTATTTAAAATATTTTTAGTTTTTAAATTAGGGAGAAGTCAATGAGAAGCAATTCTTGTTGACTTTTTTTTATTTTTTTACCAACATTCGCTTTATTTCGTTCAACTTCATCAAAGCTTCAATGGGCGTTAATGTATCAATATTTGTTGCCAAAATTTCTTCGCGAATGTTTTCTAACAAAGGGTCATCCAATTGAAAAAAGCTCAATTGCATTTCTTGATGTTGTGTCTGTTTTAAAGCTTCTTTTACATTGGCATTTTTGTTGTTTTTTTCTAATTGTGCCAATATTTTATTTGCTCTGTGAATTACCATACTTGGCATTCCTGCTAGTTTTGCAACGTGAATTCCAAAGCTATGATTACTGCCACCTGCAACTAATTTTCTGATGAAAATGATAGAATCTTTCAACTCTTTTACAGAAACATTGTAGTTTTTAATGCGCTCAAAAGTAGCAGTCATTTCATTCAATTCATGATAATGCGTAGCAAATAACGTTTTTGCCTTACTTGGATGTTCATGTAAAAATTCGGCAATTGCCCATGCAATAGAAATCCCATCATAGGTTGATGTTCCACGTCCAATTTCATCCAACAACACCAAACTTCGTTCAGAAATATTGTTTAAAATGGCAGCAGTTTCGTTCATTTCAACCATAAAAGTTGATTCTCCCATAGAAATATTATCACTAGCGCCAACTCTTGTAAAAATTTTATCTACAATTCCAATTTTTGCATGTTGTGCAGGCACATAACTGCCCATTTGCGCCAACAAAACAATCAAAGCAGTTTGCCTTAAAATTGCTGATTTTCCAGACATATTAGGCCCAGTAATCATGATGATTTGCTGTTGATTTCTGTTCAAAACCACATCATTGGCAATATATTGTTGATCTATGGGCAACTGTTTTTCAATCACTGGATGACGTCCGTTTTTGATTTCTAAATCCGTACTTTCATCTATAATTGGGCACACATAATTGTTATCAATAGCCAATTTTGCAAAAGACAATAAGCAATCTAATGTTGCAATGGTTTGTGCATTTTCTTGAATGGGTTGCACAAATTGAATTATATATTGAACCAAATCAGCAAAAATTTGCTGCTCTAAAACCTGAATTTTTTCTTCAGCGCCTAAAATTTTGGTTTCATATTCTTTGAGCTCTTCTGTAATATAACGCTCAGCATTTACCAAGGTTTGTTTGCGAATCCAGGTTTCTGGAACTTTGTCCTTGTGTGTATTTCGTACTTCAATATAATATCCAAAAACATTATTGAATGAAATTTTTAAACTTGAAATGCCTGTTTTTTCGGTTTCACGAGCAAGCATATCATCCAAATAATTTTTTCCAGATGTTGAAATTGCGCGTAAATCATCCAATTCTTGATGCACATTTTTGGCAATTGCATTTCCTTTTAAAATATTTACAGGTGCGTTTTCAAAAAGAATTTCACTGATTTTATCAATCAAATTGCTGCAAGAATGTAGTTTTTTTCCAAAGTTTTGAACCGTAGAATTGGCACTTTTTTCAGATGCTTCTTTGATGGGTAAAATTGCCTTTAAAGAGTTTTTTAAATCAATTACTTCCTTAGGAGAAACCTTTCCTGTTGCCACTTTTGAAATCAATCGTTCTAAATCAGAAATTTGTTTTAACTGATAATTGATAATCTCAAAATAGCTTTCAGAATGAATAAAAAACTTCACCAATTCATGACGATTTTTTATCTCATCAATATTTTTTAAAGGCAATGCCAACCAACGTTTCAACATCCTTCCTCCCATTGGAGAAATGGTTTTGTCAATGACATCTAATAGTGTGACTGCATTTACAGCATTCGGATTGTACAATTCTAAGTTTCGAATCGTAAAACGATCCATCCAAACGTATGTATCTTCTGCTATTCTGCTGATGGTTTGAATGTGTTTTAACTGATGATGTTGCGTTTCTGAAAGATAAAAAAGTACGGCTCCAGCAGCAATAATTCCATAGGTAAGTTCTTGAATTCCAAAACCTTTCAAGCTTTTTACATCAAAATGATTGTGCAAGGTTTCGTTTGCAAAAGTTTCTTGAAAAACCCAATCATCCAAATAAAAAGTGTGATATCTATTTTCAAATTTTTCTAAAAATGTTTGTTTGAATTGTTTTTGAACCAACACTTCACTTGGCGAGAAATTTTGCAACAATTTATCAATCATTGAAACAGTTCCTTGAGCCACTAAAAATTCGCCTGTAGAAACATCTAAAAATGAAATTCCGACCACATTTTTAGTAAAATGAATTGCCGCCAAAAAGTTGTTACTTTTAGATTGTAACACTTCGTCATTTAAAGAAACTCCAGGAGTTACCAATTCTGTAACACCACGTTTAACAATGGTTTTTGTCATTTTTGGATCTTCTAATTGATCACAAATAGCAACACGCATTCCTGCTTTTACCAATTTTGGTAAATAGGTATGCAAAGAATGATGAGGAAAACCAGCCAAAGCTGTTTCTGTTTCACTTCCTGCACCACGTTTTGTAAGAATAATTCCCAAAACTTGTGCAGCTTTTTTAGCATCTTCACCAAAAGTTTCGTAAAAATCTCCTACTCTAAAAAGCAACATAGCATCAGGATATTTTTTCTTGATGGCATTGTATTGTTTCATTAAAGGAGTCTCCTTTTTACCTTCCGTTTTTGACAAGTTTTCGGTTTTTTACGTTAGTTTTGCGAAGATAGAAAAAGAAATTTCAATATTTAAAATTCAAAGTTTAAAGTCCAAAAAAAACAACGGATAAAAAGAGATTATGAGAAAATTAAAAAATACCGAATTAAAAAGACTCACAATTGAAGGATTTAAAGCAGTTGAAAAAACGCCATTGATTGTGGTTTTAGACAATATCCGTAGTTTGAATAATATTGGTTCCGTTTTTAGAACAAGTGATGCTTTTTTGATTGAAAAAATCTATTTGTGTGGTATTACAGCAACACCACCAAACAACGAAATTCATAAAACAGCTTTAGGTGCAACAGATTCTGTAGATTGGGAATATGCTGAAAATACAATTGATGTTGTTGAAAAATTAAAATCTGAAAATGTAACAGTTTTGGCAATTGAACAAGCAGAAAATAGCACAAAACTGAACGATTTTCATCCTGATAAAAAACAAAAATATGCAGTTATTTTTGGAAATGAAGTGAAAGGCGTACAACAAAAAGTAGTCAATTCTTGTGATTTGTGCATTGAAATTCCGCAATTGGGAACCAAACATTCCTTAAATATTTCAGTAAGCGCAGGAATTGTTTTGTGGGATATTTTCGTAAAATTAAAATCCTAAAATTAGTTTTGCGATCAAAAAGTAGATTAAAATTCCTAGTATATCATTACTTGTTGTGATAAAAGGACCTGTAGCCAAAGCAGGATCAATATTTTTTTTATCCAAAATAATTGGGACAAAAGTTCCTATTAAGGAAGCTAAAATAATTACAGAAATCAAAGAAATTGCTACTGTTAATCCTACATTAAAATTAAATCCAAGAATCAACATTCCTGCAGACATTAATAAAACGGATAAAATTAATCCGTTAAACAAACTGAGAATGGTTTCTTTTAAAAGTCTTTTAAATAAAGAGCCTCGCAAACTATCATTTGCCAAACCTTGAACAATAATTGCGGAAGATTGAACTCCTACATTTCCAGCCATTGCTGCAATTAAAGGCGTAAAGAAAAAGAGCTCAGGAAATTTGCTCATTGCATCTCCAAAACCTCCCAAAATAGAAACACTGATAAAACCACCAAACAACGCCAATATCAACCAAGGCAAACGCGCTTTTGTCAAGTCTAAAATACTGTCATCAGAATCTACGTCTTGTGTTAAACCCGCTGCTAATTGATAATCTCTATCCGCTTCTTCTTTTAAAACGTCCACAATATCATCAATGGTAATTCTGCCTAATAAAACGTTGTTGTCATCAACCACAGGAATGGCTTCTAAATCGTATTTCGACATGATTTTTGCAACCTCTTCATCATCTTCATTGACATTTACAGCATCAACAGAAGAAATATAAATATCAGCAATTTTTTGATCGTTTTTTGCAACAATCAAATCTTTTAGAGACAATCGCCCAACAAGGCGCTCTTTTTTATCAACTACATAAATAGAGTGCACTCTGCTTACCTCTTTTGCTTGTCCACGAATTCTGCGCAGACAACCAGCAACTGTCCAAGTTTCATATACTTTTACAAGCTCTTTAGCCATTAAGGCTCCTGCTGTGTTATCTTTATAAGAGAGTAATTCTTTAATATCAGCAGCATGTTCAATATCTTCAAGAGCATTGATAACATTTCTTTGACGCTCTGCAGAAAGTTCGCCAATAATATCTGCAGCATCATCAGTGTCCATTTCACTAATTTCTTCTGCAATTTCTTTTGCTGATAAATTATCAAGAATTCTTAAACGCGTGTCTTCATCTAATTCTGTAAGAATTTCTGATGTTTTTTCACTGTCTAAAAGTTTAATGATATAGATAGCTTCATCAAAATCTACTTCATCTAAAACCTCAGCAATATCTGCATAATGAACATCTTCAAAAAGTTTCTTGATAGCAGAATCTTTTCTAAGTTCAATCAGTTTAGATAGCTTTTCAACAAATTCTGAAGTCACTTCAAAGGTCATTATTTGCGATTTTTTGTGTGAGAAAAATAAATTCTTGAACAGATAATTGCTCAGGACGCTTTGCAAATATAGGGTCTTCTTTTAAAGAATCAGAAATATTGAATGATTTTAAACTCGAACGCAGCATTTTTCTGCGTTGATTGAATGCGGTTTTTACCACAGAAAAAAACAATTTTTCATCTACAGGAAGCGTAAAGTTTTCTTTTCTTACAAGGCGAATTACACCAGAATCTACTTTTGGAGGCGGATTAAAAACAGTGGGTGGAACAGTAAATAAGTACTCAACATCATAAAAAGCTTGTGATAAAACTGATAAAATTCCGTATGTTTTACTGCCTTCTTTTTCAGCAATTCTCAGCGCAACTTCTTTTTGAAACATGCCTGAAAATTCAGGAATTATGACTCTGTTTTCAATAGCTTTGAACAAAATTTGACTTGAAATATTGTAAGGGAAATTGCCAATAATTGCCACTTGTTGCCCTTTAAAAATTTCGTGCAGATTTTTTTTCAAAAAGTCGCCTTCAATAATTTCAAATTTTTCTTTGGATGTATTTAGTTGAAAATGTTCTTTTGGAAACGTTTCTTTTAGATATTCAACTGATTCTCTATCAATTTCAAAAACAGTAATTTTTGATTTTTTTTGCAATAGGTATTTTGTTAAAACGCCCATTCCTGGTCCAATTTCTAACACCTCATTATACCCATTTTCTGATAAAGAATCTGCTATTTTTTGAGCAATAGTTTCGTCTGTTAAAAAATGCTGTCCTAAATGTTTTTTTGCTTTTACAGTCATTTTTTAGTTGCTTGTATTTATGGGATAAAACTCTTTAACTAATTTTAATTCAGTTCTAAAAGCGAGCATTTTACTCCCAAATTTTTGAATGGCATCTGAGCGTAATTTATCAGCATCAAATTGGTAATAATCGTCTAAATCTTTGCGCGAATTGGCTGAATATTGCACAGAATACGTTCTTCCAGATTCGTTTTCGGCCAACACTTCTGTCAGTTTTGCGGAAGTAAATTTCCCCGTATTTAATACATCACTAATGTGAGTTTCTATCCAAACAAGCCATTCATCATGCAAACTGTCTTCAATATTGATGGTTACGTTGTATATGTACATTTTTAATGATTTATTGAGTGAATGATTTAATGAGAAACTCACATTAGTTAATGACTTCTCCTCGTATTTTTCTGAATTTATTTCTGGCATCAACCAAATAAATACTAGAAGGTTGTTCAAAGATAATTTTTTGATAATATTCTTTTGCTTTTTCAGGATTTTTAAGTTTAAAATTATAGGTTTCTGCTATCAAATAATATACATCGTCTGTTAAAAATCCCTGATTATCAGCGTCAATAATTTTGGTTAAACTAACAATAGCTTCTTGGTACTTTTCTTTTTTCATAAAAAGTTTTGCCTGCAAAAACAAGACATCATCATACATAACTTCGCCAGGAGTTAAGCCATTTACAAATAGTTCTTTATATGAAAATAACTTTTCTATTTCTTGTAAAGCTTCCTCATCTTTATTTTGATACGCTAACAATTCTGCTTTTGCAAATTCTTTCAAGCCAGAAGGAGTAGAATCAACAGGTTCATTGTCAATTATTTTTAAATATAAATCTACAGCATCATTTGCAATGAGTTGAGTTGTAGCGCCTTTTAGTACTTTTAATTGTGCTTTTGCCCATTCAAAATCGCCTTTAAAATAACTGGTTTGTGCAACTTTAAATTGTGCTTCTTGACCCAATTCATGATTTTTTAACTGTGTTTGAATTTGCGAAAAATAAATCAATCCTTTGTTAAATTGTCCTATAAAAACGAAAACATCGCCTAATTTAAGTTTGATTCGCGCTTCTTCAAATTTTGATGAAGAAAAAGTCAGCGCTTTTTCTAAAATTTCAATGGCTTTTTCTGGATTGTTTTTTTGAAACGTTAAAAAATCGGCATAAGCAACTTGCAGGTTTATGGTTGCAGGATTGATGCCAAATTCGTTAAAAAGTTTATCAAAAAGTTTAGTCGTTTCAGGATTTTTTGTGGCTATTGCAATTTTTACGAGGTATAAATTCGCACTGATTTTATCCTCAGTCAAACTTGTTTTTTCGACGATAAATTGAAAGCAATTTTCAGCTGTTTCATAGTTTTTGTCTTCGAAAGCAATTTCACCCAATTCAAAAATCATTGAAACATCTGTTGGATTTCTATTAAACAACGCTTTTTCTTGAACAAATGCTTTTTCGTATTCTTTTTGCTGAATAAATAACCAACTTAGCAGAATATTCCATTCGTTTTTTGGATTGTTCAAAGATTTTTGTAAAACCGCTTTTCTGAATAAAATATTTGCTTCGTTTTCAGCATCATCAGTAATGTATTTACTTGCAGAACGTTGAACCAAATTTAAATAGCGTTCATTTGAATCGAGCAAATCAATGTAAGCTTCAAACATTTTTTGATATTCTCCTTTTTCGCCATAAATCTGTGCTATTTGAAATCCAAAATTTGCTGTTGGATTTACTTTCATTGCTTTTTCATACGCTAAAATGGCATAATCAAGCAAATTATAATCGCTAAAAGCACGCGCTATTGTAATCGTATACGGATTGTTATTTTCTATGGATTGTATCGCTTTTTCATATTGAACTTTTGCTTCATCTTCTTGTTGTTTTTTACTGTAATTGTATCCTAAAAAAACATGTAAATACGTTTGAGAAGGCTCTTTTTTAATACGATTTACAAGTAGATTTTCAACAATATCAAACGATTCTGTTTGTTGATAACAAGTAATTAATCTGAATAAATACGTGCTATTGAAAGGACTTTGATCGTATAATTTTTTATAAATCTGAGTAGCTTTTTCATATTCTCCTTCTCTAAAATAGCTTTCTGCTAAGAAAAATTCATTTTCAGAAATTTCTTGAGCCGCTACAAAACCGTTGATCAGAAATAAAATTATGGTGAAAAAGTGTTTCATAATCTTCAAATATAACAAGAATGCTGTTAAAATTTTGTGAAACGATTTAAATTTTAAAATACTAGCTGTAACATTTTGGCACAGAAATTGTCTTAAGGGAAATAACTAACAAGTAAACGCCATGAATCAACTATCAGACCAATATGAAATTGCCAAGCAAAATGCGAACGATTTCATGAAAGACGGACAAATAAGCGCTTATTTAAATGCGCTTTTAGAGATGAATAAATACAAAAGAATGATGACTGCTGTAATTTCAAATTAAAATTCAGTTGCAGTTTTCAGGCTCAAATAAACTCAAAATTTTGAATTTTGAACTCTGAACTAAATGCTATCAAATCCAGTATAAGGAATCAAAACTTCCGGAATTTGAATTCCTTCAGCTGTTTGATAATTCTCTAAAATTCCAGCTAAAACACGAGGCAAAGCCAAAGAGCTACCATTCAACGTGTGCACCAATTCATTTTTTCCTTCACTGTTTTTAAAACGCAATTTCAATCTATTTGCTTGAAAAGTTTCAAAATTTGAAACAGAACTAATTTCTAACCATCTGTTTTGCGCAGTAGAAAATAATTCAAAATCATACGTTAAAGCCGATGTAAAACCCATATCTCCTCCACACAAACGTAAAATTCGGTAAGGCAATTTCAATTCTTTTAAAATATTTTTTACGTGTTCTACCATTTCTTCCAAAACTTCATACGATTTTGAAGGATGTTCAATGCGTACGATTTCTACTTTATCAAATTGATGCAATCTGTTTAAACCACGAACGTGAGCGCCATAACTTCCTGCTTCTCTACGAAAACAAGGTGTGTAACCTGTTAGTTTTATTGGTAAATCAGCATTTTGTAGTAAATCTCCACGAAATAAATTCGTGATTGGCACTTCTGCAGTTGGAATTAAATACAAATTATCTTCAGTTGCATGATACATTTGTCCTTCTTTATCAGGTAATTGACCTGTTCCAAAACCAGAAGCTTCGTTCACTAAATGAGGCACTTGCACTTCTTGATAACCTGCAGCTGTATTTTTATCTAAAAAATAACTGATCAATGCACGTTGCAATTTGGCGCCTTTTCCTTTGTAAACAGGAAATCCTGCACCTGTGATTTTCGCGCCTAAATCAAAATCAATGATGTCGTATTTTTTTGCTAATTCCCAGTGAGGAAGCGCATTTTCGCCTAAATTAGGAATTTCACCTTCTGCAAAAATTTCTTCATTATCATCGGCAGATTTTCCTGCTTTTACAGAATGATGAGGAATGTTAGGAATCAAGTATAAAAGAGATTCTAATTCATCAGCATAAGCAGTTAACTTTTCTGAAAGTTCTTTGGTTTGCTCTTTCAATAAAGTTGTTTTTTCTTTTAAAATGTTCGCTTTTTGAACTTCACCCGATTTAAAAAACTGGCCAATTTCTCTTGAAATTACATTTGCTTCAGCCAAAATATTGTCTAAAAGTACTTGAGTTGCACGTCTGTTTTCGTCAGCGGTAAGCACTTTTTCAATGATATTTTCAGCATCAGCAAAATTACGTTTTGCCAATCCTTCTAAAACCGTTTTTTTATTTTCTCTGATAAAGTTTACTTGTAACATTTTTGGTTGTTTTATAGCGCAAATATAGGGCAAGCATCACATTTAAGCAACGCTCGTTTATAGTTTGTTTTTTAGATAGTTTTTAGCGTTTTTTTCATCATTTTTTAGTTGATTTACCAACAAAGAAATCGAATCAAATTTTTGTTCATCACGTAAAAAATAGAGCAAATCAATGCGTAACTTTTTCCCATATAAATCCTCGTTAAAATCGAAAAAATGCACTTCAATAGTTTGATAATTTCCATCAACAGTAGGTCTGTTTCCAATATTCATCATTCCAAAAACCACATTTTCATTTATGGTTGATTTTACCACATAAACACCTGTTTTTGGAATCAATTTATACGGTTCTTCAATAGCTATATTTGCTGTTGGATAGCCAATTTTTCCACCCAATTTTTTTCCATTTACCACAGTTCCATTCAGCATAAAAGGATATCCTAAATAATGATTTGCGGTTTGTAAATTTCCAGATTCTAAAGCACGTCTAATTTTTGTAGAGCTTACCGAAACTTCATCAATATCTTGCGCCGGAATTTCTTCAACATCAAAATTATACACATCACTGTATTCTGAAAGTTGAGTGATGTTTCCTTCTCTATTTTTTCCAAAATGATGATCATAGCCAATAATCAACTTAGCAATGTTTAGCTGATTTACCAAAATATCTCTTACAAATTCTAAAGCAGTCATTTTTGAAAATTCCACTGAAAACGGATGAATAATCAAATAATCCAATCCTGTTTTTTCAAGTAAATTTGCGCGTTCATCAATTGTATTTATAAGTTTTACGGAAGCATCTTTTTGTAAAACCATTCTAGGATGAGGGAAAAAAGTAAGCACAACAGATTTTTTTTGTGCCTTTTTTGCTTCAAAAACTAGCTTTTCAATAATTTTTTGATGTCCAAAATGTACGCCATCAAATGTGCCTATTGTGACATAGGTTTTTGTGTCAGAAATAAAATTTGAGGTGTTATATATTGTTTTCAAAAAAGCAAATTTCAAAACGCAAAGGTACAATTTCTGAAGTTTAAATTAAGGTAAAATTACTTTTTTAATATGCCTATTTACCAATTAAAGAGTGTCGTTTTTGACAATTTCATAAAAATTTTACACAACTATTCAGAAATTCAAATTTTTTTGTACTTTGCATACTACTTAACTAATAATTCAAATTATGATAAAAAAGATTTTATTCATTGCTTTTATAGCTTTTGGTAGTTTGTCTATGGTGGCTCAAACTACGATTTCAGGGACTGTAAAAGACGCTAAAACAGGAGAGCTACTTCCTGGTGCAAACATCAAGGTTTCAAGAAAATCTGTTGGCACAAGTACTGATTTCGATGGAAAATTCGAATTGAAAGTAACTGATAATCCGCCATTTACGTTAGAAATATCCATGATTGGATACAAAACAGAAGAAGTTCAAATAACGAAAAAAAATCAAAAAGTTGATGTTAGTTTATCTGAAAATGAAACTTCTTTAGATGAGATTGTTGTATCTGCATCAAGAACTCCAGAACGTATTATGGAATCTCCAGTAACTGTTGAAAGAATGGACATTAGAGAGATAAAAAATACTTCTGCTCCGTCTTTTTATGATGGTTTAGAGAACTTAAAGGGTGTTGATGTGAACACAAACAGCTTAACTTTTAAGTCTGTAAACACTCGTGGATTTGCCACTTTCGCCAACACTCGTTTTATGCAATTGGTTGATGGAATGGATAACTCTTCACCTGCGTTAAACTTTGCTTTGGGGAATTTATTAGGTATGTCTGAATTGGATGTAAATACTGTTGAGTTACTTCCTGGAGCTTCATCAGCTTTATACGGAGCAAATGCTTTCAACGGAATTATGTTTATGACTAGTAAAAATCCTTTTGAACACCAAGGAATTAGCGTTTCTTTAAAAACAGGAATTACTAGCCAAGATGCAGCAGGAGACAATGCATACAACGATTTTAACATCAGAATGGCGTATGCATTTTCTGATAAATTTGCAGCTAAAGCAACCTTATCATATTTAGATGGTACTGAGTGGTTTGCAACAGATTACAGAAATACTAGAAATGGTACTTATACCTCTGGAGATAGAAATTCTGATAGAAACTATGACGGATTAAACGTTTATGGTGATGAGGTTTCTACGAACATTAGAGGTGTTGCACAAACGTTAGTTGGTTTAGGAATTTTACCAAATGGCGCAGCAGCATTAGTGCCAAGTGAAAACATCAGTAGAACTGGTTACAACGAAAGAGATTTAATGACCTATGAAGCAAAAAGTGTAAAATTTGGAAGTTCGTTAAATTATCGTCCTTTTGGAGATGATCGTCTAGAAATTATTTGGGATTCAAAATTTGGTGTTGGAAACACTATTTATCAAGGTACAAATAGGTACAACATTAAAGATTTCTTCATGGAGCAACACAAGTTAGAATTCAGAGGGAAAAACTTTTTCGTTAGAGGTTATATGACCAATGAAGATGCAGGAAATTCATACGATACTCGTTTTGCGGCAATTAACATCAACAGAGCTTGGAAACCAGACAACGTTTGGTTTGGTCAATATGTAGGAGCTTATGTTCAAGGAACTTTAGGAGGCTTAACTTCAGATCAAGCACACGCAATTGCAAGACAAACTGCTGAATCAGGGAGATTTGAGCCAGGAACACCTCAGTTTCAAGAAGCTTTTGACAGAATTACTGCTGATCCAGATTTAGTTACAGGTTCTAAATTTCAAGACAATACGAAATTATATCACGTAGACGCAAATTACAATTTTCAAGATGTAATTGATTGGGCAGAATTCCAAATTGGAGGTTCTTACAGATTGTATTCTTTGAATTCTAATGGAAGTATTTTTACAGATTACGATGGTCCTATTGATTATGACGAATTTGGTATTTACACTCAAATGCAAAAGAAATTCTTAGAAGAAGATCGTTTAAAATTAACAGCATCTTTACGTTATGATAAAGCGCAAAATTTCCAAGGAAATTATTCACCAAGAATTTCGTTAGCTTATGCAGCTGGAGAAGGAAAAAATCAAAACTTTAGAGCATCTTTTCAAACAGGATTTAGAAACCCAACAACACAAGATCAATACATTGGTTTAAATGCAGGAAGAGCTTATTTAGTAGGATCAGCTCCTGATAACTTAGACAGATATTTAACACAACCATTAATTGTAAGTGGTTTTGGACAAGGAATTTTAGGAACACCAACTACAAGAGTTTCAGGAAGAGCAGCGTATGAAAATGCATTTTCAGCTGAATCTGTTGCAAATGGAGCTCCAACAAAAGCAGATGTACCACTTGTTCAACCAGAAAAAGTAACTGCTTACGAATTAGGATATAGGGGATTGGTAAAAGCTGGCGAACAAAATATTACCGTAGATTTAAGTGGGTATTACAATAGTTATGAAGACTTTATTGCAGGGAAAAACGTAATCACTCCTTTTTATGGAACTGTAGGAGATAATTCACTTTCATTAGCTGCACTTCAAAATGGCGATTTTACAGTATTTCAAACATATACAAACTCTGCAGCCGATATCAATTCTTATGGAGTTTCAATTGGTTTGAATACCAAAATTTTCAAAGACTTTGATTTTGGATTGAATTATACCTATGCAAAATTTGATTTTGATCAATCAACTGATCCAGATTTTGAAGCAGGATTTAACACTCCAGAGCACAAAGTTAAAGTTCAGTTCGGAAACACAAACTTGTTCAAAAACTTCGGATTTAATATGAACCTAAGATGGCAAAACGCTTTCGTTTGGGAATCAACTTTCTTAGATGCTACAATTGATGGACGTACAGTTTTAGATGCTCAAATTAACTATAGCATTCCAAAATTAAAATCTGTAATCAAATTAGGAGGAGCTAACTTAGGAGGTCAAGAATATTTCAGTGCTCCTGGAGTTGGTGCAATTGGGTCTCAGTATTATATTTCTTGGACAATTAATAATTAATAAAAAACTATTTTATACATGAAAAATTATAAATATATAGGATTATTTCTAGCGTCATTAGCCATTGCTTCTTGTGATGTGAATAATGATTTAGATGAAATTCCAGCAAATCTTCCTGCAGAAGTTGAGTTAAATACAAACGGATTAGATTTTTCAAAATACGTTGCAATTGGCGCTTCTTTCACAGCAGGATTTACAGATAACGCACTTTTTATTGCTGCTCAGCAAAACTCATTTCCAAACATTTTAGCAAGCAAATTTGGCACAGAATTTAATCAACCAATGATGAATGATAACATTGGCGGATTACTTTTTTCAGGTAATGTCATTCAAGGACCAAGATTGTTTTTCAATGGCTCAGGTCCTGCTCCTTTAGCAGCAGCTCCAACTACCGAAGTTACTTCTAAAGTAACAGGTGCATTACATAATTTCGGAATTCCTGGTGCAAAAAGTTTTCATTTAGTGGCTCCAGGTTATGGAAATTTAGCAGGAGTACCTTTAGGTTTGGCAAATCCATATTTTGCGAGAATGTCAACAAGTGCAAATGCAACTGTTATAGGTGATGCAATGGCTCAAGTTCCTACATTCTTTACACTTTCTGAAGTCGGAGGAAATGATGTTTTAGGCTATGCACTTTCTGGTGGTTCAGGAGTAAATCAAACAGGAAACTTAAATCCAGCTACATATGGTAGTAGTGATATTACGGATCCAAATGTTTTTGCTCAAGTATTCAGCAATATGGTTACAACCTTAACTTCTGGAGGAGCAAAAGGAGTAGTTGCTACAGTTCCTTATATAACGAATTTAGCACACTTTACAACAGTTCCTCACAATCCAGTTCCTTTGGATGCAGCTACTGCAACAGCGGTTAATGGGGCGTATGCAGCATATAATGCAGGATTACAAGCAGCTTACAACGCTTTGTCTGGTATTCCAGGTTTGTTTACACAAGAGGAACTTAATAAAAGAAAAATTAATTTTTCAGCAGGTGCTGGAAATGCAGTAGTTATTGTTGATGAAGATTTAACAGATTTAGGGGCAATTAATCCTGCCTTTGCTGCATTACCAAAATATAGACAAGCAACAGCCGCAGATTTATTAGTTTTGCCAAGCTCTACTTTTATTGGAACGACTGTTGGAGGAAATCCTCAAATGATTAATGGAGTTACTGTGCCATTAGCTGATAGATGGGTAATTACACCTCAAGAACAAACAGCAATCAAAACGGCTACTGATGCCTACAATACTACAATTACTGCTATTGCAAATTCAAATCCAAATGTAGCTTTGGTTGATTTTAAAGCAGTTTTAGAAGAAGCTTCAGCTGGAATTCGTTTTGATGGTTATACAATGACAACAAGACTTGTTGTAGGAGGTTTAATCAGTTTGGATGGTGTACATTTAACTGCAAGAGGATATGCTTTAATGGCAAATAAAATTTTAGCAGCAATTGATGCTAAATTTGGCTCAAACTTTACTACAGCAACCAATGGTTTGGCGAAAGCAGGAAATTATCCAACAAACTATTCACCAGCTTTGAGATAATTTTAGAAAGTATTTTATACAAAAAAGGTTGAGAATTTTCTCAACCTTTTTTATTAGATAAAATTTTTAAAATCTAAGAAAGCATCATCACTGCTTTTTTCAACGCAGTAATCATCACATCAATTTCTTCTTTGGTATTGTAAAAAGAGAAAGATGCTCTTACAGTTCCAGGAATATTATAAAAGTCCATAATGGGTTGTGTACAATGCTGTCCTGTTCTAACAGCAATGCCTAATTTGTCTAAAATTGTACCAATATCATAAGGATGAATCGCTCCAACATTGAATGAAATTACGGCTGTTTTTTCAGGTGCTGTTCCGTAAATTCTGAGTCCTTCAATCTTCAATAATTCTTCAGTAGCATACTTTAAAAGCTCATTTTCGTAGGCTGCAATTTGTTCAAATCCAACAGCATTCATATAATCTAAAGCAGCTCCAAAAGCAATTCCTCCACAAATATTGGGCGTTCCAGCTTCAAATTTATGAGGTAATCCTGCATAAGTTGTTTTTTGAAAAGTTACGGTTTCTATCATTTCTCCTCCACCTTGATAAGGAGGGATTTTCTCTAACCAAGCTTGTTTTCCATACAACATTCCAACTCCTGTTGGTCCACATAGTTTATGCGCTGAGGCCACATAAAAGTCAACATCCAACGCTTGAACATCAGGTTTTATATGTGGAGTTGCTTGTGCACCATCAATCAAAACTGCTGCTCCAATTTTATGTGCGGCATCAATGATTTCTTTGATAGGATTTACAGTACCTAAAGCGTTAGAAACGTGATTGCAAAAAACCAATTTGGTGTTTTTATTCAATAATCGATGATAAATAGTCATGTCTAAAGTTCCTGCTTCAGTCATTGGAATCACTTTTAAAAAAGCGCCCGTTTTTTCGCACAACATTTGCCAAGGAACAATATTGGAATGATGCTCTAAAGCCGAAACTATAATTTCATCATTCGGATTTAAAATCTCAGAAAATCCAGCTGCAACCAAGTTTATAGCATGAGTTGTGCCAGAAGTAAAAATGATTTCATACGAATGTTTTGCATTGAAATGCTGCTGAATTTTGATACGAGAAGCTTCATATTTATCAGTAGCTTCTTGGCTCAAAGCATGCACACCTCTGTGAATATTTGCGTTGTAATTGCTGTAATAATCTACAATAGTATCAATAACTACTTGCGGAGTTTGAGACGTAGCAGCATTGTCAAAATACACCAAAGGTTTTCCGTTAACAAACCTTTTAAGAATGGGAAAATCTTCACGAATTTTAGCAACATCAAACATAATATCAAATTTAAAATACAAAGATAACTTATGAATTTTGAATGTTTTAAAAAACTCCATACGAATTTCTTATTTTTACATATTCAAAATTTACTCGATGAAAATTTTCAAACGCATTTTACTTCTTCTTTCCTCAGCAATTTTATTGGTTGTGATGATCAATTATCCAAAGTTGAATATTATTGCAGGTTATTCAGCGAAAAATTCAGCTTCTTCAGTTTTTTTAGCAGAAAGGAGTTTGGCTTTTACAGATTCAACTGACAATAATTTTTCGCCTATAAATTTGGCAAATGATAAAATTGATGATGAAAAAAAATTAGCCATTTCTTCAGTTTTTGGTTTATTGTCAAGAAAAGCAATTTACAGAGAGGGTTTAGGAGCAGTTTTAACATTGAATGATGAAGATGAAAATGCGCCTTTTTTACAACCAAAAAGAGCAATTTCTGATGAAAAAACGCCTTTTCCTTATGGAAATGCTGAACCAAAAGACACGATTTTATCAGAAATTGATTATCAAAAATTGAATGAAACTGTGAATTCGGTTTTTGGGAAAAACAATTCTAGAGCAGTTTTAGTGATTTACAAAGACCAAATTATCGCCGAAAAATATGCTGAAGGTTTTGATAAAAACTCCAAAATTTTAGGTTGGTCAATGACAAAAAGCATTACAAGTACCATTTTTGGGATTTTACAATATCAAAAAAAGTTGTCTGTTTATGACAAAGCTCCCATCAAATCTTGGCAAAATGATGGGCGAAAAAACATCACGATTCATAATTTACTACAAATGAATTCAGGTTTGGAATGGGATGAAAATTATGATAAAATTTCGGATGTTACTAAAATGCTTTTTTTAGAAAAAGACATGACAAAAGCGCAAGAAAAAAAGCCGCTTTCAGGCAAAATAAATGCTTCATGGAACTATTCGTCAGGAACAACCAATTTATTGTCAGGAATCATCAGAAATCAGTTTCAAACGCAGCAAGAATACTTGGATTTTTGGTACACCAATTTGATTGATAAAATTGGCATGAATTCCATGCTTTTAGAAACGGATTTAGCCGGGAAGTATATTGGCTCTTCTTATGCTTGGGCAACTGCTAGAGATTGGGCAAAATTTGGCTTGTTATATTTATACAAAGGGAATTGGAATGGACAACAATTGTTTGATGAAACTTGGGTTGATTATGTTTCAACTCCTACTCCAACTTCTGATGGAACTTATGGCGCACAATTTTGGTTGAATGCCAAACCAACGTTTCAAGATGTGCCGAAAAACATGTTTTATGCAGATGGTTATCAGGGACAACGTGTGTATATTTTGCCTGATCAAGAGTTGGTTGTGGTAAGAATGGGACTTTCTCAAATGGATGAAAATGCTTTTTTGAGTGGGATTATTTCGTCTATAAAAAAATAAAATTATCGATTAAAAGTTTCAAAAACTATTTTTCTCCTTTTATCAAATTGATTCCAATATTTCTTTCCAACTAGTTACGTTTCCTAGTGTTCGCTCTTGGTTAAAAAGTCCAGTATGAACTATGGTTTTACTCTTAACTAAAGAGGGTTTTAGTTTTTCAAAATAGGTTAATCCTTTGAACATATGAGGCATGATAGTTTCTGATGCTTTGATTTCCACTAAATTTAAAAGTTCAGAATTTTGCCAAATTAAATCTACTTCATGACCAACAGCGTCTCTCCAAAACCAAAAATCTAATAATAGATTGTTATGATAATTTTTTTTGATGAATTCATTTATCACATAATTTTCAAAAAGGCTTCCTTTTAGTGAGCTTAATTTTACGGTTTCAGCATCATTTATTTTCAACAAAAAACATAGGAGTCCAGTATCATAAAAATACAATTTTGAAGTTTTTGTTACTCGTTTATTAAAGTTAGAAAAATAAGGTTGCAATTGATAAACAATATAACTGCTCTCTAAAACAGAAATCCAAGATTTGGCTGTTGGTTGTGTTATGCCGCATTCGTTTGCAAGGGAATTCAAATTTAATAATTGACCTACTCTTGCTGCACAAAGTGAAATAAAATTTCGAAATTGTTTTAAATCTTTTACGTTGATAAGTTCTGATAAATCTCGTTCAACATAGGTTTGAATGTAATTTGAATAAAAAACTTTGGATGAAATAACTCTGTCGTAAATTGCAGGATAAAATCCTTTTTGAAGATTCACAGCAAAATCATCATCAAGCCAATTTGCCTCTTGCATTTCTGATACATCAAAAGGCAATAACTTAAATAAGGCAACCCTACCAGCTAAACTTTGCGTAATATTTTGCATTAAATGAAAGTTTTGAGAACCAGACAAAATATATTGTCCCATAATTTTATCTTCATCTACTTTGGTTTGTAAATATGAAAATAACTCTGGAACACGCTGTGCTTCATCAAAAATAACATAGTTATTATATTGCTTTAAAAAACCATTTGGATCATCTATTGCAAATTTTCTGATATCTAAATTCTCTAAATTTACATATTCGTAATCAGAAAAATAGCTTTTCAAAAAAGTAGTTTTACCAGATTGTCTTGGACCCGTTAAAGCCAGAATAGGATATTTATTTTTATATATATCCATTTCATGTTTAATCTTTCTATTTACACTCATAAGTTACTTGATTATGAGTCAAATATATAAATAATTTTGAAATTACACTAGTATTAACTTTGAAATTGCACAATATTATATTTTGAAATTACACTAGTATTAACTTTGAAATTGTATTATTTTATAAAAACAAAAAACGCAATCTCCCAAAATTTTTTTGGAAAATTGCGTTTTTAAATTATTCTAATACAATTAATTACAGATCAAAACCAATATTTACTTTCAGTTTTTGAGCAATTAATTTGGTAATTCTCTTTTTAACTTCAGGGATTTTTACGCTATCTAAAACTGTATTTGCAAACGCATACATCAGTAAAGCTTTTCCTTCTTTTTTTGGAATTCCACGTTGTTGCATGTAAAATAACGCATCATCATCTAATTGACCAATGGTACAACCATGAGAACATTTTACATCATCTGCAAAAATTTCTAGTTGAGGTTTTGCGTTTACAGTGGCTTTGTCACTCACTAAAACATTGTTGTTTTGTTGATATGCATTCGTTTTTTGAGCTTCTTTTTCTACAATTACTTTTCCGTTGAAAACTCCTGTAGAGCGTTCGTCATAAATGCCTTTGTAGTCTTGATGACTTTCGCAATTTGGCTCTAAATGATGCACCAATGTATGATGATCTACATGCTGTTTTTCTTCAATAATGGTAATTCCTTTTAAAATTGAATTAATGTGTTCGCCTTTTTGATAAAAGTTCAAATTGTTTCTTGTGATATTTCCGCCAAATGAAAATGTATGAACAGATACTTCACTGTTGGTTTTTTGCTCTATGTAAGTATTATCAACCAATGAAGCATGTAAATTATCATTTTGAATTTTGTAATAATCAACAGTGGAATTTCTGGCAGCAAAAACTTCAGTAACCACATTTGATAATACAGCATTTGAAGTCAAACTTTGATGACGCTCAATGATTTGAACATGTGCATTTTCTTCTACAACAATCAAGTTTCGTGGTTGCATCATGGTTGCAATTTCAGCCCCAGTTGTAAAATTTACAATTTGAATTGGCTTTTGAACTTCGACATTTTTTGGAATGTAAATATAAGCGCCTTCTTTTGCAAAAGCTGTATTTAAAGAAGTTAAGTTGTCTTGTTTTGCAATTTTATTGAAATAATTTTCAATAACAATTTTGTATTTTGGTTTTGTTAATGCAGCTGACATTAAGCAAACATCAATCGTATCGTGTGTAGTTTCTGATAAAAATGAATTGTATTTGCCGTCAATAAAAACTACTTTATACGAATCAATTTCTTGAATCAGATATTTTTTAACATCTGCCAAATCAATTGCAGTTTCTTTGTTTGGAAACAAGCAATAATCATTTTTTAAAATTACATTCAAGGAAGTATATTTCCAAGCTTCTAATTTTTTTGATGGAAAACCGAGTTTTTCAAAATTTTCAAGCGCTTTCATACGAATTTCATGAATATCAGAATTCATATCCATGTCGTTTTCAAATGCTACGTATGATGAAAGAATTTTATCTTTTAATTCCATTGTTTTTAGTTTAAAGTTCAAAGTTCAGAGTTCAAAGTTTCTCAACTTTGAATCACAAATTTTGAATTTTGAATTCAATTTTAGCTTACCAATTCCTGTTTAATCCAATCATATCCTTTTGCTTCCAATTCTAAAGCCAATGATGCATCACCAGTTTTAACGATTTTTCCATCGTATAAAACGTGTACAAAATCGGGTACAATATAATCTAACAAACGCTGATAATGTGTAATTACTAAAACCGCATTGTCTTTTGATTTTAGCTTGTTTACACCATTTGCAACGATTCTCAAGGCATCAATATCCAAACCTGAATCTGTTTCATCTAAAATGGCGATTTTAGGTTCTAACATTGCCATTTGAAAAATTTCGTTACGTTTTTTTTCTCCTCCAGAAAATCCTTCGTTTAAAGAACGTGATAAGAATTTACGATCAATTTCTAATAATTCTGATTTTTCACGGATTTTTTGCAACATATCTTTAGCAGGCATGTCTTCTTGACCTCTTGCTTTTCTAGTTTCGTTAATCGCAGTTTTGATGAAATTCGTAACAGAAACTCCAGGAATTTCTACTGGATATTGAAACGATAAAAACACGCCAGCATGTGCTCTTTCTTCAGGAGCCAATTCGCTGATATCTTCGCCATTCAACTCAATAATTCCCTCTGTAACCTCATAATCTTCTTTACCAGCAATTACGTTTGCTAAGGTACTTTTTCCAGCACCATTTGGACCCATAATTGCATGAACTTCACCAGCTTTTACATGGATATTTAATCCTTTTAAGATTGATTTTCCGTTAATTTCAGCGTGTAAATTGTTAATTTTTAACATGATTTCAATATCTTATTTGTTTAATAATTTTCCTAATTTTTCAAAATCCTTAGGCGAATGTTGAATGATTACTTCTGCATTTTTTTCTTTTGCAAAAGCTTCAAAAACGGCCATACTTTCTAAAGTTTGTTTTACATCATAATTGAATGATGGAACACCTTTATTTTTTCTGTTTTCTTCAAAATGATACATATCACCTGTTAATAAAATTGGTTTTTCCAGTCCAGAAACTTTTACGTACAAAGCTTGATGACCAATTGTATGACCTGGAGTATATTTGATAATCACAGTTCCATCACCAAAAACATCATAATCTCCTTTGATTTTTTTCACTTTTGTTAAACTTGCCAATGATGGATCTTTTTGTGGCAATGAATCGCCTAAAACAGCATTGTATTCATTTTCTTGAACAATCCAAGTAGCATTTTTCATATAATTGGCATGACCTGTATGATCAAAATGTGAATGAGACATTGCAAAATATTGAAAATCTTCTACTTTAAATCCGATAGATTTTAACTGATTTACCAACGAATCTGGGCGTTGAATTCTGTAAACACCACTTGGTTCATCATAAGGTTCAGGAATTACCAATTGTTCAGGCAAACCTGCATCCCACATTAAATTTCCTTTTGGATGAGAAATTACATAATAGGCGTCTGTAAATTGTTTTGATTGCCCTGTGTAAGTTGTATCCTGAGAAAAAACTTCTAATTTTTTTACCAAAATAGAGCCTCCCACTAATTGAAAAAGTTTTACTTCGGGTTTGGTGTTTTCTTCTGATTTCTTTTCAGTGTTTTTGCAACTTACGATAGCTAAACCTAAAAATAATATAATAATTTTTTTCATCTTTTTTTATTTTATCCTACTGAACCTTCCAATGAAATTTCTAATAATTTTTGAGCTTCTACAGCAAATTCCATAGGCAATTTGTTCAATACTTCTTTACTAAATCCGTTAACGATTAACGCAATTGCTTTTTCAGTATCAATACCACGTTGATTGCAATAAAATAATTGGTCTTCTCCAATTTTACTTGTAGTAGCTTCGTGTTCTATTTTTGCAGTATTGTTTTTTGCTTCGATGTACGGAAATGTGTGAGCACCACATTCATTACCCATCAATAAAGAATCACATTGTGAAAAATTTCGAGCATTTTCTGCTCTTGAATTTATTTGTACTAAACCACGATAACTATTTTGTGATTTTCCAGCAGAAATTCCTTTAGAAATGATGGTTGATTTGGTGTTTTTTCCCAAATGAATCATTTTAGTTCCTGTATCTGCTTGTTGAAAATGATTGGTTACTGCAATCGAATAAAATTCGCCAACAGAATTATTTCCTTTCAAAATACAACTTGGATATTTCCACGTAATTGCAGAGCCAGTTTCAACTTGAGTCCAAGAAATTTTTGCATTGGTTTCGCACAAACCTCTTTTAGTTACAAAGTTATAGACACCACCTTTTCCTTCTGCGTCACCTGGAAACCAGTTTTGAACGGTTGAATACTTAATTTCAGCATCATCCAACGCAATCAATTCTACAACTGCTGCATGCAATTGATTTTCATCTCTTTGTGGAGCTGTACATCCTTCTAAATATGATACATAACTTCCTTTGTCAGCAATCACTAATGTTCTTTCAAACTGACCAGTTCCACCTTCATTGATTCTAAAATAGGTTGATAATTCCATAGGACATTTTACGCCTTTTGGAATGTAACAGAAAGATCCATCAGAAAAAACAGCCGAGTTTAATGCTGCATAAAAATTATCAGTAGTTGGTACTACAGAGCCAATGTATTTTTTTACCAACTCTGGATGTTCTTGAATCGCTTCAGAAATTGGCATAAAAATAATTCCTTTTTCTGCCAAGGTTTTTTTAAATGTTGTTGCTACAGAAACAGAATCCATCACAATATCTACAGCTACATTTGCCAATTTTTTTTGTTCTGCTAAAGAAATTCCTAATTTTTCGAATGTAGCCAACATTTCAGGATCAACTTCGTCTAAAGAATTTAGTGTTGGTTTCTTTTTTGGTGCAGAATAATAGGCAATTTCTTGAAAATTTGGTTTTTGGTAGTTGACGTTTGCCCATTCTGGTTCTTTCATTTTTGTCCAACTGCGATACGCTTCTAATCGCCAATTCGTCATCCATTCTGGTTCGTTTTTCTTTTTGGAAATTGCACGAACTACATCTTCATTCAATCCTTTTGCAAAGGTTTCACTTTCTATTGCTGTATAAAAACCATACTCATATTGCTTGGTTTTTAATTCTTCTTTTAAGTCTTCTTCAGTATATTTACTCATAATTTTTTCGTTTTACTCCTTCCCTTTTGGAAGGTTTGGGATGGGCATTTACAGAGAAAAACTCTCTCCACAACCACAAGTTCTATTGGCATTTGGATTGTTAAAAACGAATCCTTTTCCGTTTAAACCTCCAGAATATTCTAATGTGGTTCCTACTAAATATAAAAAGCTCTTTTTGTCAACAATGATTTTGACATCATTTTCTTCAAAAACTTTGTCGTTTTCATGTTGTTGGTTGTCGAAAGTTAAATTGTATGACAAACCAGAGCAACCACCACTTTTTACACCAACTCTTACAAAATCTTTTGAGGCATCAAAGCCATCTTCCGTCATTAATTCAATGACTTTCTTTTTTGCTGTGTCAGAAACTTTTATCATAAACTTAAATAGATTAAATCTAAATTGAGTGCAAATATACCACATTTCATCAATAAAAATTGTTAATAATTTATTATCAACTACTATGTAACTATTGATTTTTCTTATGGATTTTTAAAAGAAGGATTGTTGATAAACTCAACATCTGATAACGAAAGTAAAAATGCTTTCAAATCGGCTTTGTCTTTTGCAGATAATTGCACGCCACCTTGTGATACTTTTTTCATTAAAGGATCAATGGTTGATGAAAATTGCAAACCTTCAGAATAATGATTGATAACTTCTTCTAAAGTAGTAAATCTTCCATCATGCATATAAGGTGCTGTAAATGCTAAGTTTCTGATTGATGGTGATTTAAACTTTCCATTGTCTTTTGGATCGCCAGTTTTTGCGCCCAAACCAAGGTCAGAAAAAGTTTTGTCAAGACCATTATTATGAAACAAATTGTCTGTCCAAAGTGGATTGTTGTTGCTGCCATGACAATGAAAACAATCGCCTTTTGCTTCGTCCATAAATACGTTGAATCCATTTTCTTCTTCAGGAGTTAAGGTGGTTTCGCCTCTTAAAAATCGGTCGAATTTCGAGTTTCCAGAAATCAAAGTGCGTTCAAATTGTGCAATTGCTTTGGTGATTAAAACAGAATCTATGGTTGCTATTCCAAAAGCTTTTTTAAATAAGGTTGGATATTCAGGATGATTTTGCAATTTTTGAGTTACATTTTTCCAAGTTTCGTGCATTTCAATTGGGTTTCTGACAGGTTCAAAAGCTTGATTTTCTAAGCTAAATTCACTTCCATCCCAATTGAATAATTCATCAAAATTCCAAGCCAAATTGAACAAAGGCATTGCGTTTCTAAATCCTTTTTTTCCATCAATTCCTACACTAAATTGTTGCGAATCTGAAAAAGCATTTTGTGGATTGTGACAAGTTGCACATGATTGTGTATTATCTTTTGAAAGCAATTTTTCAAAGAACAATTTTTTTCCCAAAGCAACACCTTCTTGTGTCAAAGGATTGTTTGCGGGAATAATTGGCGCAATCAATTTTTGTGAAAAAAGCGAAGGAATTTCTAGATTATAAGCAACAGGTGCATATAAATCTTCTTCTTTGGATGAGCAATTCATCAAAAGAAAAATGAGAGATAGAAAAACCCAATTTTTAGTCATTATTCATTTGAAATTTCACCCAAAGAAAACACATTTCTACCATTTTCACTCATCAATTTTTGAGCATCAAAATTGGGCATTAAAACAGTATTTAGCACATTCAAATCCCATAAATTCGGATTTTTAAACCACTCAGCCACATTCATTTTGATTTCGATTGTTGTGTTTTTTGAAAACTCGATTGTACCAATTTCAACTTCAAAAGAAGTATCTTCCAAAATTAAATTCATTGGATTTGACATATTTACAGCCCTGATTGTGTGATAGTTAAAATTTGCATCCTGATTATTTGAGTCTTTATATTTTCCGTCAAATTGCATGTAATGATACCCTCCACCCATCATCATTGGCACATTGAATGACGTAGAATTTAAGTCTTGATACACACCATCTACATTGTCAACATCTGCAAATCCAAAACGAAATTTTACAAAATTGTTTCCTTTAGGAACTTGATTTAACACAATTTCAGTTCCTGTATTTTCACCAACATTGATGAGTTGATATTTCTTGCTAATTTGCCCAATAGTTACATTAGAAACTACATATCTCAACAAGTCAATACTGATGAGTTCTCCGTTTTCAGTCGTAAATTTAAAATTGTCAAAATCGTTTTGATTTATGGGAATTCCATCCCAATTGTGGGTAAATTTTACAGTAACATTTACTGGATCAAAATTAACGCAACAGTCTTTTTTTTCGCATGAATTAAAAAGAAAAGTCAGAAAAATAAGTACATAAATCCGTTTCATTTTTTAGTTTTTTAGTTTGATGAGTAAACCATCAGAAAAGCCTTTATTGATGGGAATTAATTCATTATTACTATTAGATTCACCAATGGCAATGATTGAATTGTCTGGCATTTCAATAATATCATTTAAAAAATCGTTTTCAGAACCTCCTAAAAATTGTTGCCAAACTTGATTTCCAGCATTATCGATTTTTAAAATCCAACCATCATTTTGACCTAAATTGGTAAAGTTTGCGTTTTGGCTTCTAGAGTTTCCTGCAATTAAAAATCCGCCATTTTGAGATGGAAAAATTGCCCTACCTACATCAAAACTACTTCCTCCAAAAGTTTTTTCCCACAACAAATTTCCATCAGAAGTCATTTTGATGAGCCACAAATCAGCAGCACCATTATTGCTAAAAACGTCTTGGTTAGAACTTCTAGTATCGCCAACAATCATAAAATTTCCATCATTGGTTTGGCAAATTCCTCTTGGTTCTTCAATTTCTGAACCACCAAAATTTTTCTCCCAAATTAAGGTTCCGTTTGCATCAATTTTTAAAATCCAAAAATCGTATTGACCTTTATTGTTTGAAATATTAAAATCATTGCTATCAGAAGAAGCGCAAATTATAAATCCATTGTCATTGGTTTTTGTGATACCAAAAGGAGTATCAGTAAATGTGCCTCCGTAATAATTTTGCCATTGTTTATTGCCTAATGCGTCTAATTTTATTGCCCAAACGTCACCACCTGCATGTTTTTGAACGGATTTATTTCCTTGTCCTCCAGAAGCAGAAACATCTAAAACTCCCGAAAGTAAAAAGCCGTTATCATTGGTTTCAGTGATTGCATAACCAGTATCTGTTCCAGAAAAACCGAACGATTTTTGCCAAGAAATGTCACCATTTGCAGTGATTTTTATTATCCAGAAATCTTGATCACCGTTATTTTCAGTAACATCACCATCAATACTTTTGCTGTATCCAAAAAGGGCAAAACCACCATCATTTGTGGCAATTAAGTCTGCTCCTCTGTCATCTTCAGAACCTCCAAAAGTTTTACTCCAAATCAAAGAATCATCAGTAGAAAACTTCAAAACCCAATAATCAAAACTTTCATCGGTTTTATCAGTAATATCAAGATCATTACTTTGCGTAAATCCTAAAATGGCATAACCACCATCTGTTGAATTTACGATTGATTGAAAAGCATCATTTTTTGATCCTCCAAAGGTTTTTACAATTGATATTTTTGGTGAGTTTTCTTCATTTTCTGGAAAAAAAATTCCGTTATTTTTTGAGCAATTTACTATGAATAAAAGCATCAAAAAAAACAGTAATTTTTTCATAAAAATCAAGAAATATTATTGTGATTTTCTGACGATGAATAAGCCATTATCAATATCACTAATTACGATATTTCCACTTTCAAAATACGGATACACACTCCAAGCTCCGTTAAAACCAGCAATATTATTTGTTGGATAGGTATCAAAAAAACCAACTTCAGTCATGCTTTTGTTGGCAATATTGGTAATGTCAATAATGCGAATACCAGCTGTATAATTTGCCAAATAAAACGTGTTGTTTTTAACATAACCATTATGATCAATGGCGTCTGTTGGACCAAAATAATTGAATGAAAACTGAGGATTGTCTAAATCAGAAAAATCAAAAATAATGGTTCGTGTTTTGTTTCCAAAACGCATTTCATCTATTTCATCACCCAATAAAAAGTAACGCATATCTTGTGTAAACCAACCTTGATGTACATAACCAACATTTGCGTAATTGATTGAAGAAAGTTTGATAGGATTTGCTTTGTTGGTAATATCTACAATGACAATTTCGGTTTCATTGCTTCCTATTAAAATTTCTTTTCCTGTATGTTCAGAATCTGGGCCTGCATAAGTAACAACTTGAGCATCATGACTATAATTTCTAAACCCGCCCTCACTTATAGGATTCAAAGGATTTTGAATGTTGATGAATAAAGGACCTCCTGCATAAGTGCCACTTCTACTTGTACCAACAGGAAAAGCATATCCTTTTGATTCATTGATGACAATATTATGCGCACTTCCAAAACCTGTAAATGTAGTTTCTGCAGTAAAATTTTGAGGAGGATTTGTTACAGAGCGCAACTTTGTCAAGTCAAAAACTTGCATTCCGTGGTTTGCTGCCTCACTTACGATAAACGCATAATTATTGTAAACTTTGATATCTCTCCAATCGCTATTTACGGTTGCTGTTGGTAAAAAACCCAAAACGATTGGCGCAGATGGATTGCTAATATCTACAAAAGAAACACCTGTGTTTAAACCTACCAAAGCATATTCTTTTTTAGTTGTTGGATCTGTCCAACCCCAAGAATCATTTCCTGACAAATTACTTGAGGGAGTATTTGATCCATCTAAATCTGATAAAGTTATATGCGCCATCAAATCGTACTTATTGCAAGGATAAATGTCTGCAAATCCGTTTACACATTTTGCCAAAGGAACATAATCAACATTGGGCTCATCTTCAATGATTTCTGTTTTTGAACAAGAAATAATTGCTAAAAAACTTATGAAAAAGGCTATTTTTTTCATCAATATAATTTTTGAGTTTTGTGTTTATAACGAAACAATTAAGATATCTATTTTACCAGCATCAAATCTGTTTCAACAAATGTAATTAATTATTGCACAAGAATTGAAAAGCAATTGCTTATTGATAAATTTCACTCTTAAAAAATCAATTAAAAGCAAAGAACTTGCTATTTTTGCAACATGTTAGAAGATAAAAATCCACAAAGAACGTCATTGGCTGAATTGGGTGAGTTTGGACTCATCAATCACATCACGAAATATTTCTCGATTTCTCACAAATCAACCCTAAAAGGTGTTGGAGATGATGCTGCTGTTTTGGATGCTTCTACAAAACAAACCGTAATTTCTACAGATTTGTTGATTGAAGGTGTGCATTTTGATTTGAGCTACATGCCTTTAAAACATTTAGGATACAAAGCTGTAATGGTTAATTTGTCTGATATTTATGCAATGAACGCTACTGCAGAGCAAATTACAGTTTCGTTAGCAGTCTCTAACAGATTTCCTTTGGAAGCTATTGAAGAATTGTATGCAGGTATTCAGTTAGCTTGTGAAACGTATCATATTGATTTGATTGGTGGCGATACCACTTCATCCACCAAAGGAATGTTGTTGTCAATTACTGCCATTGGTAAGGCAAACAAAGAAGATTTGGTTTTTAGAGATGGTGCAAAACCTACTGATTTAATTGTAGTTACGGGCGATTTTGGAGCAGCTTACTTGGGATTGCAAGTCTTGGAAAGAGAAAAGCAAGTATTTAAAGTAAACCCTCAAAATCAGCCAGATTTAGAAAATTACACGTATTTAATAGAACGTCAATTAAAACCTGAAGCCAGAAAAGATATTGCCGATTTGTTAAAAGAATTGGATGTAAAACCAACTTCTATGATTGATGTTTCTGACGGAATTTCATCAGAATTGTTTCATATATGCACTCAAAGCAAAGTAGGATGCAAAATTTACGAAGACAAATTACCTTTAGACCCACAAGTGATCAATGCTTGCGAAGAATTTGAATTGGATTCAACTACGATTGCTTTAAGTGGAGGTGAAGATTATGAACTACTTTTTACAGTTCCAATTGATGCTTATGACAAAATAAAAGGCAATCCAAACTTGTCAATTATTGGTCATATTACTGAACAAAATCAAGGTTTGCAATTGATTACAAGAGGAGGTCAAGAAATTGAATTACGCGCTCAAGGCTGGAATGCGTTGAAAGAAAGTTAAATTAAGCTAGTTTTATAAAACATACAGCTTTGTGTTTTTTGTGTCTACTTTGAGGATTTTGTGGAATAACTATTACACAAAGTTTCACAAAGAAGGCACGAAGTTTCACAAAGAAACTCCAAAAAGAAAATTATATATAAAATACAAAAACAAACATTATATTTTCGTTAATTTGATTTTATTTTTTCAATAACGTTTTCAAAGCAGCCAAAAGTTCCTGGGCGTTTTCAATAAAACTCATATGTCCACCATCAAAAATTACATAATTTGTGTTGGTTTTTAGAGCTTCTTCCAAAGAAATAGTTACATCAATTACAGGATCTTTTTCGCCGATAATTATTAGTTTTCTGTATGTAGCTTCTGTCAAAATGTGATTTCTATTTGGGCGAATTTTCATCCCTTCTTGTGCAGCCAAATATCCTTGTAAAGTAGTTTTGAGCGCTTCTTGTTTTAGGATTTCAATTTCAGAAGTAAATTTCGAAACGTTTTCTTGATAAAATAAATTCGAAATTGATATTTGAATCATGCTTTTCAAATTGGTTTGTGCCATTTTATTAGCACGTGTTCTAATGTCTTTTCGCTCTTCAGAATCTTCGTTAGAAGTGGAATTCATCAAACACAACCCTTTTATTTTTTCAGGATTTTTTTCAGCAAAAGCCAACGCAACATAACCTCCTAAAGAATGTCCTATCAAAACACATTTTCTAATCTTTAAATGTTTCAACACAGCAGCAACAGTTTCTGCAAAAAGTTCCATAGTGTGGATATATCCCAAACTATCAGAATTTCCATGACCTAATAAATCAATAATAATTATTTTGTTTTTTTTAGAAAGTTCAGGAATTAAGTTTTTCCACATCGTGGAATTTTCTAAAAAACCATGCAGCAAAACTATTGCAGGTCCTTTTCCATGAGTTTCAAAATAAATATTGGCTCCTTTAAATGGTAAAATCATGCTACAAAGAAAAAAATAAAAGCGAGTAAAAACCCGCTTTTATCTATAAAATATTTTCCTATCCTAGATTTTTTTCAAAAATCTGACCTTTCCAAAGGAAAGGTGAAAAGGGAAATTTATCCTACTAGTTTACTGTTAAAGAGAAAGTTGCTTCAACATCAGTTTCTCCTCCAGCATTGGTAATGTTTCCTGCACTTACTCCTGATGCAGTTTTATTTGGTTCATGACGTAAAGTAACTGTCAAATTTCCAATTCCTGCAGTTGTAGTTGTTAAATTGAAAGTGATTCCAATGGGTCTGCCATTTTTGTCTACATCTGTATAATTTATAGTGGCAATACTGTTAGAAAACGTATAAAAAAACTGGTGCTCATCACCTTCTTCTTCCACTTCTAAAGTGATATCCTCAGCAGGAGATTCAGTTTCATTCAATACTTGTGTTACTCCAGTATAGGTTGTATTTGCTAGCAAAGGTCCTGAAACAGTGGTTACAGGAGCATTTGGTCCATCACCATCTAAATCTTGCAATTGTAAAGTAACTACACTTCCTCCACCTTGAGGTGTTAATGTTACTTTTAAAGTAGTAATCAATTCTTCTTCGTTTACGATCTCTGGATTGTCACTTGAGCAAGAGGTTAATGACATGATTACTAATGAACTAAATAAAAAAATGTATTTTTTCATGATATGTATTTTTAAAATTTTTAATAATTAATTTTGATTTGAAGTTGAAAATTTCTTCCCAAATCATCTGCAAAAAATCGAAGTCTGTTCAGATAATTTCGGTAAGAAGTGTTTAAAAGATTATTGATGTTTAAACTCACCTGAATTTTGGAGTGTTTTCCCCAATCAAAATTTAGGGTATTGTTGATATGAAACAGATGATACGCATTTGGTGGCGTACTAATATCTACTAAAACTGTCGTGTTTGTTTTTGCAATAAATTGATTGAAATTAAAATCAGGAAAACGATTTTGTCTACCTACAAACTCGCTAATTAAGGTGCTTGAAAATCCATGCCAATCAGTGTTTTTGTAACTTATCGAATTTCTCATTTGAAAAGGAGGCATATCAATAATAGGCATTTTGTTTTCAGTGTCTTGTGCATAGATGTAAGAAGTATTTAAAGAATATCCCCAATTTTCTGAAAATTCTTTTTGAATATTGATGTCAAAACCAAACAAGATTGCATCTGTTTGACGATATTCCCACTTTGGAAAAGCGCCTCTTATGGTTTGTTCTGTGCCATTTGGAGCAATGAAAATATAATCTTGAATGGCATTTACATACGTATCAATTTGCCATTTTGAAGAACTATTCTCTCTTAAAAAAGACATTGAAAAACGATTCGATTTTTCTGAATTCAATGTTAAAGAACCTAACTCGATTCTTGCTGCTGAATGATGCAAACCATCACTAAACAATTCTGAAATGTTTGGAGGTCTTGTTGCCATTGTATAGTTGAATAATAACGAATTTTCATCAGAAAGTGTTCTTTTAGCACCCAAAGAAATCGCGAAATTGTGAAAACTCAACTCCGGATTTGTCAATAATTGCGTTCCTAAATCCTGAATTACCAACTCAGGAAACAACACGTCATATCCTAAAGCATTCCAACGACTTGTTTGATAAAACTTTTTTACACCATAAAAATTAAAATCATAGCGCAAACCAGCATCAAACAACCAATTTTCTGAAAATTCATGTTTGATGGTTGTGTAAACCCCAACATCTGTTTTTTGATAATCAGGAATTAAACGACGCACACCAGTTGCAGGATTTGCCACATTTTCTTGAAAACGAAACAACATTCCTGATTGAAAAGTCCATGAATTTTTGGCATCAAACAAAAAATCGGCAGTTGCAGTATGTGTTTGTAAATTCAAGTCTACAGCAGGAATAAATCGATTTTCGCCAATTCTACGATCATATTCAAAACGTTGATTTTCTTGAAAATCATATTGCAACGTTAATTTTCCAATATTTTGAAAGCGTTTAAAATAACTTACTTTGGCTATAAAATGAGTCACATCTTGCTTTGGATTATCAATAGTGTAGCTAAAATCATTCTGAATCAAAGGTTGTTGACTGTTTAACGCATTCACCAAATCCTGAATTCCACCAATATGCGAAGCTCCTAAAATCCCAATTTCATTTGCAACAGAACTCACAAAAATATTCCAGCCAGTTTCAAAAGTTTTATAACCAGCATTCAACGAAAATGCTGTAGAAGCTGATCCTGTATTTGTTAAAAAATAATCAGGCGCTCTAAAATCTCCAAAACGTTTGTGAGTAGCATTGGCATCTAAAAAATAGCCGTTTTTATACGTTTTATGCAATGAAGTAGCAATATTATAGGCATTTCCATTGGTTTGAAAACTAGTTATTGTGCTTCCAAAAAGCGAATCTTTTCTGATAGGATTTTTGGGATTTAAAATCACAACTCCACCAATAGCATCACTTCCAAAAGCCAAAGCTCCTGCACCTTTAATGACAGAAACGTTTTCAGAAGAATTCAAATCGATGTTTGGTGCATGTTCAATTCCCCATTCTTGGTCTTGCAAACGAACTCCATTGTTCATCACAATAATTCTGCTGCTGTGCATCCCATTGATCATGGGTTTTACAATTGCATTTCCAGTATTGATTGATGAAACTCCCGCAATTTCTTTCAAAGCATCACCCAAAGAAGCAGCACTGTAGTTTTCTAATATTTTTTTAGATAACACAGTTTCTGAAAGTGATGTCACTTTTTTGACCACTATTTTTCCTTTTAAAGTAACTTCTTCTAGTTCTTCTGAATGATGTTCTAATAAAAATTTTCCTTTATAATTTCTATCAATTTTGATGGTTTTTTCGGAAGTTTTACAACCAATATGCGAAATAACCAAGGTAATTTTTCCATTGCAAACATTGGCGATAGTAAAATTCCCTTCACTGTCAGAAACAGCAAATTTATTGGTGTTTTTTATTAAAATGGTTGCATTGTCAATGGCAGTTCCATCATGGAAATCTACAATAGTTCCTTGTATGTTATAGGTGCATTTTTGACTGAATGCCCAAAAGACATTCATGCAAAAAAACACGACGAGTATTTTTTTCATCTGTTTGTTTTAGTTTGTAATAAAGCGAATACTTTATGACAAACTTGGTGGTCCTCTAAGGAAAGATGTTGCTTTTTCTGATGAAGAAAAGGCAGTTGTGTAAATGAAGTTTTTTTCAGCAAAAAGAATGTCAATTTTAGTTTCAAAAACTAAGTTTGATGGACTATTTGCTGAGTTTATCGTATAATTTAAAAAATCGCAATCATCTTCTAATTGATGAATATGACTTTCTATTTTGCTAGAACAAATGCTGTGATTGTGATCTTGAAAAACGTGTTCTAATTTCAATGCAAAAGGTAACATTAGCGCGAATAAAAGCACAATGCTGAGTGTTTTTTGCAGTAAATTTTTAATGACTAGAAACATTTTTTATCAAAAAGTTTAGCAAATATAAGAGAAATCACTTTTTTAAAGCGAAACATTGTTATTTTTAACGAAATTATCACAAATGAATTCGTTTAAAAGTAAAGAAATTTGGATTAGTGGATTTGCGCTTTTTTCACTTTTTTTTGGTGCAGGAAATTTAATTTTACCCACTTCTTTGGGTCTAAAAGCAGGCTTTAATTGGTGGATTGTTTTGTTGGGTTTTGCATTAACAGCAGTTTTTATTCCCATTTTATCCATTTTTGCACATGCCAAATTACAAGGAACTTTGTTTGATTTTGGCAAAAAAGTGTCTCCTGTTTTTAGCACTATTTTTTGTTTGCTAACGTATACAATTGCCATTGCAATTCCTGGTCCAAGAACGGCTGCTGTAACACATGAAATGGCTATTCAGCCTTTTTTTGATGTAAGTCCTTTGCTTACAAGTAGTATTTATTTTGGATTGGTGTTTGTTTTTGTCATCAATCGTTCTAAAATTATTGATGTTATTGGAAAATTTTTAACACCAATTATTGTTATCATTTTATTGATAATCATTGTGTTAGCTATTATTTCTTCTCCAGAAAATAACTTGTTACCAACTATAAAAAGTCCTTTTGTAGATGGAATTTTAGAAGGATATCAAACTTTTGATGCCATTGCAGGCGTTGTTGTTGGAGCAGTAATGATTGTTTCTTTAAACTTAGGAAACCTTCACACTTTTGATGAAAAAAAGAATGTCATTTCAAAATCAGGATTGATTGCAGGTTTTGGATTGTTGCTCATTTATGGTGGATTGATTTTTAGTGGCTTTTTATTCAGTGCTACTTTTCCTGAAAATGCCACAAGAATTGATATTTTAACGAGTTTGAGTTTGCAAACTTTGGGTGATTTTGGAAGGATTTTCTTAAGTGTTTTAGTGGCTTTAGCTTGTTTTACAACGGCTGTTGGCGTGGTTACAGGTACTGCAGATTATATAAAAGGAATTTGTAAAAACTCGCAAAAAGCGTTTGTAATTACTACTGGAATTTGTGCGATTATTGGCATTTTAGTAGGCAGTTTTCAAGTAGATTTTATCATCATTTTGGCTGTACCAGCGTTGATGTTTTTATATCCAATTACGATTGTGTTGATTGTATTGAATGTTTTGCCTAATAAATATGGGTCAAAATTGGTTTTTAGAGCAGTTGTTTTCACCACATTTTTATTCAGCATTCCTGATTTTTTAGGATTTATAATTGATGAAAAATATCTAGTAACTATTAAAAATATTATTCCTTTAGCCAACAATAATTTGGGTTGGGTTTTGCCGAGTTTGTTGGTTTTTGTGGTGGTGAATTTTTGGGGCAACAATAAAATTGATTTAACAGAAATTTAATTTTCTTAATTTTTCACAATCTTAAAATCAGTAATAAAATCCCTATTTTTGCTTTTTTAAAATTTAACATTTGCTACACTATTATTCATATCCAAATGCAAACGCCACAGAATGGGTTACTTTTGTGCATGGTGCAGGAGGAAGCAGTTCTATTTGGTACAAACAAGTGCGTGATTTTAAAAAAGAATTCAATGTATTGATGTTGGATTTGCGTGGTCATGGAAATAGCAAACCGAGTTTAAAAGACACCTTCAATCCGAAATATACTTTCGAAACAATTACGAATGATATTGTAGAGGTAATTGAACATTTACAGATTCAAAAATCACATTTTATTGGCATTTCTTTAGGGACAATTCTCATTAGAAATTTGGCAGAAATGCGTCCTGATTTAGTGCAAAGTATGATTTTGGGTGGTGCCATTATCAAATTGGATGTTCGCTCTCAAATCTTGATGAAAATTGGAAATATTTTCAAATCAGTTGTGCCTTATATGTTTTTATACAAGTTGTTTGCATTTATCATAATGCCCAAAAAGAATCACAAAAAATCACGTTTGTTATTTGTAAATGAAGCCAAAAAACTATATCAAAAAGAGTTTTTACGATGGTTTAAATTGACGGCTGAAATCAATCCTTTACTGCGTTTTTTTAGAGCGAAAGACATTAAAATCCCCACTTTATACATTATGGGTGCTGAAGATCATTTGTTTTTGCCATCTATCAAACATGTTGTTTCTGAGCATCTTAGTTCAACACTTTTTGTAATTGAAAATTGTGGTCATGTTGTAAATGTTGAAAAACCTGCAACATTCAATGTACAAACGATTCGTTTTATCCAATCTTTGGCGTAAAAAAATAATCTATAATTTAAAACACCTCACAGGTTTTTAAAACCTGTGAGGTGTATAAAAATTTTTAAAGATTAGAAAATATAAAGATTCGAATTCCTTATTTCTGATTCATCAAATCTTCAATTTCATCTGCTTCAATCGGAATATTTTTCATCAAATTGAAAGGTTCACCTTTTTCTTGTACAACCACATCATCTTCTAAACGAATTCCAAAACCTTCTTTTGGGATGTAAATTCCAGGCTCAACAGTAAACACCATATTTGCTTTTATGGGTTCGTGAATCAAACCATAATCATGCGTGTCTAAACCAATATGATGACTTGTTCCGTGCATAAAATATTTTTTATAGGCAGGCCATTTTGGGTCTTCATTATGAACATCTGCTTTGTCTATCAACCCTAATTTTAGCAATTCTGAGGTCATGATTTTACCAACTTCTACATGATATTCTTTCCAAAAAACGCCAGGAACTAACATTTTTGTAGCTTCTTTTTTTACATTATTTACAGCATTGTACACCGCTTTTTGTCTTTCAGTAAAACGTCCAGAAACCGGAATTGTTCTCGTTAAATCACTCTTATAATTGGCATATTCTGCAGCAACATCTAGCAATAATAAATCACCAGCTTTACACTCTTGATTATTTTCGATGTAATGCAACACATTTGCATTGTTGCCTGAAGCAATAATAGGTGTGTATGCAAACCCTTTAGAGCGATTTCTTACAAATTCGTGCAGCAATTCAGCCTCTATCTCATATTCCCAAACTCCCGGTTTTACAAATTGCAACAATCTGCGAAAACCTTTTTCAGTGATGTTGCATGCTTGTTGCATCAAATCCAACTCAATAGCATCTTTTACAGAACGCAAACGTTGCAATATTGGATTGCTTTTTGCAACACTATGTGCAGGATATTTTGCCAACAACCATTTTGTAAAGCGATCTTCACGCGTTTCAGTTTCTACTTTTGCACGGTAATGTTCGTTGGTATTGATGTAAAAAGTATCGCAATAAGAAGCCATTTCAAACAACACTTTTTCCAATTCTTGCAACCAAAAAACGGTTTTTATTCCAGAAGTTGCAAAGGCAGCTTCTTTAGTTAGTTTTTCACCTTCCCAAACTGCAATATGATCATTGGTTTCGCGCACAAAAAGTACTTCACGCAATTCATGATTTGGACAATCAGGAAAAATCATTAATACACTTTCTTCTTGATCTACACCACTCAAATAAAAAATATCTCTATGTTGTTCAAAAGGCATGGTGCCATCTGCACTTGTAGGATAAATATCATTCGAATTAAAAATTGCCAAACTATTTGGCTTCATTTGAGAAGCAAAATTTTTGCGGTTTTTAATAAAAAGTGATGCGTTTATTGGGTGGTATTTCATGATAAAAAGTTTTAAAATACAAATGTAGGAATATTATTAGCAACTAAAAATTTGGTTTTATGGCAAAGATTCTAAGCACACGCAAAGATCATAAAGACTTTAAATAATCTTTTGAGAACTTTGTGAAAACCCTTTACATTTAAAATCCTTTAAAACTTCTTTTTAGGAGCTGAATTTCCTGGTTTTTTTCGCCCAAAAAAACCTTTCTTTTTAATTGATTTTACCTCTGGAGTTGTCGTATTTGATGCTTTTTTCTTTTTTCCAAACGAACCTTTGCTTTGAGTTGCAGCTCTTTTAGGCTCTGCAGTATCTGTAGGTTCAAAACCTTTTACAATTTCTGAATCTAATTTTTCATTGAGTAGTTTTTCAATCTCATTTTGATATTCAGTTTCTTCACTACAAACCAATGAAATTGCTTCTCCTGCAGCACCTGCTCTTCCAGTTCTTCCAATTCTGTGTACATAATCCTCAGGAACATTTGGCAATTCGAAATTGATTACATGAGGTAATAAAGGAATATCCAAACCACGAGCAGCAATGTCAGTTGCAACCAATACTTTTATAGAATTTTCTTTGAAAGTTTTCAAGGCTTTTGTTCTTGCACCTTGACTTTTATTTCCATGTATTGCAGCTGCAGAAATGTTTGATTTTATCAATTTTTCAGTCAATTTGTTTGCGCCATGTTTTGTGCGCGTAAAAACCAATATTTGTTGCCAATCATTGTTTTTTATGAGTTGAATCATAAAATCCGTTTTCTTGTTTTTATCGATTTTATATACTTTGTGTGTCACTTTTACGGCTGTTGAATTTTGTGGTTCAGCAGCAACAGAAACAGGATTGTTTAAAATTCCTTCCGCTAATTTTCGAATTTCAGGAGAAAAAGTTGCAGAAAACATCAAATTTTGACGCTTTACAGGCATAAAACTGATGAGTTTATTTAAATCTCTTGCAAAACCCATGTCTAACATTCTGTCAGCCTCATCTAAAATCAAGACATCAATTCGTTTGAATGATACTGAGTTTTGTTCATGCAAATCCAATAATCTTCCTGGAGTCGCCACCAAAATATCAACCCCATATTTGAGCATTGCTTTTTGCGAAGTAATATTTACGCCACCAAAAACAACTCCCGATTTTATATTCACATATTTACTGTACTCTTTGATGTTTTCATATACTTGAGCAGCCAATTCTCTTGTAGGCGTTAAAACTAAAGCGCGCAAAGGTCTGAACTTTGGATGTTTTGTTTCGGTTAAATATTGTAAAACTGGCAGTGTAAAACTTGCTGTTTTTCCAGTTCCAGTTTGTGCAGATGCTAGTACATCTTTTCCTTCTAAAATATGTGGAATTGCTTTTTGTTGAATGGGAGAAGGAGTTGTATATCCTTTTTCTTCTACTGCTTTTACAAATGCAGCTGTTAATCCTAAAGATTTGAATGGCATAAATGGTTTTTAAGAAACAACATTTTTGTTGTTCTAAATCTGCTACAAAAGTAGGTTGAATCTTGTCTACAAAACGACAAATTATGAGATTATATTCAAAATCAGTAATATAAAACAATAAAAAAGAGGTTATAAAACCTCTTTAAAATTTATAAACGCACTTATTGTATTATCTTTTTTTAGAAAGTCCACGTTTAAAAAGTCCTAAAACAAACAAAATAATGATTGCACCAGAAGCTCCTTTAATTATATCACTCACTACACCACTTCCTACTTTAATACCTAATTCACCAAAAGCCCAGGTTCCAACAAAACTTCCTGCAATACCAATAATAATGCTTACTAAAAGTCCATAACCGTTGTCACTCATTAATACATCTGCAATATATCCGCAGACAGCTCCAATAATAATTGTGTAAATAATACCATCCATAGTTTTAAAAGTTAATTGTTAAATTAGTGCCAATTTAATCAAAAATCTATATAAATTTCAAGATATTTGAAATTAATTACCAACTAATCAATCATTTTTAATAGTTACATCATGAAGAATACTATTTTTTATTTCGTTTTATTTTTTACATCAATTGTATTTGGACAGCAAAAACCAACAACAGCAAATGAGGTAAAAGGTGCTTTAACCAAAAAAGAGCAGCTTTCAAAAACGTCTCTTGTAAAAAATCTACCTTTTCAAAATATTGGTCCTAATATCATGAGTGGACGTGTTGCAGATGTTGATGTAAATCCTGAAAATACAACTGAGTTTTATGTAGGATATGCTTCTGGTGGATTGTGGTATACCAACAATAATGGCATCACTTTTATGCCAGTCATGGACAATTCCGAAACTCAAAATATTGGAGATATTGCCGTTGATTGGAAATCTGGAACAATTTGGGTTGGTACAGGCGAAAAAAATTCATCACGTTCTTCGTATGCAGGAATTGGAATGTTAAAATCTACAGACAAAGGAAAATCTTGGAAAAATGTTGGTTTGTTAGATTCTCATCACGTAAGTAGAATTGTCATCAATCCAACAAATTCGGATGAAGTGATTGTGGGTGTCATCGGACATTTGTATTCATCCAATGAGGAAAGAGGTATTTTTAAAACTACAGATGGTGGAAAAACATGGAAAAAAACATTATATATCAACGAAAATACAGGGATTATTGATGTAGAACCTGCTCCAAACAACTTTAATATCATGTATGCTGCTTCTTGGGAAAGAGAACGAAAAGCATGGGATTTTGATGGCGATGGAAAAAACTCTGCCATTTATAAAAGCACAGATGCAGGAACTACTTGGACAAAAATTTCTGATAATAATGGATTTCCAAATGGTGATGGAGTTGGAAGAATTGGCTTAGCTGTTTTTAATGAAAACACAGTGTATGTTTTGCATGATAGTCAGTTTAGAGAAGCAAAAAGCGATAAAAAATCAGCTTCAAAATCTTTGACCAAAGAAGATTTTAAAACCATGACTACAGATGCTTTTTTAGCATTATCAGATAAAGACCTGAATACGTATTTAAAAACCTATGGCTTTCAAGAAAAATACCGTGCTGAAAATGTAAAACAAATGGTGAGAGTTGGTACTATAAAACCCATTGATTTTGCAAGATATTTAGAGGACGAAAACGAAGTTGTTTTTGACACTCCTGTAATTGGTGCTGAGGTTTTTAAAACGACCAATGGCGGAAAATCCTGGAAAAAAACACACACAGGCAATATTGATGGATTGTATTCTTCTTATGGCTATTATTTTGGTGAAATTAGAGTGGATTTACAAGATGAAAATAAAATTTACGTACTGGGAGTTCCTATTTTAAAATCGAAAGATGGTGGCAAAACATTTATCGGGATCAATGGAGAAAACGTGCATGCAGATCATCAAGCATTGTGGGTAAATCCAAAAAAATCAGGGCATTTATTAAATGGAAATGATGGTGGATTGAATCTTTCTTATGATGATGGTGAAAATTGGTCAAAATTGAATGAGCCCTCTGTTGGGCAATTTTATGCAGTGTATGTTGACAATCAAAAAGACTATCAAGTTTATGGAGGTTTGCAAGATAATGGGGTTTGGGTTGGAAGCCACAATGCTCGCATTGACAAACGTTGGCATCAATCAGGACAAAATCCTTTTGAGTCAATCATGGGTGGAGATGGTATGCAAGTGCAAGTGGATGAACGAAATCCGAACATTGTTTACACAGGATATCAGTTTGGAAATTATTTCAGAATTGATAGAAAATCGGGTAAAAATACCTACATCCAACCAAAACATACGTTAGGTGAATCGCCTTATAGATTCAACTGGCAAACGCCTATTTTGCTATCAAAACACAATCAAGATATTTTATATTTAGGAGGCAATAAATTGCATCGTTCATTAAATCAAGGAGATGATTGGGAAACTATTTCTGATGATTTAACAACTGGTGGCAAAAAAGGAAATGTCGCTTTTGGAACATTAACAAGCATTTCTGAAAGTCCATTTCAATTCGGATTGTTATACACTGGTTCTGATGATGGTTTGGTGCATATTACCAAAAATGGTGGAGGTTCTTGGGAAAAAATTTCTGACAATTTGCCTCAAGGTTTGTGGGTTTCAAGAGTCATTGCTTCTGCACATCAAAAAGAGCGTGTTTACGTAACCTTAAATGGCTACAGATTTGATGATTTTACACCTTATATTTATGTTTCTGAAGATTTCGGAAAAACTTGGAAAAACATTGGAATTAGCATTCCAACTTCATCTGTAAATGTGATAAAAGAAGATCCTGCAAACGAAAACATCTTATATGTTGGTACAGATAATGGCGCTTACATTTCTTTTGATAAAGGAGATTCTTGGGAAATTTTCAATAAAAACTTACCCAATGTTGCTGTTCATGATTTGGTGATTCAAGAAAGAGAAAAACACCTGATTTTAGGAACTCATGGTCGTAGTTTGTACAAAGCAAATATTGCAAATCTGCAATTGTTTACAAAAGAGTTTATGAATAAAAGAACTCATATTTTTAAAATGGAAGCAATTCAAAAAAGAAACAATTGGGGTTCAGCAAGAAATGATTGGTCTGAAGTTTACGAGCCAGCAATGACAATTCCTTTTTATGTTAATTCTAATAGAAAAACAACTGTAGAAATTGTGATGAATGATGTAATTTTAAACACATTTATTGTTACACCAGATAAAGGATATAACGAAGTTTCATTTGATCTATCTTTTAACGAAAAAGGAAAAAAAGCCTATGAAGACGCTAATAAAAACAACAAGTTAGAAAAAGCTAAAAACGGCAAATTTTATCTACCAAAAGGAACATATACTGTAAAAATAGGAGATGAAAAAGCAACGTTTGAAATCAAATAAATGAAGAAAACGAGTGTAATTTTCTTTTTGTTTTTATCATTTTTTGCGCATTCTCAATCCGATTTAAAAAGTTTTTTTGCACTTTCAGGACCCAAAAAAAGTTGGGTCCTGTTGCATGCTTTAAAAGCAAAAAAGGCATACGAAATTTCAGTTGAAGTAACACGAATTGCAGATTCAATTAGCAAAACAAACCTTTTGGACGGTGATGCTTCAGGTGGTCAAGTAGATGCCTTTAGACATGCTTATTGGATGGCAAGATTGCGTCAAGAAATTGGAAAATCGGCTGCAAAATCACTTGGAAAAGCGCATGAAAAAGAAAATTATTTGATGTTTAAAAATCAAAAATTAGAAGACGGAATAGTTCCTGATGAAATTTCTTCAAAAATGGATTTATACAATAACAATCAAGGTTTGTTATTGATTTCCAAAAACAGCGATATTTCCAAAACAGGATTGATTTACAGAGTGATAAATGCCATTCATGAAGGAAAAATGAAAATCATTAAAAAAGATGCAAATGGCAATTTTTTAACCTGTGATGGACAAATAATTTCGACAGATTCTTTGAAAGGAAAATGGAAAAATAACAAGTGTTTGGTGTCTTCAAATCAAATTCCTTAAATTTTATTTAAAATTGTTCTAAATACCTTCGAAAACGTTGTAATTTCTTTGAAATACATTTCCTTTCGCCGTATTTTTGTAGTCAAAATTTTAACTAAACTACAATGAGCGGATTTTTCAAATCGTCAATAGGAAGAAAAGTAGCGATGGCACTTTCAGCTTTCTTCTTAATGATTTTCTTATTGCAACACCTTTTTATCAATACATTATCGGTTTTTAGTCCAGAGTTGTTCAACGAAGTTTCTCATTTTATGGGAACAAATCCTTTGGTTCAATTCGCGTTACAGCCAGTATTGATTATTGGAGTTGTGTTTCATTTTGTGATGGGTTTTATACTCGAAATCAAAAACAACAACGCAAGACAAACAAAATATGTAAAAAACAATGGTGCTGCCAATGCTACTTGGATGAGTAGAAATATGATTTGGAGTGGCGTTGTAATTTTAGCATTTATTGTATTGCATTTTATCGATTTTTGGTTTCCAGAAATCAATACCAAATTCATCAAAGGTGATTGGTCAGGAACTATGGAAGGCGTAGAAGGTTTGCGTTATTATGAAGAATTAACGCACAAATTTGTAAATCCGATTCGAGTTGGTGCTTATGCGTTGGCATTCGTTTTTTTAGGATTGCATTTAGCACACGGATTTACCTCAGCTTTTCAATCTGTAGGAGCAGCATCTTTGCGTAAAAAACTTGAAAATGTTGGTAAAGCCTATGCAATCATTGTTCCTTTAGGATTTATTTTTATTGCATTGTTTCACCATTTTAACCATTAATCTTACACTATGACTTTAGATTCTAAAATTCCAAAAGGCCCATTAAAAGATAAATGGACTGATTATAAAAACAAAATCAACTTGGTTAATCCTGCCAACAAACGTCACATTGATATTATTGTGGTTGGAACAGGTTTGGCTGGAGGTTCTGCTTCTGCAACATTAGCAGAATTGGGCTATAATGTAAAAACATTTTGTTACCAAGATTCTCCAAGAAGAGCACATTCAATTGCAGCTCAAGGTGGAATTAATGCAGCAAAAAATTATCAAGGAGATGGTGATTCAACCTACAGATTATTTTACGATACCGTAAAGGGAGGTGATTATCGTTCACGTGAAGCAAATGTTTACAGATTGGCAGAAGTTTCTGCAAATATCATTGACCAATGTGTGGCGCAAGGAGTTCCTTTTGCACGTGATTATGGAGGATTGTTAGACAATCGTTCTTTTGGTGGAGTACTAGTTTCTAGAACTTTTTACGCAAAAGGACAAACAGGTCAACAATTATTATTAGGAGCATACTCTGCTATGAATAGACAAATTGCTCGTGGAAAAATCGAAATGTTCAACAGACACGAAATGTTGGATATTGTTTTGGTAGATGGAAAAGCAAGAGGAATTATCGCACGTAATTTAGTAACAGGCGAAATTGAGCGTCATTCTGCACACGCAGTAGTAATTGCTTCAGGAGGTTATGGAAACGTTTATTTCCTTTCTACAAATGCAATGGGTTCAAATGTTACAGCTGCTTGGAAAGTTCACAAGAAAGGAGCCTTTTTTGCAAATCCTTGTTTTACACAAATTCACCCAACGTGTATTCCACGTTCAGGAGATTATCAATCAAAATTAACATTGATGTCAGAGTCACTAAGAAATGATGGAAGAATTTGGGTTCCAAAAAACTTAGAAGACGCGAAATTAATCCGAGAAAGAAAGAAAAAACCAACTGAATTATCAGAAGACGAAAGAGATTATTTCTTAGAAAGACGTTATCCTGCTTTTGGTAATTTAGTGCCAAGAGACGTGGCTTCAAGAGCTGCAAAAGAGCGTTGTGATGCTGGTTTTGGCGTAAATGCAACTGGTGAAGCTGTTTTTTTAGATTTTGCTTCTTCTATTGAAAGATATGGAAAAGAGCAAGCGAAAATTCAAAATATTGACAATCCTTCTACGGCTAAAATCTATGAATTAGGGCAAAAAATTGTCGAGGCAAAATATGGAAATTTATTCCAGATGTATGAAAAAATCGTAGATGAAAATCCATACAAAACACCTATGATGATTTATCCAGCTGTACATTATACCATGGGAGGTATTTGGGTAGATTATAATTTAATGACTACAATTCCAGGTTGTTATGCAATTGGCGAAGCTAATTTTTCAGAACATGGAGCAAACAGATTGGGTGCTTCTGCATTGATGCAAGGTTTGGCTGATGGATATTTTGTATTGCCATATACAATTGGAGATTATTTAGCTGATGACATCAGAACTGGAAAAATTCCTACAAATACGCCCGAATTTGATGAAGCTGAAAAATCAGTGAAAGATAGAATCGATTTTTTCATCAACAATAAAGGAACTCATTCTGTAGATTATTATCACAAGAAATTAGGAAAAATTATGTGGGATAAATGCGGAATGTCTAGAAACGAAGCTGGATTAAAAGAGGCTATTGAAGAAATTTCGGAATTGAGAAAAGATTTCTGGAAAAATGTTTCAGTACCTGGATCAGACAAACAATACAATGAAGAATTGGCAAAAGCAGGCAGAGTAGCTGATTTCTTAGAATTGGGAGAATTGTTTGCTAAAGATGCTTTAGAGAGAGAAGAATCTGCAGGAGGACATTTTAGAGAAGAATACCAAACTCCTGAAGGAGAAGCACAAAGAAGAAAAGAATTCCAATATGTTGCTGCTTGGGAGTACAAAGGCGAACCAAAAGATGCAGTATTGCACAAAGAAATTTTGGAATACGAAAATATCGAAGTAAAAGAAAGATCTTATAAATAATATTTGCTCTTAGCATTTAGTTATTAGCATTTTGCTAATTGCTAAAATCTAACAGCTTAAAGCACAAATAAAAATGAATTTAACATTAAAAATTTGGAGACAGAAAGACTCAAAATCTAAGGGTCAAATGGTCGATTATAAAGTTACTGATATTTCAGAACATATGTCTTTTTTAGAAATGATTGATGTTTTAAATGAAGGATTAGTAGCGAAAGGAGAAGAGCCTGTAGCTTTCGATCACGATTGTAGAGAAGGCATTTGCGGAATGTGTTCTATGTATATCAACGGAGAAGCTCACGGTCCTGACAGAGGTGTTACTACCTGTCAATTACACATGCGTATGTTTAAAGACGGTGACACCATCACCATTGAACCTTTTAGAGCATCAGCATTTCCAGTAATTAAAGATTTAGTGGTTGACAGATCTGCTTTTGATAGAATTCAACATGCAGGAGGTTATATTTCTGTAAATACCTCAGGAAATACACAGGATGCTAATGCAATTCCAATTTCAAAACATGCAGCAGATACAGCTATGGATGCTGCAACTTGTATTGGTTGTGGAGCTTGTGTCGCTACTTGTAAAAACTCATCTGCGATGTTGTTTGTGGGTGCAAAAGTTTCGCAATATGCGTTATTGCCACAAGGACAAGTGGAGGCTGCAGATCGTGTAAAAAACATGGTTGCTCAAATGGATTTAGAAGGTTTTGGAAACTGTACAAACACAGGTGCTTGTGAAGTGGAGTGTCCAAAAGGAATTTCATTAGATGTTATTGCACGTATGAACAGAGAATTAATGAAAGCTGCGATTTAAAGAGTTTTACAACAACATTTTATACAAACCCAAAACAATTTCGTTTTGGGTTTTTTATTTTAAAAGTTATTTGATAAAATCAAGCTTTTCATTTACAAATTTTCCTAATAAAATTCCTTGAGAAAGTCCGTTTTTTACTGCTGAATTGTAATGAATTCCTCCATAAAGTCGGCTAATTGCGGCTTCTTTGGCTGCATTTCTAAAAGAAGTAAAGTTTCTTACAGGCAATCCGAATTGAAGTTCAGTAGTATCTTCAAAAGAAAAATTATCACCGAAAATGTTTGTCAATACTTCTGATGCAGCTCCTGAGACTACAGAATGTCCACTTGTATATTCAGGAAATGGAGGTGTTTGTAACAAAGGCGTCCAAGTATTGTCAATATATTTATTAATAAGCGTTTCTGGACGAATCAAATTGCTTCGGTATTTTTCGTCCCAACAACTTATAAAACCATCCATAATAGCTATGGAAGTTTTGGTGTAAGCAAATACCGTTTTTTCAAAGTCAGAATTACTTTTTTTAGTAGCAATTTTACAAATACCAATCCAATGTGCGCCAGGGGTTATTTTTTTAGAAGCAAACATAAAATGCCCTTTGTTCACAGAAACATAGGGATTGCAATCCCAAAATTGTGCAATTGCAACTTCTTTAGAGGTATCTCCATTTTTTCTGATGTTGTTCGTCATTTCATACAAATCCATCACTTCTTTATAAAAATCAGAGCCTTTTTCAAGCGAAAAAGTTGGAGGAGGAATGGGTTTGAATTGTGCTGCAGAATCCAACACAAAAGGGCGAATTTTATTCCAATTTGGCTCAATTCCGTTCATATATGCAGGTGGAGTTGGTTGCCATCTTGATGGATCATCAGAATGCACATTGAAGTTCGGCATTGTGCGCGTTTCAATATAATTGTCTTTTTTCATCCAATCAATGATGTGAGACGAAACTGCTAACCCATATTTTTCAGCCGCTAAAAATTCTTTTTTATTGATGGATTTCCAATGAATATTTAAACTGTCTTTTACCGCAATCAATTCTTCTTTTGAAAAAACGAGCTCTTTTGCAACATCCAAATAGGCAATTAAAGCCGCTAAAGGTTTGTTGATTTCTTGATTTTTTGGTAGGTTTTCAATCGTTTTTAACCCATTTAATTGATTCGTTAAAGATTGATATTTTCCGTTTTCTGCATTCAAAACTTCATAAGCAGCAATGTTTGGATAAGCATAAATTCTACTTGCAACTGGAGGTGAAAAAATATCATGAATCATAACCTCTGTTACTTCATCTACCAAAAAATGATAGTCTTTTGACTCGATTTTTATGGATTCTTTTTGGCAAGAAATCCATAAAAATAGGGTTAATAGAAAAATCGGAATTTTAAAAAAACGCATTTTTTAATTTTTAAAAGTATAAGTTTTTACGCTGTCATTATTTGCCACAACCAACAATGCATTTTTGCCTTTCATTTTTATTACAGCGGTTTCTTTGATTTGATTTTTAAAAGGTGCAATTCCAAATTGATTGACAAATTTGTAATCACTTTTTGACGTTGCAAGAATGCCTTTTAAAGAATTATAATTTCCGTGATAATTGGAAGTCTTTTCGGAGTTTCCACTAATCAACAAGTGTTTTTTATCTTGTATTGTAATTTCTGACATAGAGTTAATTGGAGCCAATTGAAATGCAATTGGAAGCTTTACAAAAGTGTCAAATTTCCCATTATTGTTTTCTAAATATCCAGAAGTTAAAGTATGTATTTTTCTTTTTTGCGCTTTGTTAAGTGCTTCTTTTGAGAAAATATTTTCCATTGTCTGCAAGGCAAATTCTTTGTGTGTTACGAATTTTTTACTGATAAAATTCATTTGGGAAGCCAATTCGCTTTTAGAATTCATTGGAAAATATTGATTACCAATAGCATATGAAATTACAGCTTCTTTTTTGCCATTGTTATCCAAATCACCATAATACATGATGAGTGGTTTTTCTAAAAATTGTTGAAACTTATTGTTTTCGCCCCAATTTCCTAAAACGATATCTAAATCTCCATCTTCATCCATATCAAAAGCAGCAATAGATTGCCAAAAACCATTCATGTTATCAGGGATTTTTTGTAAAGTCAACTTTCCTTTATTGTTGATGTAAATTTTAGGAACATCCCACTCTGAGGCAATTAATAAATCTTTTTGATTGTCATTATTGATGTCGGTCCAAATTGCAGCTGTAGTTTTGCCTGAAATAATAAAATTAGAATCTACTTCAAAAACTCCTTTTCCGTTATTTTTAAGGATGGTTGAGTTTACAAATTCTCCAAAACTATCAGGATTTGAAAGTGTGCCAATAAATAAATCTTCATCACCATCTGCATCATAATCGTAATTTATAACGCAAGAAGTATTCAAAGGATTTGTCAAAATTTGTTTGGAAGTTTTGGTAAATTTCCCTTGATTGTTGAGGTACAATCTATCAATTTCAAAATTTTTATTTCGTTGAGAATGGATTCCAGAAGCTACGTATAAATCCAAATCTCCATCATTATCTGCATCAAAAAATACAGCATCGTTATCTTCAAATTCAGCATCAACATCAAAAGTTTTTTGAGAAGATTTGATGAATTTTGTGCCAGTATTTAAAAATAATTCTCCCGGTTTTCCTGATGCGCCACCCAAATAAATATCATCAAAACCGTTTTTATCAATATCGCCAATTGCTAAAGCAGGACCTAAAGTTGATACTTTGTAAGGAGTTAATTTTTCTGCAAAAAAATCATTATAAGTATCTTCTTTGTGGATAAAATCAATCAAATTATTTTGAGTAAAGTAATTTTTTGTAGACATCTTAGACGCAATTAAATTTACATCAGAAGTTGGGTTATATCCAATTTTATGCAATTTATTGATGCTCAGATTTTTTTCAACTTGGCGTTTTTGGTTAGGCCAGATAATTTCAAGAGAATCAATTTTAGAGATTGTATCTAATCCAAAGTGAACCTTACTTTCTATTGATGATAAAAATCCGCGCGATTTAAAAACTTGTTTGAATTGCTTTTTATTATTGAAATAAAGAGTTGTTTTTGCTCCAATTGCTTCTTTATTTCCTGCTAAATAATCGAATTTTAACGCAATGTAGTTTTTTGTTGCATTGGTATTGTTTTGATAAATTGTAGCAAAATCGTTTACATTATTCGTGATGATGTCCAAGTCGCCATCCAAATCTAAATCAACATATACAGCACCATTAGAAAGCGAAAGTTCTTTTGCAATCCAAGATCCTGTTTTTTCTGAAAAGCGATTGGAATTTCCACTAAAAATTTGATTCGGAACTTTACCACTTGGCATTTGATCTATTGATTTAAAGAGCCATTGTACCCCTTTAGCTTCTCCATATCTTTTGAAAGTGTTGGAAACATAATTTTTAAAATCTAAGTCATTTGGACGTCTTAAAATTCCGTTTGATATAAATAAATCCTGATGAGAATCATTGTTATAATCCGCAAAAAGCGGAGACCAACTCCAATCTGTGGCAGCAACACCATTCAAAAATGCAGTTTCGTAAAAAAAGTCTCCATCAATATTTATTTGCAGTACATTTCTAGAATATTGATCTTTATATCCTAAGTTTTTTAGGTTTATTTGCATGTTTAACATTACATCATCACCCTCTGTTTCTTTAACAATCCTTTCGTCATTGGGTAGCATGTCTAAAGCAATCAAATCTTGAAAACCATCTCCATTAATGTCAGAAACATCACTTCCCATAGAAAACCTACTTATAGTAGAAAATGCACTTGAAAGTTTTTCAGTAAAGGTTCCGTTTTTATTGTTGATGTAGTAATAATCATCTTCATGAAAATCGTTGCAAATGTATATATCATCCCAACCATCATTATTAAAATCAGCAATTGAAGCGCTTAATCCATAGCCATTTACGCCGCCAAAAATTCCTGCTTTTTCACTAACATCTGTAAATTTCCCTTCATTATTTTGCAATAAAACATCTCCCACAAGTGGTCTTCGATTGTTTCTTTCGCTTGCTGGTCCATGAGATAAATTGGTATGAACAGCATGATTTACAATGTACGCATCTAAATCGCCATCTTTATCGTAATCAAAAAAGTAAGTTTGTGTTGAATATCCTTTAAAATCAAGACCATATGCTGCTGCTTTTTCACTAAAAGTACCATCACCATTATTAATGAAAAGTTCATTATGCCCTTTAAAATCAAGCAAACCAGCAACTGCACAGACATAAATATCAAGCAAACCATCATTATTGATGTCAATCATTGTAGATCCTGTACTCCAATCAGAAGATCCACCAACTTTTGCTTTTGCGGTAATATCTTCGAATTTTAGATTTCCATTGTTAAGGTATAATTTGTTATATCCTTGATTTGAAACAAAATAAATATCAGGTAAACCATCATTATTGATGTCACCTACGCTAACACCACCACCATTATAAAAATAAATGTAATTAATGATACTATGAGCTTCGTCTTCAGTTAAGTTATTTTGAAAAGAAACTCCAGTTTCTGCTGGAGAAAGTTTTTGAAGAAGATATTTTTTTTCGTTATCATCATTTTTTTTACAACCTAAAAAAAACAACTGAACTACAAAAATTACTAAGAAATTGAATTTTGATGGAAGCATTTACTGCGATATAAATGTTTATAAGATTCAAATTTAATAAAATTAAGAAAACTTTAACAAATAAATTACAATAATTATTTCCTTCCAAAATCAGCAGGAATTTCACCCCAAGCTTTTGTTTCCCATTTTAACAACGGATTTTTGAATGTATTTTCTTGCAACCATTTTTCTGCTCTTAGAATTAAGCCTTTCAATGTTGCATTTGATTCATTGAATTCGAGTTTTGTTTTACATTTTTTTTGACGAATCCAACTAATGGCTGTTTTAGAATCAGAATAAATAGGTATGTTTTCTTGATTTTTAGATTTCAATAAGGCAATTCCATGAACCAATGCTAAAAACTCACCAACATTGTTTGTTCCGTTTTTATAGGGACCTTTTCTAAAAATCTCTTGTTTATTATGGGTAAAAACACCTCTATATTCCATGATTCCTGGATTTCCAGCACAAGCTGCATCTACTGCAATACTTTCTAAAATAGGTGTTCCAAATTTTATTTTTTCTGAAGCAGATAAAACAGGTTTTTGGGTGTCTTTTCCTTTGTAATCGTTATAATTTCCTTTAGATGCAATTTCAGCTTCTTCTAAATCACTAAAAGATTTGTATTGCGCGCCTTCAAATCCGTCAATTTGTTGTTTGCAAACGCTCCAAGAAGTAAAAACGCCTGTTTTTCTACCTTTCCAAACCACATAAAATTTAGTTTTAGCCATCTTTCAACACGACGTTTTCAATCATTTTTGGGAAATGTTCTTGCTCTAGCAAATGAATTTTTGCGGCAATTGTTTCAGGAGTATCTTCGAATAAAAGAGCTGTTTTTGCTTGAAAAATAATGGCACCTTCATCATAATTTTCATTCACATAATGAATTGTAATGCCAGTTTCAGATTCGTTATTTGCTTTTACAGCATTGTGCACGTGCATTCCATACATGCCTTTTCCACCATATTTTGGTAACAATGCAGGATGAATATTGATGATTTTATTAGGAAATGCAGCCAAAATATTTTTTGGGATCTTCCATAAAAAACCCGCTAAAATGATAAAATCCGTTTTTTCTTGAAGTAGAAAATGAAGCACTGTATTTTCCTTGAAAAATGCTTCTTTTTCAAATAAAGAACAAGGAACATTAAGTTTTTCACAGCGATCAAAAACTTTGGCAGTTGGATTGTTGCAAAGCACATTTGTTACAACTACTTTGCTAGAGTTGTTAAAATGATTGATAATATTTTCGGCATTCGTTCCAGAGCCAGAGGCAAAAACAACAATTCGTATCATATAATTCGTAAGAGATTACAAAAAAAAGCAATAATTATGAACAAAGAGCTATTTTTTTTAAAAGTTAAAAGTTTTTTATTTACTTTTAAACATCATTTTTTCGACAAAAATTAGATAAAACTAATAAGATTTGTATTTTTGTCCCCGATTTAAATTTTAAAAACTAAAAAATTATGTCAGACATTGCATCAAGAGTAAAAGCGATTATCGTAGACAAATTAGGTGTTGACGATAACGAGGTAACATTAGAAGCTAGCTTCACAAACGATTTAGGAGCAGATTCATTGGATACTGTTGAATTGATTATGGAATTCGAAAAAGAATTCGATATTCAAATTCCAGACGATCAAGCAGAAAACATTGGAACTGTTGGTCAAGCAATTAGCTACATAGAAAGCGCAAAAAAGTAATATTTATATGCAATTAAAACGAGTTGTTGTCACTGGACTTGGCGCATTAACGCCTATTGGTAATACTATAGATGAATATTGGAATGGCTTAATTAATGGAGTTAGTGGAGCTGCGCCCGTAACGTACTATGATGCTGCCAAGTTCAAAACTCGTTTTGCATGTGAATTAAAAAACTTTAATGTCACCGATTTTATTGATCGAAAAGAAGCGCGTAAAATGGATCGTTTTACGCAATATGCTTTGGTTGCTTCAGATGAAGCAATTTTAGATTCAGGTTTGGATCTTGATAAAATCAATAAATTACGAGTGGGCGTTATTTGGGGTGCAGGAATTGGAGGTTTAGAGACTTTTCAAAACGAAGTACTCGATTTTGCCGCAGGTGATGGATCTCCGAGGTTTAATCCTTTTTTCATCCCAAAAATGATTGCTGATATTGCTCCAGGAAACATCTCCATCAAAAATGGATTTATGGGTCCTAATTATACTACAGTCTCTGCATGTGCTTCTTCTGCAAATGCCATGATTGATGCATTAAATTATATCAGATTAGGTACTTGTGATATCATTGTTACTGGTGGCTCTGAAGCTGCAGTAACTATTGCAGGCATGGGAGGTTTCAATGCAATGCACGCATTATCAACAAGAAATGAAAGTCCAGAAACAGCCTCAAGACCTTTTGATGCTGAAAGAGATGGATTCGTTTTAGGTGAAGGTGCAGGTGCCATTGTACTAGAAGAGTATGAGCATGCCAAAGCAAGAGGTGCAAAAATTTATGCAGAACTTGTTGGTGGAGGAATGTCTTCTGATGCATATCACATGACTGCCCCACATCCTGAGGGAATTGGTGTAATTGCAGTAATGAAAAACTGTTTAGAAAACGCAGGATTGCGTCCTGAAGAAATTGATCATATCAATACTCATGGAACTTCAACGCCTTTAGGAGATGTTGCTGAGTTAAAAGCAATTTCAGAAGTGTTTGGCGAACATGCCAAAAACATCAATATCAATTCAACAAAGTCAATGACAGGACATTTGTTGGGTGCTGCAGGTGCCATTGAGGCAATTGCTACTATTTTAACTATAAAGCATGGAATAGTTCCTCCTACTATTAATCATACAACTGTTGACGAAAACATCAATCCATTATTAAATTTAACGTTAAATAAAGCTCAGAAGAGAGACGTTAAAGTTGCAATGAGCAATACGTTTGGTTTTGGTGGTCACAATGCTTGTGTAGCTTTCAAGAAACTTGATGAGTAGTTTATGAATTTTATTAGTAAAATAGTTCATTCTTTTTCTGAAGAGGATCAACAATTTTATAACGAATTAAAAAAAATACTCAATTTTTCTCCTAGAAATATTTCAAAATACAGAAAAGCTTTTACCCATAGATCTATTCAATTAGTAGATGTTGAGGGAAATCCTATGAATTATGAACGGCTTGAGTTTTTGGGCGATTCTATTTTAGGATCAGTAATTGCTGCGTATTTATATAAAAAAGTACCCACTGCTTCTGAAGGATATTTAACTCAAATGCGATCTAAAATTGTAAGTAGAGAGCATTTAAACGAACTTGGAAAAGAATTGAATTTAATTCGATTTGTAAAAAGTAATATCGACCAGACAAATATTGGAGATAATATTCATGGAAATATTTTCGAAGCTTTAATTGGAGCTATTTATCTTGATAAAGGGTATAATATTTGCGAACGATTTATTTATAGAAATGTTATTATTCCACATGTGGATATTGAAAAACTAGAAGGAAAAATCACCAGCTACAAAGGGTTAATTATTGAGTGGTGCCAAAAACAAAAGAAAAAATATAAGTTTGAAACTTACGAAGATACTGGCAATGAACTGATAAAACATTTCAGTGTAAAAGTTAGTATTGATGGTGTGCAAGTTGCCAAAGGAAGAGCAACCTCTAAGAAAAAAGCTGAAGAGCTTGCTGCAAAAAGAGTCTATTTTGCCTTTCAAAAGCAAATTACAACGAACTAATTAACGAAATGCTTTTCGTTAAAATCCATTTAAAACTCATAAACTATTAGTAATTTAGCACCCAATGTCTAATTGATTCATTTTTATGCAAATTCATTCGCTAAGTCATGATTCTTATTTTGAAGACGAATACTCATTAATTGGTATTCACACTACTTTAGAGGATTATAAGTTAGCGTATTTATTAAATAAAAATTTATCTACCAATTTCTATAAATTAAAGAAAGAATTAGTGATTGAAAATAATCAAAACAAAGCATTTTTTTCAATTTTTAATTATCAAAACACCACATATGAATACGATTGGTATCTGATTGCAAACAGTTCAAAAACAGAAAATAGCACTTCAGAAAACCAACTTTTATTAACCACAGAAACCAAAACATATTTAATACCTGAGAAAAAGAATGTCGATTTTTTCATCAAAATTTCTGGAGAAGTTGAACCATCTTTTATTTCTAAAACCATCAAAAAAATTAAAACTATTGAACAAGTAATTACCTCTTATTCAATTGATACAGACAGTTTAAAATCAAAAGATTTTTTAATATTTTAAAAATTATGCCAAATTATAATAAAACCAAAATTGTAGCGACATTGGGTCCTGCAACAGATTCTAAAGAAGTTTTAACAGAGTTAGCCAGAAATGGCGTGAATGTTTTTCGGGTAAATTTTTCACACGCAGACTATTCAAATGTTGAAAACAAAATTAAAACGATTAGAGAAATCAATGAAGAAAATGGATGGAACGTTGCAATTTTGGCAGACTTACAAGGTCCAAAATTACGTGTTGGCGTTATGGAAGATGGCGTAGAATTAAACGCTGGGGATACGTTTACATTCACCACTGATAAATGTATTGGAACCAAAGAAAAAGCTTACATGACCTATCAACGTTTCCCAAAAGATGTAAAAGTTGGTGAAAATATTTTGGTTGATGACGGAAAATTGATGTTCGAAGTAATTTCTACAAACAAAGAAAATGAAGTTGTTGTGAAAGTGATTGTTGGTGGAGAATTAAAATCTAAAAAAGGAGTTAACCTTCCTAATACCAATGTTTCTTTACCTGCTTTGACAGAAAAAGATATGGAAGATGCCGTTTTTGCCATTGGTCAAAAAGTAGATTGGATTGCCTTATCTTTCGTTAGAACTCCAGATGATTTAAGAATGTTACGCGATTTAATTGCACAACATTCAGATTATAGAATTCCGATTATTGCAAAAATTGAAAAGCCAGAAGCTGTTAAAAACTTAGACGCATTGATTCCTTATTGTGATGGTTTGATGGTAGCTCGTGGTGATTTGGGAGTTGAAATTCCGATGCAAGAAGTGCCTTTGATTCAGAAAAAAATTGTTAGGAGAGCAAAAAGAGCCAGAATTCCTGTAATTATTGCTACTCAAATGATGGAAACAATGATTGAAAATGCCGTACCAACAAGAGCAGAAGTAAATGACGTTGCGAATTCAATTATGGATGGAGCTGACGCTGTAATGCTTTCTGGAGAAACTTCAGTTGGAAAACATCCAATCAAAGTAATTCAAAAAATGTCTGAAATCATTATGAGTGTTGAACATTCAAAAATGATTAAAGTTCCACACGAAGCACCAACAGTTAGAACAAATCGTTTCATTACAAAATCCATTTGTCATCATGCTGCATTAATGGCAAATAATACAGACGCAGCTGCAATTTGTACCTTAACAAATAGTGGATACACTGCTTTTCAAATTTCAGCTTGGAGACCAAGAACTCACGTTTTAACTTTTTCTACAGACAAACGTATTTTAGGAAAACTCAATTTACTTTGGGGAGTAAGAGCATATTATTATGACAAAGACCTTTCTACTGATGATACAGTTGAAGACATCAACCAAATTATCAAAGAAAAGGGTTTTGTAAAATCTGGTGATATTGTTATCAATTTGGCTTCTATGCCAGCTGAAGCTCGAGGAATGGTAAATACCTTACGAGTTTCTGAAATAAAATAACTAAAGTTTTATTTTTTTACTGATGATAATTGCATCATTAGTAACAAATGGCATAGGCATCATTGCAGCGGATCTTGGTTTGATTGAAAACTTCGGATGTGAAAGTAAATCAAATGAAATTTCATTGACAATGATGTCTAGTGCCTCTTTTTTATCAACGGTTAATGAAACTGTAATTTCTTTGTCAGCATTTGCTACATAATAAATTAAAAAAGTACCTTTTTTAACAGTGTATTCTTTTCCTTCATTGATCAAGGCGTCATTGACTGTAAAGTTTGTTAAGGATATTTTTTGATTGGTAATAAATTCCAATCTATTGATTTTTTTTGTTGGTTTCAAAACAAGCTCAATCATCCTGTTTTCTCCACGAGTAGAATCTTTTAAAATCTTGATTTTCGAAGATTCAATATCTTTAAATTCCGTTTCTTTATAAAAGCGAAAACGCGTATTGTATTTGCTTTTTGTTTCGGCATTTTGCAAACTTCCTTCCTTAAATCCGTCATTAAAAATTTGCTCTGTATAAGCATCTAAAGTTTGATTATAGGTGCCAAAATAAGCAGTTTTTTCATCATCATTCTGAACATATACCAAACTATTAGGTTTTTTATTTTCTTCAGTAAAACCATTATTAAAAGTGGCATATCCAAAGAAAATCAATGCAAAAACTCCTGAAATTTTCACCAGTAATTGATTCTTTTTTTCAAAGAAAACAAGCACTAATAATCCAAAAACTAGGGCAATTAAAATTCCGCTGATAAAAAGATTTTTCAATCCTAAACCAACAGGAAACATTTTAATTAAAGGAGCAAAAATATATATTGTTGGAATTGAAGTGATCGCAAATACAATTTTAAGAATGTGTTTATTCAAATTGGTGAAAACAGCAATTGCCAAAATCAACAAAGCGCTAAAAACAGGAATGATGAAAAATCCAGCACCTTTTAAGTAAAAACTGATTACAAAATTGATTATCAACCAAAAAAAGATGGGAGCAACTAACAAACTTGCAGGTTTTTCTTCTTTGAAAAAAGAGTTATAAATTTTTAGAATTACATATAAATTCAAGAATATAAAAGCAACAATATATCCATATCCATTATAGGTAAAACCGTGTAAAATATCTTTGTAATGAGGATGAATCAAAACGATTAATTTCCAAAGCAGATAAGAAATTCCTCCAGCCAAAACTGTTGAAAGTAAAAACGGGACAAAGCTTTTTAAAGAACCTTTTATGGTGATTTTATTCAACCCAATTCCAAAGAAAAGAATCACTAAAAACAAAAAAGTGGCAATAAAACAAAAAGGTAAAACCCACGAAAAAGAGAATGTTAACATGCCAATAAAAGGAAAATTCACGTACACAAAATCCTCTGTTGAGTTTAAATTCTCCAAATTTGAATTGGCAAAATGGGGTAACAACGTCATCAAATAATCAGCTTGATGTAACAACGATTCACGATCCATCCGTTCAAAAGAATCTTGTGCTGTATGATAATCAAAATGATCGCCAATAAATGCAAAATTAAAACCATTGATATTCGCATTTGCTCTAAAAACTGTCAAATCAGTATCATTTGGCAGCATTTTATAAATACTATACATTAATGAATTTGCTGCAGGAAAATTAGGCTTTGCAGCTAAAAACTCCGTTAAAAGTTTGCTGTTTTTTCCATTTGTTTCTAATAACATATAACTAGGACCACCACTTCCACGTGCTTCAAAATTGAGCACCAAACCAATATTTTTTGCCCAAGGATGATGTGTAACAAAAGCTTGTGCTCCCAACAATCCTAATTCTTCAGCATCAGTAAATAACAGAATGATATCGTTTTTATGAGCTGCATTTTTGGCTAAAAACGCTCTAATTCCCTCTAAAATAATAACTACTCCAGATCCTGCATCACTAGCGCCTGTAGAAGAAAACATGGCAGAATCGTAGTGCGAAAGTAATAACAAGGCTTTTCCTGAAGAGGTTCCTTGTAGTTTTGCAATGATATTTTCGGTATTTGTTGCTGCAAACCATTTTTTATTGACAGCTACTTTTTGTTGAATTTCAACTTCAAAACCTAATTTTTTGAGTTCTGAAACTAAGTAATTCTGAACTTCTTTATGCCCTTCAGAACCAACATAATGCTGTTTTTGACTGATGTTTTTTAAATGAAACAATGCACTATCTAATGAAAAACCTGTTTGAAGTAGCTCTTTTTGGCTTGAAATACTAGGTTTTAAATCGGAAAAACTCCAGTAAATTGTCCCTAAAACTATAAGGATTGCAATGAGTGATGCGTATTTTTTCATTAGAGAAATTTGATTGCATAAAAGTATGAAAAAAAAACTTTGTTGATTTGTTGACTTCCATTCAAAAAAAATGTAAATTTCAATCAACTTAAAATCAATCTACTATGGGAATTAAAAGCTTTCAAGGAAAAAGAGATACATCTCAAACAAACAAAGCAGAAGAACAAATTTTGGTTTCAGATTATATGACAACCAAATTAATCACATTTAAAGCTGAGGATTCTTTGGATGATGTGATTGCTTTGTTGATAAAACACCATATTTCTGGTGGACCTGTTGTGAATGATAAAAATGAATTGATTGGCATTATTTCCGAGACTGATTGCATCAAACATATTTCTGAAAGCAAATATTACAACATGCCTTCAGATATCAACAATACTGTAGGCAACAACATGGTAACAGATGTTGATACGATTGATAAAAATATGAATATTTTTGATGCCGCTTTTAAGTTTTTAGCTTCGCGCAGAAGACGTTTTCCTGTTGTTGATGAACACGGCGTTCTTTTAGGACAATTAAGTCAAAAAGATGTTTTAAAAGCAGCTTTAAAGGTAAAAGGGAATACTTGGTGATTTTCAAATTATTATTTAAGGGTTTAAATTTCCTTTTTAATCAATAAAAACAAATCATTTTCTAACGCTAAATAACCTTCATCATATACATAAAAATAGGTGTTTCCTGTTTTTGTTTGATAGATGGATGTGAACAACTGAAAATCAAAACCTTTGTCATACAACTTGGTTCTAGAAACTTTGGTTTTGCCTGATGAATTTAATTCGGATAAAATTTTATAATTTTTTTTCAATCGATTATTGATGTTCCGAACCAAATTTTTGCTGTCTTTGGCAATACTATTGTTATACGTATTTCTGCAATAATCAGAGCAGAATTTCTTGTCAATTCTACCAGTAATTTTCTCACCACATTCAAGGCAATTTTTTTTAGTCATAGCAATTACATTTTCTTTTATACTTTTATTTCACCCCAATTTTCTCCTGATTTAATTCGATACAATTGCGTGGTTGTGATACCAAATTGATTCGCAATTATTCGCAAACGAGTTCTTCTATTAGGATCTAGCAATTTTTTTTTGATAACTCTTACTTTAGCTTCAGATAACTTTGCAGCGGGTTTTATACCAAATTTTGCAATTCTTTTTGGATTTTTTAATTGATGCATTGTTAACTCTTTTTGAGTTACCCATTGCAAATTAGAAACATGATTATTGGTTAAATCATGATCTTTATGAATTACAAATTTTGCACCTTCTGGTTTTTTTAAAAACACTGCTGCAACTGCCTTATGAACGTAAAATGCGGAAGGACTTTTTTTCCCTTTTTTTGGATATGAAAAGGTGTTGAAACTATTTATGGTGGTTAGTTTTTTTTCTTTAAAATCATTTGTGGCAATTTCTCTTTTAACACGACCATAATTCGAGATTAAAATTTTTTCTTTTTCAGCATCGTATTTTTCATCTGTTAGCAATTTCCATTCTTCATTCCTAAATGCTTTCATAATAAGGTTTTATAAGTGTAAATGTACAATTTTTATTTGATAGTAAACGACTACAAACGTTTACAATCGAAAGTAATTGCTTTTCAACCGAATAAACCTTTTTTGCTGTCACATCTTTGCAGTGTCAAAACGAATTGACAAAAATAAATTAATCATTTTTTAAAACTTATCTTATGAATACGTTAAGAAACACAGTACAGTTGATTGGAAGATTGGGTCAAGATCCAGAAGTAGTAACTTTCCAAGATGGAAAAAAAATCGCAAAAATTTCTTTGGCTACAGATGATAGCTACAAAGACAAATCCGGTAATAAAGTAGAGCGCTCATATTGGCACAATATTGTTGTAAGTGGTGGTTTGGTAAAAGTAGTGGAAGGCTATGTTAAAAAAGGACAAGAAATTGCCATTGAAGGCAAATTAACAAATCGATCTTATGACACTAAAGATGGTGATAAAAGATACATTACAGAAATTTTGGTAAACGAATTATTGATGTTAGGGGGAAAGTAAATCGTTAGTTCTTTTTGTTTTGAAAATCCGAATTTCTATTGAAGTTCGGATTTTTTTTTGCAAGATTTTCCTAAAATTTGTTTGTAAAAATCATCAAAATATTTTTTGTAACTTGTTGCGGTAAATTAAATCTGCTTCATATGCCAACATATACCTTATCAATCAATGGAAAAACAAAAACTGTAACTGCTGATGCAGATACACCTTTGTTATGGATTTTAAGAGATGAACTCAATATGGTAGGAACCAAATTTGGGTGCGGAATTGCGCAATGTGGTGCTTGTACAGTTCATGTTGATGGCATGGCAACTAGAAGTTGTCAAATGCCAATTTCTTTTTTAGAAGATGTAAAAATTACAACTATTGAAGGTTTGTCTGCTGATGGAACACATCCTGTGCAAGAAGCTTGGAAAGAAATTGATGTGCCACAATGTGGGTATTGTCAAGCAGGGCAAATCATGACAGCTGCTGCTTTTTTAGCAGAAAATAAAAATCCAACAGAAGAAGAAATTAGAGAAGCTATGCATGGAAATATTTGCAGATGCGCCTCATACAACAGAATAGAAAAAGCAGTGAAAGTTGCTTCACAAAAAATGTCTTAATCCACTAAAAAAGAAACACATGGAATCTCAAACAAATATCGATTTTAGTAGAAGAAACTTCTTAAAAACATCTCTTTTAGCAAGTGGAGGGTTGCTTATTGGCTTCAATCTTGTAGCAGCCTGTAAACCAAAAGCAATCATGCCAACATCTATTGAAAACTTAAATTTCAATGATTTTAACGCATATATCAAAATTTCTGATGAAGGTTTTGTCACTATTTTTTCTCCAAATCCTGAAATTGGACAAGGAGTAAAAACTTCCATGCCAATGATTATTGCAGAAGAATTGGATGTTGATTGGAATAAAGTTACTGTAGTTCAAGCTGGTTTAGACACTAAAAGTTTCAAAGGACAAATTGCAGGTGGAAGTCAATCCATAAGAAGTAATTGGAATGTGTTACGCCAAACAGGGGCAACTGCCAAGCAAATGCTTATCAATGCTGCTGCTCAAAAATGGAATGTGGATCCATCAACGTGTACTGCATCCAAAGGAATTATTTCAAATGTCAAAGGACAAACATTGAATTATGGAGATGTAGTAAAATTAGCAGCTACGTTGCCAATTCCTGAAAAAGTTTCACTTAAAAACATCAAAGATTTTCACATCATTGGCAAAGAAATTGTCAATGTTGATATCGATAAAATCATCACAGGAAAACCACTTTTTGGATTGGATTTCAAAACAGAAGGAATGGTATATGCAACTGTGGTTAGACCTCCAGCTTTTGGTCAAACATTGGTTTCGTTTGATGCAACAGAAGCCAAATCAATTTCTGGAGTGCTAGATGTGTTTACTATTGGAGAAAAAGCCCGAAATTTTTTAAGCAAAGGATATGTAAGTTGGACAGCAATTTTAAGTGAAAGTGATAAAATTGTGGTAGTTGCAACGTCAACTTGGGCTGCATTGAAAGCCAAAAAAGCCATCAAAGCAAACTGGAAACCAGCCACTGAATTGGAAAGCTCAACGTTTCATGATCAAAAATTAACCACGCTTTTAGATGGTGATACTTTAAAAGTAATTAGAGAAGATGGCAACATTAATGATGCTTTTAAACAAGCAGATTCCGTTATTGAAAGAACGTATCATTCGCCATTTTTACCCCATAATTGCTTAGAACCTATGAATTTTTATGCAAACGTAACTGCATCAAAAATTGAATTGGTTGGTCCAACTCAAACCCCAGAAGAAGTTTCAAAAGCAGTTGCTGTTTTGTTAAATAGAAAAGTAGAAGAAATTACAGTTGAAATGACGAGAATGGGTGGAGGCTTTGGAAGAAGATTGTATTCAGATTTTGCGATGGAAGCTGCAGAAATTTCTAATAAAATTCAAAAATCTGTAAAGATGGTTTCTGCAAGAGAAGATGATATGACCACAGGTGTATATAAACCTTCTGTAAAATATCGCATAAAAGCTGCCATTAAAGACGGAAAAATCACAGGATATCATCTTAAAGAAGCTGCTATTAACGGAAATATGTATGGCTCAATCGCTCATTTTTTTCCTGCAGGATGTATTCCGAATTATAAAGTAGAGGCTGCTACCTATAACAGTAGTATAACCACTGGTGCTTGGAGAGCACCTTACACCAATTTCTTAGCGTTCGCTGAGCAAAGTTTTTTTGATGAATTGGCTGCTGCCATCAATATTGATCCAATTCAATTGCGTTTAGATTTATTACAAAAGGTGAAAAATACGACAGATAAACGCATTCAATATTCTGGCGAACGCATGGAAAATGCCATTAAATTAGTCAGAGAAAAATCAAATTGGGGAAAAACTCCAAACGGAATTTACCAAGGTTTTGCAGCGTATTATAGTCACAATACCCATGTTGCAGAAGTAGCAGATATTGAGTTGAAAGATGGTTTTCCAATCATTAAAAAGGTAACTGTAGCTGTAGATTGTGGTGTTGTTATCAATGTTTCAGGAGCTAAAAACCAAGTGGAAGGTGGTGTAATTGATGGAATTGGACATGCCATGTTTGGGGATATGTCATTTGAAAACGGAAAACCAACTGCCCAAAACTTTGATGTATATAGATTGATTCGCATGCAAGAAACTCCGAAAGTAGAAGTGCATTTTTTACAAAATGAGTCGTCTCCAACAGGTTTAGGAGAGCCAGGATTGCCTCCTGCAGGTGGTGCAGTTGCCAACGCAATCAATGCTGCTTTAGGGAAAAGAGTTTATAGCCAACCTTTTGTAAAAGCGTTAAAGAAGAGTTCTGTTGTGGGGTAAAGTTTTTTTAAAAATAAATCTCTTGCGCCAAACGAAAGGTATTTGCATGTGCTTCTACAATCGTTTTTATATCAGGAGAATAACCTCCTCCCATAGAACACATCACAGGAATTTTGTCATCGAAACAAGTTTGTAACACAAATCGGTCACGTTCTTTGCAACCCTCAATAGTTAGGGAAAGTTTGCCTAATTTATCTGTGGCAATCACATCAACACCACATAAATAATACATGAAATCAGGTTTTTCTTGATGGATGAGTTTTGGCAATGTTTCCTTTAAAATCGACAAATAAGTTTCATCATTCGTATTATTTTCTAGCGCAATATCCAAATCACTTTTTTCTTTTTGAAATGGGTAATTGCTTTTTCCATGCATTGAAAAGGTAAAAACAGTCTCATCATTTTGAAAAATTTCTGCAGTGCCATTTCCTTGATGCACGTCTAAATCAACCATTAAAATTTTGTTTGCCAATTGCTTATTTTGCAAATATTTTGCACCAATTGCTTGGTCATTCAACATGCAAAAAGCTTCACCACGATTTGAAAATGCGTGATGTGTGCCTCCTGCAATATTCATGGCAATTCCGAATTGAATCGCAAATTCAGATGCTTTCATGGTGCCATCAGCAATGATCATTTCACGTTTGATTAGCATATCAGAAAGCGGAAATCCTATTTTTCTGGCTGCTTTTTGTGAAAGTGTTCCATTTAATAATTCAAAAAAATAGTCCGAATTGTGAACTGTAAAAAAGTGTTTGTAATTGGGAATTTCAGGTTCAAAAAAGTTAGCTGTTTTGCAAGTACCTTCGTACACTAATTGCTGTGGAAGTAAATCATATTTTTCCATTGGAAAACGATGACCTTCAGGCAATGGATGTTTATAAATAGGATGAAAAGCTATTTTTAGCATTTATGCTTTTACAAATTCTTGTTCAATTTCTTCCAAAGATTTTCCTTTGGTTTCTGGAACGATTTTTAACATCACAAAAAATCCAATCAAGGCAATAAATCCGAAGATAAAAAAAGTCAATGCATTGCCAAAATTTGACAATTCCCAAGGGAAAATCAATTGCACCAAAGAACTAATCAAAGAGTTGATAAATGCAATGATTCCTATTGCCAAACCACGATATTTTATAGGATAAATTTCCGATAACAATACCCACATTACAGGACCTAATGAAAATGCGAAACAGGCAATAAATCCTAAAATTCCAATTAAAACTAAAGTTGCATTGATGTTAGTTGCTGCCTCTAAAATAGCGCCATCATTTTTTTGATAAACAGCTAATCCTAAAGCCGATTTTGCAGCATTTTTAAAATCTAAATCGTTTGTAAAAACCGTATTTTCTATGGTTAATAATTTGGATGAATTTTCGAAATTAAGATTATTTATTTTTTCAGTAGTGAGTTGATACGTTGCTTTTTGAAATCCGTAAGCGCATAAAATCAAACTAAAAGCAATGCCAAAAGTACCTACTAATAAAAGTGATCTTCTGCCAGTTTTATCAATCAAATACATGGAAATAATGGTAAAAATTACAGAGACTGAACTCAATAAAATTCCGGATGAAAACGCAGCATCTGTGCCAATTCCTGTTTGTTTAAAAATAGAAGTTGCATAAAAATAGACAGCGTTGATGCCTGTAATTTGCTGTAAAATTCCGATTACCAATCCTACTAAAAATAAAAATTTCAAGCCTGGTTTAAGTAATTCTTTGAAACTTACTTTTGATTTTGTGAGTTCATGAGAACTATTTTTTTCGATGGTAGCAATTTCTTCATCAGCAGTAATTTTTCCATGAATTTGGATTAAAACTCGTTTTGCTTCTTCAGGTTTGTTTTTTACATACAACCATCTTGGGCTTTTTGGTACAAAAAACAAGAAGAAAAAATAGAGCAAAGCCGGAATCAATTCTACCCCCAACATGTATCTCCAAACATTTTCATCAGTCAAAAAAGAACTTTCAGGAGTATTGTATTTGTTGAAAAAATAATTGCTTAAAAATGCAGCAAAAAAACCTAAAACGATATTTAATTGCTGAATTGCTACTAATTTCCCTCGGTTTTTGGAAGTTGAAATTTCTGCAATATACATAGGTGCCAATACCAAAGCCGCACCAAAAGCCAAGCCACCAATCATTCTTGCGATGTATAAAACTTCGTAAGAATTCGCAACTGCTGATAATAAAGCAGACAAAGCATATAAAAATGCGACAATCAGTAAGATTTTTTTTCTACCAAAAATGTCACTCAATCTTCCTGAAAATAACATGGCAATCATGGCTGCAAAAGAGGGCGAGCTCACCACCCAACCTTCTTGAAGCTCCGTTAATTGAAATTCAGGACTTGCATACGACATGACCCCAGAAATAATTCCGGCATCAAATCCGAATAAAAATCCTCCTAAAGAGACTACAAATGCAATGAGTGCGAGTTTTTTTGACATAATTTTTAGTTTAAACCAACTTAATCTTCAAATTTTCTAAAAATAACTTCATTTGAAAATAAATGATAATCAACGTTAATAAAGTAGTTTTTATATTTAAAAACTGTTTCTCCAGGGTTTTTAATACTGTAATCTTGCATTTTATCAAAGGCATTTTTTCCAATTATCCCTTCAAAATGATTAAATTCTTGATCAAATAAACATTCTATTCTTGTTGCCTTATTATTGGACGCTGAATTAAATGCTAACTGAGTTGGATTAAAAAATACAGTAACATTACCAATGCCTGCGATTGGAATTCCACCAAAAGGCATCATCATTGCCCCATTTGTTCTTTGTATCACATAGCCTCCAATTACAACATGGAATTTATCATAAAATTTTCTGAAAGAAATTCCAGCATTGCTAGACGAAATTTTTCTTAAAAACTGTTTCGTTTTTTCTAACTCTCTATAATCCTCAAAACTGCCTCCTTCTTGTATAATTGGAGTGTTTTTAAAAATTATAGTTTCATCAGCATTAACTGTTAAATTTTTTATTAATTCACCAGTTTTGTAGTTTAAAAAATCAATAGATAAATTTTCTTTATTTACTGCTAAAGTACTGATAACATCGCCATTTAAAAATGAATTAGTCTTTGTTGAATTCCCTTCAAAAATGGGTTTATTAAATCTATTAAACGAAGATTGAAAAGTATTTAAATCTATTTCAAAAACTTGGGTAAATTTGTTGTTATTGTCTGTAGTGAAAACAATCAAATTTTCTCTTGAGTACATTTTTACTTTTTCCGAAGCTAACTCTATTGATATTGGTGTGTTATCTTCAATTTTTTTGATTGAACCAGAATTTATTAAAATTGGTATAATAGATAAATTTTTCTTATTATCAATAATATTAATTTCTATTAGATTTTTTTTAGGAACTCCATTTTCATCAAAAGTATAGATATAGATGTCATAGTTTAATTTAGACCCTGTTATCAAATAAAATTGATTGTTCCTGTCAATAGTTTGTATGAAATTTTCTTCTGAACTTATAATAAAATCACTTGAAGAACTAATTTTATTTTCAAAAGAGAAATTGATTGAAGAAAATTTATTTTTGTTTTTATTTGTTAAAAAAACTCGATATGAATTTGATTCTGAAACGCTTGATCCAATTAAAGTTTTATATTCTCTACTTTTTTCTTCAGATACCATTTTGTCTATGACTTGAAATTCTGAATTTAATTTATATCCATAAACATTTTTTGCATCAACAATAAAATACCCAATTTCCCCTGTTTTTTCATTTACAATTGGTATTGCATCTTTTAAATTTGAAGTAGTTGTTTTTAAGTCATTTATAAATGAAACTAATCTTTGTTGAGATATTAAAAGGTTGCTTGACACTAATAAAATAGAAAAGAATAAAATTTTTTTAATCATCATTGTTAACTTATTTCTTTTCCATTCGTAACTTTTTCAGAAGGCTCTACAAAAGCCAATTTACCCTCTTTGGTTTCAGTCATTAAAATCATCCCTTGACTTTCAATTCCTTTGATGTTTCTCGGAGCTAAATTGACCAAAACACTTACTTGTTGCCCTATAATTTCTGATGGTGAAAAACTTTCTGCAATTCCTGAAACGATGGTTCTTACATCCATTCCAACATCTACTTTTAGTTGCAATAATTTTTTCGTTTTTGGCACATTTGCTGCTTCTAAAATAGTTCCAATTCTGATGTCTAATTTCGTAAAATCTTCAAAATCAATGGTTGGTTTTTGCGGAGAAGTTTGTTTGTTTTCTTGTTCGTTTGATTTTTTGGTAGCAATCAGTTTTTCCAATTGTGCTTCAATAGTGCTGTCTTCAATTTTTGAAAACAACAATTCTCCTTGTGAAATTTGATGATTAGGTTGCAATAAAATATCTTTTTCAGCAACATCCGCCCAAGAAATTCCTTTGTCTTTTTTGCAAAAAACAATGTTCAATAAATTCTTCAATTTGGTTGCTGTAAAAGGTAAAAATGGTTCAGAAACAACTGTCAAACCAGCAACAATTTGCAAGGCAACAAACATGATTGTTTTTACGCGTTCTTCATCTACTTTGATTACTTTCCAAGGTTCTTCATCCGCCAAATATTTGTTTCCTAAACGTGCTAAATTCATCAATTCTTGTGAAGCTTCCCTAAATCTATAACGTTCAATAGCATTGCCAATTGTGGTTGGAAATGCTTTTAAAGCTGCCAAAACATCTTCATCAATTGCCGAAAATTCTCCTGGAGTTGGCACAAATCCGTCATAATATTTATGAGTTAACACAAAAACTCGATTGATGAAATTTCCAAGAATAGCTACTAATTCATTATTATTTTTTGCCTGAAAATCTTTCCAAGTAAAATCATTGTCTTTTGTCTCTGGTGCATTTGCGGTTAACGTGTAACGCAAAACATCTTGTTGATTTGGAAAATCTTCTAAATATTCGTGTAACCAAACTGCCCAATTTTTTGAAGTTGACAATTTATTTCCTTCTAAATTCAGGAATTCATTTGCGGGGACATTTTCAGGTAAAATGAAATCACCATGTGCTTTTAACATACTTGGAAACACAATGCAATGAAAAACAATGTTGTCTTTTCCAATAAAATGAACCAATTTGGTGTCGTCTTTTAACCAATAATCTTCCCAATTTTTGCCTTCTCTTGCAGCCCATTCTTTGGTAGAGGAAATGTATCCAATTGGCGCATCAAACCAAACATACAATACTTTTCCTTGAGCATTTTCAAGTGGCACAGGAATTCCCCAATCCAAATCGCGAGTTACTGCTCTTGGACGCAAACCGTCATCAATCCAACTTTTTACTTGTCCGTAAACATTGGGTTTCCAATCGTTTTTATGACCTTCTAAAATCCATTTTCGTAAAAAATCTTCATACCTGTCTAAAGGCAAAAACCAATGTTTGGTTTCTTTTACAGTAGGAATATTTCCAGTAATTGCTGATTTTGGATTGATTAAATCTGTGGCATTATGACTTGTACCACAACTTTCGCATTGATCTCCATAACTGCCATCAAATCCACATTTTGGACAAGTACCAACCACAAAACGATCTGCCAAAAATTGATTGGCTTGTTCGTCAAATAATTGCTCAGTAGTTTCTTCAATAAAATCTCCTTGATTGTATAATTTTGTAAAAAATTCGGAAGCTGTTTTATGATGAATTTCAGCCGAAGTTCTGGAATAATTATCAAAAGAAATTCCGAAATCTTGAAATGATTTTTTGATGATTGTATGGTATTTATCAATAATTTCTTGTGGAGAAACACCTTCTTTTTTTGCTTTCATTGGAATGGCAACACCATGCTCATCTGAACCACAGATATAGGCAACATCTTGCCCTTTTAAACGTAAATATCTTGCATAAATATCTGCAGGAACGTAAACTCCAGCCAAATGTCCAATATGAATTGGCCCATTTGTATAGGGTAAAGCAGCTGTGATAGTATATCTTTTTGGAGTATTCATTAAAATTTGGGTTGATTTATGAATAAAAATCTTTGTTTGATTGGCAAAAGTACAAAAAACAGCGGTTGAATTTCGATTGAAATTGATACATTTACAAAGATTGAAAATTGTGTTTAATTTGAAAAACCACAAATTACTTTTATTTGTTTTTATGATGAGTTTTTTATCCGTTTTTGGACAAAAAGAACTTGACACAATTCCTTTTAAAAGTAATTCTATTTATTTTGGTGAGATGATAATTAGTTATTCATCTGGTGCAGTTAAAGGGTTTTCAGGAGGTTTTAGTTTCAATTATCAAAGAAAAAATAATTTGTTCACTTTTCGATTTTTAGAGACAAGTAGAATTTATGAAGCGGATTATTTTTTAGTGTTTTTTCCTTATAATGTTTTTAGTAAATCATTAAAAGAATATTCTTTTTTAATTGGAAAAAGATATATTAAAAATGAATTCGCGTATCATTTTTCAGGAGGAATATCAAAAGTCAATTTTAAGGAAACTCAGGATGATATTCTTGTTAGTAACGATGATTATATTGGTTTTCCATTAGAAATTGGAATAAATTGGTTCAATCCCCAAAAAGAGCGATTTAAGATTTTTGGATTCATTCCAGTTGGTAAATTAACAAGTTTTGGTGCTTCAAGTGGCATCAAATTATATGCAAATATCGCAAAAAAATCAAGTGTAGGACTTGGACTTACCATTGGATTAGGCAATTATAAAAATTATGGCAAATGAAAAATAAATTGATAATTTTTACTTTTTTCTTATTGAATATTACTTCTTCTTTTGGTCAAGAAAAATTTATCAAACCATCCTATTTAAAAGTAGGAGATACAGTTGCAATTGTTGCTCCTGCAGGAATTTTAAAAAACAGAGAAACAACTATTGAAAATGCAAAAATATTACTTGAATCTTGGGGATTAAAAGTAGTTATTGGTAAAAATGTTTTTAATCAAAACAATCATTTTGCAGGTACAGATGATGAGCGTTTACAAGATTTTCAGGAAGCTTTAGACGATCCAACTATTAAAGCCATTTGGGCAGCAAGAGGAGGTTATGGGTCTGTGCGAATTTTGGATAAAATAAATCTCTCAAAATTTCGAAAAAAACCAAAATGGATTGTTGGATATTCTGATATAACTGCTTTTCACAATCACCTGAATTCATTGGGTTTTGAAACTTTACATGCGATGATGCCTACAAGTTTGGAGGAAAAACCAGAAGAAATTATCGAAACGATCGCAAGCTTTAAAAAAGCACTTTTTGGTGAAGAATTGCGTTATGAAATTCCGTCTTCAAAATACAATAGAAATGCAAAAATATCGGGAGAAATTGTAGGCGGAAATTTATCCATTTTGATGTCGATGTTGTGTTCTAAAAGTCAGTTAAAAACAGATGGAAAAATCCTTTTTATTGAAGAAATTGGGGAGTATGAATATGCCATTGACAGAATGTTGCAGAGTTTAAAAAGAGCGGGTTATTTTAAAAATGTAAAAGGAGTTATGTTAGGAAATTTCTCTAAAATCAGGAAAAATTCTACCTCTTGGGGAAGCACTATTGAAGAGCTAATTTTGGATGTTTTACCAAAGGAAATTCCGGTTTTATTTGATTTTCCTGCTGGTCATGAAGCAGACAATAGAGCCTTATTTTTTGGAAGAAAAGTGGATATAACCATTCAAAAAGATACCTCAATAGTAGTTTTTCATCAGAAATAAAATAAAAAATTGGCTGAACACAACGAATTAGGAGAAATTGGAGAGCAATTGGCTATTGACTATTTACTAGATAAAGGCTACAAAATCTGTGAGCGTAATTATCGGTATTTAAAGGCAGAAGTTGATATAATTGCACAGAAAGAAAACACATTAATTGCTGTAGAAGTAAAGACAAGAACATCTAATTATTTCGGAAATCCAGAAGATTTTGTGACCAAAAAAAAGATAAAGTTGTTGGTTTCTGCAATTGACTTTTATGTTACTAAACGAAATTTAGATGTCAATGTTCGTTTTGATATTATTGCCATAACCTTAGAAAAAAACACTCATAAATTAGAACATTTAGAGGATGCTTTTTTGTATTTTTAAATGGAGTTTTAAAAAGTTATTCTATTTATTTCTTATTAAAAAATGCCTTAACATCATCAATTTCATCAGGTTTTGCGATGATTTTTTTGTTTTTATCCAATACAAAATAAGTTGGTGTAGCTACAATTTGATAGGTTCTGGCAATTTCGTTTTCCCATTTTTTTAAACCCACGACATTATGAAATCCAAAAAGATTTGTTTTTGAAAAACTTTCCCAAGCAGAAGCTTCTTTTTCAAGTGCAAAAGCAATGACTTTTATGTTTTTTTTGTCTTTCATAAAAGTGTGTAATTGCGGAATTTCGCGCAAACAGTGTGAGCAACTTGTACTCCAAAAAACCAATACATATTGTGATGCATCATTTAAGGTAGATAATTGCATCTTTTTACCTTTTTCTGTCCAAGAAAAATTAGGGGCAATTCTACCAATTTCAGTTGCAAATAAGGCTAATTTTTCTTTTTTAAATGTAGTGTCTTGTAAATTTTCTGGCAATTTATTATATTGATTTTCAAAAATATAATCAATAATTTCAAGGTTTTTAGTGGCTTCAAATTGAGTAATTAAATACTCAATAATTTCTTTTTGATACGTTTGACTTTTTATTTTTCCAAGTACTTTTTTGATGGCTTCTTTGTACAAGTTTTGTTGCGTTTTTTCGTCATCTGAAAAATTTAAATAAAATACAAAATCAGCAACTCTGTCTGTGATAAATGAAGAGTTTTTCAATGTTTCATTCGAAAAATCGATTTTATCAAAATACGAAACTTTCATTGCCTCCATGTAAGCGTCTGGTGAAGTTTCAATTTCAGGAATATTGTTCCGTAAAGTTGCTTTTACCAATGGAAAAATGTACTTATTTTTGGCAAGCTCTTCATATTTTTGTTGTGTTTTTAGCACTTTTGCGAGTGCTTTTTTGTAAGCTTCTTTGTTTTTTGTTCCTTGATTTTGAAACGCTGAAATCTGAATAGAATCAAGCTTTTCTTGAGCTGCACTAATTTTTGCTAGATACTCTTTGTATAATTTATTTTCTTCGGATTTTAAAAAAGTAATCGTTTCATCAGGATATTGTGGATTTAAACGAAAAGTAACATCCTCTTTATGGAAGAAAAAATCAACAGAACCTGCACCTTCTAAAGCGTATGTTGCTCTGTAAGCGCCTGATTTTGCATTGGAAGGAAGTGTGATTTCAAAAACACTTACTGCTTCTTTTTTGTTTCCAATTTTTAAAGAATCCGTTTTTAAATTGGTATTGCTTATAAAAACTTGTTTTGTGCCTTCAATTTTATATAAAATTACCCAATCTGTTTTCACTTTTGGAACCAAAATTCCTTTAATTTTATGTTGTGAAAAACTTATTGAACTAACGAAAATTAAGAATCCAAGGATTGTTTTTGTCATTTTTGTGTCAATTTTTCTTTTTTGATTCATTTTTCAAATTCACATCAAAAGTACTATTTCTAGCTGAAAATTGGTATCTTGTAACGTTAAAATTATGCCCATGGATTTTTCAAATAAAATTGTTTGGATTACAGGAGCTTCTTCCGGAATTGGAAAAGCCCTTTCCATTGAATTGAGCCAACAAAATGCCAAATTGATTCTTTCTTCAAGAGATATCAATAGCTTAGAATTGGTAAAAAAAGAATGTAAAATTCCCCAAAATGTTCAAATCATTCCTTTAGATTTAGAAGATTATACGCAGGTTTCTAAAAAAGTTACGGAAGCAATTGCCGTTTTTGGCAAGATAGATATTTTGGTAAACAATGGCGGAATTAGTCAGCGTTCTTTAGTAAAAGATACTGATATTTTGGTTGACAAACGTTTGATGGACATTAATTATCTTGGAACAGTGGCATTAACAAAAGCGATTTTGCCCCATTTCATTGAAAATAAAAGCGGACATTTTGTGGTAACCACTAGTATTGTTGGTAAAATTGGCACGCCTTTACGTTCAACTTATGCAGCAAGCAAACACGCATTGCATGGTTTTTTTGACAGTTTGCGTGCGGAGCATTTTCACGATAATATTTTAGTAACGTTGGTTTGTCCAGGGTTTGTAAATACCAATGTTTCCAAAAATGCGTTGACTGGCAATGGAACTCCGCAACAAAAAATGGATGTTGCTACAAAAAACGGAATGCAACCTGAGCGTTTTGCAAAATTAATGGCAAAAGCAATTCAACAAAAAAAAGAGGAAGTATATATTGGCGGGTTTAAAGAGAAATTGGGCGTTTTCGTAAAACGATTTTTTCCGAAAGTTTTGTCTATTATGATTCGGAAATTGAGTGTTACTTAATCTTTAAAAAACTCAATTGCATCAAAATAACCCAAAATGGCTTCTTTCATTAAAATGGTTTGTTCGCCTGGTTTTAAGTTGGGCAATTCAGTAATAATTTTATAATGAGGCCAACCTTCTTCATCAAAAAAATCGAATTCATAATAGCCATAAGGTTCTAATAATTTGCAAATGGCAATGTGCATTAAATTGACTTTTTCATCTTTTTTAAAAGCGCGATAACCTTGTCCAAGTTCTTGAACACCAATTAAATAAATAATTCCATCTAAATTTAATTCCTCTCCATCAGAAAATTTTTCGGTTAGTTTTTCTACTAAAAAATCCCATTTTTCTTTTAAGCTTTCCACTTTAGTCATTATTCACTATTTTAAAAATGTAAAGATACTCGCTTCATTTTTAAATTGTAAAAAAAAGGTGTAGGTTTGGATAAATTTTCTTTTCAATGACTGTTTTTGATATTGTTTTGGTTTCCTTTTTAGTTTTAGGCTTTATAAGCGGTTTTATAAAAGGACTTTTTTCAGAAATTGCATCGTTAGTAGCAGTGATGTTGGGAATTTATGTAGCTATTCATTTTTCCTATTATGCAGAAGATTTTTTAAGCGATAGTATTTTAGGGTGGAGCAGCAGAACCAATAAAATTGTAGGATATATTATTACTTTTTTAGGCGTTGTTTTATTGGTCATTTTTACAGGAAAATTATTGACAAAATTGGCCGATATAACCGCTTTAGGATTGGTCAATAAACTTTTGGGTGGTTTTTTTGGGGTTTTAAAAACGGCACTTATCTTTAGTTTTATTTTTGTTTTTATGGATAAAATAAAAACCAAAATTCCTTTTCTAACAGAAAAAGTTAAAGAAGAATCAGTTTTGTATGAACCAATTAAAATAATCTCAACCACACTTTTTCCTTCAATTACTGAACAACCTGAAGACTGGAAAAGGGTTTTTGACTATAAAAAAGCCTTACTCTAAAATAGCATCTAACCAATCAAAATATTGCTTGTAGACACTTTCTTTTTCTGAGGCTACATACGCTAAAAATGCAGCTGCAACTGGCGATAATTCTTTCTTTTTTAGATAAATAAGTTTCCAAGTTGATTGTAAAGGCAATCCTTTTGTTGGGATTATTTTAATTTCGTTTTGTAGCAATTCATTTTTAATACTCAATAACGACACAATTGAAACGCCAATATCAGCCACAACAGCTTGTTTTATGGCTTCATTAGATGTTAAAACCAATTGCGTTTTTGGAGCAATTTTTTCTTGCTTAAAAAATTCCATCATAGTATGTCTTGTTCCTGAACCTTCTTCTCTAAAAATTAATGGAATGGTTTTAAAAATCGACTTTTCATTGTTATCATTGTTCAAAAGCGTGTTGTTTTTTGAAGCTACCAACACCAAATTATTTTCCATAATTGGCAATTCATTGATTTCTAAATGCGTTGGACTGACTGTAACTAGCGAAAAATCGACCAAATTTTGCTCTAAATCTTTAATGACATTAGTTTTGTTTGATACGTCTAAAACCAATTCCACATTTGGATGTTTTTTTAAAAATCCATTTAAAAAATAGGGCATTACATAATTTCCAGTTGACACTACAGATATTCTTAATTTTCCAGAAAGCAAGCCTTTAAAAGCCTCTGTTTTGTATTGAATGGTTTCTGTTTTATTAAGGATTTCTTGCGCAATTTGATAAATTTCTTTCCCGAATTCAGTGACATAAAATTGCCTTCCAATTACTTCTGACAACGGAATTTCAAATTGATCCTGAAAGTTTTTTAGTTGTATGGATGCTGCTGGTTGTGTCATATTCAATTCATTTGCAGCTTTTGTTATACTTTTGTGTTCAACTATGGTAATAAATACCTTTAATTGATGTAAGGTAAAGTTCATAAATAATGTTAATGTGTTGCATAACAAAATTAAATAAAAATATATGAATTTATGGAATTAGTTTTGCTGCAATTTAAAATCGACCAAAATGAATATTGATATTTTAATCAGTAATTTAACAAACCCAGTGTTATTGTTTTTTGTTTTGGGAATTATTGCGTCGCTTGTAAAAAGCGATTTGAAAATTCCTGATTCTTCATCAAAATTCATCTCTCTGTATTTATTATTTGCGATTGGTTTTAAAGGAGGTCAAGAACTATCTCATAGTGATTTTGATTCAGAAATTTTATATTCCATTTTATTTGCCATTGCGCTTTCTGTAATTGTGCCTATATATACGTTTTATATTTTAAAATCAAAAGTTGGTACGCCAAATGCAGGTGTAATTGCTGCTGCATACGGATCAGTAAGTGCAGTAACTTTTGTAACGGCAGTTTCTTTTTTAGAAAATCAAGGAGTCACTTTTGGTGGACATATGGTTGCAATTATGGCAATAATGGAATCTCCTGCAATTATTGTTGGAGTTATTTTGATTATGCTGAATGATACTACAAAAACGGATAAAAAATCGGTTTCTGCTGTTTTAAAACACTCATTTACAAGTGGAAGTGTGTTAATGTTAGTAGGAAGTTTAGTGATTGGTTTGGTGTCTGATGCCACACAAGCAAGAGGAATAGAACCTTTTACAACCGATATTTTTAAAGGATTTTTATCACTTTTTTTATTAGAAATGGGAATGGTTACTGCCAGCAGAATTAAAGGATTTCAACAATATGGGGTATTTTTATTCGTATTTGGAATTATTGTTCCGCTTTTTAACGGAATGTTGGTAGCATATTTGAGTGGTTTTATCACAGAAAGTGATGGAAATAGGTTGTTATTTGCCATTTTAGCAGCAGGAGCTTCATATATTGCTGTTCCTGCAACTATGAAATTAGCAGAGCCAAGAGCAGATGCAGGAATTTATATTCCTATGGCATTAGCAATTACTTTCCCTTTTAATATTACTATTGGGATGCCCATTTATTATGCGGTTGTTCAGTTATTTTAAAGTGATGTTTTATAAGTAGTTTTGTAAAACTAAAAAACCATCAAATGTTATTTTGATGGTTTTATTTTTTAATTGAATGATTTATTTAAATATCTAACTTAAAAATATCTTCTAGATGCGCATCGCTTTTCATAGTTACTTTTAAGTCTTTGATAAGCCCATTATCCAAACCATATACCCAACCATGAAGTTCTAAACCAGAATCATCTTTCCATGATTTTTGAACTATGGATGTTTTTGCCAAATCATAAACCTGCGCGATTACATTGAGTTCAACCAATCTGTCAAAACGTTTTTTATCATCTTTAATTTTGTTCAATTCAGTATAGTTTTCACGATATACTTCTTTGATATTTCGAATCCATTTATTAATCAATCCTAAAGATTTATTTGACATTGCAGCTTCCACACCACCACAACCATAATGACCACAAACCACAACGTGTTTTACTTTTAAGTGATTTACAGCATAATCTAAAACACTTAACATGTTCATATCTGTATGTACAACCATATTTGCAATATTTCTGTGTACAAATATTTCACCAGAAAGTGTTCCTGTAATAACATTTGCTGGCACTCTACTATCAGAGCAGCCAATCCACAATAATGGTGGTGTTTGAGCTTTAGAAAGTTTTAAAAAATAATCTTTGTCGTTAGCAATCATCTCTTCTGCCCAAGCTTTATTGTTTATAAGCAGATTTTCGTAATAGGTACCTTTCATTTCTTTGATTTTTTTGGTGTAATTTCGTTGTAAAATTTCACGAAACTTTCAGGGTTTTCAATTGTTTTTTGGGTTGATATTATTTTAATTTCAATGTGTCTATCTTTGGCTTTTATGATAAAATCGTCTAAAATTTCAATGATATCATAATCTAAATATTGTGTTTTTCTTACATCAATTTCAAGATGAGCATTTTGCGGAATTTTATCTAATTCATTTAAAATAGCCCCTTTGTTAAAGAAAGTTACCTCTTCAGCTAGTGTCATTTTTAAATGATTTTTATCATTAATATCAACTTCTTTGTGTAAAAAGTGAGAATTTTGATAACTTTTTATCAAAATTATTACAATTCCAACTATTAATCCTAGTCCAATTCCTTTTAATAAATCTAAGAAAACAATTCCAATAATAGTAACTATAAATGGTAAAAATTGTTTCCAGCCTAATTGATACATACTTTTAAATAATGATGGTTTGGCCAATTTGTATCCAACAACTAATAAAATGGCTGCTAATACCGATAATGGAATTTTATTCAATAATCTTGGAATTAACAAAACAGAAATTAGTAATAAAAATCCATGAATTATAGTAGATAATTTGCTTTTTCCGCCAGATTGAATGTTGGCAGAACTCCTAACAATTACTTGAGTAATTGGCAAACCACCAATTAAACCAGATAAAATATTTCCTGTTCCTTGCGCTAGCAATTCTCTATTTGTAGGAGTTACATTTTTTTCAGGATCCAATTTGTCTGTGGCTTCCACACTCAATAAAGTTTCTAAACTAGCTACTAAAGCAATTGTAAAGGCTATTATCCAAACATCATAACTTGCAATAACTTCAAAATTTGGAAAAGTTAATTGTCCTAAAAAAGAGCTGAAACTATCAGGAATTGGAACATTCACTAAATGTGACTGGGTAATAGCTAAACTGCTATGATTTTGTGTAACCACAAAAAATACAATTCCCAAAACTACAGCCACAAAAGGTCCTTGAATGATGGTGAAAAATTTTGCTTTTTTTGCCAAAACTTTATCCCAAAAAAGAATAACCAATAATCCAATCACACCAATTATTAATGATCCTGGAATGATATTATTTATAGCATTTTCTAATTCAGAAAATGTATTTTCTGCATCAACTTGTAAAAATGCTTCATCACCAATTGGATCAGCATCATATCCTAAAAAATGAGGAATTTGTTTTAAAATAATGATGATTCCAATTCCTGATAACATCCCTTTAATTACCGATGAAGGAAAAAAGTATCCAATAATACCGGCTTTTAAAACACCAAATAATAATTGAATAACACCCGCTAAAACAACGGCAACTAAAAAGTTTTCATAACCTCCTAAAGTGCCAATTGCAGTTAATACAATTGCAGCCAAACCTGCAGCAGGTCCACTTACACCAATTTTTGAGCCACTTAAAGAGCCCACAATAATTCCACCTATGATTCCAGCAATTAATCCAGAAAATAGTGGGGTACCACTTGCCAAAGCAATTCCTAAGCAAAGAGGTAGTGCCACAAAAAACACTACAATACTTGCTGGAATATCGTTTTTTAACGTTTTAAACATTTAAATGAATTTTTACTTACTACTAAAAGTAAGTTTATGATTGATAAAAAGGGTTGATTTTCGAGGTTATGAAAAAATCTCTGGAGGTGGTGTAGAAAACTCTAAAAGGTTTGTTATTTGAGAAAAGGTGTTTTTAAAAACAGGTGCTTTTACAGAAAAAACTTTGGTAAACGTAAAGGTAGTGGTTTTGGATATTTTTTGGAAAAAAGCAGTTTCTGATTCTACTTCAATTTCCATTTCGTCAGGACAAGAATTTACAATTTTTTCTGGGGTATTTAGTGAAAAATTATCAGACAGAAAACTTGATAACTTTACCGTTAATAACAGTAAAATGAGCAGTTTTAAAAGAGATAATTTAGAGATTTCAATCAAATTTTACAGTTCTTTTATTTCTTTAGCAATGATCCAACCTTGCTTTCCATCCGCTAATTTAATCTTTTTCCAGTTATCTATTGCGTCTAAAACGATAACTTTTGTACCTTCATGTAAAATAAACACTTCTTCTGAGTTGAAAGTTGGTGCATTTTTTACAGCAGATGTCTCTGCAAAAACAATCGCTTCTTTATTGTTTTGAGAGAATGAAAACTGATTATAAGTAATTGAAAAAGAAATAATTAACAGCAAAAAACTACTGATACTTGAACTAAAATAAATTCTCTTTATAGTAGGAGAATTTGCAAAATAAAAGAGTAGAAATAAAATACAAGCTAAGAACGAAAAAACTACTGAAACTATCGCCCATTGATTGTAAGAAAGTTTCTGTAAATAGTTTGCGTTGATTTTTTGAAAGATATTTTTCGGAATTTCTTGAATGTTGTCTAAGGCCAATCGCTTTGCAAAAATCAAATTATTTTGAGCATCTTCGTTTGTTGAGTCTAATTTCAACGCTTTTTCAAAATAATAAATGGCTGGTCCAACTTTGTTGATTTTATAATACGAGTTTCCTAAATTGTAATACAATTCAACCGAAATTGTTCCTTTCGACTCAATTTGATGATACAATTCAATGGCTTTTTCAAATTTTTCGTTTTTATAAAAATCATTTGCCGAATAAAAAATATCGTCAATATTTTGAGCAAATAAAGTGTTCGCAAACATCAGCAATAAAAAAATTATTTTTTTCATAATTATAATTGTTTGTCTAATTGAACGATTACTTGTTTTGCTTTTTCGAATTCTTTGTTCATTTCAGTATTCGTAACTGGTGTGTATCTTGCAAAATCTGATGCTTGTAATACTTCAATAAATTTGGTTATTGTCTCAGCATCAACTTTCTTTTCCTCTAAAATTTGAGTGATTTTTTCTTTACTAATATCAGCAGTTTCAATATTTAATCTTGCTTTTAAATAATTGTGTAAAGCACGTTCTAGAGCTTCATAAAATGCCTCTTTTTTACCCAATTGTTTTTGAGCTTCTGACAAGAATTTTCGAGCTAATTTTTCGGCTTTACGCAAACGAAGTCCAGCTAAATCACTATTTCGTGCTTCATTTCTTTTTCCGATAAAAATACTAATTGGAATCGCTAAAAATGGCACTAATAACAATAAATAAAATAAGTTCGAATTGTAAAAATCTTCCGTCTTTTTGGGTTGAAATACCGTTTTAGTTTGAATGTATCTAAAATTATTTCCTAATGATACAACTTCTTGTTTTTCAACAGTATTTGATGAAGTTGTATTATTTGTTACCAATTCTTTTCCTTCTAAAACATCCACATACATATCATCTGTTGTGATGGTTTTATAGGTGCCTAATTTTGGATTAAAATATGAAAATGAAACTTTCGGAATTTTATATTTTCCTTTAAATTGAGGAACAATTGTGTAAGAATCTGACACAGAACCACTGATTCCATCTGCACTAATACGAACATTTTCTTTTCTTTCTGGTTGATATTTTTCCAATTCAGTAGGAGTTTCTACGGTTGGAAGTTCAAACAATTTTAAATTTCCTTTTCCTGAAACATCTACTTTTATTTGCGATGATTCATTGGCTTTTAACACTTCTTTACTTAATGTTACATTGAAATTAAATTCACCAACTGCACCTGTAAAATTTTCAGGTTTTCCATTCATTGGCAATTCTTTTGGGTTGATTGTTTTTTTTGGTGAAGCAAATTCTTTTCGGATATTTTTTGTGATTACATTTCCAAAAAAATCAGCTCTTCCTGTTGGAACGCCAATTACAATATCCATTTTCATTGGATCAATCGTTAAGTTTCCAGTTTTTGTGGGGACTAACAATGCTTTTTGAAGTACAATATACCTATAATTTTGACCATTGTATTTTCCCATTTTTACAGGATAACCATCAATCTGAATTTCTTGATTCCAAAAACCATTGTATTGTGGAGCTTCTGTTACAGAAGTGTCGTAAACACTCACATTTTCACTAACATACAATCTGTATTCTACATAAATTCCCTCGCCAACATAAGGATTCGTTTTGGTAACTTCAGCAACCAAATGAATGTTTTGATTCGCAATATATTCAGGGTCATTTGGATCATCAGGAATATCAATTGGATCAGTTACAACGACTTTTAAATATTTTGAATTTACAGTTGATCCATTCAGTTCAATAGATGCAGGTTCAATAATTAATTCGCCTTTTCTGTTTGGTTTTAGGATGTAAGTATATGATTGTGAAAAGGTTACTTTTCCGTTAATCCAAGACTGACTCACAGATTGACTTGGGCCTGCAATCACTTTAAAATCTTTGAATTTTGGTGGTGTAAAATTATCTCCACCTTGTTTGTTGATCGAAAATTCAATGCGCAAACGTTCATTTAAACCCAAAGTATTTTTACTTATTGAAACACTCAATTCAGCCTGTTGTGCAAAAATTGAATATGATAATATGCTTATTATGAATGATATGTAAATTTTAAGTTTCATTTTTTTTCTAAAAAACGGGCAAATTTACCAATCTTTTTCTTGTTTTAACTTGTCTCCTTTTGCTTTTTGAGCATTCATTTTTTGTTGGGTCTTTTTTTCTTCGTTTTGAAGACTTTCCAACAATTGTTTTATTTGTTCAGGAGACATTTTTCCTTGTTGAGGTTTTGGTTTTTGTTTATCGTTTTTTTCATCCTCTTTCTTATCTTGATTCTGATCTTTTTTGTCTTTATCTCCTTCACCATCTTTGTTTTTATCGTCTTTTTTGTCTTTGTCTTCTCCTTCTTTTTTATCTTGATTTTGGTCTTTTTTATCTTTTTTATCCTTATTGTCTTTATTATCCTTATTATCTTTATTATCTTGATTTTGTTTGTCTAACATTTTTTGAGCAACCGCTAAATTGTAGCGAGTTTCATCATCATTTGGATTGTTTCGCAACGAGTTTTTATACGCATCAACAGCTCCTTGATAATTTTTTGTTTCCATCATGGCATTACCAATATTGTGATAAGCTTCTGCTTTTGTAAACTTATCAGTAGCTGTTTTTGCTGTTAATTCGTATTGCGGAATTGCCTCTTGATAATTTTTATCTTGATACAAAGCATTGCCTAAATTATAACTTGCCTTGTCATAATAAGCGCTGTTATTTAATGCTTTTTTATAGGCAACAGAAGCATCTGTAAATTTTTGTCGTTCGTACAAAGCATTTCCTTCTCTCACTAATTTTCGTGCACTTCTTTGCATTGCAATCGAATCTTTTTGAGCGACAATTTCCAACCCAGCAAGGAACATTCCTAAAAAGATAAGCGTATTTAGTAGTGTTTTCATGTTACGTTGTTGTTTTTTCTTCGTTAAACAAATCGATATTTTTTAACCATTTTGTTTTTTTATCAAATAAGAAAGCATCTAGCAATAAAAACAGAATTGCAATTGCCAAAAACCATTGAAACTGATCTTTATAATCAGAAAATTGTTTGGTTTCAAACTCGCTTTTTTGAGCATTTGTGATGATTTCTGTTATTTCATTTACTGGATTTTCTGTTGAATTTCCATCAATGTATTTTCCTTCGCCAATAGAAGAAATGTCTTCTAAAATTTCTGAATTTCTTTTGGTAATCACAGTTTCTCCTTGATTGTCTTTTTTATAACCAATCATTGTGCCATTTAAACGCATAGGAATTGGACCTCCTTTTTCTGTTCCAATACCAATGGTATAAATTTTTACACCATCATTTATCAAACTTTGAGCAACTTCTTTGGTTTCTTCTTGATGATCTTCACCATCAGAAATGATGATTAAAAAACGATTGGTTTGCTCTTCATCATTGAAAAAAGTTTTTGCCAATTCTAATGCTTCACTGATGGCTGTTCCTTGGCTTGAAACCATTTCAGGATTGGCATTTTGCAAAAACATATTGGCAGCTGCATGATCTGTTGTAATTGGAATTAATGGATACGAATTTCCTGCATAAACAATCATTCCAACTCTATCAGAACCTAAATTATCAATAATTTTTGAGGTGATTTGTTTCGCTTTTTCCAATCTGTTTGGCGCAATATCCTCAGCCAACATACTTTTGGAAACGTCTAAAGCAAAAACAACATCAACACCTTCTCTTTTTACGGTTTCTAATTTTGAACCCATTTTTGGATTTACCAAAGAAATTATTAAAAAAGTAATGGCAAAAAGCAACATTGTTAACTTTAAACTTGCCTTAAAAGGTGATGTGTTTGGCGCTAATTTTTTCAATAAAACAGCATTAGAAAATAGACGTTGTGTTCTTTTTTTCCACCAAAAAATCATCAGAAAAACCACTATCATTGCAGGAATGATGGCTAATAATAAAAAATATTTTGGTTCTTCTAATCTGTATAATTCTGACATTATATAAAGCTTTTAAATAAAATGTTTCTCAATAAAAACTCTAAAACAAGCAAACCTAAAGCTAAAAAAATTAAAGGTCTGTAAAGCTCTTCGTAATTGTAATATTTAAATTCTTCTATTTCTGTTTTTTCGAGTTTGTCAATTTCATCATAAATTTCTTGCAAATCTTGATTGTTTGTAGCTCTAAAATATTGTCCATCTGTTTGATCTGCAATGTATTGTAACAGTTTTTCATCAATTTCTACTTGTTGCTTTCTAAAATTCAACAATCCAGTTCTTGGATCTTTACTCCAAGGAAAATCGGCCATTCCATTGGTTCCAATTCCAATTGTATATACTTTTATTTCAAGTTCTCTTGCCAATTCAGCTGCTGTTTTTGGATCGATATTTCCAGAATTGTTTACACCATCTGTCAGCAAAATAATCACTTTACTTTTTGCTTTGCTGTCTTTCAATCTATTAACAGCCGAACCTAAACCCATTCCAATAGCAGTTCCACCATCTAATTGTCCCCATTGCAATTCAGAAATGACGCTTTTTACAATGCTTTTATCACTTGTAATGGGAGTTTGTGTAAAACTTTCTCCAGCATACAAAACGATTCCAATTCTGTCATTTGGTCTTCTATCCACAAAATCGATGGCAACCACTTTTAAAGCTTCTAATCTGTTTGGCTTTAAATCGCGAGCCAACATACTTGCTGAAACGTCAACTGCCATTACAATATCAATTCCGTTATTAGATTTTATTTTAGAACTTACTGCTACATTTCTTGGTCTTGCAAAAGCAATAATGATGGCCGCAATTGCCAAAAGACGTAAAACATGCAACAATGGTTTTAGTTTTGCAAGCAAAGAAGTGTTTGCTTTAAACCCTTTTACATTGGGCATTAACAAGGTTGCTCCTTCTTTTTTATGTGATAAAAAATACCAAATTGCAAGCAAAGGAATTAAAACAAGCAACCACAAAAATTCGCGATTTAGAAATTCGAAATTATTCCAATTCATCTTTTTTTGGTGTTGGTTTAGGTTTCAAATTACTGATGATTTCTTCAGCATCTTTTCTGTCTTCTTCAATTTCTATGGCAATTGGTTTCGATTTTGCGAATTTCACCAAATCAGCTTCCTGCAATAATTCTTTTAATTTTTTGATGGTTTCTTTAGAAGTTTGAATGGTATTTGCATTTTGAAAATCACGCAACATACCAATGATTTCATCCGTCGTTTTTTCTAAAGCAGGCACTTGCAATTCGCGTTCAATATAATTTCGCACAATTTCAGTCAGTTCACTATAATATTCTTTTACCTGATTGTTTTGCCACAATAATTTACTATCCAATTCATTCAATTTATAAATAGCTTCTTCAAAAGGAGGCAATACTTTATAGGTTGGTTTGTCTTCTTCTACTTTTCGTTTTCTGATGACAAAATAGTAAATCCAGAATCCGATAATGGCTAAAGCTGCTAAAAGTAAGTAAATATACATTTTGAAATCGTCAAAAACATAAGGTTCACTTTTGATGGATTTTATAGGATACTTTTTGATTTTAGTAGTATCGATTTCAACAGTTGCTACATTGATTAACAATGAATCTGTAAAAAATGCTTGATTTCTAACAAAAACTTGTTGTTGAGGAATGTAATAAGCACCACTATCAAAACCTGTCAACACATATTTTTGAATCAACATATTGTTGACAGTATCTACTTTTGCAGAATCAATAATTTCCAAACCTTTACTCAAAACTAGTTTTGGTAGAATGACGTTTTCAGTTCCTTTTACGGTAATTTTATATTGAAATTGCTCTCCAATTCGAATGCTAGATGTTTCAACTTGCGAATTTACCATAGAACTTTGGGCAAATCCAATAGCTGAAAACAATACGAATATGTATGTTAAAATTTTTTTCATGTTGATAAAACTATCTTCCTTTTTGTTTGAAATAGCCTAATAATTTTTTTACATAACCTTCATCAACTCTTGTGCTGATGGTTCCTGCGCCACTTCTTTTGAAAGTATTTTGATAATAATCCATCAATCGCAAAGCATTGGCTTTATAATTTGTTCTGATATTTTTTGACGAGGTATTTACCAATTGAACATTTCCTGTTTCAGCATCTAACATGGGTACCAATCCTAAATTCGGAATTTCTTCATCAAATCTGTCATACACTCTGATTCCTGTAATGTCGTGTTTACTACCAGCAATTTTTAAAGTACGTTCGTAATCATCATCCATAAAATCAGAAAGTATAAAAACAATCGCTCTTTTTTTCATCACATTTGATAAAAATTTCAATGCTTCAGAAATGTTCGTTTGCTTGCTTTTTGGCTGAAATTCAATCAATTCTCTGATGATTCTCAACACGTGACTTTTTCCTTTTTTTGGCGGAATGTATAATTCGATCGCATCAGAAAATAAAATCAAACCAACTTTATCATTGTTTTGTGTTGCTGAAAAAGCCAATGTTGCTGCAATTTCAGTGGCAGTATCTCTTTTGAATTGTGTGGTTGTTCCAAAAAATTCTGATCCAGAAATATCCACCATCAACATCATTGTCAATTCACGCTCTTCTTCAAAAACTTTTACATAAGGTTCGTTGTAACGTGCAGTTACGTTCCAATCAATGGTTCTTACATCGTCTCCAAACTGATATTGGCGCACTTCAGAAAACGTCATTCCACGTCCTTTAAACGAAGAATGATATTCGCCTCCAAAAATATTATTAGACAAACGTTTTGTCTTAATTTCTATTTTCCGAACTTTTTTAAGTATTTCTTTGGTATCCATATTGCAGTCACAGTTTTCAGTTTCAGTTTTCAGTTGTAATTTTCAATATCAGCTATCGTTATTACTAAATAACTGTTTGCTGATACTGATTACTGAAAACTAAATCTAAGGCACCTCAATCTCGTTGATAATTGCGTTGATAATGTCAACTGAGGTGAAGTTTTCAGCTTCAGCTTCATAGGTAATTCCTATTCTGTGACGCAAAACATCAAAAACAACAGCTCTAACATCTTCAGGAATTACATACCCTCTTCGTTTGATGAATGCATAACATTTTGCTGCTTTTGCCAAATTGATACTTCCACGTGGAGAAGCTCCAAAACTGATCAAATCTTTCAATTGACCTAATTTGTATTTGTCTGGATAACGTGTTGCAAAAATGATGTCTAAAATATATTTCTCGATTTTTTCATCCATATACACTTCATCCACCATTTTTCTAGCTCTAATGATTTGCTCTGTAGAAATTACTGGATTTACAGATGAATAATCGCCTGTTAAATTTTGACGCATGATGATTTGTTCTTCTGCCAAAAGTGGATAATCAATCACTACTTTTAACATAAAACGATCCACTTGAGCTTCTGGTAAAGGATACGTACCTTCTTGTTCTACAGGGTTTTGAGTTGCCATTACCAAAAACGGTTCTTCCAATTTGAAAGTGGTATCACCAATAGTAATTTGGCGTTCTTGCATGGCTTCTAGCAAAGCAGATTGTACTTTTGCAGGTGCTCTGTTGATCTCATCTGCTAATACAAAATTTGCAAAAATGGGTCCTTTTTTGATGGAAAAATCATTCACTTTGGTGTTGTAAATCATGGTTCCAACAACGTCTGCAGGCAATAAATCTGGTGTAAACTGTACACGACTAAAACTTCCTTGCACTGCTTTTGATAGGGTATTGATTGCCAACGTTTTTGCCAAACCAGGAACACCCTCCAATAAAATATGACCATTTCCAAGCAAACCAATCAACAAACTTTCTATCATTTGTTTTTGACCTACAATTACCTTATTCATTTCTCGACTCAAAAGGTCAATAAAGGCACTTTCTCTCTCTATTTTTTCATTAATAGCTCTAACATCTACGTCCATTATGTATAATAATTGATGATTAATTTTTTAAGTAAACAAAACTACAATTTTAACAAAATTATTTTGTTAAAACAAGGTTAAAGGTTTTTAGTTAAACGCCTTATTTTAAAGGATTTTAGTTAAATTTTGATAAAGAAAAACGGGTTTCTTCAAAAACACCAAAGGTATAGTACTGAATCCAATCTCCAAGATTATAATAAGTACTATTTTCGGTTAATTTTATTTCTAAAGCTAAGTGTCTGTGACCAAAAACAAAATAATCATAGTGATTTTCTTGTAACTTTTTTTTGCAATACTGCACAAGCCATTCATTTTCTGCTCCCAAAAACTTGAAGTCTTCTTCACCTGAAATAAGTTTGTTTTTTACAGACATGTATTGACCAAGTTTTACACCCAAATCAGGATGTAACCAACGAAACATCCATTTAAATGGCGGAAAAGTAAATACTTTTTTCATCCTTTTGTAACCAATATCTCCAGGGCCTAAACCATCACCATGACCAATTAAAAACTTTTTTTGATTGATGAGAAATTCTTGTGGTTGATGAAAAACAGCAATGTTTAACTCTTTTTCAAAGTAATCTTTCATCCACAAATCATGATTTCCAACAAAAAAATAAATCGGAATTCCACTATCAGAGATTTCGGCTAATTTGCCTAAAACTCTTGTAAAACCTTTGGGAACAACTTTTTTGTATTCAAACCAAAAATCGAATAAATCGCCTAATAAAAAAATCGCTTCAGTATCGTTTTTGATGCTTTCTAGCCAAGCAACAAACTTTTTTTCTCTAGGCAAACTTGCCTCCATTGTAGGAGCACCCAAATGTTGGTCTGATGCAAAATAGACTTTTTTATGGTTTGATGTGGTGATTGAAATCATGCTTACAAAGAAACACTATTCTTTTTTAGTTTCCAACTCCAAAACTTTTAGGAGCATTTTATCATCTTGATGAATTATTTTGTAAAAACCAAGATCACCAAAAAGTACATTTGCAATAGAAGCTTTTAAATATTTTTCAATATTTTCTTTGGTTTTCATAGATGGATTTGCACGCTCTTTAATAGAAACTAAATATTTTTGAAGCACAGATTTGTCTTTATCAAATTGTTCAATAAAATCATTCAATTTCCATTTTTCTAGTTTTTTTCTGTTGGCATCCACATAATCAAATGCAAAATTATTGATGGAATTAAAGTAAAATCCAGACAAATAAGAAGTAGTATCAATAGCCACAAAAACATCAGGAATAATACCTCCACCACCATAAACTATTTTGCCTTTTGGGGTTTTGTATTTTAAAGAATCAACAACTTTAATGCTGTCTTTGCTTAACAATTCGCCACTTTGAATTCGGTTTTCATAATCATCATAATAATTTTCTGAAGCATTTTTTCCGTAAGGTTTTTGAATAGAACGTCCTGTTGGTGTGTAATAACGGGCTGTTGTTAAACGCACTGCAGAACCATCACCCAAATCCATTTCTACTTGAACCAATCCTTTTCCAAACGATCTGCGTCCGATAATTTTTCCTTTATCATTGTCTTGCAAAGCTCCTGCAACAATTTCGGATGCTGAGGCTGAATTTTCATCAATCAATACATACAATCCACCTTTTTCAAAAGCGCCTAAGGCAGTTGCAAAATATTCTTCTACAGTTCCTTTGTTATTTTTGGTGAATACCATGAGTTTTTTGTTTTCAAGAAATTCATCAATAATTTGTGTAGCAATATCAATATAACCACCACCATTTCCGCGTAAATCCAACACCAAATCAGTCATGCCACTTTTTTTCAAAGCGGTTAAAGCGGTTTTGAATTCGCTGTAGGTATTTCTTGCAAAACGATCTATTTTGATGTAACCCAATTTTTCGTTAATCATGTATGATAAATCGACACTTTTAATGTTTACTTTATCTCTAATTAAATCGACATTGAATAATGAATCAGTTGTTTTTCTATAAATCTGCAATTTTACTTTTGTCAATGGTTTTCCTTTTAGGTATTTAGGAACATTGGCTGCACGAATTTTTTTCCCATAAAGAGTGTCGTTATTTGCCATTAAAATTCGGTCTCCAGCTCTAATTCCAGCTTTGATACTTGGCCCTCCTTTAATGGGCTGAACTACTGTAATTGAGTCGTTTATGATTCTGAATTCTACGCCAATTCCAATAAAATTACCTTCCATACTTTCTGTAACAGCTTGCAAATTTTCTTTTGGAATGTATACAGAATGAGGATCTAATTTTTCGAGCATTTCAGCAATAGCACCATCTAAAAGTTTGTCTGTATTTACATCATCAACATAATCTTGCTCAATAAAATTGATGAGTTTTTTTATTTTTTGTTCTTGTAAATTATTTTTTGAAAAAACGGAACTTGAAGAATTTCCACCAAAAAAAATACCGATAATAATTCCGATAATTACTGCTAATGAAAAATAAATGGGTAAATTATTTTTATTCATAATAATGGTAAATGGTTAATTTCTACACCAGCTTTTTCTAAAAAATCTAAACCAGAAGGATCTTTGTAAGCATTTGCATACACAACCCTTTTAATACCTGCTTGATGAATGAGTTTGCTGCATTGTGTGCAAGGAGACATTGTGATATATAAAGTTGCGTTTTTACAAGATTGTGTAGAAGCAGCAACTTTTAAAATAGCATTGGCTTCTGCATGTAATACCTCCCATTTTGTAGCGCCAGATTCGTCCTCGCAACAGTTGTCAAAACCTGTTGGAGTTCCATTGAATCCATCAGAAATTATCATTCGGTCCTTTACAATTAATGCACCTACTTGTTTGCGTTTACAATGAGATAATTTACCCCATTCTTGCGCCATTTTTAAGTAAGCAATATCGTATTTTAGTTGTTTTTCATCATTCATCAACAGCGAAAGTAAAAAGATTTGTGCGTAAAAATAGTTAATAATTTACCAAAACACTCTGTCAAGCATCATCTGAATTGAAAATCCTATTACAATTGATGAGGTAACCAAAATCCAATCTCTTTTGGTTACTTTGGCAACATTTTGTAATAGGTAGCCAATTGTTAAAATTAGCAACACAATTATTACTTGTGCAGCTTCAATACCAAGAGCAAATTCTGCCAAGGGTACCAATTTATCATCTTCTTTGCCAATCATGGCTCTGAAATAATTAGAAAATCCAAGTCCGTGAATCAAGCCAAAAAATAAGGCAAAAATCAAATTGATGCTATCTTTTGTTTTGGATGTTTTTTTGGCATTGAAAATATTGGTTACACCTGTGATAAAAATGGTTACAGGAATTAAAAATTCGATGATTTCAACTTTTATATTGATGATTTCAAAAGCAGCTAACGTGAGTGAAAGTGAATGACCAATGGTAAAAAGAGTTACTAGCCAAAGTACTTTTTTCCATTCCGAAAAACTAAAAATAACCGCTAAAACTATCAAAAATAAAATGTGATCATAGGCTTTGATATCCAATACATGGAAAAGACCCATTTCTGTATATAATCGAAAATCGTTCATAGAATCGTTGTTTTAAAGTGGCTCAAAGATAAAAACCTTATCAATTGAATGATAAGGTTTTTGGATTTTTTATGATTTATTAAAACGCATAACTCACACCAAACAACCAATAATTTTGGATTTTATTATCAATAGTACCAAAAGTTGCAGTTGTATCAGTTATTAAAGCATTGTTTAAGGCTTCTTGTTTGTTGTTTCGCAAACCAAATTCAAAACCTAATCCTAAACTTTTCCATAAATTGTATGAAAAAGAATTTGTCCAGTTCCAGTTTGATAAATTACTATCATTGTAACTTGTAAACACAGAAAGGTTTGATTTTACGTTTAATTTGTGATAAGTTGCGGTATAATCTGCCACCAATTTTGCTTCGGGAGAAGATTCGAAATCAGCATTACCTTTGCTAAACACAAAGTTGTAGTTTCCAGGATGTATCACAACCACTAATCTTTCAGTTGGTGTCCATGTAAAACCGACCCCAAAATCTAAAAATCCAGGATTGTTAAAATTGTCAATTAATGTGGTTCTATACTCTGCTAAAGCAGATACTGCCCATTTTTTATCCAATCTTCTACCATATAAAGAGGTGATTGTAAAAACGTCTGTGGCAGTTTCAAAATCTTCATCACCAACAATTGCTTTATCATCTAATTTTACCCATCCTAAATTGATTCCTCCAGAATTTCTCCAGAAAAATTTATCTTCAATTAAATTGGCAAATCCGTTTACAGTAATACCAATATTACCTGCAGACGCATTTGGTGCGTTTCTAGAATACCAATTGTTAAAGCCCGAAAAACTTGCGCCAATAGTACCAAAAGCGCCTTTTCTCCAACCATGAAGTGCGTTTATTTGTTTTTGGATAGCATCTGCTTTTGATTGTAATTTGGCAATAGAATCTTTTTTTGATGACAATTCTTTTTTAAGTTCGTCAGCAGTTTGTCCAAAAGAAATTATTGAAAATCCAAGAAAAATTAGTGCGGATAGGAATTTTGTTTTTTTCATTTCGAAATTTTTTAAGTTGTGAAAATACTATTTTTAATATTTGGTTTTTTGATGAAAACTATAATTAACACCTAATCCAAATAATTGTCTAAACTGCACTCTACTTGAGGCATCATCATCCATAATTGTATGAAATGTCATATGCATTTTGAGATGCCTATTTACAATAAAACGAACATTTGTTTGATAGTCAACATCAACATTGCCAATGTTTGCTAAGTAATCAGTATATAATGTTAAAATATTTTCCATTTCAACATTTTCCATAATTCCGAATTTATAATAGGATGAAAAGTTAAAACCCAAACTGAATGCCGTGTTTTTTCCTTCTTCAACACCAAATTTCCCTGAGAAAAAATCACTTACAAACGTATATCTTGCAGTTGCAGGAGCAATATTAAAGTTTAAATCATTCGATTTTTTCCACAACATTCCAGGACCATACGTTAAATAGGCAGGAGATAAAAATTCTGAAACCAATACTTTTGGGTCTTTTTTGTAATCAAAACCTTTGGTATATTGAGTTCTAAAATTTCCGATGAAAGACAAAAACCAATATTTTCCTGTTTTTAAGCCTAATAATGTATTAAGCTCAAAACGATCGTCTGTTTTTCTATATCCTTTATTGCTTATGTGGCTTAAACCGTAACTGGTAATAAGCCTCGTATCCCAATTGAGATTGTCTTTTTTGTAATTCAAATCATAATTGATATTGATATTTCCTGCAACCGTATTTTCACCTCCTGAAGCCCAATTAGAAAATGAAGATTGATTAAAGATAAAAGCAAATCTTCCATGCATTTTCCACTTTGGAATGCTATCTGTTTTCTTTTGAGAAAATGAGTTTATAGTAAGTAATGAGAAAAGTAGAAAAATGATGTTTTTCATTCATTTTTTATTGAAAAAAACAAAAGTAAAATATTAATAGAAATAACGATTGCTTTTTTTAAAAATTGCGCTATTTTTTCAATTTGTAAATTGGTACAGAAGAGCAAGCTTCTCCAAAAAGAATACTTTTTACAATCGGTTGCAATTTTTCAATTAAAAATGAAAAAGCAGCATCAGGAACTGGTTTTTCTGAGCATCCTTTTACAATTACGGGCTTATCTTTAAATTCTTCAACAGGTAATTTTGCTATAATTTCTTGAAAAATAGTAGTTTCTAAAATAGTTATATCGCCAATAACTACTTTTTTGGCAAAAGGAACCAATTTAGAAGTAACTAACATCAATGCCCAAGAAGGAATAATGGCATCAGCAGTACAAGTTACTGCCACAAAATTATCTTGATATTGAGTCCAATCATGTGCTTCAACAGCAGCTCTAAAATCTTTTTCTTTTAATATGAGCTCTTCAAAAAGCCAATTTTTAATATCAAACAAAACTCTTTTTCCTGAAGGGTACAAACGCTCTAAATCAATAGTTTTTAAAGCGCTATTGGCTACTTTATTGATGATTTCGTTTTCCATATTTCAGTTCAAGGTTTAAAATTCAAAATTTAAAGTCTTATATCTACTGTCTACTGTCAACTGATTACTGCCTACTAACTATAGCATTCCCAACTCTAATTTGGCTTCTTCACTCATCATTTCTGATGTCCAAGTTGGATCGAAAGTAATTTCTACCTCACAATTGTTGATTTCTTTCAGGGTTTTTATTTTTTCTTCAACCTCTACAGGCAATGTTTCTGCTACAGGACAATTGGGTGAAGTTAAGGTCATTAAAATTTTTGCGTCATGTTCATCAGAGACAAACACATCGTAAATCAATCCTAATTCATAAATATCAACAGGGATTTCTGGGTCGTAAATGGTTTTTAAAACACGGATGATTTTATCACCAATTTCGTCTAATTCTTTATCTGTCATCTTTAAAAATCTTAATTGGTTAATTTTGATTGTTGCGCAATGGCATACATTTTAATTTGTTTGATCATAGAAACCAACCCATTTGCTCTTGTTGGGGAAAGGTGTTCTTTTAACCCAATTTGGTCAATAAAATCAGTATCAGCAGCTAAAATATCAGCAGGTTTTTGCCCTGAATACACACGTAATAACAAAGCAACAATTCCTTTTGTTAAAATAGCATCACTATCTGCAGTAAAATTTACAGTATCGTTTTCTAATTCAGAAAAAAGCCACACTTTTGATTGGCAACCTTTTATTAAATTTTCATCCAACTTGTATTTTGAATCAATTAATGGCAAGGATTTTCCTAATTCAATAATATATTCATAACGTTGCATCCAATCATCAAACATCGAAAACTCATCAATAATTTCTTCTTGTATTTCTTTAATAGTCATTTTTTTAAACTTATTTTTGCGCCTTAAAATTGATTTGCATCTTGGATGTGCAAAATTACTGATAAAAATTAAATTAATCTAAATAACAGCAACTTTCAATGAAGCTGTTTACAAAAGTTTTAACAAAGATTTTTATTCAGCATACAAAAATTAATAAAAATGAGTAAACTATTGGCAGTTGGCACTGTTGCTTTTGATGCAATTGAAACGCCTTTTGGAAAAACAGCTAAAATTTTAGGTGGTTCAGGTACATTTGTGGGTTTGGCTGCAAGTCAGTTTGGCATTCAAACAGGCATTGTTTCTGTGGTTGGAGGAGATTTTCCTGAAGCCTATTTAACCATGATGAATGATAAAGGAATTAATACTGATGGCATTGAAATCATCAAAACTGGAAAAACTTTTTTCTGGAGTGGACGTTATCATAATGACATGAATTCTAGAGATACTTTGATTACTGAATTGAATGTTTTAGAAGATTTTAAACCTGTAGTTCCTGAAAGGTTTAAAGATGCAAAAATTGTGATGTTGGGAAACTTACATCCTTTAGTACAAGCTTCTGTTCTTGATCAAATGACGGTAAAACCAACGTTGATTGTTTTAGACACCATGAATTTTTGGATGAATATTGCTTTAGAAGAATTGCATGCAGTTTTAAAAAGAGTTGATGTGATAACTATTAACGATGAAGAAGCACGTCAACTTTCTGGTGAATATTCTTTGGTAAATGCTGCAAAAAAAATCCATGAAATGGGTCCGAAATATGTGGTGATTAAAAAAGGAGAACATGGAGCTTTGTTATTCAATGAAGGAAATATGTTTTTTGCACCAGCTTTGCCATTGGCAGAAGTTTTTGATCCAACTGGAGCAGGAGATACTTTTGCAGGAGGTTTTTGTGGATATCTAGCAAAAACCGAAGATATTTCATTTGAAAACATGAAAAATGCCATTATTTACGGTTCGAATTTAGCCTCGTTTTGCGTGGAAAAATTCGGCACAGAACGAATGCAGGATTTAACAACATCCGAAGTTACCAATCGTTTACAAGCGTTTAAGGAATTGACACAATTTGACATAAAAATATCGTAATTTTAATCCGCAGTTTTTTCGCTGCGGATTTTTTTATTAACACAATTAAAATAATTTAGTAAAAAAATGAGTGATGCTATCAAACATGAATGTGGAATTGCATTGGTTCGATTAAAAAAACCGCTACAATTTTATAAAGACAAATACGGTTCGGCTTTTTACGGAATCAATAAAATGTATTTGTTGATGGAAAAACAGCACAATCGTGGTCAAGATGGTGCAGGTTTTGCAAGCATCAAATTCAATGTTGAGCCAGGAACGAGATATATAAGTAGAGTTCGTTCTAATCAAGCACAACCAATTCAAGATATTTTTGCACAAATTAACGAACGCATTAATAGTGTTTTTGAGGAATTTCCGGAAAAGAAAGATGATGTAAAATGGCAAGAAGAAAACATGCCTTACATTGGAAACTTATTTTTAGGTCACGTTCGTTATGGAACTTTTGGCAAAAATAGTATAGAAAGTGTGCATCCTTTTTTGCGTCAAAGCAACTGGAAACATAAAAATTTAATTGTTGCAGGAAACTTTAACATGACAAATTCCAATCAAATTTTAGAGGAATTGATTGAGTTGGGCCAACATCCAAAAGAATTTACAGATACTGTAACTGTGATGGAAAAAATCGGACACTTTTTGGAAGATGAAGTGGCGAAATTGTATCAAGAAGCTAAAAAAGAAGGATTCAATAAAAGAGAAGCTTCTCCGTATATAGAAGAAAATTTGAGTTTGAAAAAAGTACTCAAAAGATCATCAAAAAGTTGGGATGGAGGTTATGCAATGGCTGGTTTGGTTGGTCATGGAGATGCATTTGTGTTGAGAGATCCAAATGGAATAAGACCTACTTTTTTCTTTGAAAATGATGAAATTGTAGCTGTTGCATCAGAAAGACCTGTAATACAAACTGTTTTTAATGTAAAAATTGAAGATGTTCAAGAATTAGAACCTGGACATGCACTGATTATCAAAAAAAGTGGTAAAACTTCTATCAAAAAAGTGAATGAACCTGGGCAAAAAAAATCTTGTTCTTTTGAACGAATTTACTTTTCCAGAGGAAGTGATGCAAGCATTTATCAAGAGAGAAAAAACCTTGGAAAATATGTTTTTCCACAAGTTTTAAAATCGATTAAAAGCGATGTTTCAAACACCGTTTTTTCATACATTCCTAATACAGCAGAGACTTCGTTTTATGGAATGACAGAAGCTGCAGAAGATTTATTGAATGAACAAAAAACAGCCAAAATTTTAGCAGGTGGCAAAAATTTATCAGCAGCAATGGTTACTGAAATTTTATCAGAAAGACCTCGTTTTGAAAAAATAGCCATTAAAGATGCAAAATTAAGAACCTTTATTGCGGACGATAGTTCAAGAGATGATTTGGTTGAACATGTTTATGATGTAACATACGGAGTTGTAAAACCAACTGATAATTTGGTAATTATTGATGATAGTATTGTAAGAGGAACCACTTTAAAGAAAAGTATTATTCGAATTTTAGACAGGTTGCAACCTAAAAAAATAGTAATTGTTTCTTCAGCACCACAAATTCGTTATCCTGATTGTTACGGAATTGACATGGCAAGAATTGATGCATTTATTGCATTTAAAGCAGCTTTAGAATTGCTGAAAGATCAAAATAAGTATCATATTGTTGACGAAGTTTATAAAAAATGCAAAGAGCAGCAATCAAAAAAAGATGTAGAAATTATCAATTATGTCAAAGAAATTTACAAACCTTTTACAGCAGAGCAAATTTCAGCTAAAATTGCAGAAATGCTAAAAACGGACGATATCAATGCTGAAGTAGAAGTAATTTATCAAACAATTGAAGGCTTGCACAAAGCGTGTCCAAATCATTTAGGCGATTGGTATTTTACAGGGAATTATCCAACTCCTGGAGGTCATAGGGTTGTAAATCAGGCATTTATCAATTTTTATGAAGGAAATGACAAACGCGCTTATTAAAACAATTATTGATTTAACGATAAAAAAGCATCCAAATTTTGGATGCTTTTTTTGTTTTTATGAACTCAAATTTCACATCTGAGTGAGATACTAAAAAAGGCAACGCCTTTATTTTGCAGCAGCATAACGTCTTTCAACTTCATTCCAGTTAATCACTTTAAAGAAAGCATTGATATAATCTGGTCTTCTGTTTTGATAATTTAAATAGTATGCATGTTCCCAAACATCCAATCCTAAAATTGGTGTTCCACCACATGATACTCCTGGCATTAAAGGATTGTCTTGATTTGGTGTTGAACAAACCTCAACTTTTCCTCCTTTGTGAACACATAACCAAGCCCAACCTGAACCAAATTGAGTTGCAGCAGCTTTGCTAAATGCTTCAATAAATGCATCTTTTGAACCAAATTCAGCCTCAATAGCATCTTTTAATTCGCCAGATAAATAGCCTCTATCTTCAGGATTCATCACTGTCCAAAACAAATTATGATTGTAAAAACCACCACCATTATTACGAACAGCGCCATTTTTCATATCTAAATTTGTCAAAATATCTTCAATTGATTTTCCTTCTAAATCAGTTCCTGCAATTGCGTTATTTAAGTTGTTTGTGTATGCTTGGTGATGTTTTGTATGGTGAATTTCCATTGTTCTTGCATCAATATTTGGTTCTAATGCGTCATAAGCATATCCTAATTCTGGTAATTGAAAAGCCATTTTTATATGTTTTAAAAGTTAATATATATTTGAAAATGTAAATTTAGCTATTATATAAAGGTTTTCCAAGAAGTTTCTGTTTTGATATCTGATAACTGTATAGAAAGTGTTTATTCCCCAAATTCGCGCATAAACTGTTCTGCTTTTTCAACCATTTTTTTACTTCCGCAAATAAACGGAACTCTTTGATGCAATGAAGTTGGTTGCACATCTAAAGTTCTTGTATATCCATCAGACGATTTTCCTCCTGCTTGTTCAGCCAAAAAAGCCATAGGATTACATTCGTATAACAAACGCAATTTTCCATCAGGATTTCTAGAACCTTTTGGATACATATAAATGCCACCTTTGATCATATTTCTGTGAAAATCAGATACTAACGAACCAATATATCTACTTGTATAAGGTCTGTCTTCAGCTTCTTCTTGACAATATTTGATGTATTTTTTAATTCCCAATGGAAAATCTAAATAATTCCCTTCATTTACAGAATAGATTGTTCCTGATTCTGGAAAAGTCATATTTGGATGTGATAAGTAAAAAGAGCCAATTGCAGGATTTAAGGTAAATCCATTTACGCCATGACCAGTTGTGTAAACCAACATAGTTGAAGTTCCATACACAATATATCCAGCAGCTACTTGTTCACTTCCTTTTTGCAGAAAATCTTCCATAGTTACAGGTGTTCCAACAGGAGTTACGCGTCTGTAAATAGAAAAAATCGTTCCTACAGAAACATTTACATCAATATTTGATGAACCATCTAAAGGATCAATCAAAACCACATATTTATTTTGATGTTTTTCATCTTGACTGTTGATTGAAATAAAATCGTCTTCTTCTTCACTTGCAATTCCACAAACAATGTTTCTTTTTGTTAAGGTTTGAATAAATATTTCATTGGCATAAACATCTAATTTTTGTTGATTTTCTCCTTGAATATTTACATCTCCTGCAGCTCCCAAAATATCAACCAAACCAGCTTTATTTACTTCGTGATTGACTACTTTTGCGGCCAATCTGAGTGAGTTTAACAATCTAGAAAGTTCGCCAGAAGTGTATCTGAATGAAGATTGATTTTCAATAATAAATTCTCCTAAAGTTTGGTGTTTTGTTGACATGCAGTATTTTTTTGATTGATGCTACAAAGATGACATCTTTTTAGAAAAACTACAACGATTTAGTGCTGTTTTTACATCTTTTTTTAGTGAAAATTCATGCTGTAAAAATTCAACATTATAGGTTATTTTGTCAAAAAATTTCTGAAAATTTTGCTCCGATTGAAAATGATTTACATTTGCTAAAAATTTATATAAATGAGTTTTATAATCAGAAAAGGACAACCAAAAGATGCTCAGGCTATTTTAGACTTGATTATTGAATTGGCTGTTTTTGAAAAAGAACCCAATGCTGTTGAAATCACCAAAGAAGATTTGTTGAATGACGGATTTTCTGACAACCCAAAATTCAAACTTTTTGTGGCAGAAGAAAATGAAATCATCATTGGAATGGCGCTTTTTTACGAACGCTATTCTACTTGGAAAGGAAAAACAATTCATTTAGAAGACTTGATTGTAACACATCAAAAAAGAAATTTAGGTGTTGGAAAAGCATTGTACACAGCAGTTTTAAAATATGCATTTGACCATAATTATAACAGAGTTGCTTGGGAAGTATTGGATTGGAATACCAATGCTATTGAATTTTATAAAAGCACAGGAGCTACGTATTTAAGTGGTTGGCATGTAGTACAAATGAACAAAGAAAATCTAGCAAAATTTATTCAAAAATAACGGATAATGAAAATATTTAAGTTTGGAGGAGCATCAGTAAAAGATGCTGAAGGCGTAAAAAATGTAGCAAAAATTATTCAATCTGAAGGAAATTCAGATACCCTTGTTGTGATTTCTGCCATGGGAAAAATAACCAATGCTTTTGAAGAAGTTGTAGATGCTTACTATAACAAATCAGAAGAGTTGGCACTAAAATTGAATTTTATTGAGGAATATCATAAAAACATCATGAATGCTCTTTTTGATAAAAACGATGCAGTTTATCAAGAAATTGACATTCTTTTTGGTGAATTGGGTTGGTTTTTGGCAAGAAATACCTCTCAAAGGTATAATTATGTGTATGACCAAATTATTTGTTTTGGAGAGTTGTTGTCAACCAAAATTGTAAGTGCTTACATTACAAAAATAGGCATCAAAAATACCTGGTTTGATGTGCGAAATTATGTAAAAACAGACAGTAATTACAGAGATGCAAAAGTAGATTGGAAGCTGACAGAAGATATCATCACCAAAAAAGTAGATACTTCTCAACTCAACATTACTCAAGGATTTTTAGCTGGAAATGACACAGAAAATACCACAACTTTAGGAAGAGAAGGTTCTGACTACACAGCAGGAATTTTTGCTTATTGCTTAAACGCAGAAAGTGTTACCATTTGGAAAGATGTTGAAGGGGTTTTAAACGCAGATCCAAGAGTATTTTCTGATACCACTTTATTACGTCAAATATCGTATGAGGAAGCAATTGAAATGGCTTTTTATGGAGCTTCTGTAATTCACCCAAAAACGTTGCAACCATTACAAAAAAAGGAAATCCCATTGTTGGTTCGTTCTTTTATCAATCCAAAAGAGCCAGGAACTAGAGTGTCAAAAGGGGCACTTTTAGAACCTTATACTCCGTGTTTTATTGTAAAGAGAAATCAGATTTTGGTTTCCATTTCTGCTTTAGATTTTTCATTTATGGTTGAAAATAACATCAGTTTTATTTTCCAAAAATTGCACGAATATCAATTGAAAGTAAATTTGATTCAAAATTCAGCCATCAGTTTTTCAGTTTGTGTAGATAACAAATTCAATAAGTTTGATGACTTTTTTCAAGATTTGAAAAACGAATTTAAGATGGAAGTTCAAAAAGAAGTTGACCTTTTTACAGTGCGTCATTTTGATGACAAAGCCATCAAGACTATTGAAGAAAAAGGGGTTTCGTTATTAACACAAGTAAATAAAGAGACGCTTCAAATGGTGGTAAAAGCGATTTAAAAATCGCTTGTTTTGTATTTTTTTGTATGTTTGTAGCTAGTCTCATCAAAACGTATGGCATTAGTAACATCTAAAGAAATTGCAACTGTAATTGGTCTTGATAAATTTGGTTTTATAGGCACTTTTGTTGGTTGGCTTTTAATAAGAATTTTACGAATTTCTTCTATCAACAAAATTTACAAAAAAAACAAAACCAAAGAAGGACTCGATTTTTTAAACGGTGTTTTAGACGACTGCAATATTGTATTCCAAATTCCGGAAGAAGATTTAAAAAGGATTCCAAAAGAGGGTGCTTTTATAACCGTTTCTAATCATCCTTTAGGAGGAATTGACGGTGTTTTATTATTAAAATTATTGATAGAAAAAAGAGCCGATTATAAGATTATCGCTAATTTTTTGTTGCATAGAATAGAACCATTAAAGCCTTATGTAATGCCCGTAAATCCTTTTGAAAACAGAAAGGATGCAAAATCGAGTGTTACAGGAATTAAAAATGCATTGTTGCATTTGCAAGAAGGAAAACCATTGGGAATTTTTCCTGCAGGAGAAGTTTCTACCTATAAAGACGGAAAATTAAAGGTTGATAAACCTTGGGAAGAATCAGCAGTTAGACTTATCAAAAAAGCTGAAGTCCCGGTGATTCCGATTTATTTTCACGCAAAAAATAGTCGTCTTTTTTACCTTTTATCAAAAATTAGTGACACTTTACGAACAGCAAAATTGCCTTCGGAAGTAATTTCTCAGAACGGAAAAGTAATTAGAGTTCGAATTGGAAAACCAATTTCACTTGAAGATCAAAAAGAGTTTACTGAAATTCCGGCCTTTTCTGAATTTATCAGAAAGAAAACTTACATGCTAGCAAATCCTTTTGAGAAAGCGCAAAAGCTAATTTCAACACAAAATATCAAGCTAAAAAAACCAGCAAAAAAAATAGCCTCTCAAAAAAATGTTGATTTATTTGTTAAAGAGGTTGATGATTTACGCGAAAAAGAAGGTAGATTACTAGAAAGTAAAAACTATGAAGTTTTTTTTGCCAATGCAAAAGACATTCCTAATTTATTGCATGAAATTGGTCGTTTGCGCGAAATTACGTTTAGAGATGTAGGAGAAGGTACAAATAATTCGCTAGATTTAGACAAATATGATAAATATTATTATCACCTGTTTTTATGGGATAGAGAGGCAAATTGTTTGGCTGGAGCATACAGAATGGGTTTAGGAAGTGAGATTTTTAAAAAGTATGGTATCAATGGTTTTTATGTGCAAACGCTATTTAGAATTGAGCCAGAATTATACCAAATGATGGAAAATACCATTGAAATGGGACGTGCTTTCATCATTAAAGAATACCAACAAAAACCCATGCCTTTATTTTTATTATGGAAAGGAATTGTGCACGTAACACTGCGTTATCCTGAGCATAAGTATTTATTAGGTGGCGTTTCAATAAGCAATCAATTTTCTGATTTTTCAAAATCATTGATGATTGAGTTTATGAAATCACATTATTACGACCCATATATCGCTCAATACATACAGCCTAAAAAAGAATATAAAGTCAAATTAAAAGATGCTGATAAAGATTTCGTTTTTGATGCTACACAAGCAGATATGCAAAAATTTGACAAAGTAATTGATGAAATTGAACCTGGTGCATTGCGAATTCCGGTTTTGATAAAAAAATACGTAAAGCAAAATGCACGTTTGGTAGCCTTTAATGTTGATCCAAAATTCAACAATGCAGTTGATGGATTGATGTATATTAAAGTGGCAGATATTCCTGAAAGTACTGTAAAACCTGTGATGGAAGAATTCCAAGCTGAGTTAGAGCGAAAAGCTTCAGAATTATCCAACTCATAAATTTCCTTATTCCTTTATAAATGATACAGCGATTGTACTCCAATCGCTTTATTTATATCTTTTGCTATTTCAAACTTTCTGAGTATTGTATTTTTAATTCATAAATATATTATATGTTTATTATAAAAAATATAAATAAAAATATATGTATAATTTGTGTAATCTTTGCCGAGAATTTAAAATTGATATAAAATAATCAACTGAAATTAAATGATGGCTTTAAAAAACAATCAAGGAAATGGTTTTAAAACCGAAACCAAAAAAAAATCTGAGTTAGATTCTTCTCAAGTACTTTCAAAAATCGTTCGAACTTTATTCTGGATGATGTTTTTGGGCACTATTGCAACTCTTGCTGTTTATTATCCAACAATCCCAGAATGGACTTTTGGGAGTTTGTTAAAAATAAACGGATTTACACTTTTAATTTGGGCGACAGTAACTTTTTTTAGTGCGCTTATTAGCAGTTATTCACACAACTATTTGAATGGATTTAAATTCCAAACTAAATTTATGTTGTTGTGTGTAGCATTTACATTTTCTGTGATGCTTTTTGTAATGTCAAATCACATCTTGATTTTATCAGCAAGTTGGTTGTTGATGGGTTTTTTCATGTCAAGATTGATTGGAGTTGATGCAGATTGGGGAGAAGCTCGAGAAGCATCAAAATTTACTTTGCGCTATTTTGTTGCAGGAACATTTTTCTTAGTAGTTGGTTTATTGCTTTTAGCATTTGAACTTGACACTTTTTTAATCAACGAAATCACCACACAAATCAATTTAGTGTCAAGTAGCACCATTTTAATTGCTGCCATTTGTTTAATTATTGCAGCGATTATTCAATCTGCAATTTATCCTTTTCATCGTTGGTTGCTATCAGCTATGACTTCTCCAACACCTGCATCAGCATTAATGCATGCAGGATTTGTAAATGGATCAGGAATATTATTAGCGATTTTTTCAACGGTATTATTTGCTTCAAATACACTCGATATTCTTTTAATCATTGGTGGTTTGACAGCAATCTTGGCTCAGTTTACCAAACTAATTCAAGTGAATGTGAAACAAAAATTAGCATGTTCAACGATTGCACAAATGGGTTTTATGATTATGCAATGTGGATTAGGATTTTTTAACGCAGCAGTAACCCATTTAATTTTACACGGATTTTATAAAGCGTATTTGTTTTTATCATCAGGAGAAGAAATTAAACACTCATCACCTAAAAAATTTGAGCAATTGCGCATCAAGCCAATACAGGCTTTAGCAGTACTTATTTTTGGTGCTTTGGCAGCTGTTTTCTTCTCTTTCATTACAGGAAAAGGAACTCAATTAGATAGCAGTGTTTTTCTAATTCTAATCGTTGCAATCACTATTGGACAAGTAACGTATAATATAGTGAAAGAGAAAAGCCTTTCTGGAGCACAAAAATTGTTCTTGCCACCAGCATTATTTTTAGTAGGAATCAGTGCTTATGGTTTGGTGTATTCTTTAGTGACAACCTTGATGGGAGCAATGCCAATGGTTGCACAGCCAATAGCTCTTTCAACGTTTCAAATTGTTTTCGGAATCATCTTTTTAGTAGGATTTTTCATTATGAAATTGGGCATTTACAGACAAATTCCTTGGTTATATGTAAAACTAATTAACGTTTCACAGCCGTATAAAAAAACAGTATTAATGTATAAATCAAACTCATAATGCAACAGTCAGTAATTTCAACCGCAATTCAACAATCGGCAAAAGTTATTGGAAAAACTTGGCCATTGTATTCTTTCGTAACTTCTAATCCACTTTCTGGATATGAAAAATCGCACTTTAATGAAGCTGTTTTAAAAGCAAACAAATACTTACAAGCTACTGTTTTTCCAAAGCCAGCTGTTTTTAGAGAAGCTATACAATCAGGAGAAATTGAAATAAAAATTCTAAGTGATTTATTAGTAGAAAATCAACTTCACGAAACTCCAGCATTTTATCTTAATCAAATGAAAAATGAGTCTTCAGAAAAGTTAAATGCTAATCACGAATTAGACAGTATTATGGCAAAATGGCTTGCTGCGTTTATGGATGAAGGTTTGGCTGAATGGCAAATGCCAGGAAAGAAAAAAGGATTTTATACAGCTTGGAGAAAATTAGCTGCGTTTGATTCGTCTTTAAAAATTAAAAACACAAATGATATTCCAAAAACAAGTACTGAAGCTTTAACGGAAGTTTTAAAAGATTTCTCGGCAGAACAATATGAAGAAGTATTTACGCAACATTTGGCAGCTTTGCCAGGTTGGACAGGATATATCAATTATAGAACTGAGGTAGCATCAAATTGGCAAAAAGAATATCCTATTGATCTTGAACAATATTTAGCAGTTCGTTTGTGGATAGCTAAAAGCAAAAATATTCCTTTACTTGAAAATAAAGCATTAGAAAAATCAGATCAAGATGCTCAAATTAAATATGTTTGGTTAAAAGCTTGGGAAAAATCTTGGCAAAAAAAGATGGTTCAAACCATTAATGCAACTCCAATTTCAGAAAACAAATCTTCAAGACCTAATGCGCAGTTGGTTTTTTGTATCGATACAAGATCAGAGTTGATTAGAAGGCATATAGAAGCTCAAGGAAATTATGAAACTTATGGATATGCAGGTTTTTTCGGAATCGCAATGGATTACACCAACTTAGAGGATGATATTACCAGAAAATCTTGTCCGCCAATTGTTGGTTCAGCATATCAAGTTTCAGAAATTGCTGAGGTTGGTCAACAAGAAAAAATGACAGCCTATAAAAAGAAAAATGAAGTTTCAAGATTTAAGGAGTATTTCTTAAAAAGAATGAAAAATATGTTGCCATCTACATTTGGTTTTGTCGAAATTTCTGGATTATTCTATGGGTTCTCCTTAATTGGACGCACATTATCATCAGGATTTTTATATCGCTCAAAACAAAAAAACAAGAATTCTTTTGAAAAAATTGCTGCCCCAAAAATTCAATGTACAGGAAATCATACTGAAGATATTCCACTTGCAGATAAAGTTGCCATTGTAAAAAGTGCTTTTGATTTAACAGGTTGGAAAAATTTTGCACCTTTAGTAATTTTCGCTGGCCATGGAAGTCATACTGCCAATAATCCTTTTGGGTCAAGTTTAGATTGTGGTGCCTGTGCAGCAAGTCCTGGAAGACACAATGCAAGAATGTTAGCGAAATTGGCTAATTTGAATGAAGTAAGAGAAGTTTTATCAAAAGAGCATCATCTTACAATTCCAAGTCACACTGTTTTCATTGGTGCTGAGCACAATACAACTACAGATGAAATCGAAATTTTTGATACTGCTGTCCCAGATTCTCATCAACAAAAATTGCAAGAGTTAAAAAATAGCTTGAAAATAGCACAAGAAACTGCTACAAAAGACAGATTAGGAGTTGAAAATAGTGTTTCTTTAGCTGAGAAAAAAGCCAATGATTGGGGAGAAACAAGACCAGAATGGGGACTTGCAAAAAATGCAGGATTTATTGTGGCACCAAGAGCAATTACAAAATCTAGCAATCTTCATAGCAGATGTTTTTTACACTCTTATGATTGGGAAAAAGACATTACTGGAAAAGCGTTAGAAGGAATCATGCAAGGACCAATGGTAGTTACACAATGGATCAACAACCATTATTATTTTGCCACAGTTGATAATAAAACCTTTGGTGGAGGAACAAAAATAACGCACAACATTACTGGTAAATTCGGAGTTGTTCAAGGAAATGGAGGAGATTTAAAAATGGGATTACCATTACAATCGCTTTGCGAAACTGATTCAAAAATGTATCATCAACCTTTAAGATTGTCTGTTTTGATAAATGCTCCTTTGCCAAGAATCATCGATATTTTATCTAGAAACGAAAATTTAAAATCGTTACTAGATAACGAATGGATTTACTTACTAGTTATGGATCCAACTGATAATTCAAAAATCAGAAAATATGAAAAAGACCTAAATTGGTCTTATTTTGAGGATAATAACAAAAAAAAATCAAGATTAAAAAATTTGACAAAAAGCCAGAATTGACAGAAATCTAGTAAGTCTATTTCGTTAACAAAGAGGAGAATTTATCTCCTCTTTGTTTTTTACAAAAAAATAAAGTACTTTTAAAAGAAAAAAATGAATACGCTTCTCAAAATTCTATTGACTGCATTAGCTGTTTTTTTCTTAGCTGCTGTTTTACCAGGTGTTGCCGTTGAAAATTATATCTCCGCAATTACAGTTGCTTTGGTAATTGGATTATTGAACATTTTTGTAAGACCAATTATTGTTCTGTTTACTTTACCAGCCACAATTTTTTCATTAGGTCTGTTTTTGTTTGTTATAAATGCAGGAATTATTTTGTTGGCAGATAAATTTGTTGATGGATTTATGGTTGTAGGTTTTTTTGATGCGCTCATTTTCAGTGTTTTATTATCAATTTTACGCTCTTTTTTAGTATCGCTTATAAAAGAAGAGAAAACACAGTAAGCATTGTTTTTCATTAATTTAGCAAAATTCAATTATATTGTAAAAAAATACCTCACAAAAAATTTCTATTAAATGACCCCTAATAACCAAATCAAAAGTAATATTGTCGATTTAACATTTTTAAATGAAAATTTTGGTCAGGATTATGATTCTTACAGCCAAATGATTGTCTATTTTTTAGAACAATCAGATGAAAAAGTTCAACAATTAAAAGAAAGCGTACAAACATCCGATTTTATTAATATTAAAGCTGCCGCACATTTTTTAAAATCTTCTTTCAATGTTATGGGTTTAAAATCTACTCAATCATTAATTGAAATGGAACATTTAAGTATTCAACAATCAAACATTGAAAAAATTTCGGAGCTTTTAAAAGAAGTTGTTATCGATTTTGATGAAAGTGTTGTTGAATACAAAAGAATATTATCAATTGTTACAGCACCTAAATAAATAATGAGATAAGACCGATTTGTAAATTCAAATTTGTTTTTAATTTTTTGTAAAAACAAAAAAATAAATAATAACTTTTTAGACCAAACAAAAGTTCACTAGCTGTAAAAACAAGATATATTTTAAATTGCACCAAAAAATCACGTGTTATTTTAACCCCCCTAAAAAATAATAGTAATGAAAAAATTAGACACAATTTTACTGATTGATGATGATCCAGCAACCAATTTTTTGCACAAATATGTATTACAAAAAGAGAGTTGTGCAGAAAACATTGTCTCTTTTCAAAGTGCAGAAGAAGCACTAGAATACATTAAAGACACTATAAAAAATGGTTTTCATTTCCCCGAATTGATTTTTTTAGACATCAATATGCCAAGAATGAATGGTTGGGAATTTATTGAGGAATACAACAAAATTTCAAAACAAAATAAGATAAGTAAGATTGTTGTAATGCTAACAACTTCTTTAGATACTAAGGATCGTGAAAAAGCTGAAAGTATTAAAGAAATCAATGAGTTTTTGTCAAAGCCATTAACTCCCGAAAAAATTCATCAAGTTTTAGAATCGTTCAATCTTTTGAAATAATTTTTATAATTTTAATTTATAAAAGCAGCTCTTTGTAAACGATCATTTACAGAAACTCCCAAACCAATTTCGGGTAATTTTTCTGCAATAATTACATCTAGTTGCAAAGCATCTAACTCGTGCAAAGCATCATACAAATTTGTTGCTGCAGCTTCTAAATTTCCTGAAGGTGAAAGTATAATTTCATGGAAAATTGTGTCTGATTTATGAGTAGAATTGAAAGATAAAATTCCTATTTTTTTTCCTTCAAATTTTTTAATTTCTTTTTCAATATCCGAAGTTAAAACGGTTAACGTTTTTGGGGCATAATGCTTTAAAAGCATTCCTGGAGCCTCAGGATTTTCTTCTTTGTTGTTTTTTATGTGCACTTTTCCAATCACTTTTTCAATAGTTTCTATGGATATTGCTCCCAATCTATACAAAATTGGTTCGTCATTTTCAAAGCCAATAATGGTAGATTCTATACCGTTTTTACAAGGTCCACCATCTAAAATTAATTCAATTTCATTTTCGAAATACTGAGCAACATGTTCAGGTTTTGTTGGGCTTATGCTGTTAAAAGGATTGGCGCTTGGTGCAGCTAAAGGGAAAGACAATTGTTGTAATAATTCCAAAGTTAAAGGATGATTTGGTACACGAACTGCCACAGTATCTTTGCCAGCTGTAATCAAATCAGGAATTGTTGGATTTTTTTTCAACACCAAAGTCAATGAACCAGGCCAAAAAGTTTCTGCTAAAAGTTGTGCTTTTTCAGGAATATAAGAAACCACCTTTTTTAAAGCATCAATAGATGCAATATGAACAATTAATGGATTGAAATGCGGTCTTTTTTTAGTAGAAAAAATCTTTTTTACCGCTTTTTCACTAAAAATATTTCCAGCCAAACCATACACAGTTTCTGTGGGAATTGCAACCAAATCTTCATTTGTTAAAATGGTAATGGCTTTTTGGATGTCTTTTGAAATCAAACTCATAACGAATGCAAAATTACATATAAAATCTAAAATTCAGGAGCCACAGAAAAACTCATTTTTTCCATGGTTTTTGGATGTAAAAACTCTATAAATTCTGCATGCAAATGCAATCTTTTTCCTTTTTTTCCATACAAATCATCGCCAACAATAGGTGCATTTAATCCGTTTTTATGGGCTGCATGAACTCTTAATTGGTGTGTTCTTCCTGTAATTGGATAAAAATATACACGCGTTATATCGTCTTCAATTTGGATGATTTCCCAATAAGTTTCCGCATTTTTTCCGTTTTCAAAATCCACTAATTGTTTGGGTCTGTCATCCAAATCCAAACGAATAGGCAGTTTTACAGTTCCTTTTTGTTCAGTTAAATTTCCTTCTAATAAAGCAACATATCGCTTTTTTACAGTTCTTTTGATAAACTGACTTTGTAAAATTTTATTGGCTTCTTTGGTTTTTGTCAACACTAAAATTCCAGATGTGGACATGTCTAAACGATGCACAATTAAAGGCCCTGTTGCTTCTGGATATTTTTCTTTCATTCGAGAATAAACTGAATCTGAAATTTCTTTGCCAGGAACAGACAAAAATTCAGCAGGTTTGTTTACAACAATAAGGTCATCATCTTCAAAAATAATGGGAATTTCTTGATGTTCTGTTAAACTTTCTATCAACAAATTTTCGTCCATTTTTAGGTCTTGCAACATGTGTGTTAAAATGGGTTTACAACGACTTTGACACGCAGGATAAAAATTTTTATGTTTTCTGATTTCTGAGTTTGGTGAAATTCCCCACCAAAATTCTGCCATACAAATGGGTTCTAAATCGTTTAGAAAAGCGTATTGCAATAATTTTGGAACAGCACATTCTCCTGAACCTGCAGGAGGTTTTATCATTGGATCGCTAAAAATATCCAGCAAACTTTTCCATTCTTTTTTTGCATTTAAAAACGCATATCTTTCAAATAAGGTTTTTTGTAAATAATTTGATTTTTGGATGCGTTCTTTTTTTAGACTAGCTATTTTGTTCTCAAAAAATGCCAATTCAGCCTGTTTTTTTTGAAGGTCATTTTCATAATAGGCCTTCAATTCTTTGTAAAAAAATTGATCGTTAAAACTCTCTTGTTCCAATTTTTTAATGAGAATTGAAAAATCAGATTCAGTAAGAATTGAACCCGAATTTTTCTTCCGAATTTTTCGTTCTTTTTTGGCAATTTTCATTTTTTTTCTCTGAAAAGCCAAGTCTTCTTCAATATGTTGAATTCTTTTTTTGACTGATTTTTTTAAAGAAATATACGTTTCATCCTTTTTTAATGCTGAAATTTCTTGATTTATCTCTTCCAATTCAGCTTCACCTTTCACATAAAAACTACCTTCAGTTCTCATATTAAAAACAGGTGGAACAAATTTTTCGGGCAAACTATGATCTGCAAATTTTCCTGAAAACGCGGCTAAATAACCAATTTCTTGAAGCTTGTTTTTAACTACTAAAACACCAAACATTTTGCCAATACTTACTGTTTTTATATCACTTTGTAGCCCAAAATCATGCTGAAAATCTGTCTGATTTTCTAAATATTCTTGCAACTCATTTGCCGCAATTATTGCCAAATCATGAGGCTCATAATAAAAAGGAAATGTGAATTTTTCGGGTAAATTGATATTTGAAATATCCGTTTTAAATTGCTGAAAATGTTTCAATTAACTATTGAATTATTTTTAAAAATAACAGTAATGTTTTAATGCGCTTCCAACCAATTTTCTCCCATGCCAATTTCAACATCCAAAGGAACTGTCATTACAAAAGCGTTTTCCATTTCGTGTTTTATGATGGGTTTTATGATATCTAATTCGTCTTTATGCGCATCAAAAACCAACTCATCATGCACTTGTAAAATCATTTTTGATTTGAAATTTTCTTTCTCAAAACATTTGTGAATATTGATCATTGCCAATTTTATAATATCAGCAGCAGAACCTTGAATGGGCGCATTTACAGCATTTCGTTCAGCAGCTCCTCTTACCACTGCGTTTCTAGAATTGATGTCTTTTAAATAACGTCTTCTATTTAAAATAGTTTCTACATAGCCATTTTCACGAGCAAAATCAACTTGCGAGGACATGTACGCTTTTAATTTTGGATAAGTTTCATAATACGTATCAATCAATTCCTTGGCTTCGCTTCTTGTTAGGTTGGTTTGGTTGCTCAATCCAAAGGCAGAAACTCCGTAAATAATTCCGAAATTCACTGTTTTTGCATTGCTTCTCTGCTCACGAGTTACTTCATTTATGGGAATGTTAAACACTTTTGCAGCTGTAGAAGCGTGGATATCTTCGCCATTTTTAAAAGCATTGATCATGGTTTCTTCTTGGCTCAAAGCCGCAATAATTCGTAATTCAATTTGACTATAATCTGCTGCTAACAATACATAATTTTCATTTCTTGGGATGAAAGCTTTGCGCACTTCACGTCCACGTTCTGTTCTAATTGGAATGTTTTGCAAGTTCGGATTGTTAGAACTCAATCTTCCTGTGGCAGCAACAGCTTGTGCATATTCTGTATGAATTCTTCCTGTTTTTGGATTGATTTCATTGGGCAAAGCATCAACATATGTGCTTTGTAATTTTTTATATTGACGATAATCTTGAATATCTCTTATGATTTGATGGTCTTTTGCGAGATATGAAAGAATGTCCTCGCCAGTTGCATATTGACCAGTTTTGGTTTTTTTGGGTTTGTCAATCAATTTTAAATTTTCAAACAAAACCACACCCAATTGTTTGGGTGATGCAATGTTGAATTCTTCTCCTGCTTGCGTATAAATCGCTTTTTCTAGTCTATCAATATCTTCAGTAAGTTTTACAGAAAGCTCTTTTAGATATTCAATATTGATGTTAATTCCCTCAATTTCCATAGAAGTTAGCACAGAAACCAAAGGCAATTCTACCTCATTAAACAATTTGGTAACGTTGCCAGTTTCCAATTCTTTGGTAAAATGATTTTTCAATTGTAGTGTAATATCAGCATCTTCTACAGCATATTCTGTTTGCTCTTTGAGGTCGATTTCACGCATGGAAAGCTGATTTTTTCCTTTTTTCCCAATCAATTCTGTAATAGAAACTGGTTGATAATTCAAATAAGTTTCTGCCAAAACATCCATATTGTGACGCATATCAGGATTGATAAGATAATGCGCAATCATGGTATCAAATAAAGGGCCTTTTACAACCATATTATAATTTGATAATACTTTCAAATCATATTTTAAATTATGCCCAATTTTTTCAATGTTTTCTGATTCAAAAAAACCTCTAAATTCTTCTAAAATGGCTTTGGTTTCCTCTTGATTTTCAGGAAAAGAAACATAATATCCTTTGCCAATTTCATAAGAAAATGAGATGCCAATCAATTCAACTTCCAATGCTTTTAAACCCGTAGTTTCCGTATCAAAACAAACGGATTTTTGTTGTAATAATTTGTCAATCAGTAGTTTTCTTGAAAACGGAGAATTGATATGTTGATAAAAATGAGAAGTATTTTCAATGGTTTTATATCCAGAAGCGATTTCATTTTCTGAGATATTTCCACTTCCGGGAGTCGCAAATAAATCAAATTGCGTTGAATTGTTATCAGTAGGTTGTTTTTGAGAAACAACCACTTTTTCTGGAGAATTTTCACTCGATTTTGAAACGTTTTCAGATGAAAATGTATTCGTGAAATTTGTCAATAAATTTCGGAATTCCAAATCAGTAAAAATTTCAGTAACTTTTTCTAAATCAGGTTGATCCAAGGTAAAATCATCCGCATTAAATTGCACAGGAACATCCAACATAATGGTTGCCAATTTTTTAGAAAGCATGCCTAAATCTTTAGCAGCTTCTACTTTTTCTCTCATTTTTCCTGTTAATTGATGTGTATTTGCCAACAAATTTTCCATCGAACCAAAATCAGCAATAAACTTTTTTGCCGTTTTTTCGCCAACTCCTGGCAATCCAGGAATATTATCAGAAGCATCACCCATCATTCCCAAAAAATCAATGACTTGTAACGGATTTTCTACTTCAAAATTTTGTTTCACTTCTTCAACTCCCCAAATGTCATAACCACCCCCAAAACGAGGTTTGTACATAAATATATTTTCAGATACAAGTTGAGCAAAATCTTTATCAGGCGTAACCATGTAGGTTTTATAACCTTCTTTTTCAGCTTGTTTGGAAAGTGTTCCAATCACATCATCAGCCTCAAAACCTTCTTTTACCATGATTGGAATGTGCATGGCACGCAAAATTTCTTCGATATAAGGCACTGCAATTTTAATGGCTTCAGGAGTGGCATCTCTGTTTGCTTTGTACGCCTCGTAAAGTTCTGTTCTTTCCGCACTTCCTCCTTTGTCAAAACAAACTGCTAAATGATCGGGTTTTTCACGTTTGATAACATCCAACAAAGAATTCATAAATCCCATAATTGCTGAGGTATCAAGCCCTTTTGAGTTGATTCGTGGATTTTTAATAAAAGCATAATAGCCTCTGAAAATCAATGCATATGCATCTACTAAAAAAAGTCGTTTTTGTGTTGACATGGTATTTTTTCTTACGAATGCTAAAACTACAAAACTTTAACAGGATGTTAAAATTCATTCTTGTTTTAATAGGTATCTTTGATAAATTTTTTTAAAAATAAAAGGGAATTATGGGTCGTTGGATTTTTCTAATCGTATTGATTTTTTTAATCATTCTCCTTGATTTTTATGCTTTTCAGGCATTTAAAACTGCTTTTAGAAATAAATATGCACGTTTCATTTCAATGTTTGTAAACATTGGGGTATATGTTTATTTTCTATTTACCATTTTAACCTATTCAAGAAGTGATGGTCAAACTCCTCAATTTCAGTTAGCTGCAGGATTGTTGTTGACTTTTTTAATTCCGAAATTGGTAATTGTAATCATGCTTTTTGGCGAAGATATTTTTAGAGTGATTGCAAAAGGAATTTCGGCTATTTCAGCTTCAGAAACTCAACCTTTGGCTGGCAGAAGAAAGTTTATTTCGCAATTGGCTTTGGGCATTGCAGCCATTCCTTTTGCTTCATTTATTTATGGAATTATCCAAGGAAAATACAACTACAAAGTTCTAAAATATCAATTGTCTTTTAAAGATTTGCCTGATGCTTTTGACGGTTTTACCATCACTCAAATTTCAGATATTCATTCAGGAAGTTTTACAAACGCTGAAAAAATTCAATATGGCATTGATTTGATTAACGAACAAAATGCGGATGTAATTTTGTTTACAGGCGATATTGTAAATAACAAAGCAGATGAAATGGACAATTGGATTGATATGTTTGCCAAACTAAAAGCAAAAGACGGCAAATATTCTATCCTTGGAAATCATGATTATGGCGATTATATGGATTGGAAAAATCCGCAAGAAAAAATCAATAATTTTCAAGCAGTGAAAGATGTTCATAAAAAAATTGGATTTGATTTGTTGTTGGATGAACATCGATATTTGGAAAAAAACGGTCAAAAAATCGCCCTTTTAGGAGTCGAAAATTGGGGAAAAGGATTCAATCAAAAAGGAGATTTGGAAAAAGCATCCTCAGGAATATCCAAAGAAGATTTTAAAATTTTGATGAGTCACGATCCAAGTCATTGGGAATATAAGGTGAAAAATGACGATTTTCATTATCATTTAACGTTGAGTGGTCATACACATGGTTTGCAAATGGGCATTGAAATTCCTGGTTGGTTCAAATGGAGTCCATCACAATATGTGTATAAACAATGGGCAGGTTTGTATGAAGAATTTGGCAGATACATCAATGTGAATAGAGGTTTTGGATATCATGCTTTTCCTGGAAGAGTTGGTATTTGGCCAGAAATCACTACTATTGAGCTGAAAAAAGCCTGATTTTCAGTATATTTCAGAAGATTTATTATATTTGTGTTGTGAGATACAAAAAGTTATCAGTTTTTACCCTTAAAAACAGTAGGTTATGACAAAATTTGGAGAATTAATTAGTATTGACAAGCCTGTTTTGATTGATTTTTATTCAGATTGGGATGATGTTGAAAGCAGTATTGATACACTAAGAGATGTTGCTGCAGCTCTAGGAGATAAAGCAAAAGTGATTAAAATCGACATTAATAAAAATGAAGTTTTAGCAGATGCACTTCGCGTTAAAGGAAATCCTACATTTATGATTTATAAAAATGGAGAAATGAAGTGGCGTCAAACAGGATTTCAAGATGCAAATACGTTGATTGGCTTGGTACAACAGTACGTTTAGTAAGAAAAAAATTAATTAAAAAAGACCTCAAAAGTTATGTAACTTTTGAGGTCTTTTTTTTGTTGAGAGATTTTAATTCCCACAAAATTACAGTAAATCTTGTAGGAATGTATCTTTTATTTTCCTTCATCTTGAGGCATAATGTGCTCAAATAATAAAAGTGTTTTGTTAAACTCTTCTTGTAATTTTTTCACAAATTCTGGGTCTTCGTCATTTTCAATTACTTGATCAATTACACCTCTGTACATGTACCTGAAGGTTACATCAAATTCTTCAAAAATGATGTCAAATTCTTCTGCAGAAAAGGTGCTGAACCAAACTAATTTTTCTCTAAATAATTTTACCAACGTTTTTGCGGCAGCTCGTGCTTTTTCAACTTCGCCCAATTTGTAGTACATATTTGGATATTCAACAGACAAGCTATAGTGATCAAAATCTTTAATTGGCATTTTTTCTATTGACAAATCCAACACTTCAATGGCTTTTGCAGTGTCACCTTCTATAGCAAATTGGTTTGATAAGCGCATTAAACTATTGCGCATAGAAATGGCATTGCGTTTGGTTTGTTCATCCAAATAAATTTTGCCATCATTGATGTTTCTCCAATTCCATTTTTGGATGTTTTTATACATTTTTTCAGAGTCAATTCTTCCAATATCAAACAAACTGACTTCTCTAATAACCTGTCCATTTTCATCATAATATTTGGTAGGTGTTTTTATAGGAACAAATTTAAATGAAACTCCATCTAACTGTAAATAGTCTTTTAACCAAATATATTCACTATCAGCATTTGAGCCACCAGTAAAATAAATAGGACGTTTCCAATCGAAATTGTTTAAAATATCCAACATTAAAATCGTGTTTTTTGCAATAGCTCTGTCAATTTTAATATCAATATAAGGCACTATTTTGTCAGCATCTTTTGCAGCTACAATACCATATTTCAGTGCATTTTCCTTGTTTACTGGAATTCTAATTTTATTCGCTGGTAATATTTTTTCAGGATTTCCATCATCATCCAAATCATAAAAAGTACGCTTGTCATTGCTGCGAATCCATTTCATAAAATTGTTTAAATCCAATACTGAATCTTGTAATTGAGGAAATATCTCTGGGAAATAGTATGCAACATCCAAAGTACCATATTTGTATTCATCATGTGTTAATTGCGACGGAATTGGAGGTGCATCATAAGTGGCACGTTTCATTTGATCAATATACCAATCTGTTTGAAAAAGGCTCGTGTTTACCAATTTGATATCAGTTCTAACACCTTCAACTTCTTGCATATACCACAATGGAAAAGTGTCATTATCACCAATGGTAAATAGAATGGCATTTGGGTCGCAACTTTCTAAATATGCTTGCGCATTTAAGTGAGTTGTGTATCTGTTGGAACGATCGTGATCATCCCAATTTTCAGTTGCCATTAATGTTGGAACTGCCAATAAAGACAAAACACTTACACCAATTGCTAATGCTTTTTTGTTGATGAAATTTTTGAAATATTCGTACAAAGCCAATACTCCAAAGCCAATCCAAATGGCAAAAATATAGAAACTTCCAACAACTGCATAGTCACGTTCTCTAGGTTCAAATGGTTTTGGATTTGTGTAAAAAATAATGGCTGCTCCTGTAAATAAGAAAAATAATAAAAGCGTAAAAAAGTTTTCTTTATCCCATTTTATTTGATACAACAATCCTAAAATACCCAGAATTAGAGGCAGAAAATAGTAAGTATTTCGTCCTTTGTTTTCTAATACATCACTTGGTAATTGTTGTTGTGAACCCAAACGTGTTTCATCAATAAAGTCAATGCCACTCAGCCAATTTCCATTAAAAATATCCATTTGACCTTGCGTATCATTTTGACGACCCACAAAATTCCACATCAAATATCTGCCATACATATAGCCAAATTGATAGCTAAACATGAATTTCAAATTCTCAACAAATGTGGGTCTTCTTTTGCTGTTTTCAGGAATACCCGCAATTTGTTTGTACATTTTTTCTTTGGATGGATCAACCATTCTTGGGATAAAACCTTTGTGTTTGTCAGAATAATTTGGCAAAACACCTTTGTAATTATTTACGATGACATATTTCCCGTCTTTCTTTTCGTATTTAGGTTTGTCATCTTTAGTTGGATTACTAGGGTCTTGCTCTCTTTCGTAAGAATTAGAATAGTAAGTATCATAAAAAACATTGGCATCACCATATTGTTCACGCTCATAATACGCCAATAATTCGCGCGCACTTGAAGGATTATTTTCGTTGATGGTTGTGTTTGCGTTTGCTCTAATAGGCAACATCATCCAAGATGAAAAACCAATCATGATAAAAAGTAACGATAAAATAAGCGTATTTGCAGTTACTTTTTGATGTTTTCTGGTTGATTTTAATCCAACATAAAATAGAACAATGAGTATGATTCCAGCTATGATTGTTCCTGAATTGTAGGGCAAACCAACCGTATTGATGAAAAATAATTCAGCCGCACTAAAGAATTTTAAGGTGAATGGAAAAATAAATTTAAAAACCAATAACAATACAAAAACCGAAAAAACAGTAGCAATTGCCGTAGTTTTTAAGTTGACGTTTTTATAGGTTTTAAAGAAATATAACATTACAATTGCAGGAATTACCAACAATGAAAGGATGTGAACTCCGAATGATAAACCCACAATAAAGCTAATCAATATCAACCATTTGTTACCTCTTGGCGTATTGATTTCACTTTCCCATTTTAATCCTAACCAAAATAAAATTGCCATTAAAAAAGATGACATGGCATATACTTCTCCTTCAACGGCACTAAACCAAAAACTATCAGAAAATGTATAAGCTAACGACCCAACCAAACTACTACCTAGAATGGCAATATTTGTTCCTTCTGTAATTTCGCCAGATTTTTGAGCAATTTTTTGAGCCAAATTTGTAACAGTCCAAAATAGAAACAAAATGGTAAATGCACTAGACAAAGCCGACATAAAATTCACCATTTTAGCAATTTCAGTAACATCAGAAGTGAACATTGCGAAAAATGCTCCCAACATTTGAAACAAAGGCGCTCCTGGTGGATGACCAACTTCTAGTTTTACAGCTGTTGAAATATATTCTCCTACATCCCAAGCACTTACAGTAGGTTCAATGGTTAATGTGTAAGTGATTAAGGCGATTCCAAATGTAACCCAACCTAAAATTAGATTCCATTTTTTAAAATTTTCTGAGGTCATAAAATAGGATTAAACTAGAGGCGAATTTAGCAATAAATATCAATAAAATGAGGATATTGCTAGTTTTCTAGTAAAAGAGTTCATCATAAAACTTTGTTAAACTCAAAAATTACGTAAATTTGTTTGTCAAATAAAAACTTTGCTTTAAATTTGCAACCGCTTAAAGAGCATTGGCCTATGGTGTAATGGTAACACACCGGTTTTTGGTACCGTTTTTCAAGGTTCGAGTCCTTGTAGGCCAACTTTAAACCCTCAAAATCATTTGATTTTGAGGGTTTTTTTATTTTTAAACTGTATCAAATTTTTGTTTTGATACTTTTTTTTTATTGAATTTTTAGCTGAAAATTTATACTTAGTATACAACTTCAAAAATTTTTAGATTAAATTAAAGAGTTGTTACTTCAATTTAAACTCAAAAATTACCTGTTATTTGAACTCATTTTACAATTAAGTAAAACCAATTTGTAAATCAATAAAATTTTACTGAGTAGAAAAAAAATTAAATTTTATATCTAATTATTAAACTACTATTTAACTTTAAACCCTTACAATATTTTTTGGTCTAAATGGCTATGAACAAAGTGCGCACTAATAATAAACTATGGATACTTACTTTTAGTATGCTCTTTTTTTCTGTGAACTTTTACTCCCAAAAAACGGGCATCAAAGGCATCATTACTGATACAACTAAACAGCCTTTAGAAATGGTTTCTGTAGCTCTTTTAAATCCTAAAGATAGCACTTTGGTAAGTTTTGCATCTACAGATAAAACCGGAAATTTTTTCATTACTGATGTGCCTTCGGGTTCTTTTTTACTACAAATAAATCTATTGGGTTATAAAGCTTTTAGTAAACAAATAACGTATCAAAATAATCTCATAGACTTGCAAACTATTGTTTTAAATGACGATGTAAACACGCTAAACGAAATTGTAATTGCAGCACTGATTCCCATCCAAATTAAAAAAGATACCGTTAGTTTTAATGCAAGTTCTTTCAAAGTAAATTTTGATGACAATATAGAAAGTTTACTAAAAAAACTTCCAGGAATTGAGATAAATAGTGAAGGTAAAGTAGTTTCGCAAGGAACTGTAGTCACTAAAATTATGATTGATGGAAAAGAGTTTTTTGGTGGAGACCCATCAATTGTTTTAAAAAACCTTTCTGCGGATGTAATAAAAAAAGTAGAAATTATCGATAAAAAAAGTGATGAAGAAGAACTTACAGGTGTTAGCGATGGCAACAAAGAAATTGTAATTAATTTTACCCTAAAAGATGCAAATAAAAACCGTGGATTTGGAAAAGCTGCTGCTGGTTTAGGTTTAGATAATCGTTATTTTGGGAATGCTAACTACAGTCAATTCAATGCAAAAACACAACTTTCTGTCATTAGTAAATTCAATAATATCAACATAACAGGATCTAATATTCAAGATTTTTTAGAAAATGCAGATGGTGTTGCAGATGATTCAGATGATGAATCTAAAAGCACAAATAGTCCTCCAAAAAGTTTGAGTGGCTTTTTAGAAACTACTGTAATTGGAGCTAATTATGGACGAGATTTTCAAAAAAAAGAATCTCTAAATGCTGATTATTTTTACAATGCTTCCGAAAATTATGGATTTTCAGAAACCAACAGAATTTCATTTACAAATACAAATAATTTTAATTTTAAATCCAAAGACAATTTTTTAAATACCACTCAAAACCATAATTTTAATTTTAATTATACTAATAAAACCAGTAAAAAAAATACCATAACACTCAAAGGAAGGTTTTTTTCTGATGACAGAAACTTTTTTACAGATAGAAAAGGAGCATTTTTAAATACTGAAGATGAATTGGTTACGCAAAATGATATTGTTTCTAATAATAGCAATAACCTTGTTTTAGGAAATGTAAACTTTAACTATTTTCATAGTTTGCGAAAAAAGGGGAGAAGTTTTACTGTGGGATTTGTAGCAAATATCAATAATACAGACAAACAAAATACCCAAGACACTTACATTAACAGAAATGTAAATACGAACAATCCAACAAATCAGGAAATTAATACATTTAGAGATGAAGACATTCAGACTAATACGTTTAATTTCAGATTTAAATTTCGTGAGCCTCTGGTTGGGAAACATTATCTGAATTTAGATTTCAATACTAATTTCTTATCAGGAAAAGAAATTACAGATCAATCAAGAAAAATTACAAGAACTACATCTGTAGAAGATTTCATCAAATTTCAATACAATCATCAACAAATCATTACAAAAAGTAATCTTTTTCATAGTTACAATACTTCTAAATTAAACATTTCTTCGGGGTTAGAATTGCAGAATTTATTGAGACAATTTGGACAAGTAAATGAGCCACAATATAGCACAGAACAACTGTTTATAAACCCCAATTTTTCGTTTCAATACAAACCGAAAACAGGCAAAAAATATCAATTTTCGTATAGAAAATCAATCAAACCTCCAAGACCAGCAGAAACCAATCCTTTTGTAAACGATTTGAATCCTTTTGCAATTATTACAGGAAATGTTGCTTTAGAGCCAGAAAAAACAAACACTTTTCAGGCTTTGGTAAATGTAAATAGTTACGACGCTTCTATTGGATATAACCTAACCCTAAATTATGCTATTGCCAGACATGCAATCATTAGAAATGTTTCTATTGATGATGATTTTATAAGAACTATAAGTTATCAGAATAATGGGGAAAGAGAAATTTTTAAAGGAGATTCCAATTTTTCTAAACGTTTTAACAAATTGGGTTTTAGAATAACTTTACAAAATAAATATGGTTTTAATGCCGTAAATTCAATCATTAATTTTAATTTAAACAACGTAGTTTCTCAAGATTTTAGCACAAATTTTATCATCCAAAATAATAAAAAGCGAAATGTAGATGTAAAAGCAGGTGTTTTTTACAGTGAAAATAATACCAGTTTTTCAATCGAAAATAACCTCAATCGAAAATTTACTACCCAAAAATATTTCGGAATGATAGATGTTGATTTGATAAAAAAGTTGAATTTCAATACTCAATTAGATTACATAATTTATGATGATGAGAACTTTGGTATTCGTCAAGAATTACCTATTTGGAATGCAGCCATGTCTTATCCATTAGCAAATAAAAACCATATTTTAAAGCTTGTTTTAATTGATTTGCTCAATAAAAATGTTGATATTTTTAGAAGAAGTACCATCAACTTTTTCGAAGAAACCACTTCTCAAAGTTTAGGAAGATATATTATTTTAAGCTACACTTTTAAATTAAGTGCCAGCAATAAAAGTTCATAAAAAGGACATTGTTTAGAGTTGAAATATTTTTTATTTTGATAAATAGTCTTTCAATTCTTGATACGATTTTATTTTTGTAGCTACTTTTTCTTTGTCCATAATTTGCTGAATTTGTGCAGGAATTTCAACTTTTACAGATAAAGTTTCCTCTACAACATCTAAAAATTTTACAGGATGTGCAGTTTCTAAAAACACTCCAAATTCAGATGAATTCAATCCTCTTTTTTTCAATCCTAAATAACCAACTGCACCATGAGGATCAGCAATATAACCCGAATTTGAGTAGATTTTTTTAAGAGTTTCACGAGTTTCATCATCAGTAAAACTGTAAGATGAAAAGTTACTTTTCAGTGTTTCAAAATCATTTTGATACAATTCTTGAATTCTGATAAAATTACTCGGATTTCCAACATCCATCGCATTAGAAATTGTTGCTTTAGAAGGTTTTGGTTGATAAGTTCCATCAATCAAATAATTAGGAACAGTGTCATTTATGTTTGTTGCTGCAATAAAATGTTTGATGGGTAATCCTAATTTTTGAGCAACAATTCCTGCGCAAATATTTCCAAAATTGCCACTTGGAACAGAAAAAATCAAGTCTTTTTTGAGCCTTTTCAATTCTTTATAAGCGTAAAAAAAGTAGAACATTTGTGGCAGCCAACGTGCAATATTGATGGAATTTGCAGAGGTCAATTTTCTGGTAATTTCCGAATCTAAAAACGCCGTTTTTACCATTTCTTGGCAATCGTCAAAAACTCCATCAACTTCAAGCGCAGTAATGTTTTGACCTAAAGTTGTCAATTGTTTTTCTTGAATATCACTTACTTTTCCTGACGGATATAAAATCACAACATTTACGCCTTTTGTTCCCAAAAAACCATTGGCAACTGCACCTCCTGTATCACCAGAAGTGGCAACTAAAACCGTCAATTCTTCTTCATTGTGTTGATTGAAAAATTCCAAACATTTTGCCATGAATTTTGCTCCAACATCTTTAAAAGCCATAGTTGGTCCATGAAATAATTCTAAAGAAGCACTATTTTCATCAATTTTTACCAAAGGAAAATCGAAAAAAATCGTTTCTGAAATGATTTCTTTCAATTTTTCTTCAGGAATTTCATCACCCACAAATTGTTTGATGACTTCAAAAGCAATTTCATGGTGAGTATAGCTTTCGATATTTTTAAAAAAATCACTTGAAAGTGGCGTAATTTTTTCTGGAAAATACAAACCTCTGTCAGGCGCAATTCCACTAATTACAGCATTTTTAAAACTTGTTTTTGGCGAATTATGGTTTAGACTGTAGTAGTTCATGTTACTTTTTTTCAAGAATTTTTATTCCTTCATTATTTACTTTCGAAATAAAAGCAGTGGCTTCAATTCCGGTATTTTTATAATTATTTTTGATGGCATCAAACACTTTTTGAGCTGTTTCATCTCCTTTGCAAAGCGCAAAAATAGTAGGGCCTGAACCACTAATTCCTGCTCCTAAAGCACCTGCGTTTATCGCGTTTTGTTTTACAACATCAAAATACGGAATCAAGTTTTTGCGAGCTGGCTCAACAATAATATCTACCAAAGAATGCCCAATCAATTCGTAGTTTTCTGAGTACAAACCAGCAATCAAACCACCCACATTTGCCCATTGAGTTACGGCATCTTTCAGCGGAATTTTTGTTGGCAAAACTTCTCTTGCATCTTTCGTTTTGATTTCTATTTGTGGATGAATTGCCACTAAACGCAACTCATTTGGAACAGGCAATTTGATAATTTCCAAAGGATGATAACTTCTCACTAAAATAAATCCGCCATAAGTTGCAGCAGCTACATTATCAGCAATTTGCGAACCACAAGCTACTTCTTCACCAAACATGGCAAACTTTGTCAATTCGAGTTCAGAAAATCGATTTTCTAAAAACTGATTTGCGCCAAATGCAGCACCAGCAGCACTTGCAGCACTACTTCCTAAACCACTTCCTGGCGAAAATCCTTTGTGAATAGTCATTGAAATTCCGAAATCAGCATTGGCCTCTAACAACATTTTTTGAACAACAGCACCTGCAGCATTTTTGTCAATTTCGTAAGGTAAATTTGCTCCTGTAATTTCGGTAATTTTTACACCTTTTTCAGCAGTTTTTGTAAAGGTCATTTCGTCACCAACTGCATCAACTGCAAATCCTAAGGAATCAAATCCGCAAGAAACATTGGCTACTGTTGCAGGTGAAAATATTTTTAAATAATTCAATTTTTTCAGTTTAAATATTTGAAAAGTTTCAAGTTTAAAAGTTTAGAACTCAAAAATAGATAATTCTTAATTCTCAATTTATAATTCTTACTTAATTATTCCCAATTCTGATGACATCTGCAAAAATTCCTGAGGCTGTTACATCAGCTCCAGCTCCTGCACCTTTTATCAACAATGGATTTTTTGCATATCTGTCAGTGAAAAACAACACAATATTATCACTTCCTTCTAAGTTGTAAAATGGATGATTTGCAGGAATTTCTTGCAAACCAACATTCGCTTTTTCATCAACAAATTCAGCAACATATTTTAATCGACAGTTTTTTGAAGTAGCTTTTTGATAGATTTCTTGAAACTGATTTTCAAATTTCAACAACGAATCAAAAAAGCTTTGATTATCAGTGGTTTCTAAGCTTTCTTTTGGTAAAAACGATTGATTTTCAATGTCTTCTAATTCTAAAGAATAGCCACTTTCGCGTGCTAAAATCAATATTTTTCTGGCAACATCTACGCCACTTAAATCAATTTTTGGATCAGGCTCTGTATATCCTTCTTTTTGCGCTTGCTTAACCACACTTTGAAAGGTGGTTTTTTCATCAAAATTATTGAAAACAAAATTCAAACTTCCTGATAAAACAGCCTGAATTTTATGAATTTTATCTCCTGAATTTACCAAGTTTTTTAAAGTATCAATAATTGGTAAACCTGCACCCACATTGGTTTCAAACAAAAATGGCGCATTGTATTTTCTTGAAATTGACTTTAAATTTTTATAATTTTCTAAACTAGATGCGCATGCTATTTTATTGCATGTAACCACGCCAATACTTTCTCTTAAATAAGCTGCATACATTGCTGCAACCTGTTCATTTGCGGTATTATCTATAAAAACGGAGTTTCGAAAATTGATTTCTTTTACTTTTTCAAAGAACATTTGTAAGCTTGTTGGTTCGCCATTTTCCAACTCATTTTTCCAGTTGGATAAAGAAATTCCGTTTTTATCAAAAATCATTTTTTTGGAGTTTGAAATTCCAATTATACGAATATTGAGTTTTAAATGCTCTTTCAAATGATTTTTTTGTTGATGTAACTGGGCTAAAAAACGTTCGCCAACATTTCCAACACCAGTTACAAAAAGGTTTAATTGCTTTATTTTTTCTTCAAAAAATTGCTCATGTAAGGTATTTAACGCTTTTTTTGCGTCCTTTTTATTGATAACTGCCGAAATATTTTTTTCGGATGAACCTTGTGCAATGGCTCTAATATTCACATTATTTTTTCCTAGAGCACTGAACATTTGTCCACTTAAACCTTGGTGATTTTTCATGCTTTCTCCAACAACAGCAATGATTGCCAAGTCGTTTTCAACATGAATTGGTTTGATTTTTTTTCGTTCAATTTCTATACTGAACGTTTCATCCAAAAATTGTTTCGCTTTTGCAGCATCATTTTCATAAATTCCTACACAAATAGAATATTCTGAAGAGGCTTGTGTGATAAAAATCACATTGATTTTTTGTTGAGAAAGTGTTTCAAATAAACGTTTCGAAAACCCTGGAATGCCAACCATTCCCCCACCTTCAAGAGTTATCAAACTGATATTTTCAATATGCGAAATTCCTTTGACAGCTCCGTTTTTTTGAGGATTGTTAGAAATTAAAGTTCCTGAGTTTTCAGGCTCAAAAGTATTTTTAATTCTGATAGGAATTTCTTTTCGCAAAGCAGGTTGAATTGTTGGTGGATACAACACTTTTGCACCAAAATGCGATAATTCCATGGCTTCTTCATACGAAATTTCTTTGATGGCAAAAGCCTGTTTTACGATGGTTGGATTTGCTGTAAACATGCCACTTACATCTGTCCAAATTTGCAATTCATCAGCATTCAAAGCAGCTGCAAAAATAGCAGCAGAATAATCTGAGCCTCCTCTTCCTAAAGTTGTGATTTCGTCTTTTTCGTTGGATGAAATAAATCCTCCTAAAACGATAACTTGGTGCGAATTTGTGTTGAAAAAATCAGTTATATTTCGATTTGTTTTTCCAAAATCTACTTGCGCATTTAGGTAATTGGAATCTGTAATGATCAGTTTGTTGCTTTCTTGATGTGTAGTATCAAACAATTCTTTTGCGGCATTTGCAATGATAAATGAAGACAATTTTTCGCCAAAACTCGAAACTTTTGCCAAGGTTTTATCAGACAATTCTTGCAATAAAAAAATGCCTTCGTAAATTGATAACAATCTGTTAAACAAGGAGTTTACTTTTTCATAAACCTCTAAAGTATTTGTTTGAATTAATTCATTTATAATTTCAAAATGCAGTTTTTTAATAGTTTCTATTTGCTGTTTTGCGATATCAATATCTTGCAAAGCGTTGTTTGCGCCAGCCAATAAATTATCTGTTGTTTTTCCAAAAGCTGAAACAATTACTGCAATTTTTGTTTCTTTTGATGCTGCTGAAACAATGGCTAATACTTTTTTGATATTTTCTGAATTGGCTACTGATGAGCCTCCGAATTTTAATACTTTCATCACGAAAAGGATAAATAGTTTGATTAATTTTTAATTGATTTTCTTTTCGATGTTCATCGAAAATAATAGATAGGTTGATATAAATAGCTAAAACCCCTAAAGGGTAAATGTAGTTGTAGTTGTTGTGAAAGCAGTTTTGTTTGCGAAGTTGCAAAAAACGGCAGTCAAACTGAATAAGTTGCTATGTGAATATGAAAAACTCATGCAGCAAAAGTAATAGTTAAAATTATTTTTGCAACTTTAAATGCGTATTATTTTATAAAATCATTAAATTAATATGAATACAATAAAAATATAATAAAAAAATTACGAAAATCTATTTTTTTAGATGAAAATTTGATTTTTCCTTAATAATTGTTGCAATTGGTTTGTTTTCGATTTTACTTTCTAACCAAGACAAAATATCTAGGTATAAAAAGGCTCTTTTTTCATAAGGATGATCTTCGTATTTTTTCAATCGCGCGTGAATTTTCTTAAATTCATGTTTGATTTCGTGCGGAAAAACATCACTCAAATCTTTGATAGAAGTGATAAATTCTTTTTGAACTTCTTGCAAATTTTCCATTTTAATCAAAAATTTGTAAGTGTCTAAAAACTGTCTTTCTAAGTCATAGTCCAACCCACATTCGTAATGAGCAATCAAATTTAAAACTCTTGCAAAACATTGTAAATCTTCAGCAGCATTTAAATTTTTAGAGTTTATAATCTTTTTTAAGTACTTGATACACAATTCATTTTTACCCATTCCAAAATACAAACAGGCAATTTTATAATATAACATTACAATATGATGCGAATCCAATCTGCTTTGATATTGCTCAATTTTTTTATTGATGATCGCCACTAAATATTCGCCTTCTGAAAAAGTGGCTTCTAAGAAATGCAAGTGCAATTTGTTGGCATAGATATATTGAAAAAGAAGTACTTCAGTGTTGGTGTTTAACGGAATGTAATCTTGTGCAATATCCTCTTCAAAAGATTGTAATTCCTCTTTAAAAGTGCTGATTTTTTTGACAAAAAAAGACGCTTCTAACAAGTAGTTTTTTCCTTTTAAATAAAACACAGGATGTAAAGCAATCAGTTTTTTATTTTCCTGAAAAAGCCCAACCCATTTTTTGGCATACTTATAACTTTGTAAAAAATCTTGGGTTAAAAAACTAAACCATAAATGCGATTTGTACAACCATAATTTTTCTCTAAATCCAAAGGTATTGAAATCGTATTTTGGCAATTTGCTGTAAAAATACGAGTTGATAAATTCTAATTCTTCATTGTTTTTTACATATCCATTTTGCAATAAATGACTGTACAATTGCAATGATAAATTAGACAATTTACTGGCAATTACATTTTGTTGACTTAAGGTTTTTGCTTGCTCAGAAAGTTGGTCAGCTCTATTGCTTAAACTGCGTGTAATAAACTGTGTTTCAATTACTTTTTCGAGTTCTACAATTTCGTAGGCAATGTTTTTTTCTTCGTTTTCAAGTGCGAAAGTTTTGGCTTTATCCAACAATTTTAAACTCTGTTTGTACAATCCTTTTTGATATAAAACAGTAGCAAAATCGAGTTGTTCTCTAATTTGAATTCGGATATTTTTATGAGCAGGATTTAAACGTAAACTGATGAGAATTTGCTTGTATAAATGTGCTTTTAAATTAGATAATTGCTGTTTAGAAACAATACCACTTTTTATGATTTCTTTCTCATTGTAAACTTTTAATTTTTCTAAAAACTTAAAAAGTGAAAAAAACTTTGCATCAATATTGCCACCCAATCTTCCAACATACAAGTTAAATTGTCTTTTTTCGGACTTTGTTAATGACTTAATGAGCACAAAAAGTGCGTCATTTTGTTGATTGGCTAATGTAATGTTTTTACTCATAACTATCTAAAAAACAGAATTTTAAGTTACAGATTGAAAGGTTTAGAAATCGTTTAAAGCGCAATAAATTATTATGAAATCAACATGCAATATATACATTTGGTGGTTCACAAAGATAATCTTTACAGAAATTATGCAAGATAATAAAGTACAAATTTTTGATACAACGCTTAGAGATGGAGAACAGGTTCCAGGATGTAAACTAGACACAAAACAAAAATTAATCATTGCTGAAAGATTGGATTTACTGGGCGTAAACATAATTGAAGCAGGTTTTCCTGTGTCAAGTCCAGGTGATTTTTTATCCGTTTCAGAAATTGCAAAAATTGTAAAAAATGCTACTGTTTGTGGTTTGACAAGAGCTGTAGAAAATGATATTAAAGTAGCTGCAGAGGCATTGAAATATGCAAAGTTTCCAAGAATTCATACAGGAATTGGAACGAGTGATTCTCATATCAAATTTAAGTTTAATTCAACCAGAGAAGAAGTTATTGAAAGAGCTATTAAAGCAGTTTCATTTGCAAAATCGTTTGTTGAAGATGTAGAATTTTATGCTGAAGATGCAGGAAGAACAGACAATGAATTCTTAGCAAAAGTGTGTGAAGAAGTCATTAAAGCTGGTGCAACTGTATTGAATATTCCTGATACAACAGGCTATTGTTTGCCAGAAGAATATGGTGCAAAAATGAAATATTTGCGAGAAAATGTCAAAGGAATTGAAAATGTAATTCTTTCTTGTCATTGTCATAATGATTTAGGAATGGCAACTGCCAATTCAATAGCAGGTGTTATCAATGGTGCTCGTCAAATAGAATGTACCATCAATGGAATCGGAGAACGTGCAGGAAACACAGCTTTAGAAGAAGTGGTGATGATTTTAAAACAACATCCATATTTGAATTTAGAAACAAGTATCAATACAAAATTGTTATACGATACTAGTATTTTGGTGCGTGAAAGTATGGGAATGCCAGTACAACCAAACAAAGCTATTGTGGGTGCAAATGCATTTGCTCATAGTTCAGGAATTCATCAAGATGGAGTTATTAAAAATAGAGAAACCTATGAAATTATGAATCCAGAGGATGTTGGAGTTACAGAAAGTGCGATTGTATTAACAGCCAGAAGTGGAAGAGCAGCATTGGCTTATAGAGCAAAAAAAATCGGATATGAATTAACCAAAGTTCAATTAGATGTTGCTTATGATGCTTTTTTGGCAATAGCAGATACTCAAAAAGAAGTAAAAGACCAAGATATTTATGGAATCATGAAAGAAGTAAATAAAGTTTCAAAAATTGAAATGGTATAAAAGGAATCAAACTTTTGTCTTCGAAGGTAGTTGAATACCATAATTTTTGACAGATCAATCAACCAAAAAATCGTTCAACTACCTTTTTTAAAGCAAATTTCAATATAAAATTACAATGAAAATTACAATTGCAGTGATTCCTGGAGATGGAATTGGTCCTGAAGTTATCAATCAAGCGAAAAAAGCATTAGATGCCATTGCAGATACATACAATCATGTTTTTCTTTACAAAGAAGCTCAAATGGGTGCTTGTGCCATTGAAAATACAGGCAATCCATTACCAGACAAAACCCTTGAAATTTGTAGAAAAGCAGATGCTATTTTAGTTGGTGCCATTGGCGATACAACTTTTGATAACAATTCAACTGCAAAAATTACACCTGTGCAAGGATTGCTGCGTTTACGAAAAGAATTGGGTTTGTTTTGTAACATTCGCCCTATAAAAACCTATGAAGGGTTGATTCATAATTCTCCTTTAAAAAGAGAATTTATTTCAGGAACTGACATTTTAATGTACAGAGAGTTGACTGGAGGTGCTTATTTTGGAATCAAAGAATTGAGTGATGACGGTCAAAATGCATTTGATGGATGTGCTTATTCTGTAGAAGAAATCGCAAGAGTTACCCATTTAGCGTTTAAATCTGCCCAAAAAAGAAGAAAAAAACTAACATTAGTTGATAAGGCAAATGTCTTAGAAACATCTCGTTTATGGAGAAAAACAGTCACAGAAATTGCTAAAGAATATGCTGATGTTTCGTTAGAATATTTGTTTGTAGACAATGCAGCAATTCAATTAATTGTAAATCCAAAACAGTTTGATGTAATTTTGACCGAAAATTTATTTGGTGACATCATTGCTGATGAAGCAAGTGTTATTGCAGGCTCAGTAGGATTGTTAGCCTCAGCATCTATTGGCAAAAAAAATGGATTGTTCAAACCCATTCACGGTCATCTTTCTCAATTCAAAGGAAAAGATTACGCAAATCCTTTAGCATCAATATTGTCAGCTGCATTGCTTTTACAACATGTTGGTTTGCACGAAGAAGCTTTTGCTATTGAAAGAGCTGTTGAAAAATCAATTCTTTTAGGCATTACTACAGAAGATATTAAAGGAAAAAATAATTATGTCGCAAGTACTTCAAAAGTAGGTGATTTTATTGCAGATTATATTGCCAATCAAGAAGATAGTAATTTGAATTTCCAAAATATTCACATGGGACAAAGTACCATTATTTAAATAAAAGGCTCAATCAATATTATATGAAATTCAACTCTCTCAAAAAATAAGAGAGTTTTTTTATCAAATTATTTCAGATTGAATTTCATAATAAAATATATATAAATAATTGATAAACAAAAAGTTACTATTTTTTTCGAATGCATGAATGTAACTTACAATACTAACAAATACGCAATCAAATTTTAGAATCAATCTATTTTTGTTAACAAAATAAAGTTTTTAGTACATGAAATTAAATAAACACAGCAAAAGATTAACACAAGATGAATCTCAACCAGCATCGCAAGCAATGTTATATGCAGTTGGTTTGACAGATGAAGACATGCAAAAAGCACAAGTGGGAATTGCAAGTACAGGTTATGATGGAAATCCTTGCAATATGCACTTAAATAAATTGAAAGATGAGGTAAAAATAGAATGCAATATTGCTGGTTTGGTGGGTTTAGGTTTCAATACTATTGGTGTTTCTGACGGAATTTCTATGGGAACTTCAGGGATGAATTATTCGTTAGTTTCTAGAGATATCATTGCAGATTCTATTGAAACTGTGATGAATGCACAAAGTTATGATGCTTTGGTTGCCATTGTTGGTTGTGATAAAAATATGCCTGGAGCTATTATTTCAATGTTGCGTTTAAATCGTCCAGCAATTATGATGTATGGAGGAACTATTGCATCTGGAAATTACAAAGGAAAAAAATTGAATATTGTTTCAGCTTTTGAAGCATTAGGTCAAAAAGTTGCTGGTGAAATTGATGAAAACGAATACAAAGAAATCATTAAAAGAGCCATTCCTGGAGCAGGCGCTTGTGGTGGTATGTACACTGCAAATACAATGGCTTCTGCAATAGAATGTATGGGTTTTTCTTTGCCTTACAATTCTTCAATTCCTGCAGAAAATCCGAATAAATTATCAGAAGCAGAAAGAACTGCTTTAGCGATTAAAAATTTGTTAGAACTAGATTTAAAACCTTTAGATATCATCACAAAAAAATCCATTGAAAATGCGATTGCAATTGTAAACGCTTTGGGTGGGTCTACAAATGCAGTGTTGCATTTCTTGGCAATTGCACACGCAGCAGATATCGAATTTACCTTGGAAGATTTTCAACGAGTAAGTGATAGAACTCCTTTAATTGCCGATTTAAAACCTTCAGGAAAATACTTGATGGAAGATGTTCACGGAATTGGAGGAACTCCAGCAATCATGAAATATTTGTTGGATAATGGCTATTTGCATGGGGATTGCATGACAGTAACAGGAAAAACCTTGGCTGAAAATTTAGCGGATGTAAAAGCAATTGAATTTGAGTCGCAAGATGTTATTTTCCCAAAAGACAAAGCACTGAAATCTTCAGGGAACATTCAAATTTTGTATGGCAATTTGGCTGAAGAAGGCGCAGTTGCCAAAATTTCAGGAAATGAAGGATTGCTTTTCGAAGGAAAAGCTGTGGTCTATGATGGAGAACAAGCCGCTAATAAAGGAATTTCAAATGGCGAAGTTGCCAAAGGCGATGTTGTAGTAATCAGATATGTAGGTCCAAAAGGAGGTCCAGGAATGCCAGAAATGTTAAAACCAACTTCCTTAATTATGGGAGCAGGTTTAGGAAAATCAGTTGCTTTGATTACAGATGGTCGTTTTTCAGGAGGAACTCACGGATTTGTGGTTGGTCACATAACGCCTGAAGCACAATCAGGAGGAACAATTGCTTTGGTAAAAACAGGAGATATCATCAGAATTAGTGCAGAAAACAATACCATAAACGTATTACTTTCTGAGGAAGAAATTGCTAAAAGAAAAGCAACTTGGGTAGCTCCAGCTCCAAAACACACCAAGGGAATCTTATACAAATATGCTAAGTATGTTGCATCAGCATCTAAAGGATGTGTAACTGATTTATAATTAAGAATAAAGAAATAAGAGTAAAGAAAATAGAAATTAAACGAGTTAAAAGTCTTTGATCTCTTTTCTTTCTTCTCTAATCAAAAATAAAAATATGGAAATACAAACCATAACAAAAATTCAAGAAACAATACAAACCACTGAGCGTATTTCAGGTTCAGAGGCAATTGTTCGTTGTTTAATTGAAGAAGGAGTTGACATTATTTATGGATATCCAGGAGGAGCAATCATGCCAGTGTATGACGAATTGTACAAATATCAAGATAAAATCCATCATGTGTTAACGCGTCATGAGCAAGGAGCTACTCATGCTGCTCAAGGCTATGCACGAATTTCTGGAAAAGTTGGAGTTGCTATTGCAACTTCTGGTCCAGGTGCAACCAATTTAATCACAGGAATTGCAGATGCGCAAATCGATTCTACACCTATGGTTTGTATTACAGGTCAAGTTGCTTCGCATTTGTTAGGTAGTGATGCTTTTCAAGAAACGGATATTGTCGGAATTTCAACTCCAATTACCAAATGGAATTGCCAAGTAACTAAAGCTGAAGATATTCCAAGTGTTTTGGCAAAAGCATTTTACATCGCCAAAAGTGGCAGACCAGGACCAGTTTTGGTAGATATTACAAAAGATGCTCAGTTTAGTGAATTCGATTTTTTGTATAAAAAATGTACCAAAGTTCGCAGTTACAATCCTTTACCAAAAACAGATTTTCAAACAGTTGAAGCAGCAGCAAAATTAATCAATGCTGCTAAAAAACCATTGATTGTTTGGGGACAAGGAGTTATTTTGAGTAAGGCAGAAAATCAATTAAAAGCTTTGGTTGAAAAAGCAGGAATTCCTGCAGCTTGGACAATTTTAGGAGCTTCTGCAATTCCAACTTCTCATCCATTAAACGTTGGTATGGTTGGCATGCATGGAAATTATGCGCCAAATATGTTAACAAACGAATGTGATGTTTTGATTGCTATTGGAATGCGTTTCGACGACAGAGTTACTGGAAATTTAGCAACCTATGCAAAGCAAGCTAAAGTGATTCATTTTGAAATTGATCCTGCTGAGGTGGATAAAAATGTAAAAACGGATATTGCTGTTTTGGGAGATGCCAAGGAGAGTTTAGAATTATTATTGCCTTTGATTCATGTAAATTCTCATGAAGATTGGCATCAAAAATTCAAAGATTTATATGCCATTGAATATGAAAAAGTCATCAAAAATGATTTGTATCCAACAAAAGAAGGCTTAACAATGGGAGAAGTGTTGAAAGAAATCAATATCCAAAGTAATGGAAATGCCGCCATTGTTACTGATGTTGGTCAACATCAAATGATTGCTTGCAGATATGCTGATTTTAACATCACAAAAAGCAACATTACTTCTGGCGGATTAGGAACTATGGGTTTTGGATTGCCAGCAGCCATTGGCGCAAAAATGGCAGCTCCAGATCGTGAAGTTGTTTCTATTTCTGGTGATGGAGGATATCAAATGACGATTCAAGAATTGGGAACTATTTTTCAGCAAAAAGCGGCTGTGAAAATTGTGGTTTTGAACAACGATTTTTTAGGAATGGTGCGTCAATGGCAACAATTATTTTTTGACAAAAGATATGCATCTACAGAAATGGTGAATCCAAATTTTGTAGCAATTGCTGAAGGCTATTACATCAAAGGAAAAAAAGTTACCAAACGCGAAGAATTAGCACCTGCAGTTGCAGAAATGATGGCAAGTAAAGATGCATATTTTCTAGAAGTTTGTGTGGAAAAAGAAGACAATGTTTTTCCTATGATTCCTTCTGGAGCAAGTGTTTCTGATATACGTTTGGAGTAAATAAAAATGAAAAAAGAACAAAGAATAAAAAGATGAGTAAAAACTCTGAAACTTTAATCTTTACACCTTGAACCTACAAGAATGAACACAGAAAAACAACTATATACAGTTTCCATTTACACGGAAAATAACATTGGATTGTTGAACCGAATTTCAGCAATTTTCCAACGAAGACATATCAATATTGAGAGTTTAAATACGTCTCCATCTGAAATTGATGGCGTTTCAAGATTTACCATTGTTGTTTATATGGATGAAGTTGGGATGAAAAAAATCATCGGTCAAATAGACAAACAGGTTGAGGTAATCAAAGCGTTTTATCATACAGAAGAAGAAACGATTTATCAAGTTTCGGGGTTGTTTAAAATCAAATCCGATTTATTGTTTGAAGAACGCCAAATTCAAAATATCATCAAAGAAAGCAATGCACGAATTGTTACCGTAAACAAAGTGTTTTTTGTACTTGAAAAATCAGGAAAAAGAGAAGAATTAAAAGATTTATACGAAAAACTAAGTGTTTTTGGCATCATGCAATACACACGTTCTGGACGAATTGCAGTGACTAAAGACGAAATGAAAATATCAAAAATGCTACAAGCATTCAACAACAATTAAAACCAAAAAAAATGTCAAATTATTTTAACACATTAACTTTAAGACAAAAATTAGAACAACTAGGAAAATGCCGTTTTATGGATGCTTCAGAATTTGAAGATGGTGTAAACGCATTGCTTGGAAAAAAAATAGTCATTGTAGGTTGTGGCGCACAAGGGTTAAATCAAGGTTTGAATATGAGAGATTCTGGCTTGGATATTTCATACGCACTAAGACAAGTTGCCATTGACCAAAAAAGAGATTCTTTCGTAAACGCTTCTTCAAATGGATTTAAAGTAGGAACGTATGAAGAATTATTGCCAACAGCTGATTTAGTAATTAATTTAACGCCTGATAAACAACATACTAGCGTAGTAAATGCAGTCATGCCTTTGATGAAAAAAGGAGCTACGTTAAGCTATTCTCATGGCTTTAATATTGTTGAAGAAGGTATGCAAATCAGAAAGGATTTAACCGTAATTATGGTTGCTCCAAAATCTCCAGGATCTGAAGTTCGTGAAGAATACAAGCGTGGTTTTGGTGTGCCAACATTGATTGCTGTACATCCTGAAAATGATCCAGAACAAAAAGGTTGGGCGCAAGCAAAAGCCTATGCAGTAGCAACTGGAGGCCATAAAGCTGGCGTTTTAGCATCATCTTTTGTGGCAGAAGTAAAATCTGATTTAATGGGCGAACAAACCATTTTATGTGGATTATTACAAACTGGCGCAATCTTATCTTTTGACAAAATGGTGGCTGAAGGAATTGACGCAAGTTACGCAGCAAAACTAATTCAATATGGTTGGGAAACTGTAACTGAAGCTTTAAAACATGGAGGAATAACCAATATGATGGACAGATTGTCAAATCCTGCAAAAATAAAAGCATTCGAACTTTCGGAAGAATTAAAAACCATCATGCGTCCGTTATTTCAAAAACACATGGATGATATCATGACAGGTCATTTTTCAAAAACCATGATGGAAGATTGGGCAAATGATGATAAAAACTTATTAACTTGGAGAGCTGCAACTGGCGAAACTGCGTTTGAAAAACAAACCATCACCACACGAGAAATTCCAGAACAAGAATATTTTGATCACGGAACTTTGTTGGTTGCATTTGTGAGAGCAGGAGTTGAATTGGCATTTGAATCTATGACAGAATCTGGAATTATTGATGCTTCTGCATATTACGAATCCTTGCATGAAACTCCGTTAATTGCCAATACAATTGCACGTAAAAAATTATACGAAATGAATCGCGTAATTTCTGATACTGCAGAATATGGTTGTTATTTATTTGATCACGCTTGCAAACCTTTGTTAGCAGATTTCATGAAAAAAGTTTCAACAGATGTGATTGGAAAAAAATTCACCAATGATAATGGTGTTGATAATCAGCAATTAATTGCAGTAAATAAAGCGATTAGAAATCATCCAGTAGAAAAAATTGGGGCAACTTTAAGAGCGTCAATGACTGCAATGAAAGTAGTAAAAACAGCCTAATCAATTATGTTTTTTAAAACTAAAAAAGCATCTTTTTACAAGAAAAGGTGCTTTTTTTATAGAAAAACTCGAAATGCTTTTCGTGATTTTTTCAATGATTTTATCAAACAAACTATCAAAAGTGAACTTATTTTTTGTTACTTTGATTTCTAAATTACACAATTTTTTTATGGAAATTACATTTAAAGAAATTCCTAATGAGTTTAAAATTGATGCTTTATTGCATCAAAATACCTATTTAGTTGATGGCATTTTAAAAGAATGGAAAGGGAAAACAGCCAATGTTTTTTCAACAATATCTTCTACAAAAGAATATCAACCAACATTGTTAGGAACGGTTCCTGATTTGGGTGAAAATGAAGCTTTAGAAGCTTTGCATGCAGCTGAAAAAGCCTATGATCGTGGACAAGGTTTGTGGCCAACAATGAAAGTTGCTGACAGAATTGCAGCTATGGAAAAGTTCGTTTCGCAAATGAAAACCAAACGTGAGGAAATAGTAAAACTATTGATGTGGGAAATTGGAAAAACTTTACCAGATTCGCAAAAAGAGTTTGACAGAACTGTAGAATACATTTACGATACCATTGAAGATTATAAAAAAATGGACAGAACTTCTGCCAAGTTTGAAAAAAATGCAGGAGTGTATGCACACATCAGACGTGGACCTTTAGGAGTTGTATTGTGTTTAGGGCCTTATAATTATCCATTAAATGAGACTTTTGCGTTGTTAATTCCCGCTTTAATCATGGGAAATACAGCCATTTTTAAACCTGCAAAACACGGAGTTTTATTATTGTCACCTTTGTTAGAAGCATTTCGAAATAGTTTTCCTGCTGGTGTTGTAAACATCATTTATGGTCGAGGAAGAACGCTAGCAACACCAATTATGGAAACTGGAAAAGTAGATGTGTTGGCTTTGATTGGAAATAGCAAATCTGCAAATGCAATTCAAGGAAATCATCCCAATAAAAATAGGTTGCGTTTGGTGTTGGGTTTAGAAGCAAAAAATCCTGCTATAGTTTTACCAGATGCTGATTTAGATTTGGCAATTAGCGAATGTATTGTTGGCACAACTTCTTTCAACGGTCAACGTTGTACGGCTTTAAAAGTGGTGTACGTTCATGAAGATATTGTGGCTGAATTCAACAAGCGTTTTGCGGCTAAAGTTGATGCTTTAAAATTTGGAAATCCTTGGGAAAATGGAGTACAATTAACGCCTTTACCTGAACCAGAAAAACCAGCTTATATTCAAGAATTGATTGATGACGCTACCAAAAAAGGTGCAAAAATAATCAATGAAAATGGTGGAAAAACTACCGAAAATTATATTTTTCCAGCGGTTTTATATCCTGTTTCTAAAAACATGCGCGTTTTTGAAGAAGAGCAATTTGGACCTGTAATTCCTGTGCTTTCTTTCAGTGATATTCAGGAACCTTTGAACGATATGGCTGAATCTAATTACGGTCAGCAAGTAAGTGTTTTTGGTAGTGATGTAAAAACTTTAGCACCATTAATTGATACCTTAGTGAATTTAGTTTGTAGAGTAAATTTAAACAGTTCTTGTCAAAGAGGTCCAGACGTTTATCCATTTACAGGACGAAAAGATTCAGCTGTGGCAACCTTAAGTGTGTATGATGCATTGCGTTCTTTTTCAATCAGAACCTTTGTTGCATCTAAAGATTCTGCATATAATAATGCTATTTTACAACAATTATTAGATACAAAATCATCGAATTTTATCAATACTGATTATATTTTGTAAAAAATCAATTATTTAAAAGTTAAAAGCCGCTTTTTCAAAATCGAAAATAGTGGCTTTTTTTTATATTTGTAGAAAATGTATAAATCAAATAATTATGAATTTTTACGATAAAATAAAATGGGTTTTAGGAATTTTGATGGTTTTTGTTCTTATTATCACCACCAATCTTTTAGATAGAAATAATTTTGTTAGAGTTAAAGATTCTGTAGTTTCAATTTATGAAGATAGATTGATTGCCAATGATTTGATTTTTGAGATTTCAAACTCCATTAAACAGAAAGAAATTGCAATTGTTACTTCAAATGCTGATTTTTTTAAGGTAGCAAACGAATCAGAAAATAATAATATCGAATTTTCAATTGAAAGATATGAAAAAACCAAACTGACTCCAGAAGAGCGAACTGTTTTTGACCAATTTAAAGCAAATTTCGATAAACTTAAAACTAAAGAAAGTCAATTCGTTCAGAATGGAATGGAGGATAAAAGCAATTTGTTAAAATTACTTTTTGAAATTGATGAAAATTTACACGATTTAAATAAAATCCAGTTAAATGAAGGAAGAAGACAAATGTCTATTAGCCAAAAAGCCATTGATACTGTCGAATTATTTACACAAATTGAAATTTATTTATTGGTGTTTTTAGCAATTGTTGTTCAAGTAATTGTGATGTATAATCCTAAAAAAGAGAAATCAAAATGAGCTTAAACACGAATCGTTAACATCGGTTTTAAACCACTTTTTGATAAATTTTTAGTAACACTTGCCGAAAACAAATGTGATAATCCACTTCTGCCATGTGTACTCAATGCAATTAAATCAGCATTGATTTCGCGCGAAAAATTTAGGATTCCTTTTTCAACAGAAACATCATTGTAAATAGAAATACTGTGTTTTGGTAACTCAAATTCGGTAACAAATTCCTTAATTTTTTGAGTTGCTTCAAAAGTGCTTTCAAAATTAGAAGGAGTAGTAACTTTCAATAAATGAATGGTACTTTCAAAAATTAAGGCGATTTCTAATAGTTTTCTTAGCACATCTTTTTTGTCTTCGTTTTTAAAACTCGATGCAAAAACAACGTTCTTAAATTCAATATTATCATTGTCTTTTTTTACAACTAGCACAGGTATTGTGGATTTTCGAACTACTTTTTCAGTATTAGAACCAATCAAAATTTCCTCAAAATCAGAATGCCCTTTAGAACCCATAATAATCAAATCGGCATTTATTTTATCAGCACAAGCTAAAATTCCCTCAAACGGATTTTGAAAGCGAATCAAATGATGTACTTCTTGGTTTTCTGAGAAAAATCGTTCCTTAAAATCAATAATACGTTCTTTAATTTTACGCAAGTACAACATGCTTTCAGGAATGCTAAAATTGCTTCTTGAACCCATATCTGCCATGCCAGATGGCAATTCTATGATGTGTAAAAGATACACTGAACTTTCAGATTTTTTGGCAATTTTCGCAGCCATTTTACAAGCAAATTCTGACGATTTTGAAAAATCAATAGGAACTAAAATTGTTTTCATAATTGATGGTTTAAGTAAAACGAAATTGCGTTTTTAAATTTACAAAAAAGATTTGAATTACAATCCTTTTGGTAAATCACAAACATTTAGTATATTTGCACCGAAAAAATAAGGAAAAATGAAAATGAAGGGGACTTAGAGTCCCCTCTTTTTATATCTAAAAGAATTGTTTTTTTAAGATTTAGTAAAAAATAATAATGGATCAAGCCAAAGTAAGATATTTAGTTGATGAGGCGTTAGCAGAAAATGAAAAACTATTTTTAGTAGATCTTTCAATTTCTGAAGCTAATAAAATCAAAGTAATTGTTGATGGTGATGAAGGGGTGTCATTAAGCGAATGTATAAGAATTAGTAGAAATGTTGAACATAATTTGGATAGAGAAACTGAAGATTTTGCATTAGAAGTTTCAACTCCAGATATTTCAAAACCCATAAAATTACAAAGACAATATATAAAAAACATCAATAGAATATTGAATGTAAAAACGGCAAACGAAGAAGAAATAGAAGGAACCTTAGTTGCTGTAAACGAAGAAAATATTGTGTTAGTTTGGGAAGCAAGAGTCCCAAAATTAGAAGGAAAAGGAAAAATGACTGTTGAAAAAACAGCAACAATAGAGTATAAAAATATCAAAGAAGCAAAAGTGAAGATTGTATTTTAAGAAAATAAGGTAATGGAAAATTTAGCGTTAATTGAATCGTTTTCTGAATTTAAAGATAACAAAAGTATAGACAGAGTAACATTGATGTCTATTTTAGAAGAAGTTTTTAGAGCAGCTTTAAAAAGAAAGTTTGGCTCTGATGATAACTTTGATATCATCATCAATCCTGATAAAGGAGATTTAGAAATTTGGAGAAATCGTGTGGTGGTTGCAGACGGAATGTCTGAAGATGATAATGAAGAAATAGAATTGAGTGAAGCTCGTAAAATTGAGCCCGATTTTGAAATTGGCGAAGACGTTTCTGAAGAGGTAAAGTTAGTTCAATTAGGTAGAAGAGCTATTTTGGCTTTGCGTCAAAATTTGATTTCAAAAATTTATGAACACGATAGTACCAATATTTTTAAACAATTTAAAGATTTAGAAGGCGAATTATATACTGCTGAAGTGCATCACATTCGTCACAATGCTATCATTTTATTAGATGATGATGGAAACGAAATTGTATTGCCAAAAAGCGAGCAAATTCGTTCAGACTTTTTTAGAAAAGGCGATTCTGTAAGAGGTGTTGTAAAATCTGTTGAATTAAGAGGAAACAAACCTGCGATTATTTTGTCAAGAACATCACCCTTATTTTTAACAAAATTATTTGAACAAGAAATTCCTGAAGTTTTCGACGGTTTAATTACTGTAGAAGGCGTTGCGAGAATTCCAGGTGAAAAAGCAAAAGTAGCAGTAGATTCTTATGATGACAGAATTGATCCAGTTGGTGCTTGTGTTGGTGTAAAAGGATCAAGAATTCACGGAATTGTACGTGAATTAGGAAACGAAAACATCGACGTTATCAATTATACAAAAAACGAACAATTGTATATTGCTAGAGCTTTGAGTCCTGCAAAAGTAACATCTATGGAAATCGAATTGTATGAATCTGAAAAAAATGGTAAAAAAGGACGTGTAAAAGTCGTTTTAAAACCGGAAGAAGTTTCAAAAGCAATTGGAAAAAGTGGTGTAAACATTCGTTTAGCAAGTGAGTTAACAGGTTATGAAATCGATGTTCAAAGAGAAGGCGCTGAAGAAGATGTAGAATTAACAGAGTTTGTTGACGAAATTGAAGGATGGATTATCCAAGAGTTCAAAAACATTGGATTAGATACTGCAAGAAGTGTTTTAGAAACATCAGTAGAAGAATTGGTAAAAAGAACCGATTTAGAAGAAGAAACTATTTTGGATGTTCAACGAATTTTAAGAGAAGAATTCGAAGAGTAATTTCAAAAATCATTAAAAGTAAAAAGATTATTTTTACAAAAATTAAAGAATAAAAAATTATATATGTCTGTAGACAAAACAATGAGACTTAGTAGTGTGTTAAGAGAATTAAATATTTCTCTTGACAGAGCTGTGGAATATTTAGGAAAGCATGGTCATGAAGTAGAAGCAAGACCAACTACTAAAATTTCTCAAGAAACCTATCAAGTCCTTCTTGATGGCTTTGAAACAGATGCTAATAAAAAAGCAGCATCTAAAGAAGTTGGAGAGGAAAAAAGAAAAGAAAAAGAAGCAATTCGTCTTGAAATTGAGGCCAAGCTTGAAAAGAAAAAAGCAGAAGAGGCTAAAAAAGAGGAAGAAATTTTAAGAGCGAAAGCAGATAAAATTGAGTTTAAGACTGTTGGGAAAATCGACATAGATAACTTAGGAAAAAAGCCCGAAGTTGAGAAAGAAGTTGAAAAACCAGTAAAAGAAATAGTTGAAGTTCCAGTTACTAAAGAAGAAGTAGCTCCAATAAAAGAAGAGAAAAAACCTGAAGTTGTAGCTGAATCTAAAAAAGCTGAAGAACCTAAAGTTGAAACTCCAAAAGTAGAAAGTAAACCAGTTCAGCAAGTTCAAAAAGACGAAAAGCCAACTGAGATTACTCCAGAAAATGCAGAGTCGATTGTTACTCAATACAAAAAATTGGATGGGCCAAAAATAACTGGACAAACCATTGATTTGAAACAGTTTGAAAGACCTAAAAAGAAAAAACCAGAAGTTAAAAAAGACGCTGCTGCAGACCCAAGAAAAAAACGTAAGCGTATTAGCAAACCAGGTGCTGCGCCAGGAACTGCTATAGGACCTGGAGCTAATTCAAGACCACCTCAAGACAATAGAAACAGACCAAATCAACCAAATCAAGGTGGACAAGGCAATAACAGACAAGGAGGTTTTAGACCTAGAGGAAGTCAAGCTCCTATCAAAAAAGAAGACCCATCTGAGGCTGACATCCAAAAACAAGTAAGAGAAACTTTAGAGAAACTTCAAGGAAAATCATCTAAAGGAAAAGGAGCAAAATACAGAAGAAATAAAAGAGATGCTCACAGAGAACAATCTGAGGCAGAATTAGAAGCAAAAGCATTAGATAGCAAAATTCTAAAAGTTACTGAATTTGTAACAGTTAGCGAGGTTGCAACCATGATGGATGTTCCTGTAACACAAATCATCTCTGCATGTATGTCTTTAGGAATGATGGTAACCATGAATCAGCGTTTAGATGCTGAAACATTGGTTATTGTTGCAGAAGAATTTGATCACAAAGTAGAGTTTGTGGGTGCTGAAGTTGAAGAAGCTATTGAATCGGTTGAAGATAATCCAGAAGATTTAATTACTCGTGCGCCAATCATTACTGTAATGGGTCACGTAGATCATGGAAAAACTTCATTGTTAGATTACATCAGAAATGCAAATGTTACCGAAGGTGAAAGTGGAGGAATTACGCAACATATTGGTGCATATGCGGTAAAAGTAGGAGACCAAAAAATTGCATTTTTAGATACACCTGGTCACGAAGCATTTACAGCAATGCGTGCTCGTGGAGCGCAAGTTACAGACTTAGTAATTATTGTGGTTGCTGCAGACGATGATGTAATGCCGCAAACCAAAGAAGCAATTTCCCATGCTCAAGCAGCTGGAGTTCCTATAATTTTTGCCATCAATAAGATTGATAAACCGAATGCCAACCCAGATAATGTAAAAACGCAATTATCTGCTATGAATTTACTTATCGAAGAATGGGGAGGAAATATTCAATCTCAAGATATTTCAGCAAAAACAGGTCAAGGAATTGAAGAATTATTAGAAAAAGTTTTGCTAGAAGCTGAGGTTTTAGAATTGAAAGCAAATCCTAATAAAAATGCATCTGGTACTGTTGTTGAAGCTCAGTTAGATAAAGGTAGAGGATATGTAACAACCATTTTAGTTCAAGCAGGAACTTTAAAAGTGGGAGATTATATTTTAGCCGGAAAAAATAGTGGTAAGGTTAAAGCCATGTTTGATGATAAAGGTGTAAAATTAAAATCAGCAGGACCTTCAACTCCAGTTTCCGTTTTAGGATTGGATGGAGCACCACAAGCAGGAGATAAGTTTGTTGTATTTGATGATGAACGTGAAGCAAAACAAATTGCTGCAAAAAGATCACAATTGCAAAGAGAACAATCTGTAAGAACTCAAAAAACATTGACACTTGCAGAGATTGGAAGAAGAATTGCTTTAGGAGATTTCAAAGAATTAAACATCATTTTAAAAGGAGATGTGGATGGTTCAGTAGAAGCATTAGCAGATTCGTTCCAAAAACTATCAACCGAAGAAATTCAAATCAATATATTACATAAAGGAGTTGGAGCTATTACGGAAAGTGATGTATTATTAGCAACAGCATCTGATGCAATTATTGTAGGATTTAATGTTCGTCCTCAAGGAAATGCAAGAGCGATTGCTGATAAAGAAGAAGTGGATATCAGAACATATTCTATCATTTACGATGCTATCAACGACTTAAAAGATGCTATGGAAGGAATGCTTTCTCCAGAAATGAAAGAGGAAGTTACTGGAAATGTGGAGATTAGAGAAGTTTATAAAATATCTAAAGTTGGAAACATTGCAGGATGTATGGTAATGTCTGGAAAAATATTTAGAGACTCTCAAATCCGAATTATCAGAGACGGAATTGTTGTTCATGATGGTTCTTTAGCATCATTGAAACGTTTCAAAGACGATGTGAAAGAGGTTGCAAAAGGATATGATTGTGGATTGCAAATTAAAAATTACAACGATATCCAAGAGGGTGATTTAATTGAAGCGTATAAAGAATTTGCTGTTAAAAAGAAATTATAGCAGGATTTCTATTTCATAAAAAAAGCCAAAATCAATTTTGATTTTGGCTTTTTTAATTTTCGTTGGATTTTTTAAACTTACCTTAAAAGAGAAATAACAATCAATCCAGAAAACTTTTCTGAAAAATTTAGCAATGCTTTATCAGCCTCTAATTTTGTCTTGTAATTTCCAACTTGAACTTTCCAATACGGCTGATCATATGTCAGTTTTGTATATACATCAGGATAGGAAGAAGCAAACTTAGCTTGTGCATTTTTTGCATTCGATTCATCACCATAAAAAATTTGAACACGATATCCAAAGCCAACATCTTTATTAAAAGCTCTTTTTTTAGCAATCAACGTTTTAATCTGTGGACTCATATTGGTGCTGTTTTGAGCACTAATACTTTCTATACCAAGTATTAAAAAAAATCCAAAAAACCAATAAGAGTAAGAATATTTCATAATAAAGTAATTTTTGCAAAAGTAATAACATCCTTTTTAATATAATCTTAAAAAATCATTATTTAGAATTATTATAAATTAATGTTTAACATTCTATTCCTTTTTAAAAATTTGCTAATAAGTACTACTTTTGTGCAACTGTTCAAAAAGCGTTTTTTTGAACCATTTTATACAAGACACTAAAAATAGTTTGTAAATATGAAAAGTGTAGCATTACACAGTAAACGAACCCTAATTCTTCTAAAGAGTTTTACAATTATCCTGTTTTTTGCATTTAGTCTTTCTTCTTATTCACAAGAAGTAGATGAAGCACGTCAACAAGAAGGTAAAAAATTGTTCAAATCTTTGTGTGCATCTTGCCACAAATTAGACAAAAAGTTGGTTGGGCCTGCTCTTGGAGGTGTTGAGGCAAGAAGAGAGCGTGAGTGGTTAATTAAATGGATTAGAAATAATGCCGAATTAAGAGCTTCAGGTGATAGAGATGCTATCGCTATTTTCGAAGAATATAATGGTTCCGCAATGTCTGCTTTTCCTCAATTGACAGACCAAAATATTGATGATATTTTATACTACACTACTGTTGGTGATCCAAAACCAAAAGTTGATCCTGCTGCTGCTGAAGTTGTTGCAACTGGTGGAGGTGGTTCAACTGCGCCAGGATGGCTAATTTACATTTTAGCTGCTGCTATTGTAGTAGCATTTTTAATGATTGCAAGCTTGTTAAAACAAGTTGCCGAGTTGAAAGGAAATAAAACTCCTGAAATTAAATCAGACTTAAAAAGAGATTTGCAAGAACTTTGGGAAGGAGTTAAACAAAACACTTTCTTAAAAGTTGTTACAACAATATTTTTATTATTAATGGGAGCTTATGTAGGTTTTGGAACGCTTTTTAAAGTAGGTGTTGATCAAGGATATTCTCCTTTACAGCCAATTGCCTTCTCGCACAAAATTCATGCTGGAGATAATAAAATAGATTGTCAATATTGTCATTCATCAGCAAAGCACAGTAAGCATTCAGGGATTCCGTCCGTAAATGTGTGTATGAACTGTCATAAAAACATTGCTGAGGTTGCTGAAGGAACTGTTGTAGAATGGGATGGAGTAACGTATGGAAAAGCAGAACTTGACAAAGAAATTGCAAAAATCTACACTGCTGCTGGTTGGGATCCAGAAGCGCTAGAATATACAGGAGAAACTAAACCAATCAAGTGGATTCGTATTCATAACTTACCTGATTTTGCGTATTTCAATCACTCACAACACGTAACAGTGGGAGGATTAGAATGCCAAACTTGTCATGGTCCTGTAGAAGAAATGGACGAAATGTATCAATTTTCTCCTTTAACTATGGGATGGTGTATCAATTGTCACAGAGAAACAAAAGTTGATTTAAAGGGTACAGAATACTATGACAAAATACACAAAGAATTAGCTAAAAAATACAATGTTGGGCAAGTTACAGTTGCGCAATTGGGAGGTTTAGAGTGTGGTAAATGTCATTATTAATAAAGCAAAAATAGCCTTTAGTCAAAATAATTTAATTATCGACTAAAACTAAGAACTAATAACTAAAAATAAATGGCTTCAGACAAAAAATACTGGAAAAGTGTTGAAGAACTTACAAATAGTTCTTTTGTTGAGACGTTAAGTAAAAATGAATTCGTTCAGGAAATTCCTACGGATACATTTTTAGGAGATAAAGAAACATTGGCAAATTCATCAACTTCAAGAAGAGATTTCTTGAAATATGTTGGTTTTACTACTGCAGCTGCAACATTGGCTGCTTGTGAAGGGCCTGTAAAAAAATCAATTCCTTATGTTGTAAAACCAAATGATATCATAGCTGGTGTTGCAGATTGGTATGCAACTTCTATGGCTGATGGATATGATTTTGCTAATATTTTGGTAAAAACTCGCGAAGGTCGTCCAATCCAAATCATGCCAAATAAAGATGCAAACGGAACAACAAGTGCTAGAGTTCAAGCAGCTGTTTTGTCTTTATATGACGAAAAACTTCGTTTAAAAAATCCTACAAAAGCAGGAGAAAAAATTTCTTGGGCAGATGCTGATAAAGAAATAGGTGCTGTTTTAAATAAATTAAAAGACGCAAATACGCCTGTTGTTTTATTAACAGGAACTTTGGCAAGTCCTTCAACTGAAAGAATTATTCAAGAGTTTATAGTTGCTTATCCAAATGTTACACATGTTATTTATGATGCAGTTTCTGAATCTGCAGCTGCTGATGCCATGTTAGCAATGTATGGAAAGCGTGCATTACCAAAATATCATTTAGACAAAGCAGCAACAATTGTTTCATTTGGTGCTGACTTTTTAGGTGATTTCCATGGAGGTTTTGAAAAACAATATGTTGCAGGTAGAAAACCTGAAACAGGCTCAATGTCTTATCACGTGCAGTTTGAAAGCAACATGTCTTTGACAGGTGCAAATGCTGATAAAAGAATTGTTACAAAACCATCAGACCAATTATTTGCATTGATAAATTTATTCAATGCTATAACAGGTTCTAATGTTCCATCGAAAGCAACTCCAGTTGATGCACAAGTGAAACAAATGGCATCTGAATTGAAAAAAGCAGGTTCTAAAGGTGTTGTAATGACAGGCATCAATGATAAAAACGCACAATTAGTTGCGTTGGCAATCAATAAAGCTTTGAATAGCGAAATTGTTGATGTAAACAATACATTAAACATTCGTCAAGGAAATGAAGCTGATGTAAATCAGTTGATAAAAGACATGAATGCTGGAAAAATAGGAGGCTTACTTTCTTATAATGTAAATCCAATGTATTCATTACCAAATGCTACAGAGTTTGCAAACGGATTGAAAAAAGTTTCGTTAACAGTTGCATTATCAACTGAAAATAATGAAACAGTAAATGCATCAAATTATGTGTTGCCAACTTCACATTTCTTAGAATCTTGGGGAGATACTCAGTTTGATGAAGTGACGTACGGTTTAATGCAACCAACAATTCAGCCATTATTTAGCACACGTCAATTACAAGATACGTTGTTAGGTTGGTCTGGAAATACTACAAAATATTATGACTATTTAAAAGCATTTGCTTCAACAACTATTTTAAATGGTAGTTCTTGGAATACTGCTTTACACAATGGTTTCTTTACAAGAGAAATTACAACTGCTACAATTGCCTCTGAAATTTCGGTTACAGCAGCAGCAATGCAGTTATCAAATACAGCAAAAAAAGCATCAGGGTTTGAGTTGCAATTGTACACAAAAACTGGTTTAGGTGATGGAAAACAAGCAAACAATCCTTGGTTGCAAGAGTTCCCTGATCCAATTACAAGAGTTTCTTGGGATAATTACTTAACCATGTCAATTGCAGATGCTAAACAGTTAGGTTTTACAAATCCTGTAAAAGACAATGGCGCAATCGATGGTGATTATGCAAAAGTTTCTGTGAATGGAAAAGAAGTAATTGTACCAGTCATGATTCAACCAGGACAAGCAAAAGGTTCTGTTGGTTTGTCATTAGGATTTGGACGTACTTTTGGTTTGAAAGAAGAAATGCAAGTGGGTGTAAATGCATATCCTTTGTATGTAAATGCTAACAACATTCAATTTGGGGTTACCATCGAAAAAGTATCAGGAACACACCAATTTGCTTGTACTCAAGTACAAAAAACAATTGCTGGCCGTCATGACATTTTAAAAGTAGCTTCTTTAAAAGAGTATAAAACAGTTGATCCAAAAGATCATCACCATGGATGGAATAAACCATCATATGTATCATATGACCACAAAGAAGTAGAAGCAAATACTATTGATTTATGGGATGAGCACAACAGAGAATTGGGTCATCATTTTAATTTATCAATTGATTTAACTTCTTGTACAGGTTGTGGAGCATGTGTGGTTGCATGTCATGCAGAAAACAACGTTCCAGTAGTTGGAAAAAGAGAAGTAAGAGTTGGTAGAGATATGCACTGGTTGCGTATTGATAGATACTATTCATCTGAAGTTGAAAGCAGAGAAGATGCAAAAGAACTTGGATTAAGTAGAGCTAAAATGTACGAAGGATTAGAAACTGAGGCTGAAAATCCTGAAGTTACTTTCCAGCCAATGATGTGTCAACATTGTAATCATGCTCCTTGTGAAACTGTTTGTCCTGTTGCTGCAACAACTCACGGACGTCAAGGACAAAACCAAATGACTTACAACAGATGTGTTGGAACAAGATATTGTGCAAACAACTGTCCTTATAGAGTTCGTCGTTTCAACTGGTTCAATTATGCAAATAATAACGAGTTTGATTTCAACATGAACAATGAATATGGAAAAATGGTATTGAATCCAGATGTGGTTGTACGTTCAAGAGGGGTTATGGAAAAATGCTCAATGTGTATCCAAATGACTCAAGCTACTATTTTAAAAGCTAAAAAAGAAGGACGTGCAGTAAACACAGATGAGTTTGAAACTGCTTGTTCATCAGCTTGTACAACAGGGGCTTTGGTTTTTGGAGATGTGAACAACAAACAAGATAAAGTAACTGCTTTAGCAAAAGATAAAAGAGCATACAACGTGTTAGATTACTTGCAAACGAAACCAAACGTAATCTATCAAGTGAAAATTAAAAATACAAACGAAGCGTAATTAAATTTAGGATATACATATGTCTCATTACGAAGCACCCATCAGGGAACCGTTAATACTAGGTGATAAATCTTATCACGATATTACCGAAGACATTGCTAAACCTATTGAAGGTAAAGCAAATAAGAATTGGTACATGGCATTTTACATTTCTTTAGCAGCAATGCTTTGGGGATTTGGATGTATCTTTTACACAGTTGGAACAGGTATTGGAGTTTGGGGTCTAAGCAAAAACATTGGTTGGGCTTGGGATATCACCAATTTTGTTTGGTGGGTAGGTATAGGTCACGCAGGGACTTTGATTTCTGCTGTACTTTTATTATTCCGTCAAAAATGGAGAATGGCCATCAACCGTTCTGCAGAAGCCATGACAATTTTTGCCGTTTTTCAAGCAGGATTGTTTCCAATCATTCACATGGGTCGTCCTTGGAATGCATTTTGGGTATTGCCAATTCCAAACCAATTTGGATCATTGTGGGTAAACTTTAACTCACCATTATTGTGGGACGTATTTGCAATTTCTACTTATTTATCTGTATCCTTAGTTTTCTGGTGGACAGGTTTATTACCAGATTTTGCAATGATTCGTGATAGAGCTGTAAAACCTTTCCAAAAGAAAATCTATTCATTATTGAGTTTTGGTTGGTCAGGAAGAGCAAAAGATTGGCAACGTTTTGAAGAAGTGTCTTTGGTTTTAGCAGGTTTGGCAACACCATTAGTACTTTCTGTACATACAATCGTATCTATGGACTTTGCTACGTCTATCAACCCAGGTTGGCACTCAACTATTTTCCCTCCTTATTTCGTTGCTGGAGCAATTTTCTCAGGGTTTGCAATGGTACAAACATTATTGGGAATCATGCGTAAAGTAACCAATATGGAAGAGTATATTACAAGACTTCACGTGGAATACATGAATATTGTAATCATCCTTACAGGTGGAATTGTTGCTGTAGCTTATGCAACAGAGTTTTTCATTGCTTGGTACACAGGCTCACCTTATGAATACTACACATACTTATCAGTAGGTGCTGCAACAGGTCCTTATGCTTGGGCATTTTATTCATTGTTGATTTTTAACATTGCAATTCCTCAGTTATTATGGTTCAAAAAGATTAGAAGAAGTTTCATAGCATCATTCATTATCTCAATTGCAATCAATATTGGGATGTGGTTTGAGCGTTTTGACATCATCGCAATTGTATTAAGTAAAGGTCATTTACCATCAACTTGGTGGCGTTTTGAGCCAACGTTTGTAGATGTTGGTATCTTTATTGGTACTATTGGATTCTTCTTTGTATTGTTCTTATTATATGCAAGAACTTTCCCAGTAATCGCTCAAGCAGAAGTAAAAACAATTTTGAAATCATCAGGAGAGTTTTACAAAAAAAGAAGTGAGCAAGGAATTCCTACAAAACCAGCAATTGTTGTGTTAGGAAGTGAGAAAAAAAGTGATAAATCAGATAAAAAAGATACAGAATAATGGGTTCATCAAAAGTTATTCACGCATTTTATAATGATGACGAAGTTTTGCTTGATGCAGTGAAAACTGTAAAAGCAGCTCATCATCATATTGAAGAAGTATTTTGTCCTTTTCCAGTGCATGGTTTAGATAAAGCTATGGGATTAGCTCCAACAAGAATCGCAATTGCTGCTTTCATGTATGGAATTACAGGTTTATCTGTAGCTATTTGGATGACAAATTATATGATGATTCAAGATTGGCCACAAGATATTGGTGGAAAACCAAGTTTTTCATGGTTTGAAAATATGCCAGCTTTTGTGCCTATCATATTCGAGTTAACAGTGTTCTTTGCAGCGCATTTAATGGTAATTACGTTTTATATGAGAAGTAAAATTTGGCCATTTAGAAAAGCAGAAAATCCTGATCCAAGAACAACAGACGATCATTTTTTGATGGAAATTCCTGTTCATAATAATGAAGAAGAATTAACAGCTTTGTTGGCAAAAACAGGCGCTGTAGAAATTAATGTAGTAGAAAAGCACTAATTAATAGGTAATGAAAAATTTAAAAATACTTATCGCTTTAGTTGTTTTTGTAAGTTTTATTTCTTGCAATAACAAAAGAACGCCTCAGGTTCAATACATGCCAGACATGTATGAGTCTATTCCTTATGACACTGATGCTGAAAAAGGATTGAATAACAAACCAGTGAATAGACCACCAGTTGCTGGAACTATTCCAAGAGGAGGTTTTCCAGCATACGATATTCCTGATACTCCAGAAGGTTATGAGAGAGCAAGAGTAGAAGTAACAAATCCTATTGAAGCTTCTGAGAAAAACTTAGAAAAAGGAAAACAGTTGTATACAATTTATTGTACTTCTTGTCATGGTGAAAAAGGAGATGGAAATGGTGCTTTAGTACAAAATGGTAAGTTCGAAGGAATTCCAAATTATAAAGACAGAGATATCAATGCAGGAACTATTTATCATGTAATTATGCATGGTAAAAATTTAATGGGTTCTCATTCATCTCAATTAACTTATACAGAACGTTGGCAGATTATCCATTATGTGGAACAGTTGCGTGCTGATTTATTAAAATAATTACAAAAAGATAGAATACGAAAGATATGTATCAATTCTCAGGTAAATTAAAAATACTCTCTTTAGCACTTATCATAGTAGGTGCTTTAGGAATTGGATTCAGTTTTATGTCTGCTCCAAGTACAATAGAGGAATCTAAAGAAATGATTGCAGCTCAATCTTCTCATGGAAATACTCATGGAACTGATCATGCAACCACCACAAATAGTCATGACGAACATCATGATGCTGCACATGATGAACATGTGTTTCATCAATTGCAAAACAAACCTTGGTCTGCTTTATATGTTTCGTTGATTTTCTTTTTAGGAATTTCTTTGTTAGTATTGGCATTTTATGCAGCTCAAAGAGTAGCACAATCTGGCTGGTCAATAGTTTTGTTTAGAGTGATGGAAGCCATTACTGCAAATTTAGTGCCTACATCAATCATTATGTTGTTGGTTATTTTATCAGCATCACTTTTCCATTACAATCATTTATTTTCTTGGATGGCAGAAGGAACTTTTGATCCATCAAGCGAAAAATATGATGCCATTGTTGATGGAAAATCTTGGTGGATGAACACTACAGGTTGGACAATTAGAGGGATTATTTATTTAGTGCTTTGGAATGCATATCGATTTTTTATCAGAAAAAATTCTATTGCTGAAGATACTGCCAATGATGGTAATAAAACCTACAAGAAAAACTATCATGCATCAGTGATATTTTTAGTAATATTCATGTTAACAGAATCAATGATGTCTTGGGATTGGATTATGGGATTAGACCCACACTGGTTTTCAACGTTATTTGGTTGGTATGTATTGGCAAGTTTACTTGTAAGTGCATTAACTGTGATTGCTTTTGTAACAATTTATTTACGATCTAAAGGAGTTTTACCAAGTGTAAATGACAGTCACATTCATGATTTAGCGAAATTCATGTTTGGTTTTTCAGTATTCTGGACATATTTGTGGTTTTCTCAGTTTTTGTTAATTTGGTATGCTGATATTCCTGAAGAAACTACCTATTTCGTAGCAAGATTTAATGAATACAAATTGCCTTTCTTATCAATGGTAGTTATGAATTTTGTTTTCCCAATTTTACTATTAATCAACAGTGATTTCAAGAGCATTCCTTGGTTTGTAGTTTTGGGTGGAATTGTTATTTTAACAGGTCATTATGTTGATTTTTACGTGATGATTATGCCTGCAACTGTAGGTGACCAATGGTCATTTGGAATCCCAGAAATCAGTGCATTGTTATTCTTTTTAGGAATTTTTATTTACACTGTATTTAGTGCTTTTGCAAAAGCAAATCCTATACCTAAAGGAAATCCATTCTTGCACGAAAGTGAGCATTTCCATTATTATAACATTGAACACAGAGGTGAAAGTGCAGACAATCATCATCATTAATAAAGTTTTAATACAATAAAGAAAAGATATTTATGCTAGCTCTATTTTATATTTTTATAGGTGTTGCAATTGGAGTAAGTTTTTGGCAGATTACAAGAATTTTAAATTTAAGAGAATCTGTTGCAAATGATAATGACAATTCAAAACAAGGTAAATATGCATTATTATTTATGGCTTTTTTATACGCAATGATGATTTATTGCTTGATAGCTATGAATGTTATAATGCTTCCTGAATCAGCATCTATTGAAGGTGAACACGATGATAATTTATTCAATATTACTTTTTGGTTGATTGGAATCGTTCAATTTGCAATGCAATTTTTGATTTTCTACTTTACTTTTAAATATAGAGGAAACAAAAATAACAAAGCAAAATTTTATGCTGATAGTCACAAATTGGAAGCGATTTGGACAATTACTCCTGCAGTTGTTTTGGTTGTATTAATTGGTTATGGATTGTGGCAATGGAACAATGTAATGGATTTGTCTGATGAAAAAGACGCGATCGTAATTGAAGTTTATTCTCAACAATTTAGATGGGATGCACGTTATGCAGGTGAAGACAACACTTTGGGTTATGGTAATGTAAACTTTATCAAAGGTGTTAATACAATGGGTGTTGACATGTCTGATAAAAATTCACTAGATGATAAACAAGTAACAGAATTATATTTGCCTAAAGGACGTAAAATTCACTTCAAATTCCGTTCTCAAGATGTTTTACATTCTGCTTACATGCCTCACTTTAGAGCACAAATGAATTGCGTTCCTGGAATGGTAACAGAATTTGGTTTTACACCAAAATATACAACTGAAGAGATGAGACAACAATCAGAAGTGGTTGATAAAACTCGTGAAATCAATAAAATTAGAAAAGCAAAAGGTGAAGACCCTTATGAATTTGATTACTTATTATTATGTAATAAAATTTGTGGTGCTTCTCACTATAATATGCAAATGAAAATTACCGTTGTTGAGCAAGAAGAATATGATAAATGGATTGCCGAACAACCAACATTATCAACAGTTATAAATCAATAATTTTAAGACACTACAAATAAATAAGATCATGTCAGAACATCATCATAAAGAAACATTTGTAACAAAATATATTTTCAGTCAAGATCACAAAATGATCTCAAAACAATTTTTGGTGACTGGTATTTTTATGGGAGTTATTGCACTTTTAATGTCAATGCTTTTCCGTTTACAACTTGCTTGGCCCGATAAATCGTTTACAATTATCGAAGCTTTTCTAGGTCCACATCAAACTGATGGAATCATGAATCCAGATATTTACCTAGCTTTGGTAACTATTCACGGGACTATCATGGTATTCTTTGTTTTAACTGCAGGATTAAGTGGTACATTTTCTAACCTTTTAATTCCATTGCAATTAGGTGCAAGAGATATGGCATCAGGTTTTTTAAACATGATTTCATATTGGTTATTTTTCTTGTCTAGTATAGTAATGGTAATTTCACTTTTTGTTGAAGCAGGTCCAGCATCAGCAGGATGGACAATTTATCCTCCATTAAGTGCTTTGCCACAAGCAATACCAGGTTCTGGAGCAGGAATGACTTTATGGTTGGTTTCTATGGCAATTTTTATTGCTTCTTCATTGATTGGAGCTTTAAATTATATCGTTACAGTTTTAAACCTAAGAACAAAAGGAATGAAAATGACAAGAATGCCATTAACAATTTGGGCATTTTTCATCACAGCTATGATTGGTGTAGTTTCATTCCCTGTATTATTATCTGCAGCGTTATTACTGATTTTTGATAGAAGTTTTGGAACATCTTTCTATCTTTCTGATATTTTTATTTCAGGTGAAGTATTGCATTACCAAGGTGGATCACCCGTTTTATTTGAACATTTATTCTGGTTTTTAGGACACCCTGAAGTTTATATTGTATTGCTTCCTGCACTTGGAATTACCTCTGAAATTATTTCAACAAATGCTAGAAAACCAATTTTTGGTTATAGAGCCATGGTAATGTCTATCATTGCAATCGCTTTCTTATCTACAATTGTTTGGGGACACCACATGTTTATTTCTGGAATGAATCCATTTTTAGGATCGGTATTTACATTCACAACTTTATTAATTGCTATTCCTTCAGCTGTAAAAGCATTCAATTATGTAACCACTCTTTGGAAAGGAAATCTACAACTAAATCCGGCAATGCTATTTTCAATTGGATTGGTTTCTACTTTCGTAACAGGAGGTTTAACAGGATTGGTTTTAGGAGATTCAGCTTTAGATATCAATATTCATGATACGTATTTCGTAGTTGCTCACTTCCATTTGGTAATGGGTGTTTCTGCAATTTTTGGAATGTATGCAGGTATTTATCATTGGTTCCCAAAAATGTATGGTCGTTTAATGAATAAAACTTTAGGATATTGGCATTTCTGGATTACTATCATTTGTGCCTATGGAGTTTTCTGGCCAATGCATTTTATTGGATTAGCAGGTTTACCAAGAAGATATTATACCAACACAAATTTCCCAATGTTTGACGACATTGCTGATATCAACGTTGTGATTACCATTTTTGCAATTGTAGGTGGAATCGCTCAGATTATTTTCTTAGCAAACTTTTTCATCTCGATTTATAGAGGAGAAAAATCATCACAAAATCCTTGGAATTCAAATACATTAGAGTGGACAACTCCAGTAGAACATATTCATGGAAACTGGCCAGGAAAAATTCCTGAAGTTCACAGATGGCCTTATGATTACAGTAAACGTGTAGATCCAAATGATGACAATAGTGATTATTTACATGGAAAAGATTTCGTTTCGCAAATCACACCTTTATTAGAAGGAGAAGAACCATCTTAAAACACATAAATTTTTCTAAAAAACCTTTCCAATTTGGAAAGGTTTTTTCGTTTTATTTTCCTGCAAGGTTTTCAAAACGGTGTAGGTATAAAATGCAAAATCTAGTATCTTTGTGTATATGAACGAAAATCTAAATCCTGAGAATTCAAACTTTTCTAATGAAGAATTAGAAGTTGAAAAAAAACTACGTCCTCTTTCTTTTGACGATTTTACAGGTCAAGATCAAGCATTAGAAAACCTAAAAGTTTTTGTACAAGCAGCTAATAAAAGAGGTGAAGCTTTAGATCATACTTTGTTTCATGGACCTCCAGGTTTAGGAAAAACAACATTAGCTCATATTTTGGCAAATGAATTGAAAGTTGGAATCAAAGTAACTTCAGGACCAGTTTTAGATAAACCTGGAGATTTAGCAGGTTTACTAACAAATTTAGATGAGCGTGATGTACTTTTTATTGATGAAATTCACAGATTAAGTCCGGTTGTAGAAGAGTATTTATACTCAGCCATGGAAGATTACAAAATCGACATTATGATTGAATCTGGACCAAATGCACGTACAGTTCAAATCAATTTAGAGCCTTTCACATTAATTGGCGCAACAACTCGCTCAGGCTTGTTAACAGCGCCAATGAGAGCACGTTTTGGCATCAGTAGTAGATTGCAATACTACTCTAAAGAACTGCTAACAACCATTATCCAAAGAAGTGCACAAATATTAAAAGTTCCCATTTCTATGGAAGCTGCTATTGAAATTGCTGGCAGAAGTAGAGGAACTCCAAGAATTGCAAATGCATTGTTACGGAGAGTTCGTGATTTTGCTCAAATTAAAGGAAATGGAAAAATCACCATCGAAATTGCTCAATTTGCTTTAAAAGCATTGAATGTAGACACTTATGGTTTGGACGAAATGGACAATAAAATTCTCACAACTATTATTGATAAATTTAAAGGTGGTCCTGTAGGAATCAGCACTATTGCAACTGCAGTTGGCGAAAATGTAGAAACCATTGAAGAGGTGTATGAACCATTTTTAATTCAACAAGGGTTTATTGCAAGAACACCAAGAGGAAGAGAAGTAACAGCATTGGCATACAAACACTTAGACAGAATAAAAGGAAGTACCCAAGGAGAATTGTTTTAAAAAATGAATATCAAAAAGATTGTTCCTATTGTTGATTGGTTACCCAATTATCAAAAATCCTTGTTCAAAGGCGATTTGATTGCGGGAATTACAGTCGGAATTATTTTGATTCCGCAAGGAATTGCGTATGCTTTAATTGCAGGTTTACCACCTATTTACGGATTGTATTGTGCCTTAGTACCCCAAGTAATGTATGCTATTTTCGGTTCTTCAAGACAGGTAGCTATTGGTCCTGTTGCCATGGATTCGTTAATTGTTGCAACTGGAGTTTCTACATTAGCTTTGGCAGGATCAGATAGTTATATTGAAATTGCCATTTTATTAGCTTTAATGGTTGGAACAATTCAATTTGTTTTGGGTATTTTCAGCTTAGGATTTATTGTAAATTTCTTGTCAAGACCTGTAATTACGGGATTTACATCTGCAGTTGCCTTGATTATTGGCATCAATCAATTTAGAAATTTATTGGGAGTTGATTTTATTCAAAGTGATCAAATTCACGTACTTTTAGAAGATATTTTGATGCAAATTTCATTTTACAATTTGCCAACAACTATCATTGGTTTGATTGCTGTCAGCATCATTTTTATTTTAAGAAAAATTGACAAAAGAATTCCAAGTGCACTAATTGTTGTTGTTTTAGGAATTGTAATCATGAAGTTTTTTGGCAAGAATTTGACAGAAGTTGCCATCGTTAAAAATATTCCTTCAGGATTGCCAACTTTCGGAATTCCAACTATTGATTTTGAGCAAATTAGAGAACTTTTTCCAATTGCATTAACCTTAGTAATGGTTGGTTATTTAGAAACCATTTCTATTGGAAAATCGTTAGAAGCAAAACAAGATGTGTATAAAATTCGTCCAAATCAAGAGTTGATAGCTTTAGGATTGAGTAATATTTTTGGTTCTTTTTTTAAAGCATATCCCTCAGCTTCTAGTTTTTCTCGCTCTGCAATCAATCAAGAAAGTGGCGCAAAAACAGGAATGGCAGCGTTAATTTCGGTAGTGATGGTAATGATTACTTTACTTTTTTTAACGCCATTATTTTATTTTTTACCTAAAACAATTTTGGCAGCTATCATTATTGTGGCTGTTTTTGCTCTGGTCAATGTCAAAGAAGCTGCATTTTTGTGGCGCGCCAATAATTTAGATTTTTGGTTATTGATTTCTACTTTTATTGCAACCTTATTTTTTGGAATTGAATACGGAATTACAGTAGGTGTAGGATTGTCGCTAGTTGTGCTCATTTTTAGAACATCAAGACCTTATGTAGTAGAATTAGGAAAAGTTCCTGATGCCAATTTTTACAGAAATAAAGAACGCTTTGAAGAAGTAATTATTGAGGACGATATTCTCGTTTTTCGTTTTGATGCCCAATTATTTTATGCAAATTCAAGTTATTTTAGAGATAAAATGGACGAAATGACAGATAAAAAAGGAAAGGCATTAAAATTGATAGTTTTAGATTCTGAAAGTATCAATAGAATAGATAGCACAGGAGTTGAAATGCTCAAAGAACGCATTAAATATTATCAGAAAAAAGGCGTTTTATTTTATTTTGCAGGAGCAAAAGGACCTTTGAGAGACGCTTTATTCAAAGGCGGACTTTTAGAAATCATTGATGTCAATCATTTTTTTATGAGAGCCAATGATGCTGTTAAGTTTTTTAGAACTGGAGATAGAAAAAGGCAAGAAAAGTATGCAAAATACATTCATCAAGCCTATAAATAAATAAAAAAATTTGATAAAAATCAGGAAATCATTGCAATATCAATCGTAAATTTGATGTTGCTTAAAAATAATTTATCCATGAAAATAGCACAAATTTATACAGGATGTTTAGCGCAAGGAGCCTATTATATTGAAAGTAATGGCGAAGTTGCCATTATTGATCCTTTAAGAGAAGTACAAGATTATATTGACAGAGCCGAAAAAGACAATGCCAAAATTAAATATATTTTTGAAACGCATTTTCATGCAGATTTTGTAAGTGGCCATGTAACATTAGCAGAAAAAACAGGGGCTAAAATTGTTTTTGGACCAACAGCACAAACTAATTTTGATGCGTTGATTGCTGAGGATAATCAAGTTTTTACAATTGGAAATATTACCATAACTGCGCTTCATACGCCTGGTCATACCATGGAAAGCACTTGTTATTTATTGAAAGATGAAAACGGAAAAGATCACGCTCTTTTTAGTGGAGATACGTTGTTTTTGGGTGACGTTGGAAGACCAGATTTGGCTCAGAAAGGAAACATTACTGAAAAAGATTTAGCCGGATTTTTATACGATAGTTTAAGAACAAAAGTCATGACTTTAGCAGATGATGTCATTGTTTATCCTGCACATGGAGCTGGCTCAGCTTGTGGAAAAAACCTTAGCAAAGAAACTGTTGGTACAATTGGAAATCAAAAAGAAACCAATTATGCTTTGAGAGCCAATATGACCAAAGAAGAATTTATAAAAGAAGTTACAGATGGTTTGTTGCCTCCTCCAGCCTATTTTCCATTGAATGTAAAGTTGAATAAAGAAGGATATGAAAATATTGATAATGTTATCAAAAATAGTGCAAAACCTTTGTCTGCTGAAGAATTTGAATTGCTAGCCAATGAAACGGATGCTGTTATTTTAGACGTTCGTCATCAATCAGAATTTTCGAAAGGATTCATTCCTCAATCTATTTTTATAGGTTTGGGAGGTACATTTGCACCCTGGGTTGGTGCGTTGATTAAAGATATCAAACAAGAAATTTTATTAGTGACTCCAATTGGTGAAGAAGAAAGTACCATTACTCGTTTATCAAGAGTTGGTTTTGATAATGTGATTGGATATTTAGACGGAAGTTTTGAAACATGGAAAAAATCTGGAAAAGAAATCGATGTTTTAAATGCCATTTCTGTGGCAGCTTTAGAAGAAAAAATTGCTGAAAATCCATTAATTTTTGACGTTAGAAAACCTGGAGAATATTTAAGTGAACATGCCTTGATTGCAGAAAATACTCCTTTGGATTATTTGAATGATCACATCAGCCAATTTCCTGACAAGAAACCATTTTATGTGCATTGTGCAGGTGGATATCGTTCAGTAATTGCGGCTTCAATTTTAAAAGCACGTGGTTTTCACAATGTGATTGATATTTTAGGTGGATTTGATGCTATTAAAAATTCATCCATTGAAAAATCGGCATATGTATGTCCTTCAACGTTATAATATATTTTTGAAAATGAGGTATTTAGTTCTGTTTGTAAGTCTGTTTTTTGTCACTTGTGGAAACTCGCAAGAAACAACATTTATTTCTGTATCAGATTTGAAAACGTTACTTTCAAAAGAGAAAATACAATTGTTAGACGTTAGAACTCCTGAAGAAATTGCTCAAGGAAGTATTAAAACGGCTCAATTTGTCAATCTTTTTGATCCCAATTTTTATCAAAAAGCAAGTTTAAAATTAGACAAATCAAAACCTGTATATGTGTATTGCAACACATCAAACAGAAGTAAATCAGCCTCAAAAATTTTAAAAGAAAACGGATTTAAAATCATCATTTTAGAGGGTGGTTATTCATCTTGGAAATCAAAAAATTAAACAAAATGACTACAAATATTCAAATAGAAAACTTAAAATGTGGTGGTTGTGCAGCTACCATCAAAAAAGGAATTTCATCGATAAATGGTGTGAATGATGTTGCAGTTGATGTAGAAAATTCAATAGTAACTATTGATTCAGAAAACGCAAACCTGGTTGAAATCAAAGAAAAACTTTCCAAATTAGGATATCCAGAAGTGGGAGATAAAAACACAGTACTTCACAAAGCAAAATCGTTTGTGAGTTGTGCTGTTGGAAAAATGGATTCATAATCGTCTTCAAATGAAAAAAGTCCAGTAAATTGCGTCATGCAAACCAATCTCCTTTTTATTACGCCACCATTTACGCAATTAAATACAGCATATCCTGCAAGTGCTTATTTAAAAGGGTTTTTAGAAAAAAATGAGGTTTCTTTTGCGCACTGTGATTTAAGTATTGAGCTTTTTACAGCCATTTTTACAAGCGATTTTTTACAAGAAATTTTTAAAGAAGCAGATGATTTAAAAAATTTTGATTTTCCAAAAGTTCGAAAGTTGAAGGAAATTTACATTTCAAGAGTTGATTTTGTAATTGCTTTTCTTCAAAAACAAGATATTGAAAGTGCTAATAAAATTTTGGAAACCAATTTTTTGCCAAAAGGTCACAGGTTGATTCATGTAAATAAAGCTATCAAATGGGAAAATGGTGAATCAGGAATTATTGACAAAGCAAAACATTATTCCACACTTTTTATTGAAGAAATTGGCGATTTTATTCAGGCAAATGTTGATGAATTTTTTGCATTTACAAAATACGCTGAACAAATTGCAACAGCAGCAAGCAATTTTAATCAAATTGATGAATTTTTAAACAGTCAACATTCTTTGATTGAAGACAAAATGTTCGACCTTTTAGAAACGCAAATTTTAGAACATTCCCCAAATTTGGTTTGTTTTACGATTCCTTTTCCTGGAAATTTATTTGCGGCTTTGCGTTGTTCTCAATTCATTAAACAGTTTTTTCCGAAGATTTCTATCGCAATTGGTGGTGGTTATTGCAATACTGAACTACGTTCATTAAGTGACCCAAGAATTTTTGAGTATGTAGATTTTATTTCGTTGGATGATGGTGAAGGACCTTTACTTAAAATTGTTCATTTTTTAGAGGGTAAAATTGATATCAATCAACTAGAAAGAACGTATATTTTAGAAAAAAACAAGGTTGTTTATAAAAATAAAACGCCCAATACCATTTATCATCACAAAAATTTGCCTGCGCCAAGTTACGCAGGTTTGCCTTTTCATAAATATGTGTCTTTTTTGGATGTAGTAAATCCAATGCACAGAATGTGGACAGATGCAAGATGGAATAAACTCACGATTTCTCATGGATGTTATTGGAAGCAATGTTCTTTTTGCGATGTTACGTTAGATTATATTGGTAATTATCAAAATACTACTGCAGATGATTTGGTCAATAAAATTGAGCAAATTATGCAAGATACTGGCATTACAGGTTTTCATTTTGTAGATGAAGCTGCACCTCCAAAAATGCTCAAAGCACTTTCTTTGAAATTGATAGAAAGAGATGTAAAAATTACTTGGTGGACAAACATTCGTTTCGAAAAAACCTTCGATTTTGAGTTGTGTCAACTCATGGCAAAATCAGGTTGCATTGCTGTAACTGGTGGTTTAGAAGTTGCTTCAGACAGATTATTGGCAAAAATGAAAAAAGGTGTAGATATTGCGCAAGTTACGAGAGTTACTCACAATTTTTCGCAAAATAATATTTTGGTTCATGCCTATTTGATGTATGGTTTTCCTACAGAAACAGAACAAGAAACTATAGATTCTTTGGAAGTTGTAAGGCAATTATTTGAGAAAAATTGCATTCAATCTGCATTTTGGCATCAATTTACAGCAACTGCTCATAGTCCTGTTGGACAAAATCCGGATGAATTTAGCATTGAGATTATTGGTCCTACTTTTGAAGGATTTGCTCAAAATGATTTGTATCACAAAGACCCAAAAGGCGCAGATCATCCAAAATATACCAAAGGATTAAACTTGGCATTGCATAATTATTTGAATAATGCAGGTTATCAAGAAAATCTGCAAAATTGGTTCGATTTTCCCATTCCAAAAACCACACATCCTAAAAATTTAATTGAGGGATTTTTAAGTTGAAAATTTAATTTATCAAAGATACGTTCTTAAAACAGTAGCCCTAGATTTTGATTTTAATTTATTCAAAGCGCGTTGTTTTACTTGACGAACACGTTCTCTTGTGATATTAAAAGTCTCACCAATTTCTGTCAAACTGTAAGTGGTGTTTTTATTATTCAACCCATAATACATTTGAATAATTGCAGCTTCTTTTTCAGGAAGTGTATTTAATGCTCTGCTAATTTCAATTTCTAAGGATTTTTTCATCAAAGAATTATCAGGTTTTGGAGAATCTTCTGAACCTAAAATAGAGTAAAAATTAGCATCTTCACCTTCTCTAAAAGGAGCATCCATAGACAAATGTCTGCCAGAATTTTTCATGCTTTGTGCAATATTTTGCTCGGTCAAATCCAATTCATTGGCGATTTCAACATACGAAGGAACTCGTTCGTTTTGCTGCTCTAATTTTGCATATACTTTATTAATTTTATTGATGCTTCCAATTTTATTTAACGGCAAACGCACAATTCTTGATTGTTCAGCCAACGCTTGTAAAATTGATTGACGAATCCACCAAACTGCATACGAAATAAATTTAAAACCTCTTGTTTCATCAAATCTTTTGGCAGCTTTTACCAATCCTAAATTGCCTTCATTAATTAAATCAGATAATTTTAAACCTTGATTTTGATATTGTTTGGCAACAGAAACCACGAATCGTAAGTTCGATTTTACCAATAAATCCAATGCTCTTTTATCGCCTTTTTTAATTTTTATTGCCAATTCTACTTCTTCATCAGCCGTAATCAATTCGATTTTACTAATTTCTTGAAAGTATTTTTCCAAAGATTTCGCATCTCGATTTGTTACTTGTTTTGTGATTTTAAGTTGCCTCATATATTATTTTTAATTTTTTTAGATAAATAAATTACAATCATCGCAATTTTTAATTTCGCCATAATACGTTTCTCTGTATTTATGGATGGTTTTTATTGGAATGCCAAACAGGTATTTTTTGACAAAAGTCACTCTAGAATTCAACATTCCCATAGCAGATGAATAATATTTTTGTTGTCTTGTTTTTCTTTTAATTCGGATAAGTTTCATATAAATAGTTTTTAAAACGCATTGAAAAAATGCATTTTTTGATTAAATAAAATGGTAATAAATTTTATGGAGTTTTTACCTAAAAAGTAGGAGGAATGAATTTATCAGATTGATTTCTAAAGACGTTAAAATCAAAACTATAAACTCTCAAATTTCTTTTTTGGTAAATTGTGGAAATTTTCATGTTTTGCGAAGTTACGAAAAATAAGCCGTTTTTTAGCAAAAACGGCTTATAAATGTACTTTTTACATCAAAAATTAAGAATATTTAAGAAAAATCTAAAAATTCAGCGTAACTCCCACTAAAAAATTTCTAGTTGCTTGTGGATAATATCCTGCGCCATCTAAAGTAGTAATCACATTTGGATTCGACCAAGTGTCATCATAGGTAAAATAATACCCTCTGTCAACAAATTCTGAATTAAAAATATTGTTAATCAAGGCTGTAAAGGTTACTGTTTTAAAAATTTTAGTCGTTTTTAGCTGATACACCACATTCAAATCGCTTGTAAAAAACGATTGTAGAATATCATTTTCAGATATTTTGCTACTCAAATTACTCATAAATTGTTGCCCAACATATTTTGATAAAAAGGAAATTTGAACATTTTCTTTTGGCTGATAAGTCAATATATTTCCCATCACAACATTTGGTGAAAATGACAAGTTTGTGTTCCCTAAATTTTGCAAAACTCCATCAATTTCCGAAACAAAATCTCGGTTTTTATTAGAGCTAAAAGCCGCATTTGGTTTTACAGAAAATTTGTCGCTTAAACGGATATCTGCATCAATTTCTAAACCAAGTCTGTAACTATTTCCAGAAGTTGCTCTAATTGGCGCGCCAACTCCATCAATTGCTCCTGTCAACACCAATTGATTTTTGTAATCCATATAATAAATATTGGTGTTGATTTTTACATTTTCTTTGTTCAAACGCCAACCCAATTCATAGTCAAAAAGTGTTTCGTGCGAATTGATGCCATTTTCAAAATCGTTTCTATTGGGCTCTCTATTGGCAACTGCAAATGAGGTGTACAAGTTGTTTGCATCATTCATTTTATAAGTAAATCCGAACTTCGGATTGAAAAAATTAAAATTCGTATTTACATCTATAGGAACAATATCATTGGTAATTCCTTGAGTTTGATAAGAAACAAATCTCCCTTGCAAATCTGCATACATAGATAGTTTTTCTGATACACTAAAATTGGCTTTTGCAAAGATTGAAAAATCATTTTTGGTAGCATCAGAAAAATAGTAACGATCTCTAATTTTGGTATTTGGCGCTAAATTCTCACCCCAAATGACTTCTCCAAAATGATCACCTGTATAATTGGAATACGAAATTCCGCTGATAAAATTCAACTTGTCAGTTTTATAATTCGTGTTGAAATTGACTACATAAAAATCATTATCCAACCAACGTCTCACAATAGCATCTGTGCCATCAACAATCAAATTATTGAGTGCAGCTGCATCTTCTTGTTCCTTAAATTGCTCAAAATAACCTGAACCTTTGGTGTAATTCAACCCCAAATTTGTTGACCAATTTTTGTTCCATTGTTCGTTCCAATGCAATTGATAATGATCTTGCTGATAGTTGTCTGTTTCGTTTTCATACGTATATGGATTTTGTCTGCGATTTTCTGCTAATTCATCAGCAGTTAAACCAAACCAAGATTGATAGGTTTGTTCATTTCCACCAAAAGTGATGGCTTTGATCAACGTATTTTCATCCACAAAACTTGCTTGTAAAAAATAGGATTTTAAATCAGCAAAAGCTCTGTCAACATATCCATCAGAATAAATATTAGACAATCTTCCTGAGATTTCGAGGTTGTTATTCAGTTTTCCTGTTCCGAATTTTACGGTATGTTTTCGCGTATTGAAAGATCCAAATGAATTGGAAATTTCACCAAAAGCTTCTTCAGCAATGGCATCTGTCAAGATATTTAAACTCGCACCAAAAGCGCCTGAACCATTGGTTGATGTTCCAACGCCACGTTGTAATTGCAAATTTTCAGTGGAAGAAGCAAAATCGCCCAAATTCACCCAAAAAGTTCCATGACTTTCTGCATCGTTATAAGGAATTCCGTTTACAGTGACATTAATTCGTTCGTTATTCGAACCACGCACGCTCATATAGGTGTAACCAATTCCTGCTCCAGCATCAGAAGATGAAACTACATTTGGCAAATAATTTAATAAAATCGGAATGTCTTGACCCAAATTTCGTTTGGCAATTTCCTTTTTAGATAGGTTTGAAAACGTTACAGGAATATCCGCATTTACACGAACTGCAGAAACCAAAACTTCATCTAATAAGGTTTGATTGGGTTTTAAAACAAAGGTAAATTCCTCATCTTTATTGATGATAACTTCCTGATTGATGGATTTATAACCCAAAAATGAAATTTGAAATACATAACTTCCTTTTGGCAATTTTAAGGAGAAAGTTCCATCAGCATTTGTGGCAATTCCTTTGTTGATTTTCGGAATTAAAATACTGGCATTTGGTAAATTTTCGTTGTTTTCATCTACTACTTTTCCTGAGATGTTGAACATTTGTGCGTTTGTAAGTAGGCTTACAAACAAGAATAAAAAAATGGATATTTTTTTCATTTTAAAAAAAATTAAAACGAATAAAAAGAGGTAATTATTCTTGTGGTTATTGTTGAATAATTAATTTTTTGAGCGATGATTAGGAGAAAAAGCATAGCTTTTTTGCTACTCACTAAAAACATCTACAAGATGTTTTCTTTACGCTCGCAATCCCTTAGCAACATTACTTGCTCAGGTTCATTGGGTATGATCTCAGCCTTTTTAGTTCAAAATTTTAAGTTCAAAATTCAACATTACTGTAAACTAGAAACTGTAAACTGACAACTAAATCAGCACCCCTTTGTGAGAACGATGCAAAAGTAAGTACGAAAAGTGATATAGAAAATTAAAAACAGAAAAAAATTATTCTAGTTTCGGTTTTTTACGCAACGCTTTTTTGACAGAAGTTTTTTCTTTGGTTTCCAATCTTTTTTTAATGACAGCTTTGCTAGGTTTCGTAGGCGTCCTTTTTTTTGGCTTTTTTAGATTTGTTTCAATTAAAGAAATAAATTTTTTAATTGCCAATTCTTTGTTTTTATGCTGAGAACGAGTTTCTTCAACAGTTAAAATCAGTACGTTTTCAGTTGTTAATTTGGAGGAGAGTTTGGTTTTTAAAAGCATTTTTTCCTCATCAGTCAAAGCTTCAGAATGCTCCAAATCAAACGTCAATTCAATTTTTGACGAAACTTTATTCACGTGTTGACCACCTGCACCAGAACTTCTGATGGCTTTAAAATTGAGTTCTTTTACAATTTGTTCTTTGTTCATTCTTTTGCAATTTTATTAGAAAAAGAATGTAAATTTTCTCGGTCAGCAATTATTTTATTGATGGCTGCTGTAGCCAATGCAAGTCGTGTTTTTTTGTCTCCTTTCAATAAAATATAAGGACGATTGTGTTTTATCAACGCATTTTCAAAAGCGGTAAACATTTCCAAACGTTGTTCAGGTCTATCTCGTAAATCGTCTTTTTCCCAAGGTGTATCAATATGGGTTAATAAATACAAATCGTATGAGTTTTCTAAAGCCGCTTTTTCCAATAAAGAATCTACAAATCCGTTGTAAAATTCCTCAGAATATACTTTGGTTTCTAACAAATCTGTATCGCAAATCAATACTTTATCAGCTTTTAAAGCGAGTTTATTTTCCAGTTTCATTTGTCCAATTGCAATCGGAATAAAATCGGACATTTCGCAGGTTTTACGTTCGTTATTCCATTTTTCTTGCAAATAATCACGCGCAAATTCAGGTACCCAAACTGTGTTGTAATAACGAGCTAATTGTTGTGAAAGTGTTGTTTTACCAGAAGATTCTGGACCAAATAACACGACTTTTACAATGTTGATGGGTTGTTGTTGAAGCTTTTTTTCCATGCGAAATAACCAGCAATTGCTATAAATGTGAATCCAAAATATTGGAAACTAGTGAATGTAAATCCTTTGTAAAAATACAGTGGAATTGAAATGATGTTGCCAATAATCCAAAAAATCCAATTTTCGATTTTGCGTTTTGCCATGAGCCACATGCCCACAAAAAAAATCGCTGTTGTAAATGTGTCAATATATGCTACCCAATTCGTCCATTTTTCGAAATAAGAATATACAACATAGACAAAAATCAAAGTTGCAAAAAATAGTAAAATCGCAATTTTTTTATCTTTTGAATTCATAATGGATATTGGAGTTTCGTGAGTTTCATCTACTTTCCTTGTCCAAACATACCATCCAAAAACACTCATGATGAAGTAATATGCATTGATCATCATATCACCCAATAAACCCCATTGAAAAAGCAAATACACAAAAATTGCAGTGCTAATCATTCCTGTTGGAAATACCCAAATTTTATTTTGTTTGGAATACCAAACAGATAAAAAGCCAAAAATAACCGCAATAATTTCTAGAACAGTTTCAGTAGTTGAATAGGTTTTGTATTGACCAAAAAAGAAATCGAAAATTGCAGTCATTGTGAATTATAGTGCGTAAAAATACGGATTTCTAGTAAGCATACACGCACGTAAAGTCTTCGAATTCTAAAAATTCAATATCATAAGTGGCTTCTTTTCCTTCAAAACGAATGATTCCTGTAGTTTTTTCGTCTTCAAAATCGAAATCTTCAATATAAATATGATGTAAAAAAAGCAATTTTTTCTTACCAAAAATCTTGTATAAACTCTCTTTTGCACCCCAAACAATCGTTAGTTTGGCAATCAAAGCACTCACATTTGCTATGGTTTTATATTCCTCAATTGGTGTGAATTTGTGCGCAATTTTTAGAATTTTTTCACGCTGTTTTTCAATGTCAATTCCAACGCTTTTTTCTTCAGAAACGATCACTCCTGTAAATTGAAAAGAATGTGTCATGGAAATAAAACGTCCATCTTTTAAATGCGGTTTTCCAAATTCATCATATTGTAAATCAGTATCTTGTAAGTTGAATTCTTTCAATAAATGTCTGATGCTTAAAAACCCTTTTTGATGGATTTCCGATTTCATAGAATGCAATCGGTTTTCACTGTTTTTGGATAGCAAAATACCTTGCTGTAAATCATCAATTGTTTCTTCAATTTTCCAAATAACAACTTTTGTTTTTTCGTTAATCGTTAATGTTTTGTAAAGTGGCATATTTTTAAAATGGAGTTCGTAACTTTGCACTCGCAAAAATAGAGCATAAATATACAGATTATGAGTACAAAAACGGCATATATCCCTTATAAAGTGAAAGATATTTCATTAGCAGATTGGGGTAGAAAAGAAATAGAATTGGCAGAAGCAGAGATGCCAGGCTTGATGGCATTAAGAGAAGAATACAAAGAAACACAACCTTTAAAAGGAGCTAGAATTGCAGGTTGTTTACACATGACCATTCAAACTGCGGTTTTAATTGAAACTTTACAAGCTTTAGGAGCTGAGGTTACTTGGAGTTCTTGTAACATTTTTTCAACACAAGACCAAGCTGCTGCTGCAATTGCTGCAAAAGGAACTGCTGTGTATGCGTGGAAAGGAATGAACGAAGTAGAATTTGATTGGTGTATAGAACAAACCTTATTTTTCGGTGAAGATCGCAAACCATTAAACATGATTTTAGATGATGGAGGAGATTTAACAAACATGGTTTTGGACAGATATCCAGAATTGGCTGCAGGCATCAATGGTTTGTCTGAAGAAACTACAACAGGAGTTCACAGATTGTATGAGCGTATGAAAAACGGAACGTTGCCAATGCCAGCAATCAACGTAAATGACTCTGTAACCAAATCAAAATTTGATAATAAATACGGTTGTAAAGAATCTGCAGTTGATGCAATTCGCAGAGCAACAGACACCATGTTAGCAGGAAAAAGAGTAGTGGTTTGTGGTTATGGTGATGTTGGTAAAGGAACAGCAGCTTCATTTAAAGGCGCAGGTTCTATTGTAACTGTTACTGAAATCGACCCAATTTGCGCATTGCAAGCTGCTATGGATGGTTTTGAAGTGAAGCGTTTAGAAACCGTAATTCGCACAGCTGATATTGTAATTACCACAACAGGAAACAGAGATATTGTGCGTGCTGAGCATTTTAAAATGATGAAAGACAAAACAATTGTATGCAATATTGGTCATTTTGATAACGAAATTGATGTTGCTTGGTTAAATGCGAACAGTCCAAAAATCGAAATCAAACCTCAAGTTGATAAATATACAATTGATGGAAAAGACATTATTTTATTAGCAGAAGGTCGTTTGGTAAATTTAGGTTGCGCAACAGGTCATCCAAGTTTTGTAATGTCGAATTCATTTACCAACCAAATATTGGCGCAAATTGAATTGTGGACAAACAAAGATGCTTATAAAAATGAAGTATACATGTTGCCAAAACATTTGGATGAAAAAGTGGCAAGATTACACTTAGAAAAAATCGGTGTAGAATTAACAGAATTGCGTCAAGAGCAAGCTGATTATATTGGTGTTACTACAAAAGGTCCTTTCAAACCAGAGTATTACAGATATTAATTTTTAAGAATAATTTTAACTTCAACAACCTGCAAGGTTTTAAAAACCTTGTAGGTTTCCTCAATCAAATACCCCTATTATCAAAATGTAAGGGTATTTTTGTTTTCTAATAAATTGTATCTTTATGCCATCAATAAAAAAATGATACATTATGAAAACCGGTTTTCTACTTCTTTTTTTTATTTTTTGTTCTCTTACTCAAGCACAAAAAAATCAGGTTGTTTTTGAACTTTCTGACAACTCCAAAACCTACAATCTAAACAATTGTTTAAACAATCTTGTAGATGATGCTACGCTTCAACTAAAAATTACAGAAGGAACTGAATCCATGATTCAATCTTTTAAAATTCTGGTTTTTTTAGATGATAATTTCAACCTCACTTTTACAGATTACAATCAATTTAAACAAACACAATTGATAGGTTTGCTCAATGGAAACAACGCTTTTCAGAACTATACCTCCATCACTTTTACGATTGATGTTACCTTGCAAAATCAACAAACACAAACACAAGTCATCAAAGTTTGTTTGCAACAAGAAGCAGTAGAAAAAATGATGGTTTCTTCAGGCAATACCAAAAAAGAATTTATTGAAATTCCTATTTCTTTTGCAACCGATAGAAATGACACAAAAAATAGTGATTTAAACGAACGTTTTGGCGGAAAAAGAAGTGAATTGCAATATGGTAGAATCGTAGTAAGCATTCCCTACACACATACTTTAGGCGAAATTGAAAGACCTTCTTATTGGCGATTAGAGTTTTCTGAAGACCCAAGCAAACACATCATGATGCAATCGTTGAAAAAACAAAACAAAGATGATTTTTTCAAGCAGATGAAAGAACGCATTGCTAAAAATGGCAAAAGTACGTTCCTTTTTGTGCATGGTTACAACGTTTCTTTTGCTGATGCTGCTTTTAGAACAGCACAAATTACCTTCGATTTACGATTTTCAGGAGAATCTGTTTTTTACAGTTGGCCATCACAAGCTTCTACCACAAGTTATACCGTTGATGAAGCCAATATTGAATGGTCAACTTATAATATGAAGAATTTTCTGAAAGATTATTTAACAAAAACGGATGCTAAAAACATCTATTTAGTAGCTCATAGTATGGGAAATCGTGGCTTGACAAAAGCCTTGATTGAGTTGATGAATGAAAATCCTGAGTTGAAAAACAAAATCACAGAAATCATTTTAGCAGCTCCAGATATTGATGCTGATGTTTTTAAAAGAGATATTGGCCCGAAAATGATTTCAAAAATAGGCAAACCAATTACGTTGTATGTTTCTTCTGATGATTTGGCGTTATTGGCTTCCAAAAAAGTACATGGAAGTTATAGAGCAGGAGAAGCTGGATCGCAAATTGTGGTTTTAAAAGGTATTGAAACGATTGATGCTTCTGGTCAAGATTCAAGTTTTTTAAGTCACTCCTATTTTGCAACTACAAGCAATTTGATCAAAGATATTTTCGATTTGATGAAATCAGGAAAACGCGCTACAGACAGAGAAACTCTGGAAAGAGTCAGCAAAGCAAACCTACAATATTGGAAAGTAAAAAAAGGACAGGAGTAGTTTTTGTTCATACTTTTTTTGAATTTTAACAATACCGTATTTCTTTTTCTAGTAATTTTAAGCATGGAATTTGGCGAAGTAAAATTAGTAGAAAAATCAAAAAAAAGCTTTCGAGTTGTGCGTTCAACTCAGACAGGCTTTGCTAGTCCTGCTACGCATTATACTGAACCAAGAATCGATTTAAACGATGTGTTGGTTGCCAATCCTTCAGCTACTTTTTACGTTCGAGTTATTGACAACAGTTTTAGTGAACTCGCCATTTTTGAAAAAGATGTTTTGATTATTGACAAATCGCTTACACCTAAAAACAATCAATTGGCTGTGGTCATTCAAGATGGTAATTTCAATATCATCAGAATTAATTCTGATTCCAAACAGGAAATCCAATTGTGGGGTGTAATTACCTACATCATCAAACACACGTTATGATTGCGTTGGTAGATTGCAACAGTTTTTATGCTTCGTGCGAACAAGTTTTTAGACCTGATTTGCAAGGAAAACCTGTGGTTGTTTTGAGCAATAATGATGGTTGTGTGATTGCAGCAAATAAAGAAGCAAAAGCTTTAGTACAAATGCCAATGTTTGAACCTGTCTTTAAAATCAAACATATTTTAGAAGCAAATGATGTTACTTGTTTTTCATCAAATTATACGTTGTATGCTGATATGTCTCAACGTGTCATGGAAACCTTACGCACATTTTCGCCAATTGTAGAAGAATATAGTATTGACGAAAGTTTTGTTGATGTTTCTCACTACCCTCAAAATGAGTTGCATCAAATTGCTATAAGAATCAAAGAAACGGTTTTTAAAAACACCGGAATTCCTGTAGGAGTGGGCATTGCCAAAACAAAATCTTTGGCGAAAATCGCGAATAAATTTGCCAAAAAGCTTCCAGAAAATAAGGGCGTTTATGTAGTAGATTCTGAAGAAAAGCGAACACATTTATTAACGATAACTTCGTTGAAAAATGTTTGGGGAATTGGACGAAAGCATGCCATTCGTGTAGAAAAAACAGGCGCTAAAAATGCCTTGGATTTTGCAAATCTTTCTGTTGCTTGGGTGCGTAAAGAAATGACAGTTGTGGGCGAACGTTTGTGGCGTGAGCTCAACAATCAGCCGTGTTTAGAAATGACGATATTGCCAGATATCAAAAAAGGAATTGGCACCGCAAAATCTTTTGGACAAAAATTAACAGATTATCATTTGATTGAAGAAGCCACTAGTTTTTATGTGGCTGAAGTAGCAGATTTATTGCGTCAGCAAGGATCTGCAGCTCGTTGTTTGGAGGTTTTTTTACAAACGAATCACTTTAGTAAAAGCGAACATCAATACTTTAAAAATATTTTTATCACTTTAGATACGCCTACAAACAATACCATAACACTTACCAAAGAAGCCATCAAAGGATTAAAAGCGATTTACAAACCAGGTTTTCGCTACAAAAAAGTGGGCGTTCATTTGCATCACTTGATTCCCGAAAATGAAGTGCAAATGAGTTTATTTCATCAAGAGCATAAAATAGAAAATGTCAATTTATCAAAAGTGATGGATGCAATCAACAGCAAATATGGTAAAAACAAAGTAAAACTGGCAACTGTTGGCAATCGTGAAAAAGAGTGGGCACTTGTTAAAGAACACAGAAGTCCCAGATTTACTACACAATGGGATGAATTGTTGACGATTGGAAAGAAGAGTTGAAATACAAACGATTTCACCCCAACCAACCATCTCTATCCAGACTGCGATATTGAATGGCTTCTGCAATATGCTCTGGATTTATGTTTTCGGAATTTGCCAAATCTGCAATCGTTCTAGATACTTTTAAAATTCGGTCGTAAGCTCTTGCAGAAAGATTCAGTTTTTCCATGGCTGTTTTAATGAGTTGCTTGCTTTGTTCAGATAATTCACAGTATTTGCGAATGTGTTTAACATTCATTTGCGCATTGTAATGCAAGTTTTCTGTTTCTTTAAATCGCTCAGATTGAATTTCTCTTGCAGCAGTAACGCGTTTTCTAATTTCTACAGATGACTCTCCTTTTCGTTCATCAGATAATTTTTCAAAAGGCACAGGAGTTACTTCAATATGTATGTCAATTCTGTCTAACAATGGCCCAGAAATTTTGCTTAAATAACGCTGCATTTCATGCGGAGAAGAAGTCATGGGCGAATTTGGGTCGTTGAAATAGCCACTTGGACTCGGATTCATACTTGCAACCAACATAAAACTACTTGGATACGTCACTGTAAATTTGGCTCTTGAAATAGAAACTTCACGATCTTCTAATGGCTGACGCATTACTTCCAAAACTGAACGTTGAAATTCGGGTAATTCATCTAAAAATAAGACACCATTGTGCGATAATGAAATTTCGCCAGGTTGAGGTAAATTATTTCCACCCCCAATTAATGCAATGTTTGAAATTGTGTGATGTGGACTTCGAAAAGGTCGTTGATACATTAAACCTGCGTTTTTTACTTTACCAACAACCGAGTGAATTTTGGTGGTTTCTAACGCTTCTTGCAATGTCATTGGTGGTAGAATAGAGGGTAAACGTTTGGCTAACATGGTTTTACCAGAACCTGGAGGTCCAATCAAAATAATATTATGACCACCAGCAGCTGCAATTTCCATACAACGTTTGATGGATTCTTGTCCTTTTACATCCGCAAAATCATGTTCAGGAAAATCAACATTTTTATAAAATTCGGCTCTTGTATCAATAATTGTGGGTTCAATAAGTTGCTCTCCATTAAAATGATTGATGACTTCTTGAATGGTGTCTGCACCTAAAATTTGAATATCATTGACAATTGCGGCTTCTTTCGCATTTTGTTTGGGTAAAATAAAATATTTAAAACCTTCTTCTCTAGCTTTTATTGCAATCGGCAAAGCGCCTTTTATGGGTTGTAAACTTCCATCCAAAGACAATTCGCCCATGATAATATATTCTTCAATCGCTTCTGATTTTATTTGATGAGAAGCTGCTAAAATGCCAACAGCTAAGGTTAAATCATAAGCAGCACCTTCTTTTCTGATATCAGCAGGTGCCATATTGATGATGATTTTTTTTCCTGGAAGATTGTATTGATTGTTGTTTAAAGCTGCTGAAATTCGGTAAGAACTTTCGCTCACAGCTTTGTCTGGCAAACCAACTAAATGATATCCAATTCCTTTATCAATATTTACTTCAACAGTAATGGTAGTTGCCTCAATACCAAAAACGGCTGATCCATAAACTTTTACTAGCATCTTTTTTTGTTTTCGATAAAAATATTGAAAAATTGTGAATAAATACCACAGTTTCTTATTTTATCAAAACAAATGTATTTTTATTTAAGTTATTCAAATTTCACTTCTTTAACGCCAGTAGTATAATCTTTCCCTCTTAATTTTAAGAACAAAGTTTTCATTTCGTTTCTTTTTTCGGGATTGGAATTCGCTAAATTGTTTTGTTGACTTTTGTCTTTAGCTAGATTGTACAATTGTTCAAAAGGAAAATTCCCCACTTCAATTCCAACTTCTTCACGGAAGTTTTTACCTTCATACGCAGGAATGTATAACCAATCACCACTTCGTAAAGCCGTTTTTCCAGTAGCTTCAATAATCAATTGATTACGTCCTTTTTTAGATTTTCCTAAAAAAGCATCCAAGATGTTTTCACTATCTGTGGTTGATTCTTCAGTACCGATTAATTTTGCAATTGAGGCTAATAAATCCATCTGACAAACAATAGCATCAGATGTTTGAGGAGTAATTGTTCCTTTCCAATAAGTCATGAAAGGCACTCTTGGTCCTGCCTCAAAAATACTGTATTTACCACCTCTTAAAACGCCATTTTGTTTATGGTTGCCAATTTTTTCAACAGCATCATCATAATAACCATCGTTTAAAACCGCGCCATTATCACTTGAAAAAATCACTAAGGTATTTTCTAAAATGCCCTGTTCTTTTAAGGTTTTCATAAATTCACCCACAATCCAATCAGCTTCTAAAATTACATCACCTCTAGGGCCCATTCCTGATGTTCCTACAAATCTTGGATGTGGAGTTCTAGGCACATGAGGTTGTTGCAGGGCATAATACAAAAAGAAGGGTTTGTCTTTGTGTGTTTTTACATATTCTTGGGCTTTTCCTAAAAAATGATCAGCCATATCTGTATCACTCCATTTAGCGGATTCTCCCCCTTTCATAAAACCAATTCTTGGAATACCATTTACGATGCTATTATTGTGGCCATGATGCCATTTCATAGTAAGTTTTTCAGGATTTGAAATGGCAGTTGGTTCTCCATCAAAATTCTCGAAATAATTAACTTGTATAGGATCGTTTTTGTCCAAACCCACTACATTTCCATTGTTGATATAAACTGTTGGCACTCTGTCTTGAGTTGCAGCCAAAATGTAAGACTCATCAAAACCTACTTCATTAGGTCCAGGAGAAATATGTTGGTTCCAATCAACCACTCCAGTTCCTAAACCCAAATGCCATTTACCCACAATAGCTGTTTGATAACCATTATTTTTAAGCAATTTGGGTAAGGTTTGTTGTGTTGTGCTGATTAACAAAGGTGCAGTTCCTGGTAAAATTTTAGCATTTTTATTTCTCCAAGGATACATTCCTGTGAGCATTCCATACCTACTTGGCGTACAAGTTGCAGAAGTTGCATAGCCATTGGTGAATTTAATTCCGCCATTGGCAAGCGCATCAATATTGGGTGTTTTTAGTTCAGTTGCACCATAAGCACTTAAATCCCCATAGCCTAAATCATCCAAATAAATAATGACAATATTGGGTTTAGAAGTCTTATTTTCAGTCTCTTTTGTGGGTTTTTGTTTTGATTGGTTGCAAGCAATCAAAAATAATGTCATGAATAGTATTGTTATTTTTTTCATTTGATTTTGCGTTTTGGTATTATTTTTTTTCTGATACTTTTTTTAATTCTTCAATATATTTACTTGGTGTCATTCCTTTTTCATCTTTAAATAAACTGATAAAGTGTGCGTAACTATTGATACCCACTGAATCCATTGCTTCTTGAACGCGATCACAGCCGTTATCAAACATTTTTACCGCCTTTTCTATTTTCATAGAATTTATAAATTTGGTGGCACTTTGACCCGTTAATGCTTTTAGTTTTCTGTGCAATTGCATTCTACTTAAACCTAATTCTTCAGATAAATCTTCGACTGTAAAATTGGGTTCAGCCATTTTTTTCTGAATGATTTCAATCGCATTTTTCACAAATTTTTGATCATAAGAAACATAGTGATTTTGTATTTCATTTGAGGTTCCTTTTGCCAAATGTTGCCTAAAATTATTGCGTGTTTCAACAATATTAGTGATTTTTTGAAGCAATTGTTGACTATTAAAAGGTTTTGCAATATAATCCCAAGCACCCACTTTCAGTCCTTTATTATAAAATTCATCTCCGGTTTTTGCGGTTAACATCAACACAGGGATGTGTGAAATCAAAGTGTTTTTCTTGATTTTTTTACACATATCAATCCCATTCATTTCAGGCATCATGACATCTGTAATAATGATATCAGGAATTTTTTTCTGCGCAATTTCTAAACCTTCTTCGCCATTTGCAGCTTCATAAACCAAATAATCATTCGTTAAAATATATTTTAAATATTTCCGTAAATCATAATCGTCTTCAACCACCAATATTTTTTCCTTTACAGATTCTTCATCATTGACAATCTCAGGAATTTCGCCCGGAACATAATCCTCTGGAAGATTGATTGGAATATCATCTTTGGATAAAAACTCCTCTTCCGAAAAGGATTTTGACGAAACAGGCAACGTAATCATAAATTCTGTTCCACCCAAAGAGCTATTGAGTACATTGATTTCTCCTTTGTGTGCTTTGATCAATGTAGATGCCAAATGCAACCCAATTCCTGAAGATGAACGGTCTTTGCCATGAAAATGCCTTTGAAAAATTTTCTTTTTATCCAACTGCGAGATTCCTTTGCCACTATCTTTTATCAAAATAATAAAATATTCGATTTCTTCTCTCCAAGTTGGTTTTATTTCGATTTCAATAGTTCCTTTATTGGGAGTATATTTAAAAGCATTTGAAAGTACATTGAAAATGACTTTTTCAACTATATCTCTATCAAAATGGCAAAAATAACTTTCAGGAGAAATGATATTGAAGGTGATTTCATTATTTTTTGCTTGCCAATGGAAAGATTTTGAAATCTCTCTGATGAATTCACATAAGTCATTTCTTGAAACTTTTAAGATATTTACACCCGAATTTACTTTTCTAAAATCCAATAACTGATTGACCAAATTCATCATTCGATTGGTATTTCTTGATAGAATGTTGTAACAAAATTCTTTGTGTTCTTTGGAAATATCTCCTCTAATAATGTCTTTTAAAGGGCCAATAATCAGAGAAAGAGGCGTTTTAAATTCGTGTGCAACATCTGTAAAAAAAATCAATTTCATTTCGTTGATTTCTTTTTCTTGTTCATTTTTCAAATCTGAAAGTTTGATTTGAGTTCTTAATTTTTCTCTGTTCCACCAAAAAATAAAAATGGTAACTCCAATGCCAGCAATTATGATGAAGTAACTTGCATACGCCCACCAAGTATTCCAAGGCGCAGGTTTTATTTTGATATCAAGCGTTCTGATTTTTTTAGACCATTGTCCATCAGGATTTGTGGCTTCTACTAAAAGTGTATAGTTTCCACTAGGAATATTTGAATAACCCGCAAAGCGTTTTGCATTGTCAACCACCGTCCATTTTTCGTCATAATTTTCCAGTTTATACCGGTATTTATTCACCTTTACATTGGCATAATTAGTGCTTGTAAACTCAATGGTAAAATTATTTTGATGATGGTTCAATACTAAATTTGTAGCATTATTGATGGTGTTAGAAAGCACTACAGAACCCAATAAATTTTCATCAACATCTACTTTGGTATTGTTTATCAAAAGCGCTGTAAAAGAAATTTTTGAAGAAAATAAATTATTGCGCAATTCACCAGATTTGAAATAATTTATGCCTGAAATACTGCTAAAAAACAATTCGTTTTTGCTATTTTTTGCAACACCTTCCGTAAAAGTATTTGTAAGCAAACCATCAAAATAATTGTATCTTCTTGATTCACCCGTTTTCGGAGAATATTTAATGATTCCCTGAGAATTGCTCAGCCATAAATTGGAAAATTCATCTTCAACGATGCCCATTATTTTCTTGTTTTTTACGTCGTCTGCTACAATTGGTTGAAACTGAGTTTCATTGGATTTTTTTACCAGCAAACCCGTATCAGTTCCTATATAAAATGCCCCATTTTTTGCTTGAAAAAATGACCAAACGGAATTATTTGGTATTTTATAAGAACCTGTCATTTGCTCACTAAACTGTTCTACAGAAATTATTTTTCCTAATTTGTCTAGATTTATTTTGAAAAGTCCGTTTGAAATGGTACCCACCCAAACGCATCTTTTTTGGTAATCCACTTTCAAAGAAAAAACGCGTACATTTCGAAAAAATTCTAATTTTTCTAGTTTTTCTTGAATCCAAACGGTTTCGTTTTTTGTTTTAAAAATCAATCCTTTAAATGTTCCAAAGTATTGATTTCCAAACATATCCTTGCAAAAACTGGTGATGATGAGATCTTCATTTTTTTCGGGTTCATTGAAAATGGGTACCGATTCAAATTCATTTATTTTACCTGTTTTTTCTCTGTACAAACCATTGGTTGTAGCTAAATGAACAATGCCATGCAACGTATCAACCTTAATAGGCTTCGCTTTTTCTGGCAATTTGATCATTTCGTTGCTATTCGTTTCAAACGAGTAGCTGTAAAATTTGTCTGCTTGAAATCCGTAGTAGACCAATTCATCTTTTACAAAAAGCGTTCTGATATGTCCTTTTCTTTGGATGGGTAAACTTTTAAAATTTTTGGCATCTAAATTTGTGTATAAGAGTCCGTTTTTGTTAGAGACCCACAAGGTGTTTGAAGCATCTTTAAAAATAGTATTTAAGGGATTGTTGTACAGTGTAAATTGATTTATGTCATTGGATGCATCAATTTTTGTTACTGTCATATTGGTAAGATTGATTCTTAAAAGTCCATCATCAAAAGTTCCAACCCATAAATTGTTATTGGTGCCTTCAACGATTGAAAATAAATTGCTATTGATGATTTCTTGTTTTGAAATGAGTGTATTCTCAATTATTTGAAACAAACCACTAGTGCCTCCAACCCAAATTTCGCCTTTCTTAGTTTCTTGGATGGTTCTAAAAAATAAATAATCAGAACCTTTGATTAAAGAAAATGTATCCTGCTGTTTTTTCCAAACTCCTTTATCAGTAGCAAAAAGGATGGTGCCGTTTTTTAAAATTTCGATTTGTTTGATGTTCAAACCTGTTAGTGGAGATTGCATAATTTCATAAGAAAACTCGTTCTCCTTTTCTGTAATTTTAAACAAACCAACAGTTGTAGCGATTAAAAATGTTCCATCAGCAAGTTGTTTGATATGATTGATGATTTCATAATTATTCGGAACAGGTACTCTTGTGATCGTCCCTTTTTTTAAGGAATAATAATTCAAACCATAGCCATCTGTACCAATCCAAATTCGTTTTTTCGAATCTTCAAACAAACTTAAAATACGGTTGCTGGATAAACTTGAAGGAGTATCGTCATGAAAAAAATTCTCTACTTTATACCCATCAAATCGATTCAAACCATCATAGGTGCCAATCCACATAAAACCCTCAGAATCTTGCAAAATGCTACTCACATCATGCTGAGACAAACCGTCTTTTACCGTCAGTGAATTGAATTGTAGTTGTTGTGATTTTACGGATAAAATGACAAAACTCAGAAGATATAAAAACAACAATTGTTTTTTCATGGTTTTATGCTAGTGCTGTAAGATACTTCAAAGTAATTAAAAAAAAATGAATTGGTATGGGTGCAAATTAGGCAAAAATAGGGGGTTGTTACATTTCCAAAACACTTTGTTACATATCAAAATAGGGTTAAAAGCATCTTTTAATAGGTTTGCTGAGTGAATTTATCACAAGATAAATCTATAAATTATGAAGCTAAATTAATTAGTTCACAAATTTTTAAATAAACATCAATACTAATAATGCATTTTAAAATTCTAACTAAATATTTTTTTGCACTTACTTTTTTTACCATACTAAGTAGTCATGGACAAAAAGTATTGAATCTAAAAGATTTCAACATAGAAGGTGTAAAAGATGTTACTCCAATCGTTGTGGAAGCGTTAGAAAAATGTAAAAAAGAAGGCTATAGTTCGTTAGTATTTCCAAAAGGAACCTATCATTTTTACCCAACTTTTGCACCTGAAAGATATTGCGAAATCACGAATAACGATAATGGATTGAAAAGAACGTCCTTTCCATTGATTGGTTTTCGTGATTTTGTCGTAGATGGAAATGGAGCTGATTTTATTTTTCATGGTAAAATGATTCCGTTTATCATTGAGGAAAGTAGTAATGTTACGATCACAAATCTAAGTATTGATTGGGAAGTGCCATTTGCTTTAGAAGGATTGGTTGTTGCCAACAATCCAGCAAAACACACTTTTGATATTGAAGTAAAAACGCCTTATATGGTTGAAAACGAGCGTTTGTATTTATGCTTAGAAAGAGAAGATTCTCCTTACGAACGTAAATATGGAAAACGTTTTGCAACTTGGGAACATTATAATATTGAAGTGGGTCAAAATATTTTTTGGGATTCCAAAACGATGGCTCCTTTATACAATACCCAACTTTACAATATTCCTGAAAAAGGAAACAAAGCAGTAGAGTTGAAAAAAGGATTGATTCGAATCTCCACCAAAATCAAAAAATTACCTCCAATTGGTTCTGTGTTGGTTTCTAAAGGAGAATACTTACAAAACAGAACAAGTCCTGCATTTCGAGTTTTTAAATCTAAAGATTTAGAATTTAAAAATGTCAATGTACATCATGCAGGAGCTATGGGGTTGATTGCAGAAAGATCAGAAAATATTACCTTGGATGGTTTTAATGTAGTGCTCAAAAAAGGTTCTGGAAGAATGGTAACCACCACTGCTGACGCGACTCACTTTTGCAATGTAAAAGGCACTGTAATTATCAAAAATTGCACGTTCGAAAATATGTTGGATGATGCCACCAATATTCATGGAACCTATGTGCGAGTAAACAAAATTATTGATGCGTATACCTTGGCTGTAGAAACCTTTCATCCGCATCAAAATGGCTATTTATTTGGAGAAGAAGGAGATTCCGTAAAAGTGGTTAGTCAAAAAAATTTACAATATACCACTGAATCTTTGGCTTTGAAAAAGGTGAAACGTGTGAATGAAAAAATTTCCTACATCACTTTTGACAAACCAATTACAGGAAAAGTGGACATTTATGATGGAGTTGAAAATATTTCTTGGCACGCAGCCGCAATCATAGAAAACAATGTTGTTCGCAATAACAGAGCGCGAAGTTTTCTAATTTCTACACCTAGAAAAGTAGTAGTTCGCAACAATCATTTGTCATCACAAATGGCAAATTTCAGAATTACGGGAGATTTGAACTTGTGGAATGAATCAGGTCCAAATGTGGATTTATTAATCGAAAACAACGTCATTGAAAATTCTGTGTATGGTGGTGCAGGTGTTCAAGCAGTTTTTTTAATAGACCCAGAATATTCTGACAAGAAAAATATTGAGGGCAAATTCAGTAAAAATATTACCATCAGAAATAATATCATCAAGACTTTTGATAGCTCCATTTTGGTAGCCATTTCTGTGGACGGATTGATTTTTGAAAACAATCAAATCATCCAAACTGATGCCTATAAACCTATTTTTCCAAATGCAGAAAATCTACATATTACGAACTGTAATAATGTATCCATCAAAGGAAATACCTATAAAAAACTGGATGGAAAAGAGGCAACAGTTTTTATTGATGAAAAATCAACGAACGTAAAAGTGGACACAAAAGATGCGTTTAGTAAAAATTCATCTAAGAAAATAACTAGTAAAAAATAAGAAGTCGAAAATATAAAAGAACCCAAAGTGAATATGTTTACAAAATCTATCAGAAAATTCATTACCATTTTAGCAGCATTTGCAGTACTTGGAAGTTATGGACAAAAAGTGTTGAACATGAAAGATTTCAACATTGAAGGTGTAAAAGATGTTACACCAATTGTTGTTGAAGCGCTTGAAAAATGTAAAAAAGAAGGCTACAGCTCGTTGGTATTTCCCAAAGGGACGTATCATTTTTACCCAACTTTTGCTCCTGAATTTTTCTCTGAAATTACCAACAACGATAACGGATTGAAAAGAACGTCTTTTCCATTAATAGGTTTTCGTGATTTTGTAGTGGATGGAAATGGATCTGATTTCATTTATCATGGTAAAATAATTCCGTTTATCATCGAGGAAAGCAGCAATGTAAAAGTGACCAATATCAATATAGATTGGGAAGTGCCATTCACACTTGAAGGATTGGTTGTTGCCAATGATGAAACAAAAAACACTTTTGATATTGAGATAAAAACACCTTACGTGGTTGAATTTGAACGTTTGTATTTGTCTTTGGAAAGAGAAGATTCTCCTTATGAGCGCAAATATGGAAAACGATTTGCGATGTGGGAACATTACAATTTGGAAATTGCTGAAAATATTTTCTGGGACCCAAAAACCATGGCGCCATTGTATAACACTCAATTATATCATTTGCCAGAAAGAGGTGTAAAAGCGGAAGAAATCAAAAAAGGAGTTGTTCGTCTTTCTGCCAAAATGAAAAAATTACCCCCAATTGGTTCCATATTTGTTTCCAAAGGCGATTATTTGCAAAACAGAACGAGTCCAGCATTTCGCGTTTTCAAATCAAAAAATTTAGAATTTAAAAATGTCAATGTATACCATGCTGGCGCTATGGGCTTGATTGCAGAAAGGTCAGAAGATATTACCTTGGATGGTTTTAATGTGGTGTTGAGAAAAGGTTCAGGAAGAATGGTAACGACCACTGCTGATGCCACTCACTTTTGCAATGTAAAAGGCACTGTTGTCATCAAAAATTCGATTTTCGAAAATATGTTGGATGATGCTACCAATGTTCATGGAACTTATTTGCGTGTAAATAAAATAGTTGATGACTATACCTTGGCTGTAGAAACCTACCATCCACATCAAAATGGTTATTTGTTTGGAGAAGAAGGAGATTCCGTAAAAGTGGTTAGTCAAAAAAATTTACAATACACTACAGAAGCTTTGATTTTGAAAAAAGTGAAACGTGTGAACGAAAAAATTTCCTTCATCACTTTTGACAAACCTATTACAGGAAAAGTGGAAATTTATGATGGAGTTGAAAATATTTCATGGCATGCAGCTGCAATCATAGAAAACAATATTGTTCGCAATAACAGAGCTCGAAGTTTTTTAATTACGACCCCTAGAAAAGTGGTGGTTCGCAACAATCAATTGTCCTCTCAAATGGCGACTTTCAGTATTACTGGAGATTTAGGATTGTGGAATGAATCAGGTCCAATTGTTGATTTGTTGATTGAAAATAATGTTATTGACAATTCAGTTTTTGGAGGAAATGGCGCGCAAGCAATTTTCTTTATAGAGCCTCAATACCCTGAAAAGAAAAATAAGGAAGGGATATACAGCAAAAATATCACCATCAGAAATAATATCATCAAAACTTTTGATAGCTCTATTCTTGTGGCTGCTTCTATTGATGGATTGACTTTTGAAAACAATCAAATCTTCCAAACAGATACCTATGCACCTATTTTTCCGAATGCAAAAAATATCAGTATTGAAAATTGTACTAATGTGGTTTTTAAAGGAAATACCTATAAAAAAATTGATGGAAAAGAAGTGACCATTAGTATTGATGAAAAATCATCGAATGTCAAAATTGATAAAGGAGATGCATTCAGTATTGCTTCAAAAAAGATGAAATCAACCTCTAAAAAGTAACAGTTTTCGATGCAAAAAACTCATAAAACAAAACGATATACAAAAACATCATTGATGAAACCTATCAAAATAGTCATAGCATTCATAGCCTTTTTTTCAGTAATGACGAGTTATGGTCAAAAAGTATTGAATATGAAAGATTTCAACATTGAAGGCATTAAAGACGTTACTCCAATTGTTGTGAAAGCTTTAGAAAAATGCAAAGAAGAAGGAATCAGTACCTTGATTTTCCCAAAAGGAACCTATCATTTTTACCCAACTTTTGCTCCTGAATTTTTCTGTGAAATCGTAAATAACGACAATGGATTGAAAAGAACCGCTTTTCCGCTCATCGATTTTCATGATTTTGTTGTAGATGGAAATGGATCTGATTTCATATTTCATGGCAAGATGATTCCTTTTATCATTGAAAAAAGTTCGAATATCAAAATCACAAATCTAAGCATTGATTGGGAAGTTCCATTTACGTTGGAAGGGTTGGTTGTTGCCAATGATTCAGAAAAAAACACTTTTGATATCGAAGTAAAAACGCCTTATGTGGTTGAATTCGAACGCTTGTATTTGTCATTAGAAAGAGAAGACTCTCCTTATGAGCGCAAATTTGGAAAACGATTTGCCATGTGGGAACATGACAATTTAGAAATTGCGGAAAGCATTCTTTGGGATCCAAAAACAATGGCGCCAATGTATCATACAAATCAATATGATACGCATGAAAGAGGCGTGAAAGCAGAAGAATTGAAAAAAGGGTTGATACGATTGAAAGCCGAAATGAAGAAATTACCTCCAATTGGGTCCATTTTTGTTTCCAAAGGAGATTATCTGCAAAACAGAACAAGTCCTGCTGTCCGAATTGTAACATCAAAAAATCTAACCTTCAAAGATGTGAATGTGCATCATGCTGGTTCTATGGGGTTGATTGCTGAAAGATCCGAAAATATTACGTTGGATGGTTTTAATGTGGTGCTCAAAAAGGGTTCTGGAAGAATGATTACTTCAACAGCTGATGCTACGCATTTTTGCAATGTAAAAGGAAACATCACCATCAAAAACTGTACGTTCGAAAATATGTTGGATGATGGTACAAACATTCATGGAACCTATGTTCGTGTGAATAAAATAATCGATGAATATACCTTAGCTGTAGAAACCTATCATCCACATCAAAATGGTTTTTTATTTGGTGAAGAAGGCGATTTGGTCCAAATTTTAGATCAAAAAAATCTACAGATTACGAGTGAGCCCATGATTTTGAAAAAAGTGAAACGAATAAATGAGAAAATCTCCTACCTCACTTTTGACAAACCAATTACTGGAAAAGTGGAAATTTATGACGGAATTGAAAATATTTCTTGGCAACCAACAGCTGTTATTGAAAACAATGTAATTCGCAATAACAGGGCGCGAAGCATGATTTTGAAAACTCGTAAAAAAGTGGTGGTTCGCAACAATCATTTGTCATCACAAATGGCAAGTTTTAGAATCACAGGCGATTTGGGTTTGTGGAATGAATCAAGTCCAAGCAATGATTTGCTAATAGAAAACAATGTAATAGAAAACTGTGTGTATGGAGGAAATGGCGCGCAAGCTATTTTTTTAATTGACCCACAATATGTGGACAAGAAAAATTTTGAAGGAAAATACAGCAAAAATATTACCATTAGAAATAACATCATTAAAACTTTTGATAGCTCCATTTTAGTGGCGATGTCTGTAGATGGTTTGACTTTTGAAAACAATCAAATTATTCAAACGGACACTTTTAAACCTATTTTTCCTGATGCAGAGAATGTGCAAATTATAAATTGTAACAATGTTCTGATAAAAGGAAACACCTATCGAAAAATAGACGGAAAACAAACAACGATAACAATCGATCAAAAATCAACGAATGTGAAAGTTGTCAAAGGAGATGCTTTTAGTAAAAAATCATCTAAAAAATAAATATTAACCATTTAAATTAATGAACAAATCTACTTTTAACTATTTAAATTTAACACAATGAATAAAAGATTATTAATTTTTCTGCTATGTGCATTTAGTTTTCAACTAGCAAATGCCCAAAAATCGATTTCTGGAAAAGTAACAGACAACAGTGGGTACGCACTTCCAGGAGTTTCAATTCAAATCAAAGGCACAAGTATTGGTGCCATTACTAATTTTGATGGAGAATATAGTTTAACAGTTCCAAATGATGATGTTTTTATTGTATTCAGTTATTTAGGAATGACAACTAGAGAGTTTAAATACATTGGTCAGCCTACTTTAAATGTTGTTTTAGAAGAAGAGGCAAGTAGATTGAATGAAATTGTCATTGTAGGATATAGTGCTGTAAAAAAAGAGGACATTACAGGTTCTATCAGTTCTATCAATGATAGTTTGATCGGTGTTTCAAAAACTCCCAATTTATTCGATGCTATTCAAGGAAGAATTGCGGGTGTAAACATCGTATCTCAATCAGGTGAACCAGGAGCTGGGGTTAATTTCAATGTTCGAGGTTCCAATTCCGTTTTCAGTGCAGGTTCTCCATTATTCATCATTGACGGTGTTCAAATAGACGTGAACGAAAGTGAAGTGGCAAGTTCAGGTGTTGGTTCATCAGCAAGAATGGACCCCTTAGCTACCATCAATCCAATGGATATCGAATCTATGGAAGTTTTGAAAGACGCCTCTGCTACCGCAATTTACGGTTCAAGAGGTGCGAATGGTGTGATCATCATTACCACAAAAGGTGGAAAAAAAGGAAAATTAAATTTAGAGTACACGACTTCTCTAGGTTTTTCCGAGGCAGCCAACAGAATAAATGTTATCAATCCGGAAGAGTATTTGATCTACAGAAATTTAAGAGATCCTGGCAATGACTTTACCACTTTAGCAGATGGAACTCCAAGAGATTTTTCAAATATTAGCAGCAGAAATTGGCAAAATGAAGCATTAAGAACAGCTGCTACTCAAAATCATTTTATCTCTGTAAGAGGAGCAAGTGATAAATCAGACTATGCTGCCAGTTTAGGGTTGGTTGATCAAGAAGGAATTATCGATAAGAACAATTATCGTAAATACAATGCGAGTGTTAAAATCACACATCAACAAACGGAAAAATTAAAATTAGGATTCACTATGAATTCTGCTTTTACTGAGTTAACAGGTGTTGCCAATAGTGGTGGTGGTGGAGATGAATTCAATGGAGTTGTGCAGTTTATGGTTATTTCTAATCCTTGGGAATTACCAGATTTGTCAGATCAAGATCAGTTTGGAAACACAAACTTTATTTCACCATTGTCTTTAATCAATGAAGCTGAAAAGAAAATTCGTTTTACAAGAACATTTGGTTCACTATTTAGTGAATATGCTTTTTCCAAACACTTAAAAATGCGAACTCAAATAGGAACTACTTTCACAGGGTCAAAATTACAAGAATTCCATAGTTCGAATAGTTTATTTGGTTTCCGTTGGAACGGTAGAGCAGTAATAAGACAAGTAGAAACAAATTCTTACAACTTATCTCATACCTTTCAATTTTCAAAAACAATCAATAAAAAGCACTACGTGTTTGCTCTTGCTGGTGCAGAGGTAGCAAGGTATATGTATGAAGCCTTTTTCAATGATGTTACAGGTTTCGAAAATCAATCTTTAGGATTCAATAATATTGGTATTGGTCAAGTGTTTAATGATTTTGGTACTGAGAGACTTCCTTCTAATAGAATTTCGTATTTCTCAAATGTCAATTATACTTTAAAAGGGAAATATTTATTTACAGCCAATTTTAGAGCAGATGCTTCTGATCGTTTTGGAGCAAAAAACAGATGGGGATTTTTCCCAGGAGCTGCATTTGCATGGAATGCTCATAAAGAAAAGTTTATTAAAGACATCCCTCAAATCAATCAGTTAAAATTGCGTGCTAGTTATGGGCAAACAGGAAATGAGAGAATACCTCAAGCGGCACGTTTTGGTGGAATGGAAAACGCGTATTACGCAAGTAATGACCAGTTAAATTTTGGATTGGCGCCAAGTTCACTTGAAAATACAGCGTTAAAATGGGAGACAACCACTCAGTTTGATGCAGGGTTGGATATCGGTCTTTTTAAAGATAGAATTCATATTACTGCAGATTATTATAACAAGCAAACTACTGATATGTTGATCAGAGCACTTGTCCCTGCTCAATCTGGATTCAATGCGCAATGGCAAAATTTGGGCGCAATAGAAAATAAAGGTTTTGAGTTTACTTTAAGTACTGTAAACATCAGTAAGTCTAATTTTAGATGGACAACCGATTTCAACATCAGTTTCAATAGAAATAAAATAAAGGATTTAGGGAATGTTGAATTTATTCCTACAGTAATTCCTGGGGGATGGATTACCAATCCAGGAAGAGTAATTGTTGGTCAACCAATTGGAACCATGTATGGATATGTTTTTGACGGCATTCATCAAGAAGGAAATGCAGAAGGCGCTGTGCCCGGAACCATGAAATACAGGGATTTAAATGGAGATGGTTTGATTGATGATGCGAATGATAGAACTATCATTGGAGATTCAAATCCATTGCATATAGGAGGTTTAAACAACTCTTTTTCATATAAAAACTTTACATTCTCCTTTTTCTTTCAATGGAGTTATGGAAACGAAGTATTCAATGCAGCAAAACTTAGAACAAACGGTTTGCAGCCTTTTATGAACATAACAAGAGATTATTATGAAAATGCTTGGACACCAGAAAATCAGTCAAATATCGCACCAGCTTTTGGTAGAGTTGATCAAGTTCCTTCAAGTTATTTTGTAGAAGATGCATCATTTTTACGACTAAAAACCGTAAATTTCTCGTATGATGTTCCAAAAGAAATATTCCAGAATCGTGCGATCAGCGGAATTTCATTGTTTTTATCAGCGAATAATTTATTTACAATTACAGACTACACTGGATTTGATCCAGAGGTAAGTTCAAACAATCAATTGTTGCCAGGATTTGAAAGATTCTCTTATCCAAGAGCAAGAACAATCACTTTAGGTTTAACTATTAAATTATAATCTTATGAAAAATTTTAAATTTTATTTTACAGTACTGTTTCTATCTGTATTTATCATTTCTTGTGATGAAGATATTTTAGATTCACCACCGCTATCTATGGTTACAACAGATAGCTATTATAAAACTCCAGAAGAGGCAGAAATTGCATTGACAGGAGTTTACCATATCCTTTCTGCAACTGCTGTTCAAAATTTTGGTAACAATTCAACCTTCTCAAGAAGTTTGATGGTGATGCTTAATGGTGCTACAGACGAAGTGCTAGCAGTAAACAACCAATTCGAACCTGAACACAGAGTTTGGGGAAATGGTACATTTACAGCACAAAGTAACTTTGTAAATGAAACTTGGGTATTTTTATATTCTGGAATCAGTAGAGCCAATTATTTGATTGACAGAATTGAGGCTATTGAAGGCTTTACAGGCAATAGAAAAAATGAAATCATTGCTGAAGCTAGATTCATGAGAGGATTTTATCACATGATTTTATCAATGATGCATGGTGGTATTCCTGTGTATGATGGTGTAGGTCAAGACATCACCAAACCTAGAAGCACCATTCAAGAAGTGTATGATTTAATTTTGGCGGATTATAAATTTGCCTACGAAACATTACAAGACAGAGCTCAAGTCCAAGGAAGAGCGAATAAATGGACTGCTGCAGGATTTTTAGCAAAAGCACATACCTATTTGGCAAGTGCAAAAAACTCTGGATTGAATGGTTTTATTGATATCAATAGTTTTGATTGGGTAGATAGTGACCAACATTATAGAGAAGCTTTAACGTACACACAAGCGATTGTTTCAAATAGTGGATATGTGTTGATTCCTAGATATGATTATTTGTTTAGAGAATCTACCAAGCAACATCAATATCAAGAAACACTATTAGCAGCGGAAGCTAGTACAAGTGCCACTCGCGATGCCATTCACTTATTAGCCAATACATTTTTACCTCAAGGAAATCAAAACGTGACTGGAGGAGGTTTTGGATGGTTTCGTCCAACAGATGAATTGCACAAAAAATATGTGGTAGGTGATTTTAGAAGAGATCATAATTTGACCGGAAATTTGAATTCAGTTAATAATTTTGAAATGATTGAAGGAGTGAAATATTTTGTGCCAAGAACCCTTCCAAATACCAATCAAGGATATTATAGTATAGGAAAATATCGAATGATTGACCCAGCTTTAAAACTGTTGCCAAAATGGGCTTCTACCATGAATTTACCAATTTTAAGATTTGCTGACGTTTTATTGATGCATGCAGAAGCGCAATATTTTACGGGTAATGAAGCAGGTGCAAGAACTACATTATCAACTATTAGACAAAGAGCAGTAACAGCTGGAACAACAGTAACTGCATTAAATGACGCTTATAGAAAAGCCAATTTTGTGGATGAGCTGTTAGAGGAGCGCTCACGCGAATTGTGTTTTGAAAATTGGAGAAGAATTGATTTAGCACGTTTCAATAAATTTGATCAAACCATTAATGGATTATCAACCACAGAAGGTTTTTACAACAGAGTAACTGTGCCAATTATTCAAACTAACTGGAGACCAGAGCGTGTTTGGTTCCCTATACCAATCATTCAAATAGATTTAAATAAAAACTTAGTTCCAAATCAAGGATATTAAAAAAATCTATTTTTTTACCAAAAATGATAATCAGTTACAAAGAATGTTACAAAAGCAAAACACATGGTTACATATCAAAAATCCATAGAGTCAATGCTTTCATAATTTTGTAACTGATTATTATCAAATTATTTCAACTTTCATTTAACTAAAACTTAAAATTATGAAAAAAAATTACCTTTTATTATTACTATTATTGATTAATACAGTATTATTTTCTCAAAATATTGATTTCACTAACAATGCTGGAACGGGAGATAAACTTTGGTCAACTGCAACAAACTGGACTCCGAATGGTGTTCCAAGTTCAGCAAGCATAGTTCGATTACCATTGATTGTTGAATCATTAGTAGATGCAGATTTTACAATCAAACAAATTCTTGTACCCTTTGGAACTTCAGGAGATGTTCCTGTTGGCGGAACTAATACCGTAACTATTAATGTTGCAGTTGCCAATGCAGTTGCTATTGATAATGCCTCTAATAATGATATCAAATTAATTTTTAATGGAAAAGTAACTATCAATAATTCTGCAGGTTTTTCAAATATGAGAAATAGTAATGGAACAGGAAATTCCATTGAATTTGCAACTGGCTCAACACTTAAAATTTCAACTGGTTTTCAGCCTTCTGAAGGGTCAAGTAACGACTTTTTCTTTAATGGAAAAATTGAAGGAACTGCTAATTTACGATTTGGTGCCAACACAACTTCTACATTTGGAAACACAGTATCAAATACAGGTTATACAGGTGAGTTGGTTCAGTTATTGAATTCCTCTATTATTGTAAACACTGCTGATGATGTTGTTTTTTATGACGGATTAAAAATACAAGTAAATGGAAACAATTCTTCAGCTACTTTAAATGGCGAAAATGTTTTTAAAAGTGGAATTACAGTTGGTGGAACAAATACATATACATTCAACGTAAATAAAAATCAAAGTGCCATGACGAACATCATTTTTCAAGGTGGTGGAACGTTAAATTTGGTAGTTGATAATGCTGTAACAAATTTATCTTTTGCGAATAATTCAGCGAATCCTTGGTTAACAGGAACTGTAAACATCACAGGGTTTAAAAATGGTGTGATCCGTTTTGGAACAGACAATACTGGACTAACAGCACAACAATTATCTCAAATCAAAGCAACTGGTATCACTGCTTTTGCATTGGATAGCGAAGGTTATTTGATTGATGCAGCAACAGCATCTGTAAACGATTTTGAAGAAAATACCATCAATCCAATTGCATATCCAACAATTTCTTCTGATATAATCAACTTTAAGGAAGCGCAAAATAATGTAAAAGTGTTTGATGTAAATGGTAGAGTTATTTTACACAATACAGCTAAAAATCAAACAGTTTTAACGGTTTCTTCATTACCAAGAGGTCTTTATTTTGTTATGTTTGACAATAAAAAAGTTGAAAAAATAATTAAACAATAGCTATTAAAAAATCAACAGTTTCATGAAAACCAATTGGGTATTTTTATTTTTGATTTCTAGCTTGGGTATTTTTGCTCAATTTGCACCCCAACCAAGTTTTTTTAGAACCCAAAGACAAATGCCTTTGGTAGAACTTACTACAACTAGCACCATTCTTGTTTCAAGTTATGGTGCTGTTGTTAACGATGGTATAGATGATACTGCTGCTATACAAAGTGCCATCAATGCTGCAGTAAGCTCAGGAACGCTACAAAATCCTGTAAGATTATTGTTTGATAGTGGTACGTATGATATTAAAGCTACTTCTGCTGCAAGAGATTCACATTTACTGAGTATGATTGATGCGAAAGGCGTCCTTTTTGATGGTAATGGTGCGCTTTTTTTGATTCATAATCCTGTTTTGGGTTTTATGTCAACCTTAAGATGTGCCAATACAATTATCAAAGACTTTACGATTGATTATGCAACATTGCCTTTTTCACAAGGCAAAGTTACCAAGGTTGATGCAGCCAATGGATTTTTTGAATTTGTGGTTGATGATGGTTTTCCATTACCTGTAGAACAGCATTTTATTGATTCTCCTCAACGTTGGGGAATGTTTAAAAACGCTAAAGGAGGTATTAAAGAAGGTACGCGTAATTTAATTTCTCACAATCGATTTTTTGAACCAATAGGTTCAAGAAAATATAGATATGGTGGCCAAAGTGAAAACAGTTTAATTAACGCTGAAGTTGGAGATTATTTTGTGCATATTGCTAGATATAATGGTGCAACAGCAATTTTAAATTCTGGAGGTAAAAATCTTACATATATCAATGTAGTTGTTCACGCAAGTCCTTCAGGAGGTTTTAATTCAAGAGATTCAGAAGAGTGGAATGTGATCAATTGCCAATTAAAACTAAAAGAAGGTCGTGTGCATACTACAAATGCGGATGCTATGCACATCAATGGCAGTAAATTTGGGCCATGGGTTGAAGGTTGTCTTTTTGAAGGGTTTTCTGATGATGGTATGAATTTAAAGTACACCAAAAAAATAATAAAAGAAGTTCATAGTCCCACTCAAATAACCGTTCAATTTACTACAAAAGTTGGTGAAGTATTAGAATTTTACAATCCAAGAGATGGCATTTATTTAGGTACTGCAACTATAACTAACGTGCAAAATTTAGGTAGTAATCTTTTTAAAATCACCTTATCTAATGCAATTAATATCACTTCTGTAAATGAAATAGATCATCAATCAACAGATAAAGCTTATGTAGAAAGTAGCTCTAATGAATCTTTTATTTTTAGAAACAATATTATTCGAAATTCAAGAAGATATGGTATTTTAATACAAAGTAAATATGCGTTGATTGAAAATAATTTGTTTCAAAATTTAAGTGGGGCAGCTATTAGAATTGAAAATGGTGTTGATTGGGGTGAAGGTTTTAGAGCTGATAATATTGAAATCAAAAATAATAGAATAGAAAACTGTGGTTACGATACTGGCTATATTGAAGAAAGTAACTCCGCCGCAATTTCAATTGATTTTGCAAAATTGAGCACTCCATGTTCAATAAATACAACTTGGTGTGGAACAACTAGTGCAACTTGGCAAGCGCATAGCAACATCCGAATTTTAGACAATACAATTTCATATAACAAAAGAGGATTATATCTTAAAAACATCAATGGTTTAACACTTAAAAACAATTTTATTTGCCATAGAGATGAAGATATCACTTTAACAAACAATCAAGACCCAATTGAGCAAACCATTTTTAACACAGGTAACCAAAATATTGAAGGGTATAATTTATCTACACCAACTGCAAATTTGCATTTTTTGTTAAATGAACAAAGCTCACAAAATATTGCTAATACTGGGTCTAATACAACAGTTTCTTTACAAATTAACACACAAGGTGGAGGTGAGATAACTAAAGGATTTTTTGATTCAGAAATTGGCAATGCTTACAAAATAAATACGACTAATAATGGTTCGCTAAACCTGATAAATGCAAACGACAATTCATCATATTCCCCTGCAACACAAGGTGCTGCAAGATCATTTGCCTTTTGGGTAAAACCAGAAGAAGCCATTTTTCAAACCTTTATGTATAGTGGAGGTCCAACAGATGGCGAAGTCTTTACCATTCAAATGGAAGATAGTGGAGTGGTAAGAGTTACAGATAACAATCAAAATTTTGTTAGAATGTCAGATATGCCTTTAAATATTGGTAGCTGGAATCATGTTGTCATCACAGTGCCTACAAACAATACGCTGAATAGTATCCAATTTTACAAAAATGGAGTTGCATCAACAGAAACCTATTCAGGCTCAAATCCACTGATTAATACTGCCACTAACGGAATTAATTTTTTTCCAAGATATAAAGGTTTAGCCAGTGATATCCGTTATTTTGATTATAAATTGTGCAGTAGTGAAGTAGAAAGTGTGTTTAATGATAGAAGAAATACGTTGTCAATTGATGAAAACCCAATTGATGAAACGCTAAAAGTTTATCCAACTTTAGTAACATCATCTGTATTTTTCAGCAAACCTATTCAATCAGTAAAAGTGATCAATATGTTAGGAAAAACTTTTGTTTCAAAATCGAAAGTCAATCTTTCAGAATTGGATTTATCACATTTATCCTCTGGTGTTTACATCTTACACATCAATCAAAATCAAATGGTTAAAATTTTAAAGAAGTAACAAATGAAAAAAATTTCTTTTATCATATTTCTTTTGAGCATTGCAATAAATGCCCAATATCAATTTAAATTACCCGAACATTTTAGAACAAAAAGAGAGTTACCTCTTATTGATTTTCCTACAAGTGTTGATGCCATATTAACTGATTTTGGTGCCATACCAAATGATGGTAAAGACGATACAGAGGCAATTTTTAAATCATTAGAATATGCTAGAAAATTAAGTTTATTTGGTTCTAATGTTAGAATCGTTTTTGCTAAAGGGAAGTATGATTTATTTACAAATAAAAACAACAACCATTTAATTGAAGTAAAAAACCTAAAAAATGTAATTATTGATGGTAATGGCGCAGAAATTACCATTCATGATCCTTTAAAAGGTTTCATGTCAATTTTTAAATGCAACAATATCATCGTAAAAAACTTATACATAGACTATGACCCACTTCCTTTTACACAAGGAAAAATAACGGCTATAAATTTAGAAGACAAAACATTTGAGCTAAAAATTGATGAAGGTTTTCCATATTTAAATCATACCATGTTTCAAGAATCGAATCAAGTTTGGGGCATGTTAATGGATCCTAAAATTCCAGGGAAATTAAAAGATGGCGCTCCCAATTTATTTGCTTCTAAGCAATTTGAAGAAATTGAAAAAGGACTTTTTAAAGTGAAAATAAATGCCATTAATTTACTAAAGGCTATGGAAGTTGGTGATTCTTATGTTCATATAGCTCGTTTTAATGGTAAATCTATTTTTTCGACATCGTTTAGTAAAAATATTACCTATTTAGATGTAACAAGTTATTCAAGTCCTGCAGGCACCTATCAAGCGCACAATATGGAAGAGTGGAATGTAATTAACTGTAAAATAAAATTAAAACCTGGCAGGTTACATAGTGCAAATGCTGATAGTTTTCACGTAAATGGGGGTAAATTTGGTCCTTGGATAGAAAATGGATATTTTGAAGGATATAGTGATGACGCTGTCAATTTAAAGTATGCAAAAAGAAGTATCATAAAACAACTATCACCAACAGAAATTGTTATCAAACATACCTTAGAGGTTAATGAAGTAATCAAAATTTTTAATCCAAGAGATGGTGAGTTAATTGGAACTTATAAAATTTTAGAAGCAAAACCAGATGGTTTACCTAATGTAAAAATTACGCTTGATAAACCAATAACTGTTCAATTACAAGTGGGTGAAGAAACCAATGATGATGTAGCTTATGTTGATTCGCAATCAAACGAATCATTTGTAATTAGAAACAACACATTTAGAAATGCCCGTAGATATGGCATATTAATTCAAGCCACAAATGGCTTAATAGAGCGCAATATTTTTGAAAATTTAAGCCAATCTGCCATTACGATTTACAATGGGGTTGATTGGGGTGAAGGATTTACAGCGAATAATATAGTTATCAACCAAAATATTTTTAATAACTGCGGATACGATTCTGCTTACTTGTCAGATTATGATGCAGCTACCATAAAAATGAGTGTTAAAAAGTTAAAAAATAAAGTTCCTAACGGAAAATGGTATGGAGTAACAACTGCAAATTGGCAAGCACTAGAAAACATAACGATAACAAACAATACTTTTTCATATAATAAAAAAGCCTTGTCTATAGAGTCTACAGTAAATGCGGTTATAAAATCGAATATGTTTATTAAAAATTCAAAAGACTTATCAAAACAGAGTGAACTTATTTTTGAAAATAACAATACCAATCTAATTTTCGAAAATAAATAAAAAAAAAACACTTATATGAAGTTAAGGTATGCTATTTTCACATTTATAGTCTTACTATTCATTTTTTCGAGTTTTAATAAAACTATACATCCAAATAAAACAGTAGCAACGTCATCAAAACCAAATATCATTTTGTTTTTTGTGGATGATTTAGGTTGGTCAGATTTGGGTTTTAGAAATCCTGTTTTTAAAACTCCCAATATTGATGCTTTGGCAAAAGCCGGAATTAATTTCAATCAAGCTTACATTGCAAGTCCGACTTGTAGTCCAAGTAGAGCCACGCTTTTAACAGGGCAACATCCTGCAAGATTAAAAATGGTGCGTCATATTCCTGCTGGTAAAAATTTTGGTTTTGATCAATTTGATAGAACGGATATCGAATTTCATAAATTACCCACAGATCCTGCTCAATTTCCTTCAAGAAATTGGTTGCCTCTAGAAAACACCACTTATGCAGAAGCTTTAGCTGAGTTAGGTTACTACAATTTATTCGTTGGCAAATGGCATTTAGGTCACGAAAAATTTCATCCTATAAAACAAGGATTTCAAAAACAAATAGGCACATCCAATTTTGGGCATCCAAAATCTTATTATCCACCCTATTTTAAGCAGGACACTATTTTTTCGGATACAAAGAACACGTATCTCACAGATAAATTAACCAATGAAGCTGTTGATTTTATTTCGGATTATAAAAGTGATTCTCCATTTATGTTGACTTTTTCCTATTATTCTGTGCACAGTCCTCACATTGGGAGAAAAGATTGGGTAACCCATTACCAACAAAAAGGTTTAGATGATAAGTATGCAAATTATGCTGCTATGGTTTCAACGATGGATGAATCTGTAGGAAAAGTTTTAAAAGCAGTTAAAGAAAAAGGCATTGAAAAAGAAACCATCATCATTTTCTTATCAGATCAAGGAGGATATTTTGAGAATTCACCATTGAGAGGTGGAAAAATGTCAGAAACTTTATTTGAAGGCGGAGCAAGAGTACCATTTTTTGTGCATTGGCCTGGAGTTACAAAATCCAATTCAACCAATAATTCAGTAGTGCAGTCTACAGATATTTTTCCAACATTGGTTGAAATTGCAGGTGGTAAAGTTTCAAAATACAAAGAATTAGACGGAATTTCTTTATTGACAACCATCAAAAAGAATGATCATTTGAAACGTGAACCCATTTTTGGATACAGAGCTTACGAAGATTTATATGTTTCAGTCAGAGAAGGAGATTGGAAATTGTTGGCATACAGAAGTGGCAAGCTAGAACTTTTTAACATCGCAAAAGATGCATCAGAAAAAGACGAAATCTCTAAAAATCATCCTGAAAAAGTGAAACAAATGGTAGCAAAATTGGTTCAATGGGAAAAAGAAATGGATGTTTCATCATATTCAGGAATCAAATAAAAAAGGATGAAAACAAAATTTATTTATACAGCCAGCATTTTTTTATTGATAGGAATTAGCAGTATTTTTTTCTTTAATTTCAAAAAAAAAGAAACTGAAAAAAAACCAAATATTTTGTTTTGTATTGCTGATGATGCTACTTGGAAACATTTGAGCGCTTATGGCTCTAAATGGGTAAATACACCTGCCTTTGATAGAATTGCAAACGAAGGATTGCTTTTTCAAAATGCATATACACCTAATGCCAAATGTGGTCCGTCAAGAGCAATTGTTTTAACAGGAAGAAATACGTGGCAGTTAGAAGAAGCTGGAAATCATTTAGCTTTTTTTCCTCAAAAATTTAAAACATATCCAGAAGCACTTGCTGAAAATGGGTATCAAGTTGGCTTTACAGGAAAAGGTTGGGCACCAGGAACAGCTTTAAATGCTGATGGCACAAAAAGAGAATTATTGGTAAAACCTTACAATAAAATCAAAAAAGAAACACCTACAAAGGGAATTAATGCTGTTGATTATGTAGCTAATTTCAGGTCTTTTTTAAAAGATAAAAAATCAGATACTCCATTTTGTTTTTGGTATGGAGGCCATGAACCTCATCGTTTTTATGAATACGGAACTGGCGTAAGTGTTGGAAAGAAAAAGTTATCTCAAATTGATTCCGTTTTTTCATACTGGCCACAATCAGAAACAGTTAAAAATGATATGTTAGATTATGCTTTTGAGTTGGAATATTTTGACCAACAATTAGGCGGAATTTTAAAAGTTTTAGAAGAAAATGGCGAATTAGAGAATACGATTATTGTAGTAACTTCCGATAACGGCATGCCATTTCCAAGAGTAAAAGGTCAAAGTTATGAGCATTCCAATCACATGCCATTAGCAATCATGTGGAAAAATGGCATCAAAAATCCTGGGAGAATCATAGAAGATTACGTTAGTTTTATTGATTTTGCACCAACTTTTATGGAGGTTGCAGGTGTTGATTCAAAATCGCTAAAAATGCAGTCCATTCAAGGAAAAAGTTTGGTTCCTTATTTCAATTCTGATAAAACAAAACTCACTCCAACCAAAGAAAACTATGTTTTATTAGGTCAAGAAAGACATGATGCTGGCAGACCTAAAACGGTTGGTTATCCAATTAGAGGTATTGTAAAAGACGGATTTTTGTACTTGAAAAATTATGAAAATGATCGTTGGCCAGCTGGAAATCCTGAAACTGGCTACACAAATACTGATGGAAGTCCAACCAAAACAGAGATTCTTAATTTGAATAGAAGTGGTGAAAATCATGAATTTTGGAAAATCAATTTTGGAAAACATCCAAAAGAAGAGCTATATCAAATTACTATTGATGAAGATTGCATGAATAATTTGGCTGATAAAAAGCAATTCCAAAAAATTAAAAATGAGTTGAGAAAACTCTTAGAATCAAATTTAAAGAAACAAGGAGATCCAAGAATGTTTGGAAATGGAGCTATTTTTGATAGTTATCCTCCAAATAACGGAGCAAATTTATATGAAAAATATATGAATGGGGAGAAAGTAAATACAGGATGGATTAACGATTCTGATTTTGAGAAGAAAGATTTTAAAATCAAAGACAAATAATATCAAAATAAAATAAAAAAGGTGGTTGCAATTTGCAACCACCTTTTTTATTTAAGCCGAATTTCTACTTGCATTGATATTTCCAAACAGCGAACGCATCACCATTTTTTCAAAGACTTCAATTTCTTTTGAATCTGGATCGGTTTTTTGTAATTCTTGAATTTGTTTCAATGCATATTGCTGAATGGTTAGCAAAGGCAATACAATTTTTTCTCTAATTTCTATGGATGCTTTTCCAACAGGAAAATCTTCCATTAATTCTTGATAGCCTGCTAATTTTAGTAGCAATCGTTTTGTGGTCTTATATTCTTCGTAAATCAATTTCCAAAATTCACCAAAAACAGGATCATCAGCCATGTATTGTGTCAATCCAAAAAACGATTTTTTCAAACTCATCATACTGTTTTCAAGCAATGTTTTGAAAAAGTCAGAAGCGTTATAAAACTCTACAATTTCGTCAAAACGACCTGCATCTTCATATTTTTTCAAGGCAGTTCCTACGCCAAAAAATCCAGGTACATTTTGCTTTAATTGACTCCAACTTCCTACAAAAGGAATGGCTCTTAACGATGCAAAATCAAGTGAATCTGAAGTAGAGCGTTTGCTTGGTCTACTGCCAATATTGGTTTTTGCATAGTATTTTAAGGTACTCATTTGCTCTAAATACGGCAAAAACTGTGGATGATTTTTAAAGTCAATATAGGTTTTATAGCTGGTTGCAGCCATATCTTCCATCAATTTTCTATGATGTTCGTTCAATTGATCTTTGGTGAACATTTCATTTTTGATACCTGAACTTAGCAATTGTTCTAAATTGAATTGTGAGGATTCTTCTGTTCCAAAATTAGAACTAATTGTTTGACCTTGAATGGTTAACTGAATTTCTTTGTCTTCAATAGTAGGTCCTAAAGAAGCATAAAATTGATGTGTTTTTCCTCCTCCTCTTGCAGGTGGTCCTCCACGTCCGTCAAAGAAAATAACTTCTACATCAAATTCTCTTGAGATTTTGGTAAGCGCTTCTTTAGCTTTGAAAATTCCCCAATTTGCCATTAAATAGCCACCATCTTTCGTCCCATCAGAAAAACCTAACATCACAGTTTGTTTGTTTTTTCTTTTGGTTAAATGATATCTATAGGCATGATTTGAGTATAAAATTCGCATCACATTACTTGCATTTTCCAAATCATCAACTGTTTCAAAAAGCGGAATTATATCTACAGGCAATTCGTTTTCAAACCCACACAAATTCAACATTGCAAAGGTTTGCATCACATTCAATGCAGATTGATTATTACTTATGATATACCTATTTGCACCACGTTCGCCATTTCGTTGTTGAATAGTTTTTAAAGCATAAATTGATTCAATAGTACTCACAGACATTTCATCTGATAAAATACTTGGGTCAATATTTCCTTTTACTAAGGATAAAACTTCAATTTGTTCTTCTTCAGAAAGTGAGTGGTAATTTTTTGGAAAAGTAGTATCGCCAGTTGTTAGTAAATCAGTTACTATTTGTGTAAATGCTTTGTGATGCACTCTACTGTCTTGCCTGATATCTAATGTGGCAAAATGAAAACCAAAAATGCGTACTTTATTGATAAAATCGTTCAATTCTTCTATGAACAGCGATTGATGTTCTTTTTCGATTATCGTTCTTGCTTCATACAATTCTTCTAACAAAATTTTTTGTGAAAAATTGATTTTTTCATAACTACGAATTACGTGTTTGTACAAACGTTTTTCAACTCTTGTTAAAATTTCTTGCACACCATCAAAAGTAAAACGTCTTTTTAAACGTCTAACATCTCTGTAATAATTTCTTAAAATTGTTTGACGTAAACGCTCAGCAACATCAAGGGTAATTTGAGTTGTAACAAACGGATTTCCATCTCTGTCACCTCCAGGCCAAAAACCAAGATCAATAATTTCATTGTCAATTGGTTTTCCGTCGTAAATATTATCTTGAATATAGTTGTAAATTTTACTTACAGAGTGATAAAATACATTTTCTAAGTACCAAATTAAGCTAACAGCTTCGTCAAATGGCGTAGGTTTTTTCTTTTTATAAAAAGGAGTTTTTCCTAATTGGGCTAATAATTTTTTAATCAATAATAAATCATCATTTCTGATGGCTTTGTCTAAATCTGTGATGATTCCTAAAACACTTCCTGGATAAAATTGAGTTGGATGAGCTGTAAGTACAACACGTACCTTAAATTCTTCTAAATGCCTTTTTAAATCTTCTTTTTTATCATTTAAAAATGCAGTTTCTTTCGAATTTCTGAGCGTTCCAATTCCGTCCATATTATTGATAATTGGAAAAGCGGCATCTTCAATAGCATCAAACAAAACTACTTGACGTTCAATGTATTGGATAAAACGAAATAGCAAATCATTTTTTTCATCCTCAGATGGATTTTCTTGATATTTATTAAAAAATGTTGCGATGATTTCTGTAGGATTTTTCCCATCTTGAAACCCTTTTTCACAAATTGTATGAAAAAGAGGCAATAAAACACCTGTGTTGTTTATGGTATCAAACGGAAGTGTAATAAATATGCTGTTGTAAATTTGATATTTAGACAATACGTTATTATTGAATCTTGCCAATTTAGGTATCGCAGTCATTTTCTTAGAGTTTTAAGCTGTGAAATTACAAAAAACCTAAAATAAAGAGGGTAGCTTTCTCTAAATAATGTGCAAAAAAATTACGAAAACGATATAAATTTCCACATTAAATTGTGAAAAGTTTATTTTTTAAACAAAACCCGTAAAATGTGTTCAAAATTTAAGATTCAAAATCCAAAATTTCAAAGTCAGATAGTTGAATTTTTCAATATTGTTTAAAGCTTTTCAAACCTGTTTCCAGCCATTTTTGATAGGTTTCCACATCTGAATATTGTTGTGGAGAATTTAAAATTTCCAATTCAGGAGTCATTAAAATATAATAAGGCTGAGAAGCATTTTTAAAATTAATCACTTGAAAAGTTGCCCATTTATCACCAACCGTTTTTATTTCTTTCGTTTTTCCATTGGCTTTTAAAAAGGTAAATTGTTGGTCTTTTGGTAGTTGCTTTTCGTTATCATCTACATACAAAGAAATCAATATAAAATCGTTTTTTAAAAGTTGATAAATCTTTGGATCGCTCCAAACATTTTCTTCCATTTTTCTGCAATTTACACAAGCCCAACCTGTAAAATCTAGTAAAATTGGTTTGTTTTGGAGTTTTGCAGCAGCCAAACCTTTGTCAAAGTCTTTGTAACAATCCAATCCTAAAGGACAATCACTTTCTTGTTCGTAAATACTGTAAAATTGTGGTGGAGGAAAACCACTCAACAAACTCAAATTCCAAGTCGGATTTTTTAGAACTCCAGGAGATAAATACACCACAAAAGCGATTAATAAAACTCCAAAAGAAATGCGCGAAAATGACAATTTCTTAACTGGTGAATCATGTGGAAATTTGATTTTTGCAAAAACATACAAGGCTAAAAGGATAAAAATCAAGATCCAAATTCCGATAAAAATTTCTCTTTTTAAAATTCTCCAATGTCCAACCAAATCAGCATTTGATAAAAATTTGAATGCAAAAGCAAGTTCAATAAATCCCAAAATTACTTTGGTAGTGTTTAACCATCCACCAGATTTTGGTAAAGAATTCAACCAATTAGGAAACAACGCAAATAGCGCAAATGGCAAAGCCAAAGCCAATCCAAAACCGGTCATTCCTGCAGTTAGTTGAGTTGCACCTCCATCAGAAGTTAATGAGCCTGCTAACAACGAACCTAAAATGGGTCCTGTACACGAAAATGACACAATTGCCAACGTTAATGCCATGAAGAAAATTCCGATAAATCCACCAACTGAAGAGGCAGAATCCATTTTGTCTCCCCAAGAACTTGGTAAGGTGATTTCGTAAAATCCGAAGAAAGAAAATGCGAAAAAAACCAAAATGACAAAAAAGAAAGTATTCAACCAAATATTGGTAGAAATGGTGTTTAAAATTTCAGGATTTACATTGTCTAAAAAATGAAATGGAGCACTTAATAGTATGTAAATCAAAACAATAAAAAATCCGTAAATGGTTGCATTTAAAATTCCTTTTTTCTTGTTTTTAGATTGTTTGGTAAAAAAGGAGACAGTTAAAGGAATCATTGGAAATACACATGGCGTTAACAAAGCCAACAATCCACCTACAAATCCTAATAAAAAAATACTCACTAATCCAGTTGATTTTTCGGAAGTTGATGAATCTGAAAGCGCTAAAAGCTCCGTATTTTTTAAATCTAATTGTAATTCTTGAGATAACTTTTTGCTTTTTTCATCAATTGAAATACTCTCTGAAATAGTATTTCCTATCAATGAAATCGTGAAATTTTCATTAATATTGATACAGGCAGTTTCGCAGACTTGTCCAAAAAAATTGAGTTTTATCTGAGTGATTTTTTTGTTTGTAAGTTGAATTCTTTGCGTAATTTTTGCGCTTTCTTTAAAGACGATTTCCTCTTTTTCCCAAACATCCGAATATTTTTTAAAAGTAGTTTCCTCTTTGGCTTTTCCTACCAATTCATAGCCAGTTTCACCTTCTTGAATCGTGATTTCTAAAGGCAAAGAAGCGCCATCAGGATTGTATTGAGAATACAAATACCAACCATTAAAAAGCTTGGCTTTGAAAATGATATCATATTCAGTTTCAGAGATTTTTTGAACTTCTGTAGAAAGTATAATAGGATTATCAGCAGTTTGTGCTTTTGATAAAAAAACACTTAAAAAGGATAGTATAATAAAGAATTGCTTCATGATTTGTAAATGATTTGTAAACTATTTTCGCTTGCAGAGTTTGCTAAAAATCGCCTGTCTTGTCTATGATTGATGACCCAAATAATTTCGTTTTCAGCAGTACAAAGCAACCAAATTTTCTCTTTTTCGATGAGCGAAATTTTTTCATCTTTAAAATACTTGCTCAGTTTCTTTTTGCCTTGCATTCCTGAAGGACAAAAATAGTCTCCATTTTGCCATTTTCTTAGGATTAATGGATACTTTAACAGATTTTTAGCTACTGAAATGCTATTTTTTGAAGCAATTTTTTTTGAAGGATTTTCTTCAAAATTTAAAAAAATAGGCGTTGAAATTGTAGATTGAGTTTCTAATATTTCAACATATGCTGAATCTTTTTTTTTAATGGGAATTTCAGATAAAATCAAAAAATCTCTGTCTTTTAACAACACATGTGTTTTAGAAAAAACCTGTTTTCCAGTTTGAGAAGTAAGCAAATCAAGTACATTATTCCATTCTGTAAACTGATATTTTTTCAATAATTGATACAAATATGCTTTCGGTTTTGACAATTGTTTGATTTTTGAAACATCAAAAAATACCATTCCGTCTTTTTCAAAACTACTATTTGCAGAAATCTCTTCGATTTTATCATCAATAATTTGTTGTGCATCTTGTAAATTCTGAATTGTATTTGCAAATGAATCCAACAAACTTGGATTGATTTCTTTCAAAATCGGAATTACTTGATGTCTGATGTTATTTCTGAGATATTTTGTGGTTGCATTTGAACTATCTTCACGCCATTCCAACTGATTTTCAATGGCATACTCCAAAATTTCAGCTCTTGAAAAAGCCAATAAAGGACGAATGATATTTCCACTTTTTGCAGGAATTCCTGTAAAACCATCCAAACCTGAACCACGAGTGAGGTGAATTAAAAAAGTTTCCAAAGAATCGTCTAAATGATGTGCTGTTAAAACAAACTCAAATTGATGCTCTAGAACCAATTCTTGAAACCAGTTATAGCGCAATTCTCTTGCAGCAATTTGAATAGAAATTTGCTTGTTTTTTGCAATTTTTTCAGTTTCAAAATAAGTTGTAAAAATCTGATTAGACGATATTTGACCTATTTTTTTTACAAATTCTTCATCCAAATCACTTTCTTCATTTCGTAATTTAAAATTGCAATGCGCCAAAGAAATTTGTAAGTTTAGTTGATTGCACAAGTGCATTAAAACTACAGAATCCAATCCTCCAGAAATTGCCAATAATAATTTTACATCCTTTAAAAAAGGAAAATTTGTATTTATATGTTGTATAAATTTTTGGAGCATTTCAAGTCAAAAGTACGTTTTTTAGAGTTGTGAGTTCAACCAATCAACCACATCTTGTAGCAATTCATCTTTACACAAATCATGTTGCAATTCATGATAACCACCTTCAAACAATTTGAGGCTTGCTTTTTTTGAATTATTTACAAATGCTTGACTGCCTTTATAATCGATAATTTTGTCTTCAGTTCCATGTGCAATCCACATAGGAATGGACAATTTTGACGCATTTTCAATTGCCCATTTTCCGGATTCAATGAACGTTAATGAAAAATTGGGACTGATTTGATCATGAACCAACACATCATTTTTATAGTCTTCAACTGCTTTTGGATCTCTTGAAATATCATTGGGATTCAATTCATTTCCTAAGGTAATGGAAGGCGCGATTTTTTGTAAGATTTTACCAACAAAAAGTTTGATTTTTGGCGGTTCAAAAGCCAATTTCAAAAATGGACTTGTAGCAATGGCACCTTTCAAAGAATGATTTTTTCGCAATACAAAATTGATAACAGCATTGCCTCCCATAGAATGTCCATATAAAAAAATAGTTTTTTCTGGGAACAAATTTTCAGCTTTTTCAATCGTTTTTTGGATGCTTTCCAAAACTGCATCAAAATTTGGATTATGTCCTCTTTTTCCCTCTGTTTTTCCATGTCCAAAATGATCAAAAGCAACTACAGAAAAATCATTTTCTGTCAATTTTTGAGCCACATGAGCAAAACGTCCTGAATGTTCTCCCATTCCATGCACCAAAACAACAACAGCTTTTGTGGTATTTGCTTGCCAATATTGTCCGTAAAATTCGGTATTGCAATAGTTGAAATTAAATTCTTGGTGTATCATCATTTTTTATGTTGTAACCAAATTAGCAACTCTTTTTTTAAAGCCTGTTCTGGTTGTGAGAGTGGAATTGAATTGCCAAATTGTTTGCTTCTTTTAAATTTTGAGAACGTAGTTTTTAATAGTTTCCAATCTTCAGGATAAGTTTCCAAAAATTTGTTAAACATACTTTGCGCTGTTTTTTGATCTTTTAAGCTTTCAAAAATATGCTGAAATTTTTCCTCTTTGTTATAAATCATTTCGTAAATATAAAAAACCTAGATGGAATTTAGCAACACTTGTTTCATTGCTTTCGCTTTCAACAAACATTCTTCATATTCTTTTTCAGGAATTGATTTTGCTGTGATGGCACTTCCTACAGAGTAAGAAACGTACTCTTTATCAGCATTATACAAAATACTTCTGATGACCACATTGAAATCAAAATTTCCATTTGGGGTAAAATAACCAACTGCACCAGAATACAATCCGCGTTTGGTAGTTTCGTATTTTTCGATGATTTTCATGGCAGAAACTTTGGGTGCACCAGTCATACTTCCCATTGGAAAAGTGTCTTTTAACACTTGAATTGGCGTTGTTTTTTCATCAATTTCACAAACAACAGTTGAGATCATTTGATGCACTTGTTTGAAAGCATAAACCTTACATAATTCTTCTACTTTGACACTTCCTTTGATGGCTGATTTTGATAAATCGTTTCTAACCAAATCTACAATCATCACATTTTCAGAACGTTCCTTACTGTCTCTTGACAAATCAAAAGCAATTTTTTCATCATCAATTTTACTTCTCAAACGTTTTGCAGTTCCTTTGATAGGTTGAGAAATGATTCTTTGACCTTCTTTTCTGATATATCTTTCAGGTGAAGCAGACAGTAAAAATAGATGATTCAACTTCAAAAAAACCGCAAAAGGAGGTTCAGAAATGCTGTTTAAATCTTGATATACTTTTAACGGATTTATACTTGCGTTTTCAGCATAAAACTCCTGACAAAAATTGGCTTCATAAATATCACCTCTGTGAATGTGTTGCAAAATTGCAGTTACTTTTTCATGATATTCCTCTTTGTGGACACGTAATTTTATTTTAATATCTGAATTTGATTGTTGGATTTTTGTATGATAAACTTGTTTGATTTCTTCAAAATCGCTTTCAATTTCATCATCAACCATTTTTAAATACTGAAATTCAACACAATTTTGATTGATGAAAATCAGTTTTTTAGGCTGAAAAAAATACAATTCTGGGAATTCCAAACCATCAAAATTTGAGGAAGAAAGTTCTTCCACGTCATTTTTTACATCGTAAGAAATATATCCAAAAATATAGTCTTTGGTGTTAGATTGATATTCTTGTAATTTTTCAAAAGCATTGTGATCATCTGTTTTAATAGCTGTAAATTCTTCTACAGCCAAAGCAATATCAAAGCTTGAGTATTGTTGTTGATAGTTGTTAGAATCTAACCAAATTACAGTTTCAAATTGTTGAGACCAAACCAACAATTGTTGTTTGAATTTGGCAACGTCATCAATAAAAAATTGCGAAATAGTTCTTTGCATTTTGTAAGCAAAAAACCTCACAGTCTCGAAATTCCGGGATTGTGAGGTTTAGTTTATATTTTATTGTTTTTATGAATTCAAAGGTTTGCCATCCCAAGCCGCTTTTGCTGCTTCTTTTACAGCCTCTGAATACGTTGGATGACCATGACAAATTCTTGCTAAATCTTCAGCAGAAGCTCTAAATTCCATTGCCACAGCAGCTTCCATAATCAAATCAGCAACTCTTGCACCCACCATATGAACACCTAAAATTTCGTCTGTTTTTTTATCAGCCAATACTTTTACAAATCCATCAACATCGCCACTTGCTCTAGATCTTCCTAAAGCACGCATTGAAAATTTACCAGCTTTATAATCGATTTTTGATGCGATTAATTCTTCTTCAGTTTTACCAACAGCTCCAACTTCTGGCCAAGTATAAACAATTCCAGGAATCAAATTGTAATCGATATGTGGTTTTTCGCCTGCAATAAATTCTGCTACAACAACACCTTCTTCTTCTGCTTTGTGAGCCAACATGGCACCTTTTACAACATCACCAATTGCATAAATATTCGAAATATTAGTTTGCAAATGATTGTTAATTTCGATTTGTCCTTTTTCATTGACTTTTACACCCACTTTTTCCAAACCTAAACCTTCTGTATATGGTTTTCTACCAACAGAAACCAAGCAATAATCACCTGTAAATGTTACTTCTTCTCCCTTTTTATTGGTTGCTTTTACAGTAATTTCGTTGCCATTTCTTTCAACAGATTTAACTCCATGACTTACAAAAAAGTCCATTCCTTGTTTTTTCAGAACTTTTTGTAATTCTTTTGAAATTTCACCATCCATAGTTGGTGTAATTTTTGGTGCGTATTCAATGACTTTAACATCCGCTCCTAAACGTGCATACACAGAACCTAATTCTAACCCAATAACTCCACCACCAATTACGATTAAATTTTTTGGAACTTCCGAAAGTTTTAAAGCTTCTGTGGAAGTTATAATTCGTTCTTTATCTAACTTTATAAAAGGTAAACTAGCAGGTTTTGAACCAGTTGCAATGATGATATTTGTGCCTTCAATCACTTCTGATGAACCATCATTTTTGGTAATTTTTACATGTGTTGCATCTTCAAAAGAACCCAAACCTTCAAAAACATCAATCTTATTTTTATCCATCAAATATTTGATTCCACCTGTGGTAGTTTCTACAACATTGGCTTTGCGTTCAATCATTTTTGAAAAATCAAACGATGGTTTTGATACCGAAATTCCATGTTCTTCAAAGTGATATACAGCATCATAATAATGATGAGAAGAATCTAACAAAGCTTTTGAAGGAATGCAACCAACGTTTAAACAAGTACCTCCAAGAGTGCTATATTTTTCGATGATAGCCACTTTTTTTCCTAATTGAGAGGCTCTCACTGCAGCAATATATCCTCCAGGACCAGAACCAATAACAATAATATCGTATTTCATGCTAAAATTATTTTGGGTTACAAAATTACAGCTTTTTTTAGAGAATATTATCAGAATTGTGTAGTTTTACTATCTCATAGATTTTAATTTTTTTACCATGAAAATATTCAAAAAAGTAGCCATTGTATTACTTGTGATTTTTGCAATTGCACAGTTTTTTCGACCAGAAAAAAACGAAGGAGATGTAACATCTATAAATGCTTTTATTGCTGAGACAAATCCTCCAAAAGAGGTACAAGAAATTTTGAAAAATACCTGTTTTGATTGTCATTCTAGCAATACTAGATATCCTTGGTATAGCAATATTACTCCCGTTAATTTCTGGTTGGCAGATCACGTCAAAGACGGAAAAAAGCATTTGGATTTTTCGAATTGGAATTCTTATAATTTGAAGAGAAAAGAGCACAAAATGGATGAATTGCACGAAGAAGTTGCCAAAGGAGAAATGCCTTTAAATTCCTACACTTGGACACATGCAGATGCAAGATTAACACCTGAACAAATTGAAGCAGTTGTTTCTTGGGGCAAAAAAGTGCAAGCAGATTACAAGCAACAAATGAGTGTAGAATAATTGTCAAAACCATCAATTTTAATCATTGGAACAGTTTGGGTAGCACCCAATGCATCTGCAGCAGGCAGTAGAATGTTGCAATTGATAGAAGTTTTTTTGCAACAAAATTTTCACATTACTTTTGCGTGTGCAGCAAAAAAATCGGCACCTATTTTTTCTTTAGAAACTCTCGGAATTGAAGAAGTTGAAGTTCAGTTGAATGATACTTCTTTTGATGATTTTGTTCGAAAATTGAATCCTGAAATAGTAATTTTTGATCGCTTTTTGACAGAAGAACAATTTGGATGGCGCATTCGCGAACAGTGCCCAAATGCACTCACAATTTTAGATACAGAAGACTTGCATTGTTTAAGAAAAACAAGAGAAATTTGTGTTCAAAAACAGCTTGATTTTTCAATTGACGAACTCAAAAAACAAGACATTACCAAGCGCGAAATTGCCTCCATTTTACGATGTGATATTTCTCTAATCATTTCCAATTTTGAGATGGAATTACTGATAAATGATTTTAAGATTGATGCTTCACTTTTGTATTATTTACCATTTTTGTTAGATGTAATTTCTGAAAGTCAAATTGAAAAATGGAAGTCTTTTGAAGAAAGAGAACATTTTGTTTTTATCGGAAATTTTTTCCATAAACCCAATGTTGATGCTGTAATTACGCTGAAAAACGAGATTTGGGGAAATATCAAAAAACAACTTCCAAAAGCAGAAATGCATATTTATGGTGCTTTTGTAACACAACAAATTCAACAATTACACAATCCAAAAGAAGGATTTATTATTAAAGGATTTGCGGAAAATGCTCAAGAAATCGTTGAAAATTCGAAAGTTGTTTTAGCGCCTTTGCGATTTGGGGCAGGCATTAAAGGAAAACTTTCTGAAGCCATGTTGAATGGAACACCAAGCGTAACAACCACAATTGGTGCAGAAGGAATGCATCAAAATTTACCTTGGAATGGTTTTGTTGCGGATGATTTTTCTGAATTTGTTGAAAAAGCTGTTTTGTTATATTCAGATAAAAATATTTGGAAAACAACTCAAAAAAATGGCGTGAATATCATCAATAGTATATATGACAAACAAAAATTCACAAAACCATTTATCAATCATATTTTTAAAATTCGACAAAATTTAGCAAATCACAGAGCTCAAAATTTTATAGGAAATTTGTTGCAGCATCATAGTTTGCAAGCTTCAAAATATTTGAGCAAATGGATTGAGGCAAAGAATGGTTGAGTTTTTAAAGTTGAAAATAGAGTTATTCCAAAGGATCATAATCCATTGGCAAAGAATTTCCAAACTTTTCGTAAGACCAATATCCTTCGTAAAAAACATCTAATGGGTTTGTCATAAATCCATTTTTATCTAAAATTGTTGGAATTTTAATGGGAATTATTGAGGATGTTTGTGCTAAAGGTGCTCTCATTTTACTAAAGGGATTTCTAAGAATATAACCTTTTTCTTCAATTTCTTTGGTATAAACAATGCTCAAATTATTTTCAAAATCTAGGGATATAACACCGTTTTTTACAGATATAATTGAGTCTGAAGGAATACTAGATTTGTATAAATAATCAATTGATTTTGGTAAATTCACCTTTCTTAAAATCACGATTGATGAGTCTAAAGTTGTTTTTGGGTCTTCTATTTTTTTTGAAAAATCAATTGGATTTTTAGAAAGTTTAACAAATTCTCGTGCTTTTTTAATGGCTTCTTCACTTGGTCTTTGTGGGTTTGGAACTCTTCTAAATTGATGAATAATAAAACCTTCTTGATACGTTGTATTTTTCAATAATGTTTGATAAAAATGTGTGTAAGATCCATTATAGGCAGTTAATCTATTTTTTGTCCATTGAAGTTGTTTTCTTTTAGAACCTTTTAAATTTTCATACCTTGAATATCCAAGATATGAAACCATATTTTTATTGATTGTAAAATCCTCTAATTCATAAATAATTTTATATCCCAAACTTTCATGTTTTATTTCTAAAGGTTTTTTTGCGATTGCGGTTAAAACATTGTTTTTGGCATCAAAATTAAAGAGCAAAACTTCAGGATTTAACATCTTACACCCTGCTGCGATTTCAGTTCTACCAATAAATTCTCTCTTGAAAACTTCTAGATTGTATTTCCATTCGTCATTGTAAACCGTTTTAGAAATGATGACTTCATCTAACGTATTTTGTTCTTCTTCTAATTTAAAAACTAAGGATTTTTTATAATTTGAAGTGTTTAAAGAATAGATAATTTTCTTATAACCTAAATATGATACCACCAAATCATAAATACCTTCTCTAACTTTTATTGAAAATTTTCCCTGAACATCAGTAGTTGTGCCAAGCATGGTATTATTAAAATATACAGCTGCTCCCTCTAAAGGGCCATTTTTATCAGCAACAATTCCACTAATAGTAATTTGTGCAAATACTGAAAACTGAATTAAAAGTAAAATAAAAAAGAACCGTTTTTTCATTGTCTAAAAATAGAAAATGAAAAACCGATTTAAGAAAAAAGTTTGTTAATTAGTGTTAATGATTTTTAAGTAACCCAGCACGTTTTAGCAAAGCATCAGGTTTTGGTTCTTTGCCTCGAAAACGTTTGTATAATTCCATGGGTTTTTGTGTTCCTCCTTTGGAAAGGATGTTTTCTTTGAACTTAGTTGCCACTTCTTTATTAAAAATTCCTTTTTCCAAAAAGTATTCAAACGCATCTGCATCTAACACTTCTGCCCATTTGTATGAGTAGTATCCTGCTGAATATCCTCCTTGAAAAATATGTGAAAAAGATGTACTCATGCAATTTTCAGCAACATCAGGATACAATTTTGTGTCTTTAAAAGCTGCCAATTCAAAATCTTTGATTGATGTAATTTCTGATGGATTTTCACTGTGCCATTTCATATCTAAAATACCAAAACTCAATTGACGCAAGGTTTGCATGCCTTCATGAAAACTGGCTGATTCTTTAATTTTTTCGATGTATTTCATCGGAATTGTTTCGCCAGTTTTGTAATGTTTTGCGAACAAAGCCAAAGCTTCAGGTTCGTAACACCAGTTTTCAAAAATCTGACTTGGCAATTCTACAAAATCCCAAGAAACGGATGTTCCAGATAAACTTGTGTAGGTTGTGTTGGCTAACATTCCGTGCAAAGCGTGTCCAAATTCATGAAACAACGTGGTTACTTCATTGAATGTTAATAAAGATGGCTTTGTAGCAGTTGGTTTGGTAAAATTGCACACAATAGAAACATGTGGACGCTCATTTATTTGATTTTGAATGAATTGCGATTTGTAAGAAGTCATCCAAGCGCCATTTCTTTTGCCTTTTCGTGGATGAAAATCTGCATAAAAAATGGAAATAAAATTGTTTTGTGTATCAAAAACCTCGTAAGTTTTTACATCTTGATGGTATTTGTCGATGTTGAAAACCTCTATAAATTGCAAGTCGTATAATTTCTCTGCGATGGTAAAAACACCTTCAATCACATTTTCTAATTGAAAATAAGGTTTCAATTGTTCTTGATCTAAATCAAACAATTCTTTTTTCAATTTTTCAGCATAATAGGCACCATCCCATTTTTCGAGTTGCTCAATTCCGTCTAATTTTTTAGCAAATTGTGCTAAATTATTGAATTCACGCAAAGCTGCAGGTTTTGCTTTTTGAAGCAATTCATTGGAAAACTCCATTACTTTTTCAGGAGTTTCAGCCATTCGTTCTTCCAACACAAAATGCGCATGACTTTTATATCCCAATAAATTGGCGCGTTCATGACGTAATTTTACAATGTTTAAAACGATATTTTCATTGTTGAATTCGTTGTTTTGAAACCCTTTTTTGCCAGCAGCAATTGCCATTTTTTTACGCAATTCTCTGTTTTCAACATAGGTTACAAATGGAATATAACTTGGAAAATCTAGGGTAAAAACGAACCCTTCTTTGCCTTTTTCTTTTGCGATTTCTTGAGCAGCTTCTTTGGCAGATTCTGGCAAACCAGCCAACTCTTTTTCATCTAATATGTGCATTTCAAAAGCATTGGTTTCTGCCAACACATTTTCTCCAAATTGCAATGAGAGTTTAGACAATTCAGCGTCTATTTTTCGTAATTTGATTTTATTTTCTTCGGATAAATTCGCGCCATTTCTTGCAAAACCTTTGTATTGTTTTTCTAACAACATGGTTTGCTCTGGTGATAATTGCAAACTATCTTTTGATTCAAAAACCGCTTTTACTCTGGTAAATAATCCTTCATTTAAAGTGATATCATTTCTGAATTCACTCAATAATGGCGAAACTTTTTGGGCTATTTTTTGAATTTCGTCATTGGTTTCTGCGGCATTCAAATTGAAAAAAATACTGGTAATTCTGTTTAGTTTTTCGCCAGCAAAATCAAGAGCAACTGTGGTGTTTTCAAAAGTTGGTTTTTCAGAATTTGAGACAATAGCATCAATTTCGGCTTTTGCCAATTCAATCGCATTTTCAATTGCTGGTTGATAATGATGCGATTCTATTTTTGAAAATGGCGCAGTATTAAAATCTTGTAAAAGTGGATTCATGTTTTTAGTTCAAAGTTTAAAGTTTTTGGTTCAAGATTTTGAATATTGAACTATGAATTTCGAACCTTATTTGAGGCTTGTTCTACTTTTATTTTCAATCCTTCTTTGTAAGCGATGACTTTATCCAAGACACATTTGTCTGAAGCTCCAATAATTTGTGCGGCTAAAATTCCCGCATTTTTCGCGCCATTCAAAGCAACAGTTGCTACAGGAACACCTCCAGGCATTTGCAAAATTGACAAAACAGAATCCCATCCATCAATAGAATTGCTACTTTTTACAGGAACTCCAATAACAGGCAAAGGGCTCATACTTGCCACCATTCCTGGTAAATGAGCAGCACCTCCTGCACCAGCAATAATTACTTTGATGCCACGTAAATGTGCATTTTTTGCGTAATCAAATAGTTTTTCAGGAGTTCTGTGAGCAGAAACAATATCTACTTCAATTTGAATATCAAAACTTTCTAAAATATCAATGGTTTCTTGCATTACTGGAAGATCAGAATCACTTCCCATTATTATTCCTATCATTTGTTAATTTATTAGGTTGATAATTACGTTTATCATCATTTCTTTTTCAGCAGGATTGCTTTCTGCAATTAGTAAAGTTAATGCAACTAAAGTATTATTTTCTATTCTTTTTGATTGATCTTTTTTATATAGATAGTTGTTTTTATCTAAATACCAAACAAATAACCAAGCTGCAATTCGTTTATTTCCATCACTAAAAGAGTGATTTTTCACTACAAAATACAATAGATTTGCAGCTTTTTCCTCGATACTTGGATACAATTCTTTACCATCAAAAGTTTGATCAATAGTTGCAATGGAACTTTTGAATGATTGATCTTTTTCGTTTCCAAATAAATCAGAACCTCCAAATTTTACTTTTAATTTTTCAATGGCATCTTTTGCTTCTTTGTATTCAATTTTATATGAAATAACATTGTTAACATTATTTTTTGACAATGTTTGATGGTCAAATTTATCTAAAATATCAAGAGCGTTAGAATAATCAGCTAAAATATCAAGTAAACCTTCAGTATCGCTTGTAAGTTTTGATGTTCTTTTTACAAGTTGAATAGTTTGTTGAAGCTGTTCTAAACGCTTTTCATTGATTGAATATCCTTTTGTAAGATGTTCTTTTATAATATTTGTTGCCCAAATTCTGAATTCTGTTGCAATTTTAGATTTTACTCTATAACCAACAGAAATAATAACATCTAAATTATAATGACTTACCTCATAAGTTTTTCCATCATTTGCAGTATGTGCAAATTTTGCACATACTGAATCTTGAATAAGTTCTTGCTCTTTAAAAATATTTTTTAAATGCTTTGAAATTACAGTTCTGTCTCTATTAAATAGAGAAGCAATTTGTTGTTCTGTTGCCCAAAAAGTTTGTTTTCCTTCATCTAATAAGACTTCAAAATTATTTTCATTTTGGGCAGATTTAAATGAAATTATTTTATTCATTTCGAAATCACTCTAATCGTTTCTTTCACCTTTTGCGCAATTTCTCTAGCTTTATCAATGTCTTTGTTAACGATAGTTACATGACCCATTTTACGAAAAGGACGTGTTTCTTTTTTACCATAAATATGAGGAGTTACTCCGTCAATTCGCAACATTTCTTCAATATTTTCATAAAAAACATTGCCCGAAAATCCCTCTTCGCCAACCAAATTCACCATTATTCCTGCTACTTTACTTTCAGTATTTCCTAAGGGAAGATTTAAAATGGAGCGCAAATGTTGTTCAAATTGATTGGTATAACTCGCTTCAATAGAATAGTGACCCGAATTGTGTGGCCTTGGGGCTACTTCATTTACCAAAATTTCATCATCAATAGTTTGAAACATTTCAACCGCTAATAAGCCTACAAAATCTAAAGAATGAACTACTTTTAAAGCGATTTCTTGTGCTTTTTGAGCCACTTTTTCATCAATTCTTGCAGGACAAATAACATATTCTACCTGGTTTGCTTCAGGATGAAATTCCATTTCCACGACAGGATAGGTTTTCATTTCTCCGTTTAAATTTCTGGCAACAATAACCGCCAATTCGTTTTTAAAAGGAATTAGTTTTTCTGTGATGCATTCTACATTAGGTAAATTCTCTAGGTCAGAAAAATTCCGAACGATTTTTACGCCATTTCCATCATAGCCAAAGCGTGCAGCTTTCCAAACAAATGGAAATTGAAGAGCTGAATTTTCAATGGCGTGTTTCAATTCTTCTAAATAGGCAAAATGTGAAAATGGTGCTGTTGGAATTTGATGATCAATATAAAAATGTTTTTGGCGTGCTTTACTTTGAATGATTCTAAGATTTTGCGGCTTTGGAAAAATAGGCAATCCTTCTTTTTCAAGCTGCTCTAAAGCATCAATATTTACATTTTCAATTTCGATGGTTAACAAATCAACTGTTTTTCCGAAGTTGTAAACAGCCTCATAATCCAATAAATTACCAACTTCAAATCGATTGCAAATTTCGCTACAAGGCGCATTTTTATCATTGTCTAAAATAGCGGTGTAAATATCAAATTTTTGAGTCTCAGAAAGTAACATTCTTCCCAATTGTCCACCTCCTAAAACGCCTAAAGTAAAGTTGGATGAGAAATAATTTTTCAATGGATAACCTATTTTGTTTCCGCAAAAATAAACATCTTGCTGTTAAGAAACTAGTTAAAACTACTGATTTGAAGCGTGGTGCCATTTTTTACAACGCGATATTCTATGGCAGGACATTCAAATCCATTTGTTTGAGGTGCGCCCCCAAAATCAACACTATATCTGCTGTTATCACAAGAACATTTCAGAATTCGATTTTCAAAAATCATGGGTTGATTGCAATCGTTTGCAGGACATAATTTATCAAAAGCAACAAACTCAGTTCCGTTTTTATTAAAAATTAAAATCCCTTTATTTCCTCCTACAATTTCTGCAAAACCACCTGGAGTTTGCACATTAATGAGTTCAGGATTGTTTAAATCTCTTAAAATATTTAATGGTAAAGTTCGAATACAGTTTTGCAAATTTGCTGTATCTGAGCAATTTACAAATAAACAAAACCCAAATATAAAAGTTAGTTTTCGAATCATCTTTTAAAGACTGTAGTTACAAAACGATGCCAAGTTACAAATATTTTGTATATTTGTTTCACAATCTCATTCCTTTCAAGGCAATGAGATTTTTAAATTTTAGAAACTATGAGTAACATATCTTATTATTCGCCAGAAGGATTAAAGAAATTGAAAGATGAATTGCTTCATTTAGAGCAAGTAGAGCGTCCAAGAGTTACCCAAGAAATTGCAGATGCAAGAGATAAAGGGGATTTGAGTGAAAATGCGGAATATCATGCCGCAAAAGAAGAACAATCACATTTAGAAACAAAAATTGCGAAATTGAAAAACGTAATTTCGAATGCACGCATTTTAGATGAAAGTCAATTAGATACTTCAAAAATATTGATTCACTCTAAAGTGAAAATTAAAAATATTGCCAATAAAATGGAGTTTACATATACACTTGTTGCAGATTCTGAAACAGATGTTCGTAATGGAAAACTTTCTGTAAAATCGCCAATTGGTCAAGGATTGTTAGGAAAAGAAGTAGGAGAAATTGCCGAAATTAAAGTACCAAATGGCATTATGAAATTTGAAATTTTAGAGATTTCAAGGTAACAAGAGTTCAAAATTTTAGGTTCAAAATTTATTAAAAATCACTCGTCAAACGTCAGTCTAAATACATGAGCATATTTACAAAAATTATCAATGGTGAAATTCCGTGTTATAAAATTGCTGAAAATACTGATTTTATTTCTTTTTTAGATATCAATCCAAATGCTGTTGGACATGCTTTGGTGGTTCCAAAAAAAGGGGAAAACAAACTGTTTGATTTGTCAAAAGAGGAATACAGTTCTTTGATGGATTTCTCTTATAGAGTTGCAAAAGCACTGGAAAAAACAGTTCCATGTAAAAGAATTGGAATGACTGTTATTGGTTTGGAAGTGCCTCACGTTCATGTTCATTTGATTCCAATTAATGAAATGGCAGATATGCAATTTCAACGAAAAATTAGTTTATCAAAAGAAGAGTTTGAAGATTTAGCGAAACGAATTTCAGGAAATTTTATCTAAAATAATTTCAAAAGTAGTTCCTTTTCCAATTTCTGATTTTTGTACAAAAATTTTGCCTTTGTGATAATCTTCTACAATTCTTTTAGAAAGAGATAAACCTAAACCCCAACCTCTTTTTTTAGTGGTATAACCGGGTTTAAAAATCTGTTTGAATAATTTTTTGGGCATTCCTTTTCCAGTATCTGAAATTAAAATCCGAACTTTTTTTTCTGAACTTTCAATTTTTAAGGAAACTTCACCTTTCCCAAGCATGGCATCAATGGCATTTTTGATGATATTTTCAATCACCCAACCAAAAAGTTCTTCATTGATAAGTGTTTGAATTTCTTTGTCTGATGAAGTAAATGAAAAGGAAATTTGAGTAGAACTCCTAAATTTTAAATAATCAAACGCTTGTTTAGTGATCAAAACGACATCTCTTTTTTTCAATTCGGGAATTGAACCAATTTTTGAAAAACGATTCGCAATTGTATTCAATCTATGAACGTCTTTTTCAATTTCATCAATATAGGTTTCATCCACTTTTTCGGCTTTTAAAATGGCAATCCAACCTAATAAAGATGACAATGGCGTACCAATTTGATGTGCTGTTTCTTTTGCCATTCCAGTCCATAATTTATTGGTTTCTGCAGCTTTATTGGAACTGTAAAAAAGATAAATTACAGATAAAAACAACACCAAAATTAAGATTAATGCTAAAGGATAGTACGTTAGTTTTTTCAGTAAATCGGAATCTCGATAGTAAATATATTGCTTATTTTTTCCGTCATAACTAATTTCAATTGGCTTGTTTTCTTTTTTCATAATTGCCAATTGTTCTTGTAAATACTCAGGATTTAGAGACTTTATAGAATCTAAATTATTGGCATAAATTATTTCGTCTTTATCATCTACCAAAATCATTGGAATGCTATTATTGGTCGTAATAATTTTGTCTGATAAAGCAATATTCGAATTCAAATCAGCTGTTGATAATTCTTTTTGAGCTTCTGCCAAAATCTCCATTTTAATACGCTCTTCTTGTTTGAATTTTTGAAAAAAAGTGTAGGTATTCCATAAAATTAAGGAAACAATCACAAACGAAACAACAATGCTAATCCGCTTAAATAAAAGTGGTTGGTTGAAAATATTCATCAAAACAAATATAAAGTTTTTTGAATATAACTCATTTAAAGATTTGATAGTATCTTTAGGGCATAAAAAAATATTCATGCGTACCATTATTCCCAATGAAATTTCTACAGGACAATTTCACTCGTATTTATTAGGTGCCATTGCGCCAAGACCTATTGCTTTTGCAAGTACTATTGATGTTGAAGGAAATCCGAATTTATCACCTTTTAGTTTTTTCAATGTATTTGGTTCCAATCCACCAACATTGATTTTTTCACCTGCAAGAAGAGTGAGAGGAAATACTACAAAACATACTTTAGATAATGTTTTAGCAACCAAAGAAGTTGTTATAAATGTGGTAAATTATGATATGGTGCAACAAATGTCATTGAGTAGTACTGAATATCCAAAAGGCGTAAATGAGTTTGTAAAAGCAGGATTTACCATGCTAAAATCCGAAGAAATAAAACCATTTAGAGTAGCAGAATCTCCAGTTCAATTTGAATGTGTTGTGAAAGATGTAATTTTTACAGGCAATGAAGGTGGAGCAGGAAATTTAATCATTTGTGAAGTTGTAAAAATGCATATTTCAGAGGATGTTTTAGACGAAAATGGCGAAATAGATCAACATAAAATTGATTTGGTTGCTAGAGCAGGAGGCAATTATTATTCAAGAGCCAAAGATGGTTTTTTTGAAATTCCAAAGCCACTTTCTTCACTCGGAATTGGAATTGACCAAATTCCATCAGAAATAAAAAACAGCCAAATTTTGACAGGAAATGATTTAGGAATGCTAGGAAATGTCTCAGAATTGCCATCAAAAGAAACTGTTGATAACTTTGGAAAAGAACATCCTCAGTTTATGGGGTTAGAAACCACAAAAAAACATATTTTTGCGAAAGAGTATTTAAAAAATAATGACATTGAAAGTGCTTGGAAAGTACTTTTATTAAACTAAAACATACCATGGAAGTTATTGGAAAAGTAAAATTGATTGGAGAAGTACAAACGTTTGGATCAAGTGGATTTAGAAAAAGAGAATTGGTAGTAACTACTGATGAGCAATATCCACAAATGATTATGATTGAATTTTTGCAAGATAAAGTGGATTTATTGAACAATTATAAAGTTGGTCAAGATGTAAAAGTTTCTATCAATTTACGTGGTAGAGAATGGATCAATCCACAAGGTGAAGCAAAATATTTCAATTCAATTACAGGTTGGAGAATAGAAAGTTTGTCACAATCTGCACCAAATGCTTCAAATTTACCTCCAGTTGATCAATTTCAAGCAGCAACTAATTTTACTGAAGAAGAGCCAGATGATTTGCCTTTTTAATTAGACAAGTTAGATTATTAGATATAAAAAAGAGAAATCAATAGTGATTTCTTTTTTTTATTGTAAAATTATTTCTAAAAATTTTTATTTTTTCTCTTTTTCAGGCATTGGACCTCGTAAATGAATAATCAATCCATTCAAAAAATTACGCAAAAATTGGTCACCACATTCCACATATTTTGGATGATCTTCATTTCTGAAAATAGCACCAATTTCGCCTTTAGTTACTTTAAAATCGACCAAAGCGCAAATGTCTATAATATCAGAATCTCGCAATTTATGTGCTACTCTTAGTTTTTTAAAAATATCGTTATTTGATAATCCCATAGTGTCAAAAATACAATTTTTTAGTGAACAACCTGAAAAATTGCCCAAGCATAAATAGCAAAACGAGCAAAACGAAATAATCCAAAAAAGGCTACATTTTTAAAAGGATATTTTATCATTCCTGCTGTGATACAAGCTATAGAAAATGGTAAGGGCAATAAGGCTCCAACCAAAATTAAAATACCTCCCCATTTTCTGGAATTTTTTAGGTTTTTTTCCATTTTTACTTCTAAATAATCTCGTAAAGAATCAATTTTTAGTGTCAATTTTCCTAAAAAATAAGATAGTAAACCACCTAAATAAGATACTGTTGATAATAAAAATAGGTTGAATAATGGCGCATCTGTTTTTTTTGTCCAGGCAATAAAAATTTCTGGAGGAATCAATCCCAAAAACGTTTCTGAAATAAAAAAGAAGATTAAAATGCCAATTCTCGAAAAAGTTTCGGTCATATGTTGCAAACCCTCATTGATGTTGAAAACATATTCATTGACTAAAAAAACAAGCATCACAACACCTAATATTGGAAAGAAAGCTTTTTTTAAGCTCGTCCAAACAAAAAGATAAAAACCTGTCCTCGAAAAGTAATGATGCATTAATTTTGCACGGTGTGAGTTTGTTTTTTTCTTTTTTTGAGGTTTCATAAACGAATTAAAATCAATTTTAAAAAGGATTACAAAAGTACTCACATTTTTAGCTCGATTTACAAGTTTTTAAAACATTAACTCTTTTTTAAATTATCGTAATATTTAATGGAGTTGTTTTTTAAATTTTATTAATTTATACCTTTGATATTATGATTTGGTTGACAGAAAAAATTGAATTTCCTCCTTATGAATTTGCAAATAAAGATGGAATTATTGCGCTTGGTGGAGATTTGTCTTCTGAGCGATTGATTTTTGCCTATCAAAATGGAATTTTCCCATGGTATTCTAAAGGGGATCCAATTGTATGGTATTTTCCAAAAAAGCGAATGGTATTATTTCCAGATGAGTTGAAAATTTCTAAATCAATGCGAAAAATTATTCAAAAAAATGAATTTCAAATTACTGAAAATAAAGTGTTTGAAGACGTAATTTACAATTGTAAAAATATTAAAAGAGTTGATGGCTTAGGAACTTGGATTACGGATGAGATGGAGCAAGCTTATATTGCCCTTCATAAACAAGGTGTTGCAAAATCCATAGAAGTTTGGGAAAATGATATTCTAGTAGGCGGTTTGTATGGTATTGAAATGAACAATATATTCTGTGGAGAAAGTATGTTCAGTAAAGTTACTAATGCTTCGAAATTGGCTTTTATTTATCTGGTGACAAAGATGAACTATCAATTGATAGATTGCCAAGTTTATAATGATCATTTGGCGAGCTTAGGTGCAAAAGAAATTGAAAATCGTGAGTTTTTAAATTTGTTGAGAAAATTCCAATAAAAAAACCTCACTTATACAAGTGAGGTTTTTATGATTTATGGATAGAAATATTATCCTAAAGTTACTCTTTTGAATCCTGTTACTTCAACATCTCCATAAGTTTTAACATATGAAGCAACATTTTTCTTATCATCTTTAATAAATGCTTGGTCTAATAAACACAATTCTAAATCTAACGTTGTGTTGTCAGAGATAAAACGCTCTAATTTACCTGGTAAAATTTTATCCCAAATTTTCTCTGGTTTTCCTTCAGCAGCTAACTCAGCTTTTGCATCAGCTTCAGCTTGAGCTAAAATTTCAGGAGTCAATTGGGCCATTGAAATGTATTTAGGAACATTTTTCAATGTTTTACCCAATCTAGCCAATTCGATATTATCTTTTTCGATAACAGCGATTCTAGCTTCTGTTTCAGCAGCAACGAATGCAGGATCAAAGTCTTTGTAAGACAAAGTTTTAGCGCCCATAGAAGCAACTTGCATTGCTACATCTTTCGCTAAAATTTCAGCATTTTTTACAGGAGCAGACAATCCAACCAAAGCAGCAATTTTTCCAATGTGTGTATAAGCACCTACATAAGCAGCTTCAATTTTTTCGAAAGCAGTGATGTCTAATTTTTCACCAATAACTCCAGTTTGTTCAACTAATTTATCAGCAACTGTAATTCCGCCAAAATCAGCAGCTAAGAAAGATTCTTTGCTATCATGATTGATTGCGATTGCAGCAAATTCTTCAGCCAATGCTACGAATTTGTCGTTTTTTCCAACAAAATCAGTTTCACAAGCCAATACGATTGCAACACCTACAGTTTTATCATCGTTGATTTTAGTTACTGCAACACCTTCAGTAGATTCTCTATCTGCTCTGTTTGCAGCAATTTTTTGACCTTTTTTACGTAAAATATCAATTGCTTTGTCGAAGTCACCACCAGCTTCTACTAATGCCTTTTTACAGTCCATCATTCCAGCTCCAGTAGCTTCTCTTAAATTTTTAACATCAGCAGCACTTACATTTACTGTTTCCATGTTATGTTTTTTTTAGAATTAAATTATATTTAGTCTTCGTCAGAAATTTCAATAACTTTTCTAGTTACAACTTCTTCAATTTCTTCTTCTTGATCATCATTTGCTTTATTTTTATCAGCTTTTCTTTCTGATAAACCTTCTGCAATTGCATCAGTGATGTATGTTAATACTTTGTCAATAGATTTAGAAGCATCGTCGTTAGATGGAATTACAAAATCAACCAATCTAGGGTCAGAGTTTGTATCAACCATTGCAAAAATTGGAATATTTAAATTTTGAGCTTCTGCAACTGCGATGTGTTCTTTTTTGATATCAACTACAAAAATTGCACCTGGCAAACGAGTCATATCAGCAATAGAACCTAAGTTTTTTTCTAATTTTTCTCTTTGACGGTTGATTTGTAATTTTTCTCTTTTAGACAAAGCATCAAAAGATCCGTCTGTTTTCATTCTATCAATAGAAGCCATTTTTTTAACAGCTTTTCTGATAGTTACAAAATTAGTTAACATTCCACCTGGCCATCTTTCAGTGATGTAAGGCATGCCAACTGCTTTTGCTTTTTCAGCAACAACGTCTTTTGCTTGTTTTTTAGTAGCTACGAATAAAACTTTACGTCCAGAGTTTGCAATTTTTTTCAAAGCTTCTGAAGTTTCTTCTATTTTAGCAGCCGTTTTATACAAATCTATGATGTGTACACCATTTCTTTCTGTATAAATGTATGGAGCCATGTTTGGGTTCCATTTTCTAGTAAGGTGTCCAAAATGTACACCACTATCTAATAATTCTTGAATGTTTACTTTTGCCATTTTTATAAATGTGTTTACTTTCTGTTTTTTTAAATCAATATATAAGTAGTCTTTTCGAGTCTTATATATTTAGATACTAAACTGTTATTTTTTGATAACAGTCTCATAAACTTAAAAAGATGCTGAAACAAGCTCAGCAAATAATTAACGTTTAGAGAACTGGAATCTTTTACGAGCTTTTTTCTGACCAAATTTCTTACGCTCTACCATTCTTGGATCTCGAGTTAATAAGCCTTCTGGTTTTAAAACTGCTTTGTTTTCAACATTAATTGCTACTAAAGCTCTTGTAATTGCCAAGCGAATTGCTTCAGCTTGACCAGTAACTCCACCACCATAAACACTTACTTTGATATTGTAAGAAGTTACATTTTCAGTAAGCATTAAAGGCTGTTGTACTTTATATTGTAAAGAAGCTGTTGTAAAATAATTTTTAAATTCTCTTTTATTGATGGTAATTGTACCATCACCCTCTGAAAGATAAACACGCGCTACAGCTGTTTTTCTTCTACCTATCTTGTGTACAGTTTCCATTATTTGTAATCGTTAAGGTTAATAGCTCTAGGTGTTTGACCTGCTTGTTTGTGCTCAGTTCCTGCATATACATACAAGTTTCTGTACAAAGCTGCACCTAATTTGTTTTTTGGTAACATCCCTTTTACTGCTTTTTCAATCAATCTTGATGGATCTTTGTCAAACATTTCTGTTGCAGTTAACGATCTTTGTCCTCCAGGATAACCAGTGTGGTGAATGTAGGTTTTATCAGCCCACTTTTTACCTGTTAAATTAATTTTTTCTGCGTTGATAACCACCACATTGTCTCCACAATCTACGTGAGGAGTATAATTTGGCTTATATTTACCTCTAATTAGCTTTGCTACTTTAGAAGCAAGACGACCCAACGATTGACCGTCCGCATCAACCAAAACCCACTCCTTATTAACGGTAGCGCTGTTTGCTGATACTGTTTTGTAACTTAATGTGTTCATAATTACACTTTTAGTTTTTGTTCAATTAATAATATTTATTTTCCTTGAAAAAGGAGTGCAAATGTACAGCTTTTTATTTGATTGACAAATAACACGTTACTTTAATTTTTTGATGTTTTTTGCTGTAAAAAATAATTAACAAAAAGTTAAGAAAAGAGAAAATTACTTTTGTGCTATAATTTTGAGTAATTTTATTACTCTCTTCATCCAAAAAATCAAAATCACCAATGAAATTTTATGTAAATTTCTATTTCATATGCTTTTTTTTTATTTCAACAATAAAAGCACAAGAAGTCATTAATCCTTCAGTTGTTAAAAGAATTTACACCACAAAAAAATTAAAAATTACCCCAGTTATTGATGGTGATGTTTCTGATGAGGCTTGGAATGAGGTTGAATGGAGTACAGATTTTACAGAGAGAGAACCTGATGAAGGAACGCCACCAACGTATCAAACGTTATTTAAAATTATGTATGATTCCAAATATTTATACATTGCTATCAAAGCCTTGGATGAGCAACCTGAATTGATTCAACAGCGTTTAAGTAGAAGAGATGGTTTTGCTGGGGATAGAGTCAATGTGATTATTGATAGTTATCATGACAAAAGAACAGCATTCGTTTTTACCATAACTGCAGCTGGTGTAAAAGGTGAAGAAATTGCCTCTCAAAATGGACAAAGTTGGGATGAAAGTTGGAATCCTGTTTGGTTTACAGATGCAAAAGTTGATGAATTTGGTTGGACAGCAGAAATGAAAATCCCTTTTAGTCAGTTGCGTTTTGGGGATGCAAAAGAGCAAGTTTGGGGTTTTAACATGATTCGAAATATTTTCAGATTGAACGAGCGTTCGCTTTGGCAAAGAATTCCAAATAATCAAGCAGGTTTTATAAGTGAATCTGGTGAGTTGCATGGTTTGGTTGATCTGTCTCCTCAAAAACAATTAGAAATTCAGCCTTTTACAGTATTGCAATACGATTCTTATCCAAAAGAAGCAAACAATCCTTACAGAGATGGCAACGATTTTGGCATCAATGCAGGTTTGGATGCTAAAATTGGAGTTACTAATGATTTAACTTTGGATGTAACCATTAATCCTGATTTTGGACAAGTTGAAGCTGATCCAGGAGCGATTGCTTTGGATGGTTTTCAACTCTTTTTTAGAGAGCAAAGACCATTTTTTGTTGAAAATAAAAACATTTTTGATTTTCAATTTGCCAACGGAAGTGACAACCTTTTTTACAGCAGAAGAATTGGAAGAAATCCACACAGAAATGCCAATCTTTCAGATGGAGAATTTGCAGATACTCCCCAAAATTCAACGATTTTGGGCGCAGCAAAATTCTCAGGAAAAACTAAAAACGGATGGTCTGTTGGTGTTTTAGAAAGTGTAACTGCTAACGAATTTGCCACTGTAAAACAAGTAAACGGAACCACGAGAAAAGAGATTGTAGAGCCTTTAACCAATTATTTTATATCAAGAGTTCAAAAAGATTTTAACGAACGAAATTCATTTATTGGTGGAATTTTTACTGCAACAAATCGAAATTTAAACGGTAATTTTAACGAACTTCACAAAGCAGCCTATACAGCAGGAATCGATTTTCAACATAACTGGAAAAATCGTGATTATTTTTTAGACGGAAATATCATCATGAGTCACGTTTTGGGTAGTCCTGAAGCTATTGAAAATACGCAACGTTCTATCACTCGTTTATTTCAAAGAACAGATGCAACACACGTTTCTGTTGATCCCACAAAAACCTCTTTAACAGGAACTGGAGGAAGAATAGAGCTCGGAAAAGCTGGAGGTGGAAATTGGCGTTACAATGGCGGATTTATTTGGAGATCTCCAGAATTAGAATTGAATGATGTTGGTTTTTTAAGAAGAACAGATGAAATAATTCAGTTTGGAAACGTTAGATATTTGTGGCAAGTTCCTACAAAAACTTTTAGAAATGCTTCTGTTTTTGCATCTCAAGTAACAGAATATGATTTTCAAGAAAATTTAAATAGAATCCGATTTGAAGGTGAAGGAAATATCAATTGGGCAAATAATGCTACATCAAATTTAGGTTTTGGTACTAGTATTCGTGGATATTCAAACGCATTTTTACGAGGTGGTCCAAGATGGAGAACTGCTGATAATAGGTATTTCTGGGGTTCTTTTGGTTCTGATAGAAGTAAAAAATTCAGCTATTTTTTCAACTTCAGTTACGTAAATGCTGATGAGGATGTTTTCGAATCGAGTAATTTTATCTTTGGATTCAATTACCAACCATTTGACGCTTTGAACATTTCTCTGGAAAATCAGTTGGTTAATACAAAAGATAGAGCTCAATATGTTACCACTTTAAATTTTGGAAACGATAAAAGATACATTTTGGGGAATATTAAAAACGATGAGTTTTCTACAACTTTGCGTTTTACCTATAGTATCAATCCAAATATGTCTATTCAGTTTTACGGGCAACCATTTATATCGAGAGGACGTTATTCCGAATTCAATTATGTAAATATTGCAGCAGCAGATCGTTTTACAGATCGTGTAAATTTATATGATGAAAATCAAATTTCAGCTATAAATATCAATGGAAATGATTTTTATACAATTGATGAAAATAGAGATAACATTATTGATTATCAGTTTCATAAACCTGATTTTTCGTTTGTGCAATTCCGCTCAAATTTAGTTGCAAGGTGGGAATACATTCCTGGTTCTGAAATCTTTTTAGTTTGGGCACAAGGTGTCGTTGGAAATGAAAATCCAGATGCGAATTTGTCAACTTCGCTTAGAAATCAAGTGTTGAGTACTCAAAAAGAAAATACTTTTTTGTTGAAATTTACCTATCGATTTGTAAGATAATAGTAGTTAAAAATTTTGAATTAGTAATCAAATTACTAAGGTCTAAAGTCTAAAAATCACCATCTAAAAAACTAATTTCCTCCCCAAGAATCTCGCAAACCAACTGTCTTATTAAATACTAGTTGGTTATCTGTAGAATCGTTATCTACACAAAAATAACCTAAACGTTGAAACTGGAAGCGTTCTCCAATTTTGGCATTTTGCAAGCTCGGTTCAACAAAAGCATTAACAATTTCAAGTGAATTCGGATTTAAATAATCCATAAAATCTTTATCTTTTTGAGCATCAGGAGCTTCGTGTAAAAACAATCGATCATAAACTCTTACTTCGGCTTTTACAGCATGCTTCATAGAAACCCAATGTAAAGTTCCTTTTACTTTTCGTAAACTTTCTTCTGTGCCACTGCCAGATTTGCTAAGCTCATCATAAGTACATTGAATTTCAATGATATTTCCGTTTTCATCTTTTGTACAACTTTCTGCTTTAATGATGTATGCGTTTTTTAATCGAACTTCTCCACCTAATTTTAAGCGGAAAAACTTTTTATTGGCTTCTTCTCTAAAATCTTCTTTTTCGATAAAAATTTCTCTAGAAAAAGGGACTTCTCTATAACCAGCAGCTTCATCTTCTTGATTGTTTTCAGCTTGCAACCATTCTTCTTTCCCCTCAGGATAATTGGTAATCACTAGTTTGATTGGATCTAAAACAGCCATTACTCTATTGGCAGTTTTGTTTAAATCTTCTCTAATTTTAAATTCTAATAAAGCGACATCAATCACATTTTCACGTTTTGAAACCCCTACAGTTTCAATAAAACTTCTAATAGATGCAGGTGTGTATCCTCGTCTTCGCAAACCTGAAATGGTGGGCATTCTTGGATCATCCCAACCAGAAACAATTTTTTCTTCCACCAATTTTAGTAATTTTCGTTTACTCATAATGGTGTAACTTAAATTTAATCTCGAAAATTCTCGTTGTTTTGGCACTAAAGGATAAGTTTCTTTGCTGTAACCATAAACATTATCTTTAAACCAATCATACAATTCTCTGTGAGGTTTAAATTCTAATGAACACAAAGAATGTGAAATTTGTTCAATATAATCACTTTCGCCATGAGCCCAATCATACATAGGATAAATGCACCATTGATTTCCTGTTCTATGATGTGCTTTATGTAAAATTCGATACATCAAAGGATCACGCATTAACATATTTGGAGAACTCATATCGATTTTTGCACGTAAAACATGCTCCCCTTCTTTAAATTTTCCATCTTTCATTCCTTGAAATAAGGATAAATTTTCATCTACAGAACGATTTCTATAAGGACTATTTGTTCCTGGCTCAGTTGGAGTTCCTTTTTGAATTCTCATTTCTTCTGATGTTTGAGAATCTACATAGGCTTTACCATCTTTGATGAGTAAAATTGCCCAATCATACATTTCTTGAAAATAATCAGATGAATAACATTCATTTGCCCAAGTATAGCCTAGCCAAGAAATATCATTTTTAATTGCATCAACATATTCTTGTTCTTCTTTTGCTGGATTTGTGTCGTCAAAACGCAAATTTACAGGTGCATTGTATTTAATGCCCAAACCAAAACTAATGCCAATGGCTTTAGTATGGCCAATATGTAAATAACCATTTGGTTCTGGTGGGAAACGAAAACGCAAGTTTTCTTTAGGCATTCCGTTTGCTAAATCCTCTTCAATAATTTGCTCTAAGAAATTGAGCGATTTTTTCTCTTCAGACATGTTTATATGCAAAAAATTTCGTTGTAAAATTACATAAAATACTTGATTGACATTGAGTATAGTTGACAAATTTGTAAATTGTACCTTTAATTTAAAATCTTAAAATCATGAGTGATCAAATACGAAATTATACCTGTCCAAAATGTTCTTGTAAAACATATAAATTAGGACAAATGCGCGCTACTGGGGGTGTTTTCTTAAAAAATGTTTGATATTCAGACTGAAAAATTTACCAGTGTTACTTGTGAAAGATGCACATATACTGAGTTTTATCGAACAAAAACAAGTTCAATTAGCAATGTATTTGATTTTTTTACAGGTTAAAATGAATGATTTTAAGGCGTTAAATTTTTCATAAACAAAATCAAAAACTCTTTTTTATAGTAAATTTGCGTTGTATGAAAAACGAATCAAAAAAACCCGATTTAGTTGTTTTTAATGAAGAAACGAAGCAATATGATGCTGCTTTAAAACCATATGGAACTTCAGCAAGTGCACCTACAATTAAACCATTAAATACAGCAACTTGGAGAAATGACGGTGTACAAAGAGTTAATAAAAAAATAAAATCGGAGTTTGATGAGGTTAAAAAACAGTATGAAAAATTGTTAGAAAAATTTCATTACAACGATTTGGTTTACAATGCTAATTTTAGCTTTGAACCCAATATTGGTGAAGAATATCATTTGTATAAAGGAAAAAATCAGCAAAATTTTTTATCAATCATTCATCCAAATCAGTGTAATTTTGAACACATAGGTTCTTTTAGATTGAACTCAGATAAAATGTGGGAAAAAGTTGATGCAACAAACTAAATAAAATGGGAATTATCAAAGTTAAAAATATCAAATTGTATGCATTTCATGGATGTTTGGATGAAGAAGCTGCTATTGGTTCTCCATACAGAGTAGATGTTAAGGTGAAAGCTGATTTAAAAAAATCTGCCAAAACAGACGAATTAAAAGATACAGTAGATTATGTGCATTTGAACTTAATTGTTAAGGAAGAAATGGCAATTCGATCTAAATTATTAGAAGAAGTAGCGCAAAGAATTTTGGATCGTTTTTTTGATGAAATCCCAATGATACAAAAAGCAACAGTGGGTGTTTCAAAAATAAATCCACCAATTGGAGGAAATGTGGAAGAAGTGGTCATTGTTTTGACAAAAAAGCGATAAGCATAAAAAAATCTTGCAGTAATTGTAAAATTGCGTAAATTTGCACTCCTTAATTCAAATAAGGTGTCGTGGCCGAGTGGCTAGGCTATGGTCTGCAACACCATCTACAGCGGTTCGAATCCGCTCGACACCTCAAAAAAATCGCAACAATTATTTGTTGCGATTTTTTTATTTTTAAAAAGTGATTGGTAATTTCTTAATTTATGATGAATTTAATCGACTTTTCTTTATTAATTTTTAAAATATACATGCCTTTTGATAACTGATTTATTTTTAAAAATTCAGTTAGCTTACCGCTATTTTTTTCTAAAATCAAACGACCATTGACATCAAATATTTTAATAGATTTTAATTCTTTTTTAATAGATTTTACGTGTAAAATATCATTAGTTGGATTTGGAAAAATTTGGTAAGAAATCTCTTCTATTATTGAATTATCAGTAGTTGATAAAGTTTCTTTAATTAAAAAAGCATCCATAGCTATTGAAGGACTTCCATCTTCATCCCAAGCGCCTTTTGAGTATGAATTCCAATTTTTATGAGCAATTGGTTCCCAATAAAATACACCTAAACCGTTTGCTTGTTTTGTTTTTTCAATAATATAAGTTAAGAATTGATTTGAAATATCTGGTCTATTGCTTGCAAAACCAACTTCTGCCATCATTACGTCTTTATTATATCTCGTTTTTACATCAATCATATTATTATAGGTGTCATTTACCATTGAAACCCAGTTGTTTTCCTCAGGATATAAAGACATTCCTATAATATCTAATCTGCTTGAAATCAATCCATTGTTTATCAATCCATCAATATTCCAACGAAATAAAGGATTGTAGTTTCCATTAGGAAGGTGTAAAATTGTTTTGATAGAATTGTTGAATGCTTTTACAGCATTTGTTCCTGCATTTATGAATTTTGCATAATTTCCAAAACCTCCTGTTGATGCTTTTCCTGAATTCCACAACATTCCATCACTTGTTTCATTGCCAATTTGAACCCATTTTGGTGTAATTCCTTTTGTATTCAATGCGTTTAAAATATCAGTTGTATGATTATAAACCGCTGTTTCTAATTGAGAAATTGAGAAATTTATCCAAGCTACAGGTTTTGTTTGTTGACCAGGATCTGCCCACCAATCACTGTAATGAATGGAAATCATAACCTCTAAACCAGCGTTTTTTGCGAGTTCAGCTTTGACAACTAAATCATCAATATCACACCAACCATTTGCTGATGAAACATCAGGATTTACCCATACTCTTAATCTTACAGCATCTAAATCATATTCTTTTAATAAAGGCATCAATTCTTTTGAATTACCATTGTTATCTTTCCATGAAAAACCACTGTTTTCCATTTCTGTCATCCAGCTAATGTCAGCACCATTATTGATGCGATTTTTGCTAAACTCATATCCTTGTGTATTTTGTAAAATCAATGCAGGCGTGTTCCAATAGCCAGCCCAAGCATTTGCTATCCAATTTGTTTTGTATAAAATTGCTTTTACCTGGTAATAATGTCCATTTGGCAAATTTGTTGACAATTTGTGAACACTTCCAATAAAAAAATTAACTGAATTTTGAATATTTGTTCCGGTTTGTTGATTTTGTAAAGTGCTTTCTGCGATGGTTTTAACAAATTGATTATTTCCATCTAGGATTTCTAAACCAATATAAATGTGATTTCCAATAGAACCAACTTCACTTGAATAGTTGAAGTTAATTGTTAAAGTAGCTCCTAATAAAGGACTTACCTCAAGTGGGTTTTCATTAAAGGAGGTAATTTCTATGGATTGTGAGAAAAGAGTTTTATTATAAAAAACAAAACAGAACAAAATGGCTTTTATTATCTGAAATTTCTGAAACATTTCAAGTTTTTTTTAATATCTTACATATTTATCAAATACAGTTATTACAGGTAAAACATTGCCGTCTTTATCAAAATAAGTTCTGTTAGAAAAGCTTTTGTTAGGAGCAGCAGGTTCCCACCAAAAAATCCCTTTACCTTTATTGTTTGGAATTCCTAAAATTATTTTATGTACCTCTTCTAAAAAATCTTTTTGGCCTTGAGGTGTTTCAGGAAAGGGAGCAGGCTTACTACTATATTCTGCTTGGGCATAATTATAGGCTGTTTCTACCAAAACAATATCTTTATCATATCTTAAGGCTGTATAATGCAAACAATCTTTTAGGTCTAGCAAGCTGCCATGCCACCAAGGATAGTAAGACTGACCAATAACATCAAATTGTATGTTATATGTATTGAGTTTATCAAAAAAATACTTGGTAAATTCTTTGTTTCCCCCTTTATCAATATGAATCATAATTTTGGGAACGGAGTTATTAGCAACACTTGCATAAACTCCATTGATTCCTGCTTTTAGTAATGCTGCAAAATTGTCCCAATTTTCTGGTAATTTACCATAAGGCCAAAGCATGCCAGTACTTATTTCATTGCCAATCTGAACCATATCTGGAGATACATTTGCTTTTCTAAAAGCTTCTAAAGTTTCTTTGGTGTACTCGTAAACTAAATTTTCGATTTCTTTTTGAGTCTTTCCTTCCCATGCTTTTGGTACATGTTGTTTGGCAGGGTCAGCCCAAGTATCTGAGTAATGATAATCTAGTAAAAATTTAAATCCTCGTTGTTTGGCCTCTTTGGCTAAATTGATAGTATATGTAAGGTTGTTTGGAAGTTCAGTAGGACTATGAAATAATCGTAATCGTATCCAATTGTAGCCATGCTCTCTAAAAATTTCAACTACTTTTTTTGATTTCTTATTTTCTTTAAAAGCATATCCATTGTCCTCAGCTTCTTTTGCGAATGATAAATCTGCGCCAATCATGTATTCTTGTGAATTCATTTGAAAACAAATTAAAGAAAGAGCAAAAACTAATGTTAGTTTGTATAATTTTTTCATAATAAATTGTTTAAAAATTTACAAAAGTTGAATGTCAAATAAACTTTAAAATTACGAAATTTCAATTTGATATTTTTTTAAAAAATCATTAATTTAAGTTTATTTTTTATAAAACTCTAAAAATTGCCTAGAAATTTTATCAATTCTGGCACTTTTCTTGTTGCAAATTTCTTATTTTTGAAAGACAATCTACACAACCAACTTCTATGAAATCGCCATTAAAAACAGGTTTTCCTAAGCAAATAACTAAAGAAAATAAGGCGATTACGTATGTGACCTTAAAAAAACAAATTCCACACATATGAAAACGAGACATTTCCTTGTGCTTTTGAGCACTTTTTTACTGATTTTTTCTTGTAAAAAAGATAACATTCAACCCAACAATATTTTTAAATTTAAAGAGTATATCAAGTTTACAACCTCAGGAATTGTATCTGTTGCAGAAAAAATTACAGTGAATCTCGCCAAAGATGTAGAAGGTTGGGAGCCAAATCAAGAAATTTCAGCCGAAATTATTGCTGTAAAACCTTTTGTGAATGGTAAAATTAAAGTACTTAACAATCATGCTTTTGAATTTATTCCTGATGAAAATTTAGCTCCAAATACAGCATATACAGTTACTGTAAAATTGGGTGAATTGTATAAAAATACGCCCAAAAAATTTGAAACATATACGTTTCAATTCAAAACAATTACGCCAAGTTTTAGCATCAAAATGGGTACTATTCAGTCGTATTCTAGAGATTATCAATACATTGAAGGAATGTTACAATCTGCAGATATTATCGATTTGAAGCAAGTAAAAATGTTAATTCAAGCCTCACAAAAAGGGAAATCTAAAAAAATAGTGTGGAATGAATCCTATCAAAAAGAACGATTTTTTGAGTTTAAAATAGACAGTGTTCAGCGTTTTGAAACACAATCTGTTGTTTCGGTTTCTTGGGATGGAAAACCAATTGAAGCCATTACAAAAGGCGAAAATGACATTGCAATTCCAGGAAAAGACAGTTTTAAAGTATTGAGCATTAAACCAATAGATGCCAATGAACAATACATTTCCATCAATTTTTCTGATCCTTTGCAAAAACAACAAAATTTTGATGGTTTGGTTACTATTGAAAATGAAAAAAATCCTCGTTTTATCATCAATGGAAATGAGTTAAAAGTATTTTCAGAAGTAAAATTTTCTGGAAATATCAAAGTGTCTGTTTTTGAGGGAGTTAAAAGTTCTGATGATTTTTCAATCAAAAAATATTTTTCAGAAACCATCACTTTTGAGCAACAAAAACCTGAAATCAGAGCGATTTCAAGTGGCGTAATTTTACCAAATTCGAGCAATTTGGTGTATAATTTTGAAGCTATCAATTTGAAAGCTGTTGATGTAAAAATCATCAAAATTTATGAAAAAAATGTATTGCAGTTTTTGCAAGAAAATAACCTCAATAGCACTGATGAATATCAACTAAAAAGAGTGGGAAGAAGAGTGGCAAAAAAAACCATTACGTTGGTTGCTGACCCCAAAAATTATAGTCAAAATTGGAGAGCTTACAGTGTTGATATTTCCAAAATGGTAGCCACTGAACCAGGTGCTATTTATAGAATTGAAATTAGTTTTGGACAACATCAAAGTTTGTATAAATGCGATGAAAATACCATTTCTAAAGAGATAACTGAAGATGATAATTCAGATAAAGAAGAAAATGAAGAATTGTATTGGGACAATCAATTGTATGATTATCGCGATTATGATTATGACTGGAATGAGCGAAATAATCCTTGTAACAAAGCGTATTATAAAAGTGGTGAGCGTTTTATTGCTCAAAATTTATTGGCTTCAAATCTTGGAATTACTGCCAAAAAAGGAACGAATAATGAGTACTTTTTTGCAATTACAAATATTGTAACTTCCAAACCTGAAGGCAATGCAAAAGTGCAATTGTTCAATTACCAACAACAAGAAATAGCTACCAAAAACACTACTTTAGATGGAATTGCAACCATTACAAGTGAAAAAAATGCTGCTTTTGCTGTCGTTACAAAAGGTAAAAATAAAGGATATATCAAGTTAGAAGATGGTAATACTTTGTCTGTAAGTAATTTTGATGTTGCAGGAACACAAACTCAAAAAGGAATCAAAGGATATTTATATGGCGAACGCGGTGTTTGGAGACCTGGAGATGCTATGTATTTGACATTTTTATTGAATGATATTGAAAATCCATTGCCCAAAAATCATCCTGTAAAATTAGAAATTACAGATCCACAAGGAAAATTGATCTACAAAAAAGTAACTTCAGAAAACGTCAATAATTTTTACACTTTCAATGTACAAACTGCTGCCGAAGCAAAAACTGGAAATTACGAAGCCATGGTTTCTGTTGGTGGTGTCAGATTCTATAAAAATTTAAAAGTTGAAACGGTAAAACCAAATCGTTTAAAAATCAAAGTTGATTTTGAAGACGAAACATTAACAAGTCAAAAACCAATTAACGGAACTGTTGACGTAAAATGGTTGCATGGAACACCTGCAAAAAATTTAAAAATAACGATTACTGCAAAAATTTCAGCAGCAAATTTCAGTTTTAAAAATTACCAAAAATACTTATTTTCTGACCCTTCTAGAAGTTTTGAAACTGAAGAAATTACCTTTTTTGATGGAAATTTGAATGAAAATGGCATTTCGAAAATCAATAAAAATATCAAAATTGGAGAAAATGCGCCTGGCATGTTGCGAGTTCAATTTTTGGTAAGAGCTTTTGAAAATGGAGGTGATTTTTCCATTGATGCATTCACCAAAAACTATGCTCCTTATACTTCTTTTGTGGGATTGAAAACACCAAATCAGGATAAAAATACGGCTTTAAATACCGATGAAAATCAACAATTTTCAATAGTTTCTGTCAACGAAAAAGGAATTCCAATTCAAAATACTGATGTTGAAGTTGTGATTTATCAAATTGCTTGGCGTTGGTGGTGGAGTGCTAGTTATGATAATTTATCAAAATACACTGCAAGCAGTTATCACAAACCATATAAAACGTTAAATATCAAAACAAACGCAAAAGGTGAAGGCACTTTTAAATTGAACATTCCTGAAGCTGAAAGAGGCCGTTTTTTAGTGAGAGTTATTGATAAAAAAAGTGGACATGCCACAGGAGAAGTAGTTTACTTTTACAAAAATTGGTGGGAAAATGCTACTTCAGGAGACAAAGAAGCTGCAAAAATGTTGATTTTTTCATCTGACAAAGAAAAATATACTGTTGGCGAAACTGCAAAAATTACCTTTCCTTCTGGCTCATCAGGAAATGCGTTGATAAGTATTGAAAATGGCACCAAAATTTTAGAAACAAAATGGGTTGCAGTGCAAAAAGGAATGACCACAGTCGAAATTCCAATTACCAAAAACATGGCGCCAAATGTATATGCAAGTATTTCATTATTACAACCTCATCAAATTTCGGAAAACGATTTGCCAATAAGACTTTTTGGAACAATTCCGTTGTTGGTAGAAGATACATCCACCAAATTAGAACCTCAAATTTCGATGCCAAATGAATTGCAGCCAGAAAAGGAATTTTCACTCACAGTTTCCGAAAAAAACAACAAAGCAATGACCTATTCTGTTGCCATTGTTGAAGATGGATTGTTGGATTTAACACGTTTTAAAACGCCAAATGCCTTCGAAAATTTCTTTGCAAGAGAAGCTTTGGGAATCAAAACTTGGGATATTTTTGATGATGTGATTGGCGCGTATTCAGGAAGTGTTGATCAAGTTTTTGCAATTGGTGGAGATGGAAATTTAGAAAAAGGAAAAAATCCAAAAGTCAATAGATTTGAACCTGTTGTCAAATATTTAGGGCCTTTTTATTTAGAAAAAGGGGCAAAAAAATCACATAAAATCAAATTGCCAAATTATATTGGTTCAATTAGAGCTATGGTTGTTGCAGGAAATGTAAAAGAAGAAGCTTATGGAAGTGCAGAAAAAACAGTTCCTGTAAAAAAACCTTTGATGATTTTAGCAACATTGCCAAGAAAATTATCGCCTAAAGAAAAAGTTCGTTTGCCCATCAGTATTTTTACTATGGATGATAAAATTAAAAATGTAACTATCAAAGTCAATACTAGCAAAGGATTGAAAGTAAATGGAAACAATTCACAAACCATCAGTTTTTCAAAATCGGATGAAAAAATGTGTTTTGTTGATTTGGATGTTTTACCTTTAACAGGAATTCAAACTGTTGAAATTTTAGGAACTGCAAATGGTCAAACTTCTTCATACAAAGTGACTTTAGAAGTTGTAAATCCAAATCCAATTGCCTCAAAATTAATAGAAACAGAGTTGCAACCAAATTCTGAGAAAATTATTGATTTTGAAACATTTGGAGTTCAAGACTCTAATGCTGCAATGCTTGAATTGTCTACAATTCCTGCAATTAATTTTACGTCAAGATTGGCATATTTGATTCAATATCCTCATGGATGTTTGGAGCAAACTACCTCAAGTGTTTTTCCACAGTTGTATATGCCTTCCATTTTTGATATTTCATCAGCTAAAAAACAAGAAATTCAGGAGAATATCACGCAAGGAATTCGAAAAATTGGCAATTTTCAAAAACCAAATGGTGGCTTGAGTTATTGGTTAGGAGAAGATGAAATTAGTGATTGGGGAACTTCGTATGCAGGTCATTTTATGTTAGAAGCTGAGAAAAAAGGATTTGTGTTGCCATTAACATTTAAGACGAATTTTATTGCCTATCAAAAACAAGTTGCCCGAAATTGGAGACCAAGTTACAATACATATTTGGGTGATTTAGAACAAGCTTATAGATTATATACATTGGCTTTGGCAAACAATCCTGATTTATCTGCCATGAATCGTTTGCGCGAATTTACAGCATTGTCTAATGATGCAAAATGGCGTTTGGCAGCTGCTTATGTGTTGGTTGGACAAAAAGAAGCAAGTGATGCTATTTTGAAAAACGCCAAATTCGATTTTTCTGAAAGTGATTATTACAATTATGGCTCCAATACCAGAAATGCTGCAATGGCTCTAGAAACAATGTTATTGACAAATAATAAAAACACTAAAGAATTGGCAACTTCCATTGCAAAAGATCTGTCTAGCAATCAATGGATGAGTACACAAACCACTGCTTTTAGTTTGTTAGCAATTGGAAAAATGGTAGAAAAAAACGGAGGAAAATCGCTTAAAATTACCCTTACAAATGGCGAAAAATCCGAGAAAATCGACACAAAATCTTCGTTAATTCAACGAAATTTAGTGGTTAAGAATGGAAAAAATTCCATCCGAATTAAAAATAACGAAAATAATTTGGTGTATGTAAGAATTCTGAATTTTGGAAAACCAGCTCTTGGAAATGAAATTTCTGAAAGTAGAGGTTTGAGTGTTTCATTAAAATACAAAGATTTGAAAGGCGCTCCAATTGCAGTTAATCAGTTGAAACAAGGACAAGATTTTGTGGCAACAATTACAGTAAATAACCCAAAAAACACAACTGTAAATGATATTGCCATCACTCAAATTTTTCCATCAGGATGGGAAATTGTAAATACACGTTTTACTGATTTTGGAACTAACATCAAAAGTGAAGCACGCTATACAGATGTAAAAGATGATCGTGTTCATTTTTATATCGATTTGAAAAAACAAGCCGCAAAACCAGAAACAAAAACCTTTACTGTTTTGTTAAATGCTGCATATTTAGGCAATTATTATTTACCAGGAATTCAAGTTGAAGCAATGTACGACAATGATTATTTTGTAAAAACCAAAGGAAGTTGGATAAAAGTGGTGGAATAATTTATAAAGGCAAAGGGTTTCAGAAATATGCTAAACCCTTTGTTTTAAAATCAATTTTTATTTCAATTTTAGTCTTGTTATATGTGTTTTGTTTGCCCAAAAAGTTGTTTACAAAACCAACATCAACTGTAATTGTAAGCGAAAAAAACGAGTTGTTAGGGGCATTGATTGCAGATGATGGTCAATGGCGTTTTCCGCATGAAAATAAAGTTCCTGAAAAATTTAAAACCTGTGTAGTTCAATTTGAAGATGCTTATTTTTACAAACATCCTGGCTTCAATCCAATTTCTATTTTCAAAGCAGTTTCTCAAAATATTGAAGCGGGTAAAGTTCAAAGAGGAGGAAGCACCATTACGCAACAAGTAATTCGTTTGAGTAGAAATAATCAATCCAGAACGTATTTTGAAAAAATCATTGAAATCATTTTAGCAACACGTTTGGAAATCAGGCATTCTAAGGACGAAATTTTGGCTTTTTGGACATCAAATGCACCTTTTGGTGGAAATGTTGTTGGACTAAATGCGGCTTCTTGGCGCTATTTTAATAGAAAAGCAACAGAACTTTCTTGGGCAGAAGCAGCCACGTTAGCAGTTTTGCCAAACGCACCCAATTTGATATATCCTGGAAAAAATAAGCAACAATTATTGCGAAAAAGAAATCGATTATTGAAAAAATTATTACTTGAAAAAAAGATTGATTCGCTCACGTATCAATTGTCAATTTTAGAGAAAATTCCTGACAAACCATATCCTTTGCCACAAATTGCACCTCATTTATTACAAAAGGTAAATCAACAAAAAAAAGGACAATTCGTTCAAACAACCATTGATAAAAATCTACAACAACAAGCCAATGATATTGTGCAACAGCATTACAATCAACTTTCTAAAAATGGCATTCACAACTTGGCAGTTTTGGTTTTAAATGTAAAAACACGAAAGGTATTGGCGTATGTTGGCAATTCTCCAACATCCAAAAAAAACCAAAAAGATGTTGATGTTATTGACAAACCTAGAAGTACAGGGAGCATTTTAAAACCATTTTTATACGCAGCCATGTTAGATAATGGCGAATTATTACCAAATGCCTTAGTTGCTGATGTTCCAACCAATTTTGGTAGTTATCATCCTGAAAATTTCGATAAAACCTATGCAGGCGCAGTCTCTGCAAAATTAGCGTTGTCAAAGTCTTTAAATGTACCAACAGTAAGCATGTTGCAGCAATTTGGTTTGGAAAAATTTCATCATTATTTACAGCAATTACAGTTAAAAGACATCAAAAAAAGTGCGAATCATTATGGATTGACATTGGCTTTAGGAGGTGCAGAAAGCAACTTATGGGATTTGTCAAAAACCTATGCTTCCATGGCTTCAACCATAAATCATTATTCAGAAAATTCGAGTCGATATTTTACAAATGAGTTTTGCGAACCCACTTTTTATGCTGAAAAAAAAGTAGATTTCGGGACAAAAACTTCCCAAAAAACCATTTTTGATGCAGCTTCTTGCTATCTCACTTTCGAAAGTTTGAAAGAAGTAAACAGACCTGATGCTGAAGAAAATTGGGATTTTTTTGATTCCTCCAAACAAATTGCATGGAAAACAGGCACCAGTTTTGGCTTTAGAGATGCTTGGGCAATTGGCGCAACCAAAGATTTTGTAGTAGGAGTTTGGGTTGGCAATGCTGATGGTGAAGGAAGGCCTGGTTTGGTTGGCGTACAAACTGCAGCACCCATTTTATTTGACGTTTTTGATAAACTCCCAAATTCAGCTTGGTTTGAAAAACCTTTTGATGAAATGACAGAAGTGGAAATTTGCACCAAAAGTGGTTTTAGAGCAACCCAAATTTGTGAAGAAAAAAAGTCAATTTTCATTCAAAATAGTGGTTTAAAAACAGCACCTTGTCCATTTCATGTGCTGGTAAATTTGGACGTTTCTGAACAATATCAAGTAAATACTTCGTGTGAATCTTTTGCGAATATCAAACAAAAATCGTGGTTTGTGTTGCCACCTTTGATGGCTTATTATTACAAAGAAAAAAATCCGTTCTACAAATCTTTGCCAGATTTTCGGAAAGATTGCATTTCTGATGAAAATAACGCTATGAAATTTTTATATCCATCAGAAAAAACCACCATTTTTTTACCCAAAGATTTTGAAGGAAAAACCAACGAATTGATTTTAAAAGTGGCACATTCTAACAAAAATGCTACACTGTTTTGGTATTTGAATAGTACTTTTTTAGGTACAACTAACGAGTTGCATCAAATGGCAATTGTACCAAAAGTTGGATTACATACGATTTCTGTAACTGACAATTTTGGTTCAGAAATTCGGCAAACAATCATCATTAAATAGTGAATTTATTTTATTGAAAAAGAATTTTTTGTGTTTACAAAATCATAAAAAAGGTAAAAAAGATTTGCAACCATTTTGAAATGATTATTTTTATAACCTATTTCGTGAAGAACCTATTTTAAAATGAAAATATATCCTATTGAAACAGGAAATTTTAAATTAGATGGAGGAGCCATGTTTGGCGTTGTTCCAAAATCTATTTGGCAAAAAACCAATCCTGCTGATGCCAATAATTTGATTGAAATGAGCATGCGTTGCTTGTTAATTGAAGACGGAAATCGATTAATTTTGATTGATACTGGTTTAGGAAATAAACAATCAGAAAAGTTTTTTAGTTATTATGCTCTTTATGGAGATTTTTCTTTAGATGCTTCTTTGAAAAAATTAGGATTTCACAAAGATGATATTACCGATGTTTTTTTAACACATTTGCATTTTGATCATTGTGGAGGTGTCATAGAAAAAGACAACAATGGGTTATTAATTCCTGCATTTAAAAATGCCAAAGTATGGTCTAATGACAAACATTGGAAATGGGCAACAGAACCAAATGCTCGTGAAAAGGCGTCATTTTTATCAGAAAATATTTTACCAATTCAAGAAAATGGACAATTGAATTTTATCCATAGAAATGCGAAAGATCAAATGGGTTTTGATGTACTTTTTGTTGACGGACATACAGAAAAGCAAATGTTGCCAATCATTCAATATCAAGGAAAAACCATCGTTTTTATGGCAGATTTGTTACCCACAGTTGGCCATATTCCATTACCCTATGTAATGGGTTATGACACAAGACCTTTATTGACTATCAAAGAAAAAGCGGCTTTTTTAAAACAGGCTGCTGACCATCAATTTTACCTGTTTTTAGAACATGATGCTTACAATGAATTATGTACTGTAAATCACACAGAAAAAGGCATCAGACTAAATACAACTCACCAATTTTCAGAAATATTTAATTAAGAATTTTACAGAAATGAGAATCCTAAAATCACTTTTTTTAAGTGCCTTTGTTGCGCTTTTTTTAGCTAGTTGTTCATCAACTCAAAAAGTTTTGACCTTACCAAATTTTGATGCTCCTGTTAGCATCACTCCTAAAAAACAAGCGTTAACAGAAGAAGAAGAAAAGTTTTGGTCGCATGCAGATTTAATGAAAGATTCCGTTGCAGGTATGAGTTTGGCAAAAGCTTATCAATTTTTAGAAGGCAAAAAAGCAACACCTGTTATTGTAGCAATTGCAGATTCTGGAGTAGATATAGAACACGAAGATTTAAAAGATGTATTGTGGACAAACCCTAAAGAAATCAAAGGAAATAACTTAGATGATGATAAAAATGGTTATATAGATGACATTCATGGTTGGAATTTTTTAGGAAATGCTGCAGGGAAAATCATCAATGCTGATCAATTAGAAATTACACGATTGGTAAAAAAAGGCCGTGAGAAATTTGGCGATAAAAAAGCTGAAGACATCTCTGAAAATGACAAAGCTGCTTTTGAAGCCTATCAAAAATTAGAAGAAGAATATCGTTTAACCATCAGTCAAAAAGAATTTGAAATTCAAGATATGGAACAAACACAAAATAATTTAGAACGTTTGAAAGCTGTTTTTGAAGATGTTAGAAAATTTGCAGGTAAGGAAAAACTGAGAGTTAGTGATTTAGATAGTTTAAAACCAACGAGTTTGCTAATGATTACACAAATAGAAACTCTAAAAAAGATTTTAGAAAATGGCGCTACAGAAGACGATTTGATAAAATATTTAAATGATGTTAAAGAGTATAAAACGGAATTAGTAAAAGCCATGAAAGGCTATGATTTAGATCTTAATGATCGTGCTAATTTAGGAGATAATTTATATGATATCAATGATAAGTTTTACGGGAATAACAATGTAATTGGTGATAAAGACTTGGAAAATCACGGAACACATGTTGCCGGGATTGTTGCTGCATCAAGAGATAATAATAAAGGTGCAAAAGGAGTTGCGAATACTGTAAAAATTATGACAGTACGAGTTGTTCCTGATGGAGATGAACATGACAAAGATGTTGCTTTAGGTATCAGATATGCAGTTGATAATGGTGCAAAAATCATCAATACAAGTTTTGGAAAACGTTTTTCACCTAATAAAGAATGGGTTTTTGATGCCATTACCTATGCTGCAAAAAACGATGTGTTGATTGTGAATGCAGCTGGCAATGATGGAAAAGATATTGATATTCGTGAAACATATCCAAATGATTCTAAAGATTTAAAAACCGAGTTTGCAGATAACGTGATTACGATTGGCGCAAGTAGTTTGTTTTACAATGAAGAATTGGTTGCTGATTTTTCCAATTACGGTAAAATAAATGTAGATGTTTTTGCACCTGGAGTTGATATTTATTCAACAGTTCCAAAAAACGAATACGAACCTTTAAGTGGTACTTCTATGGCAGCACCATCAACATCAGGAGTTGCAGCTTTAATTCGATCGTATTATCCAAATTTGACTGCAAAAGAAGTAAAATATATTTTGATGAATTCAGGTGTAAAAATTGATTTTAAAGTCATCAAACCAGGTTCTCAAACTGAAGAAAATCCAGCAGGAGATTTGGTTCCTTTTGCAGATTTATCAGTTTCAGGGCGTTTGGTAAATGCGTATAACGCGTTGCAATTGGCTGATTATTTATCAAGAAAAAAACAGTAGTCTAAACGCAAAGTTTACGCAAAGAGCGCAAAGAAACTTTGCTTACTTAGCGAACTTTGCGTTTAAATTTTTTAAATATAATTTTAATATCAAACCATGAAAAAAACACTTTTTATATCACTTTCAATGCTTGTGATGATTGCTTGTGCACAAACTAAAGAAACGACTTACAAACAAAAAAAGTCGAAAAATCAATATTATTGGCAGCAACATGCGGATTATACTATGGATATTGATATGGATGTAAATAACTATCAATACAAAGGAATTCAGAAGCTAGTTTATACCAATAATTCTCCTGATGAATTAAACAAAGTTTTTTATCATTTGTATTTTAATGCATTTCAGCCAGGTTCGCAAATGGATATTCGTTCTTTAACGATCAAAGATCCAGATCAAAGAGTTGGAGACAGAATTAGTAAATTAAAACCTAATGAAATTGGCTACATCAAGGTAAATTCATTGAAACAAAATGGCGCTGCTGTAAGTTATGAAACTGTTGGAACCATCTTAGAAGTTACGTTAAACAAGCCTATCAAATCTGGTGAAACTGTAACTTTTGATATGCTTTTTGAAGCACAAGTTCCTGTTCAAATTCGTAGATCAGGTAGAAATAGTGCAGAAAATGTAGCATTGTCTATGGCACAATGGTATCCAAAAATGGCAGAATATGATTTTGAAGGATGGCATACACCTCCATATATTGCTAGAGAATTTCATGGAGTTTGGGGAAATTTTGATGTAACCATTCATATAGATAAAAATTACACCATTGGTGGCACAGGCTATTTACAAAATCCGCAAGAAGTCGGTCACGGTTATGAAGACAAATCAAAGGCTTTGAAATTGCCAAAAGGCGATAAATTGACTTGGAAATTTAAAGCGCCAAGAGTACACGATTTTATGTGGGCTGCAGATCCTGAGTATATTCACGATACTTATAAAATGGAAAATGGCATTGATTTGCACTTTTTCTACAAGAAAACCTTAGAAGAAAAATTCTTAAAAAACTGGAAAGAATTGCAACCAAAAACAGCTGAATTAATGACCTATTTTAGTACCAATGTTGGGCAATATCCATACAAACAATATTCTGTAATTCAAGGTGGAGATGGAGGAATGGAATATGCCATGTCAACATTAGTAACTGGTCAGCGTAACTTTGGAAGTTTATTTGGCGTAACAGCTCACGAAATGGCACATACTTGGTTTCAGTTTTTGTTAGCAACTAACGAAAGTTTACATCCTTGGATGGATGAAGGTTTTACATCTTACATTTCAAACAAAGCAGAGAACGAGATTTTAAAAGAAGGAAAAGAAAATCCGCATTCAGGTTCTTACAGAGGTTATAGAGGAATAGTAGCAAGAGGTTATGAAGAATCTCTTTCTACACATTCTGATAGATATGAAACAAATTGGGCATATGGAACTGCGAGTTACTCTAAAGGAAACATATTTTTGTCGCAATTAGAATATGTAATTGGAGCTGAAAATGTAGCAAATGGAATTAAAAAATACTTTGCAGATTTCAGTTTTAAACATCCAACACCAAATGATATCAAACGTTCCATGGAAAAAGTTTCTGGAATACATTTAGATTGGTATTTAAATGAATGGACACAAACAACTCACACTATTGATTATGGCGTAAAATCGGTAGATGGTTCTATAATAACATTAGAAAGAATTGGTCAAATGCCAATGCCAATTGATATTGAAGTTGTTTATACAGATGGTAGCAAACAAGAATTCAACATTCCAATAGAAATGATGAGAGGTTCAAAACCAACATCAGCCACAGTTTTAAAAGATTGGGCTTGGGCAAATCCAATTTATACATTAGATGTAAAAAAACCTGTAAAATCGGTAATGATTGATAAAAGTGGTTTGATGGCAGATGTAAATCTGGACAACAATACCAATTTGAAAAAAACGAGATAAAGTATTTTATTCATAACTAAAAAAGCGAAGTTTTTACTTCGCTTTTTTAGTTGAATTATTCTTTTTTAAAAATCAAAACCAATACTAAAGTTAAATCGCGAACCATCAGCTCCATAAAATAATCCTACACTTCCCAAAAATAAATCAGCTGCATTGAAAAAAAGACCTCCACCTGTTGAGGTATGTAATTTTGAATCGGAATTAGGAATTACTGTTAATAAATTTGGAGTACCCCAAACCATTCCATAATCAAAACCTCCATAAAAACCAATGTTTAATGGCAATAAATTTGTTTTGTATTTGCGCACATTCCAACGAATATCTGTTGAATGGTAAAACGAATTTTTACCATTAAAACGCTCGTTTCTAAAAGCACGTAAACCTTCATTCGCACCAATATTTGCAGCTTGATAAAACTCGAAATTTTTACCAAAAATAAAATGTCCTTTTACTTTTGATGCTAAAACCAAACTTCCATTTGGATTTATTTTGTGTGTAATTGACAATGAAGTATTGTTGTAAAAAAAGTTTCTTTGGGTATTTACATTGGTTGTAAATCCGTTTTTAGTTTCAAATTCCATTCCTAAAGTAGTAAAAGCTTTATTATCTGAATGCGAATAAAGATAACTTGCCTCGACATTTACAAATTCTTGATCTGAAAAAATGCTGTTTGATGCTGCAAATTGGGTTTCTAAAAATCTACCTGGTGTTCTTTCTACTTCAAATCGCTGAAATTGTGCTCCAATTTTAAATTCAGCGCCTAAATATCCACGCCATTTTAAAAAAGTCCCTGCTATGAATTGTTCAATTCGAACTCTATTAAAATCATTGTTCTCTTCGTCTTTTTTTGCCTCAGGATTTGAAGAATTGTTGCCAAATCCGAAGAAATTTCTTGCAAAATTCGGACTTGTAAATCTCCCTAAAACACCCAAATTCCAATTGCCAAAAACATTGGCAAATTCACCCTCATAATTCAATTCATACCCTTGTGTAGCAAAATAATAGTAACCAGAAATTATATGACGTTTAGAAAACGGATTGCGAACCAAACCATTTTCTAAAAAAGTATTTTTAACACCAATTTTGATGCCATCATCAGGATTGAAACCCAAACTTGGAGAAACCAAATTAGCCGTATTTTTGAGTTTTGTAAAATCGTAATTATTGATGTCGTAATCATCTGTAAGTTTTCTGCTAATTTTCTCAGTTATAAAGGTGTTTTTGGTTGATTTATAATCAAAAACTTTGATATTTTTTTCTGATTTTAAATCGTATAAATCATTGCTTAATCCACCAATAATTTTGATTTTAATATTACCATTTCCATTAAAACCTTTTGATGTAAAGCGATCAGCATCATCCAAACCAAACAACCAAATTTCTTTGGTAATGTCGCTATTGTAGGTTCTTTGATGAATAATTGCGCCTTTTTCTCCGTCTTTAATGTTGTAAACGGTTATTTTGGTTTCTCCATTTGAAAAGCGTTCAATTTCAAACCAATCATCCTTATTTGTTCCTGTAATTACTTGAAATTCATTGAGATATTTAAAATAGTTGTCTGATATTTTTTGCAAGTTTTTTCTTCTTCCTTGTAATTTTTGTTTGATTTCAGCAATCGTTTCACCTTGAACTTCTTTAGGAAATTTTTTAAAAGCTTCATCAATAACTTCATCTGTAATTTGAGTTTGAATTCGCGCAACTTGTGTATCCCATACTTTTTTATTGGATTGATTGATTAGCGCCATATCCAATGGATACGCGGAATAATTAAACCATTTTGGGTTTTTCAATGCTTCATCATATGAACGCATTCCTTTTATAGCTGGCAAAGTATTTGTTAAAAAATTTAGTAAAAACCCATCTCCAAAAACCGAAAAAGCCTGATCACGATCTCTTGGTACAGGTTTGTAAATTACTTTTTTACCTTCTTCAAATGCAGCCCATCTCCATTGATCTTGATGTCTATCCCAATCACCAATCAACATATCAAAAAGCCGCGCTCGAATGTAGGTTTCTTCATCTATACCATATTTTTTATCTTTTACTAAATTCGTCCGTAAATCGTCAGTGCTTATCAATTCATTTGAAAATCCGAAGTTTTTTTTATCTCCATGACCTTCATCCGTGCGCTCTTCAATCATGTACAATTCATCTCCAAAATCTTCATTAAATTCACCTAAAGTTTGTTGTTTTGGCACAAAATATAAAACGGGTTTTGTGTGATAAATGTCAATAGCTTCTGCTAATTTATCAATCGTAAATGGCGCATAGGGATGAGATCCTGTAAAAATATCCATCAGTAAACTTTCTGTCAATGTTTTATCTAATTGACCATCAACATATTGGTCTTTAAAAATTACAGCTTGTAAATATTGCACTGCATTTTTTCGCAAAGCGCGCATTACATATTCTCTTCCTTTAACATCTTTTAGTCGCAAAGATTTTGACTGATGACCTCCACCTTTTCTAATCGGCGTAAGTCCCCCATACAAAGTATCTAAAGAAACTAAAGGAGCTAAAACTTTGGTGCCGAAATATTTACGATATCTTTCACCCCATAAAAATTTATGGAAATTGGTTTTTATAATTTCTTCATTTGAATAAACAGAAGTAGCTTTTCCAGTCAAATTCGTGTTTTGGAAAGATTTGAAAATCAGTTTTTTATCAGCTTCAAAAACAGTGGTTTCAAACACTATTTTTTCATCTTTCACTGTATAAAAATGCACTTTTGAGGATCCATCTTCATACACATCCAATCTTGCAAAACCATTTTCTCCGTATGAAAAAACACTCCCATTTGTGTGTTTTACAGAAGAAGTTTTAGAGCCAGATCCACTTACAATTTGAGGAACATTATCTCTAACAATGTACTGTAAACTGTGTTCATGACCTGAAACAAAGAGAACTTTCTCGTTTTCTTGTGCAAGTGTAATGATGCGTTTTCGTAGTTCGTTATACTTTGTGTTTTGTTGGTCTGCATTGCTAATTCCTGTAGTTTTTCGTAATATATTTTTTACAGTTCCTAGAAATGGAAAAGGTTGTAAATGACTTTTAAAATCGTAATATCCACCATGAGGTCCATTTGTAAACATTGGATGATGTAGCGCAATTAGTGTTGTTTTCCCTTGTGATTTTTTGATTTCACTTTCTAATTCATCTAAAAATTTGGCTCTCGTTTTAATGTCACATTCTTCGTTAATTTTTGGATGTTTGTTCCAATTGGTAACATACCAATGTGTATCAACAATGATCAAACTGATGTTTTCATTGATGTTAACTCTTTCAATTGGACAGCCATTTTTGGGTAAAAATGAATTTTTCCCTAACGCATTTTCAACCAATTCTTGTTGTTCTTTTAGGCCATTTAAACCACTGTACCAATCATGATTTCCTGGAATAAAATAAGTTTTTCCCGGAAATTGTTTGGCAATATCTGTTTGAACTTCTAAACGATGTTTGGCAAGTTTGTATTTTTTCTTCTTTTTTTTCTTCGGAATTCCGACTTCATAAACATTGTCTCCCAAAAAAAGTAAGGTTGCGTTTTTAGATGCCTTTGCAATTTCTTTTTCTAGATAGGCCAATGCAGGATCTTTTTTATTCAACTCAGAATTTCCTGCATCACCAATCAAATAAAAAGAGTGCAATATTTTTGAAGTGTCTTTTTCAATTTTATTTTCTTGAAATACAGTTACTTGTATTTTTTTTGTTGCACATGCGTACATTAAAAACAAAAGAAATGTATAGAATGTAATTTTTAATAATTTCATTTTGTAGCGTCTGATTTTATCAGATTTTTATAATTTTCATAGTCGATTTTCGTATCTAAATCTATCAAACAAACATCTAAAGAACTAACAATTGTTGCATTTTTATTTTTTTCTAAAAAGTCTCTAGCTCCAAAATCGCCTTTTAATAATTTCAATTCTTTGAAAAATTCTTTTGGAAAAATTGCTGGAACGCCATTTCTTCTCTGATAATTAGAGGCAATAATCTTGTTTTTATGTTCAGCAAATAATTCAATTAAGTTTTTCAAATAGGCAATTTCAATGGCTGGTTGATCAGCTAATAAAATAAATACACCCTCTAAATTTGGATGATTTTTTTCCAAATAATTAATTCCAAAAACGATGCTTGTACTTAATCCTTCATTAAAATTTTCATTGAAGATAAAATCAACATTTTTAGTAGCAATTTCTTGTTGAATTGTTGCCGCATTTGCACCTAAAACACAGTAAATGGGTGAAGATGAAATTGCTAAAGCTTTTTCTAAAACAATTTCTAAAAGTGACTGATTGCCAATTTTTAACAACTGTTTTGTAGTGTGCATTCTGGAAGATTTTCCAGCAGCCAAAACTAAAACAGGGATATTTTTCATATGTGTAAATATTTTTTTAAGCGGTCACATATGCAATCGCATTTTTATTCATTGGTGTTTGCTTACGCAAACTCTTTCTTGATGGCGATTTCATGGATTATTGATGAATTTTTCCTTTCAAATTTCGCAATGAAAAAGGTTCTTTTTTATTGAAAACACTCATGATTTCAGCAATGATTGAAACGGCAATTTCTTCGGGAGTTTGTGCGCCTAAATGCAATCCTGCAGGAGTGTAAATGGCATCTAAAAATTCGGGATTCAAATCAGGTTTTAGTTCAAAAAGTTCGTTAAATAAACGTTCTCCTCTTTTTGGAGCGCCTAAAATCCCGATATATTTTGGTTGATAATTAGATAATTGCATAACATATTTTAAATCTTGCACATAGCTATGATTCATAATTACAATGGCTGTGTTTTCTTCAAGATTTTCAAATTGAATGGTTTCAGGGCTTTCGCCAATAACAGAATTTGCTCCTGGAAAATCGGTCAAACTTTTTGGATCTTTTGCTGAGGTAATCACATCAATTTCCCAACCTAAATTAGATGCTATTTTGCACAATTTTACAGCATCATGCTCACCACCAATAATTAAAAGTTTGAATGCAGATTTTAAAATTTGAGTAAAAACTTCACAATCATTTTTCTCTTGAAACAAACTGTTTTTTTGGAATGAAAAAGTTTCTTGGGTTGGAAAAATAATTTGAGAACTAAAATTGCCATAAGCTTCATCTTCTTTGATGAAAAAACTATTGATTTCTATTGATTCACGATTTTTTATAGCTTCAGAAAAACGATGTAAAAACTTATTTTCAATGTAAAATGGTTCTATTAAAATATACAATATTCCTTCACAACCCAATCTGTATCTGCCATCATACGTGATTATTTTTGCTTTATTATCTAAAAAAACACTTTTTGATCTCTGAATAATTTCTTTTTCAACACAACCACCACTTACAGCTCCAATAGTTGACAAATCTTCGGCAATTAACATGCGAACTCCCGGTTTTCTGTAAGAAGATCCCTCTAAAAAAACGACAGACGCCAACACATTTTTCAATCCTTTTTGTTGATTGATAACGGCTTGCTGAATGATTTCTTTGAGTTCGTGAATCATGATAAATTTGGTTGCTTAAAGATACATTTTTTTAGGAACTACAACTCAACATAGAACAACCTACTTTGTCACGAGCCCAATCAGGTCTTTTTGCAAACCATTTTTGATGATTTGGTTGTTCATCATAGGGTTTTTTTAGCAACTGAAATAGCTCATCAATCAAAGAATAATCCTCTAAATTTGCTGCATCAATTGCCAATTGCGCCATGTAATTTCGCAATACATATTTTGGGTTTACTGCATTCATTTTTAGTTTTCGTTCAATAGCAGATAAAGATTCTTGTTGTAAACGATTTGCATACATTCCAAACCAATTTTGCCATTTGCTTTTGATAGTTTCGCTAACGTTTTCAATGTCATAAAAAGCCTCTTTTATCATTTCAAAACCATTCTTTTCTGAGGTAAAATCACTTAATAACCTGAAAAAAATGGTCATGTCAGTTTCTGATAATTGCAAAGTATCTTCTAAATTTTGGATGAGTTTTGCATCATTTTTATCCGAAGAAAACAATCCTAATTTTGATTTCATCATTTGTAAAGATTGACTTTCAAAATTGGTTTTATAGTCTTTTAAAATAGATTCTAAAGGAGCAGCTTCTTCAATCAATGGGAAAAGTGCATTTGCCAATTGATATAAATTCCATAAACCTATATTTGGCTGATTTCCATAACGATAACGTTTGTGTTGGCGATCTGTAGTGTTTGGTGTCCAGCCAAAATCAAAGCCTTCTAACCAACCATAAGGTCCATAATCAATCGTCAACCCTAAAATCGACATGTTATCTGTGTTCATAACACCATGCACAAAACCAACAAGTTGCCAATGAATAATCATTGATAAAGTTCGTTCAGCAACTTCTTTAAAAAATTGAATATAGGTTTCTTTGGATGAATTTTTTAAATGTGGAAAATGATGCCTCAAGGTATAATCCACCAAAATTTTTAGATTTTTTACATCATTTCTCGCTGCAAAAATTTCGTAATTTCCAAAACGCAAAAATGATTCAGCAACTCTGCAAACAATTGCGCCTTTTTCATACGCAGGATTTCCATCATACATAATATCACGCAATACGTTGTCTCCAGAAAGGCTTAGTGATAATGCTCTTGTAGTTGGAATTCCGAGATGAAACATGGCTTCACTGCACAAATATTCTCTGATTGATGAACGCAAAACAGCCAAACCATCAGCATTTCTTGAATAAGGAGTTTCGCCTGCACCTTTCAATTGCAATTTCCATTGTTTGTTTTGATTTTTAATTTCAAACAAATTAATCGCTCTTCCATCACCCAATTGTCCAGCCCAAGAACCAAATTGATGCCCTCCATAACACATGGCAAAAGGTTTTGTGTTTGGATAAATTTCATTTCCTGTAAATATATTTTTAAAAAATTCTGATGTTGAATCTGCTTTTGAAATTCCAAGAGTTGCAAGCATTTCTTCAGAAACATGAATCAATTTTGGAGCAGCTGTTTTTTTTGGATTTACATACGAAAATGCCGCTTCAAAAACTTGTCGTCTTGAATTTTCAAGTGTTGAATCAGCAGGTAATTCTTTGGTGAAAGTTTCTGTAATATTTAATTTCATTTGAGTTTGTCAGCGTGTAATTTTCGCAAAGTCGCCAATTTTGGAGTGATTACATATTCGCAATAACCTTGAGTTTTATTGTTTTGATAATAATTTTGATGATAGTCTTCAGCTTCATAAAAAATTGGCAAAGGACTTAGTTCTGTTACAATTTTATCTGCATAATATCCTTGTACTTTTTGGATGGTTTTCAACGCAATTTCTTGTTGCAATTCATTGTGATAAAATATCACAGAACGATATTGTGTGCCTACATCAGCTCCTTGTCTGTTTAATGTTGTTGGATTGTGTGTGGTTAAAAAAATCACTAAAATGTCTTCAAAAGAAATCAAATTTGCATCAAAAGTAATTTGGACTACTTCTGCATGACCAGTCAATCCTGAGCAAATTTCACGATACGTTGGTTTTCCAGGAGCATTTCCACCAGCATAACCAGAAACCACCTTTTCTACTCCTTTTACTTTTTGAAAAACAGCTTCTGTACACCAAAAACATCCTCCACCAATAGTAGTTACTTGAATATTTTTACTCATTATTTTTCTGATTTTTCAAGTTGCATAGACACAGAATTGATACAATAGCGCAGTCCACTTGGTGGTGGTCCATCAGGAAAAACGTGCCCTAAATGTGCATCACACGAATTACAAAGCACTTCAACACGCACCATTCCAAATGAAATATCTTTATGATATTGAATAGCATTTTCGGTAATAGGTTGTGTAAAACTTGGCCATCCTGAACTAGAATCAAATTTGATTGTGGAATCAAAAAGAGGTGCATTACAACAAATGCAATGATATTTTCCTGCTTCATAAATCGAACATAATTCTCCAGAAAAAGGCCTTTCAGTTCCTTTTTGTCTCGCAATTCTAAATTGTTCTGGAGTTAATATTTCGCGCCATTCAGCATCTGTTTTTTCAACTCTTTTAGTAGGAGTTGGATTTCCTTTGGTGGCAAAATGAAGTATGTCTTTCCAAGTAAGCATGTTTTTTAATAATTTTAAGATGTTGTATAAGAAAGAGTAAATTTACGACAAAACCCTCACTTACAATAGCCGTTTTATTTGCTTACATTTGTTTTTATAAAATTTTTGTGATTATGAGCACCTTGCTTTCTGAAATTGAAAATTATGTAACAACCCTTTTGGGTACTCAGTTAGATGCAATGTATGTATATCATAATTTGGCACATACACAACGCATTGTAACTGTGGTTAAAGAACTTGTTGAAGCATCTCAATTAGGCGAAAATGAAGCCGAAAACGTAATTATTGCTGCTTGGTTTCACGACACAGGTTTTGTAAAAGGAGCCAAAAATCATGAGGAAGAAAGTGTAAAAATTGCAACTGATTTTTTAAAAGAGAAAGGCATTTCTGAAGATCAAATGGCAACAATTTCAGCCATTATACTAGCAACCAAATTAGGACATCAACCTAAAAATGAACTTGAAAAAATAATTATAGATGCAGATTGTGCGCATTTGGCTTCCAAAAATTACGAAGATTTTGCCAATTTATTGCGAAAAGAATGGGAACTTACTTCATCAAAAAAACTTTCTGATTTGGAATGGACAAATCAAAATATTGCTTTTTTTGCTGAACAACATCGATTTTACAGCACTTTTGCTTTGAAAGAATGGACAAAAAACAAATCGAAAAACTTTGCGAAATTGATTAAAAATCAACAAGAATTACAAGAAAGTTCTCTAAAATTCAACCAAAAACAAGAAGTTATCAAAATTAAAAAAAACAAAGGAGCTGTTCCTGAACGTGGGGTTGAAACCATGTTTAGAGTGGCTTTGCGAAACCACATTACGTTGAGTGACATTGCAGATACGAAAGCCAATATTTTATTATCTGTAAATGCTATCATAATTTCAATGTCATTTTCAACTTTGATTCCTAAATTAGACAATCCTCATAATAGTTTTTTAATTGTTCCTTCTGTAATTTTTATTTTGTTTACAGTTGCGAGCATGATTTTATCGATTTTGGCAACAAGACCCAATGTTACTCAAGGAAAATTTTCGAAAGAAGACGTAGCCAACAAAAAAGTTAATTTGTTGTTTTTTGGAAATTTTCATCAAATGAAATTAGAGGATTTTGAATGGGGGATTTCAGAAATGATGCATGATAAAGACTATTTATATGGTTCGTTAACTAAAGATTTGTATTTTTTAGGATTGGTTTTGAACCGTAAATACGGATTGTTGCGAACTACGTACACCGTTTTTATGATTGGAATAATAGTAAGTGTCATTGCTTTTGGATTGGCTTTTGTGCTTTAAAAAAGTAACCTAAAAGCCTAAAAACACTAAAAAAAACCAATTTAATTTGCAATTTCTTTCAATAAATCATTAAAAGTGATGGTCTTTTTTTCATTAAAATCTTTTTGATATAAAACTTCAACTCTCAATGCTTTCAATCCAGCAACACCTTGTAAATCCTCCAATTCAAGAAACTCGATGTTTCCTAATTGTTTTTTAGATTGCAAGTAGTTAATGTATTTTACATACTCTAAAGCGTCTTTTTCTTGCGAATATACAATTGCAATTTTTCCTGGTGTTGTCAATCTTTCAAGATTGCCTTTGATGTTCACTTTATCAATGCGTTTTTTGATGATTTCGTAACGGATATTGTAAGCGCCATCAACATCAAACTGTTTTTCATCCATTCTAAATTTTATGGACATGGGGTTGCTATGCACCAAAATTAAGGAGGCAACTTGCAAATCGTGTGTCATCTTTTTACGTTCTTCAAAGGCAATATTTTCCATTTCAACCATGGTTTGCAATTGCCACAATCGTAAGTTGTAGAGATAAATTTCGTTGAAAGAGGTATCTTTATTGATGGATTTTCCGATGTACATATTAAATTCAACGCCATCAGTTTTGTATCTTTCAAAATAATGAGGATACATTTGTTGCGCTTCTTTTTGTTTAGCATCTAAAAATTTTGCCAATCGGTTATTTAACAAATTGACACTATCTTCATAGGCTTTTCTTTGATCGTAAATGACACCTAAATCTGGATTTAATAGTTGTTTATATTGCTGAACTTTAGCTGTTAGCTGTTCATTTAACAGCTCAAGATGATTAAAAACTGGATAAATATCTTTCTTTAAAAATTCTAAAATGCTGATTTCATCTCCCGCTTTTAATTCACTTTCAACTTCATTTAGATAAGATGAAACACGAAACATCAATTCTTCGTAAATAGGTAATTTTTCAAAATCAAGCGCATTTTTTAAAACCTCAATAGCCACTTGAAGTTGTTTACTTAAATCTTTTTTGATAGCGATATTTCTAGCTTCTGATGAACCTTTAATGTCACTTTGACCAAATAAAGGATACACATCTTCAAAAATAATTTCATCTAATTTGGCATTTTCGCTGATTTGCGATTCAGCAAAAAATTTCTCTGCAGCATCATAAAAACGCCATTTTACAGCAGGATGAATGGCTGTATAATTTTCTTGAATGGTTGCTTCAAGCATATTTTGACGCTCTTCTGACATCCTTTTAACTGCCGTTTCAAAAACAGGAATGATGTCTTTTAGCTTATTGATATTTACTGAATTTAAATCGTAAGCTCTTGGACTTGCAATTTCTAATAATGCTAAATCTCCTTTTTTAGTAGCAGGAATCGGAATTAAAATGATGCTTCCAATGCCAAGTTGATGTATATTTTGATAAAATAAATTGTGATTTGTTTTGCTGCCATAAGCTTCAACATCAGAAATGATAAAAGTTTCGTGCTTTTGAAACACTTTTTCCATGATGCCTTTGCAAAAATAATTGCTGTCACATTTTATTTCTTCTTTGTTTTTTAGCAATAAACTGTTGGATGTTTTAACTACAGTTTCACAAATTTTACCGTTCTTTTTGTCGAAAATAGAGAATCCTAAAAGCAAATCTTTCAATCCATAAAAATCTCTAAAATTACTTTGAAGATTGAAAATGATTCCTTCTTTTCCGGAAAGTAAATTTGCTTTGATAGATGAAATACTTTCTTCGGCAGTTACATCAAACAAATTGATGAGTCCAAATCCTTTGAAAATATAACTATTTGGTGGGAATTTTTCTTTCCAGATAGAAATATCGTGGTAGTTTTTTAATAATGTTTTAAAATCTTCTTCAGTAAGTTTTGGGGCTTTTTCGGTTGGAATTATTTCAGAAAAATCAGCATTAAATGCAGCTCTATAGTATTTCATAGTTCCTGTGGTTTCATCAGGAATGTCAAAATAAAATGGCCTTTTCATATCAATTTTATAACCATAAACGGCACCTAAAATAAAGGTGCAAGCCATGATATACATGCCATCATCCTCAAAATTTCGAACCGTTAGTTCAAAATTCTCTCCAGCATTTTCAACAATATTTTTAAATCGAGATGAAAATTTGAAAGTGGTAAATGAAAAAGGAATACTTGCTGCTTTAATTTCATTTAAAAGTAATGCCTCAGGAAACAAAGGCTCTAGCAATATATTGATTGACTCTTTAAATTTTTCTATGGATGTTGTATCTGTAAAACCTTCTATCAAAGCAGGGTTTTTGTTTACAACTTTCTTCATCTCTAGTGCAATTGTGTGCAGAGGATGCTTTTCAAATTCAGTATCAGCATATTTTTGATAAGCCTGAAATACTTTTTCAAACGAAATATGCAGTTGCAAAGGCAAAGAAGATTGTGAGAGGATTCCTGGCGCGAACATAAGCATTCTTAAAAATGAGTAACAAATTTAGTCAATTATATGCAGTTTGTCGCTTTATGTCATAGATTCTTACTTTAGTGCACTAGAGAAAATTTAGTGAGTAGGTTGCAAAATTGTATCTAATGCATGAAATCTTAAATTTTATATTACATTGAATAACAGTTCATCATAAATTATTTTTAAGATTTCATTATATTTGTAGTTAATTTTAGGTTATTTCTTTTTTTTGTCAATACCCTTTATTTTATAAAACGCTATGTTTAAAAATTACAGTCTAATTATTTCATTTCTATTTAGCGTTTTGTGTTCTTCAGAATACTTTTCCCAGCAAATTTCTATAAATGAGATTATGTCTTCAAATACCAAAATCATAAAAGATGAAAATGGTGATTTTGAAGATTGGATAGAAATTTACAATTATGATACCACAACCATCAATTTGGCTGGTTATGGTTTGTCTGATGAAGTTGACAATCCTTATAAATGGAAATTTCCATCAAGAAATTTAGCGCCAAATCAATATTTGATTGTTTGGGCATCAGATAAAAATCGCGCAAATGTTTCGGGTCAACTTCACACAAATTTTAAACTAAAATCTGGAGGAGAAACCATTGTTTTAACCAGTTTGTCAGGTACAAAAATTGATGAATCTCCTGCAGTAGCAATTCCCACTGATAAATCATATGGAAGAAAACCAGATGGAACAGGAGATTGGAATTTTTTTGAAACACCAACACCCAATGCTAGTAATTCAACAGCATCTAACGTAGTTTCTGAAAAAATTGCCATCAATGAATTTATGTCTTCTAATGGAAAAATAATTGCTGATGAAGACGGAACTTACCAAGATTGGATTGAGCTTTATAATTACGGGCAAACAACTGTAAACTTAACTGGTTTTGGGTTGTCTGATGATGAAGAGTTGCCTTTTAAATGGGTTTTTCCATCAGTTAGTATTTCTCCAGGACAATTTTTGTTGATATGGGCTTCTGGAAAAGATCGAAAAACTGCCAACAATTTGCATACAAATTTTGGAATTTCTGCCACTGGTGAAAATATTTTTTTAACCAATCTTTCAGGTGTTTTGGTTAGTGGTTCGCCATCCATTGATTTAGGAGTTGATGTTTCTTATGGAAGACAACCAGATGGCACAGGTTCTTGGTTGTATTTTAATACTCCAACTCCATTAGCTTCAAATGCAAATCCTGGAACAACAACTCCTTTGTATCCACCCTCATTTTCTCACGAATCTGGATTGTATTCAAGTGGATTTGATTTGACTTTAACCGCCCAAAATCAGGGAGCTACTATCATTTACACTTTAGATGGTTCTGAGCCAGACATTAATAATTTATCAGGGAAAACGTATCAATTTAAAAATGATTATCCTCTTTTACCAGGAGATCCTTTTGGGGCTTTTTTAAATGATTCTTATAAATCAAATACGTATTCAAACACAATTTCGATTTCAGATAGATCAAGTCAACCAGATGAATTGGCAAATAAAAATACAACACAATTTGCGCACTATATTCCACCAACTCCCGTTAGAAAAGCTACTGTTATAAGAGCAAAAACTTATTTGAATGGAGCGCAATCAAAAACTATTTCTAAAACATTTTTTGTTTTCAATGGAGGAAACCCATACAACATTCCTGTAGTTTCTTTACAAATTCAAGAAAATTTACTTTTTGATTATGAAGAAGGAATTTACACTGCTGGAAAAGATTTTGATACTTGGAGAATACAAAACCCATCAAATAATCAATCTTGGAGACCTGAAATTAGTAATTTTTCAAGAAGTGGTGATGAATGGGAATATCCTGTAAATGTTGAATTTTTTCAACCTTCTTCCCTCACAAGTGTCCAAAATATAAATGCTGGTTTTAGAATTCATGGTAATAATTCTCGTGTTCAAAATATCAAAAATTTGAGACTTTATGCAAGAAATGATTATGATACAAAGAACGAATTCAGGCATAATTTTTTTAAACAAAATATTCCAGATGCTGTAAATCCATACAATAAAGATTTTAGAAGAATTTTGTTAAGAGGTGATGGTGCTGGAGGTCCAATTGCTTATGATGTGGCATTTAGTAAAGCATTGCAAGCAGTTTTTAATGGAGTTACGCGTATTGAACCTGCAGTTCATTTTATCAATGGAGAATTTTGGGGATTGACTGCTTTTCGTGATCGTTTTGATCGTTTTCATTATGAGTTAAATTTCGGAGTTTCTGAAGATAATTTTGTTCAAGTTAGTTGTAATGGATCGCAATGTGAATTAGATGAAGGTTTAGATGCTGATTTTCAATCTTATATTACAATGAGAGATTTTATTATTAATAATGATATGTCTGATAATCAGATTTTTAATCAAGCCTCTCAAATGCTCGATATGAATTCGATGATTGAGAATGTAATCATGATGTCTTTTGCCTCTAACAATAGTTACGAACGAAAATATTGGAAGGCAAGAAATATAGAAAATGATGAATATGGAGATGGAAGATGGAGATTGAGCGTGCAAGATTTTGAAGCTTCACTCTCTACAAATACTGATTGGTTGGCCTATTTAGCAGATTTAAATGGAGTTCCTAATAATCTTATTTTTGCTAAACTATTAGCGAATGGAAAATTTAAAGCCCAATTTATTACTAGGTTTGCAGATGTATTAAATACCGTATTTAAAACTTCTTATTTTACGGGAGTTATTAATGAAACTTTTGATGAAGTTGCCCCATACCTATCTGAAGATGTAAATCGTTATCCAAGAGAGAATTTTTATAAGTCAGAGGAAAAACAAAACCTACTTAATTGGGCAACTAATAGACCTCAAGAACAAATTGATATTATAAAAAATCAATTTAATATTGCTGAAACTTTTGAGGTTGATTTGAATGTTTCTGACACAAAAGAAGGGTATATAAAAATAAATACGATTGATGTCAAAGGAACTACACCAGGAGTTGATGAAAATCCATATCCTTGGAATGGTACTTATTTTAAAACGATTCCTGTTTCTATTGAAGCAATTGCTTTTCCAGGATTCGAATTTTCACATTGGTCAGGAGATTTAAATAGTACAAATCCTAAAGTTTTAGTAACACCAATAGCTGATTTTCAAGTACAAGCAAATTTTAAAGCGATTGAAAATTATTCTCACTTAATGCATTTTTGGTTGTTTGATGAAAATATACCTAATGACACTCCTTTACAAAACGTAAATGCAACCTACTCTAGAAGCAACACAAATGCGGCTTTAAATTTTAATTCTTCTTTGAATGGTTATCCTTTCAAGAGCACAGATCCTAATTGGAGAAAAGCTTCTTTAGAAAGAATCAACCAACCAACGCCAATCAATTACCAACCAATTGCTAACAATGAAATTGAATACAATCCTATAATAATGAGAGGTTTGCAAGTAAGGCAACCTTTTAAATCTAGTGGATTAGAAAACAGTTTAGAACTTGCTTTTTCAACAGTAAATTATAAAGAAATTAAATTGTCTTTTGCTGTTGCTACTGATGGTGCAGCACAAACGCTCATTGTTGAATATTGGAATGGAACAAATTGGGTTTCTACTGGGATTTCTGGAACATCATCAGCATTAAATTTAGCTTTTGATTTAAAAGAATTCGACTTTACAAATGTCGCACTTGCCAATAATAATGCTAATTTTAAAGTTCGCATTCGTTTTGATGGAACAAACATGACAGCAGATGAAGGAAAAAGAGTTATGTTAAATAATATCGCTATTAATGGTATTGATACTGCCGTACTTTCTTCAGATGATTTTGTTTTAAATCGCTTGTCAGTTTATCCAAATCCAACAACAGATAACCTTAAAATTGTATCTGAAAAACCAATCAATCAAGTTGCTATTTACAATCTATTTGGCCAATCATTATTTACCAAAAAATACGATTCTGCGAATGTAACAATCGATTTAAGTCAATACGCTAGAGGCATGTATTTGGTAAAAATTTCCTCCGAAAATTCCTCCATCATTAAAAAAATTATAAAAAAATAATGGGTGATAAATCGAAAGAAATATAAAATATGATTGTTGAAACATCAATTGTAGATCTTAAAAATAATCTAAAACAATTCAAAAAAATTACGTTAGATGAAATGAATTCAGTGGCTTTGTTGAAAAGGAAAGACACTAAATTCATCATCAATATTTCCTATTTACCTGAAATTTTAGAAGCTCTTAAAAACTCCTATAAAGTTTTAGAGATTGATGGGAAAAGAATTATGAATTATTCTTCTTTATATCTTGATACGCCCGATTTTAAATTTTACCATGATCATCATAATGGACGAATTAATAGAACTAAAATTAGGCAACGAAAATATGTGGACTCTAATCTAACCTTTATCGAAATTAAAAAGAAAAATGGCAAAGGAGAAACAGATAAATTTAGAAAGCAAATTGCTGATTTTGAGACAGAATTATCCCAAAAATCAAAAGATTTTATTTTTAAAATCACAAACAACAATTTAGATTTACAGCCAAGTTTGTGGAACAATTTTAAGAGAATTACTTTGGTAAATTTAGAGAGTAAAGAGCGGGTTACAATCGATTTAAACCTGAGTTTTTCAATTGATGCAAAACAAAAAGTATATAGCAAATTAGTTGTTATAGAACTAAAACAAGCTAAATTTGATAGAACATCCGAAGTTGTTAAATTATTAAAAAGTATTCAATGCAATCCTTATAGTATTAGCAAATATTGTGTGGGCGCAACCAATTTATATCAAGATTTAAAAAACAATCTTATCAAACCTAAACTATTAAAAATTAATAAATTATCCCTGTAATTATGGACTTATTGAATTTCCCAATATTTGATCAAGATTTTTATTCAATGGCATTGTTGTTTTTCTTAAATCTGTTTTTTATTACCATCATAATTCGTTGGTTTTATTACGGATCAACAGGAAGAAAAGACTATTTGTTTACTTTTTTCATGATCAGTATTGTATTGTTTTTTATCTCATTTACTTTAAAAAAATTCAATTTAAATATTGGTTTGGCAATCGGACTTTTTGCTGTTTTTGGAATTATTAGGTACAGAACAGAATCCATTCCAATCAGAGAAATGACTTATTTGTTTATTGTAATTGGAATTTCATTGATGAATGCGGTTGTGAACAGTAAATTGAGTTATACTGAAATTTTGTTTTCAAATGTTGCCATTACTTGGGCAGTTGGGTTTATTGAAAAAGTATGGCATGTAAAGCACGAAATTACTAAGAAAATAATTTATGAAAAGATAGAAAATATCAAATCTGAAAATTATGAATTTCTTATTGCCGATTTAGAAGAACGAACGGGAATTCCAATCAATAAAGTAACAATTGATGATATCGACTTTGTCAAAGATTGTGCAACACTCACTATTTACTATAATCTTCAACCAGAAAAAAGAAAAAAATGAAAACACAACTTATAAACTTCAGTAAATTATTTTTTGCTTTTTTGCTGATAAACAGTTCGTTATTTGCTCAAGATGAAACAGATTTTGGTTCTTGGAACTCAATTGGAGTTGATTATACCATAAAAAAGAAACTAAAACTGAATCTTGAATACAACATGCGTTTTAAAGAAAATGCCAAAGTTTTAGAAGAAAGATTTACTGAAATTGGGGCAGAGTATAAGATTTATAAAAAGTTTGAATTAGGTGGTTCAGTTCGTTTTATTGATGAAAATGATACGCAAGGAAATAGACAAGGCATTCGAAAACATTTCAGATATCAATTTGATCTTTCGTACAAATACAAGTTCAATAAACTTTCAATAAATCACAGATTTCGCTATCAAAATAAAAATGAAGTAGCTGTTTCAGAACTTGAAGGAGATATTCCAAATGCCAACATTCGTTTTAGAACAGGTGTTGATTATAATTTTAAAAAGTGGCCTTTAGACCCTGAGTTTGATGCCGAAATTTTTAGACGTGTTTCAAAGGATGAAAAAAACCAATTTACAAAGTATAGATTGACCTTTGGAACAAAGTACAAATGGAAAAATTTCGGAGAATTTGGCATCAATTACAGATACGAAAGAAGTCTAATAGATGGAAATCTCCCAATGAATTTGGATGTAATTGAATTAAGATACAGATACTCTATAAATTAATTATTTCTGCCTAAAATAAATGGTAATTGGCACACCCGAAAAATTGTAAATTTCACGCAATTTGTTTTCAACAAATCGTTTGTAAGGATCTTTTACATATTGTGGCAAGTTACAGAAAAACACAAACTGAGGTGTTGGTGTAGGTAACTGCATACAATATTTAATTTTTACATATTTTCCTTTAATTGCAGGAGGTGGAAACGTTTTAACCAATTCTAACATCGTTTCATTGAATTTACTAGTAGGAATTTTATTCTTACGATTTTGAAAAACTTCTACAGCAGTTTCAATAGCTTTGAAAATACGTTGCTTTGTCAATGTTGAAATAAAAATAATTGGCACATCAGTAAATGGTGCAATTTGAGTTCTTATTTTAGCCTCAAAATCTCGCAAAGTATTGGTTTCTTTTTCCATTAAATCCCATTTGTTAATGAGAATCACAATCCCTTTTCTGTTTTTTTCTGCCAACCAAAAAATGTTTTGATCTTGTCCTTCAAAACCACGAGTTGCATCAACAATTAAAATAATCACATCTGCATATTCAATTGTACGAACTGCACGCATTACTGAATAAAACTCTAAATCGTCTTTTACTTTCGATTTTTTTCTAATTCCAGCAGTATCCACCAAATTGAAATCAAATCCAAAACGATTGTATTTCGTGTCAATGGCATCTCTAGTTGTACCTGCAATGTCAGTAACAATATTGCGTTCTTCACCAATCAAAGCATTGATAAAAGATGATTTTCCAGCATTAGGTCGTCCAACAACTGCAAATCTTGGCAATTCTTCTTCATCAGGATTTATGGCTTCTGGTTCAGGCATTTTAGCGGTAATTGCGTCTAATAAATCACCAGTTCCACTTCCATTCATGGAAGAAATCGTATGATAATCGCCCAAACCTAAGTTGTAAAATTCCAATGCATCTGTTTCGCGCATGGAATTATCCACCTTATTTACTACAGTAAAAATGGGTTTTTTTACCTTGTGTAACAATTTGGCAACTTCAGCATCCATAGGTGTAATGCCCTCTTCAACATCCACTACAAAAATGATGATGTCAGCTTCATCAATCGCCAAAGCTACTTGTTTTCGAATTTCTTCTTCAAAAATATCATCAGATCCAATGACATAACCACCTGTATCAATTACTGAAAATTGCTTTCCATTCCAATCAGATTTTCCGTAATGACGGTCTCTTGTTACCCCACTTACAGAATCGACGATGGCATCTCTTCTTTGAACCAACCTGTTAAAAAGTGTTGATTTTCCTACATTGGGTCTTCCTACAATGGCAACAATACTATTCATTTTTTACGGATAATTTTTTGCAAAGGTACAATTTACAATACGATTATTTATCGTAAATTTCAACTGACTTAAATGAATCCATTTTATGGACAATGTTACCAAGCTTTTAATTGAAAAAAGGAATGCAGAACTTTTTTTACGTCCACGTTTTTCTATTGATTTAGATGAAACTTCGGATGTTGTAATTCAACGTTTTTCTGATATTTTTAAAAACAAAAAAACGGATTGTAGAGGTGTTCTTGTAGATCAGCATATTTTTATGAGTGTTCCCAAAAAAGACGAACATTTTTGGTCTCCTCAATTACATTTGGAATTTATTTCGAAAGAAAATAATACTACAGAAATGAAGGGTTTATTTGGTCCTAAACCTCAAGTTTGGACGTTTTTTATGTTCATTCATTTTGTAGTTGGTGGATTGTTTTTAATATCGGCAACAATGCTTTACTCTAAAATATCTTTAAAAGAACCTTTTACTTTTCCTTTAATGATGGTAATTGTTTTGCCAATTATTTGGATAATGCTCTATTTTTTGGGAACTATTGGTAAAGACACTGGCAAACCGCAAATTAAATATTTACACGATGTAATGATTCAAATTATAACCAATCAACTTTGATCGTATCCAAATCTTTTTAATTGATTTTTGTCATTTCGCCAATCTTTATTGACTTTTACATACAATTCAATGAAAACTTTTTTCATGAAAAAGCGTTCTAAATCTTTGCGAGCTTCAGCGCCAACTCTTTTAATTGCAGTCCCTTTATGACCGATAATGATGCCTTTTTGAGTGTCTCTTTCAACCATAATTACAGATCGAATTCTCACAATTGTTTCCTCTTCAATAAAACTTTCGGTTTCAACTTCTACTGAATATGGAATTTCTTTTTTGTAGTGCATCAATATTTTTTCGCGAATTTTTTCATTCACAAAAAAACGTTCAGGTTTATCTGTTAATTGGTCTTTTGGATAATAAGGAGGTCCTTCTGGTAATAATTCAATGATTTTGTAAAAAACGGTATCTACATTGAATTTTTCTAACGCAGAAATGATGTAAACAAATGAATTAGGCACTTTTTCTCGCCAATAGGCAATTTTTTCAGCAACTTCATCTTGAGAAGATTTATCAATCTTATTCAATAATAAAATTACTGGAATTTTACTATTGATAATTTTATTGAAAAAAGCTTCGTTTTTTTGAGCAGTTTCACCCACTTCAACCATATAAATCAAAATGTCTGCGTCATCCAAGGCTGATTTAACAAAATCCATCATTGATGCTTGCAATTCGTAAGCAGGTTTTATGATTCCTGGAGTATCAGAAAAAACGATTTGATATTCTTCGTGATTGACAATGCCTAAAATACGATGTCTTGTAGTTTGTGCTTTTGGAGTAATTATGGAGAGTTTTTCACCCACCAAAGCATTCATCAAAGTTGATTTTCCAACATTTGGATTTCCAATAATATTTACAAAACCAGCTTTGTGCATCATAGTTGCAAAGATAGGTAGTTTTAAAATGCGAATGAACGATAAATTGCAATGATTTTTTTTTGAATTTAGGATGGATTAAAAATCAGTAAGATTCCTCAATTTTTGTAAGTTTGCACGCGATAATTGTTCCCATCACTATGGATGTAAAAGTTACACAAAGAATTGCACTCAGCAGCTTTTTTTTCTTATCAGGATTAACATTTGCTACTTGGGCTTCCCGAATTCCGACAATCAAATCATTTTTTCAATTGAATGAGGCTGAATTGGGTTCTTTGCTTTTAGCCATGCCAATAAGTTCGTTAGTTGGTGTGCCAATTTCAGGATGGTTAGTGGCAAAATTTGATAGTAGAAAACCACTATTAATATCTTTTTTGTTATTTAATATTTCTTTGATTTTTATTGGATTTGCAACTTCTATAATGTCATTGCTTGTAGGAATTTCAATGTTTGCGTTTTTTATGCGAATTTTAAATATATCTATCAATACACAATCCATTGTCTTGCAAAAAAGTTATCAAAAACCCATTGTAGGCTCATTTCATGGATTGTGGAGTTTGGGTGGTTTGGTCGGTGTTGCTTTTTCTACATTGATGGTGAAATTTGATGTTTCAATGGGAAATCATTTGACAGGAATATCAATTTTTACAAGTGTACTCATTGTGATTTCCTATTTTTATACATTGAAAAATGACAGATCTCCCTCAGGAAATAAATTAATTTTAGGAAAGCCAGATCCTTTTATTTTGACCTTAGGATTGATCATTTTTTTAGCAGCCATTTGTGAAGGAGGTATGTTTGATTGGAGTGGTGTTTATTTTAAAGAAGTTATAAATGAAGAAGTTTTTACGCTAGGATACTTATCATTTATGGCATGTATGGCACTTTCAAGATTTTTTTCAGATAAATTGATTTTGCATTTTGGCGCAAAAAAAACCTATGTTTTTAGTGCTGTAACTATAAAAATTGGCATATTAACAGCAATTTTATTTCCAACATTTTGGACAGCTTTGCTCGGATTTTGTCTAGTTGGATTTGGAACGGCTGCTATTTTTCCGATGACATTTGCTTTGGCAGGGACATCCAAAAAATATTCGCCAGGAATGGCAATTTCTATCATTTCTACGTATGGAATTGTTGGAATGTTTGTTGGACCTCCATTAATTGGGTATTTAGCGCATGCTTTTGGTTTGCAAAAAGCATTTTTTGTCTTTGTTATTGCGGGCTTTTTATTGATTCCTATTTCGCGTTTGTTTTTCAAGCATCAAACACAATAAAATTTTTACACTAAAAAATTACAAATAAAGTTTGGAGTTTAGTTGTGATGTGTTGTATCTTTGCAATCCAGATCGCGGGATAGAGCAGTAGGTAGCTCGTTGGGCTCATAACCCAAAGGTCACTGGTTCGAGTCCAGTTCCCGCTACTAGGCTAAAAGACAAACTTAATTAAAGTTTGTCTTTTTTTGTTTTACTGATTATTTGTTTTATTATTGAAAAGGTATTCACTGAAATCATCAAAATATTGGGGTATTTTCCATTAATAGAATTAAAATACAGACTTATATAAGTCTGTATTTTTTAATTTATACTGAAGTTCTTTTTTCAAGTTCAAAAAAGATTTTTAATAGAATTTTTTAACCTTTTTCAATTAGGGTAAATTATTACAATCACGAAAGATTAATTATCGAAAAAGCGGAATCTCAAATTTTTGAAATTCCGCTTTTTTAATAAACACTTTAAATTATTTTTTATTTAAATAGCTTTTTAATTAAAATCCTTGTCCTGGTTCAGCAGGACTTTGAGCCTGCGCTTTTTTAGGATTTAAAATCAAATAGGTACCTAAAGCTGTTAATGCAGCATATTTACCGTAAGTTCCTATTTTTTTGATAGCTTCTTTTCTTGTGATTTCTTCTGAGTTTTTATCTTGATTTTTCATGATGTCTTCTTTTTTAAAATGGGATTAATTATTCTAAAACGATTTTTTTGTTCAATTTGCCAGCAGCAGTTTCTACTTGAACAATGTACATTCCTGTTGACAATTTTGGCAATGAAATCTCTTTCATTCCAGTTGAACTAAAAGAAGTTTGCATCACTTGTTTTCCTAAAATGCTGTACATTTTTACATTCGCATTTCCTGAAGGCAATCCAACTACTCTCAAGGTATTGTTGTTGATGGCATAGATGCTTGTGTTTTGTAAAACAACCTCATCAGTGCTCAATACACCTGATGCTTTTGTGTGTAAAAAGAAACGTCCTGTTCCATTTAAAGCATCGTTCAAAGTTACTTTGTATGATGAATTTGCTTCGTCTAAACGAGTAATGGTATTTGTTGCTCTATCTTCTAAGAATACTTTTAAACCTTCAGGCAAATTTGTGATAGTTGCTTCAATAGTGATTTGTTTTCCTGCAATTGCATTAATTCCAATTGGAATTATTGTATTTTCTAAATCAGTTTTTGGTACAGATTGAACTTGTAAATCTACCCCAACTTCTGTTGAAGCCAAATGACTGTAGATTGCGAAAGGATTTTGAACTCCTTTGAATAGTGCTCCATCAAAACCGTTATCAAAACCTTTGGTTGCTCCATCAACATAATACAATCGCGCTTTTCTGATATCATTCCCAGAAGATAGTTGCAATAATATTGAAGTTTTTTCTTCTGATTTTGAGAAAGTATCTGCTTCATGACTTTGGAAAGCTTCATTTATTGATAAGGTACCAGCAGCTCCATCTGATTTTACAAAAAACCCTTGTGTTGGTGCAATTTTAAATGCTTCAGTAGAAACCTTTGTATCATAAACACCTGTTGATTGATCCCAAACCCAAATTGTTTTTGATGCTAATGATTCAGAATTTGAAGTTAAATCAAGCATCGTTTCACTATTTATAAAAGAAGGGTAAGGATTTGAAACCAAATTGAATCCGTTTCCTGTTGTTGTTAAAGTTATTGGAGTTAAATCATTTGTCAACATACTTCCTGAAAATGAAATATTTTCAGCAGTCATTTTTTTCACTGAATATCCAATTCCAGATGTTAAAACATTTGCACTTGGTGTGCCAGTGTAATAAGTCCAATTATCATTTAACGTATTGTACGATGCAAAACCTCTATTACTTCCTGTTCCATAAGCAAAATTAGCATCTGAAATAAAATCATCTTCATCTTGGTTTGTTACTGGCGAACCAATTAAATACCAATTGGTAGTAGCAAGATTTCTGTTATAAACTAAATTTCCAGCATAAGTTGAAGTTGTTATAAAAGAAGTCCCTGAATCCATTACAATATTACTAACATCAATAGTTGCTGCAGTTGGCATGAATGCAGAAGATTTAATGTGAACTAAACCACCACTAACAGGATTACCATCAGACCAATTGTTTGCGTCTGTAAAGTCATTGTTTGTTCCATTCCAAATATTGTAATATTCAAATGCCCCTGCATCTGGAGTAGCATCTCTTAAAAATCCTCTTTGATCTATGTTTGAAATTGAAATTGGTAAAGATACTGAACAGTAATTTTTGAAAGCAATGTCTTTATCCATAGTTAACACTTGTGTTTTACCACCATTATCAATTAACCCTCCAGAAATACCTGCTTGAGTTGCAGTTTGGCCAGTTAAATTATTATTACCACTATCAGTAATAATTGCTGGTACAACACCTTCTAATCCTCCAAAAATTGTATTAATTGAGTTTGAAATTGTAACATTAGCGAGATTTAATGACTTTCTTGTTATATCACCTGTGTTTACAATAATTGAATTATATATACTAAACAAAGTTGGGTTTGTACCTGCAAATTGTAAACCCGATTTAGTTAATGCAGCATGAGAATTATTGTAAGTTGTAACATGAATAAAACTTAAAGTAACACCACCACCAGTTGGTGAGGTTGTATATATTGCTCCACCTCCCAAACCACTTGATGCGCTGGTTGTAATATTATTTGAAATTGTGCTATTTTCAATTATTACATCTATTTTATATGATGCAGAATTATTTCCATTTATCCACATTCCACCACCATTTCTTCCAGTATTTGCATTTATAAGTGATTGTTTAATATTTACATTGCAATTGATTGCAGCAGCAGTATTTGGAGATGCCATAATTCCTCCACCTTCAAGGGTAGCAGTGTTATTGCTGATCGTACAATCTGTGATATTTACGTTTGACCCATCAAATGATAATCCACCACCATTTCTAGCTGTCTTGTTATTATTGATAATTAAATTATTTAGTGTAATTAATCCAGTTACTTTATCCCCAAAAATTCCACCACCATTATTTGAGGAATCAGCATTTCCATGTCTAATGCCTAAATTTTCTATTGTTATATTATAACTACCAGATGATAAAGTAACAACTCTAGTTGTTGCAGTATTGGGTGCTGCATTCGCTTGTATAATATCCGTTAAAGGATTTGAGCCTTTTAGTGTAATACTCTTTGCAATAGTAATAGATTCTGTATGAATTCCTGAGATTAAAATGACATCTCCATCATTTGAAGCTGAAATTGCATCTGCAATTGTTGCATATGGATTTCCTCCATAAGGGTTTCCTGCAATATTTACTGTCTGTGAAAAAAGAAATCCTTGTGTAAGGAAAAAAATTAGTAATGTAAGCTTTAGTTTCATAAGTAATGATTTTAGTTAATTTTTGATTTTGAAATAGTAAAACACTAATACATAAAGTGAACTTGTTATGTTTTACTTATTCAATTATAATTTTTTTAGTTAAAGAACTGACATCGTTTTTAATGGTAAGCATGTAAATTCCTTTTGAAAGTCCTTCTAATTGTAAGGTATTTGAGTTTTTAACAGATTTTATTTTTTTACCTAAAATTGAGAACAATTCAAGTGATTGTAAATTAGAAACTCCTTTCACCGAAACCACATTTTTTGCTGGATTAGGATATACAACCATATTAACAAAGTCATTTTTTATAGTACTTAAAACTCCCCCAACTTCAAAAGCTCCAGCATCTGGTGTGCCTTCTCTAGTTGCACCTCTTTGGTCTACATTTGGTAATGAAAAAGGCACTGTTGCTGTACAAAAATCATCTCCACTACTTCCTTCTGTTATGGCTAGTACTTGAGTTTTTCCTCCCTCGCTTGTTAAAGCACCTGTTAAACCAGCATAGGTTGCTTCTTTACCAGTTATGTTATTATTTGCCGCATCTGAGATTACAGTTGGAATTGCTCCGTCAATTCCACCAATAATTGAATTTTTAACATCTGTAGTATTTGTATTACTAAAATTTAAAAATACTTTTCTTGTTAAATCATCAGCAGCAACAATGATTGAATTGTATGCGCTAAAATTGGTTTTTGATCCAGCAGGATCTGCTGTAAAGTTTATTCCAGATTTTATTAAGGCAACATGAGTGTTATTATAAACAGTTGTATGTACCAAACTTAAAGTAACATTTCCGGTATTATTACTATCTCCTGTCCAAGTTGAACCTTTCGACCAAATTGCTCCACCACCAGTTGCACTTGATGCGCTTGTTGCATTATTATTCGATATTGTACTGTTTTCAATAGAAATATTAATTTTATAAGCGTCACCAAAAGTTTTATTTCCATTTATATAGATACCTCCACCATTTCTACCGTTATTACTATCGATTAAAGATTGTTTTATGTTTATGGCACTATCAATTCCGTTTCCACCGTTATTGTTTGGTGCTGCAATAATTGCCCCTCCATCAAAAGTAGCCGTGTTATTTTGGAAAGTACAATTGGTAATGTTAACATTTGATCCTGCTATTCCTAGTGCTCCACCATTTGTTGTCGTGTAATTATTTTTGAAGATAAGGTTGTTAAGTGTTAAAAGTCCCATTATTTTATCAGCATTGATTCCTCCACCATTTGCGTTAAAGTTTCCATGTCTGATTCCTAAATTCTCGATTGTTATGGTTAAAATATCTGTATTTACTGTAGGAGCTAGCGAAATTACTCTTGCGCCAGAACCATCTTTTATTTCAGTTGCAGCTGCCTGAATAATATCAGTTGTTGGGTCTGTTCCTCTTAGTGTGATACTTTTAGAAATGGAAATAGGCTCTGTATGAATACCTGTAATTTCAATAATATCTCCATCAGCTGCAGCTGTAATCGCTTCAGTAATTGTTCCGTATGTAGTTGCACCAATTTTAACTGTTTGTGCATTGATGTTTAAAATGCTAATAAAAGCAAATAATAATAGAGTAATTTTTAGTTTCATAATTAGTTGTTTTTATTGGTTCTAAATTCGTTCCATTGTTTCATTTTTTCTTTTCCTAATAAATTTTTCATCTCATTGAAAACTTTATTGCCTAATTCTTTTAATTTTTCTTTTCTCGTTTCTTCATCATCTTCAAATTCTTTTTTGATTGATTCGCTGTCTTTAAATCGTGCCAATTGAATTTTATAGACGCTATCAGATTCTTCTTTTGTTAACGATAAAGCTTCAGTAATTCTGTCTGTAAATTTCTTTGCTTGTTTCTCAGGATTTTGTGCATTCACTTGTGTAAAAGCAGCTAAAAAAATGAGTAAAAAGAGTGTTTTTAGTGTTTTCATTTTTATTGTATTTGTTAAGTAGTTAAAAAAGTAAATTTTAATTCGCTAACAATAGTAAATCAATAAAATTCGAAATGAGTTTAGATATGATTCAGAAAGGTTTAAAAACTAACCAGGCTAAAAAATAAGGTGTATTTCCTAGTATTTTTAATTGATTTATGGGATATTTTAAATAAAATTACTCTATTGTAATTTTATTTTTTTGGAAAATGGATTGACTAAGTTTTTTAAATTTTAAAAGTAGTTGATTGATACGTTTTCAAGAAGAAATCGGATTTTTCCTTAATAAAATGAAAAAAGATTAATCTTTTTTAAAATTGATTTTATTCAACTTCAATTTTTGGTTTTTCTTCTAGATATCCTAAAGATTTTAAAAAAGCATCCGCTTTTAAGAGTGTGCTTTTATAGTTATCAAACTTATTGTAATTAAAAAAGCCGTGTGTTTTTCCTTCGTATAAATGCACTTCGCAGTTGCTACCAGCTTTATTCATCAATTTTTGATATTTTTTTACTGTTTCAACTGGAATTAATGCATCTTTTGTTCCTAAAAATATGATAGTAGGAGGTGTTCTTTTTTTGATGTTATGAATGGGCGAAAAGTTTTTGTAATCATCCTTTACGCGATCAAAACCCACACCTCCTGGACCATTATCAATAGCTGGATTGAAGAGGATTAAAGCATTTGGTTTACAGCTAATAAACGTATTGTCAGAGGTTTCGTTATAGCCATCAATTAAAGCAGTTGCAGCTGCTAATTGCCCTCCTGCAGAACCACCTGAAGCTACAATTTTTTCAGAATCTATATGATAATTTTTTGCATTTTCCCTAATAAATCTTATGGCTGATTTGGCATCTTTCAACGATTCAAAGGGAGTTGTTTGATGTTTTTTTTTAACTCTGTAATCAACTAAAAAACAAACCAAACCTCTTTGAGCAAAATATTTGGCATGGGGTTCAAATTGTTTTACTGAGCCTTCATTCCAACCTCCACCAAAAAAGAAAACGATGGCTGGATGTTTTTTTGATGTATCAATATTCTCTGGAGAATAAATAAACATACTCAAAGCAATAGAGTCAATTTGTTTGTACACTACTTTTTCTTGTGAAAAAAGCGATGAACACATAAAAAAAACAATCAATACAAATTTTAAATGCCACTTTTTCATTTTTGAATTCTTTGATGAATTTTCATTTGATTATAAATAAACTTTTAAAAGTTTATTTATAATTTCATTGATATCGAATTTATTTAATTGACTAATTCAATAGTTAAATTTTCATTTTCCTTTAGAATAATAGCTTTTTTAAAAGTTTTCATTTTTTGATTTTCTAAGACAAATTTTTTCAGTTCAATTGAACCATATTTTACAGAGAGGTTTACTTGATACCCTTTTTTGCTTTCTGAAATTTCACAAATACCCCAAGCACTTCCATTAGACCAAAAGTAATTTCCTGCTTTATTTGTGAACTTTATTGTTTTTTCTACAGCCGAATATTGGAAACCACTTTGCTGAATAATTGCGGCCCATGATGCCATTGCTCGCGCATAATGATGTCCACATTCTGCTTCATCAAAAGGATTTCTTTTTTGTCCATCATATCTATTTCTAATATTTCCTATAACATCAAGTCCTTCCTCATTCATACCTTCATATAACATACCAATAGCAGCAGTATATTCAAAACCTGTCATCACTTCAGACCAATAAGGAAAGGGTATTAGTGGGCGCCCACCTTTTGGCCAGCTTGCCATCAACAAGCCTTTTTCATCTCCCATTGCAAAAGAGCGCATGTTGTTGAAATGCTCAAACATGCTTTCATTTTTATTATACTTTAAAATGCTTTGTAAGGTAGTTTTAATATTTTCTTTCTTTACAAGATATCCCAAGCCTAAAATATGAGACATGTATTGTCCAACTAATTGATCAACTAAACAACCTGTTGCTAATTGATAATCAGGATTTTCAATGTTTTTACTACCCATTCCTGCCATAAGTCCTTTAGCTATTTTTGATTTATTGACAGGAACTTCTATTTTTTGGATGTAATATTCTCCATTAAAGAGGTTTTCATCTGTCCACTTTGATCCCATTTCAAAAAGTTTTCTGCTTTTTTTTGCAAAAGTAGTGTCTTTCAAATATGTTGCCATTTCTTCAGCAGCTCTTAATGCTCCAAGATACCATAATTGCATTTGAGGATTAGGTCCAAAATATTCAACATCCATTGTATTGTGTTGAACGCCTTCCATCACACCATCTTGATTTGCATCCCATCCATTTTCAACCCATGCAAATGAAAGTGCAGTTTTGACTTGCGACCAATGTTTTTTTAGAAAAACATCATCTCCTGACAGTTGCCATTCTCTGTAAAATTTCATAATGGTTCCCATTTGTCCATCTGCAGCAGCAACATTAATTCCTGAACCTGATGGTATTAATGGGAGGTTAGCTCTAAAGCCCATATGTCCATTTTCTTTCATTGCATAAGCAAATTCAACTTCACGCATTGTTTTGGCTAAATCATTAAAAAGAAAAGGTGTAGCTTGTTCGTAATTCCAAACATGAGTGCAGGAACCTTTGCAGGAGCCAAATCTGTCCATAATTCCTTCCCAACCAAACATTTTTCCATCTTCAATACGAAAAACAGTTTGTGAGCGTAATGTACTTAGATTAAATAGTGCAGCTTCTTTTATTGTTTCAGGATACGTACTGCCCATAAATGAATTTACAAAATCAAGAGTTTTTTGAGTTAATCTTGGTAGTTCATCAAATTTATTTTTTATTACATTCCAGGCATCAGGATATTGAGTGGTGTAATAATTTCCAACTTTTGAATTGGACCAAGCAAAGCGATTTGGATAATGCCAAGTGAAATAAAAAGTAAATGTTTTTTTCTCTCCTGGTTTAAGAACTTTAGAAACTGATAGTGAAGCCATTGGATCATCATCAATTAACTTTTCTTTTTCAGTTAGCTCACCATCTTTACTAAAATCATCCCAAAAATCAAGCAATCCATTACCCCATTCATTTTGTGCAGAACTTGTTCGATAACTAATTTTGGTATTTTTTTCATTTGGAGTTGTAAGTGCCATTGTACCCCATGCAGGAGATGTTTTATTTACTTCATCAGAATACATATAAATCCCTGAAAATTGATTTTCAGATCGGTATTCATTTTTGTTTTTCTTTGCGCCTATTGGAATATAATCTCCTTTCCAATCAGAGGTGTGTTCACTACCATCTTTACCAATAAAATTTCTTATGTTTCCAGATATAGAAACATCTATTTCTGTATTGCTAATGTTTTCAACTTCATATTTAATGATGGCTATTGGTATGCCTGAGGCATCAGCATTTCCAGGGATAAATGGATTGTATCCAATCATTTTAATCTTAACAGGCATTTTAGTATCCGACAAGTTTACAATACCAAATGGGTAAGTAGATTCAAATGAAGCGTTTCTAAAACGAGGCAATCCATGATGATCTACAGATCTACCTTCATAATGCTGATAATCAGCGTGATTTATTGGGCCTAAAAGCGCTTTTGAAATGGGAGCTTCATTTCTTTTCTTTGTGTAAATGGCAAAAAAAGGAGCGTCATTGCCTGTGGTTACAGTACTGTAATTTTTACCAGGAATGTTCATAATTTCCCAGTCTCTAAATTCTCCTATTCCTCCTAAAGAGACAGTTCCTGTGCCAATTCCGCCAATAGGCATTGCAATTCGATGTAAATGATTGCTATCATATTTCTTAAGGATCATTATTTTTTCACTTAGTAACTCATTTTGAGCATTTATAAAATTTGGCATGATCAACATCATGAAAAATATAAATGTTATTAAAATTGGTTTTGCAGAATTTATTTTTGTCATTTCATTTAAAAATTATTTGATGTGAAATAGGAAGAATTTTTGAATATTTTTGAACTGCAACAGGAATTTTATCTCCAAGAATTGCATCTTTTAGTAAAATAAGGCATATTCTTTAAAGTTAGAAGAAGCATCTAAAATGATTTCATTCTTTTTTAAAGTTGTAATGATTGGACTGTATTCTTGAAAACGCCATTCAGCCAAGGTTTGAAAATACATTTCTTTAAATATATTTTGGTGTTCTTTACAAAAAATCAAATTATTCAATTTATTTGGGTCGTTTTTTACATCATACAATTGATGTATAACACCATGAGTATAAATAAATTTATAATATCCTTTTTTCATCATTCTTGATGGCACATTTTTTTCTTTTGGTAAAAGGGTATAATCCTCTCCTCTAAATACAGAAAAAACTACTCTGTCTTTTATTTCGATATTGTTTTTTAAGACATTTACTAATGAGATTCCTTGTTCAGTTGTAGGAGTTTTTCCAACAATCAATTCAGTCAAAGTAGGTATGAGATCTAAAAACTTACGTTGGAATTATTGATAACATTTTGTTTGAATAATTTAGGATATGAAATGATAAATGGCACATTTACAGCATCTTCATACCATGTGTGTAACAATTGTTAAAAATTACTCTAGTTTTTACTAACTTATCAATGTTTGGTTTAATGACTATTTTGCTACCATAAGCGCCTATTGCTTCTAATTTATATTGGTCAGAAATGATAAAAACAACATTTGGTTTTCTTGTTTTATTTTCCTGACCAACAATAATTGTTACAAAAAGAACTGATGAATAACAAAAAAAATCTTTTCATTTAATCGATATTATCGTTGGCCGAAACTTCGATTAACGGAATTGGCCAAGTATAATCTTCTGCTTGTCTAGCACCATCAATGTTGCCATAAGCTGCTCTACACATTTCATCATAAACCCCCATTCTTGTAATGTCAAAAAAGCGATGACCTTCTACCGATAATTCAGCTGCACGCTCACGTAACAATGCTGTCCTGAAAGCATCCATATTCATTCCAAAGCCAGAAAAATTTGGCATACCAACTCTTGCTCTTAAAATATTGATATCTGCCTCAGCAGTTATTGGGTTTTGATTAATTTCAGCCAATGCTTCAGCTCTCATTAAATACACATCTGCTAAACGAATTACATGCCAATTTTGTTGACTAGTATATTCTGTAGTGGCATCTCTATCAATATATTTTGATGTAAAAACTCTAAATAAAGCACCAACAGAAGCGTTTGTTGAAAGGTTGGTTCTTAAGTACCCTGTGCTAGTTGGGTTTAAAACATGGTAAAAGGTTTCATCTTGATATTCACGAATGATAGAATTTTGAAAACGAATGTCATTTTTATCAATATTTCTATTGATAAAATTCGGAATCATTGCGTTTGTGCCTCCAAATCCACCTCCACTTAAACCGGCATTTCTTGGCGTAAATAAATTAGACAAAGCAGTTCCTTGTTCAACGATTGATGACCCTTGAATATCAAAAAGCATCTCTGGATTATTACCGTTTTTTGCATCAAAAATATTGATCCAGTCAGTTAAATTAGAAACTAATTGATAACCACTTTCAGCCAAAACTAAATCACACTGTTCTTTAGCCATTTGATAATACGATTGTGCAGAATTTACAATTCCTAAGTAACGTGCATTACCTAAATTTCCTTCAGTTGCAGTTCTTTTTGATGAAGCAATTTGTAAGTATACTTTTGCTAACATAGCGTGAGCTGAAGCCTTAGTAACGCGCCCAATATTGTTAGTATATCCGTTTCTAGTTTCGTTAAAACCCCAGCAGTTTTCAGTTGCGTATTGTAAATCGCTTATAATTACTTCATAAATATCTTGAATTGGAGATTTTGGCAAACCACCTTCTCCTGGTTTAACAGGAGTAGTTCTTAAAGGAACTTCACCAAAACATCTAACCAAATTGAAATAGTTTAAGGCTCTTAAAAACTTTGCTTCACCAAGAACTCTTTTTTTCAATTGTTCGTCCATATCAACAATATCCGGAACACGAGCAATAACATTGTTTGCATCTTTAATTCCCACATAAATTTCGGTCCAAACAGCAGGTAAATTAGGATCAGTAGATTCTATAGTACCTCTTCTAAAGCTACCATGTCTTCCTGCATTTGGTGTTCCTTGATCAGAAGCTCCAAAAAGGTTTGATAAAAATAATTGTCTATAGTAACCATTCCCTTTTTTTAAATCGGCATATACAGCCGTTAAAGCGGCTAATGCATCTGTTTCATTTTTATAGAAAAAATCTGTTCCTATTTGATTTAGTGGTTGTTCTTCTAAAATACTATCACAGCTAAGAAATAAGATTGTAAATCCTAAAAATAAAAGCTTTTTAAAGTTGAAAGTTGTTTTCATAATATTATTAATAATTAAATTGTAAACCGAAAGTATAAGTTTTTACGCCAGGATATCCTCCAAAATCAACACCTCTTCTTTGAGGATCTTTGCTGAATGATGTTGCTTCTGGGTCATAACCAGGATATTTTGTCCAGGTTAGTAAATTTTGACCTGCAGCATACAATCTTAAACTGCTTGAACCTTTAAAATTTAAGGTATAACCAATGTTTAAGTTTTTTAATCTTACGAATGAGCCATCATAGATTTGTCTGTCAGAAACGATAGCTCTAGGTCCTGAACCTTCAACCAAAGCAGCAGGATTTCCAACACCTGTTGTATTTCCAATAGCAGGATTATAAGTAAGTTCGCCAGTAGCTCTATTGAGTTCTAAAGGAGCTTTCCAAGAGTCTTGAAATGCAGATAATAAACCGTTTCTCGCTCCAGTATTTGATAAAAGTTGCCAAGAATCTACCCAAAATAAATCACCTCCTTTTTGAGCTGTAACTAAAAAGCTTGCATCCCAATTTTTATATTTAAAATTGTTTGTAATTGCGATGTTAAAGTCTGGATTTGGATCCCCAATTTGAACATAATCATCAAAATTGATTACTTGTTTACCATCACCATCAATAGTATTGGTGTTATTATTTATGTATTTAATTTCTCCAGGAGTTGCTCCACTAATTCCGCTATTATTAGCCTCTTCCCAATCACGATAAATTCCATCAGTTTGAGCTCCCCAAAAAATACCTAGTGGCATTCCTTCCATAAACATGATTGGATTAGTTTGTGCAAAACCAACATTTGGACCTAATTGAAATTCTAGATTTGAATTTAAGCTTATCAATTTATTTCTATTCAAAGAAAAATTACCAGAAATGTCCCAGCTAAAATCTTTTTCTTCAAAAATTGCTGTATTGATGGCTAATTCAAATCCTTTGTTTTCTACTTCTCCAAAATTATCTACAATAGAGGCAAATCCGTTGGATGCTGGTAAGGTTACAAACTGTAATAAATCTTTGGTTCTTTTCAAATAGGTATCAATTGTGATGTTCACTTTTGATTTAAAAAGACTGATATCTAAACCTGCATTGAATTGATCTGTTTTTTCCCAAGTTAAATCGTCGTTTGCTAAATTTGATTCAAAATAACCTGTAACTAACTGATTGTTAAAATTATACCTAATAGGATCTAACAAAGCCAATGATTGATAAGGCGCGATAGGATTACTACCTGTTCTACCATATGACATCCTTAATTTCATATCAGAAATTGTTTTAGAATCTTTTAAGAATTTTTCTTTTGATACTGTCCAAGAGAGAGCAAGTGAAGGAAAAATTGCGCTTTTGTTGTTTTCAGCAAACTTAGATGAAGCATCAATTCTTGCATTTACATCAACAAAATATTTGTTTTTATAAGAATACCCAACTCTGGCAAGTCCTGATAACAAACCAAAATCTCTAAATTGTGATACAGGAACTAAGATATCTGTTGCAGCTTGAAAATCGTAAAATTTAGTAGCATCAGAACCAAAACCAAAGGCTTTGTTAAATAAAGATCGAATGCTGTTTTTTTCTAAGGTACCTACAATAATTGCATCAATTTTGTGTCCATTAAAATTATTTCTATATCGCAAACTAGTTTCTGCATAAATTTTTTCATTTTCAATGTAAGCTTGGGTTGCTTCGCCATTGTTTCTTCTACCTCTTGTAGTAGTTGTTGGATAGTAACTATCTCTATTACTTCTTTGAAAGTTGAAAGCACCTTTTACCATAGCAGTTAATTTTGGGGAAAGTTTTGCTGACAATGATAAATTTTGAACAAAATTGTAGGATTCTTTCAAATCTATTACCTGAGTTGCCAATGTAAATGGATTTGAAATGACATTTCCTTCATTTAAATCGGCATAAATATCATCATCTTCACCAGGATTTAACAATCCAAAAATTGGTTGGAATTGGAGTGTTTGAGAAACAATACCTCTTTGTAAGAAAATTTCGCCATTACCAACAGAAGTTGCATTGCCTTTGTTATGTGCAAAATTGGTTCTCGAAATCACATCAATTTTATTATTAAAAGCTTTAGTACGAGCATTTAAATTGAAAGTAATTCTTTTATTTCCTGTATTTAAAATAACACCTTCAGTATCTTGCATACCTAAGCTCATTAAAATATTTTTTCTTTCATCACCACTTCTATAAGATAAATTATAGTTGTTAGAAATGGCTTGTCTATAAGTTAGTTTTTGCCAATTATTGTCAACTCCTGTTGTTGTTGGAAAAGGAATTGAAAAATTTGCTAATTCAGGAAAATTCGTTGTATTTAATGCTTGTGTACCATCAAATGGACCTCCAACTCTTAAAGGATTTGTTGCATTGATATAAAATTGATTGATGGCGCGTTGATTCATAAATTCTTCAAATTGAGGGCCATTCATCACGTCAATTTCGTTGGAAACGTTCGTAATAAAATTATCAATAGTTACTGTTATTGCGTCTTTTCCTCCTTCAGTTGCGCCGCTTTTTGTAGTAATTAAAACTACTCCATTTGCACCTCTGGCACCATAAACCGCAGTTGCAGCAGCATCTTTTAATACTTCAATTTTTTCGATATCATTTGGATTGATAAAACTCAACGAATTTTGAGATTGTCCTGAACCTCCATTTCCTTCAGCATCAGTCATTGGATCTAAAGGAACACCATCAATCACATACAAAGGTTGTGTACCGCCTAAAATTGAGTTTGTTCCTCGAATTGAAATTGCAATTCCTCCTCCAGGTTCACCGCTATTGGTAACTACAACACCTGCAACTTGACCTTGTATCAATTGCTCAACTGTATTTGTTCTTACTTTTTCTAAGTCTTTGGCTTTAATTTGAGCAATTGATCCAGATAAATCTTTTTTATTTACATCAAAATAACCAACACTAACGACAACTTCATCCAATTGATTTAAATCGGTTTGTAAATAAACCACCATTGGAACTTCAGTTGCTTTTAACTCCATTGTTTTCATTCCGATAAATGAAAAAACGAGTATTTTATCTTTGGAAGTTTTAATTTCAAAATTTCCATCAAAATCTGTGTAGGTTCCTACTTTTGTGCCTTTTACAAGAATTGATACTCCAGGTAAAGTTTCGCTAGTTTCTTTGTCATACACTTTTCCTTTGATGGTAATTTCTTGCGAAAGCACCACAAAAGGTAAAAAAAGTAATAGTAAATAGATGATTTTTGTTTTCATAAAAATTAGTTGATTATTATTTTTCTTGTTACGATTGATTGATTTTTATTTTTGATGAGCACCAAATACAAGCCTTTTGTTAATTGATTTACATTGAGTTCTTGTTCGTTTTGTACATTTATAAATGTTTTCACTGTTTTCCCTGTAATATCAATAATGGAAACACGTTCGTTGTTTTCTAATTGATTTATTTTAAAAATTCCATTATTTGGATTTGGATATAATACAAAGCTCTCATCATTCTTAGAAATATCAGAGATAGATAATGAATTTGCCCATTGTTGTCTTAAAAAGTTGGCAGCAACTCCCCAATTTCCATCAGGTTTTTTCATCCATTTACCTACCAACCATTGATTGAGGAAATCTCTATTGTATTGTGTGTTTTTTTCCCAAGTAAAACCATCAGGACCTGCTTTGTCATTTCCATACAAATTCCAAACATAAAAGTTCGGAATTCCAAGTCCTAAAGCCACACCAATATATCTTGTGTATCTGTTTGTAATTCCTGTAGGATTTTGAATTCCCTCATAAAATGAAGGATTTTCATTGATCCCAAATTCACCAATTTGCACAGGGAAATTGGTATTCATTTCTTTGGTTTCATTGGTGTAATAACGAGCCACTTCTAAACCTTTCCACATGGCATGCCCAAGAGGATTATTGCTATCAAACCATCCACCATCATAGGCTGACCAAGAAGATAAATCAATTCTTGTTGCAGGTATGACATTTCCTAAAACACTAGGCGTGTTGTTTTGCATCATGGTCATTCTTACACCATTTTTTAACATCCAAAGTTTATTGAATTCTATAGCATGAAAAACTTTTGCACTGGCATTGGTATGCTCACTTCTGGCACGTTCTACACCTCTTTGTCTGGCTCTGAACAAACGAGCCATTCCTTCTATTTTCCAATCAACATCATCAGGAATTAAGTTCACATCATTTTCCCATAAAACACCTTGACCTCTCAACATCCAGTCACCTTCCCAGTTTTGGTATACAAAGGTTTTGTCCATTGATCCATAAGTTTCAAGAAGATGTTTTGTTAAATCATAGAATTGTTGTTCTTGATCTAAATATCTATCGTGATTTAAATCAGGACCATCTTGATAAAACGATTGGTTTTTGGTGGTTGTCCAAAAAGTATGTCTTTTGATGTGAGTTCTTTTGAATAAAGAATCTACATGTTGATGTTGAGCAACATCTTTTAGATTATTAAAATTCGGCCAAGTATGATTAAAATGATAGGCAGATTCCATATTTCCATTTTGGGCAGTTAGGGTAGTTTTAAAAGAGGTTGCTCCAAAATCTTTATATACATCCAAACCTTCTAACAAATAAGGTCTGTCAGTAAAATTATACCATCCAGCAATGTGACTTGCTCCAAAAATATCTTTGATTTGAGGAACAGAAGCCCCTTTACTTGGGTCAAACTCGTCAATTTTTGCAGTGATTGTTTCTTTACTTGATTGTGTTGCTAGGTAGTGTTTTCTAACCTCTCCATTATTCACGAAAGTAAAATTTGGGTTGTTTGATGTGACACTTTCTATAGTTGTATTCTCTCCTAAACGAAATAATCCGCCTGAATTTATGGTGAAATTAAATCCTGCAACAGCAGCAGCTCTAGTCACATTGTTGTTGATGAGTTGTGTATACAAAACACCTTGATTTTCGATAGTAAGTGAAGTTGTTTCACCAACATTGGTGTTTCTTGTAAACAGACTCACATCATTGGTAACTACAATTCCTTTGATGGTAAGGCTTGATTTTGCGGTAGTTGAACTAAATTCGTGTGTACTTCCTGTTAAACCCAACACTTTTTTTATTCTTACGTAAGCAAAATGTTCGATAGAAACATTGACTTTGTGATTAGATCTAATTACAAAATTATCATCAAGTGTCATGTTGTATAAATCAATGATGACATTTTTTTCACCATCAGCGCTTGCAATACTTAGCACTCTTGGATTGAAATATCCTGAGCCAGAAATGTAGGTTACATTGCTAGTTAGATTTAAAAAAATACGACTGTTTAAAGAATACAAACTTCCATCACCTGAACTTCCTGGAAGATTTCTTCCTGAAGAAAAAGTACCATCACATAAAATATTTCCATTGATGCGTAAATCTTTTTCGAAACTAGCTTGATTGTGTCCCATTCGTAAAACAGCTTTGGGTTTTACGTTTAGGTTTTTGCATAAATCTACCACAACTCCTGAACTTGTTCCTTGAATATCAATATAAACTGTATGATTATCATTGATGATGACATCTGTATTTGCAGTAGGCACTTGTCCATTACTCCAAACTGTTGCATCACTCCAATTACCACTTTTGGTTGTTGTTACAGCGTTTGAAAAATCGATATTTTGATTGCTAACAATTGATAATTGCGCAAGCGAAGTAAAGAAAGTAAAAAACAAAACTACAAATGATGCAGCTTGTTTATTGTTCAATAGCTGTATCATTTTTTTGAATTTACAATATTTATAACTTCTACTCTCAATTCATTATAAACTTCATTCAGCACTTTTAATGCTTCAATTTTAAAAACTTCTTGAGTAGGATATACTTTATGTTGTTCTTTATAATCTTTTAAATACTCATTAATTTTTTTGTAATAATTTTGATGTAGGTAGTACATGGTCCTTTTTTCACCTTTTTCATTGATTAAAGACATGTTTTTAGATTTACCAGTTTCTGTATATTCGTTGTTATACAATTGCCAATACAGTGCAAAAGGGTAGTCTTCTTCTAAAGAAATCTGCATGATGTCTTTTGCATTGTCAAATTGTTTAAGGAGTGTTTCAGGCTTATCATCCATTGCATGCCCACCATATTCGCCAATAAAAACTCTTCTTTTAAAAGGCAATCCTTCTTTAGGTTTTAACTGACTTTCTATATAATTCATCACTTTTGTCATCGATTCTTTATTTGCCTCGTAATCTTTTTTCTTGCTAGATTCGTAGCTAGAATATGATACAAAATCAACATCAACATTTGGTAAAATATGGCTTGTGATAGAGATTTTACCTTCCATCCCTTTTACAGCCAAGTTCACTTCGATATAATTGTACACAGAAACATTTTTGTGAGGAGTTTTTTCTTTGGCATCAGCAATTGCTCGTTGTCTTATTTGGAACCATTGGGTCATGTTTTCAACTGTTTGTTGTGAAGGTTCTATATTTTTTTTCCCTTCACCATGTAGCAACCAATCACCTTCCCAATTTCCAATCATAAAAGTTTTGCCAGTGTTATTGTATTTTTTTAGTAGATATGCCGTAAAATCATACATTTCTTTATAAAGAATTTTTTCTTGTTCTTTAGTGATGCCATTTTTCCATTTAATTCCTGTAACGGTATGTACCCAGAAAAAGAAGTACTTAAAATCCATCTGAAATACTTTGTCAAAGTCAGGAATTAGCTTTATTACATCTAATGTGTTTTTTGCATCACTTTTATTGTAACCATAATTTGATAAGATTTTATCGGTGATTGTAGTTTTAAAAATATTAGAACCTACAGCTCTGGTTTGTTTGGCTTGTTCTATTAGTTTTGAATCTTTTGTAAATTGATATTTTGTTGGAAAACTATTCAATCCTAACACAAAATTATAGTCCTCTAAAGCTATTGTTTTATCATAAGTAATTTCTTGACCAACAATAAATGTGGTTGATAAAAGGAATAGTATTATTGAAAAATGTTTCATTAATTTTATGGGTTTAAACTTTTAAATTGCAATGCTTTTTTCTTGAATTCATTAAAACTTGGGGACTTTCCATTGGCTTTTACGTATTTTTCTACAAACGCTTTTGACTCCTTATAAAACGAATTGTGTGTGTACCAAATGGGTTGTTTTTTACCTTTGTCGTTGATTAACCAATAACCTACTTGCTCACCATTGGTATTTATTTCATTGTTGTACATTTCCCAATACAAAATAAATGGTGTTCCCCATTCTAAAGCAGCTTTAATTGTCCAAATAGAACGCAAATTTTGAGATTCATCACTGTTAGAAATACTTGGACTTCCGTATTCACCAATCCATACTCTTTTTCCTTCAGGAAGTCCTGTTTTTGGAGAAAGTTGAGATTCTAAATAATCTAGCGCTTTTTGAAGATTTTTTTTCAATTTTTCTTCAGTTTTATAAGGATTTGTTGCGTCGTAAGAAGAATATGAAACATAATCAGGATTTACCACATTTACAATACTATTGGCAACAACCTGAGCATTTGGTTCATCCAAGGCTTTTTTTACCAGATTTACTTCAATATAATGATACACTTCTATATCATTATGAGTAACCGCTTTTTTTGCATCATCAATGGCTTTTTGTCTGATTTTTGCCCATTTGATCATGCCTTCTAATGTTTTAGGGTTTGCAGGTTTTGTTCGGTCATAATCAGAGCGTAAGTGCCAATCACCTTCCCAATTTCCTAAATAAAATATTTTACCAGTTCCATTATAAGTTTTTAAAAGATATGAGGTAAATTCATACAATTCATCATACAATGCTTTTTCATATTTTTCTGAAAATCCATCAATAAATTTAATTTGAGCGGTATCGTCTTTTTTTCCTTCAGGTTCAGGAGTGTATTGAGAAAATCCATATGTCCAAATATGATAAAATTTAAAATCCATGTCCAATACTTCTTTCATTGAGGGCTCTAGCGTTGCTAATTTTGTTAAAGAAGTAATTTGATCATTGTGTGGTAATCCATAATTTTCAGAGGAATATCTTGGATGCATAGAAAATTTTAAGAGATTGGAACCCATTTTTTGAATTTCTAAGGCAGTTTCTACCAACATAGATTTATCAGTGAACTTGTATTTAGAACCCACAGTTTGCGTCCCAATCACATAGTTAAAAGAGTTTACATGATGTTTTACATTTTTACCACCCTTTTTAAATGAGGTGATAAAAAAATAACCAACAATACTGATTGCGATCATAATGATGGTAAAGTAGAATGGGTTAATTTTTTTCATTCTAAAAAATAATTAAATTTTAATTGACCGCAATTTCAATTATTTTTTAAAAAATAAGGTTTGTAATCCATTCAACTAGGTTTAAAATATAGTCATGAGTCTAGGATTATTAATAAATATCTAGTAACGAAGTCTCATTTTTATAAATGCTAGTTTTAACTTAGAATTAAAATTGTTTTCTAAAGAGTATTTTACTGTGAGTCTATAAATTCTTTGGGAGTTTGTCCGTAATATTTTTTGAAAATTGTACTGAAGTACTTTGGGTCTTGAAAGCCAGATTCATACGCAATGTCTGAAATTCGAGTATTTGGTTTGTTTTTCATTAATTCTTCAGCATGGCTTAGTTTAATTTTTATAATCAAATCAGAAGGTGACATTTGTATCAATCCTTTTAATTTTCTGAATAAATTTGATCTACTCAATCCCATATTTTCGCTCAAATTGTCTATCGAAAAATCTTTGGAGTGTAAATTAGATTTTATCATTTCAATTACATCAGATAAAAATCGTTCATCAGGCGTAAGTTGTTTTTCTACTTCTTTATCATCTAAAAGACGATGAATATTTTCTCTTGATTTGATTAAATTCTGAATGGTAACTTTTAATATTTCTAAATTGAACGGTTTCTCAACATACGCATCAGCACCAGTTTCCAATCCTTTTAATTTATCGTCAATATCAACCAATGCCGTTAACATAATTATAGGAATATGGCTTGTTTTGAAGTTGGTTTTCAGTAAGTTACACAATTCTTTGCCATTCATTTCTGGCATCATAACATCCGTAATGATCAAATCAGGATTTTTAGATAGTGCAATTAGCAAACCCTCTTTTCCGTTTGAAGCCTCTAAAACAGTATATTGTTTATCCAATTCGTTTTTGATGGCTTTTCGCAATTCTTCAGTATCTTCTATCAATAAAATTACCTTGTCCTCTTGAATTAAATTATCAACCGATTTTTCTGAAGTTGCTTTTTGAATCTCGGTTTTTAATTCTCCTTGCTTGTAATGCTCAGTGCCATAAGGCAAAACAATGGTAAATTTCGATCCAATATTTTCTTTACTTTCCAACAATATTTTTCCTCCATGCAATTCAATTATTTTTTTGGAGAGCATCAATCCAATGCCAGTTCCAGGAATTCCTTTGTTAGAAACATTAGTTCCACGTGTAAATCTTTTAAAAACGAGTTCTTGCTGTTTTTCGGGAATTCCAATTCCAGTATCTATAAATTCAATGGATAAATTGTTGTTTTTTACATACGCTTTTATGTCAATTTGACCTCCATCTTCACTGTATTTTATGGCATTTGAAATCAGGTTGTAAAAAATTCGAGTCATTTTTACCTTATCAAACCAAACAGGAATGTTTTTAACATCCATCTGAATATCCAAAGATCGTTCTTGTAAAATGGGTGTAAAATCTTTCACCACATTTGCCAAACATTCGCTCAAATCAACTTTTGTAACCGAAAGTTTCAACTGATTTCTATCAATTTTTTGAAAATCTAATAATTGAGTTACATATTCATTCAAATTTTCAGTGTTTCTTTGAATCAATTCAATTGATTTCTTGGTGTTTTCTTGATTGGTCAATTGTTTCACCAATAATTGAATTAGTGAAACTGGTGTTCTAATATCATGTGCAACTTCAATAAAAAATTTGATGCGATCTTCATCAGTCCGTTTTCTAATGTTTGCTTTAGTAACTCTATAAATCAAATAAATGAAAAAACAAATGATGATAAAATAGCTGATGATGGCAACTGCTGTTTTCCAAAATGGTTTTTTAACGGTGATTTTTAATACTAATTCTTTGTCTCCTTGAACGCCTTCAGCATTGAAACCTTTTGCCAATAATCGATAGTTACCAGGTGCTAAATTAGAATAGGTGATTTTTTCATTGCCATAAATGGTTTTTGATTTTTCGTCAAATCCATGCAATTGATATTCAAATTTATTTCTTTTAGAGCCATGAAATTTGATGGTTTCAAAATTGAAAGAAATGGAGTTTTGATCAAATTCAAGTTCAATTTCATCTAAAAAATTGATGTTTTTTTTGAGTGAAATTGTATCAGGTTTTTTTCCATTGATTTGAAAATTACCAAGAAAAATATCATTGATTGGGCGATCTTTTTCTAATTCAATGGGTTGAAAAATGATAGCGCCATTAGGACCACCAAATGCAAAACGACCATCTTTTAGTTTTGTAGAAGCGCCCAAACCAAATTCTTCAATTATTAAACCATCTTGATCATTATATTTTCTAAATAATTTGGTTTTGATTTGATACATCCAAAGTCCAGAAATGGTCCCTAAAAACAAGCGATGCATATTGTCTTTTTTGATGGAAAAAACAGTGCCAATTTCTTTTTTTGAATCTTCACTACTGTTTTCAATAGTTTCATCACTCAAATTAAATTTGTACAAACCGTTCGTACTTCCAATCCAGATTGCATTATTCAATTGATCAAAATGCAAACTTTGTATTTCATTGATATTGTTAAAAAAATCACCTTTTAGTTTTCGAACACTTTTGTTACGATCATTAATCTCAAAAAAGCCATTACTAGTGCCTGCATAATAAATATCATCATAACCTTGTACAATTGCTCTAACCAAACCAATGGCATATTTGCTGATTAATTTATTTTGATGATAGTGCATTAATGGGCCATCACTACCAGAAACCCACAAATTTTCACCAAAAACAACGAGGTTAAAAATAAATTGTAAAGGTACTTTGGGTTCTAAATTAGGTAAACTTACTGTTTCTTCTTTCGGATTAAATTTTAAAATTCCTTCGCCATAAGTTCCTATCAAAAGTTCGTTTTGATATTCATTAATAGCCAATACAGCAGTGTTGTATAACTTAGGATTTTTGTTGTAGTTTGTCCATTTTTTATCACCAAATTTACTAATACCATTTTCCGTTCCAAACCATAAATCACCATTTTCAGATTCGTAAACAGCTCTCACACTATTATTGTTGATACTGTTTGGATTGTTCAATTCATGCGTTATTTGCTGAAAAATATTGTCTTTTTGATAAATAATATTGATGCCACCTTCTCTTAAACCAATCCAATAGGCATTTAATTTATCTACAAAAATTTCATAAATACTGTTTTGGCTGATGCTATTGGCATTGTCAACATTATGACTAAAAGACGAAGTTATTTTCAAATTTTCATCTATCACAAAAAGACCCAATCTATCAATAGCAACAAGAGCATTGTTTTGATTATCGAATTTAATTTTTCTGATAGCATACGTTTTTTTCAGAATTTCATCAATTACAATTGGTTTTATCTCATTGTTATCTTTGATGAAAAGTCCGCCAACTTCGGTTCCAATCCAAAGTCTATTTTTAGCATCTAAGGCAATATTGATGATGTCATTTTTCTCTAAAATTCTATCAGAAAAAATGAGTTTATTTGTTTTGGTATCATAGTTATATACAAAACATCCTTTTCCAGTAGCAGAAAAAACGGTATTGTTTTTTACCAATACTTTTCTGTTGAAATTGGTTTCAGGGTAAAAAATTTCAGATTTCTTTTTGGAAGTTGTATTGTAAATCAAAAGTCCTGTGTCCAGACCAATCACTATTTTATCATCTTGTAGTTTTGCAATTGATAAAAATCGTTTTTTATCAATGTGTAACACTTTTTCAAAAGAGTCAAATTTGTATAAATATTTGATGAGGTAACCATTAGGGCTAATCATGTAAATGGTTCCATTCAAATTTATAATATCAACAATTCCTGTACTTTCAGAAGAAGTAATTGTTTCTAAATCATACTTTTTAAATTCAACACCCGAAAATCTATTGATTCCTTTGTCTGATCCAATCCAAAGGTACCCAAGGCTGTCTTTTTCAAAAACATTGATAGTACCGTTTATTATGCCTTCTTTGGTATCAAGTCTTTTAACATATTGAGAAAAACCTGTAAAGTAAACACACAATAAAGTAATGAAATGCAGAAAAAAAGGATTGTTGTAGTGTTTCATTTGTTGTGTAATTGTTATCAAAAATAGCAAAAAACCCAGTGAATTTTCACTGGGCTAACTTTTATTTCTTCTTAGGAACTTGTGTTCTTAGCCACCAGTCTCTGTCAGTATTGTATTTGTATTTTATTTTTTGTTTTTCAAGTTCTTTTCGAAGTTGAGTTACTACTTTTTGATATGCTGGATTGTTGATGAGGTTTACCATTTCACCAGGATCTTTTTCCAAATCATACAATTCGTCAATATCATTTTCTAAAAAAGCATCTACCAATTTGTATTTTTCTGTTCTTAATGCTAACATATTTGGTCCTGCATATGGATACGCATCATCCACATAATATTCAAACATAAATGCATCTCTCCATTTGGAGTTTTTTTGTTTTTTATCAAACAGTGGCATTAACGATTCTCCTTGCATATATGTTGGTTTTTTAACTCCAGCCCATTCTAAAATTGTGGGAGCTAAATCGATATTTAAAGCTGTTTTTTCAATCACAGTTTTTTTCTGAATTGATTTTGGATAACGAATCAACATTGGAATTCGGATTGAATTTTCATAGGCAATTCTTTTGTCCCAATAACCATGTTCGCCCATAAAATAACCATTGTCACTGCTAAAAATTATTACAGTATTGTCTAGTTCACCCAATTCTTCAAGAGCTGCTAAAACACGTCCTAAAGATTCATCAACGGAAGCTAAGGTTTCTAATAATTTTTTGAATTTATCACCTTTTATAGGCCAAGGTTTTGGTGCTATAGAATCAGCAGGAATGTAGTTTTTCCAGTCAGAATCCCATGTTTTGATGCGTTGCCATTCAGGTTTTCCTTTAAAATTCTCTAAATGAGTATTGTAAGGAGGTAAAGGCAAATCATCTTTTGCATACATATTATTGTGTCTTGGAGCAGGTAAGTGGTCTTCATGAACCGCTTTGTGCCATAAATTTAAACTGAAAGGTTTGTTTGGATCTCTTTTCTCTTTTAACCAACTTATGGCTTTGTCAGTCAAAATATCAGTCATATAGCCTTTTTCTTGATATTCTTTTCCATTGTCATTTACTTTTGGATCAAAATATTCACCTTGACCAATAAAACTATACCAATAATCAAAACCAGGTCTGATGTGTTTTTTTCCTTTATAATGAGCCATGTGAATTTTTCCAACATGAGCTGTTTGATATCCAGCATTTTGTAGATGTTCGTTGTAAGGTTTGTATGTTTTCCAATCTGGATCAACATGTGGATTGTTTTGATTTACACCATGAATATGAGGATACGTTCCTGTTAAAAAACTTGCTCTTGATGGTGAACAGATGGATTGTGTTACAAAATAATTGGTGAATTTTACCCCTTCATCTTCCAATCTTTGCAAGTTTGGAGTTTTCAAAAAGGGATATCTTCCACTTGATTCCAATGCGTCAAAAGGTTGATCATCTACTAAAATAAATAAGAAATTGGGTTGCTTATTTTTTTCTTGACCAATAATTGTAGAAAAGGTCAATATCAATAAAACAAGAAACGAATTTTTTATGTTTAATTTATTCATTTTTATTTTTTTACCAGAAAATTATTAAAATTATAAAACAAAATGCGATTAATAGATAAGACCAGAAACGGTAGTTTGCTAGTAATGGTTGACTTTTTAAAGCCAGTGTTTCTTCATTAAATTCTTTCATCGTAAATGTTAATTGATCCGTTTTAACCAAAGGCGGTTTTTTGGTTAACAAACTCACAACAACCATCACTAAAATACTCCAAGAAAAATAAAATGGCACTGTAATTAAAAAGTGCATTTCACCAAAAATTGAGGTGCCTACTTGCAGTTTGTAAATAATATTGATTACACCTAACAAAACCCCTGCAATCAATCCAACAAAAGCGCCTGTTGCATTGGTTCTTTTCCAAAAAATTCCCAACATAAAAGCCGCTACAATTGGTGGAGCCATTACCGAAAGCATTTCTTGATAATATTTTAGGAGTGTCCCAAACTGTTTTCCAATTTGAGGTGCCCACATTACAGCAATAATTAATACAGTTAATGATACAATTTTTCCTACTCTAACTTTCTTTTTTGAGGAGCTTTCAGGATAAAATTTATCGTAAAAGTCCATCGTGAAAAGTGTAGCTACCGAATTTAACAATCCACTTAATGAAGATGTCAACGCAGCAACCATGGCAGCAATCATAAATCCAATCAAAACATTAGGCAATAATTCCATGATTAATTTTGGATACACCATATCTGGCTTTGGCAAGTTTGGAAATAATTTGATAGCCATTACTCCAGGAATGATGATTAAAAACAAGGTTAACATGGTTAAAAATCCAACCAAAAGAACTCCTTTTCTTCCTTCATCAATAGATTTTGCAGTTAAAACTCTTTGAACCAATTGCTGGTTATTTCCCCAAAAGAACATTCCTAAAATTGGGATTCCTAAAAGCATACCCAACCAAGGTACAGAGGCATCATTATTGTCTCTGACTAGTTTCATCATGGTATCACCACTAGCAAAAAGTTCTTTCACGTATTCAACTCCACCATTTTTTGTAGCATAAAATGTCAAAACAATAGAGCCAACGAGTAAGAAAATTCCTTGCATCAAATCTACTCTAATGGCTGCTGAAAGTCCACCAGGAATGGTATATGCAGCAACAACGATCGCAAAAACAATAGAAAGCGTTAATAATGAAGCTTCAGGAAATACAATTTTCATTACCATTGCTGCAGCATACAAAGAACCAGCTGCATCTAAAAATATATTAACAACAATGGTGATTGCAGAAAAATAGTATCGTGAAGCAACACTGAAACGTTTTTCTAAAAATTCAGGAATCGTAAAAATTTTAGATTTGATGTAAAATGGCAAAATAAACCAAGCAAAAAAGATCATTACCAATACAGAAACTAGGTTGTAATTGAATACTGCAATTCCTGTGCTGTATGCATCTCCAGCTTGACCTATCAAAGTAGAACTCGAAATACTTGCTGCAAACAACGAAAAACCAATGACACTCCAACTCATGCCTCTTCCAGCCAAAAAGTAGGATTTTTCATCCCCACTTTTGCTATATTTTACACCCAAATAAACAATGAATAAAAAATATAAAACAATGATGAATATATCAGCCCAGGATAAACCATTTACCCAACTTGGACCATCAGTAATAAAGTTTGTTTGCATAGTATTTTTGGTTTTTATTGATTAAGTGTAAAATCGATCAATTCATGGACATTGCAAGTTGCCACGCCAATATATTTATCAGCTCCACCATAATATACATAAAGCGTATCATCAATAATCATGTTTCCTGTTGGGAACACACATCCTTTGTAATAACCCTCTATTTCATAATCAAATTCAGGTTCCATGATGAAATCTTTGGTTCTACCCAATACTTTTGTTGGATCTTCTAAATCTAACATCACACAACCAACTCTGTAATATCCTAAGCCACCATTTTCAACGCCATGATATAAAACCAACCAACCTTTATCGGTTCTTAATGGGGGAGTGCTACCACCAACTTTTTCTTCCCATCCACCATCAATACCACCAATAATCATGGTACTAGGTTCTTTCCATACTAACATATCATCGCTAAAACGCAACCATACTGCAGGTTTTGTAACACCATAATCTCCATTAATCCATTCTTTTGGACGGTGTAACATGGCATATTTTCCATTAATTTTTTCAGGAAATAAAATCACATCTCTATCATCCAAATTAGAATCAGTGATTCTGCCTAATTTTATCCAATTTTTAAAATCTTTAGTCATTGCCAAAGCAGAGTTTGCCATATTTTTTTTGATAAAATGTGGCGCGTGATCACCATGATTTTCAGTTAAAACTTCATCATGTCTAAATTTCCAATATTGTCCAGGAGGAAAAGGTCTAAAAGCATAAGTTACATAATAATAATCATCAAATTTAATAATTCGTGCATCTTCAATACAACCCATATCAGGACCTTGTTCACTCGGGCCTAAAACTGGCTCATCAGAAACTCTCTCAAAATGAAACCCATCTTCACTTGTTGCCAAACCAAAACGAATTACGTGTCCTTCATCATCACCTGCAGCTCTATAAAGCATATAAAATTTTCCATTGTCATAGTAAACACCAGGATTACAAACGACTAAATTTTCCCAATCATTCTTTGGGTTTGGAACTAAGATTGGATTTCCTTCAAATTTTTTGAGTTTCATTTTTTTAAAATCTTTGATTAACAGAATATTTTCTTTGGGCAATATTAGTTTTGTATTTTAAAAAGAAGGTTTTTAAATAGGTCAATCTATTTGAAAATATGGTCAATGAATCATTTTTATTAAAATAATTAATAAATCAAGGGCTTTTACTGTATGTTTTAAAATCAGTAAATACCCTAATTTTAATGTTAGTTTTTATCTTTTTGGTTAAATTCAAGATACATTTGCGCTATTATCAAACTTTAAAAAATACTTACAGAGGTATCTTTGTTGCGAAATCATTATTTAATAAAATACCAAATCATGAAAAAAATAAGCATATTATTTTTTATTGCAATCTCTCCGTTTTTAAGTGCTCAAAAAATGAAAGATTCATCAAAAAAACCAAATATCATTTTCATTTTTTCTGATGATCATGCAACAAATGCCATCTCAGCTTACAGCAAAAGATTTGCAGCAATTGCTCCAACTCCAAATATTGATTTGTTAGCAAATGAAGGTGCCATTTTAACAAATGCATTTAGTACAAATGCCATTTGTGGTCCAAGTAGAGCTTCAGTCATTACTGGAAAATACAGTCATGTAAACAAGTATTATAAAAATTATCAAGGTGGTTATTTTGATGGTTCACAATGGACTTTCCCAAAAGCATTGCAAGCAGGAGGTTATGAAACTGCACTTGTTGGCAAATGGCATTTGGCGTCAACTCCTCAAGGATTTGACTATTATAAATATCATATAGATCATGGTGAACAAGGGCTTTATTGGGATCCAACATACAATGAAAATGGCAAAAAAGTAAAAGAAAAAGGCTATGCAACAAATATTACTACTGATTTTGCATTGAATTGGTTGCAAGAAAGAGACACAACCAAAGCTTTCTGTTTGCTGTTACAATACAAAGCACCTCACAGAGAATGGACTCCAGATGAAAAATATGTAAATCTGTATGAAAATGAAACATTTCCATTGCCTGAAAATTTTTATGATGCCTATGTTGGCAGAGAAAAAACAGCTGGTGACACACACATGACCATGGATTTTTTCAACAGAAGAGACATGAAATTAACACCACCAGATTCTTTGTCAAAAAAGGAACTCAATAAGTGGTTTGATTATGGAAACAATCCAGGAGAAATTGTAGTTCCAAATCCTGATTTGAAAGGAAATGCCTTAAAAGAATGGAAGTTTCAACGATATATTAAAGATTACTTAGCAACCATAAAATCTGTTGATGACAATATTGGACGTGTTTTAAAATATATAAAAGACAATAATTTAGATGAAAATACCATTATTGTATATGCTTCTGACCAAGGATTTTTTTTAGGAGAACATGGTTGGTTTGACAAACGTTTTATGTACGAAGAATCTATGAGGATGCCTTTTATCATTCGTTATCCAAAAATGATTCAACCAAAAACGGTGGTTGATGACGTTATTTCTAATATTGATATTGCTCCAACTTTATTAGAATTAGGGGGAATTGCAGTACCAAAAGAAGTTCAAGGAAAAAGTTTTATGGCTAATTTACAAGGAAAAACATCCAAAAAATGGCGTCAATCCATGTATTATCATTATTACGAATACCCATTTTGGCATCATGTACAACCACATTATGGCATCAGAACAGAGAGATACAAACTCATTCATTTTTACTATAATATTGATGTTTGGGAATTGTACGATTTGAAAAATGATCCATCAGAGATGACTAATTTGATACATTCTAAAAAGCATACTTCAGTAATCAAAAAGTTGAAAAAAGAATTGGCAAACTTAAAATCAGGTTACGGGAATAACATGACTTTTGATGAATTACGAGCCATTTCTGATAAAAATTTTGGAGGTCATGAATCACACAAATAACAAAAAGATGCAAAAAACGTATATACTTTTAAATCTATTTTTGGGGTTGATGATTTCAACAAGTTTTTCTCAAAACGAAAAGCCAAACATTTTGCTCATTACTTTAGATGATATGAATTGGGATTCACCTGCAAGTTTTGGAGGTTTTATTCCTGACTTAACTCCAAATATTGATGCAATTGCAAAAAAAGGTGTGCAATTTAACAATGCGTTTGTACAAGCACCCAATTGTTCGCCATCAAGAGCTGTAATACAAACAGGTTTGTATCCGCATCAAACAGGAACTCGTGGTTTTTATTTCGTCAAAGATAATTTTGAAACATTGCCCGAAATTTTAAAAGAAAACGGCTATTTCACTGGGGTTTTAAACAAAGTTACAGATACTAATATTCATCCAGATTTTAATCATTATTGGAGTGAGGCAATGAATATAAAAGGCGATAAAAGAGATCCAAAATCGTATGGAAAACTCCTAAATACATTTTTATCAAAAGCAAAAAACAGTAACAAACCTTTTTATTGCGTGGTAAACGTTGCAGATCCTCACAAACCTTTTTACAACGATGAAAAACCAAATGCGAAGAATATCAAAGAAATTCATCCTTCTAAAATTTATGAACTAAAGGATGTTAAAATTCCTGATTTTTTACCTGATAATGATGTGATTAAAAATGATGTGTTGAATTATTACAATTCCGTTAAAAGAGGTGATGATTGTGTAGGTGAAATTATTGCTGCTTTAGAAAAAGCAAACATAGCAGAAAACACGATTATCATTATTTTGTCAGATCATGGAGCTTCTTTTCCTTTTGCAAAATCTTCCATTTATTTACATGGAATAAAAACACCTTTAATCATCGCGTTTCCAAAAGCATTCAAGCCAAAATCTGAAGAAAAATCTATTGTTTCTGCGGTTGATTTGGCGCCAACTATTTTAGATATTACATCACAAAAAGTTCCAAAAGAAATGGTTGGAAACTCTTTTTATGAAGTTTTAACAGGCAAAAAAGAGCAAATAGGTGCTTATGTTTTTGCTCAATTTGATGAAAATGCAGGAGGTGTTCCAAGACCATCAAGAACAGTTTTATCAAAAAAATATGGGTATATTTTTAATCCGTGGGCAACTGGAAAGTTTCCATTTGTGTCAGCAGCCTCTTACGATGCAACATACAAAGCCATGCAAGAATTGAGTAAAAATGACGAAGATGTTGCCAAAAGATTCAATTTTTGGAAATACAGAACGCTAGAAGAATTTTATGATTATGAAAACGATCCAAATGCATTAAACAACTTAATTGATGATCCTAAATACAAAGAGTTGATTGCTGAATTCAAAAACGAATTAAAAAATCATATGAAAGCAACCAATGATTATGTGTTGCCAGCTTTTGAAAATATGCATAAAACAACATTTTTAAATTCTTGGATGCAAAATGAAATTGATTTATCAATCAAAAGACAAAAAACTATCAAATGGAAGCGCGAAAAAAATCAATCAGGATCAACAAAAAATAACGCTGAATTATTTGAAAATACAGAAAAGAAATAAGTAACCTAAAAAAAATAAACATGCAATTACATCCATTAAAATTTACACCCATTTCAAAATACAGAATTTGGGGAGGAAACAAATTAAACACTCTTTTAAATAAAGGGTTTGAAGGAGAAATGAATGGAGAATCTTGGGAAATTTCTGATGTAAAAGGTGATGAAACGTTGGTTTCAGAAGGACTTTTTGCAGGAAAATCTCTCAAGCAACTTTCACAAGAATTCAAAGAAAAATTATTAGGAAACAAGGTTTACAAAGCTTTTGGTGATGAATTTCCGTTGTTAATTAAATTTATTGATGCTGAAAAACCATTGTCTATTCAAGTGCATCCTCATGATGAAATTGCCAAAGAGAGACACGACACTTTTGGTAAAAATGAAATGTGGTATGTAATGAATGCGGATAATGATGCAGAAATTATTGTGGGTTTTAAAAAAGAATTGGATAAAAAAAGTTATTTGCAATGCTTAGAAAACAATCAAATTTTAGAAGTTTTAAACACCGTAAAAACTAAAGCAGGTGATGCTTTCAACATTCCTACAGGAAGAGTCCATGCCATTGGAGCAGGAGTATTGTTGGCTGAAATTCAGCAAACTTCGGATATAACTTACCGAATTTATGATTACAATCGTGTAGATGCTCAAACAGGAAAAGAACGCGAATTGCACAATGAGTTGGCTTTAGATGTAATTACTTTTGAAGTAGAAGATAGTTATAAAACTACTTACGAAACCGCAGAAAACACAAGTAATAAGCTGATTCATACTCCGTATTTCAAATCAAATGTGTTGATTGTAACGGATGTTATTTCTAAGGATTATTCACAAATTGATTCTTTCGTTATTTATATTTGTACAGAGGGTTTTGTAAAAATAGCTGCAGATAATGAGATTTATCAACTTGCTATGGGCGAAACTATTTTGATTCCTGCAAGCGTTAAAAAACTACAAATCCTTCCTGAAAAAGACTCGAAAGTTATTGAGGTTTATTTATAAAATTAAAATCCTGCATTAGCAGGATTTTTTCATTTTTATTAAAATAGTATTTGTATAAAATTAACTCGGAATTTGCTGACTCAAACAATGCAACGTTCCAAAACCCCAGATTAAATCTATGGCGCTAATGCCAATAATTTCCCTGTCAGGAAAACAGTTGGCAATGATGTTGAGCGCAATTCTGTCATTAGCATCATTAAATGTAGGAACTAAAACAATTTTATTGATAATCAAAAAGTTAGCGTAACTAGCAGGAATCACTAAGCCATCAAACTCAACCGTTTTTGGCATTGGCAACGTAACAATTCTTGGTTTTGATCCATCTTCTAAAACTGCTTTTTGAAGTCTTTCTAAATTATCTTGTAAAGCAGCATAATTCGGACTTTTGATATCTGTTTCAACAACAGTAATGATCGTTTTTTCATCAACAAATCTGCACAAATCATCAATATGACCATGTGTATCATCACCAATAATGCCATCACCCAACCAAATGACGTTGGTAACACCTAAATATTCTTTAAAAATGGCTTCGTAATCTTCTTTGGTAAAACCCGGATTTCGAACTTGAATTGTTGGATGCAACAAACATTCTTCAGATGTTAATAAAGTTCCTTTGCCATTTACATCAATAGCACCACCTTCTAAAATGACAGGCTTTCCTTTGTAGGTAGCTTGAGTTAGCGGAATATTTAAATGATTTGCCACTTTTGATGGTACAAATTTATCTAACTGATAATTTTTATATTTTGCCCATCCATTAAAATTGAAATTGATGGCTTCTCTTTTTGATCCATTTTGAACGATGATTGGTCCTGAATCGCGCATCCAACTTCTGTTGGTTTTATGAATGATGAAAGACACTTTTTCTAATGGGACATGTGCCATTAGCAACATTTCAGTAACTTTTTCTTGTAGTTTTTTATCAGCAACAACTAAGAAAACGGTTTCAACAGCTGTAATTTTTTTGATAAACTCAACAAAAGCCCATTGAATTGCACCATATTTTCCTGGCCAATCATTGCCATTGTGAGGAAAACAAAGCAAGATGCCTTCTTGGTTTTCCCATTCTGCTGGAAATCTTCTCATCAATCTATCGCTCTTTTTGTGATGTCACCAAAAGCATCAATTCTTCTATCTCTAAAAAATGGCCAATTCTGACGTACATTTTCTTGCAAATCCAAATTTACTTCAGCAATCAATATTTCTTCTTTGTCATGAGATGCTTGTGCTAAAATTTCTCCTTGAGGACCTGCAATAAAGGATGCTCCCCAAAATTCCAATCCATCAGTATCTGGTATGTATTTTTCTAAACCAATTCTGTTTGCTGCTGCTACATAAACGCCATTTGCAACTGCATGTCCTTTCATCACATTCATCCAAGCACCATACTGATTTTCACCATATTGAGCTTTTTCTTTAGGATGCCAACCAATAGCAGTTGGATAAAACAATACTTCTGCTCCTTTCAACGCAGTTAGTCTTGCAGCTTCAGGATACCATTGATCCCAGCAAATCAACACTCCCACTTTTCCTTTGTTGGTTTGGTTTGATTTAAAGCCTAAATCACCAGGAGTAAAATAGAATTTTTCGTAAAAGTGAGGGTCATCTGGAATGTGCATTTTGCGATACAAGCCAGCTTCAGTTCCATCAGTATCAATAATGTAAGCACTGTTGTGATAAATACCTGCCATGCGTTTTTCAAAAAAAGGCACAACGATTACGACACCTAATTCTTTGGCTAATTCGCTAAAAGCAGTAAACGAAATGCTATACAAAGGCTCAGCATAAGCAAAATTATCTGTATCTTCACTTTGACAGAAATAATGACTGCTATACAATTCTGGTAAAGAAATTACTTCTGCGCCTTTTCCGGCAGCATCTCTTACCCATTGCAAACACTTTTTAAGGTTATTCTCTGGAGTGTTATTAAGGTTTAATTGAATAACTGCTATTTTATAGGTGTTCTTCATCATCAGTTGAAATTTGAAGCACAAAAGTATGAATTTCTATGAAATTGTTTAAGGGTTTAAAGGTTTAACTGTTTGAAGGTTTAATTAGTCAGGAGTTTTTTATCAAAATCCGAATAAGAAGAAACTTGCAATTGTAAACAAAATCAAAACGATAGGGCCAAATAATCCTATAAACAATCCTCCAGGAAAAAATTCTTTTTGATTTACAATTCCCAAACTATATGCTACCGCATTTGGTGGAGTAGAAACAGGAAGTAGTAACGCACAAGAAGCTGTTAATCCGATAATTACAGGTAAAAATGCTACGTTTGCTCCCGGAATTAAACTTACTAACGAAATTCCAACTGGCACTAAAATTGTTGTAGCAGCAGTGTTACTCATAAAGTTAGATAATAACACTGAAACATAACCAAAAAGAGCAATTAGAATGTAGTAATTCAATTCAAAATTTTGAATACTCTGTACAAAATACTCTGCAATTCCCTGTTCTTTTATTGCCAAACCTAGTGATAATCCACCAGCAACCAACATCAAAGTGTCCCAAGGTAATTTTCTAACATCTTCAGAATCAACAATTCCAAGCATGGTTAGTAGTACAATTGGCAAACCAGAAACTACAGCAACAGGAATTCCTGTCCATTGAGAAGTTAACCATAATGTAAGTGTACAAACTAGCACAATCAACACAATATTTTTTTTGATTTTATCTTCGCTTGTCGGTTCTTCCTTTTCGGCATTTAAAAAATCTAGAGAAATGTGTTGCGTTTTTAATTGATATCGTTTTTCTAATAATTTAAAGAATAAGAATACTAGTAATATTGCTGCAGGAACTCCAATAATCATCCATTCAATAAATGAAATTTGAACCCCAACTCCTTCTAAAGCACCCACTGCAATTGCGTTTGGAGCAGAACCAATGATGGTTCCCATTCCGCCTAAAGATGCAGCTGCAGGAACACCAATTACCAAAGCACGTGACAAAGTTGAATCTTTTCCTAAGGTAAAAATGAGTGGTGCAATTGAGGCTAAAATCATAGAAGTTGTTGCAGTATTACTCATCAACATTGATAAAATTGCGGTTACCATCATGATTCCTAATAGAATATTTTTAGAATCGTTTCCTAATTTTGGAAGAATGAATTTTAATAAAGATTCATCCAACTTTGTTTTTTTCATACTTTCTGCTAGGAAAAACCCGCCTAAAAAAAGCCAAATAACGCCATCAGACCAAGTTTGGACGTATTGTTTTACATCAATTTCTGGAGTTCGTCCCATGGAGAAGACCAAAAAACCGATAATTAAAATTCCGACTGCAAAGGGCGGAATTGCTTCAGTAATCCACAATCCAATAGAGACAAAAAGTAAAAACATGGTATAATCTTGTGTCGCAGTAAAAGCGTCATCACGTAATACATACACTAAAAAAAAGGATACTAAAAGTGTGGCTAAAAAGAAAATAATTTTCGTTTGTCTTTCTATTTTTTTGGTATATTTCGAAAGAGAATAGGTTCTAGAATCTGACATGGTTACTTGATTTTAAGAATAGTAGCAATTTATTTTTTTGATTTTCTAAGGTCGAAATTATGAAAAACCATTAACATAGCCGTGTTTGCCATAATTTTATTTCCACTTACAGGCGGATTTTTAATCATATTGATATATCCAACTTGTATTTTCATGTTGTCGAATTTATAACCAATTCCTAGTGTAAATCGATTTTGATTCAATCGAAAACCATTGGTGATGTTTTTTCCGCTATCAAATAAAATTTCATTAAAGCTGTATGCGTACCACTCTGTGTTTTTTTCGATATTTTTTGAAATTGGATACGAAGCCATCAAAAAGTAACGCCAACGCCAATTGAATTCAAACTCGTCTAATAAAATGTTGTTTACCATTCGTTGTTTAAAACGTGCATCATATCGAAAACGATTGGTAATTGTAAATTTATCTAGCTTAAAACTTGCGGTAGTTTGTCCCCAAGGACGGTATTCGTTTTTTGTTGGAATCGCTTCATTTCGGCTATATAGCCACAAACGAGCAAAGCCTAATGTAGTAGTTCCTTTTACTTTTTCGCTAAAATTAAAACGACAAGTTACTCCAGTTCGCAATATCAAAAAACTTTCAGGGACATAATGAGCATCGTTCCAAAGAGATATTTTGTCACTTACTTTTGTGTCTGTAATGTAACCTACCCAAACCTGATTTTCATAAATAAAATCCTCTTGAGAAAAAGATTGAAAACTTTGAAAAAGAATCCAAAGGAAACATCCAATTTTTGTAATTCGTTTCATTTTGTTTGATTAGAATACGACTACAAAAATAGGAATGATTCTTAGATGAAAAAGGTGATAAATGTCATAAAAACCCTTTAAAATAAGGAAATCTACGCAAACGTTATCGTTTAAAAATTTGATTTTTATGAATGTTCCTTGATATAATTTTTTCAATTAACTGAAATATTTTTTTCGCAACCAAAAGGAAACACGAACCAAAAGAATTAACGCAGGCACTTCTACTAAAGGGCCAATAACACCCGCAAAAGCTTGTCCAGAGTTTAGTCCAAAAACGGCAATAGCTACTGCAATTGCTAATTCAAAATTATTTCCAGCTGCTGTAAAAGCAACAGCTGCAGTTTTATCATAAGTGCCTCCCATTGCTTTTGTGAAGAAAAATCCGAAGAAAAACATCAAGGCAAAATAGATTAATAAAGGAACTGCAATGATTAAAACATCCATTGGAATTTCAACAATCAACTCACCTTTTAGCGAAAACATCACTACAATTGTAAAAAGCAACGCTACTAATGTGAGTGGCGAAATACTTGGGATGAATTTTTCATCGTACCAAGATGCACCTTTCAGTTTTATCATGAAAAATCTACTCAATATGCCCAATAAAAATGGAATCCCTAAATAGATAGCAACTGATTCTGCAATTGTAACTATTGAAATATCAACAATTGCACCTTCAAATCCGAAATAAGGAGGTAAAATGGTAATAAAAAGCCACGCGTAAAAGCTGTAAGCAAATACTTGAAAAATACTATTCAAAGCCACTAATCCTGCTCCATATTCACTGTTTCCTTCAGCTAAATCATTCCAAACCAGCACCATAGCAATACATCTTGCCAATCCAATTAGAATCAAACCAACCATATATTCTGGATAGTCTTGTAAAAAAGCAATTGCCAATATAAACATTAAAACTGGCCCAACAATCCAATTGAGAATCAGAGAAATAGAAAGAAATTTTGTGTTTTGAAATACTTTTGGAAGCAATCCATAATTCACTTTTGCCAAAGGCGGATACATCATTAAAATCAATCCAATTGCAATAGGAATATTTGTAGTTCCACTATTAAATGAATTGATAAAATCAGGAAAAGTTGGAATAAAATATCCCAAACTTACCCCAATAATCATGGCAATAAAAATCCAAAGTGTAAGATTTTTATCTAAAAACGAAAGCTTTTTCATCAGAATATTTTTTGATACTACAGGTTGATGTTTTCAAAAACAAATTTCAATTCTGTAGCAATTTGCAAACTGCGTTCTTGATATTTTTCAGCCTGTTGTGGTGTATTGTCAAACGCTTTTGGATCTAAAAACATGATTGGAATTCGTTTTTCAGCTCCAGGTACAAAAGGACAAGCTTCATTTGCAGAATCACAAGTCATGATTGCCACAAACTGATTTCTAGGATTGAAATCGTCATCCATTTTTTTTGAAAATCCAATTATTGGATGTTCATTCTCAGCATATTTTATGGCATATACTGGATTTTTTCCTTCAGAAAGTTGCTGAATTTTAAATCCTGAATTTTGTAATGTTTTTGCTGCCATTGGAAAAAGTGCTGTAGATTCAGTTCCTCCTGAGTAGCAAAACACATTGTCAATTCCGAAATATGTTGCCATCGTTTGCGCCCAAACTTGCGATAAATGACTTCTTCTAGAATTGTGTGTACAAATAAAATTGATGCGAATTTGCTCTTTTGAAACAACTTTTAATTGGATATAAACTATCAAATTTTGTAGGATTTCTTTTCTTTCTGAAGAAATTGAAGCTGTGTTTAAAGAATTGATAACTGATTCAATATCAGTAAATATAGATGATTTTTTCATGAATAATTTAGTTTTAATTTCTTAACAACATCCACTTTTTGGTGAGCAACAAGATGAAGCAGTTATTTCTGAAAGACGTACTTTTGGTTTTTCAGCGGGAATGCCACAAGCGTCTTTTGCTAAACAGTCTGTTTGTTTTGTGGTCAATAAAAAATGGGTTCCGTCAAAATCCAATCCGAATTTTTGAATGGTATTTCCTTGATATTCTACTTCAATTTCGTTGTTGTCAATAGCCAAGTTTTTTTCAGATAATTCAATGATTTTCAATAATTTTTCTGGATGCAATCTATGGTCATAATCGTTTGCATTCCACAATTGAAAATTAACAACAGTTTCTTTTCTAACAGTTCCTCCACAATCTATAAAACGTTTGGTGATTTCTCCAACTTCAGTTACGTGAAAATGATTGGGAACCAAACTTTGGTCAGGCAATTGAAAAGCTATAGTTTGTAATTGCTTTAATACTTCTTTTACTTCAGATAATTTCATTTTTATTTGTTTATTGCGATTTTACGATGAATGTTTTTAAATTTTTTTAACAGCAATCAAATTTTGAGATGTCTTGATTTAAAAATGCTTGTAATACTTTTTTCATTTCAGTCCAATTTTCTTGATCAATACAATAGCAAACACTGGTTCCATCAATAGTTCCTTTGATGATTCCTAGTTGTTTTAATTCTTTTAAATGTTGAGAAATGGTGGGTTGTGCCAAACCAATTTCGTTGACTAAATCTCCACAAACGCAAGCATCAATTGAAAATAATCGCTGTAAAATGGCTACTCTTGCAGGATGTCCTAATACTTTTGCAAATAAGGCAATTTTGTTTTGTTCGTCTGAAAAAATTTCAGTTTTGGTAATTCCCATGACATTGATTTGTTGATTGCAATATTACGATTAATATAATTGAAATCAAAAATAAAATGGAACTATTTTAAGATCATTATTTTTTAACTCGAAAACTCTCAAAAAGAACTGCTCCTAAAATCAGTGAACCACCAATAAAAGTGTTTATTTCAGGAATTTCTGACAAGAAAAAAAATGCCATGATGATTCCGAAAACAGGTTGTAAACTACTGATAATACTTGTTGTTGTAGCTGAAAAAAACTTTAATGAATGCAATAATATACTGTGACCGATGGCAGTTGTTACAAAAGCGAGGATCAATACATAAGGCCATTGTGTTTGCAAACCTGACAAATCCATATAAAACAGCGTTGGAAATAGCAATACACTAATAATTACAACTTGATAAAACATCAATACTGTTCCATCGTAATTTGTGGCATGTTTTTTTAAAATCAAGATTCTGAAAGCATAACAAAATGCTGAAAAAACTCCGAAAAGAATGCCTTTTACTTGAGTACTTTCTAGATCAAATTTTGGAGTTAAAATATACAAACCTATTAAAATTAGAACCCCAAAAAATAGATGAATTGCTTGGAATTTTACCTTTAAAATCAGTGGTTCTAAAATAGCTATAATTACTGGAAATGTATATAAACTCAACATTCCTAAAGCGACATTAGAGAGTTTTAAAGCATAAAAATACGTAATCCAATGAGCGCCCATTAAAATTCCGCCAATCAAAAACGGAATGTATTCTTTTGGATGTTGTACTTTAAGAGATGTTTTTTTGATTTTTAAAAAAATATATAAAAAAATCACCGCTAAAATAGAACGAAACCAAATGATGATTTCTGTTGGCAATGCAATATATCTTCCTAAAACACCAGAAGTACTTATTAAAAGTACTGCTAACAAAAGCCCTAAAAATTGTTTGAAAGTAGTTTGTTCCATCAAATATTGGCTAGCGTTTCAAGCGCTTTTTTAACAGTATCAATTTTGATAAAAGTAATCAGCAAACGCAAGCCATTATTGGTTTCTTTTTCTTTCATCACGCAATCTTTAGAATGCTGCTGAACATATTTTAAAAATCGTGTAAAAGTTTCTGTTTGATAAAAATTACTTTGCTGATCAGCCACAAAATACCCAACCATTCTTTTTTGTTTTAGGATGATTTTTTCCAAACCTAATTTTTTTGCCAACCATTTTATTCGAACAGAATCTAGCAAATCATCCACTTCAGTTGGGAGTTCTCCAAATCTATCAATCAATTGTTTTTCAAACTCTTGCAGTTCGTTTTCGGTAGTTAATTCGCCTAATTTATTGTATAAACTCAATCTTTCTGTTACAGAATTTATATAATCATCAGGAAATAAAATCTCGAAATCGGTATCAATTTGAACCTCTTTTACAAACTCTTTTGGCGTATTTTCAACTTCAGGATACAAGTCTTTGAACTCGTTTTCTTTCAATTCTTCAATGGCTTCTTGCAATATTTTTTGATAAGTATCAAAACCAATATCGTTGATAAATCCACTTTGTTCACCACCCAATAAATCGCCTGCACCACGAATTTCTAAGTCTTTCATGGCAATGTTAATGCCACTTCCTAAATCCGCAAAAACCTCTAAAGCTGTGATTCTTTTTCGAGCATCATCAGTCATCATATGATAAGGTGGCGTTATGAAATAACAAAACGCTTTTTTGTTAGAACGCCCAACTCTGCCTCGCATTTGATGCAAATCAGACAATCCAAAATTGTTGGCATTATTGATAAAAATCGTATTTGCATTTGGTACATCCAAACCACTTTCAATGATGGTTGTAGATACCAAAACATCAAATTCACCATTCATAAAAGACAACATCAAATTTTCTAGTTTTTTGCCTTCCATTTGTCCATGACCAATTCCGATTTTGGCTGATGGTAATAAACGTTGCAACAAACCTGCAACTTCTTGAATATTTTCAATTCTATTATGAATAAAAAATACTTGACCACCTCTTGAAATTTCGTAAGAAATGGCATCTCTAATCGTTTCTTCAGAAAATCGAATCACATGACTTTCTATAGGATGTCTGTTTGGTGGAGGCGTTTTTATGACAGATAAATCTCTGGCAGCCATCAAACTAAATTGCAATGTTCTTGGAATTGGAGTTGCTGTGAGCGTTAACGTATCTACATTTTCTTTGAGCGTTTTCAGTTTGTCTTTTACAGCCACACCAAATTTTTGTTCTTCATCGATAATCAATAATCCCAAATCTTTGAATTTCAATTTTTGATTTGTCAATTGATGCGTTCCAATAATAATATCAACAGCTCCCGAATTTACACCTTCAATTGCTTCGGATTTTTCTTTGGTAGTTCTAAAACGATTCAAATAATCAATTTTGATTGGAAAATCTCTCAAACGTTCAGAAAATGTTTGAAAATGTTGAAAAGCCAAAATGGTTGTAGGTACTAAAATTGCGACTTGTTTTCCGTTATCAACTGCTTTAAATGCAGCTCTTACAGCCACTTCTGTTTTTCCAAAACCAACATCACCACAAACCAATCTGTCCATAGGTTGTGCTTTTTCCATGTCATTTTTCACTTCTTGTGTAGCTGAAAATTGATCAGGAGTATCTTCGTAAATAAAGCTACTTTCCAATTCGTGTTGCATGTGTGTGTCAGGTCCAAATGCAAATCCTTTTTCTAATTTTCTTTTGGCATACAATTGAATCAAATTAAACGCAATATGTTTGACACGCGCTTTGGTTTTTTGAGTGATTTTTTTCCAAGAACCTGAACCTAATTTGTATATTTTAGGAGGTTTGCCATCTTTGCCATTGAATTTCGAAATTTTGTGTAGTGAATGAATACTCACATACAAAATATCTCTGTCTCCATAAATCAGCTTAATGGCTTCCTGTTTTTTACCATTTACATCAATTTTTTGCAATCCAGCAAACTTTCCAATTCCATGATCCATGTGTGTTACAAAATCACCAATTTCTAATTTATTGAGTTCTTGCAACGTAATTGCTTGCTTTTTGGCATAGCCATTTTTGAGTCGGAATTTGTGATAACGTTCAAAAATTTGATGATCTGTATAACAAACTATTTTTTGCTCAACATCAACAAACCCTTCATATAGTGGAAAAACAACCGTTTCATAATGCACTTTTTCAGTGGCATCATCAAAAATATCGTGAAAGCGTTTTGCTTGTTGTTCGTTGGCACAAAAAATATAATTTGTAAATCCGGCTTTGTGATGTTCTTTTAAATCTTCAATTAACAGAGAAAATTGTTTGTTAAACGAAGGTTGAGGTTGAGTTTTGAACGAGATATCTTCTAAATCTTGCGAAATTTTTGAAGTCATTTCAACAAGTGTAAAATCGTTCATTTGCTGTTTGATGAACTCACCATTACAAAACAATTCTGATGGTTTTGCATGTTTGATTTCTTTAGAAAGTTTTAGAAAAGCTTCTTCTGCTGTTGCATAAAATTTATCTAAACTTCCTGAAATTAGACCGATATTTTTGGCGAAAATTTTTGTTTTCGGAGATATATATGTTAAAAAACTTTCTCTGTTTTCTTGCAATGTTTTGTTTTCAACATTGGGAATGATGGCAACTTTTTTTAGTTTTTCTTTAGACAATTGTGTCTCTACATCAAAAGTTCGAATACTGTCAATTTCATCGCCAAAAAACTCGATTCTGTATGGCTCGTTATTGGAAAATGAAAACACATCAATAATTCCACCTCTTACAGAAAAATCGCCAGGTTCAGTTACAAAATCTACTCTTTTAAACTTGTAATCAAACAACATTTCGTTTACAAAATCGAGTGATAAAGAATCTTCGACTGCAATTTTAAGTGTGTTTTTTTCAAGTTCTTTTTTGGTAACTACTTTTTCAAATAAAGCAGTTGGATAGGTCACAATTATTGCAGATTTTTTTTGGGAGTTGATGTGGTTTAAAACTTCTGAACGTAATAAAACATTGGCATTGTCAGTTTCTTCTATTTGATAAGGCCTTTTGTATGATCCTGGAAAAAAAAGCACATTTTTATCGCCCAACAATTGTTCTAAATCATTTAAATAGTAGGCAGCTTCTTCTTTATCATCAAAAATTAATAAAAAAGGATGTGCACTTTTTTTAAATGCTTCTGCAATTACGAAAGACAACGAGGATCCCGCCAAATTCGAAATCTGAAAATGGTTTTTCTCTTGTTGAAGGGCTGAAACTACTTGTAAAACTGAAGTAGCTTGTTGATATTGATGTACAATATGCTGTATACTCAACTGTAAAAAATTTTGCGCAAAGGTAGCTAACTTAATTTATAAATTTGGATAGTGTAGAGCATCTTTTAATATAAAAAATCAATATATTTGTCCGAGATTCAGTTTTATTTTTTAAAATAAATCCCCTGTAATTTGATGAGGCTGAAAAGAATACTTTTTACGAGTTGGTATTTTTGTTTGCACAGTTATTTTGGTATTTATTTTTAGAACTTCATAATAATACATGACAATTTATGTTATTATTTGAAAGTTGATTAAGGTTAAAAATGTAATCTAATTTGATGTAAAGATTATTATTTCACAAAAAATCAGTGTGATGACAAAAAATAAATTTTTTCTTTTAGCTTTTCTTTTGGTTTCATTTGCAAATGTAATAGCACAAGATAGTTCAAGAAGTTGGTCAATTGGATTAAATTCATCCTCAGTACTTTATTCAGAGAAAGATGGGCCTGTTGTTGGAGGAAGGTATATAGGCATTATTCCAGGAATTAGTTTAAGCAAATATATTGGCAACAAAATGACGGTTTCTTTTGGACTTGCAAAATCTATTCAAGACACTCAAAAATACGTTTCAGCGGATGCAAATTTAAATTATGAGCTTTTCAATCCTGAATATAAACTTAGGATTTATGCTTTGGGCGGCATTAGTATCGTAAATCTTATTGAAACAGGAATAACCTTAAATATCGGTGGTGGAGGTACTTTATGGGTGACTGACAGAATTGGTTTGAATGGACAATTGATGTACAAATTAAGTGCTTTGGGTGGAGATTTTCAAAGATCACATATTTTTGCCACTGCAGGTATTGTTTACAGTTTAAACTTAAATGGTTCTACTTCAAGAATCTGGGAAAGAAATCGTTGATATCCATCAATATTTTTCTAAAATTGGTTTCAAGTCTGCGCTTTTTATAAAACCTTGAATTTGCAATTCAATTTTCAATTCTTTATCTAAAATAACGGTTGTTGGATACACAATTTGTTTATTTTTTTTAGCTAAAATTGTTGCCAATTCATGAATTTTACCAGAAGTTTTTCTATATGATTTTCCAAAAAAGGTAACTTCTTTTTCAGTTTCTGCATTCAAATAAATAACATAAAAATCGGTATTTAAAATTGTGCGAATTTCCTCATTTTGAAATGTAGTTTTTTTCATTCCAAAACAAATATCACACCAATCTGTATAAACAAAAATCAAAAGCGGTTTTGGATTTTGTTGTTGTAATTTTTCAACTTCTTCAAAAGAATATACAGTTAATTTATCTGTTTTTTGAGCGAAATTTAAGAATGAGTGCAGCAATAAAATCAAGCAAATATTTTTCATCAAAATTGATTTTAAAAAAGTGTAAATCTCAATCCAACAAATCCTCTAATTCCCTGATTTGAAGCATATACATAACTTGGGTCAAAGGCCAACTCAGGGTTTTTTTCAGTATCAACTCCAATATCAAAAGGATTGTTTGCGCCATTGATACTATTTGCAGGAGGCGTAAAATTCAGCAAATTTTTGATACCTCCATACAATTCCCAATTGTCGCCAAATTTCTTTGATAATTGAATGTTTTGAATGCTATACCAAGGAGAAAATTCAGGTCTTACATCTTTTTCACCCAACAAAGGCAATCGCATTGGGCCATATAAATTACCTGTGTAATCAATTGAAAAATTGTTGGAAAACCTATAAGAAATAGACCAAACTCCACTAAAACTTTCTGTTAATAATTGTCTAGTTTTTATATTGTTTTCTGTAAAAGAAACATCCATCAAAGTTGCGCCAAGATTGATGCTCAAACCATTTGTAAACAGCACATCTGCATTTAAAGAAACGCCTTTAGAAACTGAAAACCCATCTAAATTTGCATAAATTATTTTGTTAGAATCTGTTTCATAATCTGGCAAAATTCGATTGTCAAAATACGTATAAAAAGCACTTGCATCCAAGGTAATAAAACTGTTTTCCGTGTTGATTTTTTTTACATAATTCACGTTTGCATTCCAGGAAGTTTCAGGTTTTAGTTCGCCTTCAAAAACCACTTCTCTTGCACCTGTTAATGCTGCATGATCTTCTGTGAAAATATTGGCAACTCTAAAACCATTTCCAATGCTCACTCTTAAAACATCAGTTTGCTCTTTTGAGTTCCATTTATAGTTGATTCTTGGCGAAAAAATGTTTCCATGAACACTGTTATAATCCCATCTTGTTCCTAAAAGCAAGGTATTTTGATTGTTTAATTTGATTTCATCTTGCAGAAAAATTCCAGGTAAATGAATTTTTGAGGGAGCATTTGAAATTCCATTTTCATCCAAAGTGGCAAAAGTATTGTCATCATAAAAGGTGTATCTGTAAGCCAAACCCACTAATAAATTGTTTTTTTCTCCTAATTGTTTGTTGTACACAAGTTGTCCAAAAGCGATAAATTGTGAAGCATCATAAGAACTTTTTCCATAAAATGAATCTTGATAATGACCATTTGCACTGAATTGAAAACTGATATTTTCTAAAGTTGGTAACTCATAAGTTCCAAAAGTTTCCCATCTTTTAGTGTAAATACTTTCTCCATATTTGATATTAGAACCCCTAAATTCTCTTTGCCAATCCAATTCTCCTCCCCATCTGTCTTCGTACACAAATCTTCCTGCAATGGTAAAAAGTTTGTTGCTTTTTCTATCAAAGTTGATTTTATTGAAAACTGAAATTCTGTTTTGTAAGGTCAAATCTGTAAAATTGTCGTTATTATTGTCAATTCTTTGTTGAAAATTAAAATAATTCACTCCTAGAAGCGCTTCCGTTTTTTTGGAAATTTTATATCGCAAACCAATATCTGTATTGATTTCTCCCCAAGAACTTGCAAATGAATCCGTAGTTAATTTTGGAGAATTTCCTGGTTTTTTGGTGATGATATTGATAATTCCTCCAACAGCTTCTGAGCCGTATAAAGTAGATGCAGGTCCTTTTACAATTTCTACTCTTTCAATCAAAGATTGTGGAATTCCTGTCAATCCATAAACCGTTGAAAGTCCACTAACAATGGGCATTCCATCAATCAACACAAACGTATATGGACCCTCTAAACCATTGATATGAATATCACCAGTATTGCAAACATTGCAGTTCAATTGCGGACGAATTCCGTTGACATTTTGCAACGATTCAAAAACAGATGGGGTAGGATTTTTCTTAAAAAAAGTATTACTATAAATCTCTACAGGCACAGGACTTTCTAGTTTTGAAACTGGTTTTAAGGTTCCAGAAATTACAATTTCATCCAATGAATCAGCTTCACTTAAGACAATATTTTGAGTTAACTTTTGGTTATTATTGATGTTAATTTTGATGGATTTTGATTGAAATCCAACCACACTAACAATCAATATATAATTCCCTTTTGGAATGTTTTTCAATTCATAAAAACCATTATTGTCTGATGAAATTCCAATTTTTGTATTTTTCAAATACACATTTGCAAATGGAATTTTTTCTCCAGATGAATCCGAAATAAAACCACTAATTGATTGACAAAAACTCCCTTTTGAAATCAATAAAAACAGGATTAAAAAAAGTCTTTTCAAAATAAATATTTTTGCAAATATAAATATAAATTTAGACAAGACTAAAAAATGTTTTTTATGTATCAAAATTTATATATTTGTGTTTTCAATCAATGTCAATGTTTAGTCAATCAGAAGAGAATTATTTAAAAGCCATTTTTCACTTAACTACAGCCGAGAAGAAAGGAATTAGTACCAATGCAATTGCTGAAAAGTTAGCCACAAAACCTTCATCAGTTACAGATATGATTCGCAAGCTTTCGGATAAAAAAGTGGTGAGCTATAAAAAATATTATGGAGTAACATTGACAAATTCAGGAAGAAAAATTGCTGCAAATATTGTTCGAAAACATCGTTTGTGGGAAGTATTTTTAGTAGAAAAATTGCAGTTTTCTTGGGATGAAGTACATGATGTTGCAGAACAATTAGAACATATTCAATCGCCAAAACTGATTCAACAATTGGATCATTTTTTAGGATTTCCAACACAAGATCCACATGGAGATCCTATTCCTGATCAAGATGGAAATTTAAAAACAATTGAAAAACGATTACTTTCTACCTTACTTAAAAACGAAACAGGTATTTGTATTGGTGTTGATGACTCTTCGTCAGAATTTTTGCAATTTTTAGATAAAAGAGGAATTACTCTGGGAAAACACATCAAAGTTTTAGAAAAAGAAGCTTTTGATGATTCGCTAATCATAGAAATAAATCAACAAAAAATGACGATTTCAAAAAAAATTGCCAATAATTTATACATCCAAAAATCATGAGTACATTTGATCAAATAGTATCTTTTGCGAAAGAAAATCCTATTTTGGCGGCATTTTACGCTGCTGTTTTTACTTGGGGTTTAACTGCTGCTGGTGCAGCTTTGGTATTCTTTTTTAAAAAATTAAACAGAGCAGTTTTAGACGGAATGTTAGGTTTTACAGGTGGTGTAATGGTAGCTGCAAGTTTTTGGAGTTTGTTAGCGCCAGCCATAGAAAATAGTCCAGGAGAAGGTTTTGTAAAAGTTTTTCCATCGGCTTTTGGATTTTTGTTGGGTGCTTTAGCATTGTTTGGCATGGATAAATTATTACCCCATTTACACATCAATTTTAAAGAACACGAAGTAGAAGGTGTAAAAACAAGTTTTCACAAAACAACATTATTGGTTTTAGCAATTACCCTTCACAACATTCCTGAAGGTTTGGCTGTTGGCGTTTTATTTGGAGCTGCATCAACTTTGGTAGGAGTAGAGCAAACAGAAATGATAATTGCCGCAATTTCTTTAGCCATTGGAATTGGAATTCAGAATTTCCCTGAAGGATTTGCAGTAGCAATGCCACTAAGACGTCAAGGAATTAGCAGAAGAAAAAGTTTTTTTTACGGACAATTATCAGCTGTTGTTGAGCCTATTGCAGCAGTTTTAGGTGCTTTAGCAGTTTCATTTTTCACGCCAATTTTACCTTATGCATTGGCTTTTGCAGCAGGAGCTATGATTTTTGTAGTTGTTGAAGAAGTAATTCCTGAAACTCAAAGAGACAAATACACAGACATTGCTACTTTAGGATTTATTGGAGGATTTATTGTTATGATGTCTTTGGATGTTGGTTTGGGGTAAAATAGTTCAAAATTTAAGATTCAAAATTTTGAGTTGAATTCAAAGATTCAATATTTAATTGATAAATTGTTAGATTTATTTTCAGTAAATTCGTGCAATTCCTATAAATCAAAATTGTGCAACAATCTGCAACTTTTCAAGTTTACAATGCTTCTGCTGGCAGTGGAAAAACATTCACACTTGTTAAAGAATATCTAAAAATTTTACTTTCAACCGAAAATATTTTTGCTTTTCAAAAAATATTAGCCATCACTTTTACTAACAAAGCTGCTGGCGAAATGAAAGAGCGTGTTTTGACTAGTTTAGAGGCTTTTTCTGAAGGAAAAGAAACAGATTTATTACAACAAATTCTGCGGGAAATTCCTGTTGATAAAGAAATAATTCGAGTAAGAAGTCAGAAAATTTTAGACGCAATTTTGCAAAATTATTCGGCTTTTTCAATTACAACAATTGATAGTTTTACCCATAAAATCATCAAAAATTTTGCTTATGATTTAGGATTGTCACTCAATTTTGAGGTTGAAATGGATGCGCAATCTCTTCTTAATGAGGCTGTTGATGTGTTGATTTCGAAAATTGGGACAGACAAAAAATTGACCGAAATTTTAATTGATTATTCCTTAGACAAAACAGATGATGACACTTCTTGGGATATTACAAAAGAGCTCAATGATTTTTCGAAAATTCTGCTAAATGAAGATGATATCAAACATTTTAAAAATCTAAAAAATAAAACGTTAGATGATTTTTTTGATTTGAAAAAAAGACTTCAAAAATCAAAAATTTTGATTGAAAATCAGTTCATTGAGTTTGCAGATGAAGTTTTATCATTTATAAAAGCCAAAAACTTATTAGACAATGATTTCAGTTATTCAGATTATCCAAATCATTTTAAAAAGTTAAAAAACTTAAATTTCGAGAATCTTAATTTTGAGGGGCGACTGCATAAAAGTATTGAAAGTTCAAAAGACCTTTATTCAGCGAAAACTTCAAAAACCTCGAAATTAGTTTTAGATGAAAATAAAGAACAATTTCAAAAGTATTATTACCAATCAAAAGAACTTTTTGAACGCTTATTTCCGGATTATAATGTAAATAAATTGGTCTTAAAAAGCATCATTCCTTTAGCTGTTTTAAATCACATAAATAGTGAATTAGAAACCATTAAAAATCAGAATAATATTCGTTTAAACGCCGAGTTTAATCTACTGATTTCTGACCAACTTAAAGAGCAGCCTGCACCTTTTATTTATGAAAGAATTGGACAACGTTTTCAGAATTATTTTATTGATGAAATGCAAGATACCTCTGAATTGCAGTGGCAAAATTTAATTCCTTTGATTGACAATGTCTTGTCACAAGAAAATGGAAGTTTGTTGTTAGTTGGTGATGGAAAACAGGCTATTTATAGATGGAGAGGAGGAAAAGCAGCTCAATTTATCAATTTAGGAAGTGCGCCTGAAAATCCATTTCAAACACAAAAATCACTTCATATTTTAGAAACTAATTATCGAAGTTTTGCAGAAATTATCAATTTCAACAATTCGTTTTTTACTCATTTATCAAATTTTCTTGCCAATGAATCGTATCAAAAATTATTTTTTGAAGGAAACAATCAGTTAGAAAATTCGAAAAAAGGAGGTTTTGTTTCCATTACTTTTATTGACAAAGAGGAAGAAGTTGATGAAGTTGAATCAGAAAATGAAACTCAAAAAACTGCGTATCCAAAAAAAGTTTTTGATAAAATTATTGATATTCAACAACAATTTTCTTTACATGAAATTTGTGTATTGACGCGAACTAAAAAAGACGGAATTGCCATAGCAAATTATTTGCAGGAGCATGAAATTCCTATTATTTCTTCAGAAACCTTATTGCTTAAAAACAATCAAAAAGTTATATTTATTGTCAATTTTTTACAATTGATGCATCATCCAGAAGATGAAGAAACGCGTTTTGAAATGTTGTATTTTTTACACGAACATTTACAGATACCAACTACAAAACACGAATTTTTTGAACGATTCATAAAGTTTGAAAACCAACAACTTTTCAAAAAACTCAAAGAGTTTGAAATTTATTTTGATGAAACTAATTTTCAGCAATTGCCACTTTATGAAAAAGTAGAAGAAATTATTAGAAGTTTTCATTTGGTAACTTCATCTGATGCTTATGTTCAGTTTTTTTTAGATGTTGTTTTAGAGCAGCAAAACAAAGGAAGTGACATTTCAGACTTTGTAGATTGTTGGGAAATTAAAAAAGAAACCTTAAGTATTGTTGCGCCAGAAAGTGCCAATGCTGTTCAAATAATGACCATTCACAAAGCCAAAGGTTTGGAGTTTCCAGTGGTTATTTTTCCTTGCGATGTAGATATTTATCAGCAAATAAAACCCAAAGTTTGGTTGGATGAATTGCCTAAAAATTACGAACCATTTACTGAATTGTTAGTAGATTTCAAAAAGGATTTGCAATTAATAAGTGACAGAGGAATAGCTATTTATAAGCAGCAAAGAGAAGAATTAGAATTAGATAATTTTAATTTATTATACGTTGCTTTAACAAGAGCTGTAGAGCAATTGCATATTATTACAGGAAATAAATTGCCCAAAAAAGAAAAGGAAAATCCCACGTTTTTCTCTGAATTTTTCAAGATTTTTTTGAAGGAAAATAATTATTGGGATGAGTCAGTTTTTGAATACAATTTTGGTAATAATATAAGAGTAAGTATTACAAAAAATGTTGAAGTAATTTCGGAAGTTCATGAGAAATTCATCTCAATTCCGTGGAAAGAGCAAAATTTAGTGTTGTTGGCAAGTGCTTCAAAATTGTGGGATACAACTCAAGGAAAAGCCATTGAATTCGGGAATTTAATTCATGAAATGTTGGCGCAAATTTTCACTTTTCATGATATCGAAAAAGTTGTTAAAAGCTATTTCAATGAAGGCTATATCTCATCAGATGAACTAAAAATTATCGAAAAAATAATTCAAAATATTGTTTTTCATCCAACATTAAAAACCTATTTTTCTGAAGATGTAATAGTATTTAATGAGCGTGAAATTGTAGATGATGAACAAAAAATCATCATTCCTGATAGATTGATTTTTGTGAATGACGAAGTTGTAATCATCGATTATAAAACAGGAAATCAACTTGTTTCTCATCAACAACAGTTGTTTAAATATCAAAAAGTTCTTGAAAAAATGAATTGTAAGGTTCGTGAAAAATTACTCATATATATAGGAGAGACAATTGATGTTGTGAAAGTGTAACTAAGAAAGTGAAACTTTGTAACTTTGTGTTCTCAAAAAAGATAAATCATGTACGGAAAAATTAAAGATACACTTCAAGCCGAAATCGAATATTTAAAAAATAATGGATTGTTTAAATCCGAACGAATTATTACTTCCTCACAAGATGCTGTTATTAAAATTTCAACAGGCGAAGAAGTCATTAATTTTTGTGCTAATAATTACTTAGGATTGTCAAATCATCCTGAGGTAATTCAAGCAGCAAAAGACACCTTAGATTCTCATGGATTTGGAATGTCATCAGTTCGTTTTATTTGTGGTACACAAGATATTCATAAACAATTAGAGAAAAAAATTGCTGATTTTTACACAACAGAAGATACCATTTTGTACGCAGCAGCTTTTGATGCAAATGGTGGAGTTTTTGAGCCTTTATTTACGCAAGATGATGCTATAATTTCTGATAGTTTAAATCATGCCTCAATTATTGATGGAGTTCGTTTGTGTAAATCAGCACGTTATCGTTATGAAAATAATGATATGAATTCTTTGGAAGAACAATTAATTGAAGCAACTAAAAAAAATCATCGATTTAAAATCATCGTAACTGATGGCGTTTTTTCAATGGATGGAATTGTTGCTAAATTAGATGAAATTTGTGATTTGGCAGATAAATACGATGCATTAGTCATGGTTGATGAATGTCATGCAGCAGGATTTATTGGAAAAACAGGAAGAGGAACTGTTGAGTTAAAAAATGTGATGAATAGAGTTGATATAATAACAGGAACTCTTGGAAAAGCATTAGGAGGTGCAATGGGTGGCTATACTACAGGCAAAAAAGAAATCATTGAAATTTTAAGACAAAAATCTAGGCCATATTTATTTTCAAATTCATTAGCTCCAACAATTGTAGGTGCCTCATTAAAAGTATTTGATCTTATCTCAAATGATACAACTTTGAGAGATAAACTAGAATGGAATACCAATTATTTCAGAACCGAAATGGAAAAAGCCGGTTTCGATTTGGTTGGAGCAGATGCTGCTATAGTGCCAGTTATGTTATATGACGCAAAACTATCTCAAACAATGGCAAATGAATTGTTGAAAGAAGGGATTTATGTTATAGGTTTCTTTTATCCTGTGGTGCCAAAAGAAAAAGCAAGAATCAGAGTTCAGTTGTCAGCTGCTCACGATAAAATTCATTTAGATAAAGCAATATCAGCTTTTATAAAAGTAGGAAAATCATTGAATATCATTTAGATTTACAAAAAAAACTTGTGATTTGTTTAACTTTTTGTAGATTTGCTTTGCAGATTAGTAATAACGACTTACTTTTGCGTACAATAAAAACGAACTTTTAATTTAAAAATTTGATAATGAAACAATTAAAATTAGCTGTGATAGCTTTGTTTACGTTAGTAACAGTTAGCAACGTAAGCGCACAGGATGAAAACAACCCATGGGCAATAGGCTTTGGTGTAAACATTGTAGACTTTTACGGTGGAAACAATTTTTCTGACCAAATGAAAGATTGGTTAGGTAATAAAGATTGGAATTTTTTACCATCAATTTCTAGAATCACTGCTGAAAAATACTTAGACAAAGGTTTTTCTTTACAATTTGCAGGTTCTTTAAATAAAATTACTCACGAACTTACAGAAGGAGATGTTGATGCACTTTATTATTCTTTAGGTGTAAATGTAAAGTATGATTTGAATAAACTTGTAGGAGAAACAGGTTGGTTTGATCCTTTTGTTTATTTAGGTGGTAACTATGTTTCTTTTAATTCTAATTCTGAGGGAATGTTAAATCTTGGTTTTGGTTTCAACACTTGGTTTAACGACAGTTTTGGTTTAAGTTTCCAAACAGGAACTAACAAAGGTTTTTCTGATGAAGTAAGATCTCATTACCAATCTTCTTTAGGTGTTGTAATCAAATTTGGAGGGAAAGATTCAGATGGAGATGGAATTTACGATAAATATGACCAATGTCCAGAAGTTGCTGGTTTAAAAGAGTTTAATGGTTGTCCAGATTCAGACGGAGATGGTATTAAAGATTCAGATGATGCTTGTCCTCAAGTTGCTGGTTTAGCTTCAATGAATGGTTGTCCTGATACAGATGGAGATGGTATTGCTGATAAAGATGATATGTGTCCAAATGAAAAAGGTACAAAAGCAAACAAAGGTTGTCCAGATACAGATGGAGATGGTTTAGTTGATAAAGACGATAAATGTCCTACAGTAGCAGGTCCTGTTGCAAACGGTGGATGTCCTTGGCCAGATACAGATGGAGATGGTGTATTAGACAAAGATGATAAATGTCCAAAAGAAGTTGGTCCTGCATCAAATGGTGGATGTCCAGAAGTTATTTCTAAAGATGCTGAAGATTCATTAGGTGAATTTGCAAAAGCAATTTTATTCAACACAGGTAAATCATCTTTCAAACCAGGAGTAACTGAAAAATTAGATGCTATTGTTGATGTAATGAACAAATATCCTAATGCTAAGTTTACAATTGAAGGTCATACAGATAGTACAGGTTCAGCAAATGTAAATGCTAGACTTTCTAAATCAAGAGCTATGGCAGTTAGAGATTATTTAGTGAAAAAAGGAGTTGATACAACACGTTTGGAAGCTCAAGGATTCGGTGAAGGTCAACCAATCGCTTCAAATGATACTGCTGAAGGAAGAGAGCAAAATAGAAGAGTTGTTGTAAAAGTTACAAATAAATAATAATTTATTATTTTATAAATTTGAAAAGCCTCACCTTTTTGGTGAGGCTTTTTTATTTACACTATTTTTAAATTTATTTTTTTAATTACGTTCAAAAGAATTACCTTTGCGCCTTGAAATAAAATGATTAATTTCTAACAATAAACATTAATTAAATTAGATATAAAATGTCTGCAACAATAGGTAAAGTTTCTCAGATAATTGGACCAGTAATTGACGTTGAATTTGATACAGAAAACAACGAACTTCCAAAAATTTACGATTCATTAGAAATAAAGAAAGCGGATGGTTCTGTTTTGGTTCTTGAAGTTCAACAACATATAGGTGAAGATACTGTAAGAACTATTTCAATGGATGCTACTGATGGATTAAGCAGAGGTGTTGAAGTAATTGCCACAGGAAGCCCAATTCAAATGCCTATTGGTAATGATATTTATGGACGCTTATTTAATGTAACTGGTGATGCAATTGATGGTTTAGGAAACCTTAGAAAAGAAGGTGAAAATGGATTGCCAATTCACAGATCTGCACCAAAATTTGAAGACTTATCAGTTTCTACAGAAGTTTTATTTACAGGAATTAAAGTAATTGACTTAATTGAGCCTTACGCAAAAGGAGGTAAAATTGGATTATTTGGTGGAGCAGGTGTTGGTAAAACAGTTTTAATCCAAGAGTTGATTAACAATATCGCAAAAGGACATGGTGGTCTATCAGTTTTTGCGGGTGTTGGAGAAAGAACTCGTGAAGGAAATGATTTACTTCGAGAAATGTTAGAATCAGGGATCATTAAATATGGTGATGCATTTATGCATTCTATGGAAGAAGGAGGATGGGATTTATCAAAAGTTGATAAAGCAGGAATGAGAGATTCAAAAGCTACATTCGTTTTTGGTCAGATGAATGAGCCACCAGGAGCGCGTGCAAGAGTTGCGTTATCTGGTTTGACGATTGCTGAATACTTTAGAGATGGCGCAGGTGAATCTCAAGGAAAGGATGTTCTTTTCTTCGTAGATAATATCTTTAGATTTACACAAGCTGGTTCTGAGGTTTCTGCGTTACTAGGTCGTATGCCATCAGCTGTAGGTTATCAACCAACATTGGCAACTGAAATGGGAGCAATGCAAGAGCGTATTACTTCAACTAAAAAAGGTTCAATTACATCTGTACAAGCAGTATATGTGCCTGCAGACGATTTAACAGATCCAGCGCCAGCAACAACATTTGCTCACTTAGATGCAACAACAGTTTTATCGCGTAAAATCGCTGAGTTAGGTATTTATCCTGCAGTAGATCCTTTAGATTCTACTTCAAGAATTTTAACTGCAGAGATTTTAGGAGACGATCATTATAACTGTGCACAAAGAGTAAAAGCAATTTTACAACGATACAAAGAATTACAAGATATTATTGCCATTTTAGGTATGGAAGAGCTATCTGAAGAGGATAAATTAGTAGTTTCAAGAGCAAGACGTGTTCAACGTTTCTTATCCCAGCCTTTTCACGTTGCTGAACAATTTACAGGAATTCCTGGAGTTTTAGTAGATATTAAAGATACCATCAAAGGATTTAATATGATTATGGATGGTGAGTTAGATAAATACCCAGAGGCAGCATTCAATTTAAGAGGTTCAATTCAAGATGCAATTGATGCTGGTGAAAAAATGTTAGCAGACGCTTAAATCTAGTTTTCAGTTTTCAGTTTTAGTGTTAACTAAAACTGAAAACTAAAGACTAAAAACACTTAAATTATGTTTTTAGAAATTGTAACACCAGAGGCTATTTTGTTTTCATCAGAAGTTGATTCAATTTCTGTTCCAGGAGTTAATGGAGAATTTCAAATGTTGAATAATCACGCACCAGTTGTTTCTGTTTTGAAATCTGGAGAAGTTAAAATTCAAGCTTCTAATTACTCTATTGCAGAAAAGTATCAAAATAAATTTTCAAAAACTGCTGATGGTAAACTAACTTTAACTATCAATTCAGGTACTTTAGAGCTGAATGACAATAAAGCGATTATTTTGGCTGATTAAATTTTAGCCATTTCAATATTTAAAAATCTCAAAACTTTATTGTTTTGAGATTTTTTTTTCAAATTATTGAAAAGAAAAAACACCTTTTAATAAAGGTGTTTTTATAAAGCAATTTTCCCTAACGACTTTATAAAAGTCATTTTCTACAACAAAGGTCTATTATATTAGGTTAAAAATTTACAGGAAAAATCCTGTTTTTTATACAGGAAAAACACCCTAAATTGTTCTATATTTTTTACGTAAATTAGATTTATATTTCATTGATTCATCCACTAAAGCTAATTTAAAATGAAAATTCAATTTTTTACAGCATCCTTTTTTTTATTCCTGTTAGTTTCTTGCAATGAGAAACCACAAAACTCATCAACCTGTTATCTAAATGATAGTAGGCCTTCGCAGGCTATTTCTTACGAAGAAATGGCTGCAATGATAGATGCTTTTGACTCAGGATCTAAAAAAGAGTTAGACAAATACTTGAAGAAAGTTTCTAATGGAAAAGATTCCATTTCAACGATTTATAGTTGGTATAAATTAGAAGATTTGAAACAATATATTGCTTATATTGAAAAAATTTCTAAAGAGAAAGGTATTCCTGTAACAGGTCTAAGAATTTATCCCTCTGAATATCCTGAAAATTTTGTAAATCAAAAATTGAAAGGAAGACAAACACTTATTTTTACGCCAACAACAACTATTGATGGTAAAGATGATGTTGCTTTTGAACCTTTGTACTCAGAAACTGGAAAACCTGCTTTAATATCAGAATTTTTAGAAAAAGCACGAATGAAAATGTCAAAAAATAGTAGTTATTTAAAGTCAACAGACACCACAACCATACAAAGTTCATCAGCAAATAGAATAATAACTTCACCCCCTTATTAATTTATATGATCTCAGATGATGGTTTATTAATTAAGATAATTGGAAGATATTTACCATATTTAACACTATCGTTATGTTTTGTGCTTTATAAAAATTACAAATCAAATACTTATTATAAATATTTTATTCTCTATCTTCTAACGATAATAATTTTTGATTTATTAGCGCATTTTATTTTTGTGAAAGATAATATTACGTTTTTCAATGTCTACACCTTTTTTGAGTTTAATTTATTTGCGCTGATTTATTATCAATTGATAAAAGAAAAAATCAGATTGGTCATCTTAAAAGTTTTAATGATAACATTTAATACGGTCTATTTTCTTAGTTTTTATTTTGATTTCTACATACTATATACTATCCCTTTAGAAGGTGTTTTTAATAGTATCATAGTAATATTATTTTTTGTTGATTTATTAAATTCTGATGAAATTTTAAATTACAAGAAACTTTTATCTTTTTGGATTTCAGTAAGTTTTTTAATTTTTTATTTAACTTCTGTGCCATTTTGGTCTTTATATTATTCAAGTATATTTGAAACTAGAGCAATGTTTCCTATAATTTATTATCTTGCTACTATATTTCAATTAATTTTCATTTATGGTTTACTAGCATGCAAGAAAACGGAAAGTTTGTATTAGTTGTTTCTACAATACTGATTCTTATTATCGTAATTTCTTTAATAATTTTATTCACAGTTTTTCAAAAAAAGAAAAACGATTTGGTTGAGAAACAATTGGAAGAAAAAAAACGGTTTGAAAGAGAAATTGCTGAAACCCAAATAGAAATTAGAGAAGAAACTTTACGAAATATAAGTTGGGAATTGCATGACAATATTGGTCAATTGCTCACTTTGGCTAAAATTCAACTACAAAATACCACTAAAGAAAATATACAAGAGGTTTCAGAAACGATCGCAAAAGGATTGAAAGAAGTAAGAGCATTGTCTAAATTAATCAATCCTGAAGCCATTAAAAATATCGATTTACAAGAAGCGCTTCAATTAGAAATAGATCGTTTTAATCGATTAAATTTCATCAAATCTGAATTGAAAATTATAGGAAATCAACAAAAAATTGATGAGAAATCGGGAATTATTATTTTTAGAATTTTACAAGAATTTTTTTCAAATACAATCAAACATGCCAAAGCATCAGAACTTACTGTTTTAATGGATTATCAAGAAACAATGTTGCAAATTTCGGTTTCAGATAATGGCATTGGATTTTCTTCAGATGAAAAAATGGAAGGGATAGGATTAAGCAATATTAAAAATAGAGCAAAACTCATTGGCGCTAACATCCAATTTCATTCCGAAAAAGACAAAGGAACCTCCTTAAAAATTCAATATTTATTATGAAAAAATATTCAGTGGTTGTTGTTGACGATCACACGTTATTATCTCAAGCTATTGAAAGTATGGTAAATACTTTTAATGAATTTAAAGTGTTGTACACCTGTAAAAATGGGCAGGAATTAGTAGATGTAATTGGCAAATCTCCTAATAATATTCCTCATGTGATTTTGATGGATGTTCATATGCCCATCTTAAATGGCATTGAAACAACTGCAATTATAACTCAAAATTATCCATCAGTACATGTTATGGCGCTTTCTGTTGAAGATGATGATACTACAATTTTAAAAATGTTAAAAGCTGGTGCAATAGGTTATTTACTAAAAGACACTGAAAAAAGTGTATTAGAAAAAGCACTCACAGAAATTGTTGAAAATGGATTTTACCACACCAACAATGTAACAAATTTGTTGATGAAATCATTAAACGGATTGGTTGAAGAAGAAATTTCACTGAAAGAACACGAAATAACATTTCTTAAATTGGCTTGTTCTGAGTTGACCTACAGAGAAATAGCTGAAAAAATGTGTTTAAGTCCGAAAACTGTTGATGGTTACAGAGATGCATTATTTACTAAATGCAATGTAAAAAACAGAATTGGTTTGGTAATATATGCCATAAAAAATAAAATTTACACTGTTTAAAAATTGTGTAAATTTGCAGCATGGAAGAAACAAACAGACAACGAAAAATTGCAGGAGTTTTGCAAAAAGATTTGGTAGATGTGTTGCAAAAAGCAGCACAAGATGGAATGAAAGGTGTCATAATCTCTGTTTCTAAAGTAAGTGTTACTTCAGATTTGGGTGTGGCAAAAGTGTACTTGAGTATTTTTCCTTCTGAAAAAAGAGATGAAATTGTAAAAGGAGTGCAATCAAATACCCCTTTAATTCGTCATGAAATGGCGCAAAGAACTAAAAATCAATTGCGTAGAATGCCAGAGTTATTGTTTTTTGGTGATGACACGTTAGATTATTTAGAAAAAATTGATAATTCTTTGCAAGGAAAAGACGAAAATCCAATAAAAAATCCGGAGTTATTGCCAAGACGTCAAAAAAGATAATCTCAATTCTTTGCGTTTTTCAACCTACATAGCCAAAAGATATTTATTTACTAAAACCAGTAATAACGCTATCAATATCATCACCATTATAGCTTCTTTTGGAGTTATTGTTGGTTCATTGGCTTTGTTTATAATCCTTTCAGGGTTTTCGGGTTTGCGTACTTTTAGTTACGGATTGTTAGATAGTGCAAGTCCTGATATAAAAATTACTGCCACAAAAGGGAAATCTTTTTTAATTACTGATTCAATTTCAAAAATTTTATATCAAAATACTGATATAAAATCAGTTGCGAAAGTCATTGAAGAACGCGTTTTTCTTGAATATGAAGACAAAAACGAAATTGCTTTTATCAAAGGAGTTTCATCAAATTATCCTGAAATCACAAGAATTGATTCCACTCTCAGCACAGGAATTTGGATTGACACCAATTATGTAAATACAGCTGTAATTGGGCGCACAATTGCATTGAAACTCTCTTTAGGCGTTCGAAATTTTACAGAACCATTGCGAATTTTAGTGCCAAAACCAGGTACAGGATTTATAAACCCTCAAAATGCATTTTACAAAACCGAAGTTCAAATTATTGGTTTATATACTGGTACTGAAGAGTTTGAAAGTAAATATGTGTTTGTAGATATTGATCAAGCTGCTGATTTATTAAAATTTCAAAAAAGTCAAATTTCAGCTTTTGAAATTAAATTGAAAAATGCATCAATTGCTGATAAAACTGCAAAACAACTTCAAAATGATTTGGGAACTAATTTTACAATACAAACTAAAGAGCAACTCAATGAAGTTTTTTATAAGGTAATAAATACCGAAAATTTTGTGTCGTATTTGATTTTTACTTTGATTATCATTATTGCTTTGTTCAACGTAATTGGCTCTATCATTATGATGATTATTGATAAAAAAGACAATCTAAAAACCTTATTTAGTTTGGGAGCAACAGTTGCTGAAATCAAAAAAATATTTGTGATTCAAGGATTTTTATTAACGTTTTTTGGAATGATTTTCGGACTTTTTTTGGGAGTGATATTGGTGTTACTTCAAAAAAAATATGGATGGTTTATGATTACTGAAAGTTTAGCATATCCAGTAGAATTTCGATTTACGAATTTATTGGTTGTCGTATTTACGATTACTATTTTAGGATATATTGCGGCAAAAATTGCGAGTAGTAGAATTAGTAAGGAGTTTATTGAAAAAAATTAACTTATTATGAGATTTACATTTTACATTGTAATAGTTCAGTTTCTTGCTCATAATACGTATTCCCAAAAATTAGAGGCATATAAAATTGTTAATGAAAGTATTGTAAAAAATTATTACAAAGATTATAGGATTGATGTTCCTGATAATTGGATTTCACACAAAACTGACCCAGGATTAATTGCACACACTCCAAAGAATTATAAAGATAGTATAGGCACTTTTTCCAACACTCCTAGTTTAATTATTAGAAAGGAGAGAAGAAGTAGAGACATAAATCACCTCTTAAAAGAATTTTTAGTTACAAAAAAAAGTTATTACAAAATTTTTCAATATGAAATTTTAAAAATAAAACATCCAATCTATAATAACTGTCATGTGGTTGTTTATGAAACATTAGAAAGAAATGGAAAAGTAAGAATAATGTGTTTTCTTATTAATGATAAAAGAAAATCTTTTGCTATTTATTATTCAAGCAATATAATTTTTTTTGATGATCACATATCAGATGTTGAAAAAATGGTTAATTCTTTTAGAATATTGAATTAAATACCTGAAATCACCATATTTCCAAATTTTTCTTCCACTAACTCTAAAGTTGCAAAAACATCTTTTGGATCATTAGCAGTTACCATTTGTGTTCTAAATTCTTTAAAATTCGGAATTCCTTTAAAATAGTTGGTGTAATGTCTGCGAGTTTCCACAATTCCCAAACGCTCGCCTTTCCAATCCATAGACCAAGTTAAGTGATTTTTAGCAGCCTCAACTCTATCTTGAATTGTTGGTTTTGCTAAATGTTCGCCTGTTGCAAAATAATGCTTAATTTCATTAAAAATCCATGGATAACCAATGGCTGCTCTGCCAATCATCATTCCATCCAAACCGAATTTATTTTTGTATTCTAGTGCTTTTTCTGGAGAATCAATATCGCCATTTCCAAAAATGGGCATGGAAATTCTTGGATTGTTTTTTACTCGAGCAATGTGCGACCAATCAGAATGGCCTTTATACATTTGCGCTCTCGTTCTTGCGTGTACTGTTAGTGCTTGCACACCAATATCTTGTAAGCGTTCAGCAACTTCATCAATATTGATGGAATTTTCGTCCCAACCCAAACGTGTTTTTACGGTTACAGGCAAATTTGTTCCTTTGATAACTGCCTTTGTTAATCGAACCATTAAATCAATATCTTTTAAAACGCCTGCACCTGCACCTTTGCAAACTACTTTTTTTACAGGACAACCAAAGTTAATATCCACTAAATCAGGCTGAACAGCATCTACAATTCTAGATGACATTTCCATCGCTTCTTCATCTCCACCAAATATTTGAATTCCAACAGGACGTTCATAATCAAAAATATCTAACTTCATTTTGCTTTTTACGGCATCACGAATTAAGCCTTCAGATGATATAAATTCTGAATACATCAAATCTGCTCCATGCAATTTGCATAAACGACGAAAAGGTGGATCAGAAACATCTTCCATTGGTGCTAACAATAATGGAAAATCTGGAAGTTCTATGTTGCCTATTTTTATCAAAACTCAATCTCTTTAGTTACTTCTTTTTTTCCTCTTTTAATAATTACAGATGTTTTATCGCCTTCTTTAAAAATGGATAAAGCACGCATATAACTCATCATATTTGTAATGGTGCTATCACCTAATTTAATTACAATATCACCTTTCAATAAACCTGCTTTTTGAGCTGCTTTTCCTTCAGAAATTCCATCAACTCTCAAGCCTTTTCCGTCAAATAAATAATCAGGAATTACACCCAAACCAACTTTAAAACGAGGTGTAGATTCACTTTCATTTATAGTTTTTCTAAAAGCCAATTTTCCATTATCATCCAAATCAGTGATGATGTTGAAAATGTATTCAGAAATCAATTTCATTCCTTCATAATTCAGTTTTTCTGAATCGTCACTTGGCTTGTGATAATCTTCGTGTTGACCTGTAAAAAAATGTAATACAGGTATATCTGCCAAATAAAAACTTGTATGATCACTTGGCCCAACTCCAGATTCTTGTTGAATTAATTTAAAATTATTGTTGTAAGATTTCAATACTTGTTTAAAAATTGGCGAAGTTCCTGTTCCATAAACAGCTAAAGTGCTGTCGTTTTTCATACGTCCAACCATATCCATATTGATCATATAAGATACTTTTTTGATATCAATCGTTGGATTTTTTACAAAATAATTAGAACCTAAAAGTCCCATTTCTTCACCAGAAAAAGCCATGAATAAGTAATTATTTTTGGTGTTTTTATCTTTTAGTTTTGCTGCCAAATTCAATAAAACAGCTACTCCAGAAGCATTGTCATCTGCGCCATTATGAATCGCTTTTTCAGTATCTCTAAACAACGAACCTTCACCTCCAAAACCCAAATGATCAAAATGTGCTCCAATAATAATGGTGTTTTCAGCTTTGTTGTCAATAAAACCAATTACGTTATTTCCTGTAATTGTACCATCACCATTCACATCAAATTTTACTTCATCATGCGGATTTGTCTTTGGTTTAAATTTAAATGGTTGCAGAAAACCTTGAGTTCCTTTTGGCTGTAATCCCAATTCTTTGAAACGATTTTCAATATAATTTGCTGCTTCTTTTTCGCCTTTGGTACCTGTTTGCCTTCCTTCTAATGCATCAGAAGCTAAAAAAGTAACATCTTCTTCAATTCTGTTTTCTTGATTTATTGCTGGTTTGCAAGAAAATAAACTTGCCAAAAAGATAAAAAATAGGATGTTTCTCATGGTAATTACTATTATTTTTGCAAAGTTAACTAATAAAAAAGAAAATGAGAATTCTTTATTTCCTAATGCTGATTTGTGTAGTAATTTCATGTAAAAAAGACAAGAAACCATCAGAAGTAACAAACAATGAAAAATCAACTTTAATCTTTCCCGAAGAAAAACATTTCAAAAGTTTAAAACAAATCACTTTTGGTGGTGATAATGCAGAGGCTTATTGGAGCTTTGATGATCAAAAAATTGTTTTTCAATCAAACAATAAAAATTGGGGTGTAAACTGTGATCAAATGTTTTTAATGAATTTTGATGAAACTTTCAAAGATAAAAAACCACCAATGATTTCAACAGGATTTGGACGTACAACTTGCGCTTATTTTTTACCCGATAACAAACATTTTGTTTACGGTTCTACGCATTTGGTTGACAAAGAATGTCCTGAAGTTCCATTACGTAAAAACGGAAAATATGTATGGCCAATTTATGATTCGTTTGACATTTTTGTAGCTGATTTACAAGGAAATATTGTAAAACAATTGACCAATGAAATTGGGTATGATGCAGAGGCCACTGTTTCTCCAAAAGGTGATAAAATTGTTTTTACATCAACCAGAACAGGAGATTTAGAATTGTTCACCATGAATATTGATGGAACTGATGTAAAGCAAATTACCAATGAATTGGGGTATGATGGAGGTGCGTTTTTTTCTCCTGATGGAACAAAATTAATTTTCAGAGCATCAAGACCAAAAACGGAAGAAGAAATAAAAGCTTATAAGGATTTATTAGCTCAAGGTTTGGTTGAACCAACAGATATGGAGTTGTTTATATGCAATGCAGATGGCTCAGAATTACGTCAATTAACAGATTTAGGAAACGCTAATTGGAGTCCGTTTTTTCATCCTTCAGGAAAAAAGATTTTATTTTCATCCAATTTTGAAGCTGAAAGAGGATTTCCTTTCAATTTATACATGATTGATTTGGATGGTAAAAATCTAGAAAGAGTAACACATGGCGAAACTTTTGATGCATTTCCTGTGTTTTCAAATGATGGTAAAAAACTGATTTTTTCATCAAACAGAAACAATGGTGGAGGCAGAGATACCAATTTGTTTATTGCTGAATGGCAAGACTAATGATATTCAAGGTTTAAAATTCAAAAATTAAAAATTTTGGCTTGGACAAAAGAAAAAATTCTTAAAAATATCGAAACTTTAATGCGAAGTAAATTTACAGAGCCAAAAGATGCGTTTGATTTTTACGACGAGGACAAAGATGGATTTTTAACAAAAAACGATTTCAAAAAATTGTTGCAAGAAGCTGATGTAAGTGTATTAATTCGTGGTTTGGTTGCTGAATTTATGTTGCAAAGTTTTGATAAAAATAACGATGGTTTGGTTGATTGGCACGAATTTCAAGCAGCAATTGCTGAGACAAATCTCAGAAAATAAATCAAATAAACATCAAATAATTTACTCGATTTTTGAAACCATCTATTATGTATCTTTGCAACTTTAAAAGCCGATAGAAAAACGCATGAAGAACATCAGAAATTTTTGCATTATTGCTCATATTGATCATGGCAAAAGCACGTTAGCAGACAGATTGTTAGATTTTACTGGAACTGTTACAGAACGTGAAAAACAAGACCAATTGTTAGACAATATGGATTTGGAGCGCGAACGTGGCATTACCATCAAATCTCATGCAATTCAAATGGATTATGAGTTTGAGGGCGAAAAATATATTTTAAATTTAATTGATACTCCAGGACACGTAGATTTTTCTTACGAAGTTTCACGTTCCATTGCAGCTTGTGAAGGCGCTTTGTTAATTGTAGATGCTGCACAAAGTATTCAAGCTCAAACCATTTCAAACTTATATTTGGCATTAGAAAATGACTTGGAAATTATTCCGGTTTTAAATAAAGTTGATTTACCTTCTGCAAATCCTGAAGAAGTTACAGATGATATTGTTGATTTATTAGGTTGTGATCCTGAAGATGTTATTCACGCAAGTGGTAAAACAGGTTTTGGAGTTGATACAATTTTGGCAGCGATTATTAAAAAAATTCCAGCTCCAAAAGGAAATCCTGATGCACCTTTAAAGGCATTGATTTTCGATTCTGTTTACAATTCTTACAGAGGAATTGAAACTTATTTTAGAGTGATAGATGGCAGTATCAAAAAAAATCAGCAAATCAAATTCATGGCAACAGGCAAAAATTATGGAGCTGATGAAGTTGGTACTTTAAAATTGACACAAGTTGTAAAAAATGAAGTAAAAACTGGTGATGTTGGCTATTTAATTACAGGCATAAAAACTGCAAAAGAAGTAAAAGTTGGTGATACAATTACCGATTTTGCCAATCCAACTACCGAGAGAATTGATGGTTTTGAAGATGTAAAACCAATGGTTTTTGCTGGAATTTACCCTGTTGATACAGAAGAATATGAAGAATTGCGTTCTTCAATGGAAAAATTACAATTGAATGATGCTTCTTTGGTGTTTCAACCAGAAAGTTCAGCCGCTTTAGGTTTTGGTTTTCGTTGTGGTTTTTTAGGAATGTTGCATATGGAAATCATTCAAGAGCGATTAGAGCGTGAGTTTGACATGACTGTAATTACAACAGTACCAAACGTTTCGTATCACGCTTTTACCAAAAAAGAACCTGAAAAACCTATCATTGTAAACAATCCTTCTGATTTGCCTGATCCATCAAAATTAGACAGAGTTGAAGAGCCTTTTATCAAAGCTTCTATCATTACAAAATCAGATTTTGTTGGTCAGGTAATGAGTTTATGTATTGAAAAAAGAGGTCAAATCATGAATCAAACATATTTAACTCCAGAAAGAGTAGAATTGATTTTTGATATGCCTTTAGCCGAAATTGTATTCGATTTTTACGATCGTTTAAAAACAGTTTCTAAAGGATATGCCTCTTTTGATTATCATCCAATTGGTATGAAAGCATCAAGATTGGTTCGTGTTGATATGCTTTTAAATGCACAACCCGTTGATGCACTTTCTGCATTATTACACGCTGATAATGCCTATGGAATTGGAAAAAGAATTTGTGAAAAGTTGAAAGAATTGATTCCTCGCCAACAATTTGACATTCCTATTCAAGCAGCAATTGGTGCAAAAATTATTGCTCGTGAAACAGTAAAAGCTTTACGAAAAGATGTAACTGCAAAATGTTATGGTGGAGATATTTCTCGTAAACGTAAGTTATTAGAAAAGCAGAAAAAAGGAAAGAAAAGAATGCGTCAAGTGGGGAATGTAGAAATTCCACAGCAAGCATTTATGGCAGTATTAAAGTTGAATGACTAACTTAACTTTAAGGTTTCGAGTTTAATATTTAAAGTCTAAAAACATAAAAAAATCCGAAAGAAATTTTCTTTCGGATTTTTTTTTGCTAACATTAAATCAATGATTCAATGTTATATTAATTTCATTTGTTAATCTCTATTTCCTAAAACTTGCAAAGCCCAATATAAAAGCATTGCTAGTGACCCAATTGCGGCAACTAAATACGTTCTTGCAGCCCATTTTAAAGCATCTGTTGAGCCTTCTAATTCTTGTTGAGAAACCATATTTTTATTTTTCAACCAAGCCAAAGCTCTGTTACTTGCATCATATTCAACAGGCAATGTTATGAAACTGAATGCGGTTGCCAAAGCCATAAAAATCAATCCAATAACGGCTATGGTAAATCCAAAACCAGTTTGTCCTGCACCAGCTCCTAAAATCAAACCACCAATTACCAACCATTGTGAAAATTGTGAAGAAACACTTACAATTGGTACTAATTTAGAACGCATTGTTAACCATTCGTAAGCTTGTGCATGTTGTACAGCGTGCCCAACTTCGTGCGCTGCAACTGCTGCAGCTGCTGCATTTCTTTGATTGTAAACTGCTTCACTTAAATTTACAGTTTTATCTACAGGATTATAATGATCTGTCAATCTTCCTGGGGTTGAAATCACTTTTACATCAAAAATGCCATGATCTGCCAACATTTTTTCGGCAATTTCAGCACCACTCATACCATTTCTAAGGCTAACTTTCGAATATTTATCAAATTTTTTCTTTAAAGTATTGCTGATGATCCAACTTACTAAAGAAATTACACCTATTAATATATAAAATCCAATCATACTATATTTGTTTACTTATTTATGTCAAATTTGTTCGGTAAATTTACAACATAAATTATTCCAATTTTAATGCGGATAAAAAATTATGTCAAAATGTCAAAAAAGCCAAAAATTTTATTGATTTATACAGGAGGAACTATTGGAATGATGAAAGATTATAAAACAAATGCATTAAAAGCATTTGATTTTAGGCAGCTTTTGGATAAAATTCCTGAGTTACAACAATTAAACTGTCAAATTGATAGTGTTTCTTTTGAAAATCCGATAGATTCCTCAAACATGAATACCAAGTATTACGTTGATATTGTTGAAATTATTGAAAAAAACTATGATTTATTTGACGGATTTGTCATTCTCTCAGGTTCAGATACGATGTCATATACTTCATCTGCCACTAGTTTTATGTTAGAAAATTTGCAAAAACCTGTTATTTTCACAGGTTCGCAATTACCAATTGGTGATTTAAGAACGGATGCAAAAGAGAATTTAATCACCTCGATTGAGGTTGCTTGTGCTCAAAAAAACGGTTTCCCAATAATTCAAGAAGTCTGTTTGTATTTTGAATATAAATTGTACAGAGCAAACAGAACTACCAAAATGAATGCTGAGCAATTTGAAGCTTTTGTATCTATGAATTATCCGCCTTTGGCAGAAAGTGGGGTATATTTAAAGTTCAATGAACATTATTTATTAAAAAATGCTGAAAAATCAGCTCCTTTAATTATTCGAAAAAAATTAATTACTGATATAGCTATTCTAAAGATTTTTCCCGGAATTACAAAAAATGTAGTGGAAAGTATCTTGAATATAAAAAATTTGAAAGGTCTAATTTTAGAAACTTTTGGTTCTGGTAATGCGCCTAACGAAATTTGGTTTATAAATTTGATAAAGAAAGCAATTTCAGGTAATATAAGAATTATAAACGTAACTCAATGTTTGGGTGGAAATGTTAATCAAGGTCATTATGATACAAGCGTGGCTTTAAAAAAAATAGGTGTCGTAAGTGGAAAAGATATTACTACTGAGGCAGCAATCGCTAAATTGATGTATCTTTTGAATGAGAATTTTTCTCTAGAAGAGTTTACTTATTATTTCGAGAAATCCATTCGTGGAGAAATTTCATAATTTTTTTTCATAATCCCTCTAAATTAATATTTCTTAAATAAAATTTTAAAAAAATTGTAAATTGTCAATAAATAGGAGTAAAAAAATTTTTTTATGCTTGACATTTTTTGTTACTTGCCCCACCAAAACCAGTATTTATCTAAATAAACTTTTAAAGAATTAGAAAGTTTTATAGAATTTCTGTTTTTGATTTTAAAATTTATATCTTTAACCCGTTAACTATTAAAATTAATTTATAACCAAGATGAAAAAAGTAGTAAATGCCTTATCTGTAACAGGATTCATGTTTTTTGGAGCTATACAATCAACTTTTGCTCAAGAAGCAGTAACAGAAGCAAAAACGTTTCACCAAGTATTAAAACAAAACTTTATTGATGGTGGCCCTGGATTTATGGGAATTGTATTAGTGTCGTTAATCTTAGGATTAGCAATTGCTATTGAAAGAATTATCTATTTAAACATGGCTACAACCAATACTAAAAAATTATTAGCAGATGTAGACGAAGCTCTAAGTTCTGGTGGAGTTGAAGCAGCGAAAGAGGTTTGTAGAAACACAAAAGGACCTGTAGCTTCTATTTTTTACCAAGGTTTAGATAGAGTAGATGAAGGAGTAGAAGAAGCTGAAAAAGCAGTTGTTGCTTATGGAGGTGTACAAATGGGACAATTAGAGAAAAATGTTTCTTGGATTTCATTATTTATTGCTCTTGCACCAATGCTTGGTTTCATGGGTACTGTAATTGGTATGATTGGTGCCTTCAACGACATTGCAGTTGCAAATGACATTTCTCCAGCGGTTGTAGCAGGTGGTATTAAAATCGCCTTATTAACTACAGTATTTGGTCTTGTTGTAGCAATTATTCTTCAAATTTTTTACAATTATATCGTTGCAAAAATTGATAGTATTGTAAATAGCATGGAAGATGCATCTATCTCATTGGTAGATTTATTAGTAAAGTTTAAAAAATAATAATTCATTATGAAGAGTAATAAAATATTAAATCTTTTAATTGCTGGTATTGCCTTAATAGGTGGTATCCTTTTCATAAGAATTTTTATGGAAGATACAGAAGCAATTGAAACAGATGTAGCAATCCAAAATAGTGTTATTAGTCCATTAATTTATTTTTCAACTTGGTTGCTTATTGCAACTGTTGTTGTAGCTATTGGATTATCATTATTGAGTTTGTTTAGAAATCCAGAGAATTTAAAGAAAACTCTAGGAGGATTAGCTGTTTTGGCAGCATTATTGATGATATCCTATTTCCTAGCTGATAGCGATGCAGTTTATAATGCTGCTGGAGGTATTGAGCCAGGAGGTGAAGCAGGATCATCAGTAAACAGATGGGTAGGAGCAGGAATTTGGTACAGTATCATTCTAGGTGGTATTGCAAGTTTGTTCTTTGTGTGGGATTTAGTAAAAGGATTGGTTAAATAACAAAACACTATGGCAAGAAGAGAAAATCCAGAAATTAATGCAGGTTCGATGGCGGACATTGCTTTTCTTTTATTGATTTTCTTCTTAGTTACCACAACAATGAATGTAGATTCAGGTATTTCTAAGAAGTTATCAGAAAAGCCGCCAGCTGATTATGTTCCTCCTGTTATCAAAGAGAAAAATATTTTTGAGGTAAATATCAACAGAAATAATGAGCTTTTGGTAGAAGGTGATCGAATGGACATAAAAGACTTAAAAGAAGCTGCTATCAAATTCATTGATAATGGTGGTGGAATTGGAAATGCTGGCGAAGATGGGTCTCCAGGAAAAGCTTGTGATTATTGTCAAGGTGATAGAAGCGAAAGTTCTTCAGACCATCCAAATAAAGCAATCATTTCTGTTCAAAGTGATAGAGGTACTGAATATGGTACTTATATTCAAGTTCAAAATGAGTTGTTAAAAGCTTATACTGAATTAAGAAACAGATTGTCAAGACAAAAATACCAAATGACTTTTGATGAGCTAGAAAAAGCTTATGACGAAGCCAAAAAGAACGCTGGTATGAAAGACAGAGTTGAAGATTTAAGAGTTAAAGTAGAGTTTATTAAAACTGCTTATCCTCAAATTATTTCTGATGCTGAACCAACATCTTAATTAATTTTAAAATTTAACAAATATGTCTAAATTTAGAAAAAAGAAGAAAGGAATGCCTGCTGTAAATACTGCAGCATTACCTGACATCGTTTTCATGTTATTATTCTTCTTCATGGTTACAACAACTATGAGAGAAACTGATTTGAGAATTGAAAATCCAAGACTTCCTAGTGCGACTGAAATTAAAAAGTTAGAGCATAAAAGTTTGGTTTGTACAATCTATGTTGGTAAAGCAAAGGATGAAAATAAAGGTAGTGGATACAACAAAATTCAATTAAATGATAAAATTGCGTCTGCTGATCAAGTACCTGCTTTTATCATCAATGCAAGAACAAAAGTGTCAGAAGCTGAAATTCCTTTTATGACAACCTCAATAAAAGCTGATAAAGAATCAAATGTTGGTACTATCACTGATATTCGTTTGAAATTGAGAGATGTAAATGCTTTAAAAGTTAGTTATTCAACCCAAAAAGGTTCAGGTAATTAATTTTACAAATAGTTTTAAAAAAGGGTAATTCTAAAGAATTACCCTTTTTTATTTTTTGTATATTCCTTAAAAAAATATCGTATATTTCATCATATATATTCTTGATATGAAAAAATTGGTATCTTTTCTTTTTTTGATTTTCTTTGTTTCTGTGTCATTTGCTCAGAAGGATTCTTTACAAATTGGAGATAAATATGCTGACGATCAGATTTATGCTTCTATATCATACGCACAATTTTTTAAACAACCTACCACAATTAGCAAAAGTGGTTTTTCATTTGGTGTATCTACAGGTTTTATAAAAGATATAATTTTAAATAAACAAGGCACAATTTCTATTGGAGTTGGAGTTGGTTATGGTTATGATTATTTCAATCACAATTTAAAAGTTCAGGAAATTAATAATACAACAATCTTCATTGAATCTAATACTAATATAAATTCAAATATATTTTCTTCTCATAATATTGAGTTTCCTCTAGAATTTCGTTGGAGAACATCAAATGCGGTGAAATTTGATTTTTGGCGAATTTATACTGGAGTGAAATTTTTATACAATTTTTCTAATACTTTCCGATTTGATGAGAATGGTACTCAATTTTCCTATAAAAATGTTTCAGCTTATAACAATTTTCAATACGGATTAACTTTTTCAGCAGGTTATGATGTAATCAATCTTCACGTATTTTATAATTTAACACCAATTTTTAAAAATGCAACTATCAATTCTGAACCTATTGATACTAGTATTTTGAAGTTTGGACTGATTTTTTACATTTTATAAAACACAAAAAGTAATTATTGGCGCAACTACACCTGTAAAAAATCCAACATAAATTTCTTTTGGTGAATGTGCATTTAAATGAAGTCTTGCAGCTGCTACAATTCCTGAAAGGAATAAATTAATCATTATAATTAACAAAAATGATTGATTGTGTATAACGCTTAACGTCATGAAAAAGCCAGTAAAAATTCCGAATGAAAGAAGGTGAATACTTGCTTTAATTTTAAAATGAAACAAAATATACACTATTACTAATCCTAAAGATGTTGCATAAAATAACAATGCAATATCATTAAAACGTTGGATATGATGTAGAGTATTTCCAAGTAAATAGAAAACTACTAACATGATAGCTATAGGTAATTTTCTATCATGGATAGTTTCTGTTTTATAAGAATCTATCAATTTTAATTTTTTAAAAAGTACTAAAATCAATAATGGAATTAGGTAAGTAATTATAAATACCAAACTTAAAACAACTAATTTTTGGTTGCTTTCAAAATTAATTGGAGTTACTAAAAAATATAACATTACTCCAACAGTTGGAATCACAATTGGATGTAATAGTACAGATATAAATTGAGGAATTTTCACAAAATTTCTTTTCGTAAACGCGCAACAGGCAAATCTAATTGTTCTCTATATTTTGCAATCGTTCTTCTGGCTATTGGGTACCCTTTTTCTTTTAAAATTTCAGCCAATTTTTCGTCAGTCAAAGGTCTTTTTTTGTTTTCTTCGGCAATTACAGTTTGTAAAATATTCTTAATTTCTTTAGTAGAAACATCTTCACCTTGGTCATTTTTCATTGATTCAGAAAAGAATTCTTTAATCAATTTTGTTCCATAAGGTGTAGCAACATATTTACTGTTTGCAACTCTAGAAACTGTAGAAATGTCCATGTTTATTTGATCAGCAATATCTTTTAAAATCATTGGTTTTAGCTTTCGTTCATCACCAGTTAAAAAATAATCATATTGATAATGCATAATTGCATTCATGGTTACCAGCAACGTTTGTTGGCGTTGTTTGATTGCATCAATAAACCATTTTGCTGCATCTAACTTTTGTTTGATGAAAAACACAGCATCTTTTTGAGACTGACTTTTTGTTGTAGCTTCTTGATAACCTCTCATCATATTGCTATATTCCTTTGAAATATGCAATTCTGGAGCATTTCTAGAATTCAATGTCAATTCCAATTCTCCATCAATAATTTTAATTGAGAAATCAGGCACAATTTGTTCTGCAAATTTGTTGTTTCCTGAATAAGAACTGCCAGGTTTTGGGTTTAATTTTGAAATTTCGGTATTGATTAACTTTAATTCCTCTTCAGTAATTCCGTATTTTTCTTGTAGTTTTTCGTAATGTTTTTTTACAAAATGATCAAAGGCATTTTCTAAAATATCAATCGCTAAAGTTCTTATTTTATTAGTTTCTTTCGATTTTAATTGAATGATTAAACATTCCTTTAAATCTCTTGCACCAATACCAATTGGATCTAAATTATGAACTACAGAAGTTAATATTTCTATTACTTTTTCTTCGGTTGTAAAGACGTTTGCTGAAAAAGCAAGGTCATCAACCAAATCAATAATTTCTCTTCTTATATAACCACTATCATCAATACTACCCACTAAATACTCAGCAATAGTAAACTCATCATCCGTTAAACGAAACGTATTTAATTGATTTTTTAAAGATTGATGAAAACTAATTCCCGCTTCATAAGGCACATTTTTTTCTTCATCATCTGCTGAATAATTATTTGCCTGAGTTTTATAACTTGGCACTTCATCATCACTTAAATATTCATCAATATTAATGTCATCAGCATTTATTATCTCTGAATCATTATCATCATCATACTCATTTGACAAATCGTCATCATAATTTTCAGTTTCCTCTTTTCCGTCATCAAGAGCAGGATTTTCCTCTAATTCTTGTTTTAAACGTTCTTCAAATGCTTGCGTAGGCAATTGAATCAACTTCATCAACTGGATTTGTTGTGGAGATAATTTTTGTAAGAGTTTGAATTGTAAACTTTGCTTTAACATAATTACAAAGATAAGAATTAAGACAAAAATAAAATCGCCATTCTTTAAGGAATGACGATTGTTTTATAAAGTTATTTTTGATGCTTAAAATTCTGCATTTTGAGGTGTTCTTGGAAATGGAATTACATCACGAATATTACTCATTCCTGTTGAAAATTGCACTAATCTTTCAAAACCAAGACCAAAACCTGAATGCACTGCAGTACCAAATTTTCGTAAATCTAAATACCACCACAATTCTTCTTCTTCAATGCCTAAAGTTTTCATTTTTGCTACTAAAACATCAAAACGCTCTTCTCTTTGACTTCCTCCAACGATTTCTCCAATGCCAGGAAATAACACATCCATAGCTCTTACTGTTTTTCCATCATCGTTCAAACGCATATAAAATGCTTTGATATTTGCAGGATAATCATATAAAATTACAGGACATTTGAAATGAGTTTCTACTAAAAAACGCTCGTGTTCTGATTGTAAATCTGCTCCCCATTCATTGATTGGATATTGAAATTTTTTCTTTTTATTTGGAGTAGAATTGCGTAAAATATCAATCGCTTCTGTGTAAGAAACACGCTTAAAGTTATTGTCAACTACAAAACGCAATTTTTCTAACAAACTCATTTCACTGCGATCGTTCATTGGTTTTGTTTTGTCTTCATCTAACAAACGCTGATTTAAAAATTCTAAATCATCTTGACAGTGTTTTAAAATATATTTCAAAACCGATTTGATAAAATCTTCTGCCAAATCCATGTTTCCGTCTAAATCCATGAAAGCAACTTCGGGTTCAATCATCCAAAACTCTGCTAAATGCCTAGTTGTATTTGAATTTTCAGCTCTAAAAGTGGGTCCGAAAGTATAGGCTTTTCCTAGAGACATGGCATAGGCTTCTGCTTCTAATTGACCAGAAACTGTCAAATTCGTTTCTTTTCCGAAGAAATCTTTTGAATAATCTATATTTCCATCTTCTGTTAATGGTGCTTTTGAAGGGTGAAGGGTAGTTACACGAAACATTTCTCCTGCGCCTTCAGCATCTGACCCAGTTATAATGGGTGTATTTACATAGTTAAAACCATTTTCTTGGAAATAGGTATGAACTGCAAAAGACAATTTAGAACGAACACGCATTACAGCACCAAAAGTATTGGTTCGTGTGCGTAAATGAGCATTTTCTCTTAAAAATTCAAAGCTATGTTTTTTAGGCTGAATTGGATATTCTTCAGGGTTGGAATCTCCTAAAATTTCAATTTCAGAAACTTGAATTTCAACAGATTGTCCTTTTCCTTGACTTTCTACAACAACTCCTTTTACAGTAATTGCTGCACCTGTTGTGATTCTTTTTAAAGTATCTTCAGGAGTGGTTTCAAAGTCAATTACACATTGAATATTTTTGATAGTTGAACCATCATTCAAAGCAATAAAACGATTGCTTCTAAAAGTTCTAACCCAACCTTTTAGTATAATTTCTTGAGATAAAATACTTGAATTTAAAATTTCAACAACGCTCTTTTCTGTCATTTTTTTCCTTTTTAAGTGCTTGATTTTAATATTTTTGAAAACAATGGTAAAGATACTTTTTTGCTTTTAGAATACAATAGTTCAACTTTTAATAATCGAGATAATTTTAATCTTCTATTTTCTCATCCTCCGCAGGAATAATTTCTATTGCGGGTTCTTTAAATATCTTTTTATTGGCTATTTTCTTTTCAAAAGTTAGTAATAATGAAGGTAACAATAATAAGTTTGAAACCATTGCAAATAATAAAGTGATGGATACTAATCCTCCCAAGGCAATAGTACCTCCAAAACTCGATAATGTAAACACTAAAAACCCAAAAAATAATACGATTGATGTATAAAACATACTTACACCAGTTTCGCGTAAAGCAGCAAAAACAGATGGCTTTATACGCCAGTTATGAGCTATTAATTCTTGTCGATATTTTGCTAAAAAGTGAATGGTGTCATCTACTGAAATTCCAAAAGCAATACTGAAAACTAGAATAGTTGATGGTTTTATGGGAATATCAAAAAAGCCCATCAATCCTGCAGTAATTAACAATGGTAAAATATTCGGAATTAATGAAATTAAAATCATTTGTGGCGAACGAAACATCCAAGCCATAAAGATGGAAATAAGTACAATTGCCAGTGATAGCGAAAATACTAAATTGGTTATCAAATAATTAGTCCCTTTGATAAAAACCAAGGCTTTTCCTGTTAAACTTACAGTGTATTTTTCTTTGTCAAATTCTTTGTCAATAACAGTTTGAATTCTCTCTTGAATATCATCCATTTTGTCAGTGCCAATGTCTTTCATAAACGTCGTAATTCGTGCATAACGACCTGTAGAATCTACAAAACTTTTTAACATTCCAGAGTCATTACTTGAGTTTTTGGTGTAGGCAAAAATGTAATTTTGCTCTTGACTTGTGGGCAATTGATAGTATTTTGGATTTCCTTGATAATATGCTTGTTTAGAATATTTTACCAAATTTACCACCGAAATTGGTTTTGATAATTCAGGAAAAGTTTCAATTGCTTCATTGATTTTTTCCATCTTTTTTAAGGTGGATAATTTCATGACACCTTTTTCTTTTTTGGTATCAATTAAGATTTCCAAAGGCATAATACCACCAAACTCGTTTTCAAAAAACTTGATGTCTTTATAAAAACCCATACTTTTAGGCATGTCTTCAATCAAACTACCTGATACACGAATTTGATACACGCCAATGATGCCAATGATAATGATAATTACAGAGGTAAAATAAATTCCGATTCTGTGCTCTCTTACCGTTTTTTCCATCCAATCAACCACATTTTCTATCCATTTACGTTCTAAATGATTCAAATGTTTTTTCTTTGGGAGTGGCATGAAACTGTAAATAATAGGAATCAGCAACAGCGCCAAAATAAAAATACTGATGATATTTATTGATGCTAAAATTCCGAATTCACGCAATAAATCACTTTTTACAAAAACAAAAGTTGCAAAACCAGCAGCAGTTGTAATGTTTGTCATCAAAGTTGCGTTGCCAATTTTAGTAATGACACGTTGCAAAGATTTTGCTTGATTGCCATGTTTTTTAATTTCTTGTTGGTATTTATTAATCAAGAAAACAGCATTTGGCACTCCAATTACAATGATTAATGGCGGAATTAATGCTGATAAAACAGTGATTTCATAACGAAACCAACCAATAAAACCAAAAGCCCAGGTAACGCCAATCAATACTACTAAAAGCGTAATAAATGTGGCTCTGTATGATCTAAAAAAGAAAAAGAAAATAACAGCAGTAATCAATAAAGCACCCAAAACGAATAATAAAATTTCATCTTGAATATTTTGGGAATTCAATGTTCGGATATAGGGCATTCCAGAAATTCGAACATCAACATTGTTTTCTTTTTCAAATTTCTCTACAACAGGAATTAATTTATTGAAAATAAAATCTCTACGAACAGGCGTATTAATCAATTCCTTTTTAATATAAATCGCTGTTTGTAAAGTGCCTGTATTTTTATTGAACAGTAAATTATCATAGAAAGGCAATTTCTCAAACAATTGTTTTTTGATGGCTAAGACTTCTTCTGTTGTTTTTGGATCTTCATCAAATAAAGGCTCTAAAACAAATTTTCGTTTGCTTCTATCGGCTTTTAGTTTTTGAACATCGGCAATTGAAAGAGTAAAATCAACTTCTTCTAAATCTTCAAAATTATCAATCAAATGATTCCAAGCATTGAATTTTTTAGGAGAAAAAACAGATGAATCTTTAATCCCTAGAATTACTAAATTTCCTTCTTCACCAAAAATCTCTAAAAACTTATTGTATTCAAGATTTACTTCGTGGTTTTCAGGAAGTAAGTTTGCTTCGGTATATGAAAATTTCATATACTTTATTTGCGAAGCTAATAAACCTGTGATGATAGCAATTATTAATAAAACCAAGTAACGGTTTCTTAAAATGATACCCGCAACTTTTGTCCAGAAATTCATTTAAAAAAAATTTTTGCAAAGGTAACTAATTGTCTTTGCGATTAAAAACAAAAAAGAGTGTTAAAAAACACGGTAGATTCAACAATCAAATACAACACAATTAAAAAATAATTCTTTCGGACTTTTGAATTTTAAGTTTTTCCTTGGTCTTCTGTTAATTTTATGTTGTACTTGTTTAATAAATTCTTCGTCAAAGTTATTAAATTCTGATTGTTTAGGAATATATTGCCTAATTAATTTATTAGAATATTCGCTTAAACCTCTTTCCCACGAGGCATATGGATGTGCAAAATAAAATTCAGTTTGTAATTTTTTTGCGATTTTTTGATGTTGTGCAAACTCACTTCCATTATCACTTGTTATTGACTTTACTGCGTTTTTATAAGGTAACAGCATATCGATAACTGTATTAGCGAGTGCTTCTGCGTTTTTACCTTTTTCAAGTTTTTTTATCATAATCATAGCAGTAGTTCTCTCTACAATAGTAACCATAGCTCCTTTATTGTTTTTCCCCACAATTAAATCTATTTCCCAATCACCAAATCGTTCTTTGTTGTTAATTAAATCAGGTCTTTGGTCAATAGAAACTTTGTTTTTGATAATCTCGTGTTTTCCAGAAACTGGTCGTTTCCTGTGTTTGAGCTGATGTCGAAGATGCTTGTACAAGTTACCACCTTTAGTTTTGTCTTGCCTTATGTATTGATAGATTCTCTCAATAGAAACCATATCTACTTCATTACATTTACAGTAGCCTTTAATTTGTTCGGGAGACCACTGTTCTTCTTTTATCCACTTATCTATTTGCTTTTGCATACAAGTAGTAAACTTGCGATTAGTGGTAAAATGCTCTTTTCTTTCTTCTGCCAGTTCTTGAGCAAAATTTGGGTTGTAAAGGCCTTGTTTTGTATTGTTTCGCTTTAATTCACGATGTATGGTACTTCTATCAACACCTATTTTTATTGCTATTTCGGTTTTTGTTATACCACATTCAAGATATGCTTTTATTACGTACCTTTGTTCTAATGTTAAATGCTTCATCTGTATTTTTTTAGACGAAAACAAAGGTCGAACATTTAAACCTAAGAGAGAAAGACGTTGATTTTTCTCTCTTTTTTCATTCCGCTACGCTTCATTTCAAAAAGAGAGAAAAATTATCTAATGTTGCATTTACTAATTGAACTTACCCACTCTTTAACATTAAGTTTATAAAGATTTTTATTAAACAGTCATGATTTCTTTTTCTTTCACAACCAAAATATCATCAATCTTTTTTACGTAAGCGTCAGTTAGTTTTTGAACGTCATCTTCAGCTATTTTCTTAAAATCTTCAGAAATTTCTAATTTTTTAATATCGTTATTAGCTTCTTTTCTTGCGTTTCTAATACCCACTTTAGCGTGTTCAGCTTCAGCTTTCGCTTGTTTTGCCAAACCAATTCTTCGTTCTTCAGTTAATGGAGGAACGTTAATCATGATAACATCACCATTATTCATAGGATTGAATCCTAAATTTGCTAATAGAATTGCTTTTTCAATTACTTGAAGCATGTTTTTTTCCCAAGGCTGAATCGTCAGTGTTCTAGGGTCAGGCGTGCTAACATTGGCAACTTGCGATAATGGTGTTTGCGAACCATAATAATCTACCAAAACTGTACCTAACATTGCAGGTGTTGCTTTTCCGGCTCTAATGGCACGAAATTCTTTTTCTAAGTGTGCAATTGCACTATCCATAGCTTCTTTTGCAGTGTCTAATATAAAATCGACTTCTTCGTTCATTTTTTAAAACTTTAAAAAGTTATTTTTTAAATATTAATCAATGTTCCTACTTTTTCTCCGGAAACTAATTTTAATAGGTTTCCTTGTTTATTCATATCAAAAATGATGATTGGTAAATTATTTTCTTCACTCAATGTAAATGCAGTCATATCCATCACTTTCAATCCTTTTTCAATAACATCTTTAAAGGTGATATTTTCAAACTTAACAGCATTTTTAAATTTTTCAGGATCTGCATCATACACACCATCAACTCTTGTTCCTTTTAAGATGGCATCAGCATCAATTTCTATGGCTCTTAAAACAGCGGCCGTATCTGTTGTAAAATAAGGATTTCCAGTTCCTGCACCAAAAATTACCACACGACCTTTTTCTAAATGTCTGATAGCTTTTCTGCGGATATAAGGTTCTGCAACTTCTTTAATTTCGAGTGCAGTTTGCAATCTTGTAAATACATTTTCTGCCTCTAAGGCGCTTTGTAAAGCCAAACCATTGATACAAGTTGCCAACATTCCCATGTGATCTCCTTGTACACGATCCATACCATTACTTGCACCTGCTACACCTCTAAAAATATTTCCTCCTCCAATAACAATGGCAACTTCAATGCCTTTATCAACAACTTCTTTAATTTCTTTAGCGTATTCTGAAAGACGTTTTGGGTCAATTCCGTAGTTGCGATCGCCCATTAAGGCTTCTCCACTTAATTTTAAAAGGATTCTTTTGTATTGCATTTTTGATTGCTTTTTGATAAATCCTTTTTAAATAAAGGATAAAAGTTGCGCAAAATTAATCATTTTTTTTAAATCTCTAAAAGTGTGTTCACAGAAATCATTGCTTTTTTATAGAATAATTTTAATAATCAATGCAACTGAAATTGAATTATTTAAACCTTTGTAGCATCAATAAAATTGATTAATTTTGCACTCGATTTTTTAAGAACTAGAGAAACAGAACAAATGAATATTACAAAAGAAAACTTAGATGCTTTAAATGCAGTGATAAAAGTTGATATTGAAGCAGCAGATTATCAAGAAAAAGTAGACAAAATGTTGGCTGATTATCGCAAAAAAGCAAACATTCCAGGATTTAGAAAAGGTCAAGTTCCTATGGGAATTGTGAAAAAGCAATATGGAAAATCTGTAATGATTGATGAAGTAAACAAATTACTTCAAAGTGCTTTGAATAAATTTTTGGTTGAAGAAAAATTAGATATTTTAGGAAATCCTTTACCAAGAATCAAAGATGATTTTAATTGGGATGCAACTACTTTTTCTTTTGAGTTTGAATTGGGTTTAGCACCACAATTTGATATCGATTTGAATGCGAAAAACAAGGTAAAATTGTTTAAAATTTCTGCGACAGAATCTTTGATTGATGATGAAGTAAAAAATATTCAAGCGCGTTATGGAAAAATGAGTTCTTTGGATGAAATTACTGAAGAGGCTAACGTTACTGCAACTTTTGTGAATGAAGAAAAAGAGATCAATAAAAAATCTACCTTCAGAATTAGTGAATTAAAAAGTCAACAAAACTTGTTGATTGGCGCAAAATTAGGAGATGTTGTTTCTTTAGAAAGCAAAAATTTATTTGAAGACGAACACAGATTGCAACATTTATTAGGTATTTCTCATGATATAGTTCATGGTTTAGATATTGTAATTTCTACAACAATTGATGATATTACCAAAACTGAATTAGCAGATTTAGATCAAGAATTGTTTGATAAATTATTTGCTGATGGAAGCGTAACAACAGCTACTGAGTTGAGAGAAAAAATAAAAGAAGATGCTGAAAAACAATTTCAACAACAAGCTGATCAGCAATTTTTGAACGATGCAATTGAGTTTTTAATTGAAAATACAAAATTCGATTTACCAGCTGAATTTTTACAAAAATGGTTGCAAACTGCTGGTGAAAAAGCTTTGACTTTAGAGGAAGCAATTGAAGAATATAATAAATCTGAAAAAGGATTGCGTTATCAATTGATTGAAGGGAAAATCTTAAAAGACAATGAAATTCGTATTGATTATGCTGAATTAGTTGATTACACAAAAGGTTTTATTCGCATGCAAATGGCACAATTTGGAAACTTAAATCCTGAGGAAAAAGAATTGGAAGACATTGCAGGTAGAATTTTGCAAAACAAAGACGAAGCTCAAAAATTACAGACTCAGTTAATCAGTCAAAAATTATTGACTTTCTATAAAGAAAATATGACTTTTGATACTAAAGAAGTTTCTTATGAAGATTTTATCAAAGAAGCGTATCATTAAAATATTTTAAATCTTAATAAATTTTAAAAACCTGAATTCATAAATTCAGGTTTTTTTGCATTTAGAGATACAAATTAGTCACATAAGGAGAATAGTTAGTATCTTTGTATAGTAAATTAAAATACTTCATAACAATGGATTTCGGAAAAGAATTTGAAAAATACGCTACCAAACATAAAGGAATTAGCAGTACTTCTTACTCGCAAATAACAAGTAGTTTAACTCCTTATATCATGGAAGAACGTCAAATGAACATCACTCAAATGGATGTTTTTTCACGTTTAATGATGGACAGAATTATATTTTTAGGGACAGGAATCAATGATCAGGTTGCAAATGTTATTCAAGCACAATTACTTTTTTTAGAAAGTGTAGATGCAAGCAAAGACATTTCTATTTACATCAATTCTCCAGGTGGAGGTGTTTATGCAGGTTTGGGAATTTATGACACAATGCAGTTTATAAAACCAGATGTTGCTACAATTTGTACAGGAATGGCAGCTTCAATGGGAGCAGTTTTAATGTGTGCTGGAGCAAAAGGAAAACGTTCAGCGTTGCCACATTCAAGAGTAATGATTCATCAACCAATGAGTGGAACTCAAGGTCAAGTTTCAGATATGGAAATCACCATCAAAGAAACCATCAAATTAAGAGATGAATTATACTCTATCATTTCTTTCCATTCAGGACAACCTTTTGATAAAATTCAGAAAGATTCTGATAGAGATTATTGGATGAAATCTTATGAAGCAAGAGAGTACGGAATGATAGATGAAGTTTTAGAAAGAAAATTATAATAATAAATAGCTAATAGCCAAAAGCAAAAGAATGGCAAAAGACGATAATTTAGAGTGCTCTTTTTGTGGACGAAAAAAATCAGAAACAGATTTACTAATTGCAGGGATGGATGCCCATATTTGCGATCAGTGTATTGAACAAGCTCATGGAATTGTAAAAGAAGAAATTTTACAATCCAAAAAAAGCAAGCTTTCAAAAGCACTTACCGTAAAAAAACCACAAGAAATTAAACAGTTTCTAGATCAATACATCATTGGTCAAGACGAAACAAAGCGTGCAATGTCAGTGGCTGTTTACAATCATTATAAAAGATTGTTGCAAAAAAACACCAATGATGATGTGGAAATAGAAAAAAGTAACATCATTTTAGTAGGTGAAACAGGAACAGGAAAAACATTGGTTGCAAAAACTATTGCACGAATGCTTAATGTTCCTTTTGCGATTGTGGATGCAACTGTATTGACACAAGCTGGTTATGTTGGTGAAGATGTAGAAAGCATTTTAAGCAGATTGTTACAAGCAGCAGATTATGATGTTGCAAAAGCAGAAAAAGGCATTGTTTTTATAGATGAAATTGATAAAATTGCCAGAAAAGGAGACAATCCTTCCATCACCAGAGATGTTTCTGGTGAAGGAGTGCAACAAGCTTTGTTAAAATTATTAGAAGGAACTGTGGTAAATGTAGCTCCACAAGGAGGAAGAAAACATCCAGAACAAAAGTTCACTGAAGTCAACACAAAAAATATTTTATTCATTGCAGGAGGTGCATTTTCAGGAATTGAAAGAAACATCAGCAAACGTTTAAACATGCAAGCTGTTGGTTTTAGCGCATCTTTAGATGAAGATGGTATAGACCAAGAAAACTTATTAAAATACATTACACCTTCTGATTTAAAATCGTTTGGTTTAATTCCTGAAATTATTGGGCGATTACCAGTTTTAACCTTCATGAATCCTTTAGATGCAAAAACATTGCGTGCTATTTTAACAGAACCAAAAAATTCAATCATTAAACAATATCAAAAATTGTTTGCAATGGATGATGTTGATTTTACCATTGCTGAAGAAGCATTAAATTTTATAGTTGATAAAGCAGTAACATATAAACTAGGAGCTAGAGGATTACGTTCTTTATGCGAAGCTATTTTTTCAGATGCTATGTTCGATTTACCAAGTTCTGATGAAAAAGAATTTCATGTTAGCAAAGAATATGCTGAATCTAAATTATCAATTGCTGCTTTAAAAAAATTAAAAGCAGCTTCATAAAATAATTCAATTTAAAAAAATCAATATTCAAAACCTCATTAATTCATTTGATGAGGTTTTTTAATTCATTTTAATTTCTCAAAACAAGTTTGTGAATTCATATATTTGTTTTCCGTTTTTAGTTAACCCAATTCATGATTTCTAGAAGTACCATAGATCGCGTTTTTGAAGCAGCAAGAGTAGAAGAAGTTGTTGGCGAATTTGTGCAACTTAAAAAAGCAGGAAGTAATTTTAAAGGATTGAGTCCGTTTACTGACGAAAAATCACCTTCATTTATGGTTTCTCCAGTAAAACAAATCTGGAAAGATTTCTCCACAGGAAAAGGAGGAAATGCCATTTCTTTTTTAATGGAACATGAACATTATACTTATCCTGAAGCCTTAAAATGGCTAGCAAAAAAATATAATATCGAGATTGAAGAAACTGTTCAATCCAATCAAGAAAAAGAACAAATAAACGAACGTGAAAGCATGTTTTTGGTGTCTAATTTTGCCAAAGATTTTTTTCACAGCACAATGCTAAATACCAATCAAGGCAAAGCCATTGGATTGAGTTATTTTAAAGAGCGTGGTTTTCGTGATGAAACCATTAAAAAATTCGATTTAGGTTACTGCTTGGATGAATGGGATCATTTTACAAATGCTGCAATTTCTAAAGGATATCAATTGAAATATTTAGAATCTACAGGACTTACCATTGTAAAAGATAATAAGCAATTTGACCGATTTAAAGGACGTGTGATGTTTCCAATTCACTCTATGTCTGGGCGAATTTTGGGTTTTGGAGGACGAATTTTAACAGCTGATAAAAAAGCAGCAAAATACCTAAACTCGCCAGAAAGTGATATTTATCACAAGAGTAAAATTTTGTACGGAATTTACCAAGCAAAAAAAGAAATTGCCAAGCAAGACAACTGTTTTTTGGTAGAAGGTTATACTGATGTTATTTCATTTCATCAATCAGGAATTGAAAATGTGGTGGCTTCTTCAGGGACAGCTTTAACTGCTGATCAAATTCGGTTAATAAGTAGATTGACCAAAAATATTACGGTACTTTTTGATGGTGATGCAGCAGGAATTAGAGCTTCTATCCGTGGAATTGACTTGATTTTGGAGCAAGGAATGAACGTAAAAGTTGTTCAATTTCCTGATGGTGAAGATCCAGATAGTTTTGCGAAATCGCATTCCGATATTGAATTAAAAGAATTTTTAAATACTGCTGCTCAAGATTTTATCAATTTTAAAGTATCACTTTTGTTAGAGGATACTCAGAATGATCCTGTAAAAAAAGCAGGATTGATTAGAGATATTGTTACTAGTATTTCTAAAATTCCTGATGCCATTCAACGGGAAGTTTACGTGCAAGAGTGTTCTCAAATAATGGAAATTTCTGAGCGGATATTGTTCAGTGAATTAGCACAATTAATTGCCAAGACTAATACCGAAGAATCGAAAAAATATCAAGAAGAAAAAAAGACTTTTGAAGTTGTAAAAAGGCAAGAAATACAATTGAAAGAAGTTGATCAACTTGATATTTTAGAAAAAGAAATTATCAAATTATTATTGCTATATGGTAATGAAGAGGTTGATTTTATTGATGAAATAACTCATTTCGATGAAAATGGAAGAGAAATAAAAACTCAAAAAACTTATAAAAACGAAGTTTCTGCGGAAATATATTTACATCTTCATGATGATGAAATCGAGTTTACAAATCCTGTTTTTAAAGAAATTTACAATGAAATAATTTATCAAATCAATCAATCTGAAATACTTGAAATTGATAAATTAATCAACCATCCCAATACAATTATTTCTTCTGCAGTAACTTCAATTTTAATGGATGAAGAAAAATACCAACTTAGCCAATGGGAAAGGAAAAATATCTTTGTTACAGGTGCAAAAGAGGTATTGACAAAAGCGGTAACAGATTCTATTTACAATATTAGAAGAATATTGATTGATAAACTCCTGAAAGAAAAAGCAGTTAAAGAAAAAGAATATTCAAAAGAAGAAATAGAAGAAATTATGAATTATAATTCACTTCGAATTCGACTTTCCGAGAAATTAAATAGGGTTGTTTAAAAATTTATTTAAGATTTTATTAACAATTTTTTCTTTCTAAATAATTGCTGAAAAACCTTTATTTTAAAGGATAAATTGCATTTTTTGACTTTATTTTTTTGTGAAAAACTAATTTTAAAATTAAAATTAGTTTTTCACCTTGTAAAAAAATTTTATGAATAATTTCTTTTTTACTACATTTGCTCTGAGAAAAAGAATTTATTGCGTTATGAAAAGAATCCTACAAATTTTAAAAATTATTCAATTATTTATTTTTTTACCATTCGAAATATCAAACGGATCTAAAAGGCGTGCTTATATTCGAATAAAAAAAATGATGATTGCTGCGAATTTGTTATAAAAAAAAGACCTTTATTTCTAGAAATAAAGGTCTTTTTTTTGTGTTTACTTCATTGATTTGGGAATTTCACAAACCGGAATCGGTTGCATTTTATGTTGGTTTATGGTGTTTAATCGAATGTAAATTGAATACACATCTTTTTCCCTTCCTTTAAAATCAGCTATTGTTTTTCCTTGTTCTTGCATATTCATTGCCCATTCTAATTCATCATATGAAGCGCCAATTTGGTCTTCATCAGTTCTGTCATCACCCCACAAACCATCTGTTGGTGCAGCTTGTATAATGTCTTGGTTGATGCCAAAATGTTTGGCAATTTCATACACTTCCGATTTCATTAAATCAGCAATTGGACTCAAATCTACACCTCCATCTCCGTATTTTGTATAAAAACCAACGCCAAAATCTTCAACTTTATTTCCTGTACCAGCCACTAAATAGCCATGTAAGGCTGCGAAATAATATAAAGTGGTCATTCTTAAACGCGCTCTTGTGTTTGCCAAAGACATAAAACGACTTTCTTCGTTGTCAACTTTTGGTAAAGCAGCAATCAAACTATCAAAAACAGGAGTCAGATTTACGGTAATTCTAGAAACATTTTTATAATTTTTTTCTAACCAATCAATATGATTTTTAGCTCTATTTACTTGACTTTCTGCTTGGTGAATAGGCATTTCTAAACACAAAGTTGGTAAGCCAGTTTTGGCACATAGAGTAGAGGTAACTGCTGAGTCAATCCCTCCTGAAACTCCGATTACAAAACCATTTAACTTTCCATTTTTAGCATAATTCGCTAGCCAATCTATAATATGTTTAGCTACTTTTTCTGTGTTCATTGACAAACTATTTTAGTATTTTTACCGTTCTAAATTTTGAATGACTAAGATACAAAGAATATGAGATTTACTTGGGCTTTTTTAATGATTTTGTGCGTAATTTTTTCATGTAATACTCAAAAAAAATCAACTATTGATGTTTCAAAAATATCCATAGATTATGAAATTAAACGTTTTGATATTGATTTTTATACAGCCACCAAAGAGACATTGCCAAATGTAAAAGTAACCTATCCTTATTTATTTCCTGAATCATTTTCAGATAGCATTTCTTTGGAAAAAATAGCAGATAAGCAAGAACAAGAATTGTTTGCAGAAACTCAAAAAGTTTACAAAGATTTTTCAGATATAGAAAAGCAATTGACTTCATTTTTTAAACATGTAAAGTATTATAACCCAAATTTTAAAGCGCCAGATGTAGTTACAATTCAATCGAATATTGATTATGAAAATAGGGTCATTTATGCAGACAGTTTACTATTAATTTCTTTGGATGTTTTTTTAGGTAAAAACCATCCATTTTATGCAGATTTCCCCAATTATATCAAACAAAACAATACCAAAGAACATTTGATAGTTACTATAGCAGAAACATTTATTAATCAGCAAATTCGGCCAACAATCAATCGAAGTTTTATTGCTAAAATGGTTCATGAAGGCAAAAAAATAGCTTTGTTAGATTGGTATTTACCTTCAATATCCGAAGTTGAAAAAATGGGATATTCTAAAGAAAAATGGCAATGGGCTGTTGAAAATGAAGCGCAAATTTGGGCCTATTTTATGGAAGAAAAACTCCTTTTTAGTACAGAAACCAACCTTAATAAACGATTTTTAGAGGACGCTCCTTTTTCTAAATTTTACAGAGAACAAGACAATTTATCTCCAGGAAAAATTGGTGTTTGGTTGGGTTGGCAAATCGTACAATCGTATTTGAAACATAATGATGTATCTTTGCAAGAATTTTTGAAAAAAGACGAAACAGAATTATTTAATCAGTCAAAATATAAACCTAAAAAATAATGGCAATTACACACAATTCAGAAGTGATTTTTCACATTCATTTAGATGAAAATAAGATTCCTGAAAATATTTCTTGGACTGCAAAAGATGGTGGAATTGAAAATGAACCTTCAAAAGCTGTAATGATTTCTGTTTGGGATCATAAACAAAAAGATACGTTGCGTATGGATTTGTGGACAAAAGATATGCCAGTTGACGAGATGAAACAGTTTTTTCATCAAACGTTGGTTTCTATGGCTGACACTTATGAACGCGCTACAAATGATTTAAAAATGAGCGAAACAATGCGCGATTTTTGTGAGTATTTTGCTGAAAAATTAGAGTTGAAAAAATAACTTTATCCTTTTTTTATCTGATTGATAATTGACTGATAATCATCAGGTTCGTTTACAAAATCAATTTCAGAAACGTCAATTACAAGTACATTTAACTCTTGTTGAGTATTGATGAAATTTTTATATCCATCATGGATTTTTTGAAGATACGTTTCTTCAATATTCTGCTCATAATCTCTGCCTCTTTTCTTGATATTTTTTAAAAGTCTTGTGGTATTTTGATAAAGATATACATACAAATCAGGTTTTGTAATTTCTTTATACATAATATCAAACATTCTTCTGTATAACAAATACTCTTCTTTTTGGAGCGTGATTTGAGCAAAAATTAAAGATTTAAAAATGTAATAATCAGATACAATTAAGTTTTTAAAAAGGTCTAGTTGCGCCAAATCATCACTCAATTGTTGATATCTATCTGCTAAAAAACTCATTTCTAAAGGAAAGGCAAAGCGCTCTTTATCTTCGTAAAATTTTGGAAGAAATGCGTTGTCTGCAAAGCGTTCTAGAATGATTTTTGCATTGAATTCGTCAGACATCATTTTGGCTAACGATGTTTTTCCTGCGCCAATATTTCCTTCAATCGCAATGTAATTGTATTTTTCTACAATCGGAATTGGACGTTTTAATTGAACGGATGTTTTTAAAATTTCAGATTCATCATCGCAATTTTGTAAACAAAAAGTAAGTTGTTTTTTTTCAATTGGGTGAAAAAATGTAGGCGCAATTTCTGCCATAGGAACCAATACAAATTTTCGCAACAACATTTTTGGATGAGGTACAGTGAGTGTTTTTGAAAAGATAATTTCGTCATCAAACAGCAATATATCAATATCAATATTTCTATCTAAATACGTATCAGAATCTACTCTTTTTCTGCCCAAATTTGACTCAATTTGGAGTAATATTGATAATAATTTTTCGGGTGCATGATGCGTAGAGACTTCAATACAACAATTATAAAAATCCTCACTTTCAAATCCCCAAGAAGCAGTTTGATATACTCCAGAAATCTTTCGAATATCGCCTACTTTTTCGGCAATACCTTCAATAGCATTTTGTAAATTTTCAGTTTTATCTCCAAGATTAGTTCCTAAAGATAAATAGGCGATTCGTTGTATTTTCATAAAGTATTACAAAGAAAATAAAACGTTTGGTAACTTGTATTATTTAATGTGTTTTTTTTAAATTTCAATTAAAAAGAGGTTATAAACTATAAATACAAATTGACGGGTTTTTAATTCTAAATGCCATTTATTTTTTTAAATTGATAATGTGAAATTGTTTTATGTTTGGATTTACATAAAAACTGTTAAAACCTTCTTTTTAAATATAATTATTCTTTTAAAAGCAATATATTTGAAAACTTATAACAACCGTTTTTTAATGAGATTCACTTACTACGCATGCTGTTTCTTTTTTTTATCGTTTTTTTCGATAAAAAGCTTTTCACAAGAAACATTGCCAATTTACCAAGATTATTTATCAGATAATGTTTTTTTAGTGCATCCTTCTGCTGCTGGTATTGGAAATTCAAGCAAATTGCGATTTACAGCAAGACAACAATGGGCAGGAATTCCAAATGCTCCAGCACTTCAAACAGTAAGTTTTCATACTCGTTTTAACGAATATTCAAATGCTGGATATGGTTTGGTTTTGTTTAATGACAAAAATGGATTTCATTCGCAATTAGGAGTTCAAGGAACTTATGCCTATCATTTGCCTTTGAGCGATGGCAGATTATTCAATCAATTGTCTTTTGGATTGGCATTTACTTTTGTGCAAAATCAATCAGATCAACGAACTTTTACAGGAGACAGAGCCATTGCAGCAATCATTGAAAGTACTAGTTACTATAATGCAGATTTTAGTGTGGCTTATCATTTAGGAGGCTTATCATCTTATTTTACTGTAAAAAATTTATTATTAACAGCCAAAAATAATCTGAATGTTCAAGAACCATTAGATTTGAGAAATTATATTTTTTCTGCAGGATATTATTTTGGTGAAGAACTTTTTGTTCAGTTTGAGCCTTCTATCATGATGCAATTCAGAGAAGGAACAGGAGAGCGAATTGCTGATGTAAATATCAAAGCATATAAAACATTTTCGCAAACTCAACTTTGGGCAGCACTTTCTTACAGACAAAGCTTTGATACGAATGCCATACAAAATGCACGTTATGTATCACCAATTGTAGGAATTAATTACCAGAATTGGATGTTTTCATACACTTATACCAATCAAATGAACGAAACTGTTTTGACAAACTCTGGTTTTCATCAAGTTTCTGTGGGTGTAAATTTATGGACTAGAGAACAAAGAGCAGCTGCATGTCCTAATATCAATTCAGCTTTTGGAGGATTTTAAAAGTCTCTACTTTTTATTTCTGTAAAAGCAATTTCGTTTCCTACAAGCATCTCTAAAACCTTACAATCACTGTTCGAAAAAAATTGATGTTTTCCAGGTTGATTAGCTGTTTGGAGTAAGTTGTTCTTTTCTAAAATAGCTTTTGTTTGTTTTGCAACTGCCAAACCTGAATCAATAATTTGCATTTTTTCTCCCACAATTCTACGAATTTGAGGAATCAAATACGGATAATGAGTGCAACCTAATACCAAACAATCTACGTTTTGAGCTAACATGGGTTGAAGATAAGATTCTAATAACATGGTCATTTCAGGAGAATTTATTTTTCCAGCTTCAATCAACTCAACCAATCCCTTTCCAACAATTTCTTTGATTGTAATGTGCGATTTAAAAATACTAGATGTTGCTTCAAAAAGTTCGCTATTTAAAGTTCCTTTGGTGGCTAAAATTCCAACGACATTGGTTTTTGTAGATAATGCAGCTGGTTTTATAGCAGGTTCAATACCAATAAAAGGAATCGTATAATTTTTACGTAAAGTTTTGATAGCGTTTGTTGTAGCAGTATTGCAGGCAACTACAATGATTTTACAGTTTTGATTTAGTAAAAACTCAGTATTTTTTATAGAAAGCTCAATGATTTCATCTTTTGATTTTTCTCCATAAGGAGCATTTTTACTATCTGCTAAATAAATTGTATTTTCATTAGGCAATAAGGTAACAATCTCTTTCCAGATGGAAGTTCCTCCAACTCCAGAATCAAAAATACCAATAGGAAAACTTGCAGATTGCGCCATGTTGTAAAAATAAAAAAACCTACTTAATTAAGCAGGTTTTTATGAATTTATAAAATATGATTTCTTAGAATCCTAATTTTGCTTTTACAGCATTGAATAAATCTTCGCCTTTAGAAACTAGCAAACCTTTGCCAATTGATGAATCAAAAACATACACAATACCTTTTGCAGCAGCAACATCTTCAATAGCTTTTTGCGCTTTTTCGATGATTGGATTTAAACCTTCTGCGTATTTTTTTTGCATTTCCTGACCAGCAGTTTGTCTTAATTGCTCATATCTTTGGTTTTCTTGCTGCACTTCTAAAGCTCTAGATTCATTGATTTCTTTAGTTTGTGCATTTTGTTCAGCTTGGTATTTTTTTACTTTTGCTTCTAACTTTTTGCCCATTCCTTCAATTTCGTCTTGATAGGTTTTTTGTAATTTCTCCATATCTAACTTTAATTTATTAGTTGATGGCATTTCTGCTACTAATTTTTCGAAATCGATGTGACCGAATTTTTGTGCATTTGCAACTCCACCCAACCCTAAAGTAAATACAGCAATTAATAGTAACGTTTTAAAATTTCTCATTCTTGTTTTGATTTAATAATTATTCTTGATTTTTTTTCTTTTTTTCTTCTTCTTTTTTCTTTTTTAGCGCTTCTTGTTTTTCTCTTAATATTTTTCGTTGTTCTTCTCTTTTTTTCGCTAATGCCTCTTTTTTGTCTTCTATTTCTTTCTTTTTAGCGTCAACTAAGGCCTTTTTTTCTTCTTCTTTTTTCTCTAACTCGTCTTTCTTTTCTGTAATTAGCGCTTCTTTTTTATCTATTAACTCCTGTTGTTTTTCAGAAATTTCTTTGTCTACTAAAGGATTTTTCTCATTTTTCTTATTTCGTTGATCCTTTTTTTCTTCAGACAATCTTGTCCTGTCAATTGTTGCTAAAACGAGGTCGCTAATATCGTATTTTTTATTGGAATATAGCATTACCAAATCACTAGATTTTTCAAAAACAAAATCATAATTTTTTCTATTTGCGATGCTTTGAATTGCATTGTAAACTTGATCTTGAATTGGTTTTACCAATTGTTTACGCATCAAAAACAAATCGCCAGTAGGACCAAAATATAACGATTCAAGTCTTCTTAATTCTTCTTGTTTTAAAGTAATTTCCTCTTCTTTTTCTTCAATTAAATCTTTTGTTAAAATTGCTTTTTCGTTTGCTAAATCGGTTTTCATAACCTCTATATGACGTGCTTGTTGGTCTAGATTTGATTTCCATTTAGCAACTTTGGCATCTAACGTGTTTTGTGCTTTAATATATTCAGGAACATTTTCTAGAATATATTCCATATCTATATAAGCAATTAACTGATTTCTTTGTGACCAAGAATTGGATACACTACCTAAAAGAACGACGAATAAAAATATTTTTTTCATTTGTAAATTGAATTTAGAAAAAACCATGCCAAAAAAATAGATGCATTTACAAATGTACAATTTTCTTAGAATTGTCTTCCAATAATAAAATGTGTTTGCCAACCAGATTTTTCTGTAAATCCGGGTAAAGGATCAAACCCATGTGCAAAGTCGATTCCTAATAACCCGAATGCAGGCATAAATATCCTGATTCCTAATCCAGCTGAACGTTTTAACTCAAACGGATTAAATGTCCTAAAATTGTCATAAGAATTACCAGCTTCTAAAAATCCTAGTGTATAAATGGAAGCTGAAGGCGCATCAGTAATTGAATAGCGCAATTCTAATTGAAATTTATTGTAAATAGATCCTCCTTCAGCAGAAGAAAGTCTATTGTTTTCATAACCTCTTAAACCAATAACTTCTCTACCATCTAATTGAAAAATGGCAATTCCATCTCCACCAACGTAATATCTTTCAAATGGTGATAACCCCACTTTTGTGTTGTAATACCCTAAATATCCCATTTCAGCATTGGTCATCAAAACCAATTTATCTGTAAATGAGGTGTACCATTTTCCTTTCGCACTGATTTTGTAATATTCTAACCATTTGTAATTTTCTGCAATCAGATTATTTCTTTCTTCATCAGTTGCATCTTCTGGAATTGAATAATCTCTTCCATTTACTAATGAATATGGGAATGTTGCTTTGATACCCAAACTAAATTCAGATCCGTAAGTTGGGAAAATTAAACTTGGTCCCGCAGAATTTCTTGCAATGGTTGCACTGTATGATAAGTTGTTTAAACTTCCATTACTTAAGATATTTTCTCCAACTCTAAAACCATAATTATTTAAATTAAAAGCTTGGTAACTAACAGTTTGGGATAATTGAAAGAAATCATCTGGCCAATTTAAACGTTTTCCAAGACCTACAGAAGCTCCTACAATTCCTAAACTTTGACTTCTGTCAACATCACCTGTTTGAAAATTAAACTGATATTGATTGGATGAATATACTGAAAATGATAACGATTGTGGTTTTCTACCTCCTAACCATGGCTCTGTAAATGAAAAACTGTAGGTATTAAAAGTTCTACTAGATTGCAAACGTAAAGACAAACTTTGACCATCTCCCATTGGTAATGGTTTATATGCATCTTTGTTGAAAATATTTTTGATAGAAAAATTATTGAATGATAACCCTAAAGTTCCAATAAAAGAGCCACCACCATAACCCCCTTGCAATTCTATTTGACTTCCGCCTTTTTCAACTACTGTAAAATCAATATCAGCAGTTTTATTTTGATAATCTGGAACAACATCTGGAGAAACATTTTGATCAAAGAAACCTAATTGTCCAATTTCGCGAATAGAACGAATAATGGCACTTCTACTGAATAAATCTCCTGGTTTTACACGCAATTCTCTAAAAATTACGTGGTCGTTTGTTTTGTCATTTCCTCTAACTGTTACTTTTCTAATTCGTGCTTTTTCATCTTCACGAATTCTAATTTCAACAGTAATAGAGTCGTTTTCTACCTTGGTTTCAACAGCATTTACTTGCGAAAATAAGAAACCATTGTCTTGATATAACGTTGATAAATCATCAGAAGTAGGTGTTCCATCACCTTTTACTCGCTCTTTTAAAACGGCTCCATTATACACATCTCCTTTTTCAATTCGCAACATTGCTCGTAATTGCTCGTCTGTAAATTCTTTATTTCCAACGAAAACAATGTCCGCAAAACGATATTGTTTTCCTTCTTCTAACTCGATATTTATGTTGATTGTATTGTCTTTATTCCAAGTGTATCCTTCACTTAAAATTCGTGCATCTCTAAAACCTAATCTGCTGTATTTATCTAAAATTTTCTCTAAATCTTTTTGATAATCTTCTTCAATATATTTTGATCCTTTCCAAAAACGACCAAGCATTCTTTGTTTGGTTTTAGACATTGCTTTGCGCAATTTTTTGTCAGATAATTTTTCGTTTCCGGTAAAGTTAATTTTTTTGATTTTGATTCTTTGACCCTGATCAATATATACATTCATGTTTACAACATTCATGTCTGATGTATCTTTTTGAAGATCGAGCGTTACTTTTGTTTTTAAGAAACCTTTATCAGTATATTTTTTTGTGAAGTAGTTTTTGGTAGTTACTAATAAGTTGTCTGTAACCATTGCTCCCAATTTTAACTCGGCTTCTTTAATCAATTCTTTCGCTTTTGATTTTTTGACTCCGTTAATTTTTACTTGGTTTAATTGCGGCAATTCTTGCACATCGAATTCAAGATAAATAGTTTCACCATCTACTTTTACCAAATATACATCAACATTGCTAAATTGCTTACTTTCATATAATTTTTTAATGGCACTTGTTAATTTATCACCGGGCAAACGTAATAATTGTCCATTTACAAGACCTGTAAAAACTTTTACAGTTTCTTCACTAAATTTTTTTAAACCAGTAACTGTAATTCCACCTAAAATATATTCTTTACCAATTTCATAATCAACTTTTTGATTTTTGTTTATGGTATCTTTTTTGGTGTTGATAATACTGTCATTTTTAATATTGACAATGCTGTCATTCTTTATTTGTGCAGTTGCATTAAAAGTAAAAAATAGTGCAGAAAGCACTAATGACGCAGAAAATAATTTCATAAAAAATTTATTCTGTAAGTTGTTCGCTTGTTTTTCCAAATCTTCGTTCTCTATTCTGGTATTCTATGATGGCGTCATAGAAATGTTCTTCTCTAAAATCTGGCCAAAGTATATCTGTAAAATATAGTTCAGCATATGCCATTTGCCATAATAAAAAGTTACTAATGCGTTGTTCTCCACTAGTTCTTATCATTAAATCGACATGGGGCAAATTAAATGTATATAAATGGTTATTTATAGTATTTTCATCAATATTTTCTAAATCAAGTTCTTTATTAACAACTTTTTTAGATATCGTTTTCATTGCATTAACAATTTCTTCTCTAGAACCGTAGCTTAATGCAAGGGTTAAAGTAATTACATCATTTTTTTCGGTATCTAAAATAACATTGCGAAGAGTAACTTGTGCTTTTTTTGGTAAGTTTTCTATAGAGCCAATCGCATTTACTTTTACACCATTTTCTTGAAAAGTAGGTAATTCTTTTTTTAATGAGCTTATGAGTAAATTCATTAAAGCATCAATTTCAACTTTTGGTCTATTCCAATTTTCTGTAGAAAAAGCGTATAATGTGATTGCAGAAACTCCAATTTTTGTTGCTCCCTCAATAGATTCTCTTACTGCAGTCAAAGCATTTTTATGGCCAAAAATTCGTTCCATCCCTTTACCTTTTGCCCATCTTCCATTACCATCCATAATAATGGCAACGTGTTTTGGAACTCTTTGTAAATCGATTTGTAATTTTTTATCCATAAGCCTATAATCCATTTGAATAACAGGCGGGTCTGCCAAAAGTGTATAAAAGAGATACGCCCGAAAACACGTACCAATCATTATTGGTGCCACCAACGTTTAACCTAGGGATTGTAGGGGAGGTATAATCTAAATCGTCGTTAAAAGTATATCTGAACTTTGTCTCAAAAGCAATGGCAAGTTTACCCATTAATTTTGATTTGATTCCAAACCCAAAAGGAATCGCAAACGCATTTTTTGTATCGTAAGTAAATTGATTCGGAACAGGTTCATTCACCACATAATTGTAATTAAATGCGGCTACTTCTAACAGAATATATGGCGTCCAAGTTTTATCATCTGATGATAAATCGTATTCATAAAAATTATATTCTAGTCCTATAGCCAATTCGTGAATGGTATTTTTAAATTGCAATCCTCTTGAAACTTTAAAATCAGTATCTGCTTCTAAATCATTTGCTTCAATTGGCAAATAACTATAAGTTGTTCTCAAAGCAACTCTGGGATTCCAATTATATTTGAAAATCAAACCGCCTGCAAATTTATTGGGATATATGTAGTTTGTTCTCCCGATATCACCAATGTAATTTGAGCCCCCTAAAAAGATTCCTGCTTCGTACACTTGTGCACGTAAAATACAAGAAAAATTGATAACTATGAGTAATAATATACTGTTTTTCATTCTAAAAAATAGCGAGCAAATATAGGAATTTCTAGTTGCTTTATAAAGTTAATATTAAGTCTTTTTTGGATAACAGCTATTTTTGCTTTTTATTGTAGGCTGATTCTTACAAATTTATCTCGTTTCTTGTGTCTTCACCCCACAATAATTTAGTGCGTAAAGTCTGTAAAAATGATTGATTATTTGGCACTATTGTTTTGATTGTAAAAGGTGCTTTTTCAATGAAAACTTCTGTGTTTTTCGGAACAGTTGTAATTCTAGAATCTAAAGAAATTAAAAAATCTTTTTCTCTAGAATTCGTGCTCAATTGAATCGTTTTTTCATCAGAAATAACCATGGGTCTTGCATTCAAATTGTGAGGTGCAATTGGCGTAATTACAAGGCTTTTTGAGTCTGGAGAAAGTACAGGTCCGTTACAACTTAATGAATATCCTGTAGATCCTGTTGGAGTTGCGATGATTAAACCATCAGCCCAATAATTGGTTAAATATTCAAAATTAATGCTGGTTTTTATACCAATCATTGATGTGGTATTTTTACGGGCAATTGTTACTTCGTTCAAGGCAAAATTCAGTTCTGTAAAACCTTCTAATTCAGGAATAGTTTTTACGGTTAATAATGAGCGTTCTTGAATGGTATATTCACCTTTAAAAATAAGATCAATATTTTCTTGAATGACATCTTTATGGATGGTTGCTAAAAAACCCAATCTGCCTGCATTGATTCCTAAAATGGGGATATTTAAATTTCTGATGTAAGTTACTGCTCTCAATATTGTGCCATCTCCACCAATGGTAAACATTACTTCAAAAGTGCTATTTAAATCGGCAAAACCAGCAAATGTATTGTATTCTTTCTCTAGAGATGTTTCTCTTTTTAAAGTATCGTAAAATTTTTTTTCGATGTAGCAAACACATCCTTTTTCTTCAAGAATATTTAATAAAGCATGAATTTCCTTTTCAGCAGAAATGGAATAAGATTGACCATAAATCGCTACTTTTTTCATTACATTTCTAGGTATTTTTGAAGATATTCTGATCTGTTTTTTAAATCTTCTAAATAAATATCATTCTCATGAGTTGAAATAATCTCGTAATTATATCTTCTGAAAGTATACATCATTTCATTGATATCAAAAGAAACAATTTTTAATGTAATATGCACAAAATCATCACTTTTTTCAGAAATGTAAGCACCTAATAATTTGCCTTTATTCACCTCAACAATTTGAGCAATTTCGCTCATGGAAAAATCATTTTCACTTTTTTTTACGATCAATGTTTCACTCACTTCAGTCATAAAAGGACTTGTTGAAAAAACATCCAATACATCACGCAAATCATAATATCCTAAGTAGTTTTTTTCTTCATTTAAAACAGGAATAATGTTGGTATCATTGTCTGCAAAAATTTTTAACAATTCTAAAACAGTTGCTTTTTCATCCGCAAAAAATGAACTTAATAAATGAGCGTAAGCAACCAATTCACCTTTTTCATGTTCTATAATTCGGATATCATCTTCAGCAAAAGAACCCAATAATTTATTGTTTTCCAAAACTGGAAAATGAGTCAAAGGATACTCTTTAAAAAGCTTTTTTGCACTCTTGATACTGCTATCAAGGCGTAAAGGCTCAATTTCTGTTAGTATGTGATTTGTAATGTTCATTTTGTACGAAGATAGGATAAAATGTTTGAATGATTTATCTTTGCAAACTAATTTTTACTCAATGACAAAGTTAAGTGTAAATATCAACAAAATTGCAACTTTGCGCAATTCGAGAGGTGGAAATGTGCCGAATTTATTGAAAGTTGCCCAAGATATTGAACGTTTTGGCGCGCAGGGAATTACGATTCATCCAAGACCAGATGAACGTCATATTCGTTATCAAGATGCAAGAGATTTAAAAAATATTGTAAAAACCGAATATAATATTGAAGGAAATCCTGTAAAATCATTTATGGATTTGGTGTTGCAAGTTAAGCCAACTCAGGTAACTTTGGTTCCTGATGCTGATGATGCAATTACTTCAAATGCAGGTTGGGATACCATTACTCATCATTCTTTTTTGAAAGAAGTAATTCAAGAATTTCAACAAAATGGCATTAGAACTTCTATTTTTATTGATACTGATTTACGTTTGATGGAAGCTGCTGCAAAAACTGGAACTGACAGAATTGAATTGTACACAGAACATTTTGCAAGTGAGTTTGAAAAAGGCAATAAAAATGCTGTAAAACCCTATACTGAAGCGGCAATTTTAGCACACAAATTAGGTTTGGGAATCAATGCAGGGCATGATTTAAGTCTCCAAAACATTCAATTTTTTAAAGAGAATATTCCCAATTTAGCAGAGGTTTCTATTGGTCATGCACTGATTTCAGAAAGTTTGTATTTAGGATTGGAAAATGTGGTGAATATGTATTTGAACAAATTACAATAAGATGGAATTACTTCACTCAAAAATCATTGGAAAAGGAAAACCATTGCTCATTTTACATGGCTATTTTGGATCGGGAGATAATTGGAAAACATTGGGAAGTCAGTTTTCTGAACACTTTGAAGTGCATTTGATTGACCAAAGAAATCATGGACGTAGTTTTCATTCTGATGAATTTTCGTATGAATCAATGGTAGAAGATTTGCATCATTATATGCAACATTATCAGCTAGAAAATGTTCATTTAATTGGGCATTCTATGGGTGGAAAAACAGCCATGTTATTTGCAGTTACTTACCCAAATTTGGTAGATAAATTGGTGGTTGTAGATATTTCGCCAAAAGCATACAAACCTCATCATCATGCTATTTTAGCAGGATTAAATTCGGTTGATTTTACCATTCACAATTCAAGAGATTTGGTTGATGAACAATTGTCAAAATTGATTCCTGAGTTTGGTGTTCGTCAATTTTTGATGAAAAATATTTATTGGAAAGACAAAGGCGTTTTAGGATTTAGATTTCATTTAGACGCATTGACAAAAAATAATCCAGAAGTTGGTAAACCTTTACCTGTAAATACCAAATTTGAAAAAGAAACTCTGTTTTTAAAAGGAGAAAATTCAGATTATATCAATCAAAATGAAGCCTTGATTATTGATGTTCATTTTCCAAAAAGTCAAATTGTAACTATCAAAAATGCAGGTCATTGGTTGCATGCAGAGAATCCAGAACAGTTTTATGAGGTTGTTTTTGGGTTTTTGAAATAGAATTTTAAAAGGAGAATAATTTATATTCTTAGCATTTCATCTTATTTAATATACATAAAATGACAGAAATTGATTTTTGGAATGGCAATAGATCCGAAATTAGACAATTGTATGAGCGCGAAATTTTGGAGGCTGTTTTAAAATCAACAATTAAAAAATATGGAGATTTTAGCATCAAAGAATCCTTTACAGAATATTCAGGAACTGAAGAATCAAAGGCTTTTAGTAAAAAAAATCACCATCTTTTAGTAACAATTGCAGGAAATCAAAAGTTTGCTGATGAAGAAAAAATTGTCATTTCAAAACCCATTGCTAAGAATTTATTAGGCTATCGAATTTTAATCATCAATGCTAAGGATGCTAAAAAATTTAGTGAAATAAAAGAGGCTGAAATTCTAAAAAAATACGTTCAAGGAATTCCTGAAACTTGGAGTGATGCAGCTATTTTTAGATACAACAACTTTATTGTTTCTGAAGAAGGAAATTTTGATGATATTTTTAAACGACTTTCCAGAGCAAATTTTGATTACGTTACATTTGGAGCCAATGAAGTTTTGAGTGTCTTTGAAAATCGAGCTTCAAAACTAAAAACCTTGGAAATTGAATCTAAATTATTGATTTTTTATCCATTTCCACTCGTTTTTTATGTGAATCCTACAATGCCTGAACTGGCAAAAAGAGTAGAGGAAGGTTTGCAAATAATTACAGCATCTGGAGAATTGGATGCTATTTTCAATAACTATTATTCAGATATTGTTGATACATTGCAAATGGATAAAAGAACACTTTTTGTGCTCGATAATCCATTGATTCCAAATGAATTTGCAAATTTACAACCCAATTTAGTTGAATTATGATTTTTAATTCAACAAGCAAAAGAAACATTTAAACATTAGAAACAATTTTTAAAAAAATGAACTTACAAAACGCACAACAACAAGTTGATGAATGGATTAAAAATCACGGAGTTCGTTATTTTAACGAACTAACAAATATGGCCCAACTTACAGAAGAAGTAGGCGAAGTTGCCAGAATTATTGCAAGACGTTATGGCGAGCAAAGTGAAAAAGAGTCGGATAAAAACAAAGATTTAGGCGAAGAATTGGCTGATGTTGTTTTTGTAGTTTTGTGTTTGGCGAATCAAACGGGTGTAAATTTGCAAGAGGCTTTTGAAAAAAAATTAGACTTAAAAACCAAACGCGATCACGATCGTCATCAAAATAATCAAAAATTACAACCATGAGTTTTTTAAAAAAAATACAACAACCTAAATTTTTACCTAATTTTTTAAAAGTAGCCATTCCTTTTTTTGTTTTGGTTACTATCTTTTCATTAGCAATCAATAGTTGGAGCGATATTTTTGCTGGAGATTTTGCAAAAGTAGCAGAAGCAAATTTTAACAACGGAAAATGGAAAGCTTTTTTTGGTTATAAAATTGTGTTTAGTGCCATTTATGGGTTGTATATCACAAATAAAAATATGAAATAAAAAAAGCGACTTGTAAGTCGCTTTTTTTATTTAATTTATTGAAAATCAATCAATTTGAATCAAATCAATAATGCTTTCTTTCACTTTTTGATTCAGTTCTTTTACGCCATTATCAAACAGTGAATACAATTTTGCAAGTTCGATATCAATTTCTTTTACAATTTCATTTTTAAATTCAATAGCTTGATTAGTAGGAGCGTAATTTCCAATTCGTGTCAAAGAGTTCAAATGTGCCAATTTATTATTCAATCTGATTGGAAAATTCAACGGATCTTGACTACTTTTACTTTTTGTTTGATACAAAGTTTCTTCAATTACTGTTATATCTTTCACTAATTTCGTAGCAAAATCCAACAATTCTTTGTGAGTTTTGGTGTCTTTGATTGATTTTTTCAATACATCAACTTGCGATCTTACTTTTTGAACATTTTTTAATGCTTTGTGAATTTCAGTCACCTTTGTGTTGATATCATTGATAAAATCAAATTGCGCTTTCATATCATTTTCTGTTGCTTCCGACATTGGATTTCTCAAAATCGAAAAATTTTCAGATTTTTTAATTTCATTTACAGCCAATTCTACTTTATAATTTCCAGGTAATGCCATTGGTCCACTTAATGATGCCCACCATAAAATCATTCCTTCAACAGATTCTGCTCCATCATACATCATATTCCAATTGAAAAGATTGTTTCCGTCTTTAACAGTGAGCTTTTCTTCTTTTTTATCCTTATTAGGTTTTGTGGAAAATGTTTTAATCAATGTATTTTTTGCATCATAAAATGACAAAGAAATAATGTCTTTTTCCTCTATTTTATCGATATAAAAATTAACTGAAACACCTCCAGCGTGATTGGTTCCTTCAGTTTTTGAAGTTCTTCCATTGCCACCACTTAAATTATAGGCATCAATTGGTTTGTATAGAACCACTTTTTCTTTATAAATAGTACTATTTAGTTGATGTAATGGTGTTAAATCATCAATAATCCAAATAGATCTTCCTTGTGTTGCTGCAATCAAATTATCGTTTTTAATAGCTAAATCTGTAATTGGAACAATGGGTAAATTTTGCTGAAATGTTTGCCAATTTTTACCATCATCAAAGGAAATATACATCCCTTTTTCAGTACCTGCATACAACAAACCTTTTCTTTTTGGATCGGCTCTTAAGGCTCTTGTAAAACTCTCTCCTTCAATTCCAGATACAATCAATTCCCAAGTTTTTCCGTAGTTTTCTGTTTTATAAATATACGGTTTGTAATCTCCTGATTTGTATTTTGTTCCAACTATATAAGCTCCTCCTTTGGTAAAAGGATCTGCTTCAATGCAATTGATCATCATCCATTCTGGCATTTTTTTAGGAGTCACATTTTCCCAATTTTTTCCATTGTCTTTTGAAACGTGTACCAAACCATCATCAGATCCAGTCCAAATCAAACCTGGTTCAAAAGCAGATTCTGTTGCGGCGAAAATAGTTCCATAATACTCAACACCTGTATTGTCTTTGGTGATTGGACCTCCAGAAGGACCTAATGTTTTTGGGTCATTCCTTGTTAAATCGGGACTGATTAACTGCCAAGATTGTCCTTCATCTTCTGTTACATGCAAATGATTGGATGCTGCATACAGTCTTTTTTTATTATTTGGTGAAAAGAAAATCGGGAAATTCCATTGAAAACGGTATTTGAAATCTTCAGCTCCATGTCCCATAGGATCATCAGGCCAAACATTGATGGCACGTGTTTCATTAGTTTTATGGTTCACTCTTGTTAAAAATCCGCCATAACTTCCTCCATAAACAATATCATCATTTAAAGGATCAACTGCAATGTGCGCACTTTCGCCACCAGCAGTTTCTTGCCAATCACTTTCAGTGATAAATCTTTCAGAAGTTCTGTGCGAAATTCTGATGGTAGAATTGTCTTGTTGTGCTGAATAAATTCGGTACGGAAAATGATTATCAGTTGTCAATCTGTAAAACTGAGCTGTTGGCTGATTCATATAAGTGCTCCAATTTTCACCTGCATCAAATGAAATTTGTGCTCCACCATCATCCCCAATAATCATTCGTTGATTGTCTTCAGGAGCAATCCACAAATCATGATGATCTCCATGAGGCGCATTGTAGGTTTTGTAGGTTTTGCCACCATCTGTAGATTTGTGATAATTTACGTTTAAAACGTATAAAATATTTTCATCTTGAGTATCAGCATACAAACGCGTGTAATACCAAGCTCTTTGACGTAATTTTCGTTCGGAATTTATCAGATTCCAAGTTTTTCCAGCATCCGTAGATTTGTAAACTCCGCCTTTTTCATTTTCAATCAACGCCCAAACTATATCAGAATTTACTGGAGAAACTGTAATTCCGCTAATCCCCCAAATGCCATTTGGCAAGCCTTTATTTGTTGAAATATTTGTCCAAGTTTCACCACCATCATTACTTTTATACATTGCTGAACCTTTTCCTCCTGATGACAAACTGTATGGAGTTCTTCTTACATCCCAAGTTGTTGCGTATAAAATTCTTGGGTTATTTGGATCGATAATCAAGTCAATTGCACCCGAATTTTCATCAGCAAACAACACTTTTTTCCAAGTTTCACCACCATCAACTGATTTATACACGCCTCTATCTTGCGTTGGTTTGTAGATATCACCCAAAACTGCTGCAAAAACAATATCCGAATTTTTTGGATGAATGCGCACTCTAGGAATATGTCTTGAGGTTGATAAGCCAACATGTTTCCAAGTTTTTCCAGCATTTTCAGATTTCCAAATGCCATCTCCAGAAGAAACATTTCCGCGAACGGTTTTTTCGCCCATACCAACATAAATCACATTATTATCGGATTCTGAAACAGCAACTGCACCTACAGATCCACCAAAAAATCCGTCAGAAATATTTTCCCAAGTATTGCCTGCATCCGTAGTTTTCCAAACGCCACCACCTGTTGAACCCATATAAAATAGATTGGCTTTATTGGCAACTCCAGTCACAGCTGCACTTCTTCCGCCTCTAAAAGGACCAATATTTCTCCATTCAACAGCACTAAAATATGCTTCAGAAACTTTGTCAACACTTTTTTGTGCGTTAACTTTGGCGGCTGTTACAAAAAATAAACTGATAACAAAAAATACGATTTTTTTCATTTTGATACATTTGAAATTGTAATCGTAAAAATATGAAAATTAAATCTGTTTGATACCATCGAAATTATGGACTTACTTTTATACGTTTTAAAACACAAAAAAATTTCACAGAATATTACCATTTCTGGTTCAAAAAGTGAATCTAACAGATTGTTGATTTTACAAAAATTATTTCCTGAAATTTCGATTGAAAATTTGTCAGATTCTGATGATTCTGTGCATATGCAACACGCATTATCAACTGAAAAAGAATTGGTTGATATTGGTCATGCAGGTACAGCAATGCGTTTTTTAACTTCGTATTTTGCTACTACTGAAGGTAGAAATGTGATTTTAACGGGTTCTGAAAGAATGCAAAACAGACCTATCAAAATTTTGGTGGATGCTTTGCAAGATTTGGGAGCAAAAATCGAATATCAAGATAAAATTGGATATCCTCCACTGAAAATCTCTAGTACAAAAATTACCAAGGAAAAAGTACAAATTCATGGAAATGTTAGTAGTCAATACATTTCTTCGTTGTTGTTAGTTGCATCAAAATTAGAAAATGGTTTGACGATTGAATTGTTGGGTGAAATTACTTCCATTCCTTATATTGAAATGACGCTAAGTTTGTTACATCAATTGGGAATTGAAACCAAATTCGAGGGAAATTTTATTCAGGTTTTTCCAAAAAAATCAGTTCAAAATCAAACAATAGTTGTAGAATCAGATTGGTCTTCAGCTAGTTATTTTTATTCAATTGTGGCGATTTCGGAAATTGGTTCTGAAATTATATTATCAGCTTATAAAAATAACAGTTTACAAGGAGATTCTTGTTTGGCAACAATTTATCAGCATTTTGGAGTGGAAACCGTTTTTCAAGAAAATTCAATTACACTAAAAAAGATTAAAGAAAGCAGTAAAGAACTTTTAGAAATCGATTTAAAAAATGCACCAGATATTGCTCAAACTATTGCTGTTACTTGTTTTGCTGAAGGAATTGCGTGTAATTTAACAGGATTACATACTCTAAAAATTAAAGAAACAGACAGATTGGAAGCTTTGCATGATGAATTGACAAAATTAGGAGCCACAATTTCTGTTTCTGACAAGAGTTTGCATTTAGAAAAATCGGCTGAAATAAAAAAAAATATTCAAATAAAAACCTATAATGATCACAGAATGGCCATGGCTTTTGCGCCTTTGGCTTTGAAAGTTCCCATCAAAATATTAGATGCTGAGGTTGTTACAAAATCATATCAAAAATTTTGGGATGATATGCAACTAATTGGTATTGAAGTAGATGAATTAGTTTAGCGTTTGATGATTTTTATTTTTTCTAATAAAATTTGTGATTTTTCTGGTGAAACAGGAATTTGATTTTTATCTTCTAAAGTCAAACTTCCTCCATCTGATTTATTAAAGGAAACCACTTGTTCTAAATTCACAATATAAGATTTGTGGACTCTTAAAAAGCGGTTGTCTACACATAAAATGTCTTCAAAATTTTTCAGATTTCTACTTACTAAATGCTTTGTGCCATTATTGCAAAAAACTTCTGAATAAGCACCTTCACCTTTAATATATGAAATTTTTGTAGTGTCAATGAAAATCAAACTTGACCCAGATGGTACAGCAATTTTAGTTATATTTTCTTTTAAAATATTTTCTTTTAAAGCTTGAAGATTTTCAATTTTTTGAATGTTTTTTTCCAATCTTTTAATCGCTTCAACCAATTGTGTTGGATTTATTGGCTTTAATAAATAATCAATTGCCGAGAATTTGAAAGCTTGAATAGCATATTGATTGTAAGCAGTTGTAAAAATGATTGAAAAATCAATTTCATTTTCATCAAAAAAATCGAGTAACTCTAATCCGCTATGACCTGGCATTTCAATGTCTAAAAAAACTATTGTTGGTTTGTGTTTTCTGATAGCTTTGATACCTTCAGGTAAATTTTCGCAATCGGCAACAATGGTAATATTAGGGCAATATTCTTTTAAAAGTAATTGTAGTGTAACCCTTGCTCTTTTTTCGTCATCAATAATAATTGTATTCATAGCATTAATAGTTTATATAAATTGACAAAACTACCTTTGTTCCAGTTGGTTTTCCTTGTTGATTTGTTTTATCAATAATTGAAATTGTTGAGGTTGTATTGGTAAATTGATTTAATAATTCAATTCTGTTTTGCATGGCTTTTGTTGCAAATGAAATATGATTTTTATTCTTGATGGAATTTAATTCTGAACTTTTTTTTCTGCCAATTCCATTATCATCAATAGAGATTTTTAGTGAATTTTCAATTTTTTCAAAATGAATTTCAAGTTTTTTAAGTCCTTGTTTGTGCAATAAACCGTGCTTTACAGCATTTTCTACATAAGGTTGAATCAATAAAGTTGGAATTTTAATAGTGTCAATTTCTATGTTTTTTTCTACAATAATTTCAAACATAAAATCTTTTTCAAAACGAGCTTTTTCAATTTCTAAATACAATTTAAGGGTTTTAATTTCATCATGAATGGTCACAAAATCTTTTTCAGTTGCCTCTAAAATAGTGCGTGTTAGATTCGAAAATTTTGATAAATATTCAACAGCTTCCTTTTTTTCGTTCGATAAAATATACGATTGCAACGTATTCAATGCATTGTAGAAAAAATGTGGATTCATTTGCGATTTAATAGCCTTTAGTTTAGATTGATTTAGGTTTTTCTCTAGATTAATTTTATCTAATTTCAGCTGATTTTTCTTATCAATTTGTTGTAATTTTCTAGTATATAAAAAATATAATGAACTTAAAGTGATTAAAATCAGCAGAATAATAAATAAAGGAGTTTTCCAAAATGGATTTTTTATGGTGAAATTTATCGTCTCAAAATTTCCTTTTTCATTTAGTTTTAAGGTAACAGCGTAAGTTCCAGGAGCCAAAGAAATTAAGTTTACATTTCGGCTATTGGATTCTAATTGATACCAATTAGAATTATTGATTTTATAAAAAACAGTATTTTTTTCATTGGGTAAAAATGACAAAATTGAAAAGTCTATTTTAATATTATTTTCATCATAATTCAATGTTTTAGCCTCTGAAACATCAAGAAAAGTATCATTGACCAATGTTTTATTAATGATTAATTTTGGATTGCTATTTTTTTGTAAAAGCGTTCTGTTTTTTATTAAAATTCCTTTGGATGAAGCAATGTAAATGTTGTTTTTAAACAAAGTAATATCACTAATGGTGATATCTTTTCTTATTGAAATAATTTTTTTATGTGTATTATTTTTGAGATCAAATTCTAAAATTTCATCGGCAATAAAAGCATATAAAAATTGCTCTTGAATTTTTATAAATTCAACAATTTCATTTTCGTAACCAAAAGGAAGTTTAAAAAGTGAGATATTGTTTTGAGTGTCAATTATAAAAATTTTCTCGTTAGTTGAAAGTGCGTATACTTTTCCATCAAAAAAGTTTAGTTTGCTAAAATAACAAGTGCTGTTATTGTAGGTAATTTCTTCTTGAGAATTGGTTTTTTGAGCAATCAAACCTTTGTTTGTTGCATAATAAATTGTGTTATTAACAGGATTAAAAACAGATGATTTCCCATTTTTACCTCTAATTAAAAAAGCATTGTTGAACTTTGTATCACTTGTATCAATTTCGCTTTTAAACAAAGCATCCCAATCACTTTTAAGATTCGGATTTGTCATGATCAATCCAGAGTTATTTGTGGCTGCGTAGGTTATGTATTTTTCGTCAACTCTATTGATGTCTTTTACAGCATTAACTATTTCTAAAATCAATTTGTTATTGGATATAACTCCAAATTTTGAGGATGTAAAATAAATCTTTTTCGAAATTTCATCATACATTAATTGATTGACTGCATGATTACTTTGTCCTTTATAAATTGCTGAAAATGAATTTTCTAAAACATCAAATGTGTATAGTTCAGCTTTGTCTGTGCCAATAATTATTTCGGAATTTGTTTTTGTAATTGTATTCGGAATTTTATCAAAAGCGATAAACTTTGTATCAAAATTTTCTACAAAGAATACTCCTTTATTTAATGTTGCAAACCAATAATTTTGTTGTTTGTCTCTAAAAACGTTCGAAATATTTTCGTTTTTAAAAAAGTGAATTGGTTTATCATTTGATGAAATTTTTAAAGTACCTTTTGGGGTGCAAACCCATAATTCATCATGGTAAGTTGAAATATTTTGGAAAAAATCAATAGAATAATCAATTTTTTTATGGGTGAAAGTACCGTTTTCAAAAATCAGATAATTTTTATTGAATTTTGATGAGATTAGAATTCCTTTTTTGTACTTCTGTAAAAAGTTGAATGGAAAATCATTTTCAAATATTTTTGGCAATTTGTATGATTTTTTATTTCCTTTTTCATCAATTTCATATAATTTCTTGCCTAGAACGTAAAAGTGTGTGTCGTTTGAAACACTAAATTTATAATATTCATTTATGGCTATTCTCTTTTTTAATTGAAGTGACTTTAAATCATAAAGATTTATGGAATTTTGTTGCAACACAAACAGAGTATTATTGATAATTCCAAATCGAAAATAACTAATACTCTCTGCGTTTTTTAAAAGTTTTAGTTCGTCATTTTCTATGTAATACAAATAACCATCAAAATTTTCGTACCAAATTCTACCATATTTATCTTCTAAAATACCTGAGCCAGATTTGGAAGTTTGTAATTTGTTTGAAAATGTTTTGATTGTTGCCCCGTCAAATCTACAAATACCTTTTGCAGTAGAAAACCATATAAAGCCTTTACTATCTTGAAAAATATCATAGACGCTATTTGATGGAAGTCCGTTTGTTTTATCAATTATAGAATAATTAGGATTTTGTCCAAACAAAAAAAACGAAGTTGAAAAGAGAAGAAATAATATAAATTGCTTCAAAAGAATACTTTTTAGATCAAAAGTAAATATACAGATAAGTTTAAAATCAATAAGTTAACGAAACATACTTTTTAATTAATAAAAACTTGTTTTGTAAACTGAAACCGTCTTTACGTAAACTGTTTCATTTTAAGCATAAGTAACCAAACTACTTTTGTTTTCGATTTTATAATTACGATAAGAATAATAGTTTTATCACATCATTAGAAATTAGATTTTATATCAATAACAATATAAAAAAGGGGAAATTTTATACAAGTTACAGATTTATAAAATTATTCAAATACCTTTTTTGAAAAAGAGGAAAGTCAATGTGATTTGTGTTTTTACACAAGTCACATTTTAATTTTATAGAACTATTTATTTATTAAAAAATAATAGTTGCCAATTTACTTGACAACGCCTGTTTTGATATTGTATCTTTGCCGCCTTTACTAAAACAGTCTTATGAAATTATCACACTTTGAGTTTACATTACCAGATGAATTATTAGCAGAATATCCTTCTGAGCACAGAGACGAATCTCGTTTGATGGTCTTAAATAGAAAAACACAAACTATTGAGCATAAATTATTTAAAGACATTATCGATTATTTTGATGAAGGTGATGTTTTAATGTTGAATAATACCAAAGTTTTTCCAGCAAGAATGTATGGAAACAAAGAAAAAACAGGCGCAAAAATCGAAGTTTTTTTATTGAGAGAATTGAATGCTGAAAATCGTTTGTGGGATGTTTTGGTTGATCCTGCAAGAAAAATCAGAATTGGAAATAAATTATTTTTTGGTGATGATGATAGCTTAGTTGCAGAAGTAATTGACAATACAACATCTAGAGGAAGAACTTTACGTTTTTTATTCGATGGAAGTTATGAAGCTTTTAGAGAAAAATTGATTGAATTGGGCGAAACGCCACTTCCAAAATACATTAACAGAGAATTGCGCCCTGAAGATGAAGAGCGTTATCAAACCATTTATGCAAAACACGAAGGCGCAGTTGCTGCACCAACAGCAGGTTTGCATTTTTCAAAACACTTAATGAAGCGTTTAGAAATTAAAGGAATTGAATTCGCAGAAATGACCTTACATGTTGGTTTAGGAACTTTCAGTCCAGTTGAAGTAGAAGATTTATCGAAACACAAAATGGATTCTGAGCAAATCATTATTCCAGCAAGTACAGCTCAAAAAATAAATCAAGCCAAAAAAGAAAAAAGAAGAATTTGTGCAGTAGGTACAACAGTGATGAGAACTGTAGAATCTTCAGTATCAGCAAATCAATTGTTAAATCCTTATGAAGGATGGACGAATAAATTTATTTTTCCTCCTTATGATTTTAGCATAGCAAATGCAATGGTTACGAATTTTCATACACCAAAATCAACATTAATGATGATGACTGCAGCATTTGCAGGATATGATTTTTTAATGAAAGCTTATAAAGAAGCTGTTAAAGAAAAATACAGATTTTACTCTTATGGCGATGCCATGTTGATTATTTAATTTTTTAAATTTTAAAAAAGTAAGTTAGATTTTAAAAACCTCACAAAAATGCTTGTGAGGTTTTGTATTTTTGCAAACCATGGAAATCATAAAGAAAGATATTAGAGCACTTACCAAAGAACAATTACGCGATTTTTTTGAAAAAAATGGCGATAAAGCTTTTCGCGGAAACCAAGTGTATGAGTGGCTTTGGAATAAGTCTTTGCATTCATTTGACGACATGACCAACATTTCTAAACAAACAAGAGAAATGTTAGAAAAACACTTTGTCATCAATCATATCAAAGTAGATTCCATGCAAAAAAGTGCAGATGGAACAATTAAAAATGGCATCAAATTGCATGATGGTTTGGTTGTTGAATCTGTTTTAATTCCAACAAAAAAAAGAACAACAGCTTGTGTTTCTAGTCAAGTTGGTTGCAGTTTAGATTGTAAATTTTGCGCAACTGCGCGTTTAAAAAGAATGCGCAATTTAAATCCAGATGAAATTTACGATCAAGTAGTTGTAATTGACCAACAAAGTCAGTTATATCATCAAAAAAAATTGACGAATATTGTTTTTATGGGAATGGGAGAGCCTTTAATGAACTATAACAATGTCATTAAAGCGATTGAAAAAATCACTTCTCCTGAAGGTTTAGGAATGTCATCAAAACGAATTACAGTTTCTACATCAGGTGTTCCAAAAATGATTAAAAAAATGGCTGATGATGAAGTAAAATTCAATTTAGCTGTTTCCTTACATTCAGCAATTGAAGAAGTACGAACTTCAATCATGCCATTTAACGAACATTTCCCATTGGATGATTTGCGTGAATCTTTGGAATATTGGTACGAAAAAACCAAACGAAAAATTACCTATGAATATGTAGTTTGGGAAGGAATAAATGACAGAAATGAAGATGTAAAAGCATTGATTGATTTCTGTAAATATGTGCCTTGTAAAGTGAATTTGATTGAATACAATCCAATTGATGATGGGCAATTTCAACAAGCAAGTTCTAGTGCCATCAACAATTACATTTCTAATTTAGAAATGCATGATATCACCGTAAATGTAAGAAGAAGTAGAGGGAAAGATATTGATGCTGCTTGTGGACAATTGGCAAATAAGAGTTAAGTTTTTTAATTCATGAATAAATATTTAAAAGTAATTTTCAATTTATTCTTTCTTCTTTCATCACTTATGATTTACTTCGTTATTTGTAACATTATCTTTCTTTCAATTTTTGGAATGGGAGGTATAGAAAATCAAGCAATGAAAAATGGAATTGGAATTTTAGTAATTATTGTGCCAATAATTTTAACAATTATTACAGGGTATATATTTTTTAAAATGAAGAGAAAGGTTTAATTATTGATTATTTTTGTTTTTAAATACTGAAACACTGAAATAAATTCAGCGTAAAATAGTTCACCATAAATGAAACCAGTAGAACTTATAAAACTTCCTATCAAAAATGAAATGGAACTCTTTGAAAAAAAATTCAAAGATTCCATGCAATCCAATGTGCCACTTTTAAACAGAATTACCTATTACATTATTCGCAGAAAAGGAAAGCAAATGCGACCTATGTTTGTTTTTTTGGTGGCAAAAATGGTTTCTGATGGTGGTTTTGACGAACGAACGTATAGAGGAGCATCAGTAGTTGAATTGATTCATACAGCTACTTTAGTGCATGATGATGTGGTTGATGATAGCAATAGAAGACGTGGTTTTTTCTCGATAAATGCCCTTTGGAAAAATAAAATCGCGGTTTTAGTTGGGGATTTTTTATTGTCAAAAGGATTGTTACTTTCGATTGACAATGGCGATTTTGATTTGCTAAAATTGATTTCAATTGCTGTTCGCGAAATGAGTGAAGGCGAGTTGTTACAAATTGAAAAAGCCCGAAAATTAGACATTTCCGAAGATATTTATTTTGATATCATTCGTCAAAAAACAGCCACGTTAATTGCGGCTTGTTGTGGAATTGGAGCAGCTTCAGTTGGGGCAAATGAAGAAACGGTACAGCAAATGCGAAAATTCGGTGAGTATATTGGCATCGCTTTTCAAATAAAAGATGATTTATTTGATTATACTGATGAAAAAATTGGAAAACCAACAGGCATTGACATCAAAGAGCAAAAAATGACTTTGCCTTTGATTTATACATTAAATACCTGTTCTCCAAAAGAAAAAGCATGGATTATCAATTCTGTAAAAAAATACAATCGAGATAAAGTTCGTGTTAAAGAAGTCATCAGTTTTGTAAAAAATCATGGAGGAATTGAATATACAACTTCAAAAATGAATGAGTATAAAAATAAAGCACTTGCTATTTTAGAACAATATCCAAATTCTGACTATAAAAATTCCTTAAAAACTATGATTGATTACGTTGTTGAACGTAAAATTTAGTCAGTTTAAAGAGTATTTTTTATATTTGATTTTCAAGAAAAAATCAAACTATGAAAAAAAAATACTTCCTCTTATTTATTGTAGCCTTATTATTTTCACAAATTAATTTTTCTCAATCAAATTCAGGAATATATTTTCCAATTTCTGATGCTGAAAGAAACCAAAAGTGTTCTTATTTTACAAATGCATTTCATCAAAAACCAAAAGAAGTTAGATTTAGTATTGTAAAAGAAGGAAATCAACTTTTTTTAAGTACCAATGATAAAAATTGGTTTGCTGCAGTTTTTAAAAATTCAGGAGATGGAGTTGCAATTGATGTGGTTTCTAAATCTATTTATGATTGCAATAAAGATTTTGAAGATTCTCAAATCAAAGGAACTTTATTACAACCTGTTTTTGCCCAACAATTACTTAGAGGATTTAAAAAATCGGAAAAATCTGGAAATTTTCAAACCCTAGTAGGTTCAATTCCAAAAGAATTGCAAAATGACGAATTAGAGTTTAACATCCTGTTTTTAAATAATAAAGCTTTATGCAGATACCAAACAATTTATAACCTTGAGTCATTTCCTTGGGACTTGTTAGATATGGGAGTTTATTTAGATTCCCTTACTTATAAGGATAAAAAAATTACTACAACTGATAAATTTGTCACTAAGTACAAAACATTAAAGTTCATCATTCCTTTTCAAAAAAATAAATATGAGTATGTTTCTGAAGACATAAAGCCTTTGTATGATAGTTTAAAATTGACTGATTTTACTATAAAAAAGATAAATATCAAAGCGTATTCTTCTATTGAAGGAAGTCTTGAAAGGAATTTAGAATTGCAAGAAAAACGAGCTAATAGTATCATTAAATCACTACAAACATTTCAACAACCTAATATAATTACAGAAATTTCTACCTCAGAAAATTGGGTTGAATTTTTAAATGATATCTCAAAAACCAATTATAAAGATTTTAAAGAACTTTCAAAAAGTGAAATAAAACAAAAAGTTGTTGGAAATGTCTCTTCGGATTTAGAAAAGTATTTAAAAAATCATAGAAAAGCGGTTATCATTTTAGAATTAGAAAAAAAAGACAAGTATAAAAATATGTCAAAAGAAAAATTGGTTGATACCTTTAATCAATTGATTTTAAATGAAAATATTGATGAAGCTTTAGTAGTTCAAAACTCAATATTCGAAAAATTGAAAGAAGAAAATTCTCCAGAATTGCTTTCAAAACTTACAGTTCCAAAGCAGCTAAAATTTATGCTAATTCTCACAAAAAATACTGTTTTTAAATATCTTTTAAATGTAAGTTATGCAAAAATTGTTTTTGATGAATTGAAGGTTCTAGAAAAATTAGACCCAAAAAATTATCAAATCAAATATAATTTAATGGTAATGAAATTTTTTATTTGGAGATATAATTGGGAAGAAATCAAAGAAAACGATTTTAAAACTGAAATTTTAGATTTAAAAAAATTTGGCATAAAGCAACAATTAATTGATAGAATGTTGGTAAATTTTCATATTGTAAAAGCCGAGAAAAACATGAAAGAGCGAAAATACGAAGCTAAAGATGACTCAGTTGATTTTATATTAGAAACATATAATAATTTTACCCTTTCAAATTTTGATTATGTAAGTTTAGCTCAGTTTCTAACATTTTATGCAAATACAGAAGAAGCAATTGATCTTTTAGAAGATAAAGTAAAAGAAATAACGATTGATGAAGATTTATTGTTTTATTACTTAAACCTTACATTAATTGATGACTATACTGTTGCATCAAAAAATTACAGAACCATTATGTTAAACGCTATTGAGATTAACAAAAAACGATTTTGTAAATTATTCGATTCTTCAAATGATGGTGGTGTTACCTTTCAGTTGTTAAAAAATAAATATCTAAAAAATACTTATTGCGAAAACTGTACTAAAAATTAAATAGTCGCTTTCAAAGAAATTACAAAATTTCTGCCTGGAGAAACAATTCCTGAGCTATAAGGTCTGTAACGTAAATCTGTTAGGTTTTCAATTCCTGATGAAAACAACAATTTTTCTTTAAATTTATACGACGTTTTGATATTTAAAATAAACCAAGAAGGTGAATACGGATTGCCATTTTGATCAATTGCATATATAAAAGGTTTTGCTATTTCGGTTTCAGGCATGTCTTCAAAAGCAACTTCACCACTGTAATTGGCATAAAATTGAGCGTTGAACTTTTCATTACTATAACTAAAACGTGTTGTTCCAAACCAAGGAGTTGCATGTCTTAATGGGTCTTTTTCTCCATTATCCAACTCTTCTTCCCCTTTTTGATAATTGAAATCTGTAGAAAATCCAAAGCCTTTTCCAAGATCGATTTCTATACCTGTTTGAAATCCATATACATTTGCTGCAGCAGCATTTTGAATCGCTTGCACTTGGCTCATTTCTCCATCATACATGATTTGTGATTGTCCATTCAATGTAAAGTTTCTACGAACCATGGCATTTTTTAATAAAGTATAAAATCCTGTCAACTCAACTTTTACAAAATCGCCAAATGTTTTTGCTACAGAAACATCTGTATTATAAGCATATTCTGCTTTCAAATTTGGATTTGGAACAACTACAAAACCAGGTTCAGAATCAAAAACTTTTCCAACATCATCTACATTTGGCGAACGAAAAGCAGATGAAAAATTGGTGCTTAACAACCATGTTTTTTCGGGTCTAAAAACCAAACCAATACTTCCTGAAAATGCTGCATCATCAATTTTTGCTTCTGTAAATGGAAATGGATAAAAAGTAGTATCAAAAACAGCATCTAACGTATAAAAATTATAACGCAAACCTGTTTGTAAGGTCCATTTTGAAGCAAAATCTGTTTGATTTGACACATAAAAACCTAAAGAAGACCAAGTTGCATTGGGATATCTGCTTGGTCCTTTTTGTGAAATATTGGTAGAAATATCTGTATTAACTCCTGTAGAAGTTACCTCATTAAACACATATTCTGCACCATAAAATAGTTTATTTCGTTTGCTTAATACCTTTGAAAAATCCAAATTGGTTGAAAAAGCAGCCACTTTTTCAGTTCTTGTTTCTCTACTATTTCTGTTGAAACCTCTGCTAATTCTACTTTCTTCAAAATTTTGATGCGTGAGTCGTAAACTTACATTGTCAAAAAATGAATGCGCCATATTTTTATCAATTTCAAGATTATTCATCAACCATTTTTGAGGGCCATATTTCCATTCACCATCTCTTGGATTTCCATTTCTTGTGATGATTAAGCGATCATATCTATCATAACTTGATGTTTCAGAAAAATGAAAACCGTATTCAAAATCCCAATTGTCATCAGATTTAAATCCTACTTTTTGCATCAAATTGAGTTGGGTGTATCCTGTTGGAATTTGTTTTTTTGGATTTTCGTTCGTGATTGCAACATCTTGATTATTAATTCTTTCTACATAAAAATTGCGTAAATATTCTTCAGGTCCATTGCTTCCCATAGTTAAATCTCCATAATCGTTATGAGAAATACTCGTTACAAATGCCCATTTTTGAAATCCCAAATTGATATCAGCATGAACGGTTTTTTCTTCATTTGCAGACGAAAATCGTGCAAAAGCATTTCCAGAAATAAGGGCTTTTTCATCAAAAGAAAATTTAGGAGTAATGGTTTTAAAACTCATTACTGCACCAATAGCATCACTTCCATAAATTACGGAGCCAGGCCCAAAAACAACTTCTGTTTTTTCTATTGAAAAAGGATCTAAAGAAATGACATTCTGAATATTACCAGCTCTAAAAATGGCATTATTCATACGAACACCATCAATGGTATACAACAATCTGTTGGTTGCGAAGCCTCTAATCATGGGACTTCCTCCTCCTTGTTGGCTTTTTTGCATAAACACTTTGCCTGAAACAGTCAATAAATCAGCAGCAGTTTGCGGATTTAATAATTGAATTTCTTTCTTTGAAATTACGGCTACTTTTGTGGCAAGTTCTGATTTTTTTTGTTTCCATTTTGAAGCTGAAATGACAATTTCATCCATGCTCAAAATACTAGGTTCTAGTTGAATGATAAATTTGTTATTTATAATTTCAGCATAGGTTTTTAGTTTCGATTTAAAACCTAAAAAACGGACTTCTAATTTTTCTGCATTTTTAAAAGTACTAATATCTGCTTGACCTTTTTCGTTTGTAGTAACGTAGTTTTTAGTTTTTTGATCAAAAATGGTAACCTGTTCTAAACGCTCATTTGTTTCTTTATTTACGATAGTTACTGTTTGAGAATATGCGTGCGCACCAAAAAAAAGGAAAACTGAAAATAAGAATAGTTGTTTTAACATCTATAAAATCTATGATTGATAATTGAAGTTTTTACTTATCAAAAATCATACCTTTTTATGGTTTTTTGAGGTTTTATTTTAAAAATTATAAACTTAATAATTCCTCCAAAAATTCTCTTTTATTAGACAATCTTGGCACTTTGTGTTGCCCACCCAATTTTCCTTTTTTCTTCAACCATTCATAAAACAAACCTTGTTTTGCAACTTGTATTTTTGGAAAAGCCAGCGTTAAATTGTTGTATCTTTTTGCTTCATAATCTGAATTGATTGATTTTAAAGCGTTGTCTAACAACTCCGTAAAATATTGTAAATTTTCTGGTGCGTCTTTAAATTCAATCAACCATTCATGTCCTCCACTATTTTTTCCTTCCATAAAAATTGGAGCCAAAGTGTAATCTGTGATGGTTGCGTTTGTTTTTTTACAAGCCAAATTCAATGCATCTTCTACATTTTCAATGTTCAATTCTTCGCCAAAAACATTGATATAATGTCTTGTTCTTCCAGTAATTTTTATTCTGTAAGGATCTAAAGAGGTAAATTTAATGGTATCACCAATCATGTAGCGCCATAATCCTGCATTTGTGGTGATAATCAATCCATAATCAACATCTTTTTTAACTTCGGATAAAGGAATTGCTTTAGAACTTTCTCCTTTATATTCAGTCATAGGAATGAACTCGTAAAAAATTCCATAATCTAACATCAGTAATAATTCTTTCGAATTATTTTGATCTTGTATCGCAAAAAATCCTTCAGATGCATTGTAGGTTTCATAATATTTGAAACTCTTTTTTGGAATCAGTTTTTTAAACTGCTCTCTGTAAGGATTAAAATTGACACCTCCATGAAAATATACTTCCAAATTTGGCCAAACTTCTAGAATATTATTTTTGCCTGTTTTGTCTAAAACTCTATTCAATAAAACCAGCATCCAACTAGGAACACCCACCAAACTTGTGATGTCTTCGTGAATGGTTTCTTCAATAATTGCCTCTAATTTGGTTTCCCATTCAGCCAATAATGCAGTTTCTTGTTTGGGAGCTGAACTAAAATCTGCCCAAAATGGCAAATTCTCAGTAATGATTGCAGATAAATCTCCAAAATAAGAATTGTTGTCTTCGTAAATGGCTGAACTTCCCCCTAATTTCAATCCTTTTCCAGTAAATAACTGACTTTCTTCGTTGTTGGTAATGTACAAACACAACATGTCTTTACCAGCTTTTAAATGGCAATATTCTAAAGCTTCATTACTTACAGGAATAAATTTACTTTTGGCATTTGTGGTTCCACTTGATTTTGCAAACCATTTGATGGGTGTTGGCCAAAATAAATTTTGTTCTCCTTTTCTGCAACGTTCAATTAACGGAGCAATGGTTTCATATTTTTGAATCGGAACATTTTTTACAAAGTCCTTATAATTTTCAATTTCCGAAAAATGATGTTCATTTCCAAACGCTGTTCTTTTGGCTGTTGATACCAATTTCAATAATAATTCTTCCTGAACATCAATCGGATATTTTAAAAATAATTCAATTTGGTGAATTCGTTTTTTTAAAAACCATGATATGATTGAATTAACTAAAAAGAATGGCATAGTTTGCTAGTTGATTTTCGTAATTTTGTTAAAAGTTAAAAATACTAAAATTTGGTCATGAACTATCAAGGAGTGTTAAAAAAAATGAAAACGGAATATTTAGACGAGATTCAGTATTTTTTAGATATGCAATCTGATTTTTTGCACGTAAATCAACTATTGAATTCCGAAATTTCCATTTCTTTTGTAAAATATCAATGTTTGCAATGTGAATTGGAAAAGCCAATTTTTAGACAAGGTTTTTGTAAATCTTGTTTTTTTGAAACCCCAAATGCTGGTGATTGGATTATGAAACCTGAGTTGAGTAAAGCACATTTAGGCATTGAAGATCGTGATTTAGCATATGAAAAATCGGTGCAATTGCAACCACATATTGTGTATTTGGCAAATTCTAGCAACGTAAAAGTGGGTGTTACCAGAAAGCAACAAGTGCCTACAAGATGGATTGATCAAGGTGCGCACGAAGCCATAGAAATTGTTGAAGTGCCCAATAGATATTTAGCAGGAATCACAGAAGTTGCGTTAAAAGCACATGTTGCTGATAAAACCAATTGGCGAAAAATGTTGCAAAATGACTGTAAAGACGAGGATTTAGTGGTTTGGAGAGATCAGCTTAAAAAATACATTCCTGATGAGGTTTTGCCTTATTTTATTGAAAACAATCAAGAAACCCAGATTCATTTTCCGGTGTTGAAATATCCTGAAAAACCTAAAAGTTTGTCTTTAGAAAAAGAAAAAACATTTTCTGGAAAATTAGTTGGCATCAAAGGACAATATTTGATTTTTGAAGACGAAACCGTTTTTAATATTCGCGCTAATGAAGGTTTGGTTGTTGCGATTGAATTTTAAATATGAAAAAAATTATCATCTTATTTATTATTTTCTCTTCATGTAAAAAGGAAGTTTATTATTACCCTTCAAAAAAGTTTTTTGATGAAAATAAAACTACTGAAATTAGTATCGACAATTTAAATTTTAAGCAAATTACTGATTCAATTAGAAATGAATTATATAATAAAAGGAATTTGTATATTAAAGTTATAGAATTTAATAAAACCTATATTATTTCTCCATTCGCAAATACTGGCGGATATATTCGTGAGAGAAATATGTTGAAGATAATCAATGATAGTATTTTTAGAATGGATAAAACATATCATATTAGCCATTTATCAAAATTTTTAAAATTACATTATGAAAATAATAATAAGGAAATTGACCTTCCGTTTTCATATAAAAGAGCTTTTATAGAATTGTCATTAGAACCAAATGCAGATTCAAAAAAACTTAAAAATTATCTATTAAAAATACTTGAAACATACAATAAAACTGAAATAGTTTCTAAAGATAGTATTGAATTAGGTATTATGTTAGATTATCCTTTGGATAGAATATTTCCAAACCCACCTCCACCAATTCCAATAGAAATAGAAGAATAAATTTTAAAAGTTTACCAATTTTTCCAACACCATTTCTACACCAAAATTGTTATTTGATTCAGTGCTGTATTTTGCAATTTTTTTGATGTCTTCATGCGCATTTTTCATTGCGAATGAAAAATTGGATTCTTGCATCATTTCAATATCATTGTGATAATCACCAAAAACCAAGGTTTGTTCTTTTGTAACATTCAAAAGATTTTGAACCGCTTTTAAAGCATTCCCCTTATTGGCTTTTTCGTCAGAAATATCCAACCAATGTTGTCCAGAAATTTTTAATAAAACATCGTTTTTAAAATCTTGCACTATAGGAAAAATAAACTTTTCTGAGGAATCAAAATGATACACAGCAATTTTAAAAACAGGAATTGTTTTGGCAATTTCCATGACATCTTCCACTTGTTGAAAACTGTGATAATATTCTTGAAAAAGGTTGATAAAACGTTCGTCTTTACTTTCAATATATGCAGAATTATCGCAACAAAGCACCATATTTGCTCCAGCAATAGTTCGTAAAATCGGAATGATTTCTTGTACTTTTTGCGCATCTAAAAATTGTGAAAGGATGGTGGTTTTTCCTTGTTTTACAATGCCTCCGTTTTCGGCAATAACATAAATTTGATTTTTTATTGTATCCAATTTGGAAACAATACTATTGTGTTGTCTTCCACTTGCAGCACAAAAATGAATGTTTTTTTCTTGTAGTTTTTTAAAAAGAGAAAAGAATTGGCTGCTTACGTTTCCTTTGGAATTGAGCAACGTGCCATCCATATCAGAAACAACCAATTTAATTTGGGAAAAATCCATCAATTATTTGCTAGAATCTCTAATTACTAAATCGGTTTTGATGACTTTTTTTGTAAAATCAGTTAATTTGTTTTCTAATCTGTCAATTAAAATTGTAGCTGCAGTTTCACCCATCAATTCACCATGTTGACTAATTGTAGTCATTTTTGGACTTGAATGTCTTGCTAAAATTCCGTTTGAAAATGCAATAACTGACATGTCTTTCGGAATTTGATAACCCAATTTTAAAGCTGCTTTCATAGAAGCAACAGCTGCAGATTCGCCTGTTGTAATGATACTATCTAATTTATTTTTTTTCAAAAATGGCGATAAGATTTCTTCGTATTTTTTATAATCAGTATCAATAATGTTAATTACATATTCTTCATTAAATGGCAAACCAACTGTTTCTATACCTTTTTTATATCCTAAAAATCGTTGTTGACCAATATGTAAATTACTTAAAGTTGATACAAAACCAATTTTTCTATGACCACTTTTATACAAATGTTCAACTGTATTTAATGCACCATTAAAATCGTCAGTTATAATTTTATCGCATTCAATTGCAGAGGCAACTCTGTCAAACATCACAATTGGAATCCCGTTTTCAATCGTTTCTTGAAAATGAGAAAAATTCGCATTGATTTCAGTTTCTTTTGACATTGATAAAATAAATCCATCAATACTACCATTAGAAAGCATTTCAATAATTTCTAACTCTTTGTCATAAGATTCGTTTGATATACAGGTAATTACCTTGTAACCTCTCTCTAACGCTGTTTTTTCTATGCCATTAAAAACCTGAGCAAAAAAGTAGTTTAACATGGTTGGAAGAATGATTCCAATGGTTTTTGTACTTCTGTTTTTTAAACTAAGTGCGTTAAAATTAGGTTTGTAATTGTTTTCTTTCGCATATTTCTGAATTTTCTCTTTAGTTGCGTCACTAATTTCATAACTGTCATTCAAAGCCTTGGAAACAGTGGAAATTGAGACATTAAATTTCTTTGCAATGTCTTTAATTGTGAGTTTATTCATAAGAAAAAATTTTAACCACGAAGATATAAAAATAAATGCATTTTTTTAACAATTAAAGATTAACGAATTGTTTTTTTTACGATATGTTTTTTAATTTCATAGATTATGTAAGAAAATAGCAAAATATATTGAAAAGCTACTAAAAGTAAATTTTCATTCCAAGTTGAATTTGAATAAGCATGATAACTTAAAATGACAACAAACGACCAAAAAATAGGAAATTTATACTTGGTAAAAATGCATAAAAGTAAAGGAGTTGCCACATACCAAGGATGCACAGTACTTGAAAAAAAATAATAAAAACTAATGCCAAAAAGCATGGAAATAAAGAGATTTTCTAGTGAGTTATTTTTCCTGAAAAAAGCAAGTGTTAAAATGAAAATGACAGTGCTTAATGCAGTTATTTTTCCAATAATTGCAATTTGATTATAGCCTGAAATCAGATAACCAATTTCTCTGAAAAGATAGTAAAAACTGGCATTGAACTCGAAAGTTGTAAACCATAAACCAACAGAATTTGTATAGTTTGCTTTTAAATTTTGAGATAAAAAAGGCGCAAATAATAAAACAATTACACCTATAATTATCATGTAAAATACGATCAATTTTCTACTATCTATTTTTTTGATGAAACAAATAAAATTACTTGTTTTGTTTGAATTTGGTTCTGATTTTGTTGATGAAAACCACCTAAAAAATAAAGGTAAAAAGAGCATTGGAATTAGTTTTACTGAAATTGCACAACCCATAAAAACAGCACCTAAAATCCATTTTTGTTGCTGTAATTTGTAGAAACTAAGCATCAAAAAGAATAACATGACAGGTTCAAAATGCAAATTTCCTGTCATTTCAATAATGATAAAAGGATTCAAAGCATACCAAAAAATAGTGTAATTGGGAAGTTGTAATCTTTCTAATATTTTTTTCCCGATGAAAAGAATTCCAAAATCTGCTAATATGATTAGAATTCTTAAAACAATGATGCTTCCAAAAATAGATTTATTGGCAAAAAATGCGGCAATCAGAAATCCGAATTGATGAATTGGAGGATAATTGGTAAAATGACTTCCGTTTAAAACTCCCATTCCGTCATACAATGATTTTGCATCATGAATTGGAAATTGTCCACTATTTATGAATGTTTCTGGTTTGGAGAGATATGGATTGAAACCCTCAAAAATCATTCTTCCATCCCAAATAAATCTGTAAAAATCTTGAGATAAATTAGGAATCGCAAACAAAAAAATCAATTTGAAAAGAATTGAAATTATTGCTAGTTTTTTAAAACTCAAGTTGCTTTTTTTTACTAAAAAATAAAAACATCCAAAGAGAAAAATCCAGCAAAAAAGTAGCTTTTCAAAAGAGGTTCTTTCTAAAAAATAAGCAACATAAACGTAGTTTAAAATACTTACAATTACAACAAACTCAATCTTATGTTTGTTGAAAAAAGCCACTATGCTTTTGAAAAAATAGATTTAAAAAACACGTAAAAGTATCCAATAAACAACATCAAATGGAAAGGGAAAAGTCCAAAATCTCCACCTTGATCACCTACAATAAAAGCACTATACATTCCAAAAACAAAATAAAGTGCTAATAATCCTTCTAAAATCACATAAAATGAAGGTCTTTTTTTGATGTATTTATTGTTTTTCCAACCGTCTTTTAGAGTAATAATATTGAATTTTGGCGTTCTAACAAATTCACTTTTCTTACCAATATGACCCTCTAAAACTGCGATTGTATTGTGTAATGAAAATCCCATTGCAATTGAGAAAAATGTAAAAAAGGCTCCAATATATATGATGAAATTTTTAAAACCACCACCATAAGTATTTTTGTACATGTGCCAATAACACACAAAAAAGATGAGTGAACTTACCACAAAAAAGCTCATTACATAAAAATAAGGTTTTAAGTGCGCGTACTCGTTTTTAATGTAAAGCATTGGAACGCTCAATATAGAAACTAAGAAAATAAAAGTAAACATAGAACTATTTAGCAAATGCAATACGCTATGAACTTTAGTTTTGAATGAGGTGTTTTTATTTCGTAGAATGCTTTTAATCATTTTTTGGAAATTCTCTGCACCACCTTTATTCCATCTGAATTGTTGAGATCTTGCAGCGCTAATTACCACTGGAAGTTCAGCAGGAGTTTCTACTTTTTCTAAATATTTGAATTTCCAATTTTTAAATTGGGCTCTGTAGCTTAAATCTAAATCTTCTGTCAAAGTATCACCTTCCCAGTTTCCAGCATCATAAATACATTCTTTTCTCCAAACACCTGCAGTACCATTAAAATTGATGAAATGTCCTTTACTATTTCTTCCAACTTGTTCTAGGGTAAAATGAGCATCTAAAGCAAATGCCTGAATTTTTGTTAAAGTAGAATAATTTCTATTGATGTGACTCCACTTTGTTTGAACAACACCAATTTGTGGATCTTTAAAATAAGGAATAGTTTGTTTTAACCAGTCTTCTTTTGGTAAAAAATCAGCATCAAAAATTGCTATGAATTCTCCTTTAGCCGTTTTTAAACCTTCTTTTAAAGCACCTGCTTTAAAACCTTGTCTATTTTCTCTTCTAATATGCTGAATATCAATTCCTAAATCTTGAATAATTTTTACATGTTTGGCTGTAGTTTCTACAGATTCATCAGTAGAATCATCTAAAACCTGAATTTCTAATTTATCTTTTGGATAATCAATTTTTGCAATGTTTTCTAACAAACGCTCCATTACATACAATTCGTTATAAACAGGTAATTGTATAGTTACATATGGAATTTCATCAGGATTATTAAAGTCGAACTTTGGAGAATTATCTGGTTTGTCTCGATACTTTAAATAATTAAAAAGTAAGTTTAATTGCGCAAGTGCATACATAAAAATAAGCAACAAGCTAATTGTATAAATAGTGATAATTAAAGACTCTATAAACATTATTTAAAACTATATTTAAAAATCCAACTTAGAATTTTTACTCCTGCAAATATACTACCTTTTACAGTTCCTGAAACTTTTGAAGTTCCAATTCTGTTTCTGTATTTTACAGGTATTTCTAAGTAACTCATTTGTTGTTTCAATACTTTTAATTGCATTTCAACTGTCCAACCATACGTTGTATCGGTCATTTTTAATGCTATTAATTTTTCATATTTTATGGCTCTAAAAGGGCCTAAATCTGTAAATTTTGCCCCAAAAAATACCTTCATTAAATTTGTTGCTAACCAATTTCCAAAGATTTGTTGAGGTGTCATTGCGCCTGGCTCGCGCAATTCTTTCACACGGGCACCAATTACAAAATCAATATTTTCTTCAATAATTGGTTGTACAATTGTTGTTAATTGTTCTGGATAATCTGAATAATCACCATCTAAAAAAACAACTATTGTTGGTTTGATTGTTTGATTTGCAATATAATCTAATCCTTTTAAACAAGCAAAACCATACCCTTTTTTAACTTCTCTTAAAACAGTTGCTCCAGCATTTTTTGCATTTTTTGCTGTTTCATCTGTTGAGTTATTATCTATTACTATAACTTCATCAACAATTTTTGGGATATCATTAATGACATTCGCAATAGATTTTTCTTCATTAAAAGCAGGAATTATTACTTTGATTAAGGACTTCATTTTAGCGTTTTCGTTCAATCAAAATCGACCTATTTTAAAAAAATAAAATCAGTCAAAGAGTTATTTTATCCTACTTTAATTTAGGATGTAAAAGTATAAATATTTTTATCAAAATATTAACTATTATATTTTCTTTTTTTAACAATTTTTTTGGTTAAAAATTAGAATATAATATTTTAAAGAAAAGTGATGGATACTTAATATCTTATTGATTATTAAGTAATTTAATTAAATCAACATCATTACCTAACAAAATTTCAGTTGGATTGATTCTTCCTTTTTCAGGGCCATTTTCTAATTTTAAAACTCCCCTTGGGCAAACCGCACTACAAATTCCGCAACCAACACAACTTGAGCGAACAATATTTTCTCCTTTTTGGGCGTAAGCTCTCACATCAATTCCTTGTTCACAATAGGTTGAACAATTACCGCATGAAATGCATTGCCCACCATTTGTCGTGATTCTAAATCTCGATTTGAAACGTTGCACAAATCCTAAATATGCTGCTAAAGGACAGCCAAATCTGCACCAAACTCTGTTACCAAAAATGGGATAAAATCCAGTTCCAATAACTCCAGCAAACCAAGCTCCAATTAAAAAACTATATGCGTCTTTTATCCATTGAGATTTGATTCCGATAAAAGATGAAGTTCCTGAAAAATAACAATATAAAGTAACCACTGTCATCAATAACGAGAAAAGTAACACTGAGTGAATAAGCCATCTTTCTAATTTCCAAGCATTTAAACTTTTGTCAGAATGTTGTCTGTAAGGATCTCCTAAGGTTTCTGCTAATCCTCCACAACCACAAACCCACGAACAATACCAACGTTTTCCAAAAAAGTAGACCATTACAGGAACAATAATGAGTGTTAAAATGATTCCCCAAACCAAGATAAATACGCCAATTGCGCCACTACTTTGTAAACTTTTGATGTTCCATTCAAAGAAAAAATCATAATCTAAAGGAAAAGCACTTTTAAAATCGTAGCCAGGCATGTTTAAACTTGTCATGATTTCAGGAATCAAAAAAGCAAATACAATTTGAAAAAATAAGACAGATGTTGTTCTAACAATTTGGTATTTGTTATGACGATATTTGATATACATTCTGATGCCCATTACAATCATAATGACGCAATACAAAAATCCATACACAAACCATTGACTCGCATTTCCGCCATTTAAAAAGTTGCTAATAGGATCAAAAATAAAGGTCCAATTCACCACATAATCAGGCATGAAATAGAGTAATAAGTAAAAAGTAACTAAGTAAACAAGAACTAACCAAGCTATCCAACCTCTATTTGTTGCAGATTCTAAATAAATTCCATCATTTTTAATGCCTGGTTTTCCCAATAAAATGACATTTGGAAGGATGAATAATAATGCACCAAAAATTCCCAAACCAAAAGTCAACCACCAAGCTAAATTGGGTTGATTTTTTAAAAAGCCTTTACCGACTTTTTTTGCCAAATTATAACTTAAAGAATGAGGTTTTCCAAAAACGGTGTATTGAAACTGTTCGTTTTTTTTATCCCAATTTTTCTCAGAATCGTATTTAGATATCAGTTTGTTATGATAATTGTTCGAAGTTTCAAAAGCAGTTCTAACTCTTGATGAAAACTCGAAAATAGAAAGTTGCTCGTCAGTTACAATAGCATCAGAAAGTGCTTTTTTTAAATACTCGCTTTTGTATCCTTTTTCAGAAATATAGGCTTCCAATTCTTGCTGAGAAACTTGAAAATTTCCAAAAAAAATAGCGCTGTTAAAAATTCCGAATCCAATCAAAAAGAGCGTTAATCCTAGGTATTTTATAAATTTCATCTGTTATACTTTGCTAAAAATTCGTTTCCAACTTTTCTTTTTCAATTGAATGTTTGTGCCCATTTCTTGATTGAATTTTGCTACAATTTCGGCTTCATGTACATTGTAAAACTCAGGATCAAAATTGGCGTCTGCTAAAAATTCCAATACAAATGCTACCGATTTTTTTTCAGAAAGCCATCTATCAAAAATTTCATGACGCATACGAATTCCAAAAGTATTGATGCCTAAAAATTCATGTGAATTTTTATCAAAAGAAATCGTAATGCATTTGTTTTCTGAAGCATGTTGCCATTGAAAATGCACTTCATTGTCACTTTTATTTTTTTCACTAAAAACCCAGCCATAGGTTTGATATTCAATATCCAAAAATTTGGCAGAATTGAACCAATTTCCGGGTTTATATTCTGTTTTTTTACCGCAAATTGATTGCGCAACAGTTTCGCCCATCATTCTTCCTGTGTACCAAACTGCTTCAATATTTCGGCGATTTCCAATAGCCATTTGTTGTTCTGCACAATCGCCAATTGCATAAATATCAGGAATGTTTGTTTCTAAAAATCGATTTACTAAAACCCCTTTATTACAAGCGATATTGGTATTTTTTAAAAAATCGATATTTGGGGAAACTCCTGCAGTCAAACCCACAATATTGCAGGGAATTTCTTCACCAGTTTCATCAATAATAACTGATTTTACACGACCATTTTCATCAGCAATAATCTCTTTTAAATTGGTGTTTAAACGCAAATCAATATGATGTTCTAAAATATGTTTGTTGATCATTTCAGATTCTTGAGCAGGCAAAACTCCATTCCAAAAACTGTTTTCACGCACTAAAAAAGTCACTGGAATTTTTCTGCTTCGCAACATTTCAGCCAATTCAATGCCAATCAAACCACCACCAACAATTACAGCTCTTTTACAAACCTCATTATTTGGCGCAAATTTTTCTAAATTTTCTAAATCTTGTTTGTGATACAATCCCATAACTCCTGGTAAATCTTCACCTTTCCATCCGAATTTATTAGGTTTTGAACCAGTTGCAATAATTAATTTGTCATAAGAAATGGTAGTTTCATCTGAAAGGATAAGCTCTTTTTTATCAGTATCAATATTGGTTACAAATCCTTGATGTAAATCAATCTTATTTTTTTTCCAAAACCAATTTTCGTAAGGCTGTGTATGTTCAAATTTTAAATGACCCATATACACATACATCAAGGCTGTTCTTGAAAAAAAATACGGATGTTCTGCTGAAATAATGGTGATTTTTTTGTCAGATTTTTTTCTGATATGTCTTGCTGCAGTTACACCTGCAATGCCATTTCCAATAATAACAATGTGTTCCATAGTTTGTTGGTTGATGTCAATTCTGTCGAAACGAAAGATAAGAACTTAATTGCGTAACTCAATTTAGAATTATTTTAAATAGAAAATTCGATTTTATTTTTAACAAAATGAATAGAATCAGATGTAAGATTTAAAATGTACTTTAGTGGACATTATGAGAAAAATTCTTTTTTTAGGAACACTTTTATGTTTTCATTTTTTTGCAAGTTGCCAACATAAAAAAATCAATGGAGTTAGTTTTGTAGCTTCCAGAGATGCTATCAATCAAACACATATTCAGCCAGTTATTGATGTGAATAGCAATTATGTTGCCTTAATGCCATTTGGATTTATTCGTGATTTAGCTTCTCCAACAATAACTTTTAATAGTCAAAGACAATGGTTTGGCGAGACTGAAAATGGACTTTTACAATACGCAAAATCGTTTCAAAAAAAGCAACTTAGAGTAATGGTGAAACCTCAAATTTGGGTTTGGAGAGGTCAATTTACAGGTTTAATTGAAATGACTTCTGAAGAAAATTGGAAAATTTTAGAAGATTCTTATACCGATTTTATACTAACATATGCAAAATCAGCTGCAAAAATAAATGCTGATATTTTTTGTATTGGCACTGAATTGGAAAAATTTGTAGTGAATAGACCTCAGTTTTGGCAACAGCTAATCAAAAAAATCAGAGCAGTTTATAAAGGCAAAATAACTTATGCTGCCAATTGGGATGAGTATAAAAAACTCACTTTTTGGCATCAATTAGATTTTATTGGGGTAGATGCGTATTTTCCATTATCAGAAAAACAAACTCCCACAGTTGCCGATTTCGAAAATGGTTGGAAAACGCATAAAATAGAAATTCAACAAATTCAGGAAAAATTTCAAAAGCCTATTTTGTTTACAGAATATGGATACAGAAGTGTCCATTTCAATGCAAAACAACCTTGGATTGTTGATGATGTTGAGGGAAATGTCAATTTACAAGCTCAAGCAAATGGTCTGCAAGCGATTCATAATCAGTTTTGGAAAGAAGATTGGTTTGCTGGAGGTTTTGTTTGGAAATGGTTTCACAATCACGAAAAAGTTGGAGGTGAAAATAATAACAGATTTACGCCTCAAAATAAACCAGCAGAAAAAATTCTCAAAAAAAATTACGCCAATTAATTATTTCAAAAACATGATAAATGTTCTGTTTTTGATGAGGTAAAGCAGTTATTTTTGTGTAAATATCAAAAACTAAACATCATGAAGAAAATTATTGTTCCAGTAGATTTTTCAGATCATTCATCATATGCACTCAAAACAGCTGCTTTATTAGCAGAAAAAAATGACGCAACCATTTATGCCTTACACATGTTGGATATGCAAGAAATGTCTTTATCTGAAAGTGAAGTGTATTTGCACGAAAAAACAGCTTTTTTCTTGAAATTGGCAGAAAAAAGATTTCATGATTTTTTGAAAAAGGATTTTTTGAAAAATGTAAAAGTGATTCCAATTATCAAACATTATAAAGTGTTCAAAGAAGTTGATGCTGTTGCTGATGAAATGAATGCTGATTTGATTGTAATGGGTTCTCATGGAGCAAGTGGATTTAAAGAATTTTTTGTAGGATCAAACACTCAAAAAGTAATCAGACATGCATCTGTGCCTGTTTTAGTCATCAAAAATGAAATGACAAATATTGATTTTACGGATATTGTTGTGGCAACTGATTTTTCTGAAGAAAGTATTCCTGCATTTCAAAAATTATTAAAAACTTTAGAGCCAATGAATGCTAGAAAACATATTGTGTACGTAAACGCACCTTTCGATTCGTTTAAAACAACTCCAGAAATGGATACTTTGGCAGATAATTTTTTGATGAATTTAGAAGGAAATACTGATAGAAAAATCAACGTTCATTTTGTTTGTGCAAGAACAATTATGCAAGGTATTTTAGATTTTTCTAATTCTGTTGGAGCAGATTTAATTGCTGTAATTACGCATGGAAGAAAAGGTTTGGCTCATTTTATTGAAGGAAGTGTAGCAGAAGATGTTACAAATCATGCTACTTTACCCATTATTTCATTTAAAATATAATTTCATTGTATTTCTCATAAGAAACGAGAAAGATTATTGTGAAGGGGAATCATTCAAATGTTTGATTCCCTTTTTTTATGAATTGGATGTTCGTTTTTTAAAGTTAAAATTGCTCAATTTTTTTCAAAAAAAAGTAGTTTTGTAAAAACACAAAAACGAATGCGAACTTTTGCAATAGGAGATATTCATGGAGGTTTAAAAGCCTTACTACAAGTACTCAATCAACTAGAAATTACTGAAAAAGATACCCTCATTTTTATGGGAGATTATGTAGATGGTTGGAGTGAATCAGCGCAAGTAATCGATTTTTTGATGCAATTGTCTCAAAAAATAAACTGCATTTTCATAAAAGGAAATCATGATGTTTGGTGCGAAGATTGGCTAAAAAATGGCACTGTAAATGCGTCTTGGTATTTGCATGGAGGTAAAGAAACAATGGATAGTTATGAAGGTTTTTCTAGGAATGAACGCATTCAACATCTTCAGTTTTTTGAAAAAATGCCTTTGTATTATATTGATAATCAGAACCGATTGTTTATTCATGCAGGTTTTACGTCTTTATATGGTGTTCAAAGAGAGTTGCATGAAGGCATTTTTAACACAGATCGTTCTTTGTGGGAAATGATTTTAGCCATGGATAAAAACCTTGAAAAAACCTCTCCGTTTTTTCCAAAAAGATTGCAGTTGTATCATGAAATTTTTATTGGTCACACACCAACTACAAATTATAATGAGCCTTTACCTATGAATTTTTTCAATTTATGGAATATTGATACAGGAGCTGCATTTAAAGGGAAAATTACTGCCATTAACGTTGACACCAAAGCAATTTTTCAAAGTGAAAATTTGCCTTTTTTATATCCTAATGAAAAAGGAAGAAATAAATAAGTTTAACCAAAATTTCTGAAAAACAATTTCTTTCTCAATAACTCTGCTTCTTTGCAACTTTGAAACTCTGTCACTTTTAATGTATCTTTATTCCCTCAAAAAACAACATCAAATGAAAAAATTTCTTGTAGCACTTTTAGCAATTAGCAGTTTGATAAACTGTAAATCTTCCTCTATTGATAAATCCTCAGATTTAAGCATCAATTATAAAAAAATAACTTTGGATAATGGCTTAGACGTCATTTTTCATGTGGACAAATCAGATCCTGTTGTAGCAGTTGAATTGATGGTACATGTTGGTTCAGCAAGAGAAGTAGAAGGCAGAACTGGTTTTGCGCATTTGTTTGAACACTTATTATTTTTAGAATCTGAAAATTTAGGAAAAGGTGGTTTGGATAAAATGACTGCCAGAATTGGAGGTTCAGGAGCCAATGGCTCAACTTCAAGAGATAGAACAAATTACTTGCAAACCGTTCCAAAAGATGCTCTAGAAAAAATGATTTGGGCAGAAGCTGATAAATTGGGTTGGTTCATCAATACTGTTACTGATCCTGTTTTGGCGAAAGAAAAGCAGGTTGTGAAAAATGAAAAAAGACAAAGTTATGACAATCGTCCTTATGGGCACAATCAATATGTAATTGGCAAAAATTTATATCCAAAAAATCATCCTTATAATTGGGAAGTAATTGGTTCTTTAGAAGATTTGCAAAATGCAACTTTAGATGACGTAAAAACGTTTTTCAAAAAATGGTATGTACCAAACAATGCAACTTTGGTTTTGTCTGGAGATATTGATATTGAGCAAGCTACAAAATGGGTTTATAAATATTTTGATGAAATTCCGAAAGGAAATGAAATTCCGGCTTTAGATAAAAGACCAGGAACTGTTCCTGAAACAAAATTCTTGTATTATGAAGATAATTTTGCAAGAGTGCCACAATTAACAATGGTTTGGCCAACTGTAGAATTGTATCATCCAGATTCGTATGCGTTAGAAGTTTTGGCTGAATATTTAACCAGCGGAAAATCAGCCCCAATGAATCAAGTGTTGGTTGATGATTTAAAGCTAACATCTAATACAACCATGTACAATTACATTTCAGAATTAGCAGGTCAAACACAAGTAATTGTGAGAGCTTTTAATGGTGTAAAACTAGATGCTGTAAAAAATGGCATTGAAAAAGCCTTTGCTAAATTTGAAGCGGAAGGTATTTCAGATAAAGATTTAAACAGAATTAAAGCGGCTCAAGAAACTAATTTTTATAGCAGTTTGTCTAGTGTTTTAGGTAAAGGAACAAGATTGGCTTCTTACAATACCTACACAGGAAATCCAGGTTTTGTAACTCAGGATATCAAAAACACCTTGGCTGTGACCAAAGAAGATGTGATGAATGTGTATAACAAATACATCAAAAATAAAAATTATATTGCTACTAGTTTTGTACCGAAAAACAGTGCTGATTTAGCGCTTTCAAACTCTATTTTGGCAGATGTTGTTGAAGAAAAAATTGTGATTGGTGCTGAAGAAAATTTCGATCCAAAAATCGTTGCTGAATATCCAAAAACTCCTTCAAAAATTAATAGAAGTGTAGAACCTCCTTATGGAAATTCGTTAGAATTGACAGTACCAGAAGTTTATCAAGATAGTTTGCAAAATGGCTTACAAATCTTCGGAATTGAAAATGATGAAGTGCCTTTAGTGCGTTTTAATTTAACGATTGATGGAGGACAATTATTAGAATCTATGGACAAATTAGGATTGGCAAATTTAACAGCCAATCTTTTAAATAAGGGCACAAAAAATAAAACAGTAGCCCAGTTAGAGGAAGAAATTCAAGATTTGGGAGCGAATATTTCAGTAAGATCTGATACAGAAAATATTACTATTAGCGGAACAACATTGACTAAAAATTATGATAAAACCATTGCTTTGGTTAAAGAAATGTTATTGCAACCAAGATTTGATGAAACTGAATTTGAGTTACTTAAAAAAGCCACTATTGCCAATTTACGTCAGCAAGAAGCGAATCCAAATTCGGTTGCTGCGAATGTTTACAACGAGTTGATTTATGGAAAAGACAACATTCGTTCTAAAAATACCCTTGGTACGATTGCATCAGTTCAAGCTATTACAATAGAGGATGTAAAAGAATTTTACAATAAAAACATGTCACCTTCAGTTGCCAAAATGTTGGTTGTTGGAGATATTTCCAAAGAGAAAGTGTTGACTTCATTAGCTAATTTGAATGACGATTGGACATCCAAAGAAGTACTAATTCCTGTGAATGAAACGCCAAAAATGCCCACAAAACCAATGGTGTATTTTTATGACATTCCGAATGCTAAACAATCTGTTTTACAATTTGGAGCACCTGCTTTGGCAGCAACTGATGCAGATTTTTATCCTGCAAGTGTGATGAATTACATTCTTGGTGGAGGTGGTTTTGCCTCAAGATTAACGCAAGAATTGCGTGAAGGAAAAGGCTATACGTATGGAATTCGTTCTAATTTTTCAGGTACAAAAGCAGTAGGACCTTTTACAATTTCAAGTGGAGTAAGAAGTAATGTAACCTTGGAATCTGCGCAATTGATTAAAAAAATCTTAGAAGAATATCCAACAACTTTTTCGGATACAGATTTAGAAACCACCAAAAGTTTCTTGATTAAAAGTAACGCTCGTGCTTTTGAAACAGCAGGCGCAAAACTGAATATGTTATCAAACATCAGCGACTTTGGATGGAAACCAGATTATGTAAAAGACCGTGAAAAAGTGGTGAAAAACATGACCAAAGAACGCATTGCAGCATTGGCAAATCAATATGTAAATCCAAATAAAATGATTTGGTTGATTGTGGGTGATGCAGCTACACAATTGGAACGCATGAAAGAATTAGGTTTTGGCGAACCTATTTTGTTGAATAAAACGTCTGAAAAAATTAAAAATTGATTAAAATTTTAAAAAATAAAATCCCACTCAAAAAGTGGGATTTTCTGTTTAATATTTTCAAGTAATGTTGAAACAAAAAGAAAATTCACTAATTTCGTTTCATGAATCAAAAAGACAAACTTTTAGCCAATAGAATCTATCTGATTTTAGCCGCACTTTTTATAGCATCATTAGTTACATCAAACTTAATTTTTCAAAAATTCTTTTATTGGTATCCTTTCCAAATGGAAGTTTATGGCGTAAAACTTTTTGAAGTTTCAGTAGGTTTGTTGCCTTATCCATTGACGTTTTTAATTACGGATATTTTATCAGAAATCTATGGAAAACGTAAAGCAAATGAAGTGGTTATTGCCGGAATTTTCGCTTCTTTTTTCTCACTTTTGATCATTTATGTTTCTAAAGAAGTGCCTGCTACTTCTTGGTCGCAAGTCAACAACAGTACTTTTATCAATGTTTTTGGTGCAGCGCCTTTGGCGGTTTTAGCATCAATGATGGCATATTTATTTGCACAGTTTATCGATATTAGAGTTTATCATTTTTGGAAAAATTTTACGCAAGGAAAACACCTGTGGTTGCGAAATAATTTTTCAACATTTTCATCGCAATTTATTGATACAGCTACTGTTTTGATTTTGTTATGTTCATTCGGAATTATCAATTGGGATAAATTTTGGGGATTGATGATTAGTGGAGTGGTATTTAAAATTATTATTGCCATTTTAGATACGCCATTCTTATACCTCTTTGTATATGCTTTTAGAAAACGCTTCAATTTAAAATTAAACGAAGAAATTTTAGACTGATGGTGTAATTTTAGAAATATTATTACGTCTATAAAAAGAGTTTAAATTCATATATGAAGCATTTTTTACTGATTTTTTTGGTTTTTTTTATTGATTTTCAAATGGTTGCACAAGCAAACATTTTCAATGAATTATTGCAAAAATATGTTTCTGAGGATGGTTTGGTTGATTATGTAGCTTTTAAAAAGGAATTGCCAAAACTAAAGCAATATCTTAACTATTTAGAAAAGACTTCTCTTGATAATTCTTGGTCTGCAAATCAACAAAAAGCGTTTTATATCAATGCATACAATGCGTTTACAATTGCATTGATTTTAGAATATTATCCTTTAAAAAGTATTACTGAAATCAAACAAAATAATCAATCAGTTTGGAAAATTCCATTTGTGAAAATTGGAGGAAAAACAATGACTTTAGATTTTTTAGAACACGAAATTTTACGAAAAAAATTTGATGACCCAAGAATTCATGTAGGTGTAAATTGCGCATCCATTTCGTGTCCGAAACTATCAAATGTGGCATTTACTGAGCAAAATATTGAGACAGAATTAGAAAGATTGATGCATGAGTTTGTTAATGATTCGTCAAAAAATAATATTTCAAGTGATATTGTAAAAATCTCTGCTATTTTTGATTGGTTTAAAACTGATTTTACCAAAAATAGTTCGTTAATTGCTTTTTTAAATCAGTATTCAAAAGTCAAAATCAATCCAAATGCTACTATTCAGTTTTTGGAATATGATTGGAATATCAACAAACAATAAAAAAATTTACAGATGTCAAAAAATTATTACGATGCAGCCGATTTGAGAAAATTCGGAAAAATCATAGAATGGAATGAAGAATTAGGAACGAAATTTTTCGATTATTATGGAAAAGTTTTTGAAGATGGTGCACTTTCTGCTCGCGAAAAATCGTTAATTGCGTTGGCTGTTGCTCATACTGAACAATGTCCGTATTGTATTGACGCTTACACAAAAGACAGTTTGCAAAAAGGCATTACCAAAGAAGAAATGATGGAAGCTGTGCATGTTGGAGCAGCCATTAAAAGTGGCGCAACTTTGGTTCATGGTGTTCAAATGATGAATATTGTTAATAAATTAGATTCTTAAAAATAGGATTCAGCAGTGGTTTTCTAACCTACATTTTGCTGATTTCGAAATAAAATAAATGGCTACAAAATCATTAAAAGCTCGCAATAACGACATCGCAAATACACAGAGACAACTCGAAATTTTATCAAACGGAATTTTTGCAAATGGAGAATTGCCCACTTTTGCTACAAAAATAAAAGAGACAAATCAGTTTCCATTACGTCCTAAAAAATTAGAGATTTTACAAATCAATTTGGGCTATATGTGCAACCAAGTTTGTGATCATTGTCATGTAGATGCAGGTCCAGATCGCAAGGAAATCATGACGATTGAAACTATGAATCAATGTTTGGAAGTCATCAAAAAAACAGGTGCTCATACGTTAGATTTAACAGGTGGAGCACCAGAAATGAATCCAAATTTTAGATGGTTTGTAGAGGAAGCATCCAAAGCTGGTATCAAAGATTTTATTGTGCGATCGAATTTGACAATTATCAAAGCCAATAAAAAATACCATGATTTGCCCGATTTTTTCAAAAAACACGGAGTTCATGTAGTGTCTTCTTTGCCTCATTATACCAAAGGAAAAACAGATAAACAAAGAGGTGATGGTGTTTTTGATAAATCCATTGAAGCATTAAAATCGTTAAATGAAGTTGGTTATGGAATGCCAAATTCTGATTTAAAATTAGATTTGGTGTACAATCCTTCAGGCGCATTTTTACCTGGAAATCAACAAGCCTTAGAGCAAGATTTTAAAAAAGCGTTGAAAGCCGATTTTGACATCAATTTTCATAATTTATTTGCAATTACCAATTTACCCATCAGTCGATTTTTAGATTATTTAATCGCATCAGAAAATTATGAAGATTACATGACAGCTTTGGTGGATGCGTTTAATCCATCAGCAGTTGCGAATGTAATGTGTACCAATACCATTTCTGTAAGTTGGGATGGATTTTTATACGATTGCGATTTCAATCAAATGTTGAATTTGAAAGTTGCGAGTAAAGTGCAGCATATTTCAGCTTATAACGAGGAATTATTGCAAAACAGAAATATTGTCATCAATCAACATTGTTTTGGATGCACAGCAGGTGCAGGAAGCAGTTGTCAAGGAGTAGTAGCGTAAATCCCCATTGTCTTTCAGACATTTCCCCAAAGGGGAAAATTGGGTAAGATGAAAAAAGTAAGTTTTCTGCAAGGTGTTTCCTAAGAATGAGGGCTCCTTGTTGGTATTAAAAATTAAAAATATGAGTTATTTAGAAACAACCAAGAATGTATATAAAGAAGCAGCATTAACGCCAGATGTTGGTTTGTGTTGCACTACAAATCCAATTTGGGAATTACCAGGATTAAAAATTCCTAGAATCATGCAAGAAATGAACTATGGATGTGGCTCAACAGTGCACGCAAGAGATTTAACCAACAATCCAAAAATATTATATGTTGGTGTTGGAGGAGGAATGGAATTATTACAATTCGCCTATTTTTCTCGACAAAAAAATGGTGTCATTGGAATTGATGTGGTTGATGAAATGTTGGAAGCTTCTCGCAAAAATTTTACAGAAGCTGAAAAATTGAATCCTTGGTTTGAATCGGATTTTGTGGATTTAAGAAAAGGAGATGCCATGAAATTACCAGTTGATGACAATTCGATTGATGTGGCTGCACAAAATTGTTTGTTCAATATTTTTAAAGAAGACGATTTACAACAAGCCATTTCAGAAATGTACAGAGTGCTAAAACCACATGGACGTTTGGTAATGAGCGATCCAACTTGCGAGCAAGAAATGAATGACGAACTCAGAAATGATGAGCGTTTACGGGCTTTGTGTTTGAGTGGAAGTTTGTCAATTGCCAATTATGTAAAAGCCTTGACAGATGCTGGTTTTGGAACCATTGAAATCAGGGCTAGAAAACCGTATCGAATTTTAGACCCCAAAAACTATCCAACAAACGAATTGATTTATATTGAATCTATTGAAGTTGCAGCCATCAAAGATCCAATGCCTAAAGATGGACCTTGCATTTTTACAGGAAAAGCAGCTATTTATTATGGTGATGAAGCTTATTTTGATGACAATGCAGGACATGTTTTGATGAAAAATCAGCCATTGGCAATTTGTGATAAAACTGCAAATGCATTGCAAAACTTGGGAAGAAATGATATTTTTATTTCTCCTTCTACGTTTCATTATGATGGTGGAGGTTGTTGTTAAAAAAAAGTTTTTAGTCTGATTTTCAATGAAATATAATTTGCTACTTTTTCTTTTAATAAGTTCAATTTCTTTTTTCGGACAAGAAAAATTAGACAAATTATTGAATAAATGGAACACCAGAAATGTCCCTTATATTTCAGTGGAAACTCTAAAAACGACCAAAGAAAAAACCATTATTTTGGATGCAAGAGAGGAAAGTGAATTCAATGTTAGTCATTTAAAAAACGCCATTTGTGTTGGCTATAATAATTTTGATTTGAAAGAAACCATTGCAAAACTTCCCAAAGATAAAACTGAAAAAATTGTGGTGTATTGTTCTTTAGGAATTCGTTCAGAAACCATTGCTCATAAATTAATTCAAGCTGGTTATACAAATGTGTTTAATTTGTATGGAGGCATTTTCGAATGGAAAAACAAGGATTTTCAAGTAGTTGATGCTACTGGAAATGAAACTGAAAAAGTTCACGCTTTCAACAAAAGTTGGAGTAAATGGTTGCAAAAAGGAGTAAAGGTTTATGAATAAAAACTGTTTGCTAATTTTTACTAGAAATCCTGAATTGGGAAAAGTAAAAACACGTTTGGCAAAAACCATTGGTGATGAAAAAGCGTTGGAAATCTATTATTTTTTACTAGAAAAAACCAAACAAGTTACACAACAAATTCAGGCTGAAAAAAGAGTTTATTATGATTTTTTTATAGATGAAAACGATCTTTGGAATTCACAAACTTTTCAAAAATTTATACAAAAAGGAACAGATTTAGGCAGTAGAATGCAACATGCTTTTTCAGAAGCTTTTCAATCAGGATTTGAAAAAGTCATCATTATTGGAAGTGATTTGTATGATTTGACTCCAGAAATAATTTCAACAGCTTTTCAGCAATTAGACAAAAATGATGTTGTAATTGGGCCCGCAATTGATGGAGGTTATTATTTGTTGGGAATGAAAAAACTTCATCAAACTATTTTTCAAAATAAAAATTGGGGAACTGAATCCGTAAGAAAAGATACTTTGACCGATTTAAAAGATAAAGAAGTATTTTTGTTAGAAGAATTGAATGATGTAGATGTTTTTGAAGACATTGAACATCATCCTGCATTTCAGCATTTTTTAAAAGACATATAAACATGGACAAGCAAAATCAACTACAAGAAACCATCGATTTTTTAACAAAAGCAGGAATTACACCCCGAAACTTCGGGGCTCAAGTTGGCATTGTTTTAGGTACAGGTTTGGGAAAATTAGTTCATGAAATTGATATCGAAAAAGAAATTGCCTATTCAGAAATTCCGAATTTTCCGGTAGCAACTGTCGAGTTTCATTCAGGGAAATTGATTTATGGAACCTTATCAGGAAAAAAAGTGATAGTGATGTCAGGCAGATTTCATTTGTACGAAGGTTACAATGCTTGGGAAGTTACCTATGGAATCAGAACCATGCACGCTTTAGGAATTCAACAGTTGCTAATTTCAAATGCTGCAGGAGCTATTAATCTGAACTATAAAAAAGGAGATTTGATGTTGATTGAAGATCATATCAATTTGCAAGGAACATCGCCTTTGGCATTTGCAGGAGCCAATACTTTTGGAAATATTTTTGCAGATATGTTAGAGCCCTATTCAAAAGAAATCAATCAAAAAATCAAAAAAATAGCTAAAGAAAAAAACATTTTATTGCACGAAGGAATTTACGCAAGTGTTTTAGGCCCTCAATTAGAAACAAGAGCAGAATACAGAATGTTGCAAATTTTAGAAACAGATGCAGTTGGCATGAGTACAGTTCCTGAAGTGATTGTAGCAAAACAATTGAATTTACCTTGTGCTGCAATTTCAGTATTGACAGACGAATGTGATCCAAAAAATTTACAACCTGTAAATATTGCCGAAATTATTGCCATTGCTGGCGAAGCTGAACCAAAAATGATTGAATTATTTAAGGGAGTTATTGAGGTTTTGTAATTAATAAAAAAATATTTTGCTTTTAGTTGATTGCTAATAAATTAACATTTCTTAAAATTCAAAATCTTTAAAATCACGTATTTTTGCAATAACAAAATGTGTTTTCAACTTCATGGAAAAATACCTAGACATTATTAAAAACTCATATTTTGGTTATTGGAATTACATCCAAAAATCAGTGTTGATGGAACTCAATTGGGAAAACTATTTTTATGGTTTGATATTGATTTCATTGGTGGTTTGGGGTTTAGAAATTATGTTTCCATGGCGCAAAAATCAACCAATTATTCGCAAAGATTTTTGGTTAGATACTTTTTATATGTTTTTCAATTTCTTTTTATTGAATCTCATTGTATTGATTGCACTTTCCAATACAGCTGCACTTTTTTTCAATGATATTTTAGCAATTGTCAATCTTTCAATTGCTGATTTTCAGTTGTTTGATATTAACACATTTCCATATTGGGCGCGTTTGTTGGTGTTTTTTATTGTCATCGATTTTGTACAATGGTTCACACACACCTTACTCCACAAATACGAGTTTCTTTGGAATTTCCACAAAGTGCATCACTCTGTAAAACAAATGGGTTTTGCTGCACATCTTCGTTATCATTGGATGGAACCTGTGTTGTACAATTCAATGAAATACATTCCTTTGGCAATTATGGGCGGATTTTCAGCGCAAGATGTTGCCATCGTTCACTTTTTTAATATTGCAGTTGGGCACCTCAATCACGCCAATATCAATTTGGATTATGGCTACCTAAAATACATTTTCAATAATCCAAAAATGCATATTTGGCACCATGCCAAAGAATTGCCTGAAGGCAGAAAAAATGGTGTAAATTTCGGAATCACATTAAGCATTTGGGACTATATTTTCAAAACCAATTACATTCCACATTCAGGAAGAGACATTGAATTGGGTTTTGAAGGTGATGAACAATTTCCCAAAGATTTTATCAAACAAGAATTGTATCCGCTTGTAAAAAAGTAGGTTTATTTATAGCAATTTCCTGCTGTTCGTTTCAAGTCCGCAACAAAAACAGCATTTTTGTAAGTCATTTTTGTGGCTTCTTTCAGTCGCCCAAAAAAGCCAACAAAAATTTACTGTTTTTCTTTTACGGGCTTTCCACTTCCATCAGGGCTAAAAATCCTTACATCTCATAAATTTCCTTATTTTTGCCACTCAAATACTAACAAATTTTACATGAAAGCATACGTTTTTCCGGGTCAAGGAGCACAATTTACAGGAATGGGATTGGATTTATATGAAAAATCTCCGTTAGCAAAAGAATATTTTGAAAAAGCCAATAGCATTCTAGGATTTTCCATTACAGATATCATGTTTCAAGGAACTGCTGAGCAACTCAAAGAAACCAAAGTAACACAACCTGCTATTTTTTTACATTCGGTAATTTTAGCAAAAGTTTTGGGCGATTCTTTTCAACCAGAAATGGTTGCAGGGCATTCTTTAGGAGAACTTTCTGCTTTGGTTGCAAACGGAGTTTTATCTTTTGAAGACGGATTAACATTGGTTTCAAAACGTGCTTTGGCAATGCAAAAAGCTTGTGAAATTGCACCATCAACTATGGCTGCAGTGTTGGGTTTAGAGGATACAATTGTTGAAGAAACCTGTGCTGAAATTGACGGAGTTGTAGTGGCTGCAAATTACAATTGTCCAGGGCAATTGGTTATTTCTGGAGAAACTTCAGCTGTTGAAAAAGCGTGTGCAGCTTTGACTGCAAAAGGTGCAAAAAGAGCATTATTATTGCCAGTTGGTGGCGCATTTCATTCGCCAATGATGGAGCCAGCAAGAGAAGAATTGGCTGCTGCAATTGAAGCAACTCAATTTAGCACACCAAGTTGTCCTGTTTATCAAAACGTAACTGCAACAGCAATTACAAATCCTGCTGAAATCAAGAAAAATTTAATGATTCAATTGACTGCGCCAGTAAAATGGACACAATCTGTGCAACAAATGATTGCTGATGGTGCCACAGAATTTATTGAAGTTGGTCCTGGAAATGTGTTGCAAGGTTTGGTAAAAAAGATTGATAGAGCTGCTGTTACAAGTAGTGCAATTTTTTAAAATTCAGTACTTATTTAAAGTAGATTTTTTCCCTTTTAAGGTCATATTTTCCTTTTAAGAAGATTTTTCAGCAATCAAAAAGATGATTAGCCTTTAATTTGCTGAAAAATTAATATTAACTAAAATCAAACAACAATGAAAAACTTCTTTAAAAAATTTCGACTTTTCTTACTTTTAGTAACTGTAATTTCTTTTACAAACTGTGAAGACTCAAATGAAGTTGTCTCTTCAGAACTTACCATTCAACAAAAAGTTGCCTTATTAGAGGAAAGTCAATGGCTTTTAAAAGGATTTGAAGATCGAGTAATGCATACTTTTAAAGATAGTAAACAATTTACTTATTATGGTACCAATAATGTCTTTGAAGAGAATCCAATTCCAGGTGCTTTAAATTTTACTATTGAAGGAAATCTAATAACTATAGATTATAATTTTGGAAATATCAATTCTTATGAGCTAACTTTTTCATGTAATAATTCGATTGTTGAGTTTTCTCAAAACGGAGCAGTAGTAAAAACGTTATACAAACGAGGGTCTAATTTCCAACAATGTTTGTAATAAAAAAATAATTTAGTAAAAAGGCTTTCAAATCTATTTTTTGAAAGCCTTTTTAATTTAAAATAGATACTCTTTTTGCTTACAAAGATTAAACGTAAATTTGCAACTTTTAAAAGTAAAAAAGATGCAATACAATCACAAACAAATAGAAAAAAAATGGCAAGAATATTGGGCGAAAAATCAAACTTTTAAAGCCAGTAATTCTTCTCATTTACCCAAATATTATGTGTTAGACATGTTTCCTTATCCTTCTGGAGCTGGTTTACATGTGGGACATCCTTTAGGGTATATTGCATCTGACATTTATGCGCGTTTTAAACGTCATAAAGGCTTTAATGTGTTGCATCCACAAGGTTATGATTCTTTTGGTTTGCCTGCTGAACAATATGCAATTCAAACTGGTCAACATCCTGCAAAAACTACCGAAGAAAATATCAAAACATATAGAAGGCAGTTAGATAAAATCGGATTTTCTTTTGATTGGGACAGAGAAGTGCGTACTTCAAATCCTGAGTATTACAAATGGACACAATGGATTTTCATCGAATTATTCAATTCTTGGTACAATAAAAATACAGATAAAGCTGAAGACATTTCAACCTTAATTTCAATTTTTGAAAAAGAAGGAAATGGGAATGTAAACGCAGTTTGTGATTCAGAAATTCCTGAATTTACATCCGAAGATTGGAAACATTTTTCATCAACAAAACAACAAGAAATCTTGTTGAAATATCGTTTGACTTACTTGTCAGATACCGAAGTAAATTGGTGTCCAGCTTTAGGAACAGTTTTAGCAAATGATGAAATTGTAAATGGCGTATCAGAACGTGGAGGGCATCCTGTAATTCGCAAAAAAATGACACAATGGTCTATGCGAATTTCGGCTTATGCACAGCGTTTATTAGATGGATTAACAACTATTGATTGGCCTCAACCTCTAAAAGATTCACAAACCAATTGGATTGGAAGAAGTCGAGGTGCCATGGTTGAATTCCCCATCCTTTCCTTCCCCAAAGGGGAAGAGAACACTTCAAAAGGGTATTTGACAGGAGGAAATAATGCGAGTCTTCTGCTTGAAAAGGCAAAAGAAATGAGAGCAAATCCAACTCAAGCTGAAGCAATATTATGGCAACAATTAAAAGGAAAAAGCTTAGATGATAAATTCAGACAACAACATGTGATTGATGAATTTATAGTTGATTTTGTTTGTCTTTCAAAAAAACTAATTGTTGAAGTTGACGGAAAAATTCATTATTTTCAACAGGAAAAAGTTGCTGAAAGAACTCAAATTTTAGAGAATTTGGGTTATAAAGTAATTCGTTTTACAAATGAGGAGGTTATTGGTAATCTTGACCAAGTGGTAGAAACCATCAAAGTAAACCTAAACCAAGCTCCCCTTTCCTTTGGAAAGGGGTTGGGGGATAGGATTCAAGTTTTCACAACTAGACCTGATACCATTTTTGGAGTTAGTTTTATGACCTTAGCTCCTGAGCACGAATTAGTTTCACAAATAACAACTCCCGAACAAAAAGCGGTAGTTGAAGCTTATATTGAAAGTACTGCAAAACGTTCTGAACGCGATAGAATGGCAGATGTAAAAACCATTTCTGGGGCATTTACAGGTGCGTATGCTGAGCATCCTTTTACCAAAAAACCAATTCCAATTTGGATTGGCGATTACGTTTTAGCAGGTTATGGAACTGGAGCTGTAATGGCTGTTCCTTGTGGTGATCAACGTGATTATGATTTTGCAAAACATTTCGGAATTGAAATTCCAAATATTTTTGAAAACGTAGATATTTCAGAAGCTGCTCATGCAGATAAAGAAGGAACTGTCATAGCAAATTCCGATTTTTTATCTGGCTTGCCATATAAAAAAGCTTTGCAAAAAGCGATTGAAGCTTTAGAGGAAAATGGATTTGGCTATGGAAAAGTCAATTATCGTTTGCGAGATGCAGTTTTTAGCAGACAACGTTATTGGGGCGAACCTTTTCCTTTGTATTACAAAGATGGAATGCCACAAATGATTGATAAAAAACACCTGCCAATTGTTTTGCCAGAAGTTGAAAAATATTTACCAACAGAAGATGGAAAACCGCCTTTAGGAAATGCTGAAGTTTGGGCTTGGGATACCAAAAACTGTTCAGTTGTTAGCAATAAGTTGATTGATAATGAAACTGTTTTTCCTTTAGAACTGAATACTATGCCAGGTTGGGCAGGCAGTTCTTGGTATTTTAATCGTTATATGGATTCTAAAAATGCCAATGAATTTGTAAGCAAAGAATCCTTAAATTATTGGAAAGAAGTTGATTTATATATTGGTGGCTCAGAACATGCAACAGGACATTTATTGTATGCACGTTTTTGGCAAAAATTCTTATTTGACAAAGGATTTGTTCCTGTGGATGAATTTGCGAAAAAACTCATCAATCAAGGAATGATTTTGGGGGAGAGTGCTTTTGCATATAGGTTGATTGTTGATTGTATTTATAATAAAGGAATTGACAAAAAGGAAGTTTTTATTTCTAATGGAACATATGCTTGGATAAAGAAAATGATTGAAGTTGAAAACTCAACTTGGATAGATGACGAGGTTAGGAAGATTACAAAAGCGGGTTTTGAAGAAATAAAAAATCAAATTTTAATTTCTTTAACTGAAGTTTTAGGTTTGGAAAACAAATTTTTACAATCAATTAATTTTGATTTTGACAATATTCAAAATATTCATATTGATGTATCTCTCATAAATTCTTCAAATGAATTAGATGTTGAAGGTTTTAAAAAGTGGAGACCTGATTTTAGAAATGGAATTTTTCTTTCAAATCAACATGGATTATGTGATAAAGGTCATAAGTATATTGTTGGACGCGAAGTAGAAAAAATGTCCAAATCCAAATACAATGTTGTAAATCCTGATGATATTTGTGAAGAATATGGTGCAGATGCGTTGCGTTTGTTCGAAATGTTTTTAGGTCCTTTAGAACAAACAAAACCTTGGAAAACTTCAGGAATTTCGGGAGTGTATTCGTTTTTGAAAAAATTGTGGAAACTGTTTTATAAAGAAGATTTGTTGGTGATTTCTGATGAAAATCCAACTTCAGAAGAATTGAAAACGCTTCACAAAACCATCAAAAAAGTAACAGAAGATATTGAGAATTTTTCGTTCAATACTTCAGTATCAACTTTTATGATTGCCGTAAATGAATTGACAGCTTTGCAATGCAACAAACGTGCAATTTTAGAGCCTTTATTGATTTTGATTTCACCTTATGCACCGCATATTGCTGAAGAATTATGGCATCAATTAGGTCATCAAAATAGTATTTCAACAGCTGAATTTCCAGTTTTTGAAGAAAAATACTTGATAGAAAGCACAAAAAATTATCCCATTTCTTTCAATGGAAAAATGCGTTTTACACTCGAACTTTCGTTAGATTTATCCGTATCAGAAATTGAAACAGCCGTTTTGAATCACGAAAAAACAATAGCACAATTAGAAGGTAAATCACCTAAAAAAGTAATTATTGTGCCTGGTAAAATTGTAAATATCGTAGGATAATTTTTCAATTGAACTAAAAATAACCTTTACCTGCAAATTTCAAATGAATTGGATTTGCAGGTTTTTTATTTCTTTTAGGATTTTTTTGACTGAAATTTTAAGAATAAAGACTTATTTTTGGTAAAATTAATCTCCAATGAATACTACTAGACAAAACGGAAGTCTATACACTCATATTCAAAATAGGATTGCTACTGTAGAATTTGGACATCCTGCAAGCAATTCTTTTCCAAGCGAATTGTTAGTGCGCTTGACAAATGAACTAAATTTACTCTCAAAAAACGACGAAGTTTCCATCATCATTTTAAAATCAGAAGGAGAAAAAGCCTTTTGTGCGGGTGCATCTTTTGATGAATTAGTGGCTATCAAAAATTTGGAAGAAGGAAAACAATTTTTCTCAGGTTTTGCTAATGTCATCAATGCTATGCGAACTTGCGAAAAGTTGATTATTGGTCGTGTTCAAGGAAAAACTGTTGGAGGTGGAGTTGGCTTAATTGCGGCTTGTGATTATGCTTTGGCAACTGAACAAGCAGCTATTAAATTATCAGAAATTAGTATTGGAATTGGACCATTTGTGATTGCGCCAGCAATTGAAAGAAAAATGGGTTTGGCAGCTTTATCTGAAATGACTTTAGAGGCTACTTCATGGAAAAATGCTTATTGGGCAAAAGAAAAAGGCTTATATGCGAATGTTTTTGAAACTATCAAAGAGTTGGATGATGAGGTTCAATTATTAGCTTTAAAATTTGCATCTTACAATCCAGATTCATTAAAGGAAATCAAAAAAGTGTTTTGGCAAAACACCAATCATTGGAATGAATTATTATCAGAAAGAGCCTCAATTACAGGAGAATTGGTGTTGTCAGAATTTACAAAAAATGCTTTGCAAAATTTTCTAAAACATAAATCATGAAAATCATTGCAACTAATTTGGGTGAACCCAAAGAAATTATTTACAAGAAAAAAAAAGTAAGGACAGGAATTTTTAAATTTCCAGTACAAACTCCTATTTTCTTAGAAGCTGAAAAAGTTACCAATGATGCTATTTGTGATACCAAATGGCATGGAGGAATTTTGCAAGCAGTGTATGCATATTCAGCAAAACATTATCATTTTTTCAAACCAAAATTCCCTGATTTGGATTGGCAATTTGGCATGTTTGGTGAAAATCTTACAATTGATGATTTGGACGAAACTACCATTCATGTTGGTGATACATTTAAAGTTGGAGAAGCCATTTTAGAAGCTACTTTGCAAAGAAATCCATGTTATAAATTAGGCGTTCGTTTCAATGATATGAAAATTGTAAAACAATTTTGGAATACTACTTTTTGTGGCGTGTATTTTAAGGTAATTCAAACTGGTTTTGTAAAAACAGGTGATGAATTTCATTTGTTACAATCAAGCAAACAAAATCCAACAATTGCAGATTTGTATCAAAAAGAAAAATTAGTAAAAGACTTATAAATATGAAAATTAGAAAACGATATATTTTATTAATAATTCTTTCGATTTTACCATTTTATAAAATCATTCATTTTGATGATTATTGCATCAATGATGTTGACTATTTGTTGATTGCTTTTTTGTCGATAATTGTTTTGGTTACTTTTTTGGCAATTTTATTTTACAATTTGTATTTAATTTCCATCCATAGAGAATTGTTCAATTATAGACCCTTATTGATTTTTGTAGTTTTTGCTATTGCATTGTATTTTGGAATCAATTATCCAGATTACAAACCATTTAAAAGTCTTGATTATAAATTTTCTCACAAAAAAAATTCAAAATATGCAGCAAATATCATTTTATACAATGATAATTCCTTTATTATTAAAACAAAAATAACTACAGAATCGTGCACGCAGAATGGAAATTACATTTTTAAAAATGATTCTTTATTTTTAAAACTAAAACATCCATTAAAAAACTCAGAGATTTTTGATTCAGTATATTTTTTTAATAAAAATCAACAAAAGTTGATTCCAAAATCGCAAAAGCTTCCTGTTTTTAGATCAAACTAACCATTGAAATTAAAAATATTTACAATATTTAAAATAATGTTAAAAATTAAACTTTTTAAAAAATAATTGATTTTTGATAGTTTTACTTTTTAAATAATAAGTATATTTGCATGTGGTTTTTAAGTAAATCACACTTTTTCTTTTTCATAGCAATTTTCCCACTCAATTTATTGAGTGGGTTTTTTTATTATTATAGGTTAAAATCTATGGTATTTTCATATTTATCAAATATCTTTGCAATCGATTTGAAAACGTATGGATTCTACTGTAATAACAGAAACTAAAATCATAAAAAACACCCTATTAACAGATCTTAAGCAGCTCACAAAAATGGGTTTGTCTTTAAGTGTCGTTTTTTCTTCTATTGCAGGCTATTTTTTAGCAGTTGAAACAGTTCATATTCCTACGGTTTTATTGCTTGCTTTGGGTGGATATTTTATGGTTGGTGCTTCTAATGCATTCAATCAAGTGATTGAAAAAGAACCTGATGCGTTAATGAAGCGTACTAAAAACAGACCACTTCCAACACAAAGAATGAGTGTAAATGTTGCCATGACAATTGCCATTGTTTTTACACTTTTCGGAATTGCAATTTTGTACAGTATCAATCCAAAAACGGCACTTTTTGGAGCGATATCTATTTTTTTATATACAAGTGTTTATACACCTTTAAAACCAGTAACACCTTTATCTGTGTTTGTAGGTGCAATTCCTGGAGCTATTCCTTTTATGTTGGGTTGGGTTGCAGCCACAAATCATTTCGGAATTGAAGCAGGAATGTTATTTATGATTCAGTTTTTTTGGCAATTCCCACATTTTTGGGCAATTGGTTGGTTGCAATTTGAAGAATATAAAAAAGCAGGTTTCAATATGCTTCCTATGAATACCAAAGATAAAGGTGCAGTAAAACAAATTATTTTATACACAACCATTATGATTTTGGTTTCGGTAATTCCGGTTTTAAAATTAACAGGTGCTTTTTATATTCATTCAATAACTGCTATTATTGTTGCATTTTTAGGATTTATCATGCTTTTTTATGCCGTAAAATTGCACAAATCTGAAGAAAATTCAGATGCAAGAAAATTGATGTTGGCAAGTGTTTTATACATCACTTTGGTTCAAGTTGTTTATGTAGTAGATAAATTTTTACATTAAAATATGGTTCAAGAACAAGTATTACAAAATGAGTATGTAGCAGCAAAACAGAAATCTGCCAAACCAATGTTGTGGATTTCCATGATTAGTATGGTGATGTTTTTTGCTGGATTGACGAGCGCGTATGTAATTAGTATGAAACGCGAAGATTGGGTTTCTTTTGATTTACCAAATGCATTTTATATCAGCACTTTGTTGATTGTATTGAGTAGTGTATCATTGATGTTGTCACAGTATTTTTTAAAAAATGACAAAAGACAAATGTCTTTAATGCTTGCTGTAGCAACATTATTATTAGGAATTGGATTCGTTTGGCAGCAATATGTTGGCTTTAATGAGCTGAAAAGTGTTGGGTTGTTTTTTACAGGTCCAGAAAGTACCGTTTCAACATCTTTCATTATTGGTATTACATTTATGCATGTTTTGCACTTGCTTGCTGGGATTGTAGTGCTTTTTGTTGTTATTTATAATCATTTTAAATACAAATACAAACCAAATGATTTACTAGGTTTTGAGCTTGGTGCTATCTTTTGGCATTTTGTAGATGTATTGTGGATTTATTTAATTTTGTTTTTCTATTTTATTAGATGACAAAAAAAGTTTAATTTTGGCAAACAAAAATCAAATATAAAATTAACAGACTCATAATTTATGGAAGCAAATATTGCTATACCTTCTGACAGTAAAGAAACTTGGAGTGGTGGTGGAGTTAGACCATTTGGCGCAAGTTATGGTAAAATGATGATGTGGTTTTTTATCCTTTCAGATGCATTGACATTCTCAGGATTCTTAGCTGCATACGGTTTAACACGTTTCAAGTTTATTGATTCTTGGCCAATTGCTGATGAGGTTTTTACACACATTCCTTTTATTCACGGTGATTATCCAATGTATTATGTAGCTTTTATGACATTTGTACTGATTTTTTCATCAGTAACAATGGTATTGGCTGTTGATGCAGGTCATCAAATGAAAAAGAATAAAGTAACTTGGTATTTATTTGCAACAATCATTGGAGGTTTAATTTTCGTTGGATCACAAGCATGGGAATGGAATACCTTTATCAATGGTACTTACGGAGCAATAAAAACTTCAGATGATAAAATTTTACAATTTGTAAAAGATGGCAAACAAGTAGGTTTTGCTGATTTTGTAGTAGGTGATAGAGGTGATGAAAGAGTAACTCATACTAAGAAAAACGGTTTGTGGTTTGTAAGTGGACAAGCAGTACCTGAGTATTCTGTAAATCAAGTTATCGCATCTTACAAAGCAGATCCATCAGTTCAAATTAAAAGTGAATTGATTGATGCAGATAAAAAACAAAAAGTAGTTTTATCTCGCGAAAAAGGGTTAGAAGAATTGTTAAAAGGTACTAAAATTGTAGAAGGAGCAAACCTAGAAGTTAATGAATACGGAAATACGATTTTTGCCAACTTCTTTTTCTTCATTACAGGTTTCCACGGATTCCACGTTTTTTCGGGAATCTTAATCAATATTATCATTTTCTTCAACGTAATTTTAGGTACTTACGAGAAAAGAGGAAGTTATGAAATGGTTGAAAAAGTAGGATTGTATTGGCACTTCGTAGATTTAGTTTGGGTTTTTGTATTCACATTCTTCTACTTGGTATAATTTAAAAAGAATAGCATAAAATGGCACACGCACACGAATCAAATGTAAAAAGAATATGGAATGTATTCTTTATATTGTCTGTTATCACAATTGTTGAAGTTTTTTTAGGTATATATAAGCCAGCAGTTCTTCACCTAACTAATTTTTTAGGTACTAGCCCATTAAACTGGATTTTCATCATTTTAACTTTGGCAAAAGCTTACGGAATTACTTGGGCTTTTATGCACATGGAAGGTGAAAAAAAATGGTTTAGAAGATCGATTGTTTGGACAGCAGTTTTCTTAATCTGCTATTTAGTAACCTTACTTTTAATAGAAGGTGGTTATTTATTTGATACACTTGGGCCATTGGTTCAATGGTAATAACATATTAAATTAGGTGGTTTCAAAACCACCTTTTTTTTACTGATAACATTACATTTTATACAAAATGAAATTCCTTACAAAAAAAAGAGTTGTACTGTTTTTGTTGTTTATTTTTCCATTAATTTGTTTTCTTATTCTTTCAACTGGGAAAAATAACTTCACAAAATTACCAGTATTGACAAAAAATATTGTCGAAATTTCTGAGATTGATACCACCAATACAACCACATTAAAAGGCAATGTTTCTGTGGTTTGTTTTATTGGAAATGATGTTGAAGCTAGTAAATCTGGATTATTAAACTTAAATGAAAAGATTTACAAAAAGTTTATCGATTTTAAACAGTTTCAAATTATTGCAATCTATCCATCAGAAAAGGAAATAGCAGTTGCTGAGTTAAAAAAACAAATTTCCGCATTTACAGATATGAAAAATTGGAAATTTATTCCCGTTCAAAAAGAATTGATTCCTGTTTTTTATGAAAGTCTTTCTGTAAATGAACCACTTAAAAATTATGGTTCAAACAAAGCTTTTATCATTGATAAAGACGGAAATTTACGAGGAAGAACGGATGACAAAGATGCTATTGATGGAAAATTATTTGGGTATAATTTGAATGCAGTAGCTGAATTGAAAGACAAACTGAAAGACGATATCAACGTGTTGTATTATGAATATTATGCTGCTTTCAAGGATAAAAACAAAAATAAAGCGGATAGAAAAGAAGTAGGATTATGAGTAAAAGAAACTATTCTTACATTGGCATTTCATTCATCATTTTATTATTTGGCATTTATGCGATTCCAAAAATTGTACAGCGTTTTCAAAAATCGGATTTAGAAAAGTTTGGAAAAGTACCCGATTTTAGTTTTATCAATCAAGAAGGAAATACAATTTCCAATAAAACCTATGATGGAAAAGTGTATGTTGTGGAATTTTTCTTTTCTACTTGTCCTACAATTTGTCCAATCATGAACCAAAAAATGTTGGTTTTACAAGATGCTTTTTTTGGAAATCCAGAGTTCGGAATTGCATCTATATCTATAACTCCAGAAATTGATACTCCAGAAATATTGAAAGAGTATGCAAAAAACAACGGAATAACACACAAAAATTGGCATTTACTCACAGGAAAATCAGAAGAGGTGGTGTATGCTTTATCCAATAATGGGTTTAAATTATACGCCGGAAAAGGAGAAGAAGATCATGGAGGTTTTGAACATTCAGGATTATTTGCTTTAGTAGATAAAAACGGATTTATTCGCTCTAGAAAAGATGAATTTGGCAATCCATTAATGTACTATAGAGCCCTTGAAGAACACGGTTTTCCGAATCAAATTAAAGAATTAACAGAAGATATTAAAAAATTATTAAATGAGTAATTTAGCACAAGAACAAAAATACAAGAAACTGATTACAGCATTATCAATTGTAATTCCGATTGCAGTTGCTGCTTTGTTTAGTATCAATTTAAAAAGATTGGGCTTTAATGTAGCGTCTTTATCTTTTTTACCACCTATTTATGCAACTATAAATGGCATTACTGCCATCACATTAATTGCTGCAGTTATGGCTATCAAAAAGGGCAATAGAAAATTACATGAACAATTAAATACATTTGCTATTGCTTGTTCACTAGCCTTTTTATTGATGTACATTGCGTATCACATCACTTCTGATTCTACAAAATTTGGGGGTGAAGGTGTAATCAAATATGTCTATTATTTTATTTTAATATCACATATTTTGTTGTCTATCATTATTATTCCTTTGGTGCTTACCACTTATATGTATGCTAAATTGGGTGATTTTAAAAGGCATAAGAAAATTGCAAAAAAAACATTTCCATTATGGTTATATGTGGCAATTACAGGTGTTGTTATTTATGTTATGATTTCTCCGTATTATGTTCACTAAAAATTTAGGAATAAGTATTTTATTGTTTTTTTATTTTCAATTTTCATACTCACAATGTGCTATGTGTAAAGCAGTTGTGGAAAGTGGAGATAACAAAATGGCAGAAGGAGTAAATGACGGAATTACTTATTTGATGATTTTTCCGTATTTATTAGTAGGCGTTTTGCTTTATTCATTGTATAGATATAACAAGAAACTTCAAAAATAGCATTTAATTAACGCTTAAATTTTGTAACAATTTTTTCAATTGTTCGTCTTATCTGTACATTTCCAAATAATTATTTTGGAAATACGCTGTTAATCAACCAAAAAAAATATCAAGTTTTGAAATTAAAACTCACTTTTTGTATTGCTATTTTATCGGTAGCAACTACATTTTCCCAAAAATTATGGACATTAAGAGAGTGCGTAGATCGTGCTTTAGAAAAAAACATCACTATTCAGCAAAACAAATTAAACCTTGAATCTGCCAAAAAAGATGTTGATATTGCCAAAGGAAATTTTCTACCTAATTTAAATGCAAGTACAGGTGGTAATTTTAACTTCGGAACTGGTTTTAGTCCTGTTACAAATACTCGTGTTGCTACAAGTTTCTTTGGAGGTTCTATAAATATGAGTTCTGGAATTACCATTTTTAATGGTTTTAGAAATACAAATACCTACAAGCAAGCACAATTAGGATTAGAATCAAGCAAATTAGATTTACAAAAAATTGAAAACGATATTTCACTATTTGTTGTAAATGGGTACTTAAATGTTTTATTTGCAAAAGAGAATTTAACAGTTGCTAAGGTGCAGTACGAAATTAGTAAAACTCAAATTGAGGCTGCTGAGAGTCGTTTTAAATCTGGCGTAATTCCTAAAGGAGATTTGTTAAATGTTGAATCTACTGCTGCTACAAATTTACAAACCTTAATTGCTCAAGAAAATGCTTTAGACTTAGCACTCTTAAATTTAGCTCAATTATTGCAAATTCCTGCTGAAGGGTTTGATGTTTCTCCAGTTGATGTTGGCACACCTTCTGCTGAGTTACTTTACAAAACTTCTACTTCAGTTTATGAGAAATCTTTAGATAGAATGCCCGAAATTGCAAGAGCAAAATTAGCGATAGATAATGCCGCATTAACTATTGAAATTTCGAAAGCTGCTTTTTTACCTTCCATTTCTGCTCAAATAGGATTGTCAACCAATTATGGTTTTAATTTAAATTTACCAGCCGGATTTTCAAACACACCACTAGCAGATCAGCTTGGTGATAACTTTGGATACGGTTTTGGCGTTAATATGAATATTCCAATTTTCAACCGTTTTCAAACTAAAAATAGAGTTTCTCAGTCTGTTATCAATAAAGAAATTTTTGAAACACGTTTAGAAAGTGAAAAATTAGCATTACAACAAACTATTGAACAAGCCTTTTTGGATGTAAAAACTGCTTTAAAAACCTATGAAGCTGCAAAAATTTCTCTTGCATCGCAACAAGAAGCATTTAAAAATGCCCAAGAAAGATACAACTTTGGATCAATGACATTGTTTGATTTTGATCAGGTTAGAACACGTTTAGTAAATGCTGAGGCAACTCTAATTCGTTCTAAATACGATTATGTTTTTAAAACAAAAGTGTTACAATTTTATTCAGGCGATTTAACGTTAGATTAATAATTTATTTTTTAAAAATATTTTTTGAAACCTCTTCTTTTTAGTTGAGGTTTCTTTTTTTTGAAATACTATCTTTGCTTTTTATTTAAAACTAAAAACTACTTTTTGGCAACGATATTAAATATTGAAACAGCAACTAAAAACTGCTCTGTTAGCATCTCAATAGACGGAGAAATTATTGCATTAAAAGAATTTAATGACGGGAATTATTCTCATGCAGAAGTATTGCATTCATTTATTATTGACATTGTGAAGGAAGCCAACATCAGATTAAATGATTTAGACGCAATAGCAGTGAGTAAAGGTCCAGGTTCCTACACAGGATTACGAATTGGAGTTTCAGCTGCAAAAGGGTTTTGTTTTGCTTTAGAAAAACCTTTAATTGCTGTTGACACATTAACTTCATTAGCTCATGCAATTTCGATTGAAGAGGGAATTATTATCCCATTATTAGATGCTAGAAGAATGGAAGTTTATGCAGCTATTTTTGATAATAAGTATCAACAAATAAGAGAGATTAGTGCTGAAATTATTGATGAAAGTTCTTTTTCTGAATATCTAAATCATCAAAAAGTTTATTTTTTGGGTGATGGTGCTTTGAAGTGTAAAGAAATCATTAAACATGAAAATGCCTTTTTTATTGATGCTGTTGATCCTTCATCAAAAGAGATAGGAAAATTGGCATTTGAAAAATACCAAAAAAGCGACTTTGAAAATGTCGCTTATTTTGAACCTTTTTACCTGAAAGATTTTATTGTTATTCCTGAAAAGAAAAAGAATTTTATTTCGTGACAACCACTCTGTGAGGATATGGAATTTCAATACCAGCTTCATCTAGCGCTAATTTTGCTTTTTCAGTAATATCAAAATAAACTGTCCAATAATCTTCAGAATTGCACCAAGGCCTTACAGCAAAATTTACAGAACTATCTGCCAACGCTAAAACAGCAACTAATGGCGCAGGATCTTGCAAAACCTTTGGATGTGATGTTACTACATCCATTAAAATTTCTTTTGTTTTTTTAATGTCAGCATCATATGAAACTCCAATAACCAAATCAACACGTCTTGTGCCTTCTGTTGAATAATTGACAATATTTCCATTGGATAATGAACCATTTGGAATGATAATTTCTTTATTTGATAGTCCAGTTAATTTAGTGGTGAATATTTCTATTTCTTTCACAACACCCATTTCGCCTTGCGCTTCAATCAAATCTCCAATTTTAAAGGGTTTAAAAATCATAATTAAAACTCCTCCTGCAAAATTTCCTAGTGAACCCTGCAATGCTAAGCCTATTGCCAAACCAGCAGCTGCAATAATTGCTGCAAATGAAGTTGTAGCAATTCCTAATTTAGAGATGACAGTAATGAATAAAAGTATTTTTAATATCCAACTGACTAAGTTTAAGGAAAATTTTTGCAATGTGACATCCACATTTCTTTTTTTCATTACTTTTTTTGTCGAATTAAGTACTAATTTTATTAGGAATAACCCTATAATTAAAATTAACAATGCAGTGATAACACTTGGTGCAAATTCGAAAAGTAAGTCTTTTGTTTTTTGTAAATAATCTACCATTTTTAATAATTTTCAGTGAATTTGTAAATTACTAAAATTTTTACTTTTATAAAATCTTTATTTATAAAAATACGCAAATTAAGATTGCAATAATTGCAGGAATAGACTGAATGTAAAAGATTTTGATTTTTTTTGTGGAAAAGGCTCCGTAAATTCCTGCTATTAAAACACAACTCAAAAAGAAGAGTGCAATTTCTTTATTTTTTAGTAACACAGACCAAAATAACCCTACAGCCAAAAAACCATTATATAAGCCTTGATTTGCAGCTAAAACCTTAGTTTCTTCAGCAAATTGTTTACTTTTTAAACCAAATATTTTTATTCCTTTTTCTGTTGTCCACAATACCATTTCTATGTGCATAATATAAGAATGTATGATGGCAACAAGTCCGATTGATAAAAAATGATAGGTATTCATGGTTTTAATTTTAATTTGTTGGTTGAAATTGATTGATTTTTGTAAAAGCGAATTTCGTAAATAAGTACGGATTTATTACAATAAAAATCAGATTATAAATCATTTATCTATTTATTTCGTGATGATTTGTTCAATTGATAAATGATATTGTATGTTAAATTTTACTCCAATGTTAATTTAATGTTATCAAAATGTTGTTTAAATGTTACAAATTATGTACATTTGTAAATGTAATGTTAATCTTAAATTTATTCGATATGAAAACAATGATCACAATTTGTATGCTAGGTTTGGTAACTTTAGGATTTTCTCAAGAAAAACAACCAACTTTTAGTGCTGAAGGAGACTTAGTGAAAGCGACTTATTATTACGAAGATGGTTCTATTAAAACACAAGGTTTTTTCAAGGATAAAAAATTAACTGGAGAGTGGGTTCGTTTCGATAAATCCGGAAACAAAGTTCAGTTAGCATACTACAAAGAAGGAAAAAAAGTAGGTAAATGGTTTGTTTGGGCAGATGAATCTCTTAAAGAAATTAACTACCAAGACAATGCAATTGCATCAGTGAATGTTTGGAAAAATGAATCTAAAGTTGCTTTCAGTAATAAGTAATAGAATAATTAAAAAAAATTTTCTAGCATTCGAAAAACCTCTAAGTAAAAATCTTAGAGGTTTTTTTATTGCCTTTATCTTCATTTAATAAGTTTTTTTATTGTAAGGAAAACTACGAACATTAGATCGTGTAAATCTTCATTTAAAAGGTTTTTTTATAGATTTTTTGAGGTGTTTAATTTTCAGTATTAGATTTCCTTTTGATGAGAATTACTTTCAATAATTAGCTTTATTTTAGAAGAAATTTAAATTTATTAAGAACTCAATTTATCATTAGTTTATAAAGTTTCCTAATTATCTTAATAATACTACTAAAAAAAACCGTTAAAAATAATCTTAACGGTTTTTATTTATTTCTTCTTTAATTAGGTTTTATTCTACAACCAAAGTAAATGGGATACTATATTTAACACCTACTGGTTTTCCACGTTGTTTTCCTGGTTTCATTTTAGGCAATTGCTCCATTACTTTATCAACTTCATCCTTAATTTTTGGATGCGGAGCTTTCACTTGAATATCAACAATATTTCCGTTTTTGTCAATTTTAAATCCAATAAATACTTTTTTCTTACCTGGAGATAAACCTAACTCATTGGGTAAATCAGCATTGAATTTTCTAACAAAGTGTTTTTGTACCATTTGGCTAAAACAAGCTTTTCTTTCTTCGTTATTTCCTGAACAACCTGGAAAAGTAGGTACATCTTCTATAATCATGAAGTTTACGTCTTCTACTACTTCCTCAACTTCTTTAACTTCAACGATTTCTGAAACTACTACTTTCTTTGTCTCATCAGTTTCTGTTGATTCAATTACTGTTTCTTCAATTTCCTTTTTATCCTCAACAATTTCGATTTTATCTGGAGTTGGTGGTGGTGGAGTTTTTGGTTGATCTGGTTCAACTCTTTCTGTAATTGGAATTTCTTCTTCCATTTCTGCATTCATATTGACAGTCCCTAAATCACCATAGACTTTGTCATATGTTTTTTGTTCAATTGCTACGTAGGTAACAAATAATGCCAGCACCAAACCAATCTGCATAAAAATTTTGCTGAAATTTTCTAAATTCGATTTTGGACTTTTTTTGATTTCCATGGTTAAACGTTTTTAATAGGTTGCTAATTTAATTAAATTATTGTGTTAATTACAAGCCCAATTGTTAATTAATCTGTTTTTTTTTAAAAATCATGCTAAATACAAAAAGAGCTAACAAACTTCCTAGTGAATTTGCGAAAACATCTAAAATATCACCAGTTCTGTAATTAGTTAACACTGTTTGTAAAACTTCAATAATAATGCCAAAAAAAATACAACTCAGCGTAACTAGGTGTTTTTTTTGTGGAGTTTTATAAAAACTCAGTAGCCAAACTATGGTTAATGTAAAGTATGCAAAACTATGATATACTTTATCAATATTTGCAACTGTCACTCCAGTTTCTGGCATTTTTATGAGACTTAATCCTAAAACAACAATTGTAATTACAATTGCAATTAAAAGTAATTTATCCTTTAATAAGTTTTTGATACGCCTCAGCATCTAATAAATTTTCTATTTGTGAGCTATCAGCAATGGCAACTTTTATCATCCATCCTTTTCCATATGGGTCTGAATTTACCAATTCTGGCTCGTCTTCTAATGCTTCATTAAATTCAATTACTTCTCCTGTTAATGGCATAAATAAATCAGAAACTGTTTTTACAGCTTCAACAGATCCAAAAACGGCACCTTCTTCAACGGTATCATCTAAGGTATCTACATCAACATAAACGATGTCTCCTAATTCTCCTTGTGCAAAATCAGTAATTCCTACAGTTGCAGTTTCGCCATCAATTTTAATCCACTCGTGATCTTTTGTGTACTTTAAGTTACTTGGTATATTCATTTTTACTAACTAAATTAATTTTTAATTTCCTCCTAAGTTATAAATAATATTAAATCCTGCATTGATAGCTTGTCTCGGAAAAGTTGTTGAGATAGCATATCTTGAAGATTGATGATTGTAATAGAATGAAGCAGTCAGGTTTGCACTCAGTCTGTAATCGGCTGTAAATTTAATAGAAAATAATCTTTGACCACCACTAATTTGTGTATTATCTTCATCAACATAACGAATTTGGGTTAAATTATCTCTCAAAGAAATATCTGCCCTTACATTGATATCTCCTTTCATTTCTACTTTTTTCCCTGTAAAACGCGAATTCATTTTAACGTCTTTAAACACATAACCCAATCCTATTACATATTCAATTCCGTCAATATCAGTGAGGGTACTATTATTAAAATTCATGGTTAAAGTTCTGTCGCTTTTAACTTCACCTCTAAACGAAAAAGAGTTTTTCATTTTCATATCAATTCTTACCAATGGCGAAAATTCATCAACCAAAGTTGCACTTGCCACCAATCTTTGTGATTCATAATTTCCTGCAGCGTTTGTAGTTGCATACGGATTATTTGCATCAAATTGTAAATTGTTTGTAAAACTTGAAATTGTATAAGAGGATTTGTAACCATGTGAAACTACAAATGATGAAAAATTCTTTTTAAACCAGTTCATTTTCATCAATCCATTGTAACGCAATGTCCAATTAGGAATGGGAATATTTTTAAACAATCCTGTGTTTACTTTTGTGGGACTTTTTCCAGAATACGCTGCAATAAATGCAGGAAGCATTACTTGTTGACTATTTGCTCCAAAACCTGCAATTGGTGCGCCAGTCTCTGATGCCAATCTATTTGCAATGATACTTCTGTAATCTTTCATTCTTTGAAATAGAGCATCTCCATTAGAAAATGCGGTTGATAACATAGAGAAACTGGTGCTGAAATTTCCATTTTCAAAAATTGGCGTATCTTCAAAAGTATTTCTTCCTTCAATCAAATCGATTTGCTGAGAAATATCTGTAGTTTGAATTTTATTTCCACGTACATCAATATCCAAATCATTGAAAGGTTTTACAATGAATGTATAATCTAATTTGTTGTATTGCGTTCTGCTGTAGGTTTTATTAAAATATTCTGCACCATCAACTCTAGTTACTAACCAACCATTTTCTAGGGCTTTGTTTCTAATATCTACTTGACTTCCGAAAGCAAATGCTGTTGGTGCTCCACCTAAAAATCCTATAGGTTGGTTATATCCTTGTAAAAATTGTCCGTTATTTTCGGTATAACTGATGGTTGCTTTCTTCACAGAAGTTAACACATCAAACGTTCCTTTTAAAAACTGTTTTCCGAATGAGAGTTTTTTTGGAGGATTGATGCGAATATTTTTGTCTTTGGCATTTTTACGTTGCGCTTTTGTCAATAACAATCTTTCAAAGTTTAGGCTTTTGTATATTTTATCAAATGAAAAATCGGTATTGATATTATGCGTGTTTGCATTTTGAATTACATTTCCAACTTGTTCTAAAATCGTTTGATCTTGCGAAGAAACTTGCCAATCAAAATCAGCTGAATAGCCATAATCAGCTTTTATAAAATCTAAAAACGGGAATTTATCTAAAGGAATATTATAAGTCGCATTCAACTTTTGATGATAATGATTTGGTCTTCCTGTGTTGAAGAAATTATCGAAAATTTGCAATTGTTCACCACTTCCAAAAGCATCGTAAATGTAATTATTGGTCGCATTGAAATTCAATTGTAATGATTTTGTCAAATCAAAACCAATGGTATAATCCCAATCAAACAAAAATCTACGTTGGATTAATTCTGGTTGTTCAGACAATCCTGGAACTAAATTTCGTGATTGCTGTTCGTTATAACTTCTATTGATTCTAGAGTTGATAGCAATTGTTTTAGGAATTGGATTAAAATTTAAATCTTTCAAAAACTTTAGATATTTACTTCTAAAAATGGAGTCATTATTTTTGAAAAATTCAATCGGTTTTGAATCGAAATTAAAATTATATGCTGCTGAAGCTGCCACATTTTCATTGACATATTTTTGCACATTATAATCTCTGTGAAATTCACTGTTTTGTGAATATGAAACTGCCAAATTCTCCACATCATAAAACTTTGGTTTTTTGGTTGAATTCGGATTTCGATTCTTCTTTACATTGATAAAACTGATGCTGGTTCTTTTGGTATAATCTCTCGAAAATTCACTATTTGGATTTTGGTCAATAGCGTCAGCTAATAACACATCTTGGTATTGAGGATCAAATTTTGGATCAATAAAGCGCTCGCCAACACTGTAACTCATTGGCAATTGAATGCCCCATTTTTCGGGAGTTAACACTTTTCCAAGGTTGATGGTCGTTGCAACATCATATTGTTTTGTTTCATCTAAACTTCGTTGATTGATGCGATCTTCTACATTTCCAAAACCAATTGTTTTGATACTTCCAGATACAGAAACATTCGCAACATCAGCAAAATTTGCATCAGCATTGATGACTGCAGCCCAACCTGCTTTGTTGTCAAAACCAGAAGAACGCAATTCGTTGAACCAAACTTCTCCTGTTTTATTAGTAACACCAGTGTTTTTTAAACCCAACATAATCGTTCTTAATTGTGCTAACGTCGGATTTCCTTTCACACTGATTTTATAGGGAAGATTGGCACTTTGCGTTGAAGACGTATATACTTCGTTTATAGGAGCTCCAATGGCATCTCTTTCTAATTTTACCTTTCCAAAGGTTTCTAAAAAGGCATCTAAATTATTTTCTTCGGGCCAAATATCTAATTGGCTATTGCCTCCACTACTGACAGTTAAGGGCAATTCTAGTTCATAAAAGTTTTCTGCTAAATCTGTTCCTAAACGAATTACAGCCGCAAAACCTTCATCACCTTGCAAGTGCATAAACATTTGTAGGTTTTTAAAACGACGCAAATCAACACTGATATTTTTATAAATTGCTCTTGTATTGTTAGGCTCTAAATTGGTAACTTTTAGCGTTACAGATTGTTCGTTTTGTAACTGAACAGTAGTTGTTCCTTGCAAACGTTCTCTTTCAATTCCTGGAGGTTGAATGTAACTTCCATTATTTTGTTCAATACTTACAACACCCACTTCAAAACCTTCCAATTCTGTTTGATTCAAATCTCTATCAGGATTGATGGTTGGATTGAGGGTTCTAACATAACGTCTCCAATCACCACGAACCAAATCCAATTCTCCAAAACGCAATACAACAGGCATTTTAAAATTGGTTAAGAACATTCTGATGAATCGAATACTATTGAAATCAGTGATACCATTTACAGGTGTTCCACTTCTGATTGGCACTCGAAATTGATACCATTTTGTTTCTTGTCTGTTTCCATTTTCAAGGGTAACTGAAGTTGTTTTTTCATCAACAATAAAATTTCTTCCTTTTACCAAATCATTTCTGTTCATCGAAATTTTGTATTCAAAATAACTTTCAACAGTATTCATGGTTTGATCTCTGTTGATGTCTTCTACATCAGGATAGGTTGTTGATGAAGTAGGGAAGGGTTCAGTAGACTGATTTAACGTTGGTGAATTTCCTTGTGTATTGTTAAAATCTTTGTAACGTCTGATGATGGAAGCATTCAAAGCATCCAACTGCGTTCCTCTAAAAAATGAAAAATTATCTGCTGCAGGATCGTCTAAAGAACTGTAAATGCCAATTCCCGGTAACGCTTTTTCTTCAGTGTCATTCAATCCGTCAAAACCTAAATCTTGATTTGTTCTGGCAATATCTTCTTCGTTAAAAGCATAAATGATGGATGGATTTCTTGGCACATCACCCCAAGTTGTTTTGTTGATGTTGTTGCCATCAATTTTCAATCCGTCAGCAGGCAAACCGTTCTCAAACATTTTGCGATTGTCTCTTAAAATGTCTTCAGAAATATTACCTAAATTGATATACAAATCTCCAACTTGATTTGAAATATCATTCGGATTAACATCAACTGGTAAACCTTCTTCAGTGGTAATAGAATAATTTTGATATGGATCCATCACCCAAAATTGAATGTATTCTACGTTTGCTTGATCAAAATTATTGGTGTTCAAGGCACGCATAATTCCACCCCAATTCGTTTCAGGATTTGGCAATTTGGCAACTCCGTTTACAATAGTTGCATTTGGATTAAAGTTATAAGAACCTCTTTCTTCGGGAAAATATGCCAAATCTAAGGTTCTGATTTGTGCATTTTGAGTAATATCTAACTGTTGATTTGGGAATAATTCTCTGAAATTGATTTGTCTAGTTTCTGCTCTCGAAAGTTCGTCAGCATCAACACTTGCAGGTGTTTGTCCAATTCCATAAAAAATTTGATCAATACTATACCAAGCCAACTTTCCACGTTTGTAATTGTAAGATAAATCACTTTGATCGCCATTAAATCCGTTAAAAAAACGAGGTGTACTTGCTTCATACCAATCTAAAGGAGAAATCAAACTGATAGGAATTTGAGAAGCTTCAAAATCATCAATATAGGTTGTTGCAGCTCCAGTAACATCAATTCCTTTGGGTGATCCAGGCAATAAATAGGCAAAATCTGCTCTTACAGATAAGTTTGATGGCGCATCAGTATCTACAAAAGGTAATTTGTTTGCCAATTTTGTGAAATACGGAACTTCTGTTGAAAAATCAACATTCAAACCAAACATGGTATTGTCTATAGGTTCTGAACCAAAATTTATTTTTGGTGTGAGCGGTCTTTCCATCACATTTAAGATGGTTCCTCCAAGAGTAAAATTTTCAGAAAAACGATGTTCAACATCAATTCCCATAAAGGTTTTTCGTTGTTGATTGAACACTGCATTATTTTCTGTGGAAATGTTGATGGGTGTTCCAGAGGCTTGCAATCCTGGATCTAAAATCTGCACTCTTCCTAATTGATAATCTACCACAAAATCAACACCTTCCACTAATTGCCTTCCACCAGCAGTTACTTTTACAGAACCTTGAGGAACGTTGAAAGCACCAATTGGAATACCTCCTGCATTGTCTGATTTAAAATATCCTTTTAAGAAATATTTGTCCTTATTTTGAAAATTATTTTGGATGTTTATTTTGGTATTCAAATACAATTCTTTGAATAAAAATCGAGCATCAGCAGGATTTGTCAAATCGTTTTCTAAACCATTTCCAAAAGGTTCTGCTGTTGGGAAAATCACGTAGCCATTTTGTGAATTTACAGTAATTCCTTCAACATAATCAAAAAATCCGTCAGCAGTTCTAAACTGACTTTGATCTAATTGATCCAAATCTAATAATTGAATTAATGGAAGATTTGGAATGCCTGCTGTTTGTGCATTTTGCAATGTGTTTGACGGAATTCCGGTATCATCATCTCTATATTGAATTTCAAATCTGAAGCCATCTTGTGTCAGCGGAAATGCGCCCAAAGCATAGATATTTTTCATCATCAAACGCCATGTTGGGAAAGATTCATCTTGATTGGTAATTGTATTTCTGCGAAAGGTTTGTAAGATTTCTGAACGTAATAATTTTACTGCTAAATTTTGAGGAGCTTGAATTCCGTCATTCGAAAATTCTCCTACTTTAAAAGATCTTTTTGTACTTCCATTCACACTTCCAGCTACAGTATATTCGTAAGCAACTGCTAAAACTTCACCATCATTCAAACGTCTGTTCAATGAAATATAACCCAATTGCGGATGCAATGTATATTCATTTGCGGTCAATCTTCTGGCATTTTCTAAAATGGAATAATCTGTTCCTTGATCCATTTGAAACCTAGAAATCAACGTATTATCAACAGAAGAAATATCTCTAATGCCTGCTAAAACTGTTGGATCATAAATATTATTTGCTTCGTTTTGAGGGATGTAAAGTACTTGTCCGTTTGAATTTATACTCACAGCATTTGCAGGTAATACAGTGCCTGAATCATCTACTAAATTTCGGTAATTAGAATTTGGATTGTTTAATTCACCCATGTCAGCAAAGGCAACTATACTTCTAAAATCATCTGTGGCAGCATTTCTGTTGGTAATCCAAACTTCAATTCGAGTGATGTTTACTTGACTGCTTACTAAAGGATAATTTTTCAACGAATTTTCGTAATTATCAATAAAAAACTGCGATAAGAAAAAGTGACGATCGTTGTCATAATCTGTTGCTCTCAACTCAAAAGGTTGAATAGAAGCTCCAGCTTCTGCAATGATATTTCTACTTTCTGAGTTTTGTTGAGAAAAAACACCAGTAACTGTAGTTTTTCCAAATTGCAATTTGGTTTTTACTCCAAACAAGGTTTGAGCGCCATTGATCAATGAGTTTTTGATAGTCATAGAAACGTTTCCGATTTCAATACCTTGAATGATATCGTCTTCAGTTGGTGTGTAATCTAATTTGATTAAATTTTGAAAATCAAACGTAGCTTGTGTGTCATAATTGGCTGTAAACTCTAAACGTTCACCAACTTTTGCACGCAAACTTGCATTGATTTGTTGATCAAAATCGAAGGTAAAACTACGTCTGTTTTCTTCTGAAATTTGAGGATTTTCGGTATTTTGATAGATAAAACCCAGTTTCAAATTCAAGTTTCCTGAAGGTGTAAATTTGATGGTATTTCCTCCAAAAATCGTTTCAAAGAATTTCGAATTTACATAATAATCTGGCAATAAATCTTTTTGAGCCTCTAAAGCACCTTTTCGTTTGCTATTTGTTGCGCCCACTTTGTCTTTGAAATACTGCAACATATCTCGTTTTAAGCGATATTGTTCGTATTCTTTTCTTGTTAAGAAAATGGGAGTTTTTGTATAATAATCTCCTATTTTTTCAACGATTACATATTTATCCAATGCTTTGTCAAAAATGACTACTTTTTTTGCTAAATCATCTAAGAAAAGTCCGCCTTTTTGGGTGTATTTGAAATCGTATTTTAATGGAATGGTATCTTTTTTAACATTCGTAGAATCCTTAGTTGAACTCGTTTGAGCGTGTGCAAGATTGCTTACTAAAAAAGTAAAAAGAGTGGTTAAAAATATTTTTTTCAAAACTTTAATCAATTGATTATAGATTTTTTAAAGCGAGTTTAATGATTTTTTCGATGCTTGCATCAGGATGTTCTTTTGCAATGCTATTGACAATTTTTTCGGATTGCTTTCTTTGGAATCCTAAAACTTCTAAAGCAGATAACGCTTCATCTTTGTTGGTATTGTTTGTAGGGGAAGAAACTTGATCCATATCAAAGGTTTTCAGGATTTTATCTTTCAAATCTACCAAAACTCTTTGGGCTGTTTTAGCGCCAATTCCTTTTACAGATTGTATGATTTGCACTTGTCCAGAGGCAATAGCATGTTGAATTTCATCTGCAGTCATTGATGATAACATAGTCCTTGCAATGCTTGGTCCTACACCAGAAACAGATATCAATAATTTAAACACTTCTCTTTCTGTTTTGGTAGCAAATCCATACAAAATATGGGCATCTTCTCTAACTACCAAATGCGCATATAGCGTTATATTTTCATCTGAAGGTAAAGCTGCAAAAGTATTCAACGAAATGTGTAACAAATAGCCAACACCATTACAATCCACCACTACTTCTGTTGGATTTTTTTCAACTAAACGTCCCCTAATTTGTGTTATCATACTTTCTTTTTCAGCGCCTAATGTAGTAAATTATTTGTTCTTTTCGCGTTGTTGTGCATCAACAGCTGCTAAAGCTGCCATATTTACCATTTCATCTACGCTTGCACCTAATTGTAAAACGTGTACAGGTTTGCTCAATCCTAAAATAACAGGTCCAATAGAATCTGCACCATGCACTTCTTTGAACAATTTGTAGGTAATATTTGCAGCTTCTAAATTTGGAAAAATCAACACATTTACTTTTTTACCATTCAATTTAGAAAACGGAAATTCTTTGGCTAATAATTCAGGATTCAATGCAAAATCTGATTGAATTTCACCGTCAACTACCGCATTAGGATAATTTCTGTGAATGTAAGCAACTGCTTCACTAATTTTTTGAGAACTCTCTGATTTCGAAGAACCAAAGTTTGAGAATGACACCATAGCAACATTAGGTTTCATACCAAACATTTTTACCAAATTGGATGTCATTTGCGTAATTTTTATCAAATCTTTCGCAGTTGGGTTGATGTTGATGGTTGTATCAGCCAAAAACAACGGACCTTGTTTGGTTATCATCAAATTACAAGCAGCGACTCTTGATATACCTCTGTCTTTTTCAATCAACTCTAAAATGGGTCTTACAACACTTGGGTAAGGTCTTGAATATCCAGTAATTAGTGCATCAGCTTCGTTTTCGTTCACCATCATTGCAGCAAAATAATTGCGTTCGCGCATTAATTTTTTAGCTTCTGTTAAGGTTCTTCCTTTTCGTTGACGACTTTTCCAATATGCTTCTCCATAACGATTTCTGCGGTCATCTTCTTCATCTGTTTTCGGATCTAGAATTGGCACATCAGCAGTAAAACCAATTTCTTCTTTCAATGCCAAAATCACTTCTTTTCTTCCTAATAAAATTGGCAATCCAATTTTTTCATCATGAACTCTTTGCGCAGCTTTTAGTACATCTAAATAATCAGCTTCTGCAAAAACAATACGTTTGATATTGCTTTTTGCACGGTTGTGAATCATTCTGATTTCTTTTCTTCCTGATCCAGAACGTTCCATTAATTCTTCGCGATATTTTTCCCAATCTGTAATTGGTTCTAACGCAACTCCTGATTCAATGGCTGCTTTGGCAATTGCTGGTGGAATTTCGTAAATCAAACGTGGGTCAAAAGGTTTTGGAATGATGTATTCTTTCCCGAAAGATAAACTCACTTCATCATACACAATATTTACTTGCTCTGGAACCGATTTTTTAGCCAAATCTGCCAAAGCATGCACAGCTGCCATTTTCATTTCTTCGTTGATTTTGGTTGCTCTCACATCCAAAGCACCTCTAAAAATAAATGGAAAACCCAATACATTATTTACTTGGTTAGGATGGTCAGAACGACCTGTAGCCATGATGATGTCTTTTCTGGTAGCAATCGCCAAATCGTAATTAATCTCTGGAACTGGATTTGCCATTGCAAATACAATCGGATTTTTTGCCATGGAAAGCAACATTTCTGGAGTCACTACATTTCCTTGCGAAAGGCCTATAAAAACATCGGCATTCTGCATGGCCTCTTCTAAAGTATGTAAATCTTGTGAAGTAGCAAATTCTGCTTTTTCTAAAGTTAAATTCTCACGGTCTTTTCTGATAACTCCTTTGCTATCACACATTACAATATTTTCGGTTTTTGCTCCCAATCTCAAATACAAACGTGTACAAGAAATGGCTGCAGCTCCAGCACCATTTACTACAATTTTTACTTTTGAAAAATCTTTATTGGCAATTTCGATGGCATTCTTTAAAGCTGCTGCTGAGATAATGGCAGTTCCGTGTTGATCATCATGCATCACAGGAATGTCTAATTCTGCTTTCAATCTACGCTCAATTTCAAAAGCTTCTGGTGCTTTGATGTCTTCTAAATTGATACCCCCAAAAGTTGGTGCAATTGCCTTAACAATTTGAATAAATTTATCAACATCAGTTTCATTTACTTCGATATCAAACACATCAATGTCAGCAAAAATCTTGAATAAAACTCCTTTTCCTTCCATCACAGGTTTTGAAGCATCAGGACCAATATCACCCAAACCTAAAACAGCTGTACCATTAGAAATTACGGCAACCAAATTTCCTTTGGAAGTATATTTGTAAGAATTGTTTTTGTCTTTGGCAATTTCTAAACACGGCTCAGCAACACCTGGAGAATATGCCAAAGCCAAATCGTGTTGTGTAGCATATTTTTTAGTAGGAACTACTTCAATTTTTCCTGGTTTTGGTTTTGCATGATACAATAACGCTTCGTGTCTTTTTCTTGAATCGCTCATAAAATCGTTGTTTGCTTATTTAGGCTTACAAATATAGGGTTTTCAACGAAAGAGCAAAGCGAAGTTGGTATTCTTTTAAAGGGTTTTATTAAGGAATATTTTAGATTTAAAAAATCAACTCTGTAGAAATATTATTTTCAGAATGTGAAATTCTAAATGAAAAATCACTAAGGTTTGCCTGGAGTTTTGCAATACAATTTTCATTTGTCCAAGAAATGTAAATTTCATTTTCTTTTGAATTATGAACGGTCATTTTTCCTGAAAACGCTTTGGAAGTATTTCGCAATCGCATTAATTGAAGCTGTTTTGTGACCACTTCTCTTTTCAATCCGTTTTCAATTTCTGATAAACTAAGTGTAGTTCTGTTAATTTCTTTGTGAGAACTTGATCCGCCTTTATTAGCAGCTTCGTAGTTGTTTTTTCCTGCAAACAAATCCAAATACCAGACTTGTGGAATGCCAGGCATAAAGAGTTGCAAGGCTCTTGCCAACACTAATTTGTCTTCATTTTCGCCAAGTGCACTGAAAAAAGTAGCATTTATTTGATAATATGAAATTTTATTTCCAGCTGCGTCGTATAAATTTTTGACTTTTCCACCTCTTTGTAAGATCGTTTCCATTACAAATTCAATTTCTTCATCTGCCAACAAACCCTTATTATACTTGCCATTTGCCTCTTTTCCTTTTAAATCTAGCACAGGAATTCCGTCATGACAACCCAGCATGTTTACTGTTTTATAGCCTTTTTCAATAATTTCTGCAGCCCATTTTAAAAGAGCTTTATTTGATCCTTTTTCTAAAGTATGAATCATTAAACCAGGTAAAAAGAAATCGTAAATTTGATATCCTTCTTTGGCAACTTCATCATGCAAATTCAATCCATATTCTGCATGAATTTCTGGTAAAACAGTCAGATTGTTTTTGGCAGCAATCTTTTTTATTCTCTCAAGATAATTCCAAGTGCCAGGTTTATTGAAAAAGTTTGATTGTCCTATTTCTTTGTGCAAATAAGCAAAAGCATCTAAACGTAAAATTTTGCATCCAAAGTTGGCAACTTTTGCTAAAGTTTTTTCGTAAAAATCCCAAACCAATTCGGATTTTGCATTGACATCCATTTGCCCTAAAAAGGTTCTTTTTTGATGAATGATTTGTAAAATTTGGGTCTTGTAATCATTAAATTCGTTGAAATCAAAAGTAGTTATATCTTGCTTATTTTCAATAAGTTGATTCACTTTTACACAGAGTGATACTGCATTTTTAACATCCAATTCTTTAAGATGTTTTAAATCGTCAATAGTAATTTTTTGGTATTGAATTTCTTGGTAAAAAGTATTCCAATATGGTTGTTCAGATCCATCAGGAAATGGGACTTTTAAAATGGGAAGACCCGATTTTCTCATGAATAATTTTTTGAGATAGCTTTCTTCTGGAACAATAATTCCATCTTCATTTTTAATTCCTTTTCCTTCCCAAAAGCTATTCCAATTGATGAAAAAATCTTTGAATTTAGAGTGTTCACCATTTTGTAATAAGTCTTGAAATTGAGGCGAGGCAACAGACAAATGATTTAAAACAATATCAAACTTTAGCATGATATTCAGTTCTTGCAGGGCTTTTAAATCTTGTTCAGAAACCAAATCAGGATTCAAATTGTAATCAATAATTGAAAAACCCCTATCCAAATCACTGTTAAAAAATGTGGGCAAAATGTAAAATAAAGAAAACACCTCTTTGAAATCTGGCAGTTGAAACATTTTAATAGTATCGCTTAATCTATGACCAATACTATCAGGATATGCATTGAACATGACACCATTTGGAATGGATTCTATGTGATGTTGGTGTATCATATTTTAGAAATATAGTTATAAAAGTTTTGAAAGAATATTGATATTGTCTGGCAATCTCCCTACATTTTGCAATTTTAAAGCTGCTAATTTTAAAGCAACTTGAAGACATTCTTCAATGGGTTTTTGGTTGATGTAAGCAAATAAAAATCCTGACCAAAAAGCATCACCTGCACCAGTTGTATCTAATACTTTTTCGACTTTTATAGCGGGTAATGAGATGATTGGTTTGTTTTTTTGCGATAATTTAACGCCATTTTGACCTAAAGTTAAACAAACAGTTTCCACATTTAAATCATGAAAATACTTGAAAATAGTTTCATGTGGCAATTGTTTTTCAAACAAACGAAACATATCATCTTCGCTAATTTTAATAAGGGGATTATATTTACAATACGACTCAATAATGCTCAGTGCTTCAGCTTGACTTTCCCATAATTTTTCTGAATAATTGATGTCAATGCTCAGTTTGCAGCCAATTTCAAAGGCTTCTTTGGCTTTTTTTAGAATGGTTGTTTGTGCAGGTTTTTTACTCAATGCAAAGCAAGTAGTATGAAATATTTTTGATTTTTGAAGGATTTCAGTCGGAATTTGGTTTTCTGTGATGCAAAAATCTGCTGCACGAAAAGGAATAAAATCTGGAGTTCCTTTTGATTTTGATACAAAAATTACACTTGTTGGTTGATGGTTTATTTTTTTAATTCCGTCAACGGAAACATTTACTTCCCTAAGTTTTTTGATAACATATTCACCAAAACCATCATTTCCAATGGTTGAAATTAGCATTGGATGTAAACCAAGTCTGGCAGTATTGATGGCAACATTGGTTGGTGAACCACCTAAATATCGGTGATAGTCTCTTGTGTTATTGATCAAAACATCCTGTTGATGTCCAATAAAATCGATTAAGATTTCACCAACACAAAGAATGTCAATTTGTTTTGTAGTACTAATCAATGTAATTATTTTTTTAATTTTCGGCAACAGGTTCTTTCAAACGCAAGGCTAAAAGACCTGCAATTACGAAAAATACGCCCCCTAATAAAATGGCATTTACAGCGCTATTGTTTAATATATTTTTTACAATTGGTCCAAAAGTTATAGTTTGAATTCCCATAGGAATAACAATCATCATGTTTAAAATTCCCATATAAACGCCTCTTCTTTTTTGAGGAACAATTTTCGAAACCATAGAATATGGAATTCCCATCATTGCTGCCCAGCCAATTCCGAATAAAATCATGGTCACTAAAACTAAGATTGGATCTTTGATAAAAGGAATAGAAAGTATAGCAAAAGCTGTTAAAAACAAACTAATGATGTACACTTTTTTTCCTCCCCATTTGAGTGCTAAAGGAACCAAAGCCAATGCAAATAAAATGGTTGAAATGTTATAAGTAGTATTCATTTTTGCAGCTTGACTTAAAGCTTCTGATTTGTCAAAACCTAAACTTTCTTGAAACATTGGCGAAATAAATTGCCAATAAATAAACAATGCATACCATTGAAAAAGATACACACTTGCCAATTTCCACATAAATTTTGGCATGTCTTTGATGGCTTTTGTAATTTCTTGAAAAGGTTTTTTTATGCGATCAAAAAGTGGCAATGATTTATGATGGTTGATTTCTTCCAATTCTTCAGTTGATGGTGGAATTTCTGGAGTTTTTAAAACAGACCAAGCAATGGTTGCAATCGACAAAATTGCACCTAAAAAAAAGGAATAATACAACCAAGTTGGAATGGTATTCAGAGAATCATCAATAGTATTTGGCGTTGAAAACCAATCTTGAAAAATGAAAATAGAGGCATTTGCCAATACAATTCCTGCACCTACAAACAAGCTTTGCATTTGATATCCAAAACTCAATTGGTTATTGGGTAATTTATCGCCCACAAATGCACGATAAGGTTCCATTGCCATGTTGTTTCCAACATCCAAAATCCATAATAATCCTACTGCAAACCATAAAGTTGGGCTGTAAGGAAAGGCAAATAAGCATAAACTACCTAAAAGTGCGCCAATCAAAAAGAACGGTTTTCTTCTGCCAAAACGTGGTGACCAAGTTTTGTCGGAAATGGCACCAATAATTGGTTGAATAATTAATCCTGTTACTGGACCTGCAAGATTCAATAGTGGTAAATCTTCAGGATGTGCTCCTAAAAAAGAAAAGATAGGATTGATGGCTGTTTGCTGTAAACCAAAACTGAATTGAATTCCCAAGAATCCCACATTCATGTTGAAAATTTGCCAGAAAGAAAGTCTTGGTTTTGTATCCATGGTTTTGTAAGTTTTTGTTTTTTTTAAAAGTGAGTCAGTGAAAAAGTTTCACTGACTCTTACTTTCATTCAAAACTACATTTAAAAACTGACTTTTTGTTACTTAAAAACTGTATGTTAAACCTAATGACATAGAACGTCCAGGCAATGCTCTTGCTCTGATGATGTTTACTTGATTTTCAACAATGCTTCCTTCTTCAGATTCTGTTATTCCAATACTATCAAACAAGTTGTTTATTGAAAGATTTGCGTTTAAATTTTTAGTAATCCCAACGTTTACAAAACTATTTACGATGGCAAAACCAGGCATAATCAATTCATTATTGTCTTGAGCAAAAGCTTTGCTTTGTCCAATTACACTCAATCCAAAGGTGTTTTGATTTGTTTTTCCAAAGGCATAAGTTGGGATAAAACTATAGATAAAATCAGGCTGTCTTCTTGGTTTGTTTCCATTGTTAGCTCCTGATTCTATTGATGCATTTGTGTATGTTATACCACCTCTAACATCAAATCTTTCAGAAAATTTATATGTTCCTTCCAATTCAACACCCATAGATTTGTAATCATTTTCTATGATACTGTTTGATGTTGCTTCAAAACCACCTTCTTCTTTGGTATTTGCAAAAAACAAGGTAGCATATAAAGTTCCTTTTTCGAAACCTCTTTTGTAACCTAATTCAGCTTGTGTGATAAAATCGAGTGCGTTGATTCTGTCGCTATTTGTGTATTCCAATCCTGAGAATAAAATACGATCTCCTTTTGCAGCAGCACCTCTACTCAAACGTCCAAAAATAGCTTGATTGTCTTGTAATTTATAGTTCAAACCCAAAGAATAAGAAACATAGTTATAATTGTAATTTACAGCAGTTACATTTGCGTTGTCAACTGCAAAAACATTTTGCTCAGGAACAGAAATTACGCCATCATTGTTTACATCAAACTCTCTAGATGAACCTCCTGTAAACGAACCATCCACTTTTCCGTTATCAAAACGAATACTAGCATCAATATTAAATTTGTCTGATGCCTCAATAGAAACATTTGCATAAGGTGCAGAAACATTGTATTTGGTGTCGTAATTTCTATGTAAATTCCCCCAAAATGGTGTGCCATAAGCATACAATCCGTTTTCACTTAATGGATTGTTAGCAGCATCAAACACGTTGATTAATCGTGCATTGCTATCACTAACTTCTTGCAAATAAGAATTCCATAACCAAGACATAGAAATGTTTTGTGTAGATTTAAAATATCCTAAAGTAAGATCAACTTTATCAAAAGATTTGGTCAATTTAAAGTCATTCATAAAATTATTGAAGTTGTTCAACTCCACATCAAACATGTGAATTCTTGATACCAAACTATTTGCAGAAACTGCAGCTCCGTTATTTGCAAATTGCAAAGTAGAACCCGCTCCAAATGAATTTGCAATGGTTGATGCAGTTGCAACTTGTGCAGGGAATGGAGAAACAAAGTTTCCGCTATTTAAAGAAAAACGACCATTATTATTGATTTTCCATCCTTCAGCCAAATCAAAAGAAGCTTCCATTCCAATCGATTTTGAGATAGGATTCATTCCGTCAGAAACATCTGATCTACGCAAAGCTCCATTAGCTCCAAGACCCACATTTTGAGTTAAAAATGGTGTGTGAGAGGTACCTCTTGTTGCGCTAAAGTTTTGCAAACTATTCCAAGAGGGATTGCTATTGGTGCCAGAAACTGAAATTGGCATTGGCAAATACGCAACTGCTCTGTCATTTAAAAATTTCGTGTACAATCTTACATAACCATTTTTAAATTCTTTGGTTAAATTGAATTTAAATTGTCCTCCATTGTCAGCTGTAAAACCAGTTTGTCTGATGCCTTCACCCACTCTATAAAAACCACCAACATGAAAATACAAACCTTCAGCAATAGGAGCTCCATAATCAAAATCAGTTCTAAAAGAATCATAATCCAATCCAAAAGTAGTACCTAAAGTTCCACCTTCTTGTTTTCCAGTTTTGCTGATTAAATTGATAATTGCACCAGGAGAATTTGATGAAAGTGTAGAAGCAGAACCACCTCTAATAGCCTCAATACGACCAATACTATTATCGAATCTTGTAAAAATATCGGCAGTTGCAAAAGACATATCACCAAATAATAAAACGGGCAAACCATCTTCTTGTAACTGAACATATTTTGATCCACCAGATGAAACTGGCACACCTCTTACTGCAATGTTCGAGTTTCCTTCACCACCTGATGATTCTGAACGAATACCAGGAATAGTTCTAAAAATTTCGGCAGTAGTTCTTGGTGCAGATTGCGCAATAACACTGGGTTTGATTGTAGTGATAGAAATACTTGATGCAATTTTTGATTTCGGATTTGCAACTCCTGTAATTACAATTTCATCCAAAGATTCTGCGTTTTCTTTAATGATGATATCAACTGTAATATTTTTTGCGTTAACGTTGATTTGTTTTTTAAAATTATCATAACCAACGTAAGAGGCAATCAATGTGTACTCGCCATTTGGCACATTTTGGATGCTGTAATTTCCGTCAAAATCGGAAGTTGTTCCCAAAGTTGTGCCTTTTAAAATAATATTAACACCAGGGATTGCCTGATTGTTATTGTCTTTCACAATCCCTGTGATGGTAGATTGTGCAAAAAATACTGTTGATGATAGCAGTAGTAGCATCAAAACAGTAAACCTTACTTGTAAATGTTTTTTCATGTTAAATTGTAAATTAGATAATTATTTGAGTGTTATTTTGAGTAAAAGTAAATTTTAACATAATTAATTTTACAAATAGTCAAATCGAAAACGTTTTCGATTTGCCGAAAACGTTTTCGATTTAGATAATTTTCTATATTTGTCAGATAATTTAGGACACATTCATTTTCAATTTTATAGGTAAGTATGGTAACTCTCAAGCAAATAGCAGAAAAACTAAATATTTCTATTACGACAGTTTCAAAAGCATTGAAAGATTATCCTGATGTGAGTAAAAAAACTCGAAAACTAGTCAGAGAAACAGCTTCTATGTTGCATTATAAACCCAATTCATTTGCTGTAAATTTAAGAACAAAAGAATCAAAAACTATTGGATTAATCATCCCTGAAATTGTGCATCATTTTTTTTCGAGCGTTATCAAAGGTATTATTTCTCAGGCAGAAAAAAAGGGATATTTGGTCATTACGCTGCAATCAAACGAATCGTATGAATTGGAAAAACAACAAATAGAATTGCTTTTAAATAAAAGAGTGGATGGTATCTTAATTTCATTAGCTAATGGCACTGCAGATTACAAACATCTTTCAGAAATTATAGAAAATGATACGCCTTTGGTAATGTTTGATAAAATTGCAAAAGTGGTAAAATGCTCAAAAGTAATTATTGATGATCGAAAAGCTGCATACAAAGCAACTCAACATTTGATTGATATCGGTTGCAAAAGAATCGCACATTTTAGAGGGCCTTTATTGCCTCAAAATTCTATTGACCGTTTTTTAGGTTACAAACAAGCGTTGTTGGATAACAATATTTCATATGATTCCTCTTTAGTGTATTTGTTAAATGACATGAGTTTTGAGGAAGGAAAATTTTATGCAAATCAATTGTTGCAAGACCATAAAGATGTTGACGGAATTTTTATCAACACTGATTTGGTAGCAATTGGTGCCATAACCGAATTCAATAAGCAAGGCATCAAAATTCCTGAGCAAATAAATATAGTTGGGTTTAGCAATTGGTTCATGGCATCAGTAATTTCACCATCACTTACAACCATCAATCAACCTGGATTTGATATGGGAAAAAAAGCATTTAAAATTTTATACAAAGAAATAAAAGATAAAAAAGAAAAAAAGAGCATTGTTTATAGAGACGAAATTTTAGAAACCGATTTAGTACTCAGAGAATCTACTAAGAATTAATCTTTTAAAAACTGAATATTTCGCTGCAAACCTGAAAATTTTGTTCTTTTGACAGCCGATTTTTGAAATACTTTTTGAAAAGTTTCTTCGGTAATTTCTTCCCAATCTCTTTTGGTGAATTGCAAAATTTCTTCTTTTGGATGAAATAAAGGCTCTTGATGTGGTGTTGAAAATCGATTCCAAGGACATACATCTTGGCAAATGTCACAGCCAAACATCCAATCATCCATTTTATTTTTAAAATCAGTTGGAATGTTATCTTTCAATTCAATAGTAAAGTACGAAATGCATTTACTGCCATCTATAGTATTGTTGGGCAAAATAGCCTCAGTTGGGCAAGCATCAATACATTTTGTACAAGAACCACAATGATTGGTGTTGGTTGGTTGATCGTATTCCAACTCCAAATCAACAATCAATTCTGCTAAAAAAAAGAACGAACCTTGCTGTTTTTGAATCAGTAAACTGTGTTTTCCGTTCCAACCCAAACCTGCTTTTTCTGCCCAAGCACGCTCTAAAATTGGGGCTGAATCTACAAAACAACGACCTGAAACTTCGCCAATTTCTTGCTGAATGCTTGCTAACAATTCTCGTAATTTTTCTTTGATGACAAAATGATAATCTTCACCATATGCATATTTGGCAATTTTATAAGAATCGTTAGTTTGCTGTTTTTCAGGATAGTAATTATAGGAAAGTGAAATGACAGATTTTGCATCATCTACTAACAAACGTGGGTCTAAACGCTTGTCAAAATGATTTTCCATATATTTCATTTCACCCTGAAAACCTTTTTGCAACCAGTTTTCCAAACGAGGTGCTTCAGCTTCTAAAAATTCGGCTTTGGCAATTCCGCAAGCTAAAAAACCCAAACGTTTGGCTTCTTGTTTGATAAATTGGGAATATTTTGCTTTCATTGATGGTAAAGATAGGAATGCTTTGTAAATGAAACAATGACTTTGTTAAATAATGAATCCTTAACAGGATAGTTAAATTTCATCAAAAACAAACTGGTGGGTACTAGTTGGTTATTTCAAATTTATTTTTATATTTGCCTTATGAATTTACAATCTTTTCATAGCGAATCAAAAATTCCGAAATACAAACAATTGGTAGCTTCTATAGAATCATCCATTGCAGATGGTTCTTTGAAAAAAGACGATCAATTGCCTTCATTGAATGTAATTAAGGACAGATTCAACGTGTCTAGAGATACAGTTTTGACAGCCTTCAATGAATTGAAAAATAGAGGAATTATCAATTCTGTAGTAGGAAAAGGCTATTATGTGGCTTCCGAAAATGTTTTTATTCAGCAAAAAGTTTTTGTATTGTTTGATGAATTAAATTCGTTTAAAGAGGATTTGTACAATGCATTTTTAGAGCAATTAAGCAGTAATATTCAAGTTGAAATTTATTTTCATCATTTTAATATTCATACGTTCAATAATCTGATTTTGAATAATGTAGGTAATTATACGTATTATGTAATAATGCCAGCAAATCTAAATGATACACACAAAGCCATCAGCAGTTTGCCAGCTGATAAGGTGTATATTTTAGATCAAACCAATGAGCAATTGTCGCAATATCCTGCCATTTATCAAAATTTTGAAAAGAATGTGTATGAAGGTTTGCAAGAAGGTTTATCTCTCATTAAAAAATATAAGAAATTGGTCTTGATGTTTGATGAAAACAGTCAGCCAGTTGGAATTTTAAAGGGTTTTACGGCTTTTTGCAATGCATTTGAGTTGTCTTATATTGTGTTGCCAAGCCTCAAAGAATGCATGCCAAGAATTGGAGAAGTCTATGTGATTTTGGATGATAAAAACTTGATTCGAATCATCAAAAAAATCAAAGAAGCATCACTTGAAATCGCCAAAGATGTAGGCATTATTTCTTATAATGACACTCTTTTAAAGGAAGTAGTTGCAGATGGAATCACTACTATTTCTACTGATTTTAGCTTTATGGGCGCAAAATTAGCAAGTATGATTTTAGAAAATTCTCAAGAAAAAATAGAAAATCCAAGTAAATTAATTATCCGAAAATCAGTTTAACGTGTACACAATTCATTCGCAAAAAGTAGAGAATAATGAGCATTTGATTCTAGAAAATGCCTCAAAAACAAGCAAAGTCATCATTTCTTTGCAAGAAGGAGCAAGAATAGCATCCTTAATTTTTGAAGGTAAAACCATCATAAAAGAAGTACACGATTTTTCATATGCTGATTCGTATGCAGCTTCTATTTTATTTCCTTTTGTAAGCAGAATTGAAAATGGCAAGTATCAATTTGATGGCAAAAATTATCAATTAGATTGCAATCAAGCAGGTATTAATGCTTTGCATGGATTGGTTTATAACAAAACTTTTTCAATTGTAAATCAAGAAATTACTGATGAAAATGCTGCAGTAACAATGTCTTACAAAGAAAACAATCCACCAAAAGGATTTCCTTTTACATACGAGTTACAATTGACTTATACACTTTCCGAAAAAGGCTTGTCAATTCATATCAAAGCAACCAATTTAGATGAGGTTTCATTTCCGTTTACAGTTGGTTGGCATCCGTATTTTTATACGAATCATTTGCAAGATGCTGTTGTGAAATTCAATAGTCATCAACAAGTGGCTTTTGATGAAAAATTGATTACGAAAGAATTGATTCCGTTTAAAAACGAAGGAGATTTTACCATCAAAAACAAACAATTAGATGATTGTTTTGTGATGAATGATGATACTATTGAATTTATTACACCAGAATATCAGCTAAAAATCACTTCGGATGTTGCTCAGAATTATCTACAAATGTACACACCACCTCACAAAACATTGATTGCTATTGAGCCTATGACTGGGATTTCTAATAGTTTTAACAATCAAATAGGATTACAGGTTTTAGCACCATCAGAAACCTACGAAATCACTTGGAATTTATCAATCATTTAAAAAATAATCATCATGAGTAAGGAATTAATCAATGAAGTAACTTTAAAATTCAAATCGATTTTTAAATCAGAACCGATTGCAATTTTTTCACCAGGAAGAATCAATATTATTGGAGAGCATACTGATTATAATGGCGGATTTGTTTTTCCTGCAGCAGTTGATAAAGGCATTGCAGCTGCCATTCAAAAAAGTAATTCAGGAAATTCTACTGCAATTGCGTTGGATTTAGACAGTACAATCGAATTTGAGTTGGATAAATTAAAACCATCCAAAGAAGGAAGTTGGGAAAATTATGTATTTGGAGTCGTTGCTGAAATTCAGAATAGAAATAAAGTAATTGGCGATTTCAACATCGTTTTTAAAGGAAATATTCCAGCAGGAGCAGGCATGTCATCTTCAGCAGCTTTAGAAAACAGTGTTGTTTTTGGTTTGAATGAATTGTTTGATTTAGGCTTAACCAAAAAAGAAATGATTCTGATATCCCAAAAAGCAGAACACAATTACGTAGGTGTAAAATGCGGTATTATGGATCAATATGCTAGTATGTTTGGTATTCAAAACAACGCTTTGTTGTTAGATTGTAGGACTGTTGAATCTAAACCTTATGAAATTGATTTTAAAGACCATCAATTGATGTTGATCAACACCAACGTAAAACATAGCTTGTCTGATAGTGCTTATAATGACAGACGCTCTGCTTGCGAAAGTGTAGCAGCCTTATTAAAAGTGGACACTTTACGTGAAGCAACAGAAGAAGATTTAGAAAAAGTAATGGATAAAATTACGCCCGAAAATTACCAAAAAGCACTGTATGTGATTCAAGAAATAGAACGTACTCAAAAAGCTGCAAGAGCCATTGAAAAAAATGATTTGGAAACTTTAGGGGCTTTGATTTATGCATCTCACAGCGGATTGCAACATCAATACAAAGTAAGTTGTGAGGAGTTGGATTTTTTAGTTGCACAAGCAAAAAAGAATAAAAAAGTATTGGGAGCAAGAATGATGGGTGGAGGTTTTGGAGGTTGTACCATCAATTTGGTGGCAAAATCGGAAGCTACAAACTTTGCAGAAATAGCTTCAAAAGCATATAAAAATAAATTTAACAAAGAATGTTCTGTCTATTTTGTGACACTTTCAGACGGGACTCATATTGTAAAATAAAAATCAATCACATCAAAATTATGGAAAATACACATTTACAAGATTACTCTCATAAAAGACTTAACATTCTTACAGGAGAATGGGTGTTGGTTTCGCCTCACAGAGCCAAAAGACCTTGGCAAGGTCAAAACGAAGAAATATCTAAGGAAAAAAGACCTGTATACGACCCAAGTTGTTATTTATGCGCAACAAATACACGTGCAAATGGCGAACAAAATCCTGATTATCAAGATGTATTTGTTTTTGATAATGATTTTGCTGCCTTGCAAAGTGATTCTCCCACTTTTGAAGTCAATGATGGATTGTTCAAAGCACAAAGCGAAACTGGGATTTGTAAAGTGATTTGTTTTAGTCCTGATCATTCCAAAAGTTTGGCTGAAATGTCGGTTGCTGAAATCAAAAAAGTTGTGCACGCTTGGCAAAAAGAATATGTGGAATTAGGAGCTCACGAAATGATTAATTATGTACAAATTTTTGAAAACAAAGGCGCTGTAATGGGCTGCAGCAATCCTCATCCTCATGGACAAATTTGGAGTCAATCTACCTTACCAAACGAAGTTGAAAAGAAAGATATACAACAACGAATTTATTTTGCATCGCATCAAAAAAGTTTATTGGAAACCTATTTGAAGCAAGAATTGGAAGCGAAAGAACGTATCATTTTTGAAAATGATGAATTTGTGGTATTGATTCCTTTTTGGGCAGTTTGGCCTTTTGAAGCAATGATTGCGCCTAAAAAAGCACAAAAAAATATCACCCAATTATCAGATTCTGGAGCAACCAATTTTGCAGAAGCCATAGCTGTCATTACAAGTACTTATGACAAATTGTTCAATACGTCTTTTCCATATTCAAGTGGAATTCATCAAGCACCAACAAATGGAGAGGAAAATGAACATTGGCATTGGCACATGAGTTTTTACCCACCTTTGTTACGAAGTGCTACTGTAAAGAAATTTATGGTTGGTTATGAGATGTTTGGCTCGCCACAAAGAGATATTACAGCCGAAATTGCTGCAAAAAGATTGCGAGATTTGATTTAATAACAAAATTGAGCAATATTTTTTTCAATGAAAATTTAATTATTTGCAATAAAACAATTCATTTCTTGATTTTTAAGTATTCAAATAAATGAAAAGTAACTATTTGATAAAAGTTTTGAAAGTTTTTGCTTATTATTTGCAATTTTGAATTTAATAGTTAGATTTGTTGCGCAAAAAAACGAAAAGAGATGTTACATAACACTTGGACAGGTTTCTACTTTTACTTTTATTTTTACAATAAAAGCAGAGACTTTGTGTGTTGTTAAAACTAAAAATACATAAAATATAAAGTCTCGAAGTTTTCGAGGCTTTTTTTTTAGAATTTATATGAACAAAATTATAGCCATACAAGGAGCAAAAGGTTCCAATCATCACAAAGTTGCACAGGACTTTTATGGAGAAGATATTCCTTTAAAGGAATGCATGTCTTTTGATATTTTGGTGGATAGCTTGTTAGATAAAACTGCTCATATTGGCATCATGGCTTTAGAAAATACAATTGCAGGTTCTATCATTCCGAATTACGCATTGATTGATAAAAACAATTTGCATATTGTTGGTGAAGAATATTTGAATATTCACCATCATTTGATGGCCTTGAAAGGACAACAAATAGATGATATTCAAGAAGTTTGGTCACATCCAATGGCATTATTACAATGTAAGGAGTTTTTTAAAAAATATCCAAATATCAGGATGATTGAAGATGTTGATACAGCAGAAGTTGCCAAACGAATTGCACAAAAACAACTCAAAGGCATTGCTGCAATTGCACCAAAAATTGCTGCTGAAATCTTTGGTTTGGATGTTTTAGCAGATGATATTCAAACGATTAAAGACAATGCAACACGTTTTGTGATTGTGCAAACCAATGAATTGCCAGTTGATGAATCACATAATAAAGCGTCTATCAAATTTCAATTGAGTCATAAAAGAGGAAGTTTGGCTGCGATTTTAAACGCTATGAGCGATTGCAAAATGAACTTGACTAAAATTCAGTCTTTACCAGTTATTGAAACTCCGTGGAAATATTCTTTTTTTGTTGATGTTACTTTTGAAGATTACAAAGATTATCAAAAAGCCATCTCCTTAATTGCGATTATGGCTGAAAATTTTAAAGTATTGGGAGTGTATAAAAACGGAAGACCACAACCGAACTTGAATCCATTTCAAGAAAAACAAGAAACTATATGATTGCAGCAGCCAAAAGATTAGATACTGTTCAAGAATACTATTTCTCACAAAAATTGAGGGAAGTACGCAATTTGCAAATGGCAGGAAAACCTATCATCAATATGGGAATTGGAAGTCCGGATTTGCAACCTCCAACTGCTGTTTTAGAAGCAATTCAAAATAGTTTGTTTGATGCAGGAGCACATAAATATCAATCATATCAAGGTTTGCCAGAGTTGCGAAAAGCAATGGCAGATTTTTATAAAAATAAGTATCAAGTTGATTTAAATCCAGAAAATGAAATCTTGCCTTTGATGGGAAGCAAAGAGGGAATTATGCACATTTCCATGGCTTTTTTAAACGAAGGTGATGGCGTTTTGATTCCAAATCCTGGGTATCCAACGTACACTTCTGTTACAAATTTGGTAGGAGCAACTCCTGTTTTTTACAATTTGGATGAACAAAATGATTGGCAACCCAATTTTGATGAACTAGAAAAATTGGATTTATCTAATATCAAAATCATGTGGGTAAATTATCCACACATGCCAACAGGAACCAATGCCACTTTTGAAACCTTAGAAAAGTTGGTTGCTTTTGGAAAAAAACATCAAATTCTCATCATCAATGACAATCCTTACAGTTTTGTTTTGAGTAAAAATCCGGTTAGTATTTTACGAGTTGATGGTGCAAAAGAGGTAGCTTTAGAATTGAATTCTCTTAGCAAAACTTTCAATATGGCTGGCTGGAGAGTTGGAATGGTTTTAGGAAAAGCAAGCTATATCAACGAAGTTTTGAAAGTAAAAAGCAATATGGATTCAGGCATGTTTTATGGCATTCAAAAAGGAGCCATTAAAGCATTAGAACTAGGTAATGATTGGTTTGAATCACAAAATAAAGTGTATGAAGAACGTCGAAAATTGATTTGGGAATTGGCTGATAAATTAGAGTGTACCTGTCAAAAAGATTCCACAGGATTATTTGTGTGGGCGAAAATTCCAGAAGGAAAAAAATCAGAAGAAGTTACAGATGATATCTTGTATGACAAAGATATTTTTATCACTCCAGGAACGGTTTTTGGATCTCAGGGAGAAGGATTTATCCGATTTTCATTATGTGTTTCATCCGAAGTTATAAAAGAAGCGATTGCAAGAATATGAAAAACATATATTTAATAGGAGTTGGTTTGATAGGAGGTAGTTTTGCGATTGACATCAAAAAACACTTTTCAGATACTATTATGTATGGAATCAGCAGAAAAGAGACTACTTTAGATGAAGCTTTGTCTTTGAATTTAATTGATAAAAAAGCCACAATTGCCGATTTGCAAAATGCTGATTTGGTGATTATTTCTATACCTGTAGATGCAACTGTAAAATTATTACCTACTATTTTAGACAATATTGCCGATCATACTTTAGTGATTGATGCAGGTTCAACCAAAGAAGCGATTTGCAAAGTGGTTGAAAATCATCCCAAAAGACGAAATTTTTTGGCCTGTCATCCCATTGCAGGAACAGAAAATTCAGGACCATCAGCAGCCATTCCAAATTTGTATGTAGGTAAAACCAACATCATTTGCGAAGTAGAAAAAACAACGTTCAAATTGCAAGAAAAAGCATTGCAATTGTTCACAGCAATAGGCATGCGAATTCGCTATATGGATCCTGTTGCGCACGACAAACACATTGCGTATGTATCTCATCTTTCGCACATTAGTTCATTCATGTTAGGAAAAACTGTCTTGGAAAAAGAAAAGAATGAACGCGATATTTTTGATATGGCAGGTTCAGGATTTGCATCAACAGTACGTTTGGCAAAAAGTTCACCAGCAATGTGGACACCCATTTTTAAACAAAATAAGGAAAATGTTATTGAAACATTAGAAGAATATATCCATAATTTGCAGCATTTTAAAGAATTGATGCAGCAAGAAAATTTCGATGAAATTTACAACGAAATGGAAAATACCAATTACATAAAACAAATATTAAACGGCATCAAATAAACGCCAAAAACACCAAAAAAATGAAAAATACAGCAGCATTAAGAACATGGTTGGATGAAATGAATTTAACACATCCACTAGTAATAGCAGGGCCTTGTAGCGCAGAAACTGAAGAGCAAGTGCTAAAAATTGCACACGAACTAAAAGATTCTGATGTAAATTATTATAGAGCAGGCATTTGGAAACCAAGAACAAGACCAGGAATGTTTGAAGGTGTTGGAGAAATTGGTTTGCGTTGGTTGAAAAAAGTAAAAGAAGAAACTGGCATGAAAACTTGTACAGAAGTGGCAAATGCAGCTCATGTAAAGTTGGCAATGGACAATGATGTTGATTTACTTTGGATTGGTGCACGTTCTACAGTTTCACCTTTCATCATGCAAGAAATTGCTGATGCATTGCAAGGAACAGACAAAATTGTGTTGGTTAAAAATCCTGTAAATCCTGATTTGGCTTTGTGGTTAGGAGGAATTGAGCGTTTGTACACAGCAGGAATTAAAAATTTAGGAGCCATTCACAGAGGATTTTCTACCTACGAAAAATCAAAATATCGTAATATTCCTGAATGGCAATTGGCGATTGAATTTCAAAATAAATTTCCAGATTTGCCTTTGATTTGCGATCCATCACACATTACAGGAAATAGAAATATGATTTTTGATGTGTCTCAAACTGCCTTAGATTTGAATTTTGATGGTTTAATGATTGAAACGCATATTGATCCAGACAATGCTTGGAGTGATGCTGCGCAACAAGTTACACCAACCAGATTGAAACAAATCATGGAAGATTTAAAAATCAGAAAAGAAACAGAAAACGATTCAAAATTCAGAGATTCATTAGAAAATTTACGTGCACAAATCAATGTTATTGATGATCAATTGATTGAAATTTTAGGAAAACGTATGAAAGTTGCAGATCAAATTGGATTGTTGAAAAAAGAGAAAAACGTGGCAGTTTTACAATCAAAACGTTGGAATGAAATTTTAGGAAATATGGTTTTAGAAGGTGAACAAAGAGGTTTAAGTGAAGAGTTTATCTTGAGAATGTTTAAAGCAATTCACCAAGAATCTATCAATCATCAAGAAAAAATTATCAACGGATAAAATTTTATAAAGCTATTTATAAAAACACCTCACAATTCCAAATCATTGGAAAGTGGGGTGTTTTATTTATATGCAATTTTTATAAAATCATTTTTATTCTCATCTTTGTTTTATGACAGGAATTGTATATAAATCTACTGGAAGTTGGTATTGGGTAAAATCCGAAAATAATACTTTTCATAAATGTAGAATTCAGGGAAAATTCAGAATTAAAGGTATCAAAAGTACCAATCCAATTGCGGTTGGTGACAAGGTTTCCTTTTTTTTGGAAAAAATTGGAGATGAAGAAATTGGCATCATCAAAAACATTCACGATCGTCAAAATTTTATCGCTCGAAAATCAGTAAATCTCTCTAAACAAACCCAAATTATTGCAGCCAATATTGATGTCGTTTTTTTATTAATTACCATTGATAATCCACCCACTTTTACCACTTTTATTGATCGATTTTTAGTAACCACAAGAGCTTACAGAATTGATACAGTATTGGTTTTTAATAAGATGGATGCATACGAAATTGAACAAAAAGCTGAGGTTTTATATCTGAAAGATATTTATGAAGCCATTGGGTATCAATGTATAGAAGTTTCTGCAACTCAAGGTAAAAACATCGATGTTTTAAAAGACATGATGCTTCAAAAAACATCCATGTTTGTTGGGCATTCTGGTGTTGGAAAATCAACTTTGGTAAATGCGATTGAACCAACATTAAACCTGAAAACAAAACAAATTTCTGAGCAACATAAACAAGGACAACATACTACAACTTTTGCAGAAATGTTCGATTTGAGTTTTGATGCTCGAATAATAGATACGCCAGGAATCAAAGGTTTTGGCATTGTTGATATTGATAAATACGAATTAAATGATTATTTTCCTGAGTTTTTTGAGCTGAAACAACACTGTAAATTCAATAATTGTTTGCATTTAAAAGAGCCCAATTGTGCCGTAAAAGAAGCTTTGGAAGAAGATAAAATTTCTTGGTCTCGTTACAAAAGTTATTTGCAAATTTTTAATGGCGAAGAAGATGGTGAGCATTACAGAACGGATAATTGGGATGAAGAAGAAGAGGATTAAGTCCCCTTTGTCTTTCAGACATTTCCCCAAAGGGGAAAATCGAATTGTAAAATTCCGATTTTAATTATGTAAAAGTTAACATCATAATCATTAATAAAAGGTTTCTTAAATTAAAAAAAATATGAAACTATGAAAGTTGTTATTCAAAGAGTATCAAAAGCTAGCGTTACAATTGCTCAACAAAAAGTAGCTGACATTCAACATGGATTGCTAGTTTTGTTGGGTATTATTGATGAAGATTCTCTAGAAGACATCAATTGGTTAGTAAAAAAAATCGTCAATTTGCGCATTTTTAATGATGAAAATGAGGTAATGAATCTTTCACTAAAAGATGTTAAAGGCGATTTGATTTTGGTAAGTCAATTTACCTTGCATGCATCCACCAAAAAAGGAAACAGACCAAGTTATATCAAAGCTGCAAAACCCGAAATTGCCATTCCATTGTATGAGAATTTTATAGTTTCATTGGAAAATGAACTCGAAAAAAAGATACAAACAGGAGAATTTGGTGCAGATATGAAAGTGAAATTATTGAATGATGGTCCTGTAACTATTATCATGGATTCTAAAAATAAAGAGTAAATTTTAATTAATAATTAAGAATTGGGAATTAAGAATTTTCAAAAGTGAATCTTAAAAACTATCATTTCTAAACACCGAAAACTAAGCACTAAAAACTCATATTTATTGTATTTCGATATTCATACACATTCAACGTTAAGCTCAAATCAGGTTTTTACGATTCAAAATAGGTATCCAACTTCGGATGATTTTTCAAGACCTTTTTCAATAGGATTGCACCCTTGGTTTTTGAAAAAAGAGACTGCTGAAATAGAACTAAGTTTGTTGGAGGAAAAATTGCAACATTCCAAATGTTTTGCACTTGGTGAATGTGGCTTGGATAAAGCGATTGAAACCAATTTCGATTTTCAAAAAGCAATTTTCATCAAACAAATTCATCTTTCTGAAAAGTATCAAAAACCCATCATCATTCATTGTGTGCGTGCTTTTCAAGAAATTATTGAAATCAAAAAAGTACAAAAACCTTCACAACCTTGGATTATTCATGGTTTTCAAAAAGATAAACAATTGGCTTTTACTTTGATAGAAAATGGATTTTTACTTTCATTTGGAGCAGCTGTTTTAGAAAGTACAAAAGTTCAAGAAGCAATTTCAGCAATTTCAATCGATAAAATTTTTATTGAAACCGACAATTCAGAGGTTTCAATTCAAGAAATTTATCAGAAAATTTCAAACATTAAAAAAGTTCCATTAGAGAAACTAAAAGAACAAATTCACATAAATTTCAAATATATTTTTACATCATGAGTTGGTTAGAACGCACAGAATTATTGATACAAAAAGAAGGTATTGAAACACTTAAAAACGCCCATATTTTAATTGTTGGTTTGGGTGGAGTTGGCTCTTTTGCTGCCGAATTTATTGCCAGAGCAGGAGTACAAAATGTAACTTTAGTTGATGGTGATGTTTTTGATATAACAAACATTAACAGGCAATTGACTGCCTTACAATCAACCGTTGGAAAATCAAAAGCACTAGTTTTAAAAGAACGATTGTTAGACATCAATCCAACAATGCACATTGAAACCATTCAAGATTTTTTAACTCCCGAAAAAGCCTTTGTAATAGTTACAGAAAAATTTGATTTTGTGATGGACTGTATAGATAGCATTTCGCCAAAACTTAATTTATTGATAGCTGCAAAACGAAAAAAAGTAAAAGTAATTAGTTCAATGGGTGCAGGAGGTAAAATGGATGTATCAAAAGTTAAGGTAGCAGAAATCAGTAAAACAAACAATTGCTCAATGGCAAGAGTGATTAGAAGAAGATTAAAAAAAGAAGGAATTCAAAAAGGAATTAAAGTTGTTTTTTCTGAAGAAATGCAACAAGAATCAAGTTTACGATTGGTAGAAAATGCACAATATAAAAAGTCATTTTACGGTACTATCAGTTTTATGCCAGCAGCTTTTGGGTTGCATGCAGCTGCTTATGTTATTAATTATTTGTTAAAAAATGATAAAAAATAATTTCCATGGAAAATAAATTTATATATTTGCCATGGAAAATAAATAACATCAATTTAAAAACAATCAAAATGAAAAAATCAATAGTATTAGTAGCAATAGTAGCATCAGTATTTACTGCATGCAAATCAGAAAAAAAAGAAACAATGGCTTTAAACGAAGAGACAAAAATGGAAGTGAACAATTATGTAGAAAACAATGTTGATATCTTAACATCGGTATTGACATGGAAAGGATCAAAACCAACAGGTTCTCACAATGGAACTGTGGCTTTAAAAAGCGGAAATTTAGAAGTTGTAAAAGGAAAGATTAAATCAGGAGTTTTTGTGGTTGATTTAAATACTATTAAAAACTTAGATTTAGCAGGTACAGATGGTGCTGCAAACTTAGAAGGACATTTAAAAGGAGAAGATTTCTTTGATGTAGCAAAATATCCAACATCTACTTTTACCATTACAAGCACAAAAAATAATGGTGCAAAAATTGATGTGACAGGTAAATTACAAATTAAAGATGTTACTAAAACCATCACAATTCCTGCAGTTTTATCAACTGAAAATGGTGTAACAGTATTTACAAGTGAAGTTTTCAAAATAAATAGAGCTGATTTCAATGTAAAATATGGTTCAAAATCATTTTTTGACAATTTGAAAGACAAGTTTATTGATGATATTATCGAAATGTCGTTTGTTGTAAAAACAAAAGCATAATCAGTAATCATAAAAGCATCAGAAAATGAAAGCAGATAGACCAAAATGCGGATGTGGAAATACATCAAATTCAGAAGGATATTGTGATGGTTCGCATTTGAACAAATAAATCATAAAAAATTAAAATACTTTTTTTTAAAAAAAACCCAAAACAGTTTGTTTTGGGTTTTTTAATTTTATATGTTTGGTTTTTTAAAAAATTGCTTTGATAAAGTCAACCCTCATCCTAATTATTTTTCTCTTTAGTATTTTTTGTAAAGCTCAAGATCTCTCACTTTCTGCACTTTCTATTCCTAAAGAATTAAAAGAAAATGCCAATGCCGTTATTAGAAATGAGCAAATCAATATCAATATTTTAGCAGTTGATGAGATGATTGTTACTCAAAAAAGAACGGTAACAGTTTTAAACAAATCAGGAAATACTAGTGCTGAGATGTATGAGCATTATGATAATGATACAAAAATCACAAAACTTTCTGCAGTAATTTATGACGCTTTTGGCAAGGAAATCCAAAAATATTCAAAAGGAAAATTTTTAGATGTAAGTGCTGTTGATGGTGGAACTTTGTATTCAGACGATCGTGTAAAATACTTAGATTATACGCCCACTACTTATCCATATACCTTGGTTTTTGAATCAGAATACAAAACATCTTCTACAGGTTTTATTCCAAGTTGGGTTCCTGTAAGTCGATATTTTGTGGCTGTGGAAAGTAGTAAATACACTATTGTAAATTCACCCAACATTCCTTGGAGAAAGAAAAATTTAAACTTTACCAATTTCGATATCAAAATTGATGAATTAGAAAATAATATTACTTATTCAATACAAAATCAACCTGCTTTTGAGCCTGAAAATGTGTCAATTGATTTCCGAGAATTTGTTCCAAGAACTATTTTTGCTTTAGAATCTTTTTCATTAAAAGGTACCTTAGGAAATAATCCAAATTGGAAAGATTTTGGATTATGGATGCATGAAAAGTTATTGAAAGGTAGAGATGAATTGAGTCCTGAAACCATTGCAATTGTAAATAAAATGGTTGAAGGTGTTACTGATCCTATTGAAAAAGCAAAATTGGTATATCAATACATGCAACAAAAAACTAGGTATATCAGTGTTCAAGTTGGTATTGGAGGTTGGGAGCCCATTGCCGCTAATTTAGTAGATAATGTTGGTTACGGAGATTGTAAAGGCTTAACAAATTATACCAAAGCTTTGTTGGATGCTGTAGGTGTAACGTCTTATTATACTGTAGTTTACGCAGATGATAAAATAGATATTGATAAAGATTTCTCTTCATTACAAGGAAATCATGTTATTTTAAACATACCCAATAACGGCAAAGATATTTGGTTAGAATGCACGAGTCAAACTATGCCTTTTGGATTTTTGGGAGATTTTACAGATGATAGAGACGTCTTAGTTGTAACTCCTGAAGGAGGTTTTATCAAGCGCACAGCTTCTTATAAAAACGAGCAAAATTTACAAGCCACCAAAGCTACTATTCAATTATTAGAAAGTGGAAATTTGACAGCAACTATCAAAAAAGTTTCTACAGGTATTCAATACGATAGTAGTGTTGGTTTAGAAAGGTTAACGCAAGATGAACTTATAAAAGGCTATAAAACAGGCATTTGGAGTTATATTAATAATCTTGAAATCAACAAAGCTGTTCTTGATAATGATAAAAACGCCATTCAATTTACAGAAGACGTTGAGGTTTCTATTCAGAATTTTGCAACCATAAATGAATCTGATTATTTATTTAGGGTAAATGTTTTTAATAGAAACAGTTTTGTTCCTAACAAATATAAAGACAGAAAATTACCTCTCAAGATTGAAAGAGGCTACAAAGATACTGACGAATATATTTTTACAATTCCAACAAATTACAAATTTGAAAGTTTGCCAGCAGCAACAGAAATAATCACAAAATTTGGTGAGTATAAATTAAAATTTCAACAAATTGATGAAACTTCATTTTCATATTCGAGAGAACTTTTCATAAAAGACGGAGTATATCCAAAAGAAGATTATGAAGAATACCGCAATTTTAGAAGAAGTATAGCCAAATTAGAAAACCTACGAATCGCCATAATAAAAAAATAAATCATGATTAAAAAAATCGCCTTTTTACTGGTTGTGTTAATCCAAACAATCACATTTTCTCAAGATTATAAATTCGGAAAAGTTTCAAAAGAAGAGTTAGAAGAAAAATTTCATCCTATTGATTCTACTGCAGAAGCTGCATATTTATACAATTACAGACGCTCGTATTTCGATTTTAATCAAACCAAAGGTGGTTTTGACTTGATAACTGAGGTGCATCAAAGAATAAAAATTTACACTAAAGAAGGATTTGATTATGCAAATAAAACAATCAATTATTACAGTCCTGATTCTGGTGACTCAGAATCAGTTTACAATGTAAGTGGCTATACATATTACCTTGAAAACGGAAAAGTTGAAAAAGAAAAACTGTCTAAAGACGGCATGTTTAAAGAAAAGAAAAACAAATACAATGCAGTATTTAAAATAACATTACCCAAAATTAGTGAAGGTTGTATTATAGAGTTCAAATACACTTTATCTTCACCATACGCAACGTCTATTGATGATGTTCGCTTTCAATTAGGAGTTCCAGTTAAAAAAATGGAAGCTAAATTAGAAATACCCGAATTTTATGCATTTAATATTCTCAACAAAGGATATTATACAGTGCCATTAAAAAAAGCAAGTAAAACATTTTTAGTGGGTAGTTCAACTTACATTAGCAATACATATAACTATGAAGCTGAAAATATTCCTGCATTGAAAAACAATGAATCTTATGTTGCGAATATTGATAATTATAGAGGAGCAGCAATGTTTGAACTTGCCCAAACCAATTTTATGAGTGTTGGTGGAGAATTCAAGTCATACACACGAACTTGGGAACAAGTAAGTAAACAAATTTTTGAATATGAATCTTTTGGTTCTGAATTGAACAAGTCAGGATATTATAGTGATGATTTGAGTAAAATTCTTGAAACTGCAAAATCAGATCCAGAAAAGGTAGGAGCCATCTTTCATTTCGTAAAAAATAAAATGAAATGGAATGGATTTTACAGTAAATATGCTGATAACGGAGTTAGAAAAGCATACAAAGAAAACGTTGGAAATGTAGCAGATATTAACCTAATTTTAATTGCAATGTTGCGTGAAGCTGGGCTGAATGCAAACCCTGTTTTGATAAGCTCAAGAGGCAATGGAGTTCCGCTTTTTCCAACGCTAAATGGTTTTGATTATGTGATTGGAATTGTTCAATTTCCAGATAATTCATATGTTTTATTAGATGCAACTGAACCTTACAGTTCTCCGAATTTATTGCCAGTAAGAGCGTTAAATTGGCAAGGCAGAATTGTACAAAAAGACGGAACATCAGCTTGGGTTAATTTAACCGCTTCTAAACATGCCCTTGAAGAAAACTTCATGATGGTAAAAATGACAGATGATTTGTCAATCGAAGGTTTGTTAAGAACTAAAAACGAAAACTTAAATGCCTTAACAATTCGAAGAAATCAAAATCATTTAAAAGATGAAGACTTAAAAGCAAAGCTAGAAGAAGCATATAAAATTGAAATTGAAGAGTATAAAATTGGAAATAAAGACGATGTAAGTTTAGCATTGACAAGAACCATAAAGTTTTCTAGCGAAGATTTAGTGGAGCAAATCAATGATAAAGTGTATGTAGAGCCATTGTTATTTTTAACGGCTAGAAACAATCCTTTTAAATTAGAAGAGCGTAAATATCCTGTAGATTTTGCAACTGCTTGGAGAGATGTACATAGAGTAAATATCGAAATTCCTGCAGGTTATACAGTTGAAAAACTTCCTGAGCCATTGGCTATTGCGCTTCCTGATAATATTGGTGTTTTTAAATATCAAGTAACCCAAAATGCTAATAAGATAAGTACAGTAGCTATTTTAGAATTCAATGAACCGATGATTTTGCCAGATAATTATCAATTTTTGAAAGATTTTTATAGCAAATTAGTGCTTAAAGAAGCTGAGAAAGTTGTATTGGTAAAACAATAAATAAAAAACCCAAAACAAACTGTTTTGGGTTTTTTATTACAAACGAATTGCAGTTGTATTTTTCAATTGTTCAATGGCAAAACTACTATGTGTACTGCCAATGTATTTGATGGCTGTCAATTTCGTTAACATAAAATCACGAAAAGATTCCATGTCTTTTACATAAATCTTTAGGATGTAATCATAATCTCCACTTACATGAAAACATTCAGAAACTTCTTCTAATTTTAAAATTTCTTTTTCAAAAGTGGTTACATATTCTTTGGTGTGTTGCATTAATTTAATGTGACAAAAAACCAAAAAGTTTTTCTCTATTTTTTGTTTATTGATGATTGAAACATACTTTTCAATCACGTGTTCTTTCTCTAATTTTTTGATGCGTTCATATACAGCAGTTACAGATAAGTTCAGTTGTAATGACAACTGTTTTGTAGTTTGTTTGGCATTTTGTTGTAGTAAATTCAGTAGTTTTTTATCTGTTTCATCTAAAATCATATTCAAAAAATTTTCTATTAAATCAGTTTGATATTTATTAATATAGTTTTTAAAACTAAATAATATTATAAAAATAGATAAATAATCTATAATATATCATAATAATTGACAAATTTTCTTAAATGTTGTTATTTTGAAATCAAATAATCCATCTAATCATGAAATTCAATCCAGCAGAAAACATTCAAGACTTACAATATTTTGGCGAATTTGGAGGTGTAAACCCTTCCATCTCAGATTCTTCAACGTACACATTTTTATCCGCAAAAACCATGTTCGATACTTTCGAAGGAAATGCAGATGGTTGTTATTTATATTCACGCCATTCTTCGCCTTCTAATTTGTATTTAGGAGAAGCTTTAGCTGCTTTAGAAGGAACAGAAACTGCCAATGTTGCTGCATCAGGAATGGGAGCCATTACGCAAGTGTTATTGCAATTGTGCAAAGGAGGTGATCACATTGTTTCTAGCAGAACTATTTATGGTGGAACCTATGCATTTTTGAAAAATTTCACACCAAAACTCAATATTGAAACTACTTTCGTTGACATCACAAAATTGGATATTGTAGAAGCTGCAATCACCAAAAATACCAAAGTTTTATATTGTGAATCTGTGAGCAATCCTTTGTTGGAAGTGGCTGATATAAAAGCTTTGGCTGATTTGGCAAAAAAATACAATTTGCAATTAGTGGTGGATAATACCTTTTCTCCATTGTTAATTTCTCCAGCAAAATTAGGTGCTCATGTTGTGATTCACAGTTTAACGAAATTCATCAATGGTTCTTCTGATACGTTGGGTGGAGTGGTTTGTGGTACTCAAGAATTCATCAATAATTTACGAAATGTGAATGATGGCGCAAGTATGTTATTGGGCTCAACTATGGATAGTTTGCGAGCAGCATCCATCCTTAAAAATCTGAGAACGTTGCATATCAGAATGACGCAACACAGCAAAAATGCTCAATTTTTAGCAGAAAAATTTGAGGCTGATGGATTAAAAACGGTTTATCCGGGATTGGTTTCTCATCCATCACACGAAATTTTTAAATCGATGATGAATACTGATTATGGTTTTGGAGGATTGTTAACAATTGATGTTGGTTCATTAGAAAAAGCCAATGAATTGATGGAATTAATGCAACTTAAAAAAATAGGTTATTTGGCAGTAAGTTTAGGATTTTACAAAACCTTATTTTCTGCACCTGGAAGTTCCACTTCATCAGAAATTCCGAAAGAAGAACAAATAGCAATGGGACTTTCTGAAGGGTTGATTCGTTTTTCAATTGGATTAGACAATGACATTGAGCGTACATACAACAGCATGAAAAACTGCATGATTGAAGTGGGTGTTTTAAAAAAATAATTACTTTAGTTTTCCAATCCCGAAATTTCGGGACTGCAAGGTTTTCAAAACCTTGTAGGTATAAATCTTATTTTTTTACTGTTTTTTTTAGATAATTTTTGATTTGCATACTTTTCTGTAAAATCGTAACATTACAAATCTAAAATTCAAACGATGCAGCAAGAAAAAAACACTTCAGAAATTCATATTCAAGATCAAAAAATTATAGAAAACAAGGAATTGTCAATTTGGGAAGCCTTGTTTCCTGTTTTGGCGTTGGTTGCGATGTTGGCTTATAATGTGTTTGTTTTTGGTGATGATGCATTGAGTGGCAGCAATCAATTTATTCTTTTGTTAGGTGGTGCAGTTGCTGCTTTTGTGGGTTTTAGAAATAAAATTTCTTTTGGAATGATGATGGAAGAAGTCGCAGAAAACATCAAATCAACTTCGGGAGCTATTCTTATTTTGTTGATGGTTGGTGCTTTAGCAGGAACTTGGTTGATTAGTGGTGTGATTCCAGCAATGATTTATTATGGATTGCAAGTGTTGAATCCAACAATTTTTTTAGCAGCTTGTTTGATCATTTGTGCGGTTATTTCTATCGCTACAGGAAGTTCTTGGACCACTTCAGCCACTGTAGGAATTGCATTAATTGGTATTGGTGATGCACTCGGAATTTCAATGGGAATGACTGCAGGAGCAGTATTATCAGGCGCTTATTTTGGAGATAAAATGTCACCAATGTCTGATACTACGAATTTGGCACCAGCAATGGCAGGAACAGATTTGTTTACACATATCAAATACATGACGTATACAACAGTGCCTACTTTTGTAATTTCATTATTATTCTTTATAGTTTTGGGTTTTACGCAAGATATTTCTGGAGAAGTTGATTCGAATGCATTATTGATTGATATTGAGAAGGCTTTTCATATTTCACCTTGGTTATTTTTAGTCCCAATTATTGTAATTGGATTGATTGTTAAAAAAACATCTCCGTTGATTGCTTTGTTGGCAGGAACTATTTTAGCGGCAATTTTTGCATTGATTTTTCAACCTGAAGTGGTTGCTCAAATTGCTGAGGTTAAAGAACTTGATTTTAGCTCAGCCTATAAAGGTGTGATGAAAGCCATCACAGTTGAAACATCTGTCGCAACTGAAAATAAAGCCTTGGCTGATTTATTCACAGCAGGAGGAATGTCTAAAATGATGGGAACTATTTGGTTGATTTTATGTGCCATGGTTTTTGGAGGAATTATGGATGCTATTGGCGCTTTGGCAAGAATTAGCAGTTTTATGTTGAGTTTGTTTGATTCTGTTTTTGGGTTATTTGCAAGTACCGTTTTCACATGTATTGGATTGAATTTTACAGCTTCCGATCAATATTTAGCCATTGTTGTTCCAGGTAAAATGTATGCAAAAGCATATCAAGACAAAGGTTTAGCACCTGAAAATTTAAGTAGAACTTTGGAGGATTCAGGAACTGTAACATCCGTTTTAATTCCTTGGAATACTTGTGGTGCATATCATTCAGGCGTTTTAGGCGTTGGTGTTTTTGATTTTGGACTGTATGCCATTTTCAATTGGTTGAGTCCATTTATGACATTGATTTTTGCGGCATTTAAAATTAAAATCCGTCAGTTGGTTGTTAAATAATTATGTTTTTCAATGAATTTTGTTCGTCAAAATTTCATTGTTAAATTGATTTGATTTTCTAAAATATATTTGATTTATAGTTACTTTTGCGGCTTTAAAAAGCATACTTTAATTTTTCATGAAATATACTCCACTAAAAATTTGCCTTTACATCTGTGCAACTTTATTGGTAATGTATGCAATGACTTTTCGAAGCAAGTATCGTTATTTAGAAGATAATAAGGTAGAAGAAGGAATATTTATCAATAAGTGGTTTTTTAAATATCCTAAAACAACTACTTTTTTTGCAGAAAAAAAGAAAGATGTCAATCAAATCAAAGCTCTAGATAGTATTGTTGAAAATGTGGGAACTCCTGTTGGTGAAGACGAATTTCAGGCGCAAATAAAACCTGATTTTTCACATATTGATACTTCTAAAATTCAGCGTTTATATTATCCAAAAGATAGTAAAGCATTTTTAAATCAATTGAAAGTGAATCTTCAAAGTGCCAAATGTCGCATTATTCATTATGGTGATTCACAAATTGAAGGCGATAGAATGACTGCGTATATCAGAAACAGATTGCAAGGATATTATGGCGGAAGTGGCCCTGGATTTATTCCAATTGTGCAAGCATATCAACAAATTAGTGCTAATGTAACACCATCAACCAACTGGAAACGTTATGCTGCTTTTGATCCAACCCACAAACGGTTTTCTCATAAAAAATATGGTGCTTACACCTCTATTTCTCGTTTTACTCCTGTATATGATTTGGAAAAAGACAGTACAGTTTTAGAGACTTTGGAGGTTAGTAAAGGAACCATTGACATTAGCGTTTCTCAACGTTCATATGCACTTTTAAAAAACGTAACTTCCATTGGTTTGCATTATGGAAATGCAATTTCACCTACAAGTATTCAGGTGTATAATGATGGTGAATTGATAAAAAGTGATTCGTTAATTGTTGATGGAAAATATCATAAATACTCCATCAAACTTTCAGTGGCACCTAGCAATTTAAGAATTGAAATGGAATCTAAAATCAGCCCCGATTTTTATGGCCTGACATTAGATGGTAGCAAAGGAATTTCTATGGATAATGTAGCAATGCGTGGTGCATCAGGAACTGTTTTTGCAGCCATGGATAGCGAAAATTTTGCGCAAATGTATCAACAATTGCAGCCTAAAGTGCTAATTTTTCAGTTTGGCGGAAATACAGTTCCGTATTTAAAAGATTCATCCTCAGTTAGAAATTATGCTGCAAATTTGCAAAATCACTTGAACTGGACTCGTAGTAAAACAAACAATGCAAGTGTAATTTTTATTGGTCCTTCTGATATGACCACTACTGATAATGGCGAGTTAGTAACCTATAAATTATTGCCTTATCTCAACAAGGTTTTAAAAGATACTTGCTTTGAAAACGGCATTGCTTATTGGAGTATGTTTGAAGCAATGGGAGGTATCAATTCCATGAAACATTGGGTTGATCAAAAATTGGCAGCAAGTGATTATACCCACTTTTCGCCAAGTGGAACAAAGGTGGCTTCAGAGCTGTTTTTTGTGGCTTTGTATTTAGATTTGATTCGGGAATGATGAAAAGTAAACTATTGATAATAGCCTTATTTTGGGCACTAAATTTTAGCGCACAACGCTATATTTTAGATAGCATTTTACCCATTCATGGAAGGGTAATTCACCAAGAAGAAAATCAACTGCAGTTTGCTTTAGAATCTCCTTATTTCAATTCTTTTTTCAAAAGAATGGATAGCATTTTTGAAGGTAAAAAAGACAAACTTCATATTTTTCATATTGGAGGCTCACATATACAAGCCGATATTTATTCAAATAAATTGCGCACGTATCTTCAAAACACGAATGATGTTTCTATGGCGCAACGTGGTTTTATTTTTCCTTTTCATTTAGCAAAAACCAACAATCCAAGCAACTATAAAATATCAGGAACTAGAGATAAATGGAAAGGTTATCGTTGTTCAGTAACGGATAGTGTTGCTTGGGGATTATCAGGAATTTCTGCTGCTTTTAGAGAAAAATCGGATACTATTTACATCAAAGCAAATCATAAAAATCATACTAAAAATTCGTATAAATTTGATAAGTTTCGATTGTTTTACAATACGTGGAAAAACGATTATGACATCCGTTTTTTAGACAGCACTTTAGTAATTTCTGATACTGTTAATGCTGATGTTTTTTATAAAGAATATCAATTTTCATCAGAAGTTGATTCGATTGCTATTGCAATACAATTGAAAGATTCAACAATTGTGAATCCTGAGTTTTTGTTTATGGGAGCTGAATTGATGAATAGCAATCCAGGGATTGAATACACAAGTATTGGCGTAAATGGGGCAAGTTTTGCCTTTTATAACAGAAGCGCTTATTTCGAAAAACAACTTCAATTATACAAACCAGATTTGTTCATTATTTCTATAGGAACCAATGATGCTTACATGCCAAAATCGCAATTTGATGGCGAAAAATTTAAGAGTTATTATGAGTCTTTTATTCAAATGATTCAACGTGTAAATCCAAATTGTGCTATTTTATTAACGGTTCCCAATGACAGTTATTACCGTCGAAAAATTCCAAATCCAAATACAGCCACTCAACAAAAAATCATTTATGAAATAGCTCAAAAATATCAAATGGCAGTGTGGGATTTTTATAAAATTATGGGCGGTTTTGGCTCATCAAACAAATGGTATCAAAGAAAATTAATGCCACGTGATCGTGTTCATTTTACTTATTTAGGATATCAAATTAAAGCGGATTTATTGTTAAATGCCTTTATTGATGCTTGGTCAAAAGCCACAAATCGAGATAAAGAAAAATTGCTAAATCATTATAAAAATTTATATGAATAGGCTAGAAGAAATATTTTCATTTTCGGAGTCATATCCTTTGATTTTTACCCAAGTAAATTTCTGGATTTTCTTCGCAATCATATATTTTATTTTTGCCATTGTTTATAAAAAAATCTCGCTTAGAAATTCGTATTTATTCTTTATTTCACTGTTTTTTTATTACAAAACAAGTGGATTATTTGTAGGAATTTTATTGTTTAGCACACTTGTAGATTTCATTATCGGGAAAAAAATTTACAAAACTGAGCATCAAAAAAAGCGCTATTTTTTAGTAACACTCAGTGTTTGTATCAATTTATTGGTGCTTTGCTATTTTAAATATGCGTATTTTTTTACAGATTCCTTCAATTTACTGTTCAATACCAATCACGAAGTAGTAAATTGGCTTGCAAAATGGGGAAATAGTTTTAGTGATCAAAACTATTTTACAGTAGACAAAATCATTCTTCCTGTTGGAATTTCATTTTATACCTTTCAAACCATCAGTTATAGTGTAGATATTTACAGACGTAAATTAAAACCTTTAGATTCCATTTTAGATTTTGGATTTTACGTAAGTTTTTTCCCTCAATTGGTGGCTGGTCCTATTGTAAGAGCAGAAAGTTTTGTACCTCAAATATCCAAGCCAACAATCTTAACAAAAACCGATTTTGATGCGGGTACTTATTTGATTTTAAAAGGATTGATAAAAAAAATGCTCTTTGCAGATTTTATTGCCATGCACTTTTTAGATCGTGTTTTTGATGCTCCAGAAATGTATTCTGGTTTTGCAAATTTCATGGCAATGATTGGCTATTCACTTCAAATTTATGGTGATTTTTCGGGCTATACAGATATTGCCATAGGTTTGGCATTATTGATGGGTTTTCAATTGCCTGTCAATTTCAATTCACCCTATAAAGCAACCAATGCAGGCGATTTTTGGAAACGTTGGCATATGTCACTTTCTACGTGGTTGCGCGATTATTTATACATTCCTTTAGGAGGAAATAGAAAAGGAACGGTTGGCTCTTACATTATTTTAGGAATCATGTTACTGATTTTACTGATTGCATTTAAATCAAATCTTTTGTTGATTGGTTTGATTCTGATGGTTTCTATTGGAATTTTTATTGCAGGATATTATAAGTCATCCATTAAAAATCATATCAATACCAATATCAATTTGATGTTAACCATGTTGATTGGCGGTCTTTGGCATGGTGCTTCTTGGAAGTTCGTCATTTGGGGAGGTTTGAATGGTTTAGGAATTGTTGTTTACAAATACTGGCGAAAAATAAGTCCGTATGAACAAAAAAATCAATGGTATGTGCGCTTTTGGAAAATAGGAATCACCTTTTTGTTTATCACATTTACCCGAATTTATTTTAGAGGCGAAAGTATGGAGCATATTTCTAAATGGTATTTTCAAGTTTGGAATCATTTTGATTTGAAAACAGCCCTAGAAATCATAACTCATTATCAGGCAGTTTTTTGGGTGATGTTGATAGGTTACATTTCACATTGGTTGCCAAAAACCACAAAGAATTTTATTGAAAATCTATATGCTAAAAGTCCAGTTTTGATAAAAATTATGTTGGGAGCTATGATTGGAATGATTTGTTATCAGGCATTTTCATCTGATTTTCAACCGTTTATTTATTTTCAATTTTAAATTTTATCAATTGTTTATCAAATGTTAAAGTAACATCTTGAAAAAAATGGCGAGATTTTTATCCATATCTTTGAAAAACATAAAAATAAGTATCCATGAAAAAATTTTTATTACTCTTTTCTCTTTCTGTTGGTATTGTAGTGGCTTGTAAATCTGCCATGGATTCAAAATCAACGGTTCTTAAAATTAATCTAGAACCAAAAAGCAATAGTTCTGTTTCTGGAACTGCAACTTTTTCAGAAAAAAATGGTGTAGTAACTTTTGAAGCTATGATTACTGGTCTTACGCCAGGTGTTCATGCAATTCATATTCATGAAAAATCAGATTGTTCTTCTCCAGATGGAACTTCTGCAGGTGGTCATTGGAATCCTGAATTTAAAAAACATGGAAAATGGGGTGAAGCTGAATACCACAAAGGTGATATTGGCAATTTTACTGCCGATGAAAATGGCAAAGGAAGCATTACTTTAAAAACCGATGAATGGTGCATTGGTTGTGAAGATGAAACCAAAAACATCTTAAATAAAAGCATCATTGTACATGCTAATCCTGATGATTTTGTAACACAACCTACAGGAAATGCTGGTGGAAGAGTGGCTTGCTCAGGAATAATTCGTTAATTTTTCTGACTATTATTTCCTGTTCTTAAACTCTAAAACGGCATTGTGAGGTTTTAGAGTTATCAAAGGTTTTATTTGAATTGGGGTTTTCTTTTCAACAATTTCGAATTGTTCTACCAAAGCAATAATGGTTAAAATCATTTCGTACATCGCAAAATTATTTCCGATACACATTCTTGGACCTGCTCCAAAAGGGAAATAATTTTTTGAAAACTTGATATTTTCCTCTAAAAATCGTTCAGGAATAAATTCATTTGGCTGTTTCCAGAAATCGGAATGACGATGAATTTCATACACAGAAAACAATAAATTAGAGCCTTTTGGCAAGTTAAATCCGTTGTAAGTTTCTTCTTCAATATTTACACGATCAATAAAATAGGCTGGAGGATACAAACGCATAGATTCTTCAATAACCAATTTGGTGTAGGTGGCATTTTTTATCCAATCCATACAATCTGAAGATTCGCTTTTTATTCTTTTAATTTCAGAATGAATTTTTGATTGTGCTTCAGGATTTCTAGCCAATAATTCGCAGGTAAAAGTAAGTGCGTTTGAAGTAGTTTCATGACCTGCAGCAAACAAAATCAGGATTTCATCCACCAATTGATTTTCATCAATATTGGTGCCATCTTCATACCTTGCGCTCAAAAGCATGTCTAATAAATCATGATGCTTGCTGTTGCTTTGCTTTCGTTCTTCGACCAATCTTTTTAGAATAGTTCTCGAGTTTTTAGTTAAATCTAAGTGCTTTTTAGTTTTTCCAGAAAGATTGAACCACCAAACCAAAAAAGGTTGTCTCAGTTCTTGCACCAACATTTTTTGAGTAGCTTCTGTAGTATGTTGTAACGAATCAACATCTTCATCAGAAATATTGATATTGAAAATAGATTTGATGACTGTTTGAAAAGCCAAATCATTAAAAACCGGAAAAATATCAATTGGATTTCCAGTTTTTATGTTTTTTAATTCTGATAAAATGGTTTTTTGAATGGTATCAACTAACAGCTTCAGTTGACTTTTATGAAATGCAGGTTGAATAAACTTTCGCTGTTTTTGCCAATGCTCGCCTTCTGCAGTTAACAGTCCTTTCCCTACATATTTTGCTACATCTTTTGTTTGAATGTAAGATTTGGTGTAATTTTTCTGATTTTTTTGAAGCGCATGTTGCAACAATCCTGCATCCCTACAAAACAACACCGAATTTCCCAAACCAATGTTTAATCGAAAAATATCTCCTAAAGTGTCAAAGTTTTTTGCATGAAAAGGCAAAGGATTGTGTAAAATTCCACGTGCATGATTCAGAAATTTGAAAAAGGAAACTTCAGGGATTTTTTTTGATGTGCTCATTTTTGTATTTGAGATTCTTTTAAACAAAATTACTTCTAGTTTTCCGAAGATAGTTTGCTCAATTTGTTACTTACAAATTTAAGTATAATCAACTATGTAATTTTGGAAATTAGTTGGAATTCAATACAAGTTTAAGCGTAATCTGATTACTTAAAAAGAATCTAAATAGTGGTTATTTTTTCTTAAAAAGATTCAATGTAACAGAAATGATTAGCAAAACCCAAGGCGAACCATGCAACAAAACATCAAACCAATCTTGAGATTGCATTGCGAATTCACCCGAAAAAGCATTTCCGCCTAAAATCCATTGTATTTTACCAACAATGTGTGGAGGATTGAAAGGAGCTAACCCTAAAGTTAGACTTGCGATTAAAAAAAGCGACCAATTTTTTCTAAGTTGTTCTATCATAAGAAGGTTTAAGGGTTTAAAAGTTTCAGATTTAAAAGTTTAGTTTTGCAGTTTTAAGCGATAGGAATCTAAAAGTCCTTCCCTTTGGGAAGGATTTAGGATGGGCTAAATAAACCAATTCCAAACCAATCCAAAACGAATGGTCATGTCACGATATGGATAATTTGGTGCTGAAAAGTAGTTTTTTGATGAAAATCCTGAGGTTACATTATCAATCTTAAAATAAATTCGAGTTCTTCGTACTTGCGCATTGAAAAAAACATCCACAGTTGGAAAACCAATTTCCTCATCATTTTGAAGTGTAAATTCGGCTAATAATGGATTGTAAGCATTCATGTTGTATTTGGTAAAATACTTAAAAGTAGCCCCAATATTTACCAACATGGGTTTTCCTTTAAACCAGTAATCTGTGTAGTAAAAAGTGTTTCTTGTAACGAATTCTGGCACTCTAAAAACCGAACTTCCACTGCTTACATTTTGATACATTACAGTGTTGTCTAAAGCTAATTTCCAATATTTAAATTCACGATTTACTTTTACTTTCAAATAGGTAATTTGACTATCAAATTGTTGGGCTTTGCTGTTTTCATCAAAATAGGTAAAGTTGTCAATATTGGTAAAATTCAAACTTGCATTTAACCATTTTGAATCGATTGCAAACCCAAGATCTCTGGTATTTACGTTGCTAAAATTGTTTTCCCAATTGTAATTGTCGTATTTACTTTGATGTAAAATCGTATTGAAATTCGGAGATTTTGAACTTAACAAAAGACTTCCTGTAATCGAAAAAAGACTATCTTTTTTAAAGTTGGCTACACCTCTTAAAAAATTTCCTGAAATTCTTGAACTTCCTGGAGTAATTCTTCCCTCTGCAAACAATCCGAAATTTTTGACTTTTGCATTCCAATCTGCACCAAATGACAGCGCACTTCCATCAAATTTAAAATTAGAAACCGAATTTGCAGCGTTTAAAATAGTATCATAACCATACGCATATTGAGTGAGATGCAACTTGGCTTTGAATTGTCCTAAAACATATTTCGAATTAAATTCTAAATTGAATTCGTTGTCTGTAATTTTACTTAGAGCCTCATTATTAGTTGCACTTGTTGCATTTGCATTCCCAAAAATGGCAGTTGTATTGGTGGCTTGATTAAAACGATAGCTTTTGTTTTCACTAGTTAATACATGCCCAATTTTCAGATTTCCAAATTCTCTATTTTTTAGGCTGTCTTTACTAGAAAGCAATTTGTAGCTATGATTTATATATACTCTTGAGCCGTCAAACTGACTTTCAGCATCATTCAAATTCACATCCAAACGTTGGCGTTGTTCAAAATTTGGATCTTCATTGATGAAATTTTGTAGTGCATTTGCTGTCAATCCACCATTTTCTTGATGAAAAAAATCTTGCGAAGCAATATGACCTCGAATTTCGTATTGATTTTCTTTTGTTCGGTAATGAAAAGCACCTCTAAAATTTCCATTACTCACAAGCGCTCTTCTGTAAGCTCCCAAAGAACGCAAACCTTTGTAAGACATAGAAACATTGAATCTTTCCGAAAAATTTAAGGTAAAAATAGCATCTACAACTTGCCCTTGTTGCATTCCAGTTTTATAAGTGATTTCGGTTGTTGGTGTAGGAACTTCGTAATATTTAATATCTTCAATTTCAAGATAACTTACTTGTTTTGCACGAAAACCAATATCAGGAAAATGGTTGATATTGCTAAAATTATAGCCTAGATTATTGAACGTTTGCCCTTGGTTATGAAAGGGTAGCAATTCAAAATTGTCTTTTCTCAAATAATTAAAAATATATTCTTTTTTGATGGTTAATGTAGTATCAATGTAGGAAGTATCTCGTTTGTGAGAGAAAATTTTGTAATCTGTATATTTTGTTTTTCCTGATAAAATGACTTTGGTAGAACCTGTATTTGATAGGGTATCAATTCTACCATCCATACCAATTGAGATATTGTCACGCTTTTCATTACCTCCTAATTTTCGCTGAGAATACAGGGTATGTATTGTGAAAATAAGTAGTAAAAAAGGATAAACTATTTTTTTGTTCATGGCGAAATTCAACAGCGACAAATGTAAAATAATTAAACGAAAATTAATGTGTTTAATTATGGCGAAATTGGTTAATTTGTAAAATGTTACATTCAAATTTTAGCGGATTTACTTTAGAAGTTGGTACAGACGAAGCTGGAAGAGGCTGTTTGGCAGGTCCTGTTGTGGCTGCAGCTGTAATTTTGCCTGCTGATTTTTCGCATCCTTTTTTAAACGATTCCAAGCAACTTTCAGAAAAAAAGCGACACGAATTGCGACCCATAATTGAAGAAAATGCCATTGCTTTTGGTGTTTCTTTTGTGATGCAAGATGAGGTTGATGAACTCAATGTGTTGCAAGCTTCTATCACAGGAATGCATCGTGCCATAGATGCGTTAAAAATTACTCCAGAATTTATAATTGTTGATGGTAATAAATTCCGAAAATACCAACAAATTCCGCATCAAACCATTGTAAAAGGCGATTCAAAATTTCAAAGTATTGCAGCTGCATCTGTTTTGGCAAAAACTTATAGAGATGCTTATATGGAAAAAATTCATCAAGAGTTTCCTGCTTATTTTTGGAGCAAAAACAAAGGATATCCAACAGTTGATCACAGAAATGCCATACGTGAATTTGGTGCCACAATGCATCACAGAAAAACGTTTACATTATTGCCTGAGCAATTAAAATTGGAATTGTAAATGAAAAGATAACAAGCCTTTTATGTTGCTTTTAAAATACTTTATTTAGAAAACAAATTTTTTTGTGAAGCTCTGTGGATTCTTTGTGAAACTCTGTGTAATAGCTATTTCACAAAAGGCTCAAAGAAGGCACAAAATACACAAAGTTTTACTTTTTGTTTGTTCTACACGTTAAATAAAATAATTATCATCAACTGGAAATGCCTCATGTTTTTTATTCAAATTCACAAAACTTCTAGTACTTTTACGCACTTAAATTTCCAGAAAATGATTCAAAAAACACGTGCAGAAATTACCAAATGCATTCTTCATAAAGTAGCGAATAAATTCAATAGTGGTCACAATGTTTTTTCAGAAAACACGATTCGTTTTGACCAAGAAAGCTATGATTTGATGAAAAGTTTTTTGTTAAAACCTTTCGGTTCCATTACGCAAAGTTACCGGTTTTCGCATCATGCAGATGTGCGTTTGAACGAGTTGAACAATTACAGTACTGCCATTTTTAAAGATGAATCTGTATTTGTTGAGTTTTCTAAAAATATTGTGAATCATTTGTATGAACAATCCAATTCTGCTCAAATAAAAACTGGGGATGTAATTGTCGCTTTTATTGAAGGCATTGAATTCAATAATGTTTTGACGGAAGCTATCGGAATTTTTAAAATTGAAAACAAAGTCGATTTTTTTCAAACGTATTTGGATGATGCTAACAGTTATGATGTAATTGTTCAAAAAGGAATTTCAACCAAAAAGATTGATAAAGGATGTTTGATTTTAAATACTTCAGATGCACAAGGAACCATTGTTTTTTCTGTTGATAACAATAATTACGATGCCCAATATTGGATTAAAAACTTTTTGGGTGTAAAATTGGCAGATGATTTTAATTCGCACACCCAAAATTATTTAGAATTGTGTAAAGAGTTTTCGGAAGAAGTTATCAAACCCGAATTTGGAAAACACGAACAAGGGGCATTTTTAGCCAATACTGTTGATTATTTTAAAGAACATGAATCAGTAGATTATGAACAATTTAAAGACGAACTTTTTCAGGATGACAAACACAAAGAACTGTTTGAAGAATATAAAAAGCATTTCGAAACGTTGAATGATGTGTTGATTCGAAACAATTTCAATATTTCGGATGTAGTGTTGAAAAAGGAAAAAAACAAACTCAAAACTGAAATCAAACTAGATACCCATTTTATCATCAAACTGGATGTTGATGCTCCTGATGCCGCTTCAGAATATTTAGAAAGAGGCTATGATGAGGAGAAAAAAATGAAATATTACAAGGTGTATTTTAATGAGGAGAGGTAGGAGTTGGATTGTTGAAGTTTTTATTGTTTAAGGGTTTCTGTTGTTTGAAGGATATTGCTATCAAAGTATTCTAAATTGCCAATCACTTATTTTCCTGTTTGATTTGGTTTTAAAAAGTATTTTACATGAGTGATTACAGCAGTATGTATGGAGTATCACTGAGTAATGTACGCTATAACCCCTGGTAAAGTACGCTATAAGTACGCTATACCTACGCTATAACCTCTTTTGATCTAATACTTTGATATGGCTTTAGATTGGCTTTGACTCGTCTTAAAATAACTATACAAGTTATTATGACCCGTCCTAAAATAACTATACAGGTTAATACATAAATCCTATTATAGTTATACAACTATACTTCATACTCCTAAATGAACTATACAGCTGTTTTTTCATGGTTGCAATATTTAGTACTCCTAACTATTTTATACTATTACAGAAGTTGAAAAAAATTACCGAATATCACTATAAACTTTACAATTATTACCTGAAAATTGCCTTTTGTACTTTGTGAATTGTTATTTTACACCAAAATATTTTAGTCATATATCTTAAAAAACATTCACTTATATGGTATATAAGCCATTTATTACTTAATAAATCACATTAGTTACTTTTAGCTATTTTTAACTAGGTTCTAAGAAGTTAAATAATAGATTTGTTGGTTAGAAATTGAATGATTTTTTGTAAATTTAAGGGTGAAATTATTTGATTTTTAGAATTCTGTATAAATTTATTTAAGTTGTAAAAATTTGCTAATGTATTACGAAGATTTAGAATTTTTAACAAAAGGACTCGTTGAGTTGCAAGCAGAAGCTGCTGTAAAAGCAATACTTTTATTTTGTGCTGATAAAAACAGACCTGATGTTTTTGAGATAGAAGAAGTTTTAAAATTCAATACAAAGCCCTTGATTGGGGGTATTTTTCCAGAAATTCTTGCAGATGGTCAGCGAAAAGAAAGTGGATTTTTACTCGTGCCTTTGTTTCAAGAATTGGAGGTGTTGGTTGTTGAAGCTAAAGATCATGAAACAGTTAGCCATCAACTTTCAACACAATTAAATACTATTTCTAAAGACTTTCAGAGTGTTTTTTGTTTTTTAAATTCTTTATGGAGAGAAAAGACTATTTTCATTCAAGAATTGTATAATGAGTTGGGACCGTTTGTTACCTATCTTGGTGGTAGTGCAGGCTCTTTGAATTTTGAATCATTTCCCTGTGTATTTGCCAATCAGCATGTTTATGAAAATGCGGCTGTGCTTGGTTTTTTTAAAAACGATATTTCTATGGGGGTTGCTCATGGTTGGAAAAAAATCTCAGATCCAATTAAAGTTACGGCATCAAGCGGAAATACCATTGTTTCTTTAGATTGGAAGCCCGCTTTTGATGTTTATAAATCACATGTAGAAAAACATTCGAACAAACTTTTTACTAAAAATAATTTTTTTGAAATATCAAAATCATACCCGCTAGGATTGGTGAAATTAGAGGGTGAAATGATTGTTAGAGATCCTTTTGCTGCAAAAAATAATTCATTACAAATTTTGGATGAAGTGCCAGAGGGAGAATATGTTAGTATTATGCATGGAGATATCTCATCTCTTTTATATAGTGCAAAAAATGCTGTTGAAATTTCTTCACAATCAGGTTTTTCAGAATTTACTCAGTTTTGTGTAGATTGTATTTCAAGGGTTTTGTTTATGGAAACTGAATTTGACAAAGAACTAGCTCATTTAAATGCATATCAACCAATAAATGGTGTTTTAGCTATTGGTGAGATTGCTAACTTAGGAAATTCAGTATTGGAGGTGTTTAATAAAACAATTGTTGTAGCTCAATGGAAAGAGAACTGTTAGAAGGGCAAGTATTGCTTGAAATTTTGCTGAATCAACGAATTAATAACGATTCTGAAAAAAATCTCCCTAAGATACTAAATACTTATTTGCGGAAACTGAGTTGTTTTGCTATTGCTATTTATGACCAAAATAAATGGACTTATTTACTTCCAAAAGCAATCCGTTTTTCTAAAGAATGGAATGACATTGTCATTCAATTTCCACAAAAAATAAAAGAGAAACACAATGAGGCTTTTTATGAGGTGAATGATGATAAATGTATTTATTCTTTTCCTTTATATGGTTGTGGCTCGCTCATTTTGGTTAGAAAAAATAGGTTTACTGATACCATGTTTTTTGAGCTTAAAAAAGTAGTAAATCAGTTGGGAAGAGAATTATGCCAAGAGCGAGAACAACAAAAATTTACTATTTTAAGTGAGCTTTTTAATAAGCATTCAGATGCTGTTCAAATATCCGATGAATCAGGAAGATTGTATCATGTTAATGAGCAAGCTTCATTGCGATTGGGAATCCCTCAAAATGAGGTAAATAATTATTTTGTTTCAGATTTTGAGAAAAACTTTATGGAAAATCCCGCTTCTTGGAAACAACATGTTGAAGACCTTAAAAAGAATGGTCCAATTGTAATGGAGGGGGGGCATGTAAATCAAATCACAGGTAAAAAAATACCTGTTGAGGTTACTGTGACAATGACCTCATATAATGATAAAAATTTTATCATTGCTATCACTAAAGATATTAGTGAGCGAAAAAAACAAGAACTAAAATTAGAGAGTACAACACAAAAATTAGAGAGTATTTTTAATGAAATGACTGATGTTGTTTACTCTATAAAATTACCAGAAAAAGAAATTTTATTTGTAACGCCTAGTTTGAAGACTATCTATGAAATAGAAGCATCTGAAGATTTGGATCATATTGGTTTATGGAATTTAGTTGTGGAGCAAGATGAAAAACAAATACTATATAAAATCAAAGAGAACTTAGCAAATGATGGGCATTTTAATATTAAATATAGTATAAAAACTCGTTCAGGAAAAATTAAATGGATACGTAATAAAGGAAAATATATTTATGATGAAAACCATAATCCCATAAGACTGGATGGGGTAATTACCGATAGGACGGAAGAATATTTGGCTAAAAAATTCTTAGATAATGAAATAAAATTGCAAGATGCATTGATTGATATTGCCACTACTTATATCAATCTAGAGCCCAAAGAATTAGAAAGCATCATTAATAGTTCTTTAGAGAAAATGGGGCGTTTTGTAAAAGCTGATAGGGCTTATATTTTTGATTATGATTTTAATGTAAATACGACTTCTAATACGTATGAATGGTGTAGAGAGGGTATAGCCCCTGAAATAGATAATCTACAGCAGGTGCCCATAGAATACATACCTCAATGGATAGAAAAACATCAAAAAGGAGAGCCCTTTTACATACCCGATGTTTCTGCTTTAAATATTGAAGATCCTGGCGAAAATGCCTTGAAAGAAATTTTAGACCCTCAGGGAATTAAAAGTTTATTGACGATTCCCATATTGAATAACGAAGATCTCATCGGTTTTGTGGGTTTTGACTCCGTTAAAAAACATCATCATTACAGTGAAAAAGAAATGAAACTATTGTCTCTTTTTGGAATGATGCTTATCAACATTCGAAATAGGCAAAAATTAAATAACCAACTTTTTGTTCAGGTAGAAAAGTTTCAGAATATCATTGCAAATATGAATCTAGGATTGTTGGAGGTAGATTTGAACGATGAAATTATTTTTGCAAATCAGAGTTTTTGTGACATGTCAGGCTTTGAGCTTGAGCAATTAAAGGGTGAGAAAGCAGCTGAACTATTTTTACATCAAACTGAAGCAACTTATCTCTCATTTAGAGATAATCATAGTATATCCGATAGTTATGAAATTAGTATCAAAGATCGTCAAGGAAATAAAAAATGGTGGTTTGTAAGCAGTGCTCCTAATTATAATGATAAAGGAAAATTGATTGGACGCATTAGTATTCATTTGGATATTACGAAGCAAAAACAACTAGAAAAACAATTGGCAAAAGCCATTACCACTGCAGAATCTGCCTCGAAAGCCAAAGAACTTTTTTTAGCGAATATGAGTCATGAAATAAGGACCCCTTTGAATGTAATTATTGGAATGATTCGACAATTGAATAAAGAAAATTTGAATGTTAATCAACAATTTTATGTAGCTCAGTCTGAGAGTTCTGCCAAACATTTGTTAACTATTTTAAATAATATTCTTGATATTGCTAAAATAGAATCGGGTGAAATGGAGCTTGAATACAAACCATTTAGTTTGAGTGCTTTGGCATACAATGTGCATTCCATTTTATATTCGCAAGCAAAAGAAAAAAACATTGAATTTAAAGTAGATGTCTCCGCGAAGATAGCACCCGTTTTGATTGGTGATGAAACAAGACTAAAACAAGTTTTATTTAATCTTTTAGGAAATTCTATAAAGTTTACAGACGAAGGAAGTATTCAACTAAACATTAGCCTGATTCAAGATGCCGAAGAAAGTCAAACTTTACTATTTGAAGTTTCTGATACAGGAATTGGAATGTCAGAAGAATTTATCTCTAAAATTTTTGATAAATTTTCTCAAGAACAAAATACATCCAACAGGAATTATGAGGGGAGTGGATTGGGCATGGCCATTTCAAATGATTTGGTAAAACTTATGGGTGGTAAAATGTCTGTAAAAAGTATTAAAAATAAAGGGACTAGTTTCCTTTTTGTCATTGATTTTCAAAAAGGGGATCTCAATAGTTTGCAGTCGCATTCTAAAGAAATTGAAAAAGGGGCCTTTACAGGTAAAAAAGTGTTGTTGGTTGAAGATAATGAAATGAATAGATTTATTGCAAGTCAGAGTTTACAGTATCTCGGTTTTGATATTGTAGAAGCTGAAAACGGATTGATTGCTACTAAACAAATTCAAAAACAACACTTTGATCTTGTTCTTATGGATATTCAAATGCCGGTAATGGATGGCGTAGAAGCTACCCTATTTATAAGAAAGAACTTACAAAATCAAACACCTATCATTGCATTGACAGCCAATGCGTTTAAGCATGATATTGAATTGTATTTGAAAAATGGCATGAATGATTTTGTTACGAAACCATTTAATGAAGAAGATTTTTTTAGAAAAATAGAAACTGTTTTAAATGAATTTGAAAATAAAAGTAAAATCACAAAGAGCACTTTGTACGATTTGAGTGAATTTGAGAAGTTAGGAAGGTCAAATATTGATTTTGTAAAAAAAATGATTACTTTATTTATTGATCTAGTAGAAAGCAATGTCACTTTGCTCGAAGAAGCACTTCAAGATAACAATGTGGTTGCAGTTAAAAAAATCATACACAAAATTAAGCCGAATATCACTCAAATGGGTATAAATTCTCTAGAAAAAAGTGTTCATGAAATTATTGCCTTTGATTTAGAGTCTGCTATTACGCCGCAGTTTAGATCTAATACTCTAAAAATTATTGAAATTTTAATTGAGGTAAGTGCCTCTTTGAAAGAACATCATTTAAAATCATAAATTCTGTACATATAAATAATACTGTTAGGAAAGCATTGTAGTAAAATAAAAAATCATGACACAAAAATTAAAAGCTTATATTGTAGAAGACAATACGATGAATATTGAAATATTAAAGGAACTTTTGGCAAAGCACTTCCCAAATATTTCAATTATTGGAGAGGCTACGAATACTGAACAATTCATTGAACTACTTCTCGAAAATATGGCTGATATTATTTTTCTTGATATTGAGCTTGAAGAAGAAAAAACATCTTTAGATATTTTAAAAGAGTTTGAAAATATACAAGCTGAGGTTGTCATAACAAGTTCTAGCAAAGAATATGCTTTAAAAGCGTTAAACGAACATACAATTACTTCTTATTTATTAAAACCTCTAGATATATTAAGTCTTCACAAAACCATTTTAAAATTGCTGAAAAAGCTTGAGCTTAAGACAGAAACTAAATTAATTGAAACTCAAGAAAATATGAGTGGAGAAGTTATAGCTATTCCTGGTTTGACAACTATTGAAATTGTGAAACTTACCGATATATTGTTTTTAGAGGCAGACGGAAAATATACTAAATTTCACTTAGAAGACGGCACTTCAAAAGTTGTATCAAAAAACATTGGTAGCTATGAATTGCTATTACCCAAAAATATTTTTTTTAGAATTCACCATAAATACATTTTAAATATCAGTAAGACAGATAGTATATACAGAACAGATGGGCATTATTGTGTTCTTAAAAATGGCAAAAATTTACCAATTGCTAAAAGACGTATTGAAGAATTGCGTAAGTTTTTATACTTAAAATAATGAGAGATTATCAACAGTGAATTTTCTCAATTAAATCGATAGCTATAAAAGTATTTATACTGATTTACAGTCGCTTATTACATATGAACAGCAGATATTAATTGGTTTTGATTTATGTAATATATAAGCATTACATTAAACGCAAATATCATTAAAATAAAAATATGTATTGTGCTAAGTGTAAATCAGATATTACTAATAAGACCAAAATACATAAGAGTAAAATTGACAAATTGATTCGTTTTACTCATAAGTATGTATGTTTAAATTGTTATATAAAACATATAATTCTAATTGAAGCTTTAAAAAACTAGTCATATCATTTGTATTGGTACATTGTTTATTGACTATTTAACTATTTTTTTCTTTTGTTTATTTTTCTATGAAATCATTGAAAAATGCTAAGTATTTGAAATACTTCTACTTAGTTTACTTATTCTTATTACAAGTCATTTATTCTTAAAATTCACCTACTGTTACTTGTTAATTCTGTTTATCATGTTGGTTCATTATTTTTGTTTTAGAAAATAGCTTTTGATAATTTTTTCAGTAAGTTTTATTAAAAATAATGTATGTATCAACTAATTATATTTTATAAGTATATTTTTAGTAACAAGGTACCTATACATTTGTAGCGTTTTTTTCATTAATTTTTTTAGTAAAGTAGCTTTAAGTTTTTTTTTCATTTCTAAATATAAAAATTCTTGAAGCTACAATTTTATTTTTAACGGATCTTTATTCTATTGTATCGGTTTTTAGATTGAGGTGTTAGGTAAACTATTAACAGCATCATACTTAATATAATTTGTTTGTTTCAATGAGTGCATAATAATGGAGGAGAGTAAATATTTTGTTTCTGTACCAGGATATTATGATTATTCTAAAGGGGTTGTCAGTTTCTGGAGAGAGGTTACCTATAAAGAATTTAAAAAATGTGAATTTAATGGAGAATTGGTGAAAATGGAACCATCAAAAAAAAAATAGTTTTTTAGTTTTCTATTTTTAGATTTTAGTCGGTTTGGTTTAAGTTGTTGTTTAATGTTGGTTTGTTTTTTTATTACTTAAAGTCATAACTTAAATCACAATTTTATCATTTATTCCTTTATTTTACCATTTATTATTCATTTCAATCGATTAATTATTCCTGTACTTGTTTTGTTTGAGTTTTAGCCAATTTTACAAAAAAAATATGTGCTGTCCTAGTTGTAAAAGTCAAGACCAAAATCAAATAAAGTTAAATAAATCTTTAAAACAAAAGATGAATCCATTAAGTGAAAAATATCTTTGTTTAAATTGTTTTAATTTATACTTGTACTTGATAAACTTTAAATTTTTCAATAAGAATTTAAATTTCACTAAAATTCTAAATTAAGTTAACATTTCGATAATTATAATTACTATTTTACTAATAATTATAATTATCGAAATGTAATCTTTTTTCAATCTTTATCTATTAAGTTTTTATTATAGATAGTTTGTTTATCTTTACTATAATGACTCCTTTACTTCCTTCTTTTATTACCATTTATTCTTGAATCGAATAACTTTTAAAAATAATCATTAGAATTTTGAACTTATCTAAGTGATGAATTTTTTTGATTTCTTTTTTAATCTGAAATTATGATAATTTTAAGTGATTTCAATTTAAGAAATACTAACGGTTTCTAAAGAAAAAATACCTTGAAATGATGCAATGTAAAAATGGAAACTATTTATTGTAGTTGTTTTGTTGTAGGGAAATTTCATGTTATTTTGTAAAGTGCTTTTTATTGATACGCTTTCAAACAGAAAATTTTTGTTTTAGGAACTTCCATTTATTACATTTCACAAATTTAGTAGTTGTTTTATCCCTACGAATATTTCGCTTTTTTGTATATAAAATATCCTTAATATATATTGATTACTTCATAATTTCAATTTTTCTTCGAATATCCTTCTAAATGCCCATTTATTACTTTGTAAACTATTTCACTTTAAACTAGGTCTACTTTTGTCTCATAATAAAATTGCAGAATTAATTGAATTGCAGTAATAAATGAAATTATGAAGTGCTTAGTTTGTGATAATCAAAATATATTAGAATCCATAGAAAACAAAAAATACGTTTTTAAAATGTTTCCTTTTAGCTCTGGATTAAAATGTTCTTGTTGCGATACTAAATACGATATTTTATTTCTTTTAGCTACGCCTCACAAAATAAATTATGTGATTACAAAGAGATCACCTTTGGTATATTCAAATTAGTAGTTACGTATTTATAATATTTTAAATTTTATTTCAAGTTTCCCCAAAACGATTAACAAGTATTTCATAAATTTTTTTTTAGGGGTGTGACTTTAAGTGTATAATTCCCCCACGAGTTTAAAACAAGTGATTACCTTAAAGTCACCATCTAAAAAAATAAAATCAGTAGACGGGTATTAAACGTAAAATATTTTCAAAAAAAACACTCTCTGAATGTAACGTTAGAAGGTGTTTTTTTTTGTGAAAAAACAAATTAAAACAATTTCAACAATTAAAAATTATCAATTAAAAACTCTATTTAAACAACAACAAATGAAACAAGTATTTACTTTATTATTAGTCTTATCATCATTAATGATTTATTCTCAAGAAAACAATGCAAATGATGAAATTCTGTATCCTCCAGTTGGATTTGAGCATCCTTCACACTTTGATGTAACAGTTAAAGTTGTTAACTGTAAAGGAACTCCTACTGTATTGGTAACTACATTTAATGAAAATCATGATGGAAAAAATTTAGAAATCAGCTTTCAAATTACTATTACCGATAATAATGGAAAATCAGAGGTTTTTAATTTTCCCAAAAAGTCATATGAGTATGGTAAAATGCAAATATCTGATTGCTCTAATGTAACATACAATGCTTCATCAATTTTAGATTGGACGAGAGATAATAGTACTAAAACAATTAAATTAAAATTTGATTATGAAAATTAAAATACATTCGAATACAGTTGGCAAAAAAATATTTTTTATAGCTATACATTTCATGTTTTTATCCATACTAGGTCAAACGAGTAGACCTAGTATTAATGATTTTAATCCTAAAACAACTTTCATAGGTGACATTATTGAAATTACGGGTGCAAATTTCAATCAAAATGCGCAAAAAAATAGTGTCTTTTTTGGGGCAACTAAAGGAGAAGTTATGACTGCTTCTTTTGGTAAACTTACAGTAAAGGTTCCTGTGGGCGCAACAAACAGTCCTATTTCTATTACAAATTTAGACAATAATCTTACTGCATATTCTAAACAAACTTTTAACGGAATTTTCTGTGAAAGTGTTGTAGATGCAACTACTTATCAAGATTCAACTCCGTATACATTACCAATTTCTTATGGTGCATATAATATGGAGTATGCCGATTTAAATCTAGATGGAAAAGCAGAGGTTATTAGTATGGGTACTGGAGGTGTTTCTATAGCTGTGAATAATAGTACCCCTGGCAACTTGAATTTCACCGCTTTAAATATTGCAGGCGGAGGGAGTTCAGTTGCAATAGCTGATATGGATGGTGATGGATTTTTAGATATTGTAACCAACACTAGGATTTACCCCAATACCACAGCCACCCCTGGAGGTACATTGACTTTTGGGCCAAGTATCACATATACTCAAGTATCTAGTTATCAAATTACAGTAGCAGATATCAATCAAGATGGTAAAGTTGATATTATTGGTTCATCCAATTATTTAAAAGTTGGATTGAATACATCAACTGGTCCTGGAAATTTTGGAATTTCAACATCGCAAGTTGGAACAACAGGTTATCAAACAGGAAATGTTACGGGTGCTCGTGCATCTGATATTGATGGTGATGGTAAGGCCGATTTTTTTGGTTCTGTTGGAAATTCAAATCAAGGAGTTTCTTTTCGTAATATCACACCAGCTGGCTCTTCTACACCACAGTTTGAAACAATGGAGACTTGGGGTTCTGACAATCCAAACGAGGCAGGAGTTGGTACTTACCCTTACCGTTTGGTGATGACAGATTTCGATAAAGATGGGAAAATGGATTTTGCTTCTCCCAATTTTAACGGAAATACTTCTATTGCAGTATGGAGAAACAGTTCGGTTCCAGGAAATGTTTCCTTTGATTTGGTTTATAATAAATTAAGTCCTGCATCAAATTATAGAATAGGTTTTGGAGATGCTAATGGTGATGGTTATCCAGATATCATTACTAGATCTTCAGGATCGTCTGCATTTTCTGTCTATATTAATAGAAGTAAGGATGTTCAAAACTCAGTAAAGTTTGATGATCGAATCGATTATACGGATAATAGAGGTGGAGAAATTTCTGGAATTGTTGTTGGGGATATGGATGGGGATTTTATACCAGACATTGCACTTTCAGGAACTTCGTCTCGAAGTATAAGAATTTTTGTGAATAAAAGTGTAGGCACTGATAATACTCCTCCTAATGCAATTACAAGAGATATCATAGTTGGATTAGGAACTGATGGTACAGTAACTATCACCCCCCAAATGGTAGACAATGGGTCAAGTGATGCTTGTGGTCTAGATACGCTAGTTTTAGATAAAACGGTATTTACCTGTAATGATGTGGGTGACAATACCGTTACCTTAACAGTTAGAGACAGAGCAGGCAATATAAGTACCGCTACTGCAATAGTAACTATTAAACAGGCGGCTATTATAACCCAAGGTCAATCGACTGTTTGTTCCGGTGGTACTGTTGAATTAAATGCTAATGAAGGGGATAGTTATCAATGGTTTAAAAACGGTATTGCAATTGATGGTGCTGTTAATAGGGTTTATATTGCTTCAGTTACTGGTGCATATTCTGTTCAGGTTACCAACTCAGGGGGATGTTCTGGAACTTCGTTAGAAACTCAAGTTACTGTAAATGAAAACCCAAGTATTGAAGTATTGCCAAATGGTACCGCTTATTTGTGTAGTGGTACTGTTGAATTGAAAGCTGCAGAGTCTTCGTTGTATCAGTGGATAAAAGATGGTACTGATATACCAGATGCTACACTTAGAACTTTCAAACCAACGACCGTTGGTAATTATCAAGTTAGAATTACAGATTTATTTGGGTGTAGTGCTATTTCCGATATTATTGTAGTTTCAAATGATACGGCTCCAGAAGTTGGAGTGGTGCATGAATCCAATAATTTTGTTTCTGGTACCACAAAACAAGTAGGTACTATTTCAAAAAGCTCAACTTCAACCTTTAGTTATACAATATCAAATACAGGTTTGAATAGCTTAAGAGTTAGTGGAGCTACATTTTCTGGAACTGGCGCGGAATTTTTAAGCATTCCTAATACAACATTTCCAATAGATATTCCTCAAGGGCAATCAGTAGAAATTACGTTAAATATTATACCAACAAAATCAGGTACATATCAATCATCCATGCAATTGGTAACCAACGATTGTGATGAGCAATACATTGATGCGGTTTTTAGCTATCAAGTACCCGATGTTTCTAATCCGACTATTACCACATTAACCCACAATAATTTAACTTCAACTACTGTTAGCTTATCTGCAAATGTTACTAGTGATGGTGGAGCTACTGTAACCTCAAGAGGTTTTTATTATGGTACATCGCCCAATCCATCAACCAATTTAACCACAGTTGTTGGGACTACTGGTATCATGAATGCTAGTATCACCGGTTTGGCTCAAAACACACAATATTATTATAACGCTTTTGCAACCAATTCTAATGGCACGACCCTTACTTCAGATGGAACATTTACTACTCCGTTTGCACCATTAGTTTGTGCTGAGATTCAAAATAGAAATAACGGGAATAATACAGGTGTTTGTGCGGGTGTAGGAGGAAATCCTGTTGCACCTAATTTTGTGAATACACCGTATGCAGTAATTCCTACCACACCTAAAACTGGAAATATTACTTTTAAGTGGGCTACAGGTACTGAGCCATTAAACCCACCAGCTATTAGTAATGTTTGGATTGATGGTTTTTCAACAAACACTCAGGTTGGTCCTGCATCACCCTATAGCATTTCTGGTCAAAGTACCTTAGCAACCTATTGTTTTTATGGTGTAAACTTGCCAAGTAGAGGGAATTATACTCTTGAATTTGTTGATCCTCAAACTGGTACTGTACTAGGTAGATGTACCTTTACAGGAAGTAGTAATGTTGGAACTGATGAACCACCATTACAAACAAATGTGGCTCCTGTAATTACAGGCCCATCATCAAATACTGGTGCAACTGCAACTTTAAGTATGTTTGAAGGTTTAACTTCAGTTCATAATTATACTGCGAATGAAATTGTAACATGGTCAATTACAGGTGGTGCAAATCAAGCATTATTTTCTATTGATGCATCTACAGGGGCTTTAACTTTTATTACTGCACCAGTATTTGGAGAGAATAATACATATGAGGTTACTATTACAGCTACTGATGAGCAAGGAGCACCAACCTCTCAAACACTTACAATTACCATTTTAAATGATTTAGATCCAACGATAACAGCAATAACAAATATAGTTGCTTGTGCAGATCAGTCTATTTCAAACGTGAGTTTTACAATTAGTGATGACATTACTACTGCTGATAATCTAGTTATCACAGCTGTATCTAACAATCAAAATATTGTAACAAATAATTCCATCAATATTACAGGAACAGGAGGTACAAAAAATATATCTTTTACACCTGTTACAGGTTCATCCGGAACAGTTACAATTACAATTTCTGTGACAGATGAATTAAATCAAACTTCGACTACTACTTTTGAGGTTGTATTTGATATTATAGCTCCGGTAGCATTAGCAAAAGACATTACCATTCAACTTGACGGTAACGGAGTTGCTACCATTTTACCCTCACAAATTGATAACGGATCTACTGATAATTGTGAAATTAAGTCAATATCTGTTTCACCTAATACTTTTAATGGTACTAACTTGGCAAATGGAGGTTTGAATACTGTGGTGTTAACAGTTGAAGACAAAGGAGGCAACATTGCGACAGCAAATGCAGTTGTTACTATTGAAGATCTTATTTTTCCAGTAGTTTCGAGTACGGATTCTCCAAACGATCCTTCAGTAGATAATTATGCTTGTGATTCAGTTCATAACTTTATTGCAGGTCCTAGTTCATGTGTGGCACTAGTTTCGATAGCAAAACCTATTTGGTCAGACAATGTAGGGATTGTAAGTAGAACACAATCTGCAAACAATAATGTAGCACTCACCAATTTAGGAGATATTATTCTTGGTAATTTCCCTGTTGGTACTACAGTTGTTACATTTACGGCTACAGATTCTAGTGGAAATACAACTTCTTGTAATGTTACTATTGTAGTAACTGATACACAGTTACCTGTCATTACAAATTGTCCAACTGATATTACAGTTAATAATCAGCCAGGATCTTGCAGTACATTAGTAAATCTTATCACTCCTACTGCTGGAGATAATTGTACAGTATCTTCTGTAACTTATCAAACATCTGGTGCTACTATTTTGAATGGTAATGATTTTCCAAATGTTTTAACTTTAAATGTAGGAATTACAAATATAGTTTATACAGTTTCAGATGCCTCTGGAAATACTATTCAATGTTCCTATAATGTAACTGTAAATGATACAGAGAAGCCTGTAGTTTCAGGTACACCGTCGAACATTACCCAAAGTAATGATGCAGGGTTGAATGGAGCTGTAGTAACATGGACTGCACCAACAGTAACGGACAATTGTTCAGTAAGTACATTTGTAAGTTCACATCAACCGGGAGATTTCTTCCCAGTAGGTACTACAACAGTAACTTATACAGCAACTGATATTCATGGAAATGTAATTACTAGTAGTTTTACAGTAACTATCAATGATACAGAGAAGCCAGTTATCTCAGGTATGCCATCGAATATTACCCAAAATAATGATTTGGGAGTATGTGGAGCTACAGTGACATGGACGTTACCAACAGCCACAGATAATTCAGGTATAGCAACATTTGTAAGTTCACACCAACCAGGAGACGTTTTCCCAGTAGGTACTACAACAGTAACTTACACAGCAACTGATATTCATGGAAATGTAATTACTAGTAGTTTTACAGTAACTATCAATGATACAGAGAAGCCTGTAGTTTCAGGTACACCATCGAATATTACCCAAAGTAATGATGCAGGGTTGAATGGAGCTGTAGTAACATGGACTGCACCAACAGTGACAGACAATTGTTCAGTAAGTACATTTGTAAGTTCACATCAACCGGGAGATTTCTTCCCAGTAGGTACTACAACAGTAACTTATACAGCAACTGATATTCATGGAAATGTAATTGCTAGTAGTTTTACAGTAACTATCAATGATACAGAGAAGCCAGTTATCTCAGGTATGCCATCGAATATTACCCAAAATAATGATTTGGGAGCATGTGGAGCTACAGTGACATGGACGTTACCAACAGCCACAGATAATTCAGGTATAGCAACATTTGTAAGTTCACACCAACCAGGAGATGTTTTCCCAGTAGGTACTACAACAGTAACTTACACAGCAACTGATATTCATGGAAATGTAATTACCAGTAGTTTTACAGTAACTATCAATGATACAGAGAAGCCTGTAGTTTCAGGTACACCGTCGAACATTACCCAAAGTAATGATGCAGGGTTGAATGGAGCTGTAGTAACATGGACTGCACCAACAGTGACAGATAATTGTTCAGTAAGTACATTTGTAAGTTCACATCAACCGGGAGATTTCTTCCCAGTAGGTACTACAACAGTAACTTATACAGCAACTGATATTCATGGAAATGTAATTGCTAGTAGTTTTACAGTAACTATCAATGATACAGAGAAGCCAGTTATCTCAGGTATGCCATCTAATATTACCCAAAATAATGATTTGGGAGTATGTGGAGCTACAGTGACATGGACGTTACCAACAGCCACAGATAATTCAGGTATAGCAACATTTGTAAGTTCACACCAACCAGGAGATGTTTTCCCAGTAGGTACTACAACAGTAACTTACACAGCAACTGATATTCATGGAAATGTAATTACCAGTAGTTTTACAGTAACTATCAATGATACAGAGAAGCCTGTAGTTTCAGGTACACCATCGAACATTACCCAAAGTAATGATGCAGGGTTGAATGGAGCTGTAGTAACATGGACTGCACCAACAGTAACAGACAATTGTTCAGTAAGTACATTTGTAAGTTCACATCAACCGGGAGATTTCTTCCCAGTAGGTACTACAACAGTAACTTATACAGCAACTGATATTCATGGTAATGTAATTACTAGTAGTTTTACAGTAACTATCAATGATACAGAGAAGCCAGTTATCTCAGGTATGCCATCTAATATTACCCAAAATAATGATTTGGGAGTATGTGGAGCTACAGTGACATGGACGTTACCAACAGCCACAGATAATTCAGGTATAGCAACATTTGTAAGTTCACACCAATCAGGAGACGTTTTCCCAGTAGGTACTACAACAGTAACTTACACAGCAACTGATATTCATGGAAATGTAATTACCAGTAGTTTTACAGTAACTATCAATGATACAGAGAAGCCTGTAGTTTCAGGTACACCATCGAATATTACCCAAAGTAATGATGCAGGGTTGAATGGAGCTGTAGTAACATGGACTGCACCAACAGTAACAGACAATTGTTCAGTAAGTACATTTGTAAGTTCACATCAACCGGGAGATTTCTTCCCAGTAGGTACTACAACAGTAACTTATACAGCAACTGATATTCATGGAAATGTAATTACTAGTAGTTTTACAGTAACTATCAATGATACAGAGAAGCCAGTTATCTCAGGTATGCCATCTAATATTACCCAAAATAATGATTTGGGAGTATGTGGAGCTACAGTGACATGGACGTTACCAACAGCCACAGATAATTCAGGTATAGCAACATTTGTAAGTTCACACCAACCAGGAGATGTTTTCCCAGTAGGTACTACAACAGTAACTTACACAGCAACTGATATTCATGGAAATGTAATTACCAGTAGTTTTACAGTAACTATCAATGATACAGAGAAGCCTGTAGTTTCAGGTACACCATCGAACATTACCCAAAGTAATGATGCAGGGTTGAATGGAGCTGTAGTAACATGGACTGCACCAACAGTAACAGACAATTGTTCAGTAAGTACATTTGTAAGTTCACATCAACCGGGAGATTTCTTCCCAGTAGGTACTACAACAGTAACTTATACAGCAACTGATATTCATGGTAATGTAATTACTAGTAGTTTTACAGTAACTATCAATGATACAGAGAAGCCAGTTATCTCAGGTATGCCATCTAATATTACCCAAAATAATGATTTGGGAGTATGTGGAGCTACAGTGACATGGACGTTACCAACAGCCACAGATAATTCAGGTATAGCAACATTTGTAAGTTCACACCAATCAGGAGACGTTTTCCCAGTAGGTACTACAACAGTAACTTACACAGCAACTGATATTCATGGAAATGTAATTACCAGTAGTTTTACAGTAACTATCAATGATACAGAGAAGCCTGTAGTTGAGAGTATACCTGCAATTAATACTATTAATTATATAAGTAATACAATTCAATGTGGCGCTACTGTATTTTGGAGTGAGCCTGTGGTTTCAGATAATTGTAGTATTTCGAGTATTACAAAAACTCATGAGAGTGGTGATTTCTTTCAAGAAGGTGAAACCACTGTTACTTATACTTTCACTGATATTCATGGAAACCAAACAATCATAAATATGTTAGTGATTGTAGATTCAGCTCAATTAGATTGTGATGGAGATGGAGTTACTAATGCTCAAGAAAAGATCGACGGTACAAACCCACAAGATTCATGTTCATCAATTCCTACAAGTATAACAATGGATGTTCGTAATGATTATTTAGATGCTGATTGTGATGGAGATGGTTTGAGTAACAGAGAGGAAATTGGACCAAATCCAATAAATCCAATTGATTCAGATGGAGATGGCATTGCAGATTATTTAGAATTCAATAATCATTCTAATTCTACAGATGATTTAGAAATATTCAATTTGCTTACACCAAATGGAGATGGAGACAATGATGTTTTTGTTATTCGAAACATAGAGTTGTATCCTGAGAATACTTTAGAGATTTATAATCGATGGGGAGTAAAAGTTTATGATGTTAACGGATATGGTCAAAGTGGAAGATATTTTATTGGATTATCGGATGGAAGAGTTACAGTAGGAAGATCATCATTATTACCTTCAGGTACATACTTTTATATTTTACGATATAAATCAGAATCAGGTGTGTGGAAAGATCGTAAAGGATATTTATACTTAACGAGATAATACATCAAATTAGCAATATAAAAGCAATAGTTTAAATTAAAAAGAAATGAAAAAAATATTAATTATTATCATAATTTTTACGTCTATTGGATTGAGTTATGGACAACAAGATGCTCAATTTAGTAATTATATGTATAACACGTTGAGTTTTAATCCAGCATATGCCGGTTCAAGAGGTACAAAAAGTATCTATTTGTCTCAACGTTCACAGTGGGTGGGTTTGGAAGGAGCACCAACCACCAATGCGCTTTCTTATCATTCGCCAATAGGCTCAACAAATTTAGGGTTTGGTTTGAGCTTTATGAACGATGCTATTGGTCCCGTTGAAGAAAATCTAGTTTCATTAGATATTTCATATAGTATAAATACTTCTTATGATTACAAATTAGCGTTTGGTTTAAGGGCGAGTGCACATATGCTGAATGTTGATTTTATGAGATTAAATATATTTAACCCTGATGATGTTTTAGCTCAGAATAACATCAATAATCGAGTTTCGCCTAACATAGGAGTTGGTTTATTTTGGTATTCAGATAAAAGTTATTTAGGTTTATCAATTCCCAACTTATTAGAAACTAGACATATTAATAGAAACTTAAATTCATCAGTAAGTTCAGTGTCTAAAGAACGTTTACACTATCATTTTATAGCTGGATATTTATTCGACTTAAGCCAAGATATTGTATTTAAACCTGCATTATTAACAAAGTTTGTTTCTGGTGCACCCTTACAGATAGATCTTTCTACAAATTTTCAAATTTATGAGAAGTTTACTATTGGTGCTTCTTATCGTTTAGATGCAGCAGTTAGCTTTCTTGGAGGTTTGCAATTAAATCCTAGTTGGTTTGTGGGTTATGGATATGATTTAGATACAAATTCTTTATCAAGTTTCAATTCTGGTTCTCATGAAGTGTTTTTGCGCTATGAAGTATTTAGAACAGATAAACTTAAATCTCCAAGATTTTTTTAAATATTAAAACTCAATTTAAATCATGAAAATACATTTTAATTACATAGCCGTTTGTTTTTTAACAATCAGTAGTTGTTTATACAGTCAAGATGATAAATTAACAAGAGCTAACATTAAATATAATAGTATGTCATATGCTGATGCTATTAAACTATATAATGGATTGGTTAATGATGGTCTTGGTTCAGCAGAAATTTTTGAAAACTTAGGCAACTCATATTATTTACAATCTAATTATCAGTTAGCGAAAGAAAGCTACGATTCTTTATTTAAGAAAACAGATGCTGTTTCTTTGTCTACATATTATAGATATATCAATGTATTAAGAAGTACAAAAAAGTATGGAGAAGCTGATATAATGTATTCAAAATTGTTACTAAAATTTCCTCAAGAAAAGATTGAAAATAATGTAAAAAACACTATTTTTTTAAGCCCTGAGGTGTTGCTTGTTGAATCAATTAATTTAAAAAAATCTAATATTAATTCCCCTTATTCTGATTATAAGGTATCTTATTTAGGAGATGATAAAATTGTTTTTTCAAGTAGTAAAGAAACTAAAAAGTTTAATTCTATAAAATCAATATGGAATAACGAGGCATACACAAATTTATATGAATCTTCTCTTGTATCAGATAGTTTAACTGGGATCTCAACTAAATTGAAAGGAAGTGTAAACAAACTTTACAATGAGTCATCAGCAGTATTTACTAAAGATGGTAGAACAATGTATTTTACTCGAAACAATCAATTAAAATCTAAGTTTGAAACAGACTCTTTAAAAAATGTATTACTAAAGATTTATAAAGCCACTTTTGATGGGAAAAGATGGGGTAAAATTGAGGAATTACCCTTTAACAGTAATCAGTTTAATTGTGCTCATCCCGCATTGAGTGCAGATGAAGATTATTTGTACTTTTCATCAGATATGCCGGGTTCTTTTGGTGATTCTGATTTGTATAGAGTTTCAATTAAAAACAATACTTATGGAGAACCTGAAAATTTAGGTTCTACTATAAATACCAAAGGGAGAGATACATTTCCTTTTGTAACCTCTAATAATATATTAATTTTTTCTTCAGATTATAGAAAAGGTTTAGGAGGATTGGATTTGTATTATGTAAATCTAAATGATAATTCTAAAAAAGTATATACTTTTAGTAAACCAATAAACAGTTCTTATGATGATTTTGGCTTGATATACAAGCAATCTAATGGTAAAGGCTTTTTAACATCTAACCGAATTCAAGACAACGCAAGTTCAGATGATATTTATGAATTTACTGGATTTTCTATACCAACAGTATCAGACTACAATTTAACTATAAAATCTAGTAATAATACTGATTTGATTGGTAGTACTGCTGTTTCTGTATTTGATGGTAATAACAACTTAATAGGAACCCTAAAATCTTTGAACAATGTAGTTACAATTTCAGGTGTTGATTTATCAAAAAAATATCATCTACAAATTATTAATGACCAGTATCAACCAATTCATCTTCCGCTAAAAATTGATGATTCAGGTACATTGTCAATTACCTTACAAGAAAAGGAACCAGAGAATGCTCAATTAGATTTAAGAAATATTTTAAAATTAAATAATATTTATTTTGATTTTGATAAATCAAATGTTAGAGAAGATGCCTTGCTAGAACTTCAAAAGGTTGTTGATATTTTAATTAAGTACCCAGAAATTAAAATTGATATTATAGGGCACACAGATAGTATAGGAGCATCTTCTTATAACGAAAAATTATCTATTAAAAGAGCCAATGCAACAAAGCAATGGTTGGTAGGTAAAGGAATTTCAGAAGATAGATTAAATGCATTAGGATTCGGAGAAGAGAAGCCAATAAATGATTGTTTGCTATCAAAAAAATGCACTAATGTAGATTATGAAAAAAACAGAAGAATTGAATTTTTAATAAGGTTAAAATAATTAAACAAATAACCTTATTTTTTAGTTCGTTTTGAAAAACTCAAACAATTTTGTTTGAGTTTTTTTTTGCCACAAACTCCTCCACCTCAAAAAGGTTTTTAAAATGTTTCAATATTTTTGATTTTACTTGCTCTTGATCAATTTTTTTTCTCAATTCAGCTTCCATAGAAGTAACTGCTTTTCCGCGAATTCCACAAGGAATGATATTGTCAAAATAGCCTAAATCTACATTGACATTCAAGGCAAAACCATGCATGGTTACCCAACGTGAAGAACGAATTCCCATGGCGCAAATTTTTCGAGCAAAAGGCGTACCTACATCCAACCAAACTCCGGTTTCACCCGAACTTCTTTCGCCTTTTAATCCGTATTCAGCGATGGTTAAAATGATGGTTTCTTCTAGCAAACGCAAGTATTTATGAATGTCCGTAAAAAAATTTTCTAGATCTAAAATAGGATAGCCTACAATTTGTCCAGGACCATGATACGTAATATCTCCACCTCTGTTTATTTTGTAAAAAGTAGCTCCTTTTGCTGCCAATTGTTGCTCATTTAACAACAAATTGCTCATATCACCACTTTTTCCAAGGGTGTACACATGAGGATGCTCTACAAATAAAAAGTGATTTTGAGTACTTTTTTGAAGTTGATTTTTTCGGTTTTCTGTCTTTATGTTTACAATTTCTTGCAACAACTCTGATTGAAAATCCCACACTTCTTGGTAGTCTTTAAATCCGAGATCAATAAGGTTGATAGTTCTGTTCATAATTTGCGACTACAAAGGTAAAGAATTCCTTATATTTGAAATGTTTTACAAAATTTTAATTTGTTTTTATGAGATTTAAGCACTCCTATTTTCCCCTTGCAATTACATTATTTTTTGCACATTCTATTCATTCCCAAAAATTTTGGAATGCACTTCAAAAACTTGAATATGTTCCCAGTAGTCAACAAGTTTATCAAAAAGATAATTTTCCAAAAGCTTATAAAATAGTACAATTTGATATTGATTTTTTTAAAAAATCAATTGGTGTAAAAGCTAAATCAGCACAACAAATTATTGAATTACCAGATGCAACTGGAAAAATGAAACGGTTTTCAATTATAGAAACTTCTAATTTTGAACCTGCATTGCAACAAAAATTTCCAGAAATCAAATCGTTTTCTGCTCAAGGAATTGATGATAAAACATCTGTAGCTAAAATCAGCTTAGGAACAGATGGATTTCATGCCGTGATTTTCTCAGCAACACAAGAAACCCTTTATATTGATCCTTATACAAAGGATAACAAATCGTATTTGGTTTACAAAAGAAGCAGCTTATCTCCTGAGGATGAAAATTTTACATGTTTGGTAGAAGAAACGGTTTCAAAAACACCATTTTCTTATGCTACATCCGCTAAAACTCCTAATGACGGAAAATTACGAACCTATAGATTGGCGTTGGTTTGCAGTGGCGAATATGCTGATTTTCATTTGAGTGCAAGTCAACAAAATATTCCAAGCACTGCTACAGATCAAGTTAAAAAAGCAGCAGTTTTATCAGCAATGAATACTTCTATGACGAGAGTTAATGGAATTTTTGAAAAAGATTTATCAGTAAAAATGGTGTTGGTAGCCAATAATGATCAACTTATTTTTTTAGATAAAGACACGGATGGAATCACAGACGGAAATCCAAATACCATGATCAATGAAGTACAGACTAAATGCGATAATATCATTGGAAATGCCAATTATGACATAGGACACATTTTTAGTGTTGGAGGAGATGGTTTGGCTGGATTGGGAGTTGTTTGTAGAACAGGACAAAAAGGAAGAGGAGTTACAGGAAGAGCTTCGCCAGTTGGAGATGCGTATGATATTGATTTTGTAATTCATGAAATGGGACATCAATTTGGGGCTAATCATACCCAAAATAACAATTGCAATAGAGTTAATTCCGCTTCTGTAGAACCAGGAAGTGCCTCAACCATTATGGGTTATGCAGGTATTTGTGCTCCAAACGTACAAAACCAAAGTGATGATTATTTTCATGCAGTAAGCATTGCAGAAATGTGGAATATCATTTCGACCACTGGTAATTGTGCAGTTTTAACCAATACCAATAATGCTGCACCCACAGCAAATGCAGGAGCTGATTATTCCATTCCAAAATCAACCCCATTTAAATTGACAGGAATTGCAACGGATGCAAACGGACTGCAATCGCTAACTTATAATTGGGAGCAATTAGACAATGAAGTTGGTTTTATGCCACCATCAGATACAAATGCTGTTGGGCCTATGTTTCGATCTTTGCCATCGAAAACTTCACCTATCAGATTTTTCCCAGACATATCAACCGTAATTGCAGGAAATGGAAGCACAGGAAGCACTTGGGAACGAATTCCCTCTGTAGCAAGAGAATTGAATTTTTCATTTACAGTGAGAGATAATAATGCAGGTGGAGCTGGTTTGGCAAGAGATGATGTAAAAGTTACGGTTGTAGATGCCACTCCTTTTTCTGTAACTTCTCAAAATGCATTTGTGTCTTATAACACCGGAACAAATCAAACAATTACTTGGAATAAAGGAACTACTGATGGACCAAGTATCAATTGTCAAACTGTAAATATCAAGTTATCTACTGATGGTGGTTTGACTTTCCCTATTGTTTTAAAATCAAACACTCCTAATGATGGATCAGAAATAATTACAATCCCAGACAATGCAACAAGATCCGCCAGAATTATGGTTGAGGCAGCAGATAATATTTTTTATAATATAAATACTACAAATTTCGAGATCATATCTACAGTTCCCACTTTTGTAATGACAGCTGGTAATGGAACCCAATCAGCTTGTAATACTGGAAATCCATCTGTGAATTTTACCCTAAATATTGATTTTGTAAATGGATTTTCTGAAACAGTTTCGCTTTCGGCTACAGGTCAACCTTCAGGTTCTACCGTAAGTTTTAATCCAACTACTATCAATGCAGATGGCAATTTGGTGATGACCGTTACTAATTTAAATGGAGTTCCTGCACAAGATTATACGATTACAATTTCAGGAAATAGTAATACCATCAATAAAACCTTAGAAGTAACTCTTAAAATTACTTCCGCTATTTTTGGAAAAACTACCTTAAGTGTTCCACAAAATAATGCTACTGAAGTTCCATTGAGTCAACAATTGCAGTGGGTTGCAGATACAAACGCAACTTCTTATGACGTACAAATTGCTACGGATGTTACTTTTACTAATATTGTTTCTTCAGGAAATGTGACAACAAATTCGTATACATCCACAAATTTGTCAGGAATAACAACTTATTTTTGGAGAATTAAACCAAAAAATAGTTGCGGAGAAGGAACTTTTTCGAATTCATTTTCTTTTACTACCATCAATCCAGCGTATTGCACTTCTACTTTTACGGATGAAGTTGGAGGAAAAGAATTTATTTCTAATGTAACTTTCAATACCATCAACAACAATTCAGGTAATAATACTTCTGGTGGTTATGAAAATTTTACGGCAATTTCTACTAATGTAAAAAGAGGAGATACACATCCAATTTCAGTAACCTTAGATCCTGATGGATTTCAAGACCATGTGTATGTTTTTATAGATTGGAATCAAGACTTTGTGTTTGACAACGCCACAGAAAGGTATTCTTTAGGTACGATTGTTGGTGCAATTGGTACAGCAACAGGATCTATTACAGTGCCAAATGATGCTCGTTTTGGAGCAACAAGAATGCGTGTAATCATTGAGTATGATGATCCAGATGATGGTCATGGAGAAGGCGCTTGTGATGCTGATCATTTAACAGAATGGGGAGAAACTGAGGATTATACCGTGGTTGTTGACAATACAGCTTCTATTCAAGTTGTGGCATTTTCGAATTTCAATTTATATCCAAATCCTACAAAAGGCGCATTTCAAGTTCAGTTTGATGCTTTAGCATCGAACAAAGTATTTATTCAATTATTTGATATTAGAGGACGATTTATAGGGGAAAAGAGTTTTGAAAATGCTAGCAGCTATTTTTCAAAAAATATTCAGTTTGAGAATCTTTCCTCAGGATTGTATTTGGTGATAATTAAAAATGGCACTAAGCAAACTACTAAAAAGTTGATGGTGGAATAGTGTCAAAATCAAACATAAAAAAAGCCTTATAAATTATTTATCAGGCTTTTTTTATGTTCATTTCAATTATCCCAAAAATGGATATTTATAATCTTCGGGCGTTACAAAGGTTTCTTTGATCAATCTAACAGACGTCCAACGTAATAAGTTTTGTGCTGAACCAGCTTTGTCATTGGTTCCTGAAGCTCTTGCGCCACCAAAAGGTTGTTGGCCTACAACAGCACCTGTTGGTTTGTCATTGATGTAAAAATTCCCAGCAGCATTTTCTAATGCTTTGGATGCTTTTTCAACAATGTATCTGTCTGTTGAAAAAATGGCTCCTGTTAAGGCATATTCTGTAGATTCATCTACCAATTTTAAAGAATGCTCCCATTCCGCATCTTCATATATATAAACAGTCATTACAGGTCCAAAAAGTTCGGTTGTCATGGTTGGATATGTGGGAGATTTTGCAACAATTACAGTAGGTTGAATAAAATACCCTTTTGATTTGTCGTAATTTCCACCAATGATAATTTCAGCATCAGAAGCTGTTTTAGCTGCGTCAATATAACTTGCAATTTTATCAAAAGAACCTTCGTGAATTACCGCATTTACAAAGTTTGATGGATCTTCAGGAGAACCCATTTTTAATTCGTTGGTTTGCGCTATCAAGTGTTTTTTTACATCACTCCAAAGAGAACTTGGAATGTAGGCTCTTGATGCAGCAGAACATTTTTGACCTTGGTATTCAAAAGCACCTCTTGTAATGGCAGTTGCCACTTGCAATGGATTTGCAGAATTATGCGCCCAAATAAAATCTTTTCCTCCAGTTTCGCCCACAATTCTTGGATAGGTTTTATAAGTATGAATGTTGTTTCCTATTTGTTTCCATAAGTTTTTGAAAACTGTTGTAGAACCTGTAAAATGCAATCCTGCAAAATCTGGAGAAGCCAAAATAGTATCTGTAATCATCTCAGGATCACCATAAATCACATTGATAACGCCATCAGGCAAACCAGCTTCTTTGAATAAATCTACAATTACTTGCGCTGAATATGCTTGATGATCAGAAGGTTTCCAAACAACCACATTTCCCATCAAGGCTGCTGATGCTGGTAAATTTGCAGCAATAGACGTAAAGTTAAAAGGTGTAATTGCATATACAAAACCTTCTAAAGGTCTGTATTCAACTCGGTTCCAAATTCCTGGTGCAGAAGCTGGTTGATCTTTGAAAATATCAATCATATATTCTACATTGAAACGGAAAAAGTCAATCATTTCGCAAGCTGCATCAATTTCTGCTTGATGTACATTTTTAGATTGCGCAATCATAGTTGCCGCATTCATTTTGTTTCTATAAGGTCCTGCTAACAATTCAGCGGCTTTTAAGAAAATAGCAGCGCGCTCCATCCAAGAAACTGATGACCAAGCTTGTCTTGCAGCCAAAGCTGTTGCAATAGCTTCATCAACATGGCTTTTTTCAGCCAAATGAAATTGTCCTACAACATGCTGATGATCATGAGGAGGTCTTATTTTTTTTGTATTTCCTGTTCTTACTTCTTTTCCATTGATATGCATAGGCACATCAATCGTGGTTGCAAACATTTTTTTGTAAGTAGCTAGTAAATCTTCTCTTTCTTTTGAACCAGGAGCATAGCTTTTTACAGGTTCGTTTACAGCTTTTGGAACATTAAAAAATCCTCTTGTCATTTTGTATGTTTTTAAGTTTTATTCGACAAATATTGATGTGGTAAAGGTACAATTTTTATCAAGCATTTTTGTACTTTTCCAAGCCAAATTATATTGATTTTATGTGCACAGTAAGTTTTTTGCCTTTGGATACTAACGATTTTATTTTGACATCCAATCGTGATGAAACACCGTTGCGAAAAACAATTGCTCCTGATTTTTATATAGAAAATAATGCAACTTTATTATATCCAAAAGATGCTTTTGCAGGTGGAACTTGGATTGGTGCAAGCAATCAAAAAAGATTGATTTGCCTTTTGAATGGTGCTTTTGAAAAACACCAACGAAAAGCATTTTATAGAAAAAGTAGGGGAATTATTGTTACAGAATTGTTGGCTGTTGAAGATGCAGTTTCAGAAATTCAGCAAACTAATTTTATAGATATTGAGCCTTTTACATTAGTTTTAATTGACTTTAAAAATGGATTAAAAATATATGAATTGGTTTGGGATGGTGAAGAAAAACATTTTCAGCAATTAGAAAATACACCTAAAATTTGGTCTTCAGCTACTTTGTATAATGAAGATATGAAACTAGAAAGGCAGTCTTGGTTTGCAGATTGGTTACAAGAAAACAAGGTTTTTTCGCAAGATAAAATTTTGGCATTTCATAAAGATGCATCTAAAGGAACTAAAGAAACTGCCATAAAAATGAAACGAACTTTTGTGGAAACTGTGAGTATTACTTCCATCAAAAAAACAACCGAAAATGTTGAGATTTTATATGAAGATTTTTTGCAAAATACAGTTACGCTAAAGCAAATGACACTATTGACAAAATAACCATTCCTATAGAGGCTACCACTGAAAATGAAAGATTTACCAATAAAAATTTAAGAAAAGTTTTGGAATTGCTTTGCTGGTAAAATTTTTTCATTGCAATTAACAAATAGATTAAAAAGAGGACTAAAAAAATCCATACTTGAGGTTGAAAATTGAATAGTTTCAATATAAAAACAATAGAAAAAATCATGAAGAAAACTGTTTGTGAATGAAAGACAAATATTAAATGATCAACATAGGTAAATCTTCTTCGGATGTAAAAAAACTTCAAGAATAATGTGAAAAATGGTAACATGATAAACAAAGCAATGGAACCATAAGATAATAATTGACTTACAAATTGCCTTTGACTATCCTTGTTTTTACTTATTTTTAGTAAGGTTTCTGCACGAGTATATAAAAATCTATTTGTGAAATTTTTTTCTAATTTCAAGGAATCTAAAGCAGCATCCATTTTGATATCTGGATGTTTTTCTAAAAATAAATTGATCCTTTCAATTTTTTCAATTCCGTTAAGATTTAATCTAATCGCAGCTTCATTTGTTGGTTTATTCTTGTTTTTTTCTATTTCATTTAAAACTTCTTTTTTAGTGTTTTCGGGAATTGGAATTATTGCTTTGTCCATTTTATCAGACACTATTTTTTTAACAGAATCAATTTCTTTTTTTGAAAGATTTTCATTGGTGTTTTTTTCATCATCAATAGTTAAATCAACAATTTCAGTTGAAGTTCCTTTTGATAATTCCTCATATTTTGCTTTGGTCATAGACAATCCAACCAACAAGAAAAAGATAATGGAGACCGCTAAATAAAAACGAAAAGGATTTGTGTAACGCTGTCTTTTTCCATCAATATAATCTCTTGATACTTTTCCAGGGCTTGTTAAAAGCGGAATGAGTGTTCTCCAAAAAGTAGCATCAAAATTGAAAAATCCATTGAAAATTTCATGAATGAAACTTTTAAAAGTAATTCGTGTTCCTTTATTCGCCTGTCCACATTCAGGGCAAAAATTTTCGTGTCCACTAAATGGATGTCCACAATTTAAACAAGCAGCATCATGAATTTTTACTGCCGTATTTTTTCTTTTTACTAGTTTGATAACGTTGGAATTATAAGTTGAAATGTTGGAATATACACTTTAAACAATTCTAGTGTATGTAAATCAATCATGGTATAGTAACCATTCATTGCCCCAATTGTTGATTCTAAAAAACAACCCGAACTGTATGCATAAGACTCACCTGGATTTAGAATTGGTGTTTGACCAATTACGCCCTCGCCAGTTACAATTTCAATTTTTTGTAAAGAATCATAAATGTTCCAATAGCGTTCTTTGAGTTGAACAGTTTGAGTAGAATTATTTTGAATGGTTATATGATAAGCAAAAATGTAATACAAGCGGTTATTTCTGTAACTAGCACCATTGTAATCGGTACTTACAGAAATTTTAATTCCTTTTGTAATTTGCTCTACCATAACAGTAAATATAGTTTTTTTATCGCAAAAAACAAGTTTTTTTTCGTTACCTGTTTTGACTGAAACTACTCATGCCCACACCAACAACTCTGTCATACAATGCCCCAAAAGCTTTGAAATAAAACAACACTTTGTATTCATTTTCAGTTTCAAAAAACGATCCCATAATTTCATTTTTATCAATGACATTATTTTTGTCAACCGTTACAAAAGAGTAATTGTAAAACCCTTGTTTTAGAAGGATATTGCCAACATAACTATTGGTATTCGGATTGTAAAATAATTTGTTTTCTTCTTCTATTTCAAAATTATTAAACGCACCATAAACATAGATGTCTTTATCTGCAAATGGTTCTTCGGACAGTAATGTAAAGTGCATCATGGCATAATCTGCCTCAGTTGCTGCATCACTACCTTCTAGAGTTCTAATCGCAAATTGACCATTGATATCAGGATTGTACCTGTAGGTTTTAAAAGTTTTTACATCATTTGGATATAAATAATGATGAAAAATATCTTTTCTTTCAACTTTCACCACATTCAAACTATTATTTCGGATGATTTTAGTGTCGAAATTTAAATATTCATTTCCGCCCCAAAAATTCGTATTGTTATTATAGGAATAGCGCAATACATTTTGTTGAAAAAAAGTAGGTTGCAAACCAGTAATTGTTTCGTTCCAATTTTCGTTTTTTAGGATGACCACATGTACTTCTTGAGAAGGATTGTTGATGCGTAACTTTGGATGACTTACCACAAATTCAACTGTTTGCTGCGTTTGCAATGCTTTTGCATTTCTACTTCTTGATACATTTACACCAACCGTAACTTCATTTTCATACAACACAAATCGTCTTGTAAAAACAACTTCATCATCATCATTTAAAACCGATAACAAATAATTGCCGCTTTTGGTAATGATTGAATTTCTATTCGGAATTTGTACTGCATAATGCGTGTAATTTTGAAACGTATTAAAAGAATTGGTAATTGTATTGATGTTATTTTGATCAAAGCCATCAATATATTGACTAGAAAGCAATCTGCTTGGTTGCCAATCATGAGTCATGTGTTGAATTTTATATTGATACTCTTTGTTGTCGTTATCTAAATCATCAAATGACAATTCTAATACAGTACCTAAAGGAACAATTGCCGAAAAATTGTTTTCACCCAAAGGCCTTAATTGAATGGATTTGATATTTTGTGAAAAAAATGTTCCGCAAAATGCCAATAAAAAACTTGCAATGATTGTATGTTTCATAGCACAAATATAAGATTCATAAGTTATTGATATCAAATTTTGAACCAAAATTGTTACAATTAAAAAAACACAAAAGACTCTAATTTAGATTTATTATAAATAATAATTTTAAGAAAATTTATGCAATAAATTATTTAAAATATGATGTGTAAAGCCTTAAATTTGCATGATTTTTTTAGATAACTAAAATTCCAATTTACTATGTCAAAAGACATTCGTATTAAAAAAGGCTTAGACATTAAGCTTGTTGGTGTTGCAGAAAAGACAACTACTCAATCTTCTTTAAGTAGTGTTTATGCAATAAAACCAGAAGATTTTCACGGAATTACACCCAAATTAATTGCCAGAGAAGGCGCAAAAGTAAAAGCTGGAGAAGCACTTTTTCATTCAAAAAGTGATGAACGCATTTTATTTCCAAGTCCTGTTTCTGGAACAATAACTGAGGTAATTCGCGGAGAAAGAAGAAAAGTATTGACAGTTAAAATTGCTGCAGATACACAACAAGATTATAAAGATTTTGGTGTAAAAGATGCCTCAAAAATGTCTGGAGAAGAAGTGAAAAACCATCTTTTTACAGCGGGTTGTTGGCCATTTATCAAACAGCGTCCTTATGATGTTGTGGCAAATCCAAATCAAGCTCCGAAAGCGATTTTTATTTCTGCATACGCAAGTGCGCCTTTAGCTGCTGATTTAGATTATACTTTAGCAGGAAAAGAAGTGGAATTGCAAGCAGCAATTACAGCAATATCAAAATTAACTTCTGGAAAAGTACACATCTCTGTTGGGGCTAAAAGTAATTCACCTTTTGAAAAATTATCAGGAATTGAATTACACAAAGTTTCAGGACCACATCCTTCAGGAAATGTAGGAACTCAAATCGCTAAAATTGATCCAATTAATAAAGGAGAAGTTGTTTGGGTAGTAACTCCGCAAGATTTGGTGATTATGGGTGAGTTGTTATTGACAGGTAAATTCAATGCAACAAGAGTAGTTGCCTTAACAGGATCAAGGTTTGAGAAACCTCAATACGTTACTGCAATTATTGGTGCTCAGGTGAGTCAGTTTACTTCGGGTAATTTGAATACTGACAACACAAGAATCATCTCTGGAAATGTTTTATCAGGAACAAAAATAAAAGAAACGGGTTTTTTAAGATATTATGACAATCAAATCACTGCCATTCCAGAAGGAGATGATTATGAGTTTTTTGGTTGGAATAAACCAGTCTTTGACAAGGTTTCAACTACAAGAGCATTTACGTTTTCATGGTTAAATCCAAATAAAAAATACGATTTAACTACCAATACCAATGGAGAGCACAGAGCCTTCGTGGTTACGGGTGCTTATGAAGCCGTTTTTCCTTTAGATATATATCCAATGCAATTATTAAAAGCATTTATGTATAAAGATTTAGATGAAATGGAAGCTTTAGGCGGTTATGAAGTGGCTCCTGAAGATTTTGCATTGACCGAATTTATTTGTGTGTCTAAACAGCCGCATCAAAAAATAATTCGTGAAGGTTTAGATTTAATGAGACAAGAATTAGGATAAGATTATGAGCTTAAAACAAAATTTACACAATTTAAAAGAAAAGTATAAGGGCACAAAAATGGCCCCTGCTTTTAACGCCATTCACACGTTTTTATACATGCCGAATGAAGTTACTCACGGAGGAACTCATATAAAAGCTGCAGATGATTTAAAACGTACCATGAATATGGTGATTATTTCATTGATTCCGTGTTTGTTATTTGGTATGTTCAATGCAGGATACCAACATTATGCAGCCATAGATCCATCATTAAGAGATAATGTATTGGCAAACTTTTTTACGTTTGACAATCTTTGGATTGGAATTATCAAAGTATTGCCATTAGTTATTGTTTCTTACGGAGTTGGATTGGGAGTGGAATTTATTTTCGCTATCATTAAAGGACATGAAGTTGAAGAAGGATACTTGGTAACAGGAATGTTAGTGCCATTAATTGTACCTGTTGATACACCACTTTGGATGTTAGCAGTAGCAGTAGTATTTGGAGTTGTAATTGGAAAAGAAGTTTTTGGAGGAACAGGAATGAACATTTTAAATCCTGCCTTAACCATTAGAGCCTTTTTGTTTTTTGCGTATCCAACTTGGATGTCAGGAGATAAAGTTTGGGTTTATGATGCTGTAAATAGAGCAGGAACTGCAGATGCTATTTCAGGAGAAACTATCTTGGGTAGTTATGCTCAAAATCAAGAAGTTATCTACTCTAATTGGGATAAATTCATGGGATTCATTCCTGGTTCTGTTGGAGAAACATCAACTTTTTTAATCCTTTTAGGAGCCGCGTTCTTAATTTTCACAAAAATTGGAAGTTGGAGAATTATTGTATCTACCTTTTTAGGAGCTGCAGTAATGGGTATGATTTTTAATCAAGTAGTTGCAGCAGATATCATTACTTCTTCTAGTAAATTTTACGGATTGATGAGCACTGCTTGGTGGGAACATTTAATGATAGGTGGTTTGGCTTTTGGAGCCGTTTATATGGCAACTGATCCAGTAACTGCCTCACAAACAAACAAAGGAAAATGGATTTATGGATTTTTAATCGGATTTATTTCAATAATGATTCGTGTATTTAACCCAGCTTATCCAGAAGGAGTATTCTTAGCCATTTTATTAATGAACGTTTTTGCTCCGACAATCGATCATTATGTAGTGCAAGGAAACGTAAAAAACAGATTGAAACGTGCTAAAGTTAAAACTGCCTAATCATGAGTAAGAGAACAGATAGTAATTTATATACCATAATTTTCGCTGTAATAATGGTGGTCATTGTGGGATCAGTATTGGCTTATTTTGCTACGTCTTTAAAACCAAATATCGACGAAAACAAGCGAATTGAAAAACAACAAAACATCTTATATGCAATGGGTGTTAATGAAAATGATGACACTAATGCCAATTTTGTTTCTACAGCCGTTGCAGGACAAGAGTTTAACAAGTACATCAAAAAACAATTGGTCATCCAAGGAGATAATATTACCGAAGATGAAAATGCATACTTGATTGATGTAAAACAACAACAATCTTTGGCAAAAGAAGGAAAACAACGCAAATTGCCATTATTTGTAGGAGAAAAAGACGGTAAAACGTTTTATGTTGCTCCTATTTACGGAAAAGGATTGTGGGATGCCATTTGGGGATATGTAGCTATGGATGAAAATATGGTTATTCAAGGTGCGTATTTTGATCACAAAGGTGAAACTCCAGGTTTGGGAGCAAACATCAAACAACGGTTTTTTATGGATGATTTTATTGGAGAACATTTACTTACTGATTCAGGAGAATTTAAAGGAGTTACTGTTGCCAAAGGAAATAATGATCCAAAAAACGAAGAAAAATCAGATTATGAAGTAGACGCAATAGCTGGAGCAACCATTACAGGAGATGGAGTTTCTGCGATGATTAAATCGGATTTAAAATTGTATGTACCTTACTTTCAATCACTAAAAAATTAACTTATGGGACTTTTATCAAAAAAAGACGCAGCTTTACTAACAGATCCATTAGCAGATAACAACCCAATTACCATTCAGGTTTTAGGAATTTGTTCGGCGTTGGCAATTACAGCAGAACTAAAAGCATCTATTGTAATGGCGGTTTCTGTAATGTTTGTATTAGCTCTAGGAAACGTAGTGATTTCTTTAATGAGAAACATCATTCCATCAAAAATCAGAATTATTGTACAATTAGTTGTAGTAGCTGCTTTGGTAATTATAGTGGATTTGGTGCTAAAAGCATTCGCATACGAATTGAGTAAAACACTTTCTGTATTTGTTGGTTTGATCATTACAAACTGTATCATTATGGGACGTTTTGAAGCTTTTGCTTTAGGAAACAGTCCTTGGAGATCTTTTTTAGACGGAATTGGAAATGCAGCAGGTTATGGAGTTATCCTTATAATTGTTGGATTTTTTAGAGAATTATTAGGCTCTGGAACGTTGTTAGGTTTTAAAGTTTTAGGAGATCCTATCGAAAAAACAGGATTGTATGCAATTGGTTATGAAAACAACGGATTTATGTTGCTATCACCAATGGCATTAATTGTTTTAGGAGTAATTATCTGGATTCAACGTTCAAGAAACAAAGCATTAATTGAAGAACATTAAATAATACATACAGTAATCAGTTTCAGTTTACAGTCCATTTTACTGAAAACTGAAAACCGAAAACTGAAAACTAAAAATTATGGAACACGTAGAATTATTTTTTAAATCGATATTTATAGACAACATGGTTTTTGCCACGTTCTTAGGAATGTGTTCATACCTAGCTGTTTCTAAAAAGGTATCTACAGCTGTAGGATTAGGAGCTGCTGTAATTTTCGTATTAGCAGTAACAGTTCCTTTAAACTGGTTGTTAGATCAGTACATTTTAAAAGAAGGAGCTTTGGTTTGGTTAGGACCTGAGTTTGCTAGCTATGATTTGAGTTTCTTGTCATTTATCATGTTTATTGCAACCATTGCAACCATGGTTCAATTGGTAGAAATTATTGTAGAGAAATTTTCACCAGCATTATACAATTCATTAGGTATTTTCTTACCGTTAATTGCAGTAAACTGTGCCATTTTAGGAGGAAGTTTATTCATGCAATCTCGTGAAATTCCTACTTTAGGATTGGCGTTGACGTATGGAGTTGGTTCAGGAATTGGTTGGTTTTTAGCCATTTTAGCGATTGCAGCTATTCGTGAAAAAATAAGATATTCAAGTGTTCCACCTGCTTTGCGAGGATTAGGAATTACATTTATCATAACTGGATTAATGGCTATCGGTTTTATGAGTTTTGGAGGAATGTTGACAGGAGGTGATGAAAAACCAGCAGAAAAACCAGCTGTAGAAGCAGTTATTAAAAAGCAAGAAATTAAAAAAGAAGACACGAAAGAAATCGTAGCTAAAAACACAACTTTAAACGAATAGTAGCATGATATTAGCAACAGGCATCACAGGAACTATTTTTGCGACAGTAGCAGCTTTTTTAATCATATCATTGATTTTAATTGCATTGTTATTGTTTGTAAAACAAAAATTATCACCTTCAGGTCCAGTAACGATAACCATTAATGGTGAGAAAAAAATTGAAGTTGCATCAGGAAGTACTCTTTTAACAACTTTAGGAAACGAAAAAATATTTTTACCATCTGCTTGTGGTGGAGGTGGATCTTGCATTCAATGTGAGTGCCACGTTTTAGAAGGTGGAGGTGAAGCTCTGCCTACTGAGATTCCGCATTTTACCAAAAAAGAATTGAAAGCAGGAGCACGTTTGGCATGTCAAGTAAAAGTAAAACAAGACATGAACATTTCAATTCCGGAAGAAGTATTTGGAATTAAAAAATGGGAAGGAACTGTTGTTAGAAATTATAACGTAGCTTCATTCATCAAAGAATTTGTGGTAGAAATTCCTGAAGATATGGGGTACAAAGCAGGAGGTTACATTCAAATTGAAATTCCACAATGTGAAATAAAATATTCAGATATTGATATTACTGCACACCCAGAAGAGCATGAAACTCCTGATAAATTCCAAGCAGAATGGGATAAATTTGGTTTGTGGTCATTAGTTATGAAAAATAATGAAACTGTAGAACGTGCTTATTCTATGGCTTCTTTCCCTGCTGAAGGAAGAGAAATCATGTTGAATGTTCGTATTGCAACTCCGCCTTGGGATAGAGCTAAAAACGGTTGGATGGATGTAAATCCAGGAGTAGCATCATCATACATTTTTTCAAGAAAGAAAGGCGATAAAGTTACGATCTCAGGACCTTATGGAGAGTTTTTCATTAATGAATCAGATGCTGAAATGTTATACGTTGGTGGTGGTGCAGGTATGGCTCCAATGCGTTCTCATTTATATCATTTATTTAAAACCTTAAAAACAGGTAGAAAAGTAACTTATTGGTATGGAGGTCGTTCTAAAAGAGAATTGTTTTATATAGACCATTTTAAATCTTTAGAAAGAGATTTTCCAAATTTCAAATTCTATTTAGCGTTGTCTGAGCCTTTACCAGAAGATAATTGGAAAGTTAAAAAAGACATTAATGATGAAGGAGATGGATTTGTTGGATTTATTCATAATTGTGTAATTGACAATTATTTGAGTAAACACGATTCTCCAGAAGATATTGAATTGTATTTCTGTGGTCCACCATTGATGAACAAAGCTGTTCAAAAAATGGGTGAAGACTTTGGAATTCCAGATGAAAATATTCGTTTCGACGATTTTGGAGGATAATAATGTATCCAAAATATATTTAAAAAAAGCGGTTTAAGAATTTCTTAAACCGCTTTTTTTATGCTAAAAATGTATCTAAATGATACACAGGTTGCCCGTTTTCTTGTTCAAAAAGTTTTGAATAATCCATAACATTATCAATATTATCAAGTTTACAAAGCAAGGCAACTACTGCCACTAATCCATCAAACAAAACCTCTTTTGAAGTAGGGTTAGAAGGTCTTTTATTGTAATGACACAAAGGCGTTTTAAACCCGCAAGCTTCTAAGAAAACCTTTTCAATCTGTAAGATTTCAGAAGGAGCATAGCCATTAAATTTTCTTCCTAGATTTTCATGAACTCTACCAACATAACTCAATTGTAAGGAACCATGCCCATTTGTAAGATGTTTCCAACTGTCATGATTGTCTAAAATATTGCCAACAGCACACGCTTTACAATCCTCAGGATTCAATAAATTTTGATGATATGCATTGTATAATTTCATAAGTGCTTGCTCTAATCTTTTCGTTGTTTTCATCTCCTATATATTTTTCTCTAAATTACTAAAAACGATTCAAAAATCAAATCTTGAAATTGGAATCATCATATTTAGAATTATATTAAATTAAGAGTTCACTACATTTTTTTGTGAATTGATTAAATTGTATTTTTGAAACTCGAAATCATCAGAATGAAGAAGATTCAAAAAATATTAGAGAAGCAAAAATATATCAAAGTAAAATTGAAGAATATCGCTACCAATCATCTAGAATTGAAGGCGAAAATCAATGATATTAAAGGACGATTTATTTTAGATACGGGTGCTTCAAACTCTTGTGTAGGAGTTAATTTTATTGAATTCTTTAAATTGGATGCTACTCAAAGTGATACCAAAGCTGCTGGAGCAGGAGCTATTGATATGGAAACACAAGAATCAAAAAATAATTTCCTAAAAATTGGTGATTGGAAAACCAATAACTGTCATTTGGTATTGTTCAATTTATCGCATGTAAATACGGCACTTGTACAACACAATGCGAATGAAGTTCACGGAATTATTGGGGCAGATATTTTACGCCAAGGAAAAGCATTTATAGACTATAACAAAAATATGTTGTATCTAAAAAAAATAAAAAAAAATAAACATAAAAACGATTGAATATGAGTTTGCAAGTACAAGTTATGGACAAAATGAAAGAAGCAATGAAAGCAAAAGACACTGTTGCTTTACAAGCTTTAAGAGCGGTAAAATCGGCATTTTTATTGGCGAAAACAGAGGCAGGAGCTCAATCAGATTTGACAGAAGAACAAGAAATAAAAATCATCCAAAAACAAGTAAAACAACGTAAAGATAGTGTTGCCATTTTTTTACAACAAGGAAGAGAGGATTTAGCTACTCCTGAATTACAAGAAATAGCCATTTTAGAGCAATTTTTACCAAAAGCACTTTCAGAAGATGAAGTAGCAGCTGTTGTCATAGAAACAATTACAAGTCTTGGAGCCTCAGGAATGCAAGATATGGGTAAAGTGATGGGTGTAGTATCCAAAAAATTAGCAGGGCAGGCAGATGGAAAAATGATTGCTGATTTGGTTAAAAAGCACTTATTGTAATCATTAATTTTGGCCCCATAGTTCAACTGGATAGAATATCAGATTTCGGCTCTGACTGTTGAAGGTTCGAATCCTTCTGGGGTCACAAAAAAGCCCGCAATTTAAAAAGTTGCGGGCTTTTATTTTAAAAGAGGATATTGTATTGTAATTTTTTTTAAGTATTATCAATGAATTAGAAACTTCTTTGAAAAATATTTACCTGATGATTTTTCAATTAAGATATATAAACCATGAGAAAGATGATCAACATTTATTGAATTACCATTAAGAAAGTTTTTTAAATTTATAACTTTAGTTCCTAGTATATTATAAATTTCAATATTTAGATTTTCAAAATCAGAAAAATCTATCTTTAATTTTTTATTGGCTTTGTCGTAAAAAATTTTAAAATCTTTGGTATTCATTTCTTGAATATTTAATGTATATTCTGAGTCCCAAGAGCCTGCGTCATTTCCGTCTGAGCCAAAATCAATAGGACTATCAACACCTGTTTCGACAACATCATAAATTACTTTTCCTATTGAACTATCGAAACGTAAATTAGAAGCATTTAAATCTGCTTCAATTTTTGATGTAGAGAAAGTATCATTTGAACCTAGTAAAGGCACAATTTTTCTTGTCAATGAATTTACTAAATTTAATTCAACACTTGCAGATAACCCTATATCAGAATTTGCAGTAGTAGCAGTATTGCCATAAATTAAACAATTCTCAATTGTTAATGGCCTTGTTCCCTCAATTAAAATACCACCACCTTTTGATTGATTAACTCCTCCTGTAAAACTATTTTTAAAAAAAGTTGAATTTGTAATGCTACTTTCTGCATTATTACCAAGCAAACATAAAGCACCACCTTTTGATGTTGCAGAATTTTCTACAAAAGTTGATTGGCTTAGTGTGATTTTTCTTCCATTTGTAGTTGTGAAAATAGCGCCACCTTCAGTGGCCTTGTTTCCTTTAAACAAGGAATTTATAATGGTTAAATCTCCTGTACCAGAAGCATAAATTGCACCGCCATTATTAGAAGTTGTATTGTTTAAAAAGCTGCATTTATCAAAAAATAAATTAGCATCAACAGTTACGTTTACAATAGCTCCTTGAATATCAGACACTATATCTTTAAATGTAATATTGGTAAATGTAATTGTTTTTCCACTAGTTGAAATGTTATACATTCTTTTAATACCAACTGGCTTTAGAACAGCATCAGCTCTTCCTTCTATCGAAAGTGATTTGTCTAAAATAACTTCATTATATTGATTAACGGATCCAATAATTACAATTTTATCACCTTCTGATGCAGCACTTACTGCATGACTAATTGTGAAAAAAGCATTGTCTTCACTTAATCCACTATTGGTATTTAATCCAGTAGCTTTAACAAAATATGTTGTTTGTAATTTGAAATCGCTTGTTTGAACAGTATTTGATGCAGGAGAGGTACCAATTGAATTTTTAGCTTTTACTCTGTAATAATAGTTGCCTTGTTGCAAATTTGTATCTGTGTACGTTTCAGTATTTGCTGGCAGTGTTGCTATTGTTTGAAAATTAACTCCATCTAATGATCGTTCTAAAATGTAATTGGTTTCTTCAATAGAAATATCATGCCAAGTAAGCTCTACAAATTTTTCTGTTTCGGAAAATTTATAATTATTTACAACTAATTTCCCAGGAGAATCAGGCAGTATGCCAAATGTTTTTCTATCGTTTAATTGAGCCTTGTAGAGAGAGGTTATTTTTAAATTTCTTCCAGTTCCTTCAATATAGCCTGCAGGTTTTAAAAAAGGACCATTTGCATTTACATAAGCAGCTATACAGCCAATAGCATAATTCTGTCCAATCGGTGGTTTTTGAACTACAATTTTATTTGCAGGTGCATCAATATTCCAAGCAACACCATTAGTTAATGTCCAGCCATGACCAGTTCCATAATCACCTCTATTGTGTAAACCTAAAATAAAACCGGCTCTTGTGTTTCTCCAAGAAATATTATCAAAAAGCATTCCTTGACCCCATCGTCTATGAGACTCAGAACTAGTATAGTCTCCTGTAGAAGAACAATTTGTAAAAACGATGCCATTTACATCACTTGCTCCATTCGCCACAAATGAATGTCTGCCATCTGATGCTGTACAATTATCAAAAAGAATATTATTACAGTGATCTTCAACATTAAAATTATATCTCCACCCTCCAGAAATTGGGCCATGCACTTCTAAAACTTTCGTATTTACTACTGAACAACGAGTTGCCTCATCAAATTTAACTCCAGAAAAACTCATTCTTAGCGCAGTAACATTTTTTACCCAAGAATTATCTACACCTACCATATTAATGCATATTTTAATATGATTTCTACTTGTAACTCCTGATGATTCGACAAAAATTCGTAAGTTTTCTATTCCACATTCTTTAATTTGACTAGTTCCTTGAAATTTATAAACATAAGATTGAGATAGCGATCTATCTAATACGTCATAAATTGGAGTTGCTACTTGAATTTTATTTCCATCAATTTTTGTGATATGCCTATTAAAAACCAAATCTATTTCACCAGGCATCCAAGGACTGTCTGAACCAACTCCCCCATTTTCAATTACTTCTAACCATTTTGTTGTGCTTGGGTGTTTAATTATGATATTGTCTCCAACATTGAATACAGATGCGTCAGTAACTTCAAAAGTTCTACTTCCTGCAGGTATGTATGGGCTTGTAATATCTTTTCTAGTTCCAGCAACTTCTGCTCTAAAACCACTTTTATTATTAGTTCCTATGGTTATTAATGTTCTTTCAGAAGGTGTATTTCCAACGCCAATAAGAATTGTGTTTGATGATGGGTCTTGCCCATCTCCAGAACCACGAAGAACCACTCCACTTTTATTTATGGTTAATACTCCATTAATCCTATATTCTCCGGGTAATAAAAGCAAAGTACCTCTATGTCCGTTAGCATTTAATGGCAATGCTCCTACCTCATTAATTGCAGCCTGAATATGCGCTGTATTATCGCCAGCAATTGGGCTTATTTGTTTAACAACTGCTACATTGGGTAATGCTGCTTCCCCATTTTTATAGCCTGCAAAACTAAAGTCAGGAATATGGTTGCCGTCTTTGTCAGAGACATATACCAATTGATTCGCATTGTTGTGAAATAGAATTGAAGACTCATATTGAGCCTGTATTAAATTAGAAACTAACAAAAGTAAATAAATTGAAAAAGTATTTACATAATTCACTCTTTTCATAAATTACAAATTATAATATAATTAAACTTTATTGGTTTAGTAATTCTTTTAACCTTTCAAATAGCAAATAAATACTCAATTATTAATTTTACCTTAATTAATAATTAATATCAAAAAATTAAAACCATTTAGTCTTTAAATTATCTTATTTCAATTAAGGTCTAAAACTCAAAACAGATAATATAAAATACGTATGTAATTTCTTATTTAAGGCGTAAATTATCCTTTAAAAGCATAATTAATAAAACATATAAATTTCAAAAATTAAAAGAAGCAACAAAACAAAAAATATATTTACTCTTGAATATTGAATAAATACTTTTTTTAAAAGTTCTCTTTAGTTTTCAAAATTTAAATATTTTATGCTACCCTATTTCTTTATATATTTGCTAAAATTATCTTAAAATAGCTATTTGAAAATTTAAAAAGTTATTTAATAATTATGCTTAATTTTCATTTAAATTGAATAAAAAATACTTTAGTTTATTAATTCTTTTCTTTTTTTTTCAACTTCCTTTTTTTGCTCAAGAATATGGGCTAAAATTTAAGGGGCAATCCTTTTTATTAGACGAAAGAACAGAACTAAATTTAACACCAAACGATTTTTTTACACCAAACACTAATTTTAAAATTTCATTTGAAATTAAAATTGATAACAGTAAAAATATTGGATCTTTTGGTTATGTGTTTAGAATTATAAGTAAAGACAATAAAAATATTGATCTTCTATTAAGTAATTTTCCTTTTAAAAAAGAATTTACACTTTTAGTTGACAATATAAAGACACTCATTTCTCTTGATAAATCAAAACTTACCAATGATAGTTGGGCTAAGATAGAGATTAGTTTTTTGTTTTCTGAAAATAAAATAATTTTTAAGTTAGATGATTTAGCCCCTATTCAAAAGAAACTTTCTTTTAAAAAAACGGATCAGTTTAAATTATTTTTTGGTGCTAATACCTATAAAGAATTTGCAAATAAGGACGTTCCAGAAATGCAAATTAGAGATATTAAAATTTATAAAAACAACAAACTAAACAATCATTTTCCTCTAAAACAATGTGGTAGTAAAACTACTATTGATATTGTAGGTAATGGAGAGGCTCAAGTTATCAATCCAGAATGGTTATTATGTAAACATCAAAAATGGAATTTAGATTTTTCTTCAGAAACTGATGGTACACAATTAGTTACTGCCAATGAAAAAGAAGAATTACTATATTTAGTTAATAATACTTCCTTATTAATATATTCCATAGAAAACCAGACAATTAAAAAAATACTCTTTAAAAAACCAATAAATTTAACTTCGGATTATCGATTAGTTTACAATACCAATGACCAAAAAATATATTGTTACCTGAGTGAAAAACAACTTTTGGCAGTTTTAGACCCAATTTCTGGAGAATGGACTAATGATGGTATTTTTGATATTGGACCTAGTAAAAAAATTTATACCATGCACAATAGCATTTTTACTAAAGATGAAAATGCCATTTATATGATCGGTGGTTATGGTCAGTTTAAATATTTTGATGATGTATTTAAACTCGATTTACATACACAAAAATGGGAAAAACGCATATTAAAAGATAGTACTTTTAAACCAAGATATTTAGCAGGAAGTGATATATTAGGTGATACTATTTACATATTAGGTGGATATGGCAGTCCAACAGGTAGTCAATTAATGAGCCCTAAAAGTTATTTTGATTTTGTAGCATATAATATAAAAACCAATGCTTTCAAGATAAAGTTTGAAATAAAAAAACATGTTCATGACATGGTAGTTGCCAATAGAATTTGGATCAATAAAAACAATAAAGACTACTACGCACTAACTTACGATAAAATAAAATTTGAAGGCTACTTAAAATTATTGAAAGGAAATTTAAATTCTAAAGAATCATCCTATGTTGGTGATTCTATCCCATACAAATTCTTAGATATTAAGTCTTTTTCAAATATGTATTATATGCCAAAATCAAAAAAATTGGTAGTTTATAATTCTTATTTCAATAAAAAGGAAATATCAGAATTTACTATTTATTCGATTTCTTTCCCTGTAATTCCAATAACAAAAAACAACACAAAACCCGTAAATTTATTATTTTGGTATGTGTCAATTTTTGGAATCATTGGAATTCTTGGAATAGGATCATTTATATATTTCAAAATAATTAGAAAAACTAAAAGTCAAAACTCAAATAGTCCATTTATCGAAACAAAAACCAATGATGTTGAGGAAGAAGAAGAGGAGGTTATTGAATTCAATACTTCTACTAAAAAGCCAAATTATCAAATTATTTTCTTTGGAGGATTTCAAGTTTTTGATTCAAATCAGGTCGATATAACCAGTAAGTTTTCACCACTATTAAAAGAAATGTTTCTGTTAATATGGTTGTACACTTTTAAAAATAATAAAGGAATTTCATCAGAAAAATTAATTGAAATTTTATGGTTTGATAAATCATCAAGAAGAGCACAAAACAATAGATCCGTAAACTTAACTAAATTAAAAGGGTTACTTAATCAGATAGGTGGTTGTAGTCTTAGTAAAGAAACTGGTTACTGGAAAATTGAACATGATCATGAGTTATTAAAAACCGATTATTTTGAGTTTTACAAAATCACTGAAAATAAAAAAGAAATCAATTATAAGCGCATAAAAAGATTGATTGAAATAGCAACAAAAGGACAATTTTTATTGAATGTAAATGTTGATTGGTTAGAACCATTTAAAGAAGCAACTACAGATAAAATTATAAATACATTAGTGACTTTTGCTGAATCTTTTGATATCAAAAGCGACCCTGATTTTATTTTAAATTTAGCAGATTGTGTATTGAATTTTGATACTATCAATGAAGAGGCTGTTAAATTTAAATGCAAAGCATATAGTTATAAAGGCAATCATAGTTTGGCTTTGAGTACCTTTAAAAAATTTCAGAAAGAATATAAATATTTATACGCTCAAGACTATCCACTAGGGTTTAATAAAATATTAGAAAGCTAATTTTATATATTTTAAATTTCCATTAATCTTTTTTTAAGTTTAAATTAATAGTTACTTTTTTCTTTGTTTTCTCAAAAATAAATATCATGAGAAAACAATTTTATCTATTAATACTAGTCTTTTGTACTCATATCAATCTCCAAGCACAATCAAAGCATGGAAAATCAAGTAACTTTTCTAGTTATAAAGGATTGGTTATGGCAGGTTATCAAGGTTGGTTTAGAACTCCAGATGATGGGGCAAAGAAAGGCTGGGGGCATTATGGCGTGGGTCAAAAATTCGATTATGAAAACAATACCATCGATTTTTGGCCTGATGTAACTGAATATAAAAAGACCTATAAAACATCATTCAAATACCCAAATGGTGAGTATGCAGCAGTTTTTAGCTCACTAGATAAAAGCACTACTGAACTCCATTTTTCTTGGATGAAACAATATGGCGTAGATGGTGTTTTTATGCAGCGCTTTTTCGGAGTAGCTAGGAATCACATAGAGACAAATAAACCACAAGATATCATTTTAAAAAATGCATTACAAGCGGCCAAAGAAAATAACAGAGCTATTGCTGTAATGTATGATTTGTCTGGTTTAAAAGCAACTGATGAAGATTGTTCGGCGATTATCGAAGATTGGAAAATGCTTGTCAACCAATTAAAAATAACTAATCAAGGAGAAAACCAACCGTATTTATATCATAACAACAAACCCTTAATAGCTATATGGGGAGTTGGTTTTCCTGACAGGCCCTATGATACTCGAAAAATAGGAATTAATCGCCTTATAGATTTTTTAAAAAACGATCCTGAATATGGAGGATGTTCCATTATGTTAGGCGTACCAACTTATTTTAGAGAATTAGATAAGGATTGTTTACCCGATCCATATTTACACGAAATTATAAAATCCGTAGATATTTTAATGCCTTGGATGGTGCAACGTTTTACACCTTTAGTGCACAATATTGGTTCACATTTGCGAGATCACATCATAGCAGATATCGCTTGGACAAAAACTAACAACCTAGACTATGTACCTGTGGTAACCCCAGGTTTTAGTTGGAGAAATCTGTCTATGAGTACTAAAAAAACAGATAGATATACTGCTTATGGAGCCATACCCAGATTGGGGGGTAAATTTTACTGGGAGCAAATGTCAAATGCCATACTTGCAGGAAGTGAAATGATATATGTTGCCATGTTTGATGAAATAGATGAAGGTACAGCTATTATGAAAGTATCTGATAATCCACCTAATAGCGATAAAGCTTTTTTTGTTAATAATGATGGTGTGCCTTCAGACCATTATTTATGGTTAACTGGCTTGGGTGCAAAAATGCTTCGTAAAGAAATTCCTCTCCAAATTTTAATGCCCCAAAAAGTGAATGGTAATTAGTTTAAAAATAAAATTTTAATTTTTTTTTCGAAAATTCATTCTGTTAAGATATTATTAAGAATTTATTAAGCATTGAAATGCAGATTTATGGCATAATTTATAAAACTAACAAAAACAATTAATTATGAAAAAAAATACTTTTTTTACATTATGCTTTTCCTTTATATTGGGGAGCATATTTGCCCAACAAACAGTTTGGGTTAATGCAAGTGCTACAGGTGCTAATGATGGTACAAGTGAAGCGGATGCTTACACTACTTTTACAGCTGCTTTAGCTGATATCAACTCTAATGGTGATGTTTTGAGGGTTGTAGGTACCATAGCTGCTGGATCTCAAAATTTAAGTGCCAAAAATTTTCAATATACTATAGAAGGTGATACCAACGGGTCTACACTTACAGGAACGGATGCAGCTACTAGAATGTTTACAATTAGCTCTACATCTGTTGGTCAAAACGTAACTTTTAAAAACATTACTTTTACAGGTTCAATAAATTCCACAGGAGCTGGTGGTGGTGTTTTCTATAGTAATCAGCCAAGTGTTACTTTAAATTTTGAAAATTGTAGATTTAATGGAAATTCTTTAGCATTAGCTACTACAGCGGGGGGTGGCGCTCTTTGGGTTACTAATTCTACGTTAAATATTACTGATTGTCTTTTTAAAGAAAACACTGCCCTTCGAAGTGGTGGTGCTATTTATATTGGTATTAAAACTACTGCAACAATTACCAGATGTACTTTTTATAAAAATAAAACAACAGATACAAATACTGCATTTGGTGGAGCTGCTTTGTATGTTACTGGTGCTAGTCCTAATGGTCCTACTGTAAATGCCTATAATTGCACATTTTTTCAAAATACTATAGGACACACAAACCAAGCTTATTCAACAATTAGAACAGAAGGTGGAATAACAAAAGTATACAATTCGTTATTCAATGAAAATAAAGTGAATAATGGTACTGGTGGGCCTGGCGACTGGGGTTCTGCGGCTAGTTTAAGCTCTACTATTACTAATTGTGTTGGTCAATGGATTAATGGTAATGTGACTAATACAAGTTCAAATATAAATATTCTTAATACACTTTTCTCGTCTAGCTTGATTTATGAAGATTTAGATGGTAAGGTTAATTACATTAATCCAAGTTCAATAACAGATGTAACCCCAATCGATTTTGGTAATGATAATAATGACGTAGGTTCATGGGATTCAAAAATCAATTTATTCAAAGGAACAACAGATTCAGATTGGGCAACAGGAAGCAACTGGTCATCAACAGCTGCACCAACTTCTTTAGAAAATGTAACCTTATTGTCTGATTCTCCTGCATTAGTAATAGGTGGCTCTACAAATGCAACTATTAACAATTTATCTGTAGATGCTTCAAGTTCATTGACCATCAATTCAGGAGGTGTGTTAATTGTAAATGGAACTTCAACAGGAAATGTAACTTACAACAGAAATTTACCATCTACAAACTGGTATTTGGTTTCTGCTCCATTAAATGGTGAAGACATGACAGACATGAGAGCAAATAATAGTTTTGCAACTGGAACAGGTTCAAATATTGGTTTTGCATCATATACGCCAACTACAAATCAATGGAGTTATTTTACTACTGCATCAACAGATGCATTGGCAGCAGGAAAAGGTTTTTCAGCTAAACTAGGAAGCACAGGAAACCTTTCTTTTACAGGAACAATCAACACAGCTGATGTTTCTGTAGCTGTTTCAAATGCAGGAACAGGTTTTAACTTGATTGGAAATCCATTTACTTCACATGTAAATAGTGCTTCTTTATTAGGCGATAATTCAGCTAACTTGGTATCACAAACTCTTTGGGTTTGGAATCAAGCAACTAGCAGTTATGATACTTATGTAACTCGAGATTCTTTTGTTTTAGCTCCAGCTCAAGGATTTTTTGTAAGATCATCAAACGGAACAAACATCAACATTGCTGAATCTTATCAAGCTTTAACAGGTGGAACTTTCCAAAAATCATCAACTACAAGAACAGAAGTAAAATTGATGATGAACGATGGCTCAAATAATAGATTTGTAAAAATGTATTACTTAGACAACGCAACCAAAGATTTTGACAATGGTTTTGACGGAGAAACGTTTGGAGGTATAGAAAATTCAGTGGATGTATTTACAAACTTAGTAGAAAACAACGAAGGTAAAAAATTCCAAGTACAATCATTACCAATTGCAGAAATGGAAACTATGATTGTTCCTGTTGGTGTAAAAGCTGCTGCTGGTAAAGAAATCACCTTTACTGCTGATGCTATGAATTTACCTGGAGATACCAAAGTATTTTTAGAAGACAGATTGACAAATACCATTACTCGTTTAGATGAAGCAAATTCATCATATAAAGTAACTTTAAACGATGCTTTAAACGGAACAGGACGTTTCTATTTACACACAAAATCATCTGGAGTATTAAGTACTGATGAGGTTGTTTTACAAAACACAAGTATCTATGCAATCAACAACAATACTTTGAGAGTGGTTGGTTTACCATCAGGAAATGCGAATGTAAAAATGTACAACATTCTTGGAAAACAAGTGATGCAAACTTCTTTTAGTTCAACAGGAGTGAAAGAAATTTCATTGCCAAAATTAGCAACAGGAATGTACATTGTTCAATTAGAAACTGCTGCTGGTAAATTGAATAAAAAAATCGTTTTAGAATAATTTCAATCACTTAAAAAACTATATCACATGAAAAATCAAGATAAAAACACAGAAGAAATCACACGTAAAGAGGCCATCAAAAAAATAGGAACTTATGGCAAATATGCTGCATTAACAGCATTAGGCACCTATTTGATTTTAAATCCTAAAAAGGCACAGGCACAAAGTCCTACTGCGCCAGGTGATGGCTTTTAGATAATTTTAATAACTTAATTAATATTCCCTTAGTTAGTAACTACTAGCTAAGGGAAATTACCATAAAAGTTAAAAATTAAAAAAAACCTTTAATAGTTATTAATTAAAAATTAATCAAAAATTAATGTTGTGTTCCTATTTTTATAACATTAAATTTCAAAATCAACTTAAAATATTTAATACATGAAAAAAATTACTTTTCTATTTGTAAGCATTTTAATGCTAATTAATTATCAAATTTTTGCAACTGATTATTATGTAAAGGCTGGTGGTTTAAACACTAATTCAGGTTTAGATGAACAGAATGCGCTTTCAACAATCTCTGAAGCAATGAATAAAGCAATTGATGGAGATAGAATTATCATAATAGGTTCAATTAACCAATCTGGGCAAGTTGCTATTTCTAAATCTGTTTCTTTTGTTGGTCAAAATAATGCAGTTATTACGGGTATTGATGATGGTGGTATTGCAAAAATGTATGTAGTAAATGCTGCTGCAATAACCGCATCTTTTTCAAACATAACTTTTACAGGAAGTATTAATAAAAACATAAGTCATGGAGGAGTCTTTTCGGTTACTGGTGATTCAGATATTACTTTTACAGAGTGTGTTTTTGATGGAAATTCTATTTCAGGCTATTATTCTGGAGGTGCAATTTCAATTAGCAGTGGTAGAGTAACTATTGCAAATTCTTTATTTAAAAATAATACTGCAGGTAGAAGTGGAGGTGCTATAAGTGTATTTGCAAGCGTTGCAGTTCAACCTCAAGTTACTATCACAGGAACTACTTTTTATAACAACTTAGCACAAGGAACGGGAAATTCTGATGGAGGAGGAGCTATTTTTGCTGAAGGAAATGCCAATGGAACAGTTTCAATTTCAAACTGTACTTTTTTTGAAAATAAAATTACAAGAGATAATATAGATTATGCAGGTGCAATTAGATCTACAACCTTTTCTGTAACTGTAACTAATAGTTTGTTTTATAATAATAAAATTAATGGTGGAGCCGGAGCTTCTAGTGATTTTGGCTCTGCTCCTGCGGGAACACAATCGTTCACTTACTCTATTGGTGAGTGGATAAGTAACAATGTTGATACAAGATCTAATTTTATTTCTTTTGTAAAAGCAACTGTTGATCCAAGTGAAAAAGCAGCAGATTTAACAGCTTCTAATTTACGTTTTGAAGCTACTTTGGGTAAGGTTATTTATGATGCAGTAGATTCAGGTATAGATAGCCCAATTGATTTTGGGTCTGATGGCAATGATGCTGGTGCATGGAATTCTGGCTATACACTTTCTTTAGAAGATTCAATACTTTTAAATAACCAATTGTCTGTATTTTATGACAGTAACTTAAAAAGTATTCAATTATTCAATTCCTTTACAGAGCCATTTACAACTGAGGTATATACAATTTTAGGTAGTAAAGTAATTGATATCAAGCCTATTGAAACTCAAAATTCCATTATAAATGTATCAACTTTAAGAAATGGAGTCTATATATTGGTTGCAAAATTTAATGGAAAATCTATTTCTAAGAAGTTTGTAATTTATTAATGAAAAAGGAGAGTGAATTGGATATGCGTAAAAAGGGATTTAATAAAAATCCCTTTTTTAATAATATATACATATCAAAAACATATAAAACTAAAATGAAGACCATATTACTTTATTTAATTTTTCTTTTAAATTCAGTTATTTCATTTAGCCAATCTCAACGTCCCAATATTGTATTCATTATAACGGACGATCAGAGTGCAATTACTTTAAGAGAATCAGATAATCAAAACCAATCAAGACCTTTTGGTTTTAACGGAGATCCTAAAGTTTATACTCCAATTATCGATAATTTGGCTTCAAAAGGGATTGTTTTTAACAATGCATTTGTATCGACATCTATTTGTACCCCAAGTAGATATTCAATATTAACAGGAAAGTATGCAGGAAGATCACAAGGAAAAAGCTTTATGAGTAATTTTCCTTTGGGAAAGTTAAGTAGGGTGGCAAATAATATAGAGTTGGAAGAAAATATTACCAATCTTCCCAAATTATTACAATCTGTGGGTTATAAAACGGCTTTTATTGGTAAATCTCATCTTATTGATCATGATATTTTGGAGACATACACTCAAGGTAAAAATGGTTTTATGGCATATTCTAAAACAGCTGATCCCTATAATACGTCTGTGTCAAATGCTGTAAAATTTAATCATGAAAAATGGTCAAATCGCATGAAAGAATTTGGGTTTGATTTTGTAAATGCCTTTTATCCTGGAAATTTAAGAGAATTATTTAATGATGGTTTAAATATTCATAATGTTGAGTATAAGAATAAAGCAGTTTTAGATTTTATAGAAAATACTGGAGATGAACCATTTTTTATCTATTACAGTGAAACCATTCCACATGGGCCAGCTCCTTATTGGACAAATAATAATGGATATTATGCAGGTTTAGATTCTGATGTTAATCTTACAGCAGAAGGGGTTTTGAATCAAGATTATTCGTATTTACCCTCAAGAAACCAAATTAAAAATGAGATAAATGGATTGTCAGGTAAGGATCCAAGGCATGCTTGGTTACGTTGGTTTGATCATGCTGTTGGAGCTGTTGTAGAAAAGTTGAAAGCAAAAGGGAAATTAGACAATACAATTATTATAATTACCTCTGATCACGGAGATTTTAATCATGCGAAAGCAACTAACTACGAAGGAGGTATAAAAGTTCCTTTGATGGTTTACTGGCCCAATGGAATTAAACATCCTAGAACTTACGGTGAATTGGTTCAAAACATCGATTTTACTCCTACTTTTTTAGACTTTGCGGGTGTTACTTCAACTGGTGTTTCTTTAGATGGGAAAAGTTTAAAAAATATAATTACAACAAATACTAATGATCCAATTCATGACTACCTTTTCTTTGAAATTGGATATTCTAGAGCAATAAGAACCAAAGACTGGAAATATATTACAGTTCGTTACGACGACGCAACAAATACTAAAATTGCCAATGGGGGAACTTTTGCCGGACCAAATGGAACCCTAGTTCCATTGCCGTATTACATTCCAAATGTTTCTCTAGGAAGCTTAGGAGCGGCATCTTATCCATTGTATCATCAAAAAGATCAGTTATTTGATTTAACAAATGATCCTTTTGAAACCAAAAATTTATTTGACCTGCATCCAGTAAAGTCAACAGAGATGAGAAATTTACTGAGAGAAAAGTTGCTTACTTTCACTAATAGGCCTTATCAAGAATTTACAAATACAAGTTTTGATTTGACTGTTACTGGAACTGCAAACGAAACTACCTCAATCATAGGGAAGGTATTAGCAGGTTATCAAGGATGGTTTAATACACCCACAGATGGTGGAAATCGAGGATGGAATCATTACAGAGCAGCTAATGGAAAATTTGAGCCTGGATTTGCTACGATTGATTTTTGGCCAGATATGAGTGAGGCAGCTGCAGACGAAAAATATGCAACATCTTTTACAAAAAAAGATGGTACTGTTGCAACTGTATTTTCATCTAGAAATGCAAAAACCATCAATCGTCATTTTAAGTGGATGAATGATTACGGAATAGATGGTGTATTTTTTCAGCAATTTGCTTCGAATTTAAGATCAAATACGCCAAATCTTAAAGCCAATGATAAATTGGTATTAGACAATATCATTGCATCAGCCAAGACAAACAACAATAGATTGGTAAGTGTAATGTTCGATTTGTCTAATTCCAACGCAACAGGCACCATGGTTACTGATATTAAAACTTATTGGCAACAATTGGTCACAGAGCATGGTTTAAACACCAATACCCAAAGTCATTTATTAACGTACAAAAATAAACCTGTAGTTGCTATTTGGGGAGTAGGATTTAATAGAACGGACAATTACACTTTGAATGATATTCAAGAACTGATCAACTTTTTTAAAAATGATCCAGTTTACGGAGGTTGTGCTGTATTATTAGGCGTCCCAACAAGTTGGCGTACCTTAAATAACGATGCAACTTCAAATACACAATTGCATGATGTTATAAAATCAGCGGATATTGTACATCCATGGACAGTTGGAAGGTATGGCAGTTTATCATCAGCAGATACACATAAAAATATTATCGCATTAGATAAAGCATGGTGTGATGCAGAAAACTTATTATACATGCCTGTGGTTTTCCCTGGCTTTAGTTGGCAAAATTTAAAAAAGGACCAAGGACAAATATCCGCATTGAATAGTATTCCACGTTTAAAAGGAGAATTTTTATGGCGACAATTTTACAATGCTATTTCATCAAATGTATCAACTATTTATGTAGCGATGTTTGATGAAATGGATGAAGGCACGTGTATTTTTAAAGTAGATGATAACCCACCCTCAAGTTCACTTACTCAGTTTACCAACTACGAGGGGTTACCTAATGATTATTATTTATGGTTGACAGGCAAAGCAGGAGAAACTTTAAGAGGCGAATTACCATTGTCGAAAACCAAACCTTCTTATCCAAATTTAGTATTGCCAAATACCTATTATGTATCAGCAGATGGAGATGATAATAATACAGGAACAAATTTAGGAACCTCATTTAAAACCGTTCAAAAAGGATATACTGCAGCCGATTCTGGGAATAAAGTAATTATTTCTGGAGATGTAATTCATAACTCCCAAACACAAATTACCAAAAATATACATTTCGAAGGAATTTCAAATGCAACACTTAGACCAAATCAAAACAGACTTGGAACTGCAAGAATGTTTCATATTAGTGCCCCAAATTTAACAGTTTCGTTTAAAGATATTTCCTTTTTAAATAATAAAGAAACAACAGTATCTGGAGCAGTTATCAATATGAATGCAAATTCAATATTGAATATTACAAATTCAATTTTTGATGGGAATTCCACAATAGGCTCTACAAATAATGGAGGAGCCATACAATTTACAGAAGGAACAGTGACAATAACACAATCAATTTTTAAAAACAATACATCTAATGGAATTGGAGGAGCTATTTTTGGAACAGGTACAGGGGTTTTTACCCTTTCTGAGTCACTATTTGTTGGAAATTCATCTACAAAACTTGATAGTGGAAATGGTGGAGCTATTTCAATTTCTGGAGACGGAAGAACTTCACTAATTACAACTTCAACCTTTTACAATAACAATGCTGTTTTTCAGGGAGGAGCTCTTTATTTTTCAGGTTTAAATAATGATTCAAAATTAAGAAATGTTACCGTTTTTGAAAATACTATTGAGACTGACAATCTAGATCGAGCAGGAGGAGTTCGTATTGAAGGAGGAAGAAATTTTGAAATTGAAAATTCTTTAATCTATAATAATAAGATTGATGTTTTGAACAGTAGTACAAAAATTTCTGATTTGGGACATGCCAATGGAGCAGAAGTATCTGCAAATGTATCATTAATTTTAAAACATAGTTTATTGAAAGTTGTGTCACCACAAATAAATAACCCTATTCAAAATGATTTAAATATGAACTCAATTTTAAACGCTAATTTGACATCTTCTAGTTTATTTTTTAATGAATCAACAGGAAAAGTAGCATATATTTTAGTATCAGAAGGAGATCAATCACCAATAGGTTATGGAAGTGATGGTAATGATGTAGGTGCTTGGAATTCAGGTTTTGTGTTATCTACAGATGACCAAGATTTTTTAAAAGAAATATTTAAAATAACCTACAATACAAATGATAAAACTATAACTTTAATTAATAATTCTAATGAACAATTAAGTGTTGAAATCTTTAATATTTTGGGTATGAATTTATTTTCTAATAAAAAATTCACAACCAATTCAGTAATAGATGCTGCTAGTTTTAAAAAAGGGATATATATATGCAGGGTAAAATTTGCGAGTAAATGGACATCAATAAAATTTGTTATCTACTAAAATTACATTTTAAAATCCCTCAATTATTCATTAAATAATAATCATGGAAAACAAATTTCTTTTTTTCTTTTTCATATTTACAATAAACTTTTTTTCTCAACATTCTAATATTACTCTTAACGGAGTAATAATTGATTCTAATAAGAATACGGTTCCTTATGCTGCAATTGGTATTTTATCAAAAGCTATGGGAACATCAAGTAATGATGATGGAGAATTCTTTTTAAAGTTAACTAGAGAAAATCTTTCTGATACTTTAACAGTATCAAGTATAGGTTATAAAACTTTTAAAATTAAAGTTCAAGATTTCATAAATCAAACAGAAAAAATAATTGTATTAGAGGAGGAAGTAGTTTCTTTGGGTGAAATAACACTAATAAAACCGGATTATTATGTAAAAAAAGCGCTTAAAAATATTAAGAATACTACCCTAAGCTCACTACATCAACTTACTATCCTTTACAGAAGATTCTCTACCGAAAATAATACTCCAAGATTTTTAGTGGAACATTATATGCATGTTTTAGATAGAAGCTTGACTATTAATGAATTTCAAGAAGCATCGGTTTTAGAAATAAGAAAATCAGTAGATTATAGATATGTGAAGTTTAAACAAAATTTTCATGCAGCTGAGATGATTGCAAAACAAAATCCCCTTAGAGGAGATTTTTATGCTAATGATTATAATTGGAAAGTTACTGGAGATTCTTCATATGATGGCGAAGAAATTATAATTGTTCAAGGAAATGAAAAAGTAAAACCAGGAAATTGGGTAAGGTTATATATTGGAGTAGTAACTTTTGGTATTTACAAACTAGAAAAATCTCATAACAATGCAACTTATATTTATAAAAAAGATAAAGAAGGTAAATTGTATTTAAGTTATCATAACCGAGAATTTAAATCAAAGGAACCAATTACACCTCATTTAAAAAACCTATTAAAATTAAAATCAAACACCATTGACCTCTCATATAGACATGAAGCTATTGTGCTAGGTGTAGAAAAAGATTGGAAAAATATCAATATAAAATCCAATATAAAAGGTAATCAGTTAGATATGGGAGATTATAATTTGCCTTATAACGAGATGTTTTGGAATCATCTAAGTATGCCACCAGATTCAAAATTTTACATAAAAAATAAAAAAGAACTTGAATCAATTTTCGGTGTTCCGTTAAATATACAATACAAAGCTGTAAATAGTTCAAAAAATTAAAATTAATAATTAAATAGCTAACCTGAAAAGTCTATTTTTTACAATTAATTGTATTAATTAACATAAAATTAATAATTTATTAATCACTTAATTTTCTTTTACACAAAATTTAAATCAACTTAAACTTAATTAACCATAATAATCAAATAATAATGAAAAAAAAGAAATGGAGTTTATTGTTACTACTCTTTCCTTTTATTGTCTTTTCTCAATCAAGAATCATTAAAGGAAAAGTTACTGATGCTAAAACAGGAGAAGCAATACCTGTTGCTTCAATAATTTTAAAACAGACTAAAATCGGAATATATACTGATTTTGATGGTAACTTTGAGCTAGATGTAAAAACAAATCAATCAGGAGTTTTAGTAATTAGTTATTTGGGATACCAAACCAAAGAAATATCATTTACCGAAAAAACTTTAGACTTGAATATAACTCTTGAAACTGTCTCAGAACAGCTAGATGAGATTGTAATTACAGCACTTGGTGTTAAGCGTGAACAAAAGTCGCTAACCTATTCTACACAAAAGATAGAAACTGACGATTTTAAAGAAGCGCAAACTTCAAATTTTTTAAATGCACTTTCAGGGAAAGCAGCTGGAGTTCAAATTGTAAACTCATCAACACCAACAGGATCAACTAGAGTTGTAATTAGAGGCTTAACTTCAATTAGTGGAGATAATCAGCCTCTGTATATCATTGATGGAGTTGCACTTGATAGTGGTCAGGGTGATGGTGGTGTTAGTGTTTGGAATGAAGGAAATGATGTCGATTATGGAAGTCCATTATCAAATATTAACCCAGAAGATATTGAGTCAATTCAAATTTTAAAAGGGGCTAATGCTGCAGCGTTGTACGGTTCTAGAGCTTCTAATGGAGTCGTTTTAATTACTACAAAAAAGGGTGTTACAGACGACAGTAAAGTAACTATAAATGTAAACTCAAATTATTCTATTATCTCAAATAGAGAGTATCCTGACTACCAATATGCTTATGGAAGTGGTGCTTCTGGTAAAATTGCAATAAATGCGGGGAGTATTGATCCTGTCACAGGATTGCCTTTTATTGCTTTTCAAACTAGAGCTTATGGAATGCCATTTTTAGGGCAGCAAGTGGTTGGTTATAATGGAGAACCAACTACTTATAAAGCCTATACAAACAATGTGAAAGAGTTATATAGAGTTGGGTCTGTTAGTACAAATACCATTGCCGTATCAAGGGGAAATGACATGGGTTCAGTTCGTTTTTCTTTTAACAACACTATTGGAGACCATGTAATGAGTGGTATGGAAAAACAATTGAGAAATAATTTCTCACTAAGAATTTCTCAAAATCTCTCCAAAAAAGTAAAAACAAATATGACTGTTTTATACACAAATTTAAAAGTAGAAAACAGAATGTATCAAAACGGGAGTGAAAGAAATCCTGCAAATAACTATATGTATATGAGACCTGATATGTCTCAAGAAAATTTATTGCCTTATAAAGATTTAAACAATAACGCAATCGTTTTTAATGGGCCTTTTACTAATCCTTACTGGAATTTGTATGAAAATAGTAATGGAGATGAGTCTAATAATTTAGTTGCCAATGTAAGTGTAAGCTGGGACATTTTAAAAGGATTGAGCCTTTCAACCAAAATTAATGGAGCTATAAATAATAGACAAGATTTTCAATTTAATAATAAAGGAGCTGCATTTGATCCTGATGGATTGCTTATTAAAACAAATTCTAATAGACAAAATTGGAATTATGAAGCAATTTTAAATTATAATAAAAAATTTAGAGATTTTTCAATTGTTTCACTAGCAGGAGTAAATAGGTTTGATTTAAGATTTTCGAACCAGATAAATCAAGTCAATTCATTAGCTGTTAGAGATGTTATTAGTTTATTTAATACCGAAGATATTCCAATCATAAGAGATGTAGCAGATAATAAAAGAATTAATTCTGTTTTTGGATCGTTATCTGTTGGATATAAAGACACCTATTATTTAGATGTTACTGCGAGAAACGATTGGTCTTCAGCACTTCCTTCAGGAAACAACTCCTATTTTTATCCTTCTGTTGGTGGGTCAGTTTTATTTTCTGATTTTATTCCAAAAAATAAACTCTTAAATTTTGGAAAAATAAGAGCATCATATGCTCAAGTAGGTAATGATACAAGATCATTTAGAGTTTTAAATACCTATGAGTTTGGAGGTAATTATAATGGAATTCCTTGGTTTCTAATTCAAACACAAAAAAATAATGAAAACTTAAAACCTGAACTAACATCTTCAGCTGAATTTGGATTAGAGACAAAACTATTCAATAATAAAGTTTCGTTGAACATGTCTTATTATCAATCAACAACTAATAATCAAATTATTCCAGTACAAGTAACTCCTACCTCTGGTTTTTCATCAAATATTATCAATGCTGGAGAAATATCAAATAAGGGTTGGGAAATATTTACATCTATAAAATTATTTGATAAAAAATTCAAATGGAATACTGATATCAATTGGTCAAAAAATAGATCAAATGTAGTGTCTTTAGTTAACGGTGTAGATCGATTTTTATTAAGAAATTGGTTTAATGTTGGAGTATATGCAGAAGTGGGACAACCTTTTGGAACTATAAGAGGAAACGCTCCTGCTAAAGATCCTGAATCAGGCGCAACATTACTTTCTCCTAATGGAAGAATAATGTGGGAAACAGATCAATATCTTGGAAATGCGCAAGCAGATTGGATTGGAAGTATCAGAAACTCTTTTTCATATAAAGGATTTAGTTTGAATTTTTTAATCGATATAAAAATGGGAGGTGATCTATATTCTGGAACAATGTCAAAGGTAGTAAATCACGGAATTCATTCAGAATCTATAGCAGGAAGAGAAGATTGGTTGTTATCTAGTGTAATTTTAGGCGAAAATAATAATGAAAGAAGAGGAATTGGCTTGTTTGGAAATCCTTATATTGATACTGAAAGAGCCAAAGGAAGAGCCTATGAAAATGCTGCATTAGGGGTTCAAGATGCAAACGGAAATTGGATTGCACAGAGAGATGCAAATGGAGATGTCATTTATCAAACAATTTGGATTGATCCAATGCAATACGGTTTTGATGGTTTGCAAGATCAAACAAGATGGATTTATGATGCCTCGTATGTAAAATTAAGAGAAGTAGTTTTTGCTTACACAATACCACCAAAAAGATTGGGCAAAACTCCATTTAAATCTATGAAAATTGCCCTTGTTGGAAGGGACTTGTGGACAATATATAGAAATACACCTCAAGGAATTGATCCAGAATCAAATACTACTTCAGGAAATGGACAAGGAATTGAATATGGGGCTTTTTTACCTACGAGAACAGTTGGTCTTAATTTGAAATTTGATTTTTAAAAATAAAAAAAATGAATAAAAGTAAATTTATATTAAAAATAATGTACATACTTTTTACTATTTCTGTAGTAAGTTCTTGTACGAAACATTTTGAGGATTTAAATACTGATCCAAATGCTTTTAATATCATAGCTCCTGAAAATTTATTTGCAGGATCTGTAAAAAGTACTCTTGATTTAGTGGGAGGAACTATGAATGATCAAATGTTCATGATGTATGCTAGTTACTACGGTGGTAAAGGAGGTCAGTTTAGTAATTTCTTTTACACAGAGAATGCATTAGATACTTGGTGGAGACAATTTTATGTTGATTGTATTAAGAATAATCAGGAAATTATTGACAAGTTTGAAGGTAATCCAGATTATCAAAATAGGGTCTTAATCGCTAAAATATGGAAAAGTTATCAATATTCTATTCTCGTTTCTACCTTTGGAGGTGTGCCTTTCGAAGAAGCTTCAAAAGGGTTAAATGCAACAAATTATTCTACTGAAGAAGAGATTTATATCGCTATTCTTGATTTGTTAAAAGAAGCTGGAGAAAAATTAAATATCAATGGAGATCAACTTTTGCCAGATCCAATTTTTAATGGGAATATTGATTTATGGATAAAATTTGCAAATAGTTTAAGACTAAAAATTGCTTTACGAATTTCAGAGGGTTTTCCTGCTCTAGCCCAACAACATGGCTCTGATGTCATGAGAAATGAAAATAACTTAATAAACTCAAACTCAGAAAACGCAACCATGAAATGGGGAACTGAGCAGCAAAACTGGTCATACAACTATAGTAGATATATTTTTGTTGAGCCACAATTGGATGTTTTACCAAACATAAATTTTCATTTTATGTTAAATTTAAAAACATATAGTGATCCAAGACTTTTTGCAATTGCAGAACCTTCAAATAATCCTATTGATATTGTAGATGAAGTATATAAATCAGGTTCTACTACTGAAAAAATAAGAGTTAGATACAAATTACCCTACTTTGGAAGATTGCTTGGTGGCAATGGGATTGTTGAAGGCTGGAACCTTGATCAAAATTTAAATATTTTAAATGGTGTTGCTAATCAAAGATTTTGCAGACCTAAAAAAGAAATTTTTATGACTCAAGATATGGGTTTTAATATTATTACAAATTCAGAAATGAATTTTATAAAAGCTGAAGCTAAGCTGAAAGGTTGGGGAGGTACTAAAACCGTAGAACAATATTATTATCAAGGTATTGATGCTTCATTCCAACAATATGGTGTTTCTGGTTCGAGTCAATACAAACAGCTAGATGGTATTAGATGGGGTAGTTCTAGTATTGGTGATAGAGATTTGTTTGGAATTAAAACAAGTGGTATTTCAGATGATCCTATGGATAAAATTGTTAGACAACGTTGGTTAGCTAGTTTCAATCAAGGTCATGATATTTGGTGTTTACAAAAAAGAACTAGATTATTACCTATAATCGCTCATTTTAATCCAGATGGTTCTACGGGTCTAGATTGGTCAGAAGTTCCAGAAAGAATGGTTTATCCTCCTTTATCTGAAAGTGGATTTAATAATGCTGGGTTTGTAGCTGCCTCAGCAAGACTTGCAAATGGAAACTCATTAACAAGTCCTTTACAAATGAATAAATCATATATTCCAATAAATTATCCAAGTTTAATTGTACAATTAAACCAAGATTTTGCAACTAATTTTTATGGTCCTTCAGAAGATAACTTAATTGCAGCAGGAATTCCTTATACTAAACTTTAAATTGAAAATAATGAAAGCTTTAATAAATAAATTCTTAACATTACTAGTCATATTATCTATTTTTTCATGCACAGAAGATGATATCACAGAGGGTGGAAATACAATATTAGATTATGATATTCCTCAGGTTCCTGTTACATCTGATTATATAGTTGGTTCAAGATATCTTCGTTTTGGAAGGTTAGGTACTGTTGTAGAAACACCAACAATAGGGGTTTATAATGGAAATTTAGGAGATCCTTTAATTTATGAAGCGCATGTAAAACAAGCGCAGACAGCAGGAATTGATTTCTTTATTTTTGAAATGAGATCATCAAATAATATTTCTCAGTACAATCAAGATATTTCATTCATAGATGGATTACTAACAGCTCCAAATGCAAACGACATCAAATTTGCCATTAGCTATAATTTTGCAAATATGAACCTAAACAACAATAATAGGATTGAAGCAAGAAATTTAGTTACCAAATTTATAGATGATTTTACAAAAATGATACCTTATTTTCAAAAATCAAATTATATGAGTATCAATGGTAAAAAAGTAGTTTACATCTTCAATGCATTTAATTTATTTTCAGATGATAATGCAGCCTTATATCAACAAATGAGAGCTGAACTTAGCAATCAAGGATTTGAATTATTTATTATTGGAGATCAACAAGAATGGACCCCAACTTTAAGGTTTGATTTTAGGTTTATAAATGCAGTTGATGCAGTAACTCATAAAACCTATGCTTTGATAAATGTAAACCAATACGATGTTTTAAATACTTTTCACAAATTCACAGATATTGCATTTAACTACCATAAGAATACTTGGAATAAGTATAACATTGAATATGTGCCAACAATTTCTCCATCAATAAATATTCGTCTTCAAAATCCAGGAAGTCCAACATTTATAATTGAAAAAAATGCACAATGGTTCAGAGATTTCTGCAATATTGCAAGAAGAGCAACAGGTAATAGTAAATTAATTATTCTAGATTCTTTTAATAATTGGAATAATGATACTCAAGTTGAAGCAGCAGAAAGTTATGGAGAAGATTATTTAAAAATTGTCCGTGAAGAATTTAAAACAAATTAAATTTTAAAAATGAGTAAAATAAAATTTGTTTTAGTCTTTGTTTTTTCAATAATATCTTCAATAAATGGTCAATCTTCAAAGATTGAAAATACTACTATTGAGATAAAAAAAACAACAATTATTGGAAAAGTAATTGCAGGTTATCAGGGATGGTTCAATACAAAAAATGATGGAGCCCAGTTAGATTGGAAACATTATGGTAATAAAGGTTCATTTAAACCAGGAAATGTTTCTATTGATTTTTGGCCAGATCTTTCGGAATTTTCTAAAGATGAATTGGAGGCAACAGATTTTGTTCATAAAGACGGATATACAGCATATCTTTTCAGTTCTGCCAATCCCAAAACAGTGAATCGTCATTTTAAATGGATGAAAGATTACAGCATTGATGGAGTTTTTGTACAACGCTTTACAGCTAATTTTAAAAATCAAAAATTAAAAAATAATCTTAATGTTGTTTTTGATAATTGTTTTAATGGCGCAAAAAATAACGATCGCGTTTTAAGTGTAATGTATGATTTATCTGGAAGTAAGCAATTAGATGTAGTTGAAAACACCAAAAATGATTGGAAACAATTGGTAGATACTTACAAACTAAATAACCCCAATAACCCAAATATATTAACCTATAAATCAAAAGCAGTTGTTGCAATTTGGGGAGTAGGTTTTAAAAATAGAAACTATACTTTAGATAATGTAATAGCAATTATAAATTTCTTTAAAAATGATCCAATTTATGGTAATTGTACTGTCCTTTTAGGCGTGCCAACACATTGGAGAGAACTCATAAATGATGCAGTTAGTGATCCTAAATTACATGAAGTAATTAAAATGGCTGATATTGTACATCCTTGGACTCCAGGAAGATATAAAAATTTAAAGGGAGTGGATAACCATAAAATACAAAAAACTAGTAAAGATATTGAGTGGTGTGAAGCACAAAAATTATTGTACATGCCAGTTGTTTTTCCTGGGTTTAGCTGGAGTAATTTAAAACAAGATCCTTCATTAATAGATGATATCCCAAGATTAAAAGGCGACTTTTTATGGCGTCAATATTACAATGCTATTTCATCTAATGCAAAAACTATATATGTAGCTATGTTTGATGAGATGGATGAAGGAACCTGTATTTTTAAAGTAACTGATAATCCTCCTATAGGAGAAAATAAATTTTTAACCTATGAAGGTCTCCCATCAGATTATTATTTATGGCTCACAGGACAAGCCTCAAAAATGTTAAAGAAAGAAATACTTTTAAGAGAAGAAAAACCATTGTATCCTTTTAAAAAATAAATCCCCAAAATGAGCTTTATTAAATTTATAATGATGAATTCACATTCATCAAAGAGCATTTTTTATGTTTTTTTTCTAATAATTACTGTTTTATCTTGTAAAAAAGAGGCAATTGTTTTAGTTGATAATGTAAAATTTGTTGATCCTCAAATTGGTGGAGTAGCACCATTTTTACAACCAACAAGAACACGTATTCATCTTCCTAATTCAATGGTTCGTATGTATCCAGAAAGAGATGATTATAGAGACGATCAAATAACATCTTTTCCTTTAACTACAAGGAAACATCGGTCAGATTTACTATTTAATATCATGCCTGTTTCAGGAGACTTGCCAAAAAATGAAGCGCCAATTTCTGCTTGGGATCAAGAATTGGAAATTGCTCATCCATATTATTATAGTACTTGGCTAGAAGATTATGATATTACTGTTGAGTTTACACCTGCAGCTCAAGCCGGTTATTTCAGATTCAATTATCAAAATGATAAATCAAGAAAATTGTATTTAAAAAACTTGAGTGGTGAAAATTGGACTTTACATATTGATGGATCATTGACAGGATCTGAGGTATTTGAAGGAATGGAAGCTTTTGTCTATGCAAAAATTGATTCTTTAACAGATGCAACTAAAGTTTTGATACAGAGAGATTCCTTAAATTCTTGGATTTCATGGAACGATAACAAATCAAAAAAAATAAATTTCAAATACGGATTGTCTTTTATTAGTGTAGATCAAGCAAAGAAAAATTTACATAGAGAAATTCCTGATTTTGATTTTGAAGGATTAAAAAGTAGAGCACATCAAGCGTGGTCAAAAGTGATGAATCAAATTGAGGTAGAAGGAGGGACAGATGCTTATAAAAGAACATTTTATACTGCTTTATATCGATCTTATGAAAGAATGATAAATATTACTGAAGATGGCAAATACTACAGTAATTACGACCAAAAAATTCACGAAGATGAGCAAGACTTTTATGCAGATGATTGGGTTTGGGATACTTATTTAGCGCTACATCCCTTGCGATTTATTTTACATCCTGAAATGCAATCAAACATGATGGCTTCCTATGTAAGAATGTATGAACAATCTGGTTGGTTACCTCAGTTTCCTCAAATTCATGGAGATGCTCCTCCAATGAATGGTTTTCATTCTACAATCATGTTACTAGATGCTTACAAAAAAGGAATTAGAAATTTTGATGCAGAAAAAGCATTTGAAGGCATGAAAAAAAATGCATTAGAAGGCACTATGATTCCATGGAAAATGGGTGGTTTAGCACCCTTAGATAAAAAAGCTCATCAATTAGGATATTTTCCTGCTTTAAGAATAGGTGAAAAAGAAACAGAACTTCAAGTGCATGATTTTGAAAAAAGGCAGGCTGTAGCAGTAACACTTGCACAAAGTTATGACGATTGGGCATTGGCTCAGTTTGCGAAAGAACTAGGCAAAATGGATGATTATAAATTTTTCTTAGAAAAATCTCAAAACTATAAAAATCTCTATTGGCATGAAAAAGGATTCTTTATGCCTAAACATGAGGATGGTTCTTGGATTGATATTGATCCGAAATTTGATGGAGGAATGGGAGGAAGAGATTACTATGATGAAAATAATGGATGGACTTATTTATGGAATGTACAACAAGATATTTTGGGTTTACAAGAATTAATGGGTGGTAAAAAAAATTTTGAAGAAAGATTAGATCAATTATTTAGAGAAGATCTAGGAAGAACTACCTATGAATTAAATGCACGTTTCCCAGATTTCACTGGTATTGTTGGTCAGTTTTCTATGGGTAATGAACCTTCGTTTCACATCCCTTATTTATACAATTTTACAAACTCTCCATGGAAAACACAGAAAAAAATAAGAATGCTTTTAAATACTTGGTTTAAAGACAATATTTTCGGAATTCCAGGTGATGAAGATGGTGGAGGGATGTCAGCCTTTGTCGTGTTTTCAGCAATGGGTTTTTATCCAATTACGCCAGGTATTCCTGCATATACTATAGGAAGTCCCTTGTTTTCAAAGGTAACTATTAATTTACCTAATGGTAAGAAATTCATTGTAAACGCACCAAATTGTAGTGAAACAAACAAGTATGTTCAAAAAGTATTTATAAATGGAAAAGAAATTGACAGACTTTGGTTTACACATAATGATATCATAAATGGAGGGATCATAACACTTGAAATGGGAAAATATCCAAATAAACAGTTAGCAAATAAAGATTCCTCAATTTTTAAAGTTTTCAATATAAAATAAAAAGAAATGAAGAATATTAAGGGTTATATCGTTTTAATTGGATTAGGTCTATTGCTCATTTATTCCTTTGGGTACAAAACCGAAAAGGATCTAAAATCAAGCACTGATAATACTAAATACGTCAATACTTTTATTGGTACTGGAGGTCATGGTCATACTTTTCCTGGAGCAACAACTCCTTATGGAATGGTACAATTAAGTCCAGATACGAGAACTTTGGGTTGGGATGCATGTGGTGGTTATCATTATTCAGATAATTCAATTTTAGGATTTTCTCACACACATTTAAGCGGAACAGGAATCAGTGATTTAGGAGATTTTTTATTCATGCCTTTTAAAGGAGAAGCTAAAATCAATCCAGGAACACCAGAAAATCCTGATAGTGGTTATCGTTCTAGATTTTATCATAAAGACGAAAAATGCTCCCCAGGTTTTTACAGTGTTTTATTAAAAGATTACAATATACAAGCTTCTTTAACAGCCACAACAAGAGCAGGTTTCCATAAGTATGTTTTTAAGGATGGAGGAAAATCGGGAATTATCATCGATCTTTCTCACAATATTTATCCAGATAATAAACCAAGACATGAATTTAAATTAATTTCTGATACTGAAATTGCAGGTTACAAAGGTTCAGGTGGATGGGCAACCAATCAAAATATATTTTTTAATGCAAAATTCAATAAACCATTTTCTTGTAGTTTTTATGAGGATGGAAAAAAAATTGAAAAATTACCAAATTATTACTCAAAAAAATTAGTTGCGGTATTAAGTTTTGATACGAAACCAAATGAGGAAGTGTTGGTGAAAGTTGGAATTTCTTCTGTAGATTATCAAGGAGCTAAAAAAAACCTAGATGCAGAAATTAAACACTGGAATTTTGATAAAGTTACCACAGAAGCACATGAAAAATGGAAAAAAGAGCTCTCTAAAATCGAAGTAAGTGGTGGTACAGAAACTGAAAAGAAAATTTTTTACACATCACTATATCACACAAGTATTGCACCAAATATATTCTCTGATGTTGACAATAGGTATAGAGGAATGGATCAAAAAATTTATAAATCTACCTCAAAAAACACGTATACTGTTTTTTCACTTTGGGATACATTTAGGGCTTTCAATCCTTTAAAAACAATCACAGATCCTACTAGAACTAGTGAGTTCATCAGTACTTTACTCACTAAATATGATCAAGGAGGCGTTTTGCCAATGTGGGAATTACACGCAAATTATACAGGGTGTATGATTGGTTACCATTCAGTGCCTGTAATTGTTGACGCTTATCAAAAAGGAATTAGAGGATTTGATATAGAGAAAGCATACCAAGCAATTGTTCATGCAAGTAAATACGATACAATTAATGTAAAATTTCCCTCGAAGCAAGTTCAAAAGTTATTGATGCCAAAAGGAAAATGGTATCATCAAAATCAACCTTACATTCCTGCAGATTTAGAAAACGAATCAGTTTCAAAAGCATTGGAATATGCTTATAATGATTGGTGTATTGCACAAATGGCAAAACAACTAGATAAAATTGATGATTATAATTATTTTATGAGTCGATCAAAAAAATATGTTGAATACTATGACTCAGAAACTGGATTTATGCGAGGAAAAAATTCAGATGGAAAATGGAGAGAGCCTTTTGATCCTCGTTTTTCTAGGCATCGTAAAGATGATTATACAGAAGGAAATGCTTTTCAATGGTCATGGTTTGTGCCTCATGATGTAGATGGTTTAGTAAAGTTGGTTGGCGGAAAAGATGCATTTATTAAAAAATTAGACGAGTTATTTTCAACTAGTTCTGAATTAGTTGGTGATGAGGTTTCAAATGATATTTCAGGATTAATTGGCCAATATGCACATGGCAATGAACCAAGCCATCATATAACTCATTTTTACAATTTTGTTGATCAGCCATGGAAAACGCAAGAGTTAGCAGACAAAATTATGTCTGAATTGTATTTCGATAATCCAAATGGTCTTGCTGGTAATGAAGATTGTGGTCAAATGTCTGCTTGGTACGTTTTAAATGCAATGGGATTTTACTCTTTTAATCCTGGAGACCCAACTTATTCCATAGGTAGACCAATTTTTGACAAAGTAACCATCAATCTTGAGTCAGGAAAAAAGTTTACAATAAAAGTAATTCACAATAGTAAAACAAATAAATACATTCAAAAAATGACCTTAAATAATAAAGTTCTTCAAAAACCATTTTTCAAACATGAAGATATTCTAAATGGAGGCGTTTTAGAATTTACTATGGGCAATTTACCAAAATAACAACCATTTCATAGTAACACAAATAACAAAATCAATTTATTCAACTATTTTATGATGAACAATACAAAAACACCTGTAATTGATAAAAAAGTATTACTTCCTTTTATACTTGTTACGTCTCTTTTTGCATTATGGGGATTTGCAAATGCAGTAACAGATCCTATGGTACAAGCTTTTAAAAAAGTCTTAGAGCTTTCTAATTCAGAGGCTGCTTGGGTTCAAATGGCCTTTTATGGAGGTTATTTTTGCATGGCACTTCCTGCTGCAATGTTTATGAGAAAATATTCCTATAAAGTAGGAATTTTAATTGGATTAGCTTTGTATGCAACAGGGGCTTTATTATTTTATCCAGCTGCACAATCAGAAAGTTTTTTATTCTTTTGCCTAGGATTGTATATTTTAACTTTCGGTCTTGCTTTTTTAGAAACAGCGGCAAATCCTTATGCATTGGCACTTGGACCAAAAGAAACAGCAACACAAAGGTTAAATTTAGCCCAAGCTTTTAATCCTTTAGGTTTAATTGCAGGATTATTTGTTGCACAACAATTTGTGTTAAAAAATCTTAAATCTGATGATGTTGAAGATTTTAGTTCATTAGAAGAGGCTTCTAAAATTTTGATGAAAACTTCTGATTTAATGGTCATCAGAGACCCTTATGTAATGTTAGGTTTATTTATTTCGTTAGTTTTTGTAGTTTTTTTAATTAGTAAAATGCCTCAATCTAAAGCTGATGGTGAAATGCCAGATATTATTGATACATTTAAAGTATTAGCATCCAATACAAAATATACGCTGGGTGTGGTAGCACAAATTTTATATGTTGGTGGCCAAATAATGTGTTGGACGTACATTTACCAATATGCTGAAGCAATAGATATTGATAGTGTTACAGCAGGTTATTATCAAATGGCAGCATTTATCATTTTTACAATAGGAAGAGCAATAGGTACTTATTTACTTCGTTTCATGAGCGCAGGAAAAATGTTAATGTATTTTGCTTTATTTGCTGGAGTTTTTGCATTGGGCACAATTTTTATTCAAGGAATTGTTGGTTTGTATTGCCTCGTAGGAATATCATTCTTTATGTCAGCAATGTTTCCAACAATTTATGGAATTGCCTTGAATGATCTCTCAGAAGAGCAATCAAAAGTAGGTTCAGCAGGACTAGTTATGGCTATTGTAGGTGGTGCTTTGATGCCAAAGTTGCAAGGTATGATTATTGATGCTGGAGGAAATGGCGTAGCGGACCTCCAGATTTTTGGGGTTTATGAGGTCAATTTCTCATTTATATTACCATTTGTTTGTTTTATGTTTATTTCATGGTATGGTCTTTTTGTTTTTAAAAAAATATGAATCTATTGCTTTTAATTAAAATCTTTTATCTTTAAATTATAAATTATGTTTGTATATAATAAACTATTTTATGTTTTTATTATGATGACCTTGTTGGTTTCAACAAATAAAAATGAAATACCTAACATTAAAAAGAAACCTAATGTTTTAATTCTTTTTTCTGATCAACATAATAAAAAAACAATGGGTTTTGAAAACCATCCAGATGTTATCACTCCAAATTTAGATAAACTATCAAAAGAGTCTATTGTTTTTGATAGAGCTTATGCCACTAGAGGTATTTGTGTACCCTCTAGAATGTCATTAATGACAGGTTTGTATCCAAGAACATTGGGTTTAATGGATAACAATGAAGAAACTTCTGTTACAGATGAAGCAACTTCTTTAGCAAGTATTTTTCAATACAATGGATATAAAACATTTGCTTTTGGCAAGAGACATTTAAAAGGTGGTGGTGATAAAGGTTGGGATATAAGAAAAGAGGTACATGCTGAAGAGGGTGATCATGGGAACTATCTTAGTTGGATTACAGAACAAGGGTATCAGAGTGAATTTTCTTATGATTGGGCTGCAGAATTTGGGAGAGGCCCAAAAGGCAGTAAAGATGAAAACGTTAAAATACCTATAGCCGATTTAGGTACTCGTATTTCTAAATTACCTTTTGGGTATTCAATGGAAGCATATACCGCTCTTGAAACCATTAAAATGATTGATCAACAAAAAAATAGTGATCAACCATTCTTCTGCTTTTCTTCCTTTTACAGACCTCATCAACCCTACAATCCAATTAAAAAGTTTATGGATATGTATGATGTAAGTAAATGGGGTGAAGGAACTAAATTAAAAAGTGCTATTAAAATTCCAGCAAGTTTTTATCAACCAACCAAAGATTTGCCTCCATTACTTCAATTTCAAAGAAATGGAGGAAACAAAGTATGGAATATGGATAAAGCTTTTAAAAATGAACAACTTTGGAGAGATTTTATTGGAGCATATTATGCATTAATTACAGAGATTGATTATTATGTTGGTGAAATTTTAATAGCTTTAGATAAAGCTAACATAAAAGAAGAAACCATCATTATTTATACAACAGATCATGGAGATTTTGCTGGGAATCATGGAATGGTAGAGAAGGCAGCTGCAGGGCACAATGTTTATGAAGATATATTAAACATCCCTTTAATGATTAGAATTCCTGGAAAAACAGTTCGAGGCAAACACACTGCAGAGCTAGTGACACTTACAGATATTATGCCAACATTGATTGATATTTTAGATTTAAAGACACCTAAATTAAATAATAAGTTAGAAGGACTCTCTCTCGAAAAACTTATTCTAAAAGGGAAATCAATAGAGAGGGAGTATATTGTATCTGAAAGTTGGTTTCAATCAACAGTAATTACTAAAAGTAAAAAATTAGGCATCATGCAAGAAAATCTTGTCAATCCAAAACAAGATTATAGGGATTTTGGGGATATGTTTTTTGATAGAATTACAGATCCGTTAGAAATTAAAAATGGTATCAATGATCCAAAAAATAAAAAAGACATCGAAATATTAAAAGGTTATTTTAATGATTTTAAAAATAAAGTTTCAGGTTTGGGATTCAAAGAAATCAATAATAAACTAAAAAATGGAAATACAAAAAATGAAAATCCTAGGTAAAATCTTCGTTTTACTTTTTTTTATATATCACAATTTATCAGCTCAAAACAATTCAAAACCTAATATCATCTTTATAATGACAGATGATCACAGTCCTATTGTACCAAAGCAGAATGATATAAAAAATCAATCACGACCATTTGGTTTTAATGGTGAAACAAAAGTGCATACACCAATAATTGATGATTTAGCTAAAAACGGTATGATTTTTACAAGAGCTTATGTATCTAGCTCTGTTTGTTCACCAAGTAGATATACAGCTTTAACTGGACGTTATGCAGGAAGATCAGAAGGGAAAGTATTTTTGAAACAACATCCTATTGGAAGTATGACTCGTGTAGAGAATAATGTGGAATTAGAGATGGATAGGGATAATTTACCAAGATTACTTCAAAAAGCTGGGTATAAAACAGGTTTTGTAGGAAAATCTCATGTTATTGAACATGACCTTGTAAATCAAAGAAAAAACTGGGTTAAAAATGGTTTTAAAGAATATGATAAAGATGCAGACCCTAATCATAAAATTGTCTCTGAAGCAATGGCTTTTAATCATCAAAAGTGGACAGAAATTATTAAAAAATATGGATTTGATTATGCAAATGCAATTTATGCAGCAAACCTTAAAGAGTTACATAATGATTCCATAAATGTGCATAATGTAGAGTGGAAAAATAAAGCAGCACTAGATTTTATTGATAAAAATAAAAACAGTCCCTTTTATCTTTATTACAGTGAAACCATTCCACATGGACCTGCACCTTGGATTAAAAATGATGGAATGTATGTTTTTGGTTTAGATGCAAATCCTAAATTCACTGGAGAAGGTTATAAAGATATGTCTTATTCTTATCTTCCAACAAGAGCTCAAATTTTGGAAGAAGTAAAAAAATTAGACAAAGATGTGGCTCATGCTTGGCTACGTTGGTTTGATTATGCAGTTGGTGCAATTGTTAAAAAATTAAAAGATGAAGGAATTTATGAAAATACATTGATTGTTATTGCTTCAGATCATGGAGATTACAATGGAGGTAAAACTACATTATATGAGGGTGGAACTAAAATACCTCTTATGATGCATTGGCCAAATGGCATAAAACCAAATCAAACTTATGATGAACTTGTTCAAAACATTGATTTTGCACCAACATTTTTAGATTTAGCAGGAGTGAATTTTAAAAAATCTAAAAATGAATTAAATTTTGATGGAGTTAGTCTTAAAAATGTTTTAAATGGAAGTAAGCATCCAGTTCACGAATATTTATTTTTTGAATTGGGTTTCGCTCGTGGTGTAATGACCAAGAATTGGAAATATATTGCTGTGAGGTATGACCAACAAACACAAAGAAACATAGAGAAAGGTATTGAATTTAAAGGTTGGAAAGGCGTTTCATTAAAATATCCATACTATGTTAGAAATGGACATTTAGGGAATTCTGCATCCCAAAATAATGAGCTTTATTTTGAGCCCAATCAACTATTTAACCTTGAAAATGACCCTTATGAAAAAACAAATTTATTTTCTGTAGATAGTACTAAAGCTAAAGAAATGAAAAATGTATTAACTCAGTTTTTAAAATCTTTTAAAGAAAGACCTTTTGGTGAATTTATAAATTAAGATATGTATATGAAAATTAAGATATTCTTATTGCTTGCTTTTTTCTATGTAGCAAATAGTAATGCTCAAAAATTAATTGATACTATAGCTGTAAAATCAGGGGTTTTTGATATTCCTATAAAAATTTTGCTTCCAAAAAATATGACAAAAAGTAAAATGCCGGTATATTTTTTTGTTCACGGTGGTGGTTGGAATGGCGGAACACAAGATAAAGTTCCTCCAGCAACTCTTCCATCTGATGCACCTTTTATTTCAAATCAATTAGGAGTTATTTATGTTGGTTTAGCATACAGATGTAAAGGAAATATTGCAACTTTTGCAGATGCTATAAATGATTTAAAAGCATCCGTAAAATGGTTTATGGATAATTCAGAAATGTTTAATGCAGATGTCACTAGAATAGGTTTTGGTGGCGCATCAGCAGGATCAACTTTAGCAGCAATAATGGCTCAAAAATACCAAAATTCTAGACTTTTTGTTGGTTTGGAAGGGATGTATAATTTAGTAGATCATGATCCCGAAAAATCATCATTTCCTAATAAAGAAGGTAGGGAATTATATGGTTTATCTACAAAAAAACAAAGCAAAAGAGCTTCTGCATTCTATAATTTAAGAAAAAAGCCACCAACTACTTTATTATTCAATGGTAAAGAAGATGCTTTATGCCATTTTTCTCAGACAGAAAATTTTGCTAATAAAATTAAAACTTCTGGAGGTAAAGTAAAAATTATTCTATATGAAAATATTAATCACACTTGTTTAAATCCGTCTTATCCAGAGGTAATGAAAAAAAGTGTTTTGGAAATAGCCAATTTATTTATTGAAGAATTTCAATTAAAAAACACTGATTTAAATGCCATAGAATCTCTTTTGAATCAAAAGTTACATGGAATGACAAAGAAAAACACTATCAATCAAGTAGATATTTTAGGTTCTTGGAAGTTAAATAATATTACAATAAATTTTTATGAAGATGGAAAAGGTACTTTTGTAAATTCTAAAAATAATATTGTAAAAGAATTTTTATTTTCTTTAGAACAAGACACAATTCTTTGTGATTTTAATGGTGAAACTAGAAGCTTTTTCATGCGTGAAAATAATAAAATGATTTATGAGATAAATCTTGTAGATAGAGATTTAAAATATAGAGCATTTAATTATACTAAAACTTAAATTAAAAATGAAAAGGCTATTTTTATGTTTTTCTTTGATACTTTGTCTTTACTCCATTGAAAATTTAGTGTCTCAAAACAAAACACAAAAAAACTTACTATTTATAATTACAGACCAACAAAGGTATGATGCGTTGACAATAGCTGGTAATTTCATAATAAAAACACCCAATTTAGATAGATTGGCAAAAAGTGGTGCTTATTTTAAAAACGCTTATACTCCAGTAGCAGTTTGTGGCCCAGCAAGAGCAAGTATTTTAACAGGGACAACTATAAACACCAATGGTGTAACAACTAATGATAAAACCTATTATTACAATACTGAGCCTGTAATGACCATGAAAACTTTTGATGAAATTTTATCTGAAAAAGGGTATCATACATTCTATTTTGGCAAATGGCACGTATTGACTAATCATGCCAAGGTTTATAAAAACAATAAAAAATATGCAAAAAATGGAAAGTATATATTTGATCATGGTGGACAAAACTACCTATATCAGGACTATTTAGACAGTGTTTTTCCGAAAAGAAATCTTGAAAGAGGTGAACTATTGGATTATTTTTCAAACAGGCCATATGTGCCAGATCCAATAGATGTTAATTTTGGATTAACCTATAAAGATTTAAAAAATAAAAAACCTGAATCACAACCCAATTATCATGGAAAATCTTCCATCCCAACAGAACACACTATCACAGCATTTTATGCAAAAAAAACAATAGATGCAATTGAGAAAATAAAAGACAAACCTTTTAGCATTACAACTTCATTTCACTTCCCGCATGCACCTATGATTCCTTCAGAACCATATCACTCTATGTACAATCCAAACAAAATGATTGTTCCTAAGAGCATTAATGATCAAATGGAAAACTCACCATATAAAAATGCAAATAATCGAGAAAAGTTAACCCAATTTGCTGATAAAGAAAAAATCAAATATATGATTGCCAATTATTACGGATTAATTTCTGAAATTGATTTTTGGGTTGGTAAAATTTTAGATAAATTAGAAGAAACTAATCTTACAGAAAATACCTTAATCATTTTTACAAGCGATCATGGAGAAATGTTAGGCGCTCACGGAATGCGCGAAAAAAATGTTTTCTATGAAGAATCATCACATGTTCCGTTACTTATTTCAATGCCTAGCGAAATCCCTGGAAATACTAAAGTTGATGGGTATGTTTCAAATGTTGACCTGTTTGCGACAATCATAGATTATTTAAAGGTGGGGAATTACAAATCTGATGGACAAAGTTTACGAGATTTAATCGAAAACAAAGAAACAAATCATGGTAAGTATGTCGTAACAGAATGGGATTATAGAGGGCCTACAGCACCCAATTACATGATTGTTAAAGATGGTTGGAAAATGATGATACCCTATACTGAAGATTCAAAAGTATTAGATGCGTTATATAATTTAAAAGATGACCCTTTTGAAATGAATAATTTGTTAGGAAAAAATCCCAATAAAAATCGTTATGCAGACATAGTAGCTGACTTAAAAAATGATTTGTTACTTTGGCTTCAAAAAAATAATTCTAAACACTATCAAGGTGTTTTAAAAAGAAAACTAATATAACTTATAAATGAACTTACAGCCATTAAAATTTACACCACTTTATAAATACAGAATTTGGGGTGGAGAAAAGTTAAAAACAATTTTGCAAAAAGATTATAATGAAAAGAATATTGGTGAGTCCTGGGAAATTTCTGATGTTTCTGGCGATGAAACCCAAGTAAGCTTGGGTTTATTTAAAGGTAAAACACTCAGGGATTTAATTAAACAATTTAAAGGAGATTTTGTTGGAAATACTGTATATGATAAATTTGGTGAGGAGTTTCCTCTTTTAATTAAGTTTATTGATGCAGAAACTCCCTTATCAATTCAAGTTCATCCAAGTGATGAAATTGCAAAACAACGACACAATTCTTTTGGTAAAAACGAAATGTGGTATGTAATGCAAGCTGATGAAGGGGCTGAATTAATTGTAGGTTTTGATCAAAAAATAAACAAAGAAACTTATACAAAACATATACATAACAATACTATACTAGATGTTATGCATCATGAGAAAGTCTCAAAAGGAGATACTTTTTATATTCCAACAGGAAGAGTACATGCTATTGGAGCAGGAGTATTATTAGCAGAAATTCAACAAACGTCTAACATCACTTATCGTATTTATGATTATGATAGAGTAGATTCTAAAACAGGAGAAAAACGAGAGCTACATAATGATTTAGCGATTGATGTAATTGATTATGAAGTATATGACAATTATAAAACTCCATACGAATTACTTAAAAACCAATCTAGTAAGTTAGTTCATTCTCCCTATTTTACTACTAATATCTTAGAAATCAATACGACTGTCAAAAAAGACTATGCGAATATTGATTCTTTTGTAATTTTTATGTGTGTAGAGGGTTCATTAGATTTAATTCATACTGATGAAATTTATACTCTAAAAATTGGAGAAACCCTTTTGTTACCTGCCTCTTTAAAGAATATTTCACTAAAATCTAGCTTTGCTAAAGTTTTAGAGGTTTATTATTGATTAAAATTATAAATTTTTAAAACAAAAATATATCATATTTTTTTGAAGTAAGTTTTTTAAAGTTAGTTTGCTGGCTCAACTCTATAGCGTCTTTCTATTCTAACATCTGTCATTTTACGCATTTCATCTAGAGATAAATCCATTTTATATTCTTTTTTTAGCTCACTTAATCGTGTTTTCAATTTGCTAATTAATTCTTTGTTTTTTGCCTCTGCGTATATGTTATTCAGTTCATTAGGATCATTTTCTAAATCAAATAATTCCCATTCATCCATATCATAATAGTAGTGTATGAGTTTATACCTTTCTGTTCTAATCCCATAATGAGGTTGTACATGATGCCAATAGGGAAACTCATAATAATGATAATAAACAGCATCTCTAAAAGCCTTTTTAGTTTTGTTTTCTAAAACAGGTAAAAAACTATTTCCTTGAATATCTTTAGGAATTGGAATGCCTGCTAATTGTAATAGTGTGGGAGCATAATCAATATTTAATGCCAATTGATTCGCAACTGAGCCTGGTTTAATTTTTTTAGGATATTTTATAATAAATGGCATATGCAAAGATTCTTCATACATAAATCGTTTGTCAAACCAACCGTGTTCCCCTAAATAAAACCCTTGATCAGAAGTGTAAATAATAATAGTATTATCAGCAAGTCCACTTTTTTCTATGGCTGCCAACATAGCTCCAATAGCATCATCAACTCCTTTTACTACTCTTAAATAGTCTTTTATGTAACGTTGGTATTTCCAATTCTTTCTTTCTTGTTCTGTCATTTTTTCGTTTGGCGTCCAAAATTCCCCATCATTATTGCCAAAGCTATTCCAAGCTATTAATTCTTCTTCTGTTAACCCTTGTGGTGGACTTATTTTTACATCTTTTCTATTCATATGACCATCAATTCGCATCCAAGCATCCTTGGCAGCTTTTCTACCCTTATATTCATCATTAAAAGTAGCTGGGTACGGAATAGTTATATCACTTAAATAATTTTCATATCCAGGTCCAGGTTCCCAAGGTCTGTGTGGTGCTTTAAATTGATACATTAGCATAAAAGGTTTGCTTTTATCTTTCCTTTTTTTAAGCCAATTAATAGCATCTTCTTTAATAACATTTGTAGAATATTTCCCTTTTTCCTCAACAATACGATTTCCTGTTACTTCAAATACTGGGTCATAATAAGAGCCTTGTCCTTCTTTATTAAATAGCACTTTATAATAATCAAATCCTGTTGGGGCTGTGCCTAAATGCCATTTACCAAAAACAGCAGTTTCATATCCATTATTTTGTAAGATTTTTGGAAATGTTTGTTGAGTTTCATCAAAATCTCCTCCACCTTCATTTTTATAAAATCCATTTACATGTGGATATTTTCCCGTTAAGATTGCTGCGCGTGAAGGACCACATATTGAATTTGTACAAAGCATGTTGTTAAATAGCATTCCTTCTTTTGCCAGTTTATCGATATTTGGAGTAGGGGCAACTTTTGCTAAGAATCCGTTATAAGCACTTATAGCAGCCAAAGCATGATCATCAGTCATTATAAAAAGGATGTTTGGTTTTTGTTGCTCCTTTTCTTTTTGAATAGTTTTACAACCAAATAATAGTAAAGTTGATAAAAAATAAAGAGGTGCTTTTTTAATTTTTAAGATTTTCATTTGTCGCTGTTTTATTCTGGAAATTGTACATTTAGTCCCCATTCTTTATTTGGCAACTCGACTAATTTCAATGTCAAAGTAGCACCATTCATAATTTGCTCATGTGAAATAAATGGACTGTTGATTTCTTTTCCGTTAATAAATGCTTTTTGAATGTATTTATTTTTTTTACTAGCACCTTTAGCTTCTACTGTGAAAGTTTTTCCATTTTGAAGTTTGATACTTGTTTTTTCAAAAATTGGACTTGTAATGGTGTAGAAAGGTAATCCTGGAGTAACAGGATAAATTCCCATAGAAGTAAAAACTACGAAAGCAGTCATTCCTCCACCATCTTCATCTCCCGGAATACCAAAAATATTGTCCTTGAACCAAACATCTAATAAAAATCGTGTTCTTTTTTGTGTTTTCCATGGTGCGCCAAAATAGTTGTATAAAAATGGTATATGAAAAGAGGGCTCATTACCCATAGAAAATTGCCCAACCATTCCTGTTGAATTTGAGCCGTTTACATAAAAAAGATTTTTTTGTGTTCCTAAGGGTTCTCTAAATAATTGATCAAGTCTATTCTCTGCTGCTTTTTTCCCTCCAAGTAAATCAATCAAACCATTAATATCGTGTTGAACAGACCAAGCATATGTCCAACCATTATTTTCATCATAGTAGTCTCTATATCCTAATCCCCCATCTAATTTTGGATTAATTGACAACCAATTTCCATCTTCATCTTTTGGCATGAATAGTCGATAATTGGGATTCCATAACTTCTTATAATCTTTTGATTTTGGTAAGAACTCTTGAAAGTCTTTCGTTTTATTTAATTCTTTTGCCAATTCTGATAATGCCCAAAAATCATAGTTTATTCCTAATGAGACTGCAACCGGTTGTCTTTTTTCAAAATCATCTACATTGCTTATTGTTTCTTTTTGACCAATTTTCAAAGAGGGGAAATACCCATTTTTATGATAAAAATCTTCTAATACAGAACGTGGGTTTCCTTGTCTCCAAGGAATATAACTTCCTTCCATTAAATTTTTTTTAATTCCTTTATAAGCACTTTCTATATTGTAGTTTCTTATTCCTTTCCTAAATCCATCTATGAAGATTGCACTTGAATGATATGCATTCATGCATAAATGATTTCCAAAAATTTGTGGAAATGTTGGCATCCATCCACTTTGTTCAAACATCAGCGTATAAGAATTTAACATGTCACTTTCCATTGTAGGATTCAATATAGTTCTCAGTGGATGTTGTGCTAAATAGGTGTCCCAAACCCAATCGTCTGTGTAAAAATTTCGATTGCTATTATGTACTTTTTTATCATATCCGCTGTAATATTTTCCATATTCATTTATATTAATCATACGTTCATAGGTTCTATAAAGAGAAGTGTAAAAAGTCCTTTTTTGGGCAATGGTTCCTCCTTCAACTTGAATTTGATTGATAACTTTTTCCCAACTTTTCTTTCCTTCTTTAGAAACTACTTCAAAAGTTTTTCCTTTAATTTCTTTTTCGAAATTTTGTTTTGCTTGATCAAAACTTATGTATGAAACAGCATATTTTAAAATCATTGATTTTGATGCTGATGATTTTGAAGATATTTTAAGGGTTGACTTTAAAAATTCAAAAGTTAAATCTTTAATAGGTAAACCATTTTGGTCTGTGATTTCAGCGTAAAAGTAAGTAGTTATATTGTTGTCAATTGCGTAATCTCCTCTAGTTGATCTTGTGTATGTATCACTCGCTGTAAATGAATTCTTTAAAGAAGTAAATGTCATTTTTGATGTACCAGTGAATAATAGGTTTTTCTCAAAACCATTTGGAAAATCAATTTTATAAATTGCCGATTTTTTATTTGGCGTAAAGCTTACGCTAATATCATCATCAATCAAAAATGTTTTATAAAACCAAGGATGCATTATTTCTAAATCATGGTCAATTGTAACTGATGATTTCCATGAGCTACTCTTTAAGTTGCCTTTTACAGGTTTAAATGGTAACAAGCCCTTAATTCTGTGTGTAACTACTTGTAATGGAAAACCATCAACTTGATCCTTTAAATAATCAGATTTTATAGGGAACATTCTTAACATCTCATTTGGTAAATGAAATGTTGGATAAGTAGGTACTAAAAATTGTGCTACATTACCTATTGTGGGATCAATGTATTTTGTATTATCTTCTTGGGATGATGTTTTATTGATTATGAGTAGAAAAAGGACTAGGTATACTATTTTTTTCATCTATGTAATTGTAATTAATTATTAATGATGGCAAAGAAAAAATCATCTATTAATATTTACTTAATTTTTAATTAATCAACTCTCTGAAATCGAAAAAAACCATCGAGATGATGGTTTTTTTCTTTTTTGGGGGAATTAAAATTAGTTTTTATCCTTGTTGTAATCATTCCATTTTTTTCTTCTCTCTTTTCCAACAAGTTCTGTTAAATCTTGATTAAACTTAATCTCAATATTTTTTATTGCTTCTTTTAATCCATTTTCATCATCTTCATAAACTTTTTTGAGAGCCATTTTTTGTTGTTTTCTCTTGCTCAACAATTCAAATGCTTTTTCTTTTTCATCATTATTCAGCCCCATAACCTCTTGCATTTTATTTGAAAGGTTTATTAAAAGAATATCTTGATTATTATTTTGTAGTTCTTTTTCTTTTGAAGCTGAATTAAATTCAGCCCATAATTTCATTTTTTTGTTTCCAACATATTCTCTTAATTTTTTATTAAAACCCACTTCTATTTCTTTTACAGCGATTTTAAAACCAGCTTCGTCATCACCGAACTTTTCTTTTAATGATTTTCTCTGTATATTTCTTTCTGTAACTAGTTTTAGTACTTCTGATTTTTCTTCATCATTCAATTCCATGGCTGAAGCCATTCTGTTGGTTACATTTTCTGCTGCTTTGTCAACTTGTCCAAAAGTTACAGTAGAAATCATAACTATTGCTAGTAAAATTAGTCTCTTCATTTTTTTTGTTTAAATTATTTGCAAATAAAGGATTGAATCTTAATGAATGATTAATAAATTATTAATTGATAAAAATGCTGTAATTATTTTTATCCAATCTTTTTAATTGAAGTTATTTAAGATTTGCTTTTAAAAAATAATTGAACCATTACTTCTTTTAAAAGAGATTTTACATTCCAAAATTATTTTAAAATCATTTAAAATATTTGAACTTTGGAATGTTTGGGTCACAAAAAAGTCCAAAATTTTAGTTTTGGACTTTTTAATTTTTAATCTTCTACAAAGTGATATTTATCATTTAATACAACACTTTTTATCATCATCTTTGAACCAGATTCATAAAATTTTAAATAATGAAAAGAGAATACTTTGTTTCTGAAATTATGACCAGAAATCTAATTACCCTCAATATCAATGATCAATTAGGTGATGCCAAAAAGATATTTGAAGAAAAATTAATTCGGCATATTCCTATCGTTTCTGGAAAAGCAATTATTGGGATGCTGAGTTACGTAGATTTTCTAAAAGTAAGTTTTCCTGATGTCACTTTGGATGAAAAAAATATTGAAACCTATGTATATGATATGTTTTCTATAGAGCAGGTAATGACGAAAAATTTGTTTATGGTACCACCAAATTCAACCATCAAAGAAGTCGGAATGTTATTGGCAGAAAAAGCATTTCATGCATTGCCTGTAGTTGAAGATGATGAATTGGTTGGCATTGTAACAACAACAGATTTGATTAAATTTTTAGTAAAGCATATGGATTAATTATTTGAAAAAAAAGAGGCTGAATTTTTTAAAAATCAGCCTCTTTTTTATTGATATTCTGATGTTAATTCTTCAACAATTAAGCCATCTTCCAAGGTTTTTATGACACCAAAAGCCGCTTTTTCTCCAGCGATCATTGCAGCATTTAAGGAGCCATTCAACAAAACATCACCAGCTAAAAAAACAGATGAATTCAATTGAGTTTCTGTATGAGAGAGTTTGTATTGTAGATTTGAAAGTTTGGGTAACGCTTTTTTAATTTCATATCTTTTTAAGAAAGTTACATTCTTAATTCCACAGAAATTTTGTAAATCATTTTTAACTTTTTCAATCAAATTTTCTTCTGATAACTGATGCTTTTTTACCACAGTTACAGATAATAATTCCTTTTTGTTTTTAGTAGATGTTGTAACACTAGTATGATAAAAAATATTATTTATCAATGCGTTTTCATCAGCAATCAAACCAATAATTGGGTTTTTTAATATACGGTTTTCAGTTTCAAAATACAACGTATCACAACTTTTCCATGCAATTTCTTGGTTGTTTAGATTGGAAATCAACGAACTTGCTTCTGTGGCAATAATCGTAAAATTGGTTTCAATTTCAGTTCCATCTACCAAAATAATACGATTATTTTTTACTTCTTTAACGCGAGTTTCGAACTGAATTTTGGTGTTTTCTAAAGAATTATATATTTGATTCGGAATTGCTTGCATGCCGTTTTTGGGAATGGCAGCAAAACCGTTTCCAAACATTTTATACACAAATTCAAACATTCTTGAAGATGTTTCCAAATTCGGTTCTAAGAAAATTCCGCTAAAAAATGGTTTGAAAAACTGTTGAATAATTTTATTTGAAAATCCAAAATCTTGCAAATACTGTAAAGTTGTTTTTTCAGTAGAGGTAAAGATTTTTTTCAAATCTTTTTTTTGTAGTGATGAATTTAGTTGCAGGATTTTAATTTTATCAGAAATATTTCCTATTGATGAAAAAATTGTTGGAAAAAGAAATGATATATTTCTGAGAGGATCACCAATAGATTGCGATTTTCCATCTTTAAAAATAATCGCTCCAGGCAATAATTCTTGCAAATCTAATGTTTTAAAATCCAAGTATTTTTTTGCAGCAGGATAAGAAGTCAATAAAACTTGAAAACCATGATCGAGTGAATACCCTTCAACAATATCCGATTTTACACGACCGCCAACTGAGTCAGAAGCTTCTAAAATCGTAGGGTGATACCCACTTTCTTCCAATACTTTTGCGGCAATCAAGCCACTAATTCCTGCGCCAATAATATGAATTTTATATTCGGATTTTTTCATAAAATATTGTAAAATAAATAAGAATTACAAAGATACTTTATAGCAATTACATTTGTGATTTTTTTACTTTTTAAAGAAAAAAATATTCAAATAGCATAACTTCTTTTTTTTTATTAAATTTAAACCTTTGTTATTTATTTACTATTCATCTAATTTTAAATCAAATTTAATGAAAAAATTACTTTTATTTTTTATGTTCATGTTTTTACATACATCTTATTCGCAGACAAAACAATAAACAGAAAATTACATCATCAATAAATTAAATTAATAAACAAAAAAATCTTATGAATCGTAAATTATTAGCTTGTTTAATTTTAATAACATCTGTTTTTTTTATCAATATATGTTCAGCACAAAAATCAAATATCATAAATAACTTTGTTGAAATTAAAAAAGATACTTTGGGCAACAAGCATCATTTTTATATATCTAAATCTGCTGTTAGCGTTCATGATTATCAAGATTATCTCAATTTTTTAGGACTTAAATTACCAGAACCACCTCCAGATTATGGCTGGTATAATACCAATTTACCAATGGTTTCAATATCATATAATGATTTTTTAGCCTATATCAATTGGTTAACAGATTTTTATAACGTAAAGTTTAGAGCATTAACAAACGAAGAATGGGTCATTGCTGCTGCAAATCAAGAAAACCATTTACAAAAACTATCCCTTTCTCAACCAGCTGAAGTTGATTTTATTAGACCAAATAAATATGGTATTTCTGGCATGAATGGCAATGTTTGGGAATGGACATCTACCTTAAAAGATAATGAGTATAATATTATAAGAGGAGGGAGTTATATGGAATCTATGCACCCAGATTCTTTAAATGTAAATAAAACTTCAGCAATTCATGCATCATTAAAATTAACAGATGTTGGTTTTAGGTTGGCAATGGATGCTAAAGAAATGAAGAAATATCAGTTTGCCACTAAAGTTGAAAATTTAATCCAAAAATTATTTCCAGAATATACCAATATACGAGTTGAACCTGATGCACTTTATCTAAATGATGGAGAAATTTCATGGAAACAAAAGCTAGACATTGTGAAAATTGATTACAAAGAAATGAAATTAACCTTTTGTTGCTTAGAAGATGATACTAACTCTAACAATAATATAGAATTTTATTTTGCTAAAGAAGATAGAAAACTTGTTAAAGAATTAAAAATAATAATTAATAATAGAGATTTAACCATATTTGAATAATTTATGAAACTTATAAAACATATTCTGCTTATTTTATTTTTATTACCTGCTTCAATTCAATCAATATTTGCTCAAAAAGGAGTGGAAAAAAGTACTACTGTCTCCTTTGGTAATAGAGCCAATAATAACCAAAATGGATTTGATTTTTCGGGAGTTAAATTTGGATATCAATTTGTGAATTGTGGTGGTAATGTAGTAATGGGTGTTAACTACTCTAAAAATGCAAATTTTACAACTTATTGGTATAATGGAAAATCATACAATAAACAAGCAATAGGTGCTGAATTGTGGCCAAAACCAAATGAAGTTGAAATTAATACTGTGAAAGCAGATTTGTATTTTAAAAACCAAAATTTAGGCAGTGTTAAACTAAATTACATTGTAGGAAATTTTGCAGGCTGTTTTGGAGAAACACATGATGTTTTAAAACAAGTTGGAAAAAACTCAACATCAAAAGAATACAAAGACAATATAAATGATTTAAGTTTACAAAACATTCAAGTTATAGCTGCAAGAGCAATAGGATTATGGAGAGAGCCTAAAATAAATGATAAACTTAATTTACTTCAAAAACAGAAGGAAGAAGAAAAAATTAATGCCAAGGTTTTTCAGCTAGAGAAAGATGCGAATTTGCAAATTGCATTAGGTAATTTTAAGAATGCAAAACTTAAGTTTGAAGAGGCTTATAAATTGCAACCATCAGACAAACTTAAAGCAGAAATTGAAAAAGCAAATAATTTACTGCTTAAAAAAGATAAAGAAGACAAAATACAAGCAAAATTAAATGAAGCATATAATTTATTAAATAGTAACAACTTCGAATTGGCTCTTTCCAAATTTAAAGAGGTTTATGCGGTCCATCCAACAGAAACTATAAAGCAACAAATTGAGTATATCACTAAAAAAATAGAAGAGAAAAAAAATAATACCACTTCAGATACTACAATAAAAAATAATTCGAATATATCTAATAATACTACTTATTCAAAAAAAAGTAATCCTAAAAGAACGACTACAAATACAACTACAAATTCTAAACGTACATACAATACTAAATTAACGAACACTCAAAATGCTGCTATTGATTATGCTATATCTAATTATGAGCTTAATTTACAGCGTAAATTAAGAGAACAAGATCGATTGTATGAACAAAGAAGAAAAGAACAATTAGAAGAGGAAAGAAAATGGCAAGCAGAACAAAGAAAAGAAAGAAAAAGAATACGTGAAGCAGCTATTCAAGAAGCTAATTATCAAAAATATATAAAAGAACAAAAAGAAAGAGAAAGAATTGCTAAAATTGAAGAAGAAAAAAGATTCAATAATTGGCTTAGAAATGAAAAAGCACGACTAGATAATCAATTAACAAACTGGAATAACAATGTTTTAGCTTTTATCAATAAAGTAGATAAAACTTATAGTATTGGAAAAGCAGAAAATAATATAGAGTATTTTGATAAACTTATTCAAACTTTAGATAACATAATAATTGCTCCAAATATTCCAGTGCTGGATAAGTCTATTTTTATAGATGATATTATCAATAAAACAAAAGGTTATCAAAATATATACTCAAAATACAATTATCGAAATTTTATTCCAGAAGAGATAAAAAATAATTTAGAGAAAGTTTATCTCTATGCAAAATCCCATTATGGATATCATCCAGCTACACAATATCAACAAATTTTTACTCATAATAAATCAAAAAACAAGTCTGATAGAATTAACGATATATTAATTAGAAAAACGAGTATAGCAAAAAAAGCTTTTAAAGATGGTGACATTAAAGTAGCTCTTTTTGAATATATTTCTGCAATTATAAATTCCAATGATTTTTTAGAATCTTATAATAAACCAAATCTAGAAAATTTTAGACATCACATAAATTTTGGCTACATATTGTATTATAATGGAAATTTAGATTATGCAAAAGCATATTTAAAAAAAGGGCTAGAATATTACGAAAAAAATAAAATATATTCTCCTGAATATTTTGAAGCCTACTCTCATCTTATTTCTGCTTATACTAAGAAAGATTATCCAAAAGAATTTATCGTAGATATTGAAAATTTTGAAAAAAGATTAAAAAAATCATTTAATATAAATAAACTTGATAAAATAAATATTAAATCAAATAATATTAGTGTTGATAAAAACCTACAGCAATCATATTTCAGGGTTTTAGCACACGGTTACCAGAGTTTGGAAGGATGGAATTCCATGGTAAAAACAAAGCATAAAATAAGTCATAATAGCATATTAAATGAAGCAAAGAGTATGATAAAAAAGACTGACAATATATATGAATTAGGAAATGTTATTGGTGATTTAGTAGGGTATTTAAAGTATAGGGAAGAAAATTTCTATAAAAAATATTTGACTGAATTTAGTGAAAAAAGAATTTTACCTAATTATAAAAAAAATGAAGATCTAATTACCTTAATTAGAAACTCTTATAATAATAAAGATTATGAGTTAACAGAAAAATTAGGAAAAGAATTTATATTGAATAACTCTATTTCTCCCTCTAATTATCCAGACGAAATTAATTTGGCAATAAGATCTGCAATTTTTAATGGAAATTTTGAAACTGGTTTAACTTTTGCGCATTATTCTCTTTATCGTAAGAAATATCAAACAAGAGAAAGTTCTATTAGAGATACTTCCGATGAAAAATATGCTTTGTTGTTAATAAATCTTATAATGCTAAATAAAACCGGGCACTTTTATTTAATTTTTGATCAAGACAATAAAGAAATAGAAAAAGGAACTCAAATTACTTTTTACATTCAAAAAGATTTGGCAGCATTTGCTTCCTCCCAAAAGGATGGAGTTTATGGTTATGAAATTTTAGAGAATATTGTTAAAAAGTTTAGTGAGAAAAAAAATAATTCACCGGCAATTTTATATATCTACAATGCTATTAACGATGCTAAAACAAAAATATAATTATGAAAAAGGATAGTATTCTAATCTTCCTTTTAGTTTGTCTAAATGGTTTTAGTCAATTAAATATTCCAGCCCATTTTACGTATGTAAACGAAGTTAATTACAATGAATATTTAGGAGATAGTCCGCAAGTATATGAACAAAAAATTGGTAAATAAAAATTGATGTAACTTATTTATTTGAATAATTTTTAAGTAAATCACTTTCTAAAATAGATAATTTTTTTATAATCAAATCTCTGTTTTTTGCAGATTTAATCCAATTTGGCAAATTGGTTATCAAAGAATATTTATGTCTGTTTTTACCATCTCTAATTTTAGCACCAACATACTCTTTTAAAAAATCTAAATGCTCTAGATTGTAAGCCCAAAGTACATTCGATTTTATAGCTGTTTGTAACCATAAATCCATCCCAAAATAAGGGTCATTTGGATGGTTTTTCAAGTATTTTTTCCAGGTAATTTCATATTCATTCTCTTTTTTACAAGTTTCGCATGTTCCAAGTAGCTGCTGTTTTGTTTCTTTTGTAGGCTTGGTTAAAAAATGTAAATTACTTCCACAAGACTTGCAAGTTCTCAGTATTTTTCCAACATACAATCCAAACCAAACATTAGTTTCTTTTAATGAGTACTGACAATTTGTACAGTTATATTGCGCTTTATATTCTAATGGAATCGCTAAATTTTTGTTTTTTAATGAAGCTGTTATGATGCCTAATTGCAAACATTTAGGACATTTTACATATATTTTTTCACTGAAATAGTTAGTGCTTACCTTTGAATTAGAATGTTCCATAATGCAGATTATTTTTTTTCTTTCCTCAAATACGATGCTAAAATACGCTGAATATCTCTATTATCTTTTTGTGGATTGACAAAAAACTGATAATCTTCAGGCTTTTCTAAAAGTACTGATTGTTGTCTTTCTACAAAACCAAAACCTTTGTAAATTCCGTCTAGAATTAAGGCAAAACCAATTTCATCTTCAGTTCTTCCTGTTTCTTTAATGACTAAGTTTTTTGCTCCAATTCCAACAGATTTGATGGCTTCTTTTACTCTAAAATTGTAGTTTTCCACACTTTCTTCATCACAACAAATTCCTTTACATTCTTTGATTTGATAGTGAAAACAGCTCGAAACATTGGTTTGTAAATGACAATATTTTGGGCACAATTCAAACTCTGTGCACAAATATTCTAAATGACTTCTGCATTCTGAAACCGTGTAATATTTGGTAATTGGATTGGGTACTAATTTTAATCGATTGTAAGCCAAATGCAAAATCCCTTTTTGATCTTCGTATGAAAATAATCCTACAGCTTCTCCCGCTTTTCTTTGCGCTCTGTTGTATTTTGGATAAATATGTTTGATTTCTGAGGATTCTAATAACAACGCTAGTAATTCACTACCAGTGATTGTGAATGAAATATCTGCGATTTCCAAACACATATTTTGCTCTTTTTTCTTTTTGTCATAAAAATGACTAATCACTCGTTGCTTGATATTATTCGCTTTACCAACGTAAATCACCTCTTTTGCAGCGTTTTTAAAATAATAGACTCCAAAAGTTTCAGGCAAATTATCCACTACAATTTTATCCAATAAGGGAGGCAAAGTGGCTTGTCTGGATTTTGAATTCAAAAAACTATTGATGATGAATTGATCATCTCTTTCAATCAATCTTCTGAATAATTCTGTGGTGGCTTCAGCATCGCCTTTGGCTCTGTGTCGTCCGTGAATTGGAATGTTTTCAGCACTGCAAATGGCTCCTAAACTGTAAGATTTTAACCCGGGAATTATTTTTCGTGACAAACGAACTGTACACAATTTTTTTCGCTTGAAGTCAAATCCCAAACTTTTGAATTCATCTTGAATGATGTTGTAATCGAAATTTACGTTGTGTGCTACAAAAATGGTGTCTTGTGTAAATTCGGCAACTTTTTTGGCAATTTCATAAAACTTTGGCGCATTTCGAACCATAGCATTGTCAATTCCTGTCAGATTTGTAATAAAAGGAGGAATATTTTGCTCAGGATTTACGAGTGTTGTAAACTCATCAATAACTTGTTTTCCATCAAAAAGAAAGATAGAAATCTCGGTTATTTTTTGACCTTTATAGCCATTTCCTGTGGTTTCTATGTCAACTACTGAAAACAATTAATTGATCAATTTCTTTAATTCAGCAATGGTTTCTGTAGGATTTTTAGCACTAAAAACATAACTTCCAGCAACTAAAACATTGGCACCAACTTCAATCAACTTATTGGCATTTTGATTGGTAACGCCTCCATCAATTTCTATCAAACAAGAAGACTTCGTAAAATCAATCAAGTTTTTTAGCTGTTGAATTTTTTTGTAGGTATTTTCAATAAACGATTGTCCGCCAAAACCAGGATTTACACTCATTAAACACACCAAATCCAAATCAATAATGATGTCTTCTAAAACCGCAATTGGTGTATGTGGATTTATCGCAACTCCAGCTTTCATTCCAGCAGCTTTAATAGCTTGAATTGTTCTATGCAAATGCGTACAAGCTTCATAATGAACTGTTAAGATATTCGAACCCAAATCTGCAAATGTTTGGATGTATCTGTCTGGATCTACAATCATCAAATGGACATCAATGGTTTTTTTGGCGTGTTTTGAAATTGATTTCAAAACAGGCATTCCAAACGAAATATTGGGTACAAAAACGCCATCCATAATGTCAATGTGAAACCAATCTGCATCACTATTATTCACCATTTCTATATCACGTTGTAAGTTTGCGAAGTCAGCAGCTAAGATTGAAGGAGCTATTAAATTACTCATTTGTAAGTTTTTTTTGATGTTGTAAAAATAATCATATTAAAACAAAAAACTCCCGAAAATTATTCGAGAGTTTTTGCTTTTTTATTTTCAATTTTATCCTAAATACGTCATCAAAATTTTACTTCTTGAGGTATGTTTCAAACGTCTAATCGCTTTTTCTTTGATTTGACGCACACGTTCGCGAGTTAAATCAAAGGTTTCTCCAATTTCTTCTAAAGTCATTGGTTGGTGTTCTCCCAAACCAAAATACAATTTTACAACATCTGCCTCACGTGGAGTTAATGTTTCTAAAGCTCTGTTAATTTCGATTCTCAATGATTCGTGAATCAATTCTTTATCAGGATTTGGAGATTCACCAGAGTTTAAAACGTCGTATAAATTAGAATCTTCACCTTCAATCAATGGAGCATCCATAGAAACGTGACGTCCAGAATTTTTCATAGATTCTTTTACATCATTTACAGTCATATCTAGTTTTTTAGCAATTTCTTCAGCACTTGGTGGGCGCTCATTTTCTTGCTCTAAAAACGCATACATTTTGTTGATTTTGTTAATCGAACCAATTTTATTCAATGGTAAACGCACAATTCTTGATTGCTCAGCCAATGCCTGTAAAATTGATTGACGAATCCACCAAACAGCGTAGGAAATAAATTTAAAACCTCTTGTTTCATCAAAACGTTTTGCAGCTTTAATCAATCCTAAGTTTCCTTCGTTGATTAAATCTGGCAAAGTCAATCCTTGGTTTTGGTATTGTTTTGCTACAGAAACCACGAATCTTAAATTGGCTTTGGTCAATTTTTCTAAGGATCTTTGGTCACCTGCTTTGATTAGCTGCGCTAATTCTACTTCTTCATCTGCAGTAATTAGATCTACTTTTCCAATTTCTTGTAAGTATTTGTCTAATGATGCAGTTTCTCTGTTGGTAACCTGTTTTGTAATTTTAAGTTGTCTCATCTAATGATTTGATAGATTTTTAGTTCGTAAAATTTTGACTACAATTCATTATACGTATCAAAACAACATTTTGTTACAAAAAAGTAAAAAATATTTTTAAATAAATTTTAAACGTCAAAAATGATGAAGCTCTTTGTGAAACTAGGTGATTACTTTGTGTGACTTTGTGGAATAACTTTTACACAAAAGTCACAGAGAAGTCACAAAAAATACAAAGAAAAATAAAAGAGAATTTTTTAAAATAACCCATTGATTTGAGCATCAATTCTATCGATTATATAACCCAAATCTTCTTGATTGCTAACAAAATCGAGATTGTCAACATCAATAATCAGTAATTTTCCTTTGGTGTATGTAGAAATCCAAGCTTCATATCGTTCATTCAATCTGCTCAAATAATCAATACTGATGCTGTTTTCATATTCTCTACCACGTTTGTGAATTTGACCAACTAATGTAGCAATATTGGCTCGCAAATAAATCAATAAATCTGGTGGAGTAATTAAATTTTCCATCAATTCGAATAAGGAGCTGTAATTGTGAAAATCTCTGTTAGTCATCAAACCCATTGCATGTAAGTTGGGCGCGAAAATATGCGCATCTTCATAAATGGTTCTGTCTTGAATGATATTTTTTCCAGATTCTCTCAATTCTAAAATCTGACGAAAACGACTGTTTAAAAAATAAACTTGCAAATTGAAAGACCAACGTTCCATTTCTCCATAAAAATCGTCTAAATACGGATTTTCATCAACAGACTCAAAATGTGGTTTCCATTTATAATGTTTGGCTAAAAGTTGGGTAAGTGTGGTTTTCCCAGCACCAATATTTCCTGCAATTGCAACGTGCATATTGTAAATTCTATGTTAGTAAAAAACGAGTTGCTAAAGTAATAAAAAAAGATAGTATTGTGATTAATAAATTAATTTGTACCCGAAACCACGAACATTGATGATTTGAATAGTTGGGTCGTATTGTAGTTTTTTTCGAAGTTTACTGATAAAAACATCCATACTTCTGGCATTGAAAAAATCATCATTCCCCCATAATTTATTCAGGATGAAAGTTCTATCTAACAATTCATTTTTCTTTTCTGACAATTGAAAAAGCAATTCAGCCTCTCTTGATGTCAATTGAAAGGTTTTTTCGTTGAATGATAAGGTTTGTTTCGTAAAATTAAAGTGATATTTTCCAATTTCGATGGCCTCTAAATTGGTTTGAAATTCAATTCTGTTAAGCAAAGATTTGATTCTAACAATCAATTCTTCCATGGAAAAAGGTTTTTTTAGATAGTCATTTCCTCCCAATTGAAACCCTTCTAAAACATCTGAAGTTTGCGATTTTGCAGTTAAAAAAATAATCGGAATTCGTTTGTTTTCTTGTCGAATTTCTTTTGCCAAAGTAAAACCATCTTTTTTGGGCATCATGACATCCAATACCAAAATTTCAGGCGTTTCTTTTTGATAGATTTTAAAAGCTTCTTCGCCATTTGATGCTAAAAAAACAGTAAAATCTCTCGATTCTAAACTCTCTTTTACAATCATTCCTAAACTTGCTTCGTCTTCTGCTAGCAGAATTTTTATTTTAGTCATTGGGAAGTTGAATTTTAAAAATAGTTTGATTTTTGGTCGATTTTACAACAATCGTTCCTTGGTGTTTTTCAATGATTTTTTTGCAATAATACAAGCCAATTCCAAATCCTTTTACATCATGTGTGTTTCCTTTTGGAACCCTGTAGAATTGCTCAAAAATCTTGTCTTGATGCGATTTTTCTATGCCTTCACCATTATCAGAAATGCTAATTTCTGTAATTTTTTTATCAGTATTTAATTGAATTTCTATAGAATTTCCTCCATATTTTACAGCGTTATCAATCAAATTTGAAATCACATTTTCAAAATGAAAAGCATCTACATGCATCAAAATATTTTCAGTATTTGATTGAAAACTAATTTCTTTTGAAGAACACAATAATTGATGTTTTGCTACAATCTTTTTGATGAGTTCAATAACATCAACAGATTCTTTTTTCAAATACAATTGTTCACTATCTAACGTGGCAGTTTCTAGTAATTTTTCAACCATTTGATGTAATTTTTTCAATTGAATGGATGACATGGAAAGGTATTTTTTGGTTTTTTCTTTGTCATTCAACACATTAAAATTTTCGATGGCTTCAATGGCAGTTGAAATTGTTGCAATTGGGGTTTTAAATTCGTGGGTAATATTGCTGATTAAATCGTTTTTGATGCTTGCCAATTCTTTTTGTTGATTGATGATTTTTAGCAAATAAAACAAACAAGAAATGATTAATAATGACAAAACAAGTGATAAAAAAATGCCTGAAGAACTGCGTTTTAAAGCTTCAAAATCGATGTTGTTATATTGCAATTCAAAATCTTCGTTGTCTTTTAAAAAGGTCGATTTTGAATAGACACTTTTTTCAAAAGTAGTATTCAAAATACTGTCTTTTGTAGTATAAAAAATAGTGTCTTTTTTGTAATGATTGAACGTAAAATCAATCGGAATTTTTTTCAAAGTCAATTGATTTTTCAGTAAAGAATCCAATTGTTTATAATCAATTTCATTAGTTGAAAAAGAAATAAAAATGGGTTGTAAACTTTTGATTAGTTTTAAACTATCAGCCACTTTTTTACCAGAAAAAATTTGCAAATCATTCTTTTTTCCAATTTTTATTTCCTTGATTTGTTCTGGAGAAATATCATCAATTGGTTTATTTATTTCTTTTAAATATTTTACGATAGAATCTTTTTCTTTCTCAAAAGAACCACCATCACTTTTAAAAGAAATACTGGTAACTTCAAAACTTGTTTTTATTTTTCCAGTATCTTTTTTAATTCCTTTTTTAAACTTTTTAAAAGCGCTTGAATGTTTAAAAAGAGTATCAAATTTTGGAAAATTTTTGATAGTTGATTTTTTTGATGAGTTATTCAAATTCAAAATAGTAGTATATTCCGTTTTTGCCAATTTTGCATAATATTCTTCAATGGCATTGTCTAAACTCAGTTGAATTTCATTGGTAACTCGCACTTTATTTTCTTCGTAATTTTTAAAATTCCAAAAGAATTGAACAGCAATTGTAGCCACAATTGTTGCTGTAATAAAATAGAAAATAAGTTGGTATTTTTTGGTATTCATGCCTCAAAGATAATTACTTACGGTTAAAAAAATAGCCTGTTAACAATCGTTAACACTCATTAACGCAATCTAAATTTCATTTGAGAGATCTTTGTCAAGAATTTAAAAAATAACATTATGAAAAAATTACTCATCGTTTCTTTATTACTTTTAGCGAATATTACTTTTTCTCAAGAGAAAAAAATATCTCTAGAAACAAATTTTGAATCTATTGAAATTACAGTTGATTCTTTAGAAGAAATTGACACTATTAAATGGGATGATTTTAAAGATGTCTTTAAAGAAAACAAACCTGAAAGTATGATTTCTATGAAAGTTACTGTTAAGAATATTAAGAAGGAAAATCTTCTCTCCAATTTTAGCATTGGTGTCAATGGAAAATCTGAACAAATTGATAGCTTAGTAAATCAATTGAAAAAAGGAGTCTTAAAAATGAAACAATTAATCATAAATTTAAACGAAAAAAATAAAAAATGATGAAAGCACATCTAATCGCAATCGCACTTTTGGGTTTTATATTGAACTCAGTTGCTCAAGATTTTACTGGAAAAGCCATTTATAAAACCAACAGAAAAACAGGTTTTAAAATAGGAGGAGATTCTAATTTGTCAGAAGCTCAAAAACAAGAATTGGAAGAAAGATTTCAAAAAATGAATCAAAAAACCTTCATTTTAGAGTTTGATAAATCAACGTCTAGTTATAAAGAAGAAGAAAAACTGAATGCACCAAATCCGAAAGCAAATATGGGAGGAATGCAAGTAATATCAGTTTTTGGAGGTGGAGGTTCAGGAAGTTTGTATTTCAAAAATTTGAAAGAAAAACGTTTCGTAAATAAAACCGAGATCATGGGAAAAACTTTTTTGATCAAAGATTCCATTCCAAATTATGAATGGCAATTGACATCAGAAACAAAAAATATTGGCAATTACACATGTTATAAAGCAACTTTTTCACAAGAAGTTGAAAATATTTCGATGACTGTTGAAAATGGAGAAACAAAGCAAACCAAAAAAACAGAAACCATTATTACGACTGCTTGGTACACACCTCAAATTCCTATTAGTAATGGACCAACAATTTATCATGGTTTACCTGGTTTGATTTTAGAAATTAATGACGGAAAAACCACGATTGTTTGCACGGAAATTGTGTTAAATCCGTCAGAAAAAATTACAATTTCTGAACCTGACAAAGGTAAAATTGTAACTCAGGCAGAGTTTGATAAGATTCGTGATGAAAAGAATAAAGAATTGATGGAGCGTTTTCAAAGCAGAGATGGTAAAGGCATAGAAATTAGAATTGGAGGTTAATATTCGTTTTTGTTTAATTATTTTTTGAACCCATTAAACTTTTAAGTTTTTTTTAAGTCTAAATTGGAGGTATTTAAAATACTTTTGATAAAAAATTAATCAAACATTATGAAATCAATAACAATTCTCTTTTTAGCGTTCTTTTCAGTTGCCACTTTTGCACAAAAAGATTTTCAAGGAAAAGCCATGTACATGTCTAAAACTACAATGGATATGAGCAGATTTGGAAACGAGATGACTGAAGTGCAAAAACAACAAATGATGAATCGTATGAGAAGTTTTCTAGAAAAAACGTATACGCTTACATTCACAAAAACAGAAAGTTCTTTTAAAGAAGATGTAAAATTAGAAACTCCAGGAACAAATGGTCCAATGTGGGGAAGAAGCAATGGACAAGGTTCTATTTATAAAAGTTTAAAGGACAAAGAAATGATTGAAGACGTTGAGCAATTTAGCAAGCGTTTTTTAATCGTTGAAAAAATGGATCAGCCACAATGGCAACTGACCTCTGAAACCAAACAAATTGGTAACTACACTGTGTACAAAGCGACTATGACTATAGAAGATAAAACCATTGATTTTGGAAGTATTTTTAGTAGAAGAGGAAACAATAATCAAAATGATGATAAAAAAAATGAGCCAAGAATGATTGATGTAGTTGCATGGTATTCTCCGCAAATTCCAGTAAGTGCAGGTCCTGATAGATATTGGGGTTTGCCTGGATTAATTTTAGAACTGAACGCTGGAAGAACAACGATGTTATGTACAGAAATTGTGTTGAATCCAGAAGAAAAAATCGAAATTCAAAAACCAAACAAAGGTTCAAAAGTTGAAAGAGAAGAATATAACAAAATCATCAAAGAAAAAACCGACGAATTGAAAGAGCGTTTTCAAGGAAGAGGAAATGGTGGTGGAAGAGGAAGATTCTAAGCAAACAACCCCAAAAAAAATAATCAAATCAAACAAATGAAAAAAATTTTAGTAATCGCCATTTTTATGGTGACTTATATTTCAACTGCCCAAGTAAAACTAACAGGAGTTGTAAAAGATTCAATTGGAACGCCTTTAGAAATGGCAAATGTAATTGCAATTGACGATGTTTCTAAAGCAATAGCCTCCTATGGTTTTTCTGATGCCAAAGGATTTTACAGACTCGATTTAAAAAATAATACGTCTTACACAGTTAAAATAAGTTACATTGGGTTTAAAGAAATTTCTACAGCCATCAAAACTACAACAACTGATATTGTGAAAAACTTCACCATGAAAGAAGACAATATGTTGGATGGTATCAACATTGTTACAAAAATGCCAGTAACAATAAGTGGAGATACCATTTCGTACAATGCAGATTCTTTTAAAAATGGAACAGAGAGAAAGCTAGAAGATGTCCTGAAAAAATTACCAGGAGTAGAAATCAATGCAGCTGGTCAAATTGAAGTAGAAGGGAAGGCAGTTGAAAAAATAACCATTGACGGAAAAGATTTTTTTAGTGGTGATACCAAATTAGCCTCTAAAAACATTCCATCAAATGCGATTGATAAAATTCAGGTTTTAAGAAACTTTTCTGATGTTGGTCAATTGAGTGGCGTTCAAAATAATGAAGACAGAGTTGCCATCAACATCAAATTAAAAGAAGGGAAAAAGAACTTTTGGTTTGGTGATGTTACTGCAGGAATTGGAGATGCTCCCAATGAATCTTTGTATCTTTTTCAACCAAAATTATTTTATTACACACCAAAATATACGCTTAACGTTATTGGAGATGTCAATAATATTGGAGAAGTTGTGTTAGATAGAGGAGATTTAAGAAGTTTTGGTGCCAATTTTCAAAGTCAAAGTCCTTCAAACGGAACAAATATCAATATTGCAGATGCTGGAATTGGTTTTTTAACAGCAAATGCAAGAAATGCGAATAAAATCGAAACCAAATTATCTGCTTTCAACTTTAGTTATTCGCCAAATAAAAAGTTGAGTTTGGGTGGATTTTTAATTTTTTCGAGCAATACCAATGGTCAAAGAAACATCAATACTATTGATTATGTAGACCCAAATACTCCTGATGATGTTGTTGATAATACTACAGATCAAACAAGTAATACTGGATTATTCCGATTTACGTCTATCTACAAAAAAGACATCAACAATCAAATGAATTATAATATTGCAGGTCGTTTTTCAAACGAATTTAAAACTGACAATATAAATTCACGTGTTTTGAGTGATATTACAGAAAGAGAAAATGCAACACCTTTTACTATCAATCAAGATTTAAGTTACTTCCACACAGCAAGTGAAAAAAGTATTTTTGCTATAGAAATCAAACACTTATTACAAGATGAAGATCCGTTTTATATTGCATCTTTAGAAAATAATCCAAATAATAATGATGACGCAAACAATGATGGTTTTGATGATGCAGCAGAAACATTAGGATTGGACAGAAGCAACCAATTTTACAATTTAGAGCAAGACAGACGTGTAAAAACCAATCAATTGGATGCAAAATTGGATTATTACTACATATTAAATTCGGTAAGTAATCTGAATTTTGTAGCTGGGACTATTTTGAGCAATCAAAAATACAATTCACGTTTTTTCCAAATTTTAGATAATGGAAATGAGGTAACACCAAATCCTACAATTCCAGGAATCGTTGATCCACAGACCACCAATGATACTGAATACAAGTTTGCAGATATTTATGCAGGTGTAAGATATCGTTTGAAAAAAGGAATTTTCACCATAACTCCTGGTTTTACAGTTCATTCATACAATTCGCAAAATACCCAATATGGTACTGAATTCTTCCAAGATAAATTTTTCCAAGTGTTACCGGAATTCAATATTATTGCGCAATTTAAAAGAAGCGAAAGTTTGAATTTTAATTATAGACAACAAGTAAATTTTACAGATGTGAACCAAATTGCAAGGGGAATTGTAGCAAATAGTTATAATGCATTTTTTGCTGGTAATGCTGATTTGATCAACGCAAGTTTTCACAACTTTACGCTAAATTATAGAAGTTTTAACTTATTTAATAATAGTAACGTATTTGCAAGATTGGACTACAGAAAAACAATGAATCAGGTAAATAGAAATACCATTTTTGAACCAGGATCTGTAGTTTCTAGTAGTACAACCATCAATTCACCTCTAGATAATGAAAACTTTTCAGCTTTTGGAAGTGTAAGTAAAACCATCAAAAAAATCACGGGAAGATTAGGAGGTAATTTCAATTACAACAAAAGTTATCAATTCATCAACTCTTTGGAAAATACTAACGAAAATATTTCAAGAGGTTTCAATACAAGAATTGGTACTAATTTCACAAAAGCTCCAAATGTTAATTTGAGTTATAATGTAAATTTTTCTGACCAAAAAAATAGTTCAAGAAATACTGATATAAAAACAGTAAGACATATCCCATCAATAGATTTTGATGCATATATTTGGAATTCTTTAACTGTAAAAACTGATTTTTCTTATAACGAAACTAGACAAGATGGAAATTTTATAAATTCATATAAAATTTGGAACGCATCTTTTGCATATAGAAAAGACAAAGATGCGAAATGGGAATATGAATTGGTGGGAAGCAATTTATTAGCTACTGGCTCAAGTGTAAATGTAAATCAAAACATAATTTCGTTCAGTATTAATGAAACATTTGTTTTACCTAGATTTATAAGTTTGAGAATACGTTATCAGTTATAACTAAAAGAGGCTAAATTTAGCCTCTTTTAGTTATAATATTTAATTTTGACATGCCCAACTTAGCTCAATTCTTTTCAATTGTTCAAGTTCAGCAACTAATAGTGGCGTGCCAGGATAATTTCCGACAAGAATACTTTCTATCATTCCATCATAAAAACTCCTAATAAGCATCTTTTCAATTAAACAATCATAAGGATCAGTTAACTGTACAGATTGTGTAATAACTTCTTCTTTTTTTAAAGTTGCAGATGAACAAATAAAAATAATACCAAATAATAAAATAACTCTTTTCATAATTTTTTGTTTTTAATTTTCTAAATATATTAAAAAATATTTAATATTAAAAAATTTTATTATTGTAAGCCTAAGTCTTCGTTATCAATTATAATTTCACTTTAAAAATTTTAAACAAATGGCTCAATTTTTTTGAGCCATTTTTGTTTAGTTTCCTTATTTTCGTGGCATGAGTGTAGTTGCTTCAAAATCATCTTTCTATACAACATACAAAACACTTGGTTTGTTGTATTTATTTTTTATTGTTGGCTTGTTTTTGGATAGTTTTTACATGGTAAAAATTACTGAAAATGCGCAACTTTATGCCAACACTTTGATGATTATCATGTTTATCATCACTTTTTTTAGAGTGAATAAACGACTCAAAGAACAAATGTTAGCAGCTGTTTTGATTGCTTATTTTGGCGAATATTTATTCTCCATTTTGATGGGAATGTACACTTACAGATTGGAAAACGTGCCTCATTATATTCCTTTTGGTCATGCTTTTGTATATATCGCAGTTTTGTGTTTTTCAAAAGCAGCTTCCATAAAAGTGCATCATCTATCTTTAGAAAGATTCTTTACCATTTTTATATCTATATATGCCACTGTTTTTTTAATTTTTGAAAATGATGTTTTTGGATTTGTCATGACAGTTGCCACTTTATTGATTTTAAGAAACAAACCTAGAGAGCGTCTTTTTTATTTAACTATGTATATTACTGTGGTGGTTTTAGAATTGGTTGGAACTTATTATAAATGCTGGTATTGGCCAACTACAGCTTGGGGAATTTTTGATTTTTTACCCAGTTATAATCCGCCAAGTGGTATCAGTTTCTTTTATTTTTTATTAGATTTGGGCACACTTTGGTTGTATAAAAAGCGACATCAATTGGCTTGGAAACGCATGAAAAACATTCGAAAAATCAGATTACAATCTTCAAATTAAAACAAATAAATGTCTATAAAAGTAACTTCCGTTTCAAAAAAATATGGCACTCAAAAAGTGTTGAATGACATTTCATTTGATGCTAAAAATGGAGAAATCATTGGTTTTTTAGGTCCAAATGGTGCAGGAAAATCAACCATGATGAAAATTTTAACAGGCTATTTAAAACCTGATGAAGGCGAAGTTTTAATCAATGATATTGATGTTTTGAAAAACCCATTGCAAGCTCAAAAAACAATAGGGTATTTGCCTGAACACAATGCTTTGTATACTGATATGTATGTTAGAGAATACTTGCATTTTTGTGCAACTATTTACAAAATTATTGATTTTAAAAACGGTTCTGTAAAAGAGCAAATTGAAACTTGTTTAGAGAAAGTTGGTTTACAAGTTGAGGCTCATAAAAAAATTCATCAATTATCTAAAGGATATCAACAAAGAGTGGGCATAGCTGCTGCTATTTTACACAATCCATCAGTATTAATTTTAGACGAACCAACAACAGGTTTAGACCCAAATCAGTTAGTAGAAATCAGAACCTTGATTAAAGAATTAAGAAAAGATAAAACAGTATTATTTTCTACTCATATTTTACAAGAAGTAGAGGCAGTTTGTGATCGCGTGTTGATTATCAATAAAGGAACTTTACTGTTAAATGAACCTATAAAAAACCTAAAAGGCAAGAGTTTAGAAGCTATTTTTAGAGAAACAACAACAGTTTAGTTTGCTTAAAATCAATTCAACTTATAATTGATTTGCTGTTTTTGCAAAATATCTAACAACGAACTTGAAACATTTATTTTTGTATTTCTACTTGGTAGATTTACTTCGATATTTTCGATTTCATCCCAAATTGTAAACTTTAAAGATTTTTTCCCAAGGTTATTTTTTAAAATACTCTCTAAGTTTAAAATCGTGTCTTCTTTTAAGTTTTCAATGGGAATATTAATCGTAAGTTTTTCACAATAGGTGTCTAAAACTTCTGTCAAAAGTTTAAAATCATTGAAAGAAATACTTACTTCATCATTGTAAAAATTCTTTTTAAATGTTGCTTTGACATACACAAAATTATTCAAAGACAAAAAATGTTTGAACTTTAAGTAATCTTCTTTAAAAATCCTAAATTCATAATTGTCATTATAATCCTCCAAAACAAAAGAAGCCCAAGGATTTCCAGTTTTAGAAACACGATGTTGCACATCTGTAATGATTCCTGCAAAGGATATATTTCTTCCGGCAAATTCTTTGATATCTTCTTTGAAAATAGACAGATTTGTGTTGCAAAAAGCCATTTCATTTTTAAAATCATCTAAAGGATGTGCAGAAATATACATGCCAATGACTTCTTTTTCTTGGGATAATAATTCCATAGTTCCCCAAGTTTCGCAATTCGGAATTTCAGGTTCAGGGAATTGAATGGTTGATGCTTCTCCAAACAAAGAAACCTGAGTTGAATTTTTATTTTCTTGAAATTTACTACCGTATTTCATGGCACGCTCTAAAAAGGTAATTCCCTTTTCATCTAACGCAAAATATTGCGCTCTGTGAGTATCTGTAAACGAATCAAAAGCGCCTGCTTTTACCAAACTGTCAAAGGCTTTTTTGTTGGCAACTCGCAAATCTGCACGTTTTGCCAAATCGAAAATGGATGAGTAATTGCCATTTTCTTTACGTTCATCAATAATCGATTTTACTGCATGCGCTCCAACACCTTTGATGGCTGCCATTCCAAAACGTACAGCACCTTGTTTGTTTACGGAGAATTTCAAGTACGATTCGTTGATATCAGGTCCTAAAACTTGCAATCCCATTCGTTTGCATTCTTCCATAAAAAATGACACTTGTTTGATGTCATTCATATTATTTGACAACACAGAAGCCATGTATTCAGCAGGATAATGCGCCTTTAAATAAGCAGTTTGATAAGCAATAAAAGCATAACAAGTTGAGTGACTTTTGTTGAAAGCATAACTCGCAAAAGCTTCCCAATCTTTCCAAATTTTTTCTAATTTTTGCGCATCATGGCCATTTGCAACTGCTTGTTCAATGAATTTTGGTTTCATTTTATCTAAAACAGCTGCTTGTTTTTTTCCCATGGCTTTTCGTAAAACGTCAGCTTCACCTTTCGAGAAATTTGCCAATTTTTGCGAAAGCAACATCACTTGCTCTTGATACACTGTAATTCCGTAAGTTTCCGCCAAATACTCTTCCATATCAGGCAAATCATATTGAATTTCTTCATAGCCATGTTTACGGTTGATGAATGAAGGAATATATTCCATTGGTCCTGGTCTGTATAGCGCATTCATGGCAATTAAATCTCCAAAAACTGTTGGTTTTAAAGTACGCATGTGTTTTTGCATTCCGGGAGATTCGTATTGAAAAATACCAACGGTTTCTCCTTTTTGGAATAATTCATAGGTTTTTTCATCATCCAAAGGAAATGAATCAGGATCCAAATCAACACCATGTCTGGCTTTGACAATTTTAACAGTATCTTTAATTAATGTTAGTGTTTTTAATCCTAAAAAATCCATTTTCAACAAACCTGCAGATTCCACAACAGCATTGTCGAATTGTGTCACATACATATCAGAATCTTTCGCTAAAGCCACAGGAACATAATTGGTAATATCTCCAGGAGTAATGATTACTCCACAAGCATGCGTTCCAGTATTTCTTACAGAACCCTCTAAAATAGTGGCTTTATTTACAGTTTCTGAAGCTAAATTTGCACCTTCGGAAAGTTGTCTTAATTCCTCAACTAAAAGTTTATCTTCAGCTCTTAGACTATCAATTTTTGATTTATTTCGTTCGTCATCACTAAAAATATGTTGTAATTTGATGACATTTGGAATCAATTTTGCAATTCTGTCTGCTTCAAAAAGCGGTAAATCCAGCACTCTTGCAGTATCTCTGATGGATGATTTTGCAGCCATTGTTCCATAAGTAATAATCTGCGCAACTTGATTAGAACCATATTTTTGAATCACGTAATCCATGACTTTGCTGCGTCCTTCATCATCAAAATCGATATCAATATCGGGCATCGAAACACGTTCAGGATTTAAGAAACGCTCAAAAAGCAAATCGTATTTGATAGGATCAATATTGGTAATCCATAAACAATAGGCAACTACTGAACCTGCTGCAGAACCACGTCCTGGACCAACAGCAACTCCCATATTTCGAGCTTCTCTAATGAAATCTTCAACAATTAAAAAATAACCTGGATATCCTGTTTTTTCAATAACTTCTAACTCAAAATCAAGACGTTCTTTTAGTGAATCCGTCAATTCGCCATATCTTTTTTTTGCACCTTGATAAGTTAAATGTCTCAAATAATTATTTTCACCTCTTTTTCCTCCATCTATCAAATCTTCTTGAGAGTGAAATTCTTTTGGAATATCAAAGGCGGGCAACAAAACCTCTCTTGATAAAGAATAAATTTCAACTTTATCAACGACTTCTTGTACATTACTAATTGCTTCAGGAATATCCGCAAAAAGTTTTTTCATTTCTTCAGTTGATTTAAAATAATATTCTTGATTTGGCAAACCATATCTGTAACCACGTCCTTTTCCAATAGGAGTGGCTTGTTTTTCTCCATCTTTTACACACAATAAAATGTCGTGCGCATTTGCATCTTTTTTATCTAAATAAAAAGTGTTGTTAGTGGCAACAATTTTGATGTCATGTTTTTTAGAAAACTTCAACAAAGTTTCATTTACAATATTTTCATCTTGTTGATTGTGACGCATCAATTCCAAATAAAAATCGTCTTGAAATTCTTGTTTCCACCAAAGTAAAGCTTCTTCAGCTTGTGATTCGCCCAGATTTAAAATTTTATTCGGAATTTCGCCATATAAATTTCCAGACAATACAATAATATCTTCCTTATATTTTTTGACGATTTCTTTGTCTATTCTTGGTACATAATAAAATCCATCAATAAATGCGATGGATGACATTTTTGCCAAATTATGATATCCATTTTTGTTTTTTGCAAGCATAACAACTTGAAAGCCATTGTCTTTGATGGATTTATTTTTATGGTCTTCGCAAATATTAAATTCGCAACCAATAATAGGCTTTATTTGATGTTCAGCAACTTTATTATGATTTAAAATTGCGCTTACAAAATGAAAAGCTGCCATCATATTTCCGGTATCTGTCATGGCAACTGCAGGCATTTTATCAGCTGCAGCCGCTTTTACCAAAGCATCAATTTGAATGGTAGATTGCAACACCGAAAATTGTGTATGGTTGTGTAAATGACTGAAAGCAAAATTTGTTAGTTCGTGTAACCCTTCAGTGGTAGTTTTTGATGTAACATCTTCTTTGAGTTTCTCGAGCTTTTTTCGAATCTTATCACTTTCTTTTTTTAAGTTTACGTGCTGTAAACCAATAACTTGTATGGTTTTTGGATTCTTTTCATTGAATTCTTGAAAGTAGTTTCCTTCAACTTTCAATTCTTCTTTACTGAATTCACCAATTCGAATCAACTCGAAAAAACAACGAGTAGTTGCTTCAACATCCGCAGTTGCATTATGCGCTTCATCAAAATCTATAGTAAAAAGATGTTTGTGTAATTCTGTTAACGTTGGAAGTTTGAATTTTCCTCCACGACCTCCAGGAAGTTTGCACAAAGAAGCTGTTTTTTCAGTACAAGTATCTAAAATAGGAAGCTTTGTAAGATTGTTTTCAATACCAAGCCTGTGAAATTCACAACCCATGATATTGATATCAAAGCCTACATTTTGTCCTACTACAAAAGTTGTTTTTTTCAAAACTTCATTAAATAAGGCAAGTCCTTCTTCTAAAGAGATTCCTTGTTCTTGAGCCAATTCTGTTGAAATTCCGTGAATTCTCTCTGCATCAAATGGGATGTTAAATCCATCAGGTTGCACCAAAAAATCACGATGTTCTATCAGATTTCCAAAAGCATCATGCAATTGCCATGCAATTTGTATACACCTTGGCCAATTGTCGGTATCAGTAATAGGAGCATTCCAACTCTTTGGCAATCCAGTAGTTTCGGTGTCAAAAATTAAATACATGTTTTTGAGATTTTTTGATGATTTTGGGATTTTAAAAATACAAAATCATGTAAGAAAAACACACCTACTTTCTTAGGGATTTATCAACAAATTTTTCTTTTTACAATTCAATTTGAAAACCTAAATTTTACCTTGATAGAAATAAAAATAGTTGTATATTTGCGCCCACTTATCACGAGTTGGTAAAAATTAGTATAAACCGAGGTCGAGAACCTCACAAAATCAATACATTATGTCTGTAAAAATCAGATTACAAAGACACGGAAAAAAGAACAAACCTTTCTTTTGGATTGTAGCTGCTGATGCACGTGCAACAAGAGATGGACGTTACTTAGAAAAATTAGGAACGTATAATCCAAACACAAATCCTGCAACTATTGATTTAGATGTTGATGGAGCTGTAAAATGGTTACAAAATGGTGCACAGCCTACTGATACTGCAAAAGCAATTTTGTCGTACAAAGGTGCATTATTGAAAAATCATTTAGCTGGTGGAGTTCGTAAAGGTGCCTTAACAGAAGAGCAAGCGGCTGAAAAATTCAATGCTTGGTTAGAGGAAAAAGCAGCTAAAGTAACTTCAAAATCAGAAGGATTGACTAAAGCTCAAGCAGATGCAAAAGCAAAAGCCTTAGCAGCTGAGAAAGCAGTAAACGAAGCAAGAATTGCTGCAGCAACTGCAAAAGTAGAGGAAGTTGCTGAAGTTGAAGCAGCTGCCGAAGAAACTACTGAAGAAAATTCAGCAGAATAAAACTTTACAACGATAATGCGTAAAGAAGACTGTTTTTATTTAGGCAAAATCGTTAGAAAGCATAGTTTTAAAGGGGAAGTTGTTATCAAATTAGATACAGACGAACCTGAATTGTATCAAGAAATGGAATCCGTTTATGTCGATTTTGGCAATAATCTGGTTCCATTTTTTATTGAAAAAAGTTCTTTGCATAAAGGAAATCAACTTCGAGTTCAGTTTGAAGATGTATATTCTGAAGCTGATGCAGATGCAATTTTAAAATCAGATATTTATTTGCCATTATCTTTATTGCCTAAACTTTCTGGAAATCAATTTTATTTCCATGAAATTATTGGATTTAAAGTAATTGATGCTTCTTTTGGAGAGGTTGGTATCATTATAAATGTTAACGAAACTTCGGCTCAGCCACTTTTTGAGATTGATAGAGATGGAAAAGAAATTTTTATTCCTATGGTTGATGAGTTTATCAAAAAAGTTGACAGAGCAAACAAAACTATCGAAGTTCAAACGCCTAACGGATTGATTGAACTTTATTTATCTTGAAAATTGTTCAAGAAAACTAGAGAGGTGCAAGAGTGGTTGATTTGGCTACCCTGGAAAGGTAGTATACTGGAAACGGTATCGAGGGTTCGAATCCCTTCCTCTCTGCAAGTTTCCACAAAAACAAATAAAACCCATTAAATTCAGAGATTTAATGGGTTTTTGCTTTTAATTTTATTGATGAATTCTACAGTTGTAGCATTCATAAAAAAGTTGAATTCATACTTGTTTCTATATTAAAACTTTTAAAACCAAATATTTTATACAATTCCTACAAATAAACTCTCATCAGTTTTTGTAACAGTTGCAAGGTTTTTATCAAGATTGAGATATAAAGTTTAATGGTTTTTATATTAAATCAAAGTATTTTAATGCAATACCTGCAATAACTCCAACTATCATGAGGCTTATGAAAAAAATAACTAATCCAAATATGAAACGAAATAATTTTAAAATATTTTTTCCAATAGAAAGCTTATAAATTCTTCCAAAGGCATACATATAAAAAAGTATGTAAGCAACAATACTATAACTGTAAATAGATGGATTTATAAAGACAGCAAAAATGAAAAATAAAAGAGTAACATAAGTCAGAAATCCATAAATGAAGGCATTTATAACTACATGTTCTCCAAAATTATGTGGCTTTCTATAAGTCCATTTACTCAAAACTGCATAAATTAAAAGAAAAACAAAGGTTAGTAAGTTGTAATATCGCAAAGTAAATTGCATCCAACCACTCATAAATTTTAACTGCATTTGAGCCGTTTTCTTTTCTATTTCTAGTTTTTGAAACTGTTTTGCGTCAATGTTTTTTACAGTACTGAGATCTAATGTGGCTTTTTGTTTCAGTTCATTAATTTGGTCTGATTGAATAGCGTTATTTACTTCAATAAAATCATCAGCAAAATAATTAAAAACTAACAAAGACAAACCAGCACCAATTGCTAAAAATGCAAACGGATTTATATAACGATTTCTAACTCCATCCAAATATTCATTAATTACATTTTCTGGATTAGTAAGTATTTTTCGTAATGTCAAGAAAAATTTATTATCAACTCCAAAAACATTGATAAAAAAGTCTACAAATAGTTTTTTAAACGTAATTCTTTGAGCAACTACTTTTCCACCACAATTATTACAGAATTGCGAGTTTTCATTTAAAGGTTCTTGACAGTTTTTACAGTTCATGAAAACAAAAATAAAAAAAAGAACCACATTTCTGTGATTCTTTTGTAAAGTATTTTAAATCATACAATTATACGATTTCTACAAATAAACCTTCATCAGTTTTTGTAACAGTAGCTAATTTATTTTTTGTAAGATGTTTCAAAGTTTTGTCCCACTTTTTATTAGATAATCCTGATTGAATTTTTAAATCATTCAAATCAATTTTTGTTGCTTTGGTTATCATTTCTAAAACAGCTTTTTCTTCAGCATCCAATTCAACTGCAATAGCTCTTTTTTCTGGACGCATTTGAGGGAAAAATAACACTTCTTGAATGGATTGGTTGTTTGTTAAAAACATGATCAATCTGTCCATACCAATTCCCATTCCTGCTGTTGGAGGCATTCCGTATTCTAAAGAACGTAAAAAATCATAGTCAATAAATTGAGTAGCTTCATCATCGCCTTTTTCTGCCAATTTTAATTGATGTTCAAAGCGTTCGCGTTGATCAATTGGATCATTCAATTCAGAATATGCGTTTGCAATTTCTTTTCCACAAACCATCAATTCAAAACGCTCTGTCAACTCAGGATTTTTTCTGTGCTCTTTACATAAAGGCGACATTTCTTTTGGATAATCAGTAATAAACGTTGGCTGAATATAATTTCCTTCGCATTTTTCACCAAAAATTTCATCAATCAATTTGCCTTTCCCCATTGTTTCATCCACAGCAATTCCCATTGATTTTGCGGCGATTCTAATTTCATCTTCTGTTTTACCAGCAATATCAAAACTTGTAAAATGTTTGATGGAATCAGCCATTGTAACTCTTGCATAAGGCGCTTTAAAATCAATTTCATGATTGCCAAAAGTAGCTTTGGTTGTTCCATTTACGGCGATTGCACATTGTTCTAACAATTGTTCGCAGAAATCCATCATCCAATTGTAATCTTTGTATGAAACGTAGATTTCCATCGCTGTAAATTCGGGGTTGTGCGTTCTGTCCATTCCTTCATTTCTGAAGTTTTTCGAGAATTCATACACTCCATCAAAACCGCCAACAATCAATCTTTTTAAGTACAATTCATTTGCAATTCGCATATACAAAGGAATGTCTAACGAATTGTGATGCGTTATAAAAGGTCTTGCAGCTGCACCTCCAGGAATGGGTTGTAAAACAGGTGTTTCTACTTCAAAATATCCAGCTTCATTGAAAAAAGAACGCATGGCATTGAATAATTTGGTACGTTTTACAAACACTTCTTTTACATGAGGATTTACAACCAAATCAGCATAACGTTGTCTGTAACGCAATTCTGGGTCATTAAATTCATCATAAGTATTTCCTTCAGCATCTGTTTTTGGTAAAGGCAAAGGTTTTAAAGCTTTACTCAATAATTTAAATTCTTTGACCATTACTGTTTTTTCACCCACTTTTGTGGTAAATAAAGTTCCAGTAATTCCTATAAAATCACCAATATCCAGTAATTTTTTATACACTTCATTGTACATGGTTTTGTCTTCGCCAGCACAAATTTCATCACGATTAAAATATACCTGTATTCTTCCTTCTCCATCTTGAAGCTCAGCAAATGAAGCATTTCCTTGAATTCTTCTAGACATTAATCTACCAGCAATTACTACCTTTTTACCTTCTGAAAAATTAGATTTAATTTCCTTTGAATTTGAATCTAGTGGAAATAAATCTGCTGGATAAGGATTGATGCCTAAAGTGCGCAATTTTGCTAACTTTTCTCTACGTACAACTTCTTGTTCTGATAATTGCATTGGGTTTGTAAATTTTCTGATGTTTTATAAAGGTTGCAAAGATACAATCTAAAGCACTAATTTACAATCAAGAAAAGGATTAAAAATACGTTTGAAGTTGGTAAATAGTCAAAAAGAATTTATATTTGCATGTTGTTTGTAAAAAATCAACAAGTTGTGTTGTTTTGGCACTTTCGTAAAAAGTGTCTTGGTTTTGTTAGCCAATGGAAAGCTTCCCTAATTTGGGACGCTTTTTTTGTTTTAAAGAGTTCCTTTTTAATCAAATTATCTTCATTTTATTCTTTTTTCATCTTTATATTTGTTGTCAGAAATATTTATCAAAATGAAAAAAATAACCTTATTTTTTGCGTTTTTACTCTTGTTTTCTTGCAGTAAAAAATTATTCAATGAAAAATGGACAAAAGAAAAAGCACCATCAGAATTCAAAGCAGTTTTTGAAACTACCAAAGGAAATTTTGAGATTTATGCCAAAAGAGAATGGTCTCCAAAAGGTGTTGATAGGTTGTATTCTTTGATAAAAAATGGTTTTTATACAGACATGCCAATTTTTAGAGTGGTTCCTAATTTTGTGGCTCAATTCGGGATTCATAATGATTCAATCCTAAATAATAGATGGAGTAAATTTGGGTTGGATGATGAACCTGTAATCGTTAAAAACGACTCTATGACTATTGCTTTTGCTAGAGGTGGTGTAAAAACCAGAACTACTCAAATTTTTATTAATTTGAAAGATAATAATCGTTTGGATGAGTTAGAGTATAGTGGAGTGAAAGGTTTTCCTGTGGTAGCAAAAGTGATAAAAGGATCAGAAAATGTTTTGAAATTTTATGATAAATACGGAGATAAATTAGGTTTTCGCCAAGATTCTATTCAGAAATATGGAAATAAATTCATCAAAAAAAACTATCCAGAAGTTGACTTTATCTACAAAGCAACAATTTTAAAATAACAACAGTAAACAAAAAAACCACTGAGAAATCAGTGGTTTTTTTATTATAAAAAGTAAGATTACTGAATTTTAAAAATTACTTTTCTTGCTAATTGTCTAGCATCTTTTCCTACACTTGCATCAATTCCACCTCCAACATAAGTCATTCTTGTAGAATCGATTCCTGCCGCAACAAGCATGCTATATACATTTTTTGCTCTGTTTGTTGAAAGAGTTTGGTTACGACTTTCAGTTCCTGTTTCGTCTGCGTATCCAATGATTGTTGCTTTTATGTGAGGATTATCCATCATAAATTGTTTTAAATAATTTACAGAATTTAAAGAACCATCTTGAATTTCTGCTTTATTTACATCAAAAAATACATTAACATATCCTTTGTTTAATAATTCTTTTATAAAATCAACATTCGAATCAACAACAGTACCATCCTCTAATGTTTTTTCACCTCTTTTTACATATCTATTATCTAATTCAGTGATAATTAACTCATTGGTAACAACTACTCCTTTATTTTTTAAATTAGCAATTTCTACTTCAGCACTGTCTAAACGCTTTTTTAGTGATTCTAATTCAGAATTTAGATTGTTATTATTTGCTGTAGTTTTTTCGACTGTAAAATCTGCATGTTGTTTTTTGTTTCCTAAGGCAATATTTACACCTATTGAAGTATTAAACATACTTACATTTGTCTCTCTTGCAGTTGGGTTTGAGCCACCATCAATACTGTTTTCTTGACCAAAATGGACGATTGAAGAAAAATCAGCAAAAACTGAAATTTTATCAGAAATTTTAAATTGCGGTGTTAATCCTAAAAGTAAGTTTACCATACCATCACCACCATTTACAGTCGGACTAATTGTATTTAAACTAGAAAAACCTCCACCTGCATGCAATAATAAATTAATTCTTTTTGACCAAGAATTGAAATTTAAAACATTTCCAATATTTACAACACCTTCTAATGAAGCTCTGTAATAATTTGCATCAAAAGCAGGTGTACCTTTTGTTTCTGAAAATTTACTAAATCCTAAATCAAAACGCAATCCAAAGCGATTATTTAACATGTAACGAACACCTAAATTACCTTGTCCTAAAGGACTTGCACTGAAGCCAGGTGTTAAAGGTACTCCAATTGTATGCATTCCAGCACCTAAATCAATTGACCATTTGTTATAGTCTTCTTGTGCATTTGTATTTTGATTTAAAGAAACCAACAATACTCCAAAAAAAATAATTTTTAAAAATTTCATCCCCTTTATTTTTAATTGCCACAAATTTAACAATATTTCTCTCATGAATTTACAATAATTTTAAACTTTAATCTTTAAAATCATAATGATTTTTATGGATTTACTTTTTAAATAGCTCTGTAAAATATTGATAAAAATACGGAATCGTTTCTATGCCTTTTAAGTAATTCCAAATTCCAAAATGTTCGTTTGGCGAGTGAATTGCATCAGAATCTAGTCCAAAACCCATCAAAATTGTTTTGCTTTTTAATTCTTGTTCAAATAGAGCTACAATAGGTATACTTCCTCCACTTCTTTGAGGAATTGGAGTTTTCCCAAAACTTTTTTCATAAGCTTTACTTGCTGCTTGATACTCAATTGTATCAATTGGAGTCACATAACCTTGACCACCATGATGTGGTTTTACATTTACTTTTACTGATTTTGGAGCGATACTTTCGAAATGATTTTTGAATAATGTTGTGATTTTTTCCCAGTTTTGATTTGGTACCAAACGCATTGAAATTTTTGCAAAAGCTTTGCTAGCAATTACTGTTTTTGCTCCTTCACCTGTATAACCTCCCCAAATTCCATTTACATCCAAAGTTGGTCTTATAGAATTTCTTTCGTTAGTTGTGTAGCCTTTTTCGCCATGAACATCATCAATATCTAGCGCATTTTTATAGTTTTCTAGTGAAAATGGTGCTTTAGCCATTTCAGTTCTTTCTAATGTGGAAAGTTCTTCGACAGCATCGTAAAAACCGGGAATGGTAATTCGATTATTTTCATCGTGCAAAGAAGCAATCATTTTGGTTAAAATATTGATGGGATTTGCAACTGCACCACCATACAAACCTGAATGTAAATCTCTATTTGGTCCAGTAACTTCAACTTCTACGTAACTCAAACCACGCAAACCAGTTGTGATAGAAGGAATATCATTTGCAATCATTCCTGTATCCGAAATTAAAATGACATCATTTGCTAATTTTTCTTTATTTCTAGGTACAAACCAAGATAAATTTTTAGAACCAACTTCTTCTTCACCCTCAATCATAAATTTTACATTGCAAGGTAAATTTCCAGTGGATGTCATATATTCTAATGCCTTAATATGCATGAACATTTGACCTTTGTCATCACAGGCTCCTCTTGCAAAAATGGCACCTTCAGGATGGATTTCAGTTTTTTTAACAACAGGCTTAAATGGAGGAGATTCCCATAAATTGATTGGGTCAGCAGGCTGCACATCATAATGGCCATATACCAAAACGGTTGGTAAATTTTTATCGATAATCTTTTCTCCGTAAACAATAGGATATCCTGGAGTTTCACAAATTTCTACTTTGTCACAACCTGCTTTTTTTAAACTTTCAGAAACGAAATTTGCAGTTTGTAAAACATCATTTTTATAAGCAGAATCTGCACTTACAGAAGGTATTTTTAACAACTCAATTAATTCATCAACAAACCTATTTTTATGTTCATTGATATATGTTTTTATGCTATTCATATGTTCGTTTTAATTCAATTCAAAAATAGAAAAATTATAGGAATCTGCTTTGTAGTTTGTGATGATTGATTATATTTGCATCCCGATTTCGAGCAATTGAGATTGAAAAAAAGCGAGCGTGGTGGAATTGGTAGACACGCTAGACTTAGGATCTAGTGCCGAAAGGTGTGAGAGTTCGAGTCTCTCCGCTCGTACAAAAAGCTTCTTTTAAAAGAAGCTTTTTTTGTTTTATTAAAATAGGTTATCAATAATTAAACATTTTTAATAGAGATTTCCTCAAAATCAACCGTTTTTTCAGCATTAGAAAAAATCACGATTGTTTCTTTGGGTGGAATTGTTAATTTTCTTTTCGATAAATCAATCCAAGCTCCATATACTTTAATGACTGCTGCTAATTTTCCAGCTTCATTGAAAACCTCGTGCACAATTTTCCATCGCTCATAGTTTTTAGAAACGCCTGCCAATTTAATATTCACAGTAATATTTTCTCCCATCAATATTTCTTTTCTAAAAGAGGTTTCTTCAGTAAACAAAATTGGGCCAATATTGTGTTTTGTAAAATCATCGATTGAAAACTGCTGAGCTGCAAAATAGCGAACTCTTACTTCAGCAGCATAATCGTTGTAAGCTGTGTGACGCATGTGTCTATTTGGATCAAAATCTGACCATTTTGTGGCAAATGTTACTTGAAAATTCATTTTTTTTCTTAATAAAAAAACCTGATGAATTTTCACCAGGTTAAAGGGTTTATAATACTTTTATTAGTTTTTTACTATTGCAGTTTTTTTGCTAAGTTTTAGTTCGCTCAACACATTTAATGCTTCAGAAATGTAAATATCTTTAGTTAAATTTTTATGCCAAGCTACTCTTTTAGATTCTAAATCTTTGTTTTCTTTCATCAAAGCTACTTCGTATTTCGGAGATGTAAATGTAACATCAGATTTAAATTCAAAAACAGATGTAAATTTTTTAGCTTCTTTTTCTTTTGCTTCATTTTCTTTTACAAATTTTTCATAATTCAATGAGAATGAGGCGTTATCTTGATTTTCTTTTAGCCATTTTGCATATTCATTTATTTTGATAAATTTCTCATTTGAAGCAATTCTTTGCTTGCTGTTATACACAACATCAGCAAAATTAGAGTAAGAATTTGCTTGTTTGTAATCTGCTTGTACTACTTTATCCCAGCTCAAAGCGCCTTCTAAATCTCTTTCACCATTTTTTAAATAACTCAATCTTGTTGGCATCGCAATATCAGAATAAACGCCCTCTTTTTGAGTAGAACCTCCATTAATTCTATAAAATTTTTGAATGGTCATTTTTAAAAAGCCCAAATCTTTTTCATATTTCGGATAAAACTGATTGATAGGCAAAATATTTTGAACGGTTCCTTTACCATACGTTTGATTTCCGCCCAAAATCACAGCACGCTTGTAATCTTGCATAGCAGCTGCAAAAATTTCAGATGCTGATGCAGAAAACTCATTTACCAACACTACAACTGCTTTGTCCCATTGTGTTTTTGGATCTGTATCTCTTTTTACTACAGGATTTTCTCCACGATATTTAACTTGAACAATTGGACCTTCATCAATAAATAATCCTGAGATTTCTATGGCCGTTTTTAAAGATCCTCCACCATTATTTCTTAAATCGATAATCAATCCTTCAACACCTTCTGATTTTAAGCGTTCAATTTCTTTTTCCATGTCTTTGGCTGAATCTCTATAATTTTCATCCGAAAAATCAATGTAAAAACTTGGTAAATCAATAATGGCATATTTCTTATTGTTTTTCATCACAATACTTGATTTCACAAAAGTTTCACCCAATTCAACAACATCTCTAATGATAGAAATTTCTTGAATTGTTCCATCAATTTTTTTCTTAACAGTCAAACGCACTTCTGTTCCTTTTGGACCTTTGATAAATTTTATGGCATCATCCAAACGCATTCCAACAATATCCAAGGGTTCTTTATTTCCCTGTGCAACTTTTAAAATGATGTCTCCTTCTTCTAAATCACCTTGTTTCCAAGCTGGGCCACCTGAAACTAACTCGAAAATTTGTGTATAAATTCCTTTTTTTTGCAAACGAGCACCAATTCCTTCTAGTTTTCCAGAAATATTTTGGTCAAAAACCTCTTTAACATTGGGTTGCATATAGGTTGTATGTGGATCAAAACCGCTAACAATTGCATTTAAATAAGTTGAAAACCAATCTTCGTGTTCTAATTCTTCAATTCGTAAGTACAATTCGTCCATACTTTTTAGCACTTCTGCTCTTGATTCTTTTTCAAGAGTTTCAAATGATTTTACAGTATAGTTTTTGTCTTTTTTTAGTTTGTCTTTTTCAAGGGCAGTTAATTCTTGAATTTTATCTAAGGTTTGTAATTTTAGTTGCTTTCTCCAATAATCAATCAATTCGTTGTAGTTTTTTGCAAAGGGAAGTTTTTCATAATCTAAATCGATAGTTTCTTCTTTTGTGTAATCAAAAGGTTTGTCTAAAATTCCTCCATAATAACTTTTTGCTTTTTTAACTCTTTCTAAAAAACAATTGTAAACTAAATTGTAAAAACTCAAATCATCTTTTAGTAACTGATTGTCAATCTGGTATTTGTATCTAGAAAACTCTTTAATGTCATCTTGTGTAAAATACCTTTTACTAGGATCTAAACCATCAATAAAAGTTTTGAAAACATGTTCTGAAAAAGAATCGTTTAAATCTTTAACAACATAATGACCACGAGTTAAAATATTTTTTAAAACAAAAATCAATACTTTATCTTTTTCAGGATCTTCATTTTTAGCAACTTTTTCATTGGCAATTATTCCTGAACTCTTGATTAAAAAAAGGAATGCAAGTAGTGTAAAACTCAATTTAAAATTCGACTTCATAAATCTGCTTATTAGTTTTTAATTTCTTTGTTTGAAAGTACTAAAATAGTACCAATTATTAAATATTTCCTTGTTTTTTATAAATTCCATAGAAAATTTCATAAATTACTTTTCCTTTTTCATCAACAGTTGTCCATATTTGGGTAACTGTATTGTCTTTATTCTTTTTCCATGTTATTTGATTAGCAAAACTTCTAGGATTTGCTTCAACAAGATCACTTTTCAAAATCATTTTTCCATCTTTAAAATGACCTTTAAGATTCATAATAAATCCAGAATTATCAATCCAAATTTGGTTCCAAGTGTCATCTTTTGGATTGTAATAATTGTAACTTGTGCCTGTATTTTTGCTAAGTTTAGAAACCCAATTTTCTTGCAATACACAATCATTTTGTAGTTTAATTACTTTGTTTGTACCCACTAAATCTCCTTCTTTGTCGTAAACTTTCCAATTTCCTTCCCAAAAATCAAATTGTTCATATTTTTCTCCAGAACAAGGAACTTCATTTTGATTTTGAGCCACTAAAATTGATGAAATAAGAATGAAAATTATAATAATTAATTCGGTTTTTAATGAGTCCATAGCTTACAAGTTACTTTCAATACAATATTATATAATTTTATATAGCTTTACTCTTTAGGAAATGTTAAAAAGAAATTCGTATAAAATAAATTACATTTGCATTCAAAATCACAATTATGCAAGAAAAACCTTTAATTTTAGTTACAAATGATGATGGTATTACAGCACCAGGAATCAGAGCATTAATCAAAATAATGAATACAATTGGTGATGTTGTTGTGGTTGCTCCTGATAGTCCGCAAAGTGGAATGGGACATGCAATTACAGTTGATAATGTGTTGACTTGCAATCCAATAACTATTGATGATGGTCCTCAATTAGAATATACTTGCTCAGGAACTCCTGCAGATTGTGTAAAAATGGCAGTTAGTGAAATTTTAAATAAAAAGCCTGATTTGTGTGTTTCTGGCATCAATCATGGTTCAAATTCATCCATTAATGTTATTTATTCTGGAACAATGAGTGCAGCAATTGAAGCAGGAATTGAAGGAATTCCTGCCATCGGATTTTCGTTATTAGATTTTAAATGGCATGCCGATTTTAGAGCTTGCGAAGATTTTGTAAAAAACATTACTTTAAACACACTTTTAAATGGTTTGCCAGAAGGAATTGTGTTGAATGTAAACATCCCAAGTGTTAAAAAAGAAGAACTAAAAGGCGTAAAAATTTGCAGACAAGCCATGGGTTTTTGGAAAGAAACTTTTGATAAACGAAAAAGTCCATTTGGCAAAGAATATTATTGGCTTTCAGGCGAATTTGTTAATAAAGATAAAGGTCAAGATACGGATGTTTATGCTTTAGAAAATAATTATATTTCAGTGGTTCCTGTTCAATTTGATTTGACAGCACATCATATGATTCAAAAATTAAATTCTTGGGAACTGTAAAAAAAGACATATTAATAGGATTTTTAGTGGCACTTTTTGCCACTTTTGGAGGTATATTTTTTTACATTGAATATTTTTCTAAATATTCTTTTGAGGAAACTTTACAAATGATTTCCGATGGAAATTTATATGGAAAGGTATTATCAATTGCTGCAATTCCGAATCTTTTTGTGTTTTTTATTTTCCTGAAAAAAAATCAAGATAATAAAGCGAAAGGCGTTGTTTTAGCCACTATTTTAATTGCTTTTACAACATTAATTTTAAAGTTTTTCTAAATGAAATACTACATTATTGCAGGTGAAGCTTCAGGAGATTTGCATGGATCAAACTTGATGAAAGCCCTTTTCGAAGAAGATGCAACAGCTGATATTCGTTTTTGGGGTGGAGATTTAATGCAAAATGTGGGAGGAACTTTAGTAAGTCATTACAAAGAACGAGCGTTTATGGGCTTTTTTGAAGTGATTAAAAACTTAACGAAAGTCCTACAATTCATCAAATTTTGTAAAGAAGATATTGCAAAATTTCAGCCAGATGTTATTGTTTTTATAGACAATTCAGGATTCAATTTACGCATTGCAAAATGGGCGAAACAGCAAGGCTTTAAAACCAACTATTACATTTCTCCTCAAGTTTGGGCAAGTAGAGCAGGTAGAGTTGAAGACATCAAAAGAGATATTGATAACATGTTTGTGATTTTACCTTTTGAAAAAGAGTTTTACAAACAATTTAATTACGAAGTTACTTTTGTTGGTCATCCATTAATTGATGCAATTGCTGATAGAAATCAAGTAGATATTTGGGGTTTTCGCAATGAATATAATCTTGATGAACGACCAATCATCGCTATTTTACCCGGAAGTAGAAAGCAAGAAATCACAAAAATGTTGAGTGTAATGTTGTCAATTATTGATGATTTTAAAGAATATCAATTTGTAATTGCAGGCGCTCCAAGTCAAGATTTTTCTTTTTACAAGCAAATTATTGGGGATAAAAATGTGGCCTACATCAATAATAAAACTTACGATTTATTAAGTGTTTCTCATGCTGCTTTGGTTGCTTCAGGAACTGCAACTTTAGAAACAGCATTATTTAAAGTGCCTCAAGTGGTTTGTTATAAAGGCGGCTTTATTTCGTATCAAATTGCAAAAAGAATCATTACCTTAAAATTTATTTCGCTTGTAAATTTAATTATGGATAAAGAAGTCGTAACCGAACTAATCCAAAATGATTTTACAAAATCGAATTTAATAAAAGAACTTTCAAAAATTTTAGAGTCAAATCAAAGAAAAAAACTATTTTTGGACTATTATGATTTAGAAATAAAATTAGGAGGAAAAGGAGCTTCCAAAAAAACAGCCAATCTTATTGTAAATTGTTTAAAAACAAATTGTTAATGAGCAAAATTTATTTTTCACTACTAGTAATTTTAGTTCTTTTAAGTGCTTGCTCATCAACACAAGATATATATTCTATAAAATCAAGTTCAAATGTAAAAATCAATAATGTTGTTGATTTTGCACTGAAACACGAAGGTGTAAAATATAGGTATGGAGGAACAACAAACAAAGGAATGGATTGTTCAGGCTTGGTAACCACATCTTTTAAAGAAGCCAACATTACCTTACCACGAAGTTCTGGAGATATGTCAAAAGAAGGAAAAGAAATTCCTTTAGAAAGTGTAAAAAAAGGTGATTTAGTATTCTTTGCCGCTAGAAATAGGAAAAAAAACATAGATCATGTTGGTTTAGTTACAGAGAACAAAAACGGCAAAATTCAATTCATTCACTCTACTACTCAAAGAGGTGTTATTATCTCTTCATTTTCTGAAGAATATTGGCAAAGAACTTTTGTAAAAGCAGTTACATTATTTTAAAATTTCTTCAAAAAAAATAGTAACTTTCACTCGCTATGAGAAAGTTACTTCGATTTTTACCCTTTCACTTTTGTGTATTCCTAATTTTTGGAATTTACGTCCAATTGTACCTAGAAATTTGGCGATTTGATTTTTATATTTTTTTCAGTATTCATTTTCTTTTTCTACTAATTTTAGGATTAGTTCATCATAAAAAAATACGAACTTTTTTAACTTTTGGATATTTTTTCTTTGTAGGTATTTCCAGTGTTTTTATTAATGATGATGCCAATTATTCCAATTATTTTGACAGATTTTCAAATAATGATTCAAGGGTAGTTTTAAAAGTTGATAAAGTTTTAAAACCAAGTAGTTTTCATCAAAAATATCAAGTAAAAGTTATAGAAGTTGATCATCAAAAAACCAGAGGTTTAGCCCTGTTAAACATAGCAAAAGATTCTTTTCAAAAGACGTTAAAAGTGGATGAATTGATTCTTGTAAATTCCACTTTTAGTGAGATCAATTCTCCTTTAAATCCACATCAATTTGATTATCAAAAATATTTAAAAAATCAAGGAATTCGTCAACAAATATTCATCGGTAAATCTGATTTTTTACGCCTTGGATTTGGTTCAAGAACCTTGAAAGGTTGGGCTGAGCAATTCCGAAATTTTGTTCAATTTTCTTTAAATACTCATGATTTTAAAGTTGATGAAATTGTGGTTATGAATGCCTTGTTATTAGGTGAAAGAAAAGAGATTTCTAAAGAGTTATTGACTGATTATTCCAATGCAGGAGCCATTCATATTTTGGCTGTTTCAGGTTTGCACGTTGGAATTATCTTGATTTTATTGGTAAAAATTTTCAGTTTTTTAACCTATTTTAAAAACGGAAAAATAGTTCAAACAATTTTGATTTTAATAATTTTATGGATGTTTGCTTTCATTGCAGGCTTGTCAGCTTCAGTAGTTAGAGCGGTAACTATGTTTTCATTTTTAGCAATTGGGCAACAGTTTGGGAGCAAAAGAATCAACCTTTTTTCATTGTTTTCTTCATTGTTTATATTGCTCATTTTTAATCCACTTTTTCTGTTTGATTTTGGTTTTCAACTGAGTTATTTAGCCGTTTTAGGAATCATAACGATGCAACAAAAAGTGTATCATTTTTTTCGATTTAAATCAAAAATTATTGATTTTTTCTGGCAAATTTCCTCAGTATCTATTGCCGCTCAAATAGGAGTTTTACCATTAAGTTTGTATTATTTTCATCAATTTCCAGGATTATTTTTCCTGTCAAACATGGTCATTATTCCTGTTTTGGGTTTTGTTTTAATGATGGGAATTGTTGTTTCTTTTCTTTCAATTTGTAAAATTTTGCCACCTTTTTTAGCTGATTTATACGGATTTATAATTTCATTGATGAATGGATTTGTCAATTGGATTTCAAATCAAGAAGCTTTTTTATGGAAAGATATTTCTCTTTCTTTTTGGTTGCTTTTGGCAAGTTATGTATTGATATTTTTCGGAGTTCGTTTTTTACAAAATACATCAACCAAAAAAATGTTGTTATTTTTAGGAAGTATTGTTGTTTTACAGAGTGTCATTTTATTTGAAAAATTTGAGAAACATCAAACAAAAGAGTTTATTGTTTTTCATAAAACCAAACAAGCCGTTATTGGATTTCGAAATTCAAATACTATTGAAATTCATCATAATGTTGATAGTTTACAACAGCTAAATTCCGTCATAAATCCTTATAAAATTGGTGAAAATGTTGAAGTTTCTTTTAAAAAAATGATTTCAAATGTATATATGTTTGAAAATCAGCCAATATTAATAATTGATAGTCTAGGAGTTTATCAGTTAGAAAATCTAAAAAATTCAGTGGTTATTTTACAAAATTCACCTAAAATAAATTTAGAGCGAATGATTACAGCAATTCAACCTAAAATAATTATTGCTGACGGAAGTAATTTTAAATCGTATATCAATCGTTGGAAAATAACCTCTCAAAAAATGAAAATTCCATTTTATTATACAGGAGAAAAAGGCGCTTTTCGTATGAAAAATTAAGGATTCAATTTGCTTTTAAATTTCTTTTCAAACTCTTCCCAAGTGATATCATTGTAGGCTTCTGTATTGAAAAAAGCCAATACTTTTTCAAAATGTTCTTTTGGTAAATACCCTGGAATTACTTGCAACAATTCTTCGTTTTTGGTTAAGAAAATTGTGCTTGGATACGATAATTTTCCATCTAAAAAAGCTACTGCAAGCTCATGATATTGTGTTCTTCCTTGTTGTTTAAATTTGAAAGTGTGGCCTTTATATTTGATATCTTCTTTGCCCTCTCCATTCAATTTTATGGCATAAAAATGTGTATTGATATATTTTGCAATTACTTCATTTTCATAGGTTTCTTTGGTCATTTTTTTACAAAATCCACACCAATCTGTATAAACATTAATTAAAATAGGTTTTGGATTAGTTTTGTTCAATTCAATAGCTTTTTCAAATGAAAGCCAATTGATTTTTTCTTGTGCATTCATTGAAAATGAGGTGCAAAAGAAAACAAAAATGAGGAGGATTTTTTTCATGTACAGATTATCGATAAATCAATTGCAAATTTACAATTAATTAATAATTTAGGGGAGTTTTAGTAGTTAATCTATTCAAAATTCTTCTAGAATATTTTACACAAAAAAACCTCATAAGAATTCACTTATGAGGTTTTGAGTTTTATAAATTAGATTAATGTACGTTTCCTAATAATTTTTTCATCACTGGAGACATCAATAAAACAACAGCTCCTGCACCCATAGAGTATAATGCTATTAAATGAAATCCATCAGTGTAAATCGATAACGTTTCTAATCCACCAACATTGATGTCAGTACTTTCAACAGCTAATTGTTCACCAATAAATCCTACAATTTGAAATGCAAAAGCCGATGATAAAAACCAAACTCCCATCATAAATGAAACAATATTTTTTGGAGATAAATCTGTAATTTTTGACAATCCAACAGGAGACATAAACAATTCACCAATAGAAATGATAAAATACATAACCAATAAATATGCAAAAGGTACCATGCCATTTTCATCTGCACTTGCACCACTTATTGATAAAATATAGAAACACAAACCCGCTAAAAGTAAGCCAAAACCAAATTTATAAGGTGTTCTTGGATTCAATCCTTTTTTAGCTAAAAATCCCCAAAGTAGTGAAATTGGAATTGCCAAAATAATGATAAACATTGAGTTTAAAGCATTGGTTTGACTGGCTGACATGATGCCATCTAAAGCAACATTTCTTGATGCGAATAAAGTAATTACACTTCCTGATAATTCATGAAAACCCCAAAAAAGTGTCATAAAAAAAGTGATTAGAACAGCCATTATTAATTTTTTTCTTGCTTCTGATTCTAATTTTGCCATGATAAAAATTAAATATCCTAAGACTGCAAAACCTATAAATTTAAAAATTCCACTTACGTAATTTTGTTGCCAAGAAGCTAATAAATATGCAATTCCAGGAGCTGATAAAAATGCAATAATTGGAATTAATGTTTTTTGTGGAATTCCTAACACTTTCTTTTCGTAAACTTCCCTATTTAAAGGCATTCCTCTATCTCCAAAAACATTATTTTTTATTCCACTCCAAAAGAAAAGTAAACCTGTTAACATTCCAATTCCAGCCAAACCAAAACCATAATGCCATCCATATTCAGCTGCTAACCATCCACATAAAAGCGGTGCTACAAAACCTCCAATATTAATTCCCATGTAGAAAATGGTAAATCCTGAATCTTTTCTTACGTCTCCAGCTTTGTATAAAGAGCCTACAAAAGTTGAAATATTAGGTTTAAAAAATCCATTTCCAACTACTATAAAAGCTAAGGCTAAAAAGAAGGCAATATCATTTTGTATTGCCAAAACAAAGTGCCCCAAAGCCATTAAAATTCCGCCTAAAAAAATAGAGGCTCTCATCCCTAAAATTTTATCAGAAATTTGACCTCCAATAACGGTTGATGCATATACTAATGATCCATAAGAAGCATAAACAACTGCTGTAGCAACATCTCGTTCAGCAATAGCTTTGAATATTTCTTGCACCATATAAAGCGTTAACAACGCTCTCATTCCGTAGAAACTGAAACGTTCCCATAATTCAGCAAAAAACAGGTAAAATAAACCTTTTGGATGTCCAAACATTTCTGGCTCTTGAGATGGAATTGTGACTTCTTTGTCTAACATAATAGTTCTTTTTTAAGTTGATTTAAAATTATTTTAACAAGTTTGCTTCTATAAAATTTGTCATTTTGGTGTACAAATTCAAACGCATATTTCGTCCTTCATAAATTCCATGTGCTCTGTCAGGAACAATAAACATATCAAATTGTTTGTTCTTTTCAATCAAAGCATTGATCATTCTGAATGAATTTTGTACATGTACATTATCATCTCCTGTACCATGAACCAATAAGAATTTTCCTTTTAATTTTTCAGCATAATTGATGGGTGAATTTTCATCATAACCAGCAGGATTTTCTTGCGGAGTTCTTAAAAAACGCTCTGTATAAACAGAATCGTAAAAGCGCCAAGATGTAACTGGAGCAACTGCAATAGCCATAGAAAAAATGTCACTTCCTTTTAACAACGAATTTGTACTCATGTGTCCTCCAAAAGACCAACCCCAAATTCCTATTTTTTCTTTGTTTATAAAAGGTAATTCAGCCAATTTTTTGGCAGCTGCAATTTGATCTTCTGTTTCGTATTTCACTAAATTTAAATAAGTTGATTTTTTAAAATCTGCTCCTTTATAGCCTGTTCCACGTCCGTCAACACAAACCACAATAATCCCTTTTTGAGATAACATATTGTGCCAATAATCATTGGTAGCATTCCAAGAATTACCAACTTGTTGCGAACCTGGACCTGAATATTGAAACATAAATAGAGGGTATTTTTTAGTAGCATCAAAATCCAATGGTTTTATCATCCACATATTCAACTGATTTCCGTTGATTTCTATGGTAGAAAATTCTTTTGGACTCATTTTATATTGGGCGATTTTCGATTGCAAATCAGCATTGTCTACAATCACTTTTATTTTTTTTCCATCAGATGAGAAAAGAGAATATACAGGAGGATTTGTTGCTGATTGATAAGTATTGATAAAAAACTGCAAGTTTTTGCTGAAAGCAGCATTATTTTGTCCGTCTTTTTCACTCAATAATTTTTTGTTTTTTCCATTCAAACCAATTGAATAAACACCTCTATTTATAGAACCATTTTCTACAGATTGATAATAAATCGTTTTTTTGGCAGCATTAAAACCATAATAATTGGTTACTTCCCAATTTCCTTTGGTTACTTGATTGATCAATTTTCCATTGAAATCATAATGATAAATATGATTGAATCCATCTTTTTCACTTGTCCAAATAAAACTATTGTCGGTTAAAAAAGTTAAGTTGTCATGAATATCAACATAGGCTTTGTCAGTTTCATTTAGCAACAAAGTTGAGCTACTTTTTTGAGCATCTATTTTATGTAATTTTAAATCATTTTGATGACGATTTAAGGTAGTTGCAACCAAGAAATTAGCGTCATTTGACCATTTTATTCTTGGGATATATTCATAATCACCCAAATCAACTTTTTGAGTTTTGCTAGATGAAACATTGAATAAATGTAAGGTTACAATTGCATTTTTTTCACCCGCTTTTGGATATTTAAAAACTTGCTGAGTTGGGTATAAATCATTCCCAACAATATCCATTGAAAACGTTGGAACTGCTGTTTCATCGAACCGTAAAAAAGCCAAATGTTTGCTATCAGCACTCCATTCAAAAGCTCTTACAAATCCAAATTCTTCTTCATACACCCAATCTGTAATTCCGTTAATAATACTGTTTTTCAATCCATCATTAGTTACTTGAATAGTAGTATTTTTTGAAAAATCTTTGATAAAAATATTGTTTCCTTTTGCGTAAGCAACTTTTTGATTATCAGGAGAAAAAATAGGTTCTTGAATATTTTCTCCAATTAAAGTTACTTTTTTTGATGCAATATCATACGCATAAAAAGTACCACTATATGAACGTCTAAAAATTTGATTAAAATCAGTGCCCAGAATCAATTTTGTTTCATCATCATTAAAACTATAAGATGAAAAGGAACTCATTTCAGATATATTTTTGCTAGAAACAATTGTTTCAACTTTCTCTAAAGTTTCATAACTGTATTTATCAACTGTTGATTCTTTGGTTTGTGGGTTGTAATTCAATAACGAATAAAAATTTCCATTCATTGAATTCAGCGCATTCATTCTTTCAGGTGAAAAAGTGCCATTCCAAATTTCTGTCAAGCTAATTTCCTTTGCATTTTTAGTAGCTGTTTGATTGGTTTGTGCTTTTGTAGTTTCAAAAGTGAGTAACAAAAAGCTAACGAGCATCAATACGTTTTTCATAAAATTTGTAAGTTTTGTAAAAGTTTGCCAAGTTTACGAAATTATTGTCAAAAAATAGCGCTCTCTTTAACATTGCACTTTAAAATGCGCTATTTTTTTATTGATTTAAAAAATAATAACTCTTTTTAACTTCTTTTTTTAAATTAAAAAAGCTTACCTATTAAAGTTAGGTAAGCTTCTTTGTAAAGAAATAAGATTTAGAGTTATTTTTTTTCTTTCTTATCAACTTCTTTGTTTGATGTTTTATCTTCATTACCAATAAATAATGGAGTTTTTCCATCGGTAATGATTATTTTTGAATTCATAGATTTTGATAATTCTCTAAATGCTTCAATGGCTTTGATTCTTATAATGCCATCTGTTAAACCTTCAGTTAGAATAATTTGAGCATCTCTTTCTCCTTTTGCATTGATGATTTTTCTTTCAGCTTCTAATTTTTCTTGTGTTAAAACAAACTCCATTCTCATAGCATCTTGTTCGGCTTGTAATTTTCGTTCTACAGAACTTGCAAGACCTTGTGGTAATTGAATCTGTTTCATTAAAACAGCAATTAACTCAATGCCATCTGCTTGTTTTTCAAGATTTAATTTCATTTTTTCTAGAATTTCTTTTTCAATATTGGCTCTCATTCCTGAGTGCATGTCTTTGGCATAAAATTTTGCGCAAACATCAGAAGCAGCAGATCTAAAAACACTAGTGATGATAGATTCGTAATCTTTACCTAAATTTTGTAAAACGGAAGCGACTTTATCTCCATGTAATCTATGTAAAATGGATATTTCTGCATTTACACTTAAACCTTCTTTACTAGGTAAACTCAAAAAAAGTTTGATGTTTTTTGTTTGAGTAGATTCTTTTACAACCTTACTAATTATGGGATTGTAAAGAATGGTTCCTTGAGTTTTAACTTCAGGAGAAAATGTTCCTAACGTTTGTTTTATACCAACTTCACCTGGTCGTATTACTGCGCAACTTGAACTTATTAGCCCTAATAAAATAATTGCAATGGTTTGATTTTTCATAAATATTAGATTTTTAAGTTTATATTTCAATTTAATTACTCTCAAAATTAATAGTAAAACAATTATAAAAGCGATAATTATAATTGATTTTTCTTATGAATAATCATCAAAAAAAATAGTGTAAAGATTTGATGTTAATTTGTCTTAAAATATTATCAATCTGATTGATAAATATCTTTTTTTTGATAAAATATAGTTGATTTGATAAACAAAATATTCCATCTTTTAAACGTTTAAAAAGTTCTATTACAAATAATTTTAAGGTTTAAATTAGATTCATTTATATTTGTTCTCCTAAGTTTACAAATACATAAATGACAAAAAATATTTCAGGATTTTCAAAACTTTCTAAGGAAGAAAAAATCGATTGGTTATCAAATAACTTCTTTCAAAATCCTACAGATGCTGTAAATATCATCAAACAATATTGGAATGAAAATCAAGCATTACAGAATTTGCACGATGATTTTATCGAAAATACCATCACTAATTTTTACATGCCTTTTGGAATTGCACCCAATTTTCTAATCAATGGAAAAGAATATGTAGTTCCAATGGTTACTGAAGAAAGTTCGGTTGTTGCTGCAGCTTCTTTGGTTGCGAAATTTTGGAGTACTAAAGGCGGTTTTAAAACTACTGTTTTAGGAACTAAAAAAATTGGTCAAGTGCATTTTATGTTTGCTGGAAAAAAAGCCGATTTAGAAAAGTATTTTCAAGAAAATAAAACCGAATTATTTGCTGCAACTGCTTCCATTACTAAGAATATGGAAAAACGTGGAGGAGGAATTTTGGATATTGAATTGATTGATAAAACTGACAAATTAGCCAATTATTATCAATTGCACATCACTTTTGAAACCAAAGATTCTATGGGCGCGAATTTTATCAATTCGTGTTTAGAAGCAATTGCCAACAAATTCCGAAATGATGAAATCGAAATTGTGATGAGCATTTTATCCAATTTTGTCCCTGAATGTTTAGTACGAGCAGAAGTAAGTTGTAAAATTGAAGACTTAGGTGTTGAAAATCCACAAAAATTTGCAGAGAAGTTTTATCAAGCTGTAAAAATTGCAGAAATTGAACCTTACAGAGCAGTTACTCATAATAAAGGAATCATGAACGGAATTGATGCAGTTGTGTTGGCAACAGGCAATGATTTTCGTGCCATTGAAGCTGGTGCTCATGCATTTGCCTCTCGTTCAGGAAAATATACAAGTTTATCACATTGCACAATTGATAATGGAATTTTTACATTTTGGATAGAAATTCCGTTAGCAGTTGGCACAGTTGGAGGTTTAACTTCTTTGCATCCAATGGCAAAAATGTCTTTAGAAATGATGCAAAATCCAACTGCTAAAGAGTTGATGCAAATAATGGCTGCAGCTGGTTTGGCGCAAAATTTTGCAGCTTTACGTGCTTTAACGACCAAAGGAATTCAACATGGTCACATGAAAATGCACTTACAAAACATTCTAAATCAGTTAGGTGCAACCAAAAATGAAAAAAATACGTTGATTGAATTTTTCAAAAATCAGACAGTTTCACATGCTGCTGTTGTTTCTAAATTCAATGAGTTGAGAACTCCAAAAATTACTTGGGTTGATTTTTTAGATGAATCATTTATAAGACAAAAATTGGAAAGTTTATCTCTAGATTCCAAACCCATTTTCGGGTTGATGAACGCCCAACAAATGATTGAGCATTTGAGTGCAATTACCAAAATAGCCAATGGAAATTGGCAAGTTGATGTTTTTGTTTCGGATGAAAAATCAGCCACAAGAAAGCCATTTTTAGATACCGAAAATGAATTGGAAATTGGATTTAAACCCAATTTATTGGCAGAAGAACCAAATCCTTTGCAATTCGAATCGATTGAAAAAGCGATTGATGATTTGATATTTCAAGTACAACTTTTTGTTTCGAATTTTAACGAAAATCCAACAAAAACGGTGGTACATCCTTTTTTTGGTGAACTTGATTTTGACTATTGGAAAAAGTTTCAGACCAAACATTTTACACATCATTTTAAACAATTCGGACTCATCTAATGCATTTTTATTCGAACGGAAAATTATTATTGACAGGAGAATACCTTGTATTAGAAGGCGCAAAAGCGTTGGCAATTCCTACTAAATTTGGGCAAGATTTAGAAGTAATTTCCATCAAAGAACCACAATTGATTTGGGGAAGTTTTGACAACAATGGAAACTGTTGGTTTGAAGCCATTTTTGATTTGCTAAAATTCAGAATCATATCTACCACTTTTGAATCTTCAACTGATGGAAATGCAGATAAAATTGCAGAAACATTGTTAGAAATTTTGTCAGAAGCTAAAAGACTAAATCCAAATTTTTTAAATTCGGAATCTGGATTTTTAGTAAAAACCAACTTGACATTTCCAAGAAATTGGGGTTTAGGAAGTTCATCAACTTTAATCAATTCCATTGCTTCTTGGGCAAAGGTTGATGCATTTCAATTGCTATGGAATTCATTCAAAGGAAGTGGATATGACATTGCTTGCGCACAAAATAATACTCCTATTTTTTATCAATTATTGAATCAAAAACCAGTTGTAGAACAGGTAAATTTCAATCCGAGTTTTCAAGAAAATTTGTTTTTTGTGTATTTGAATCAAAAGCAAGATTCTAAAAAAGGGATTGCTAAATTTCGAGAAAATAAGCAACAAATTCAGAATGAAATCAATGAAATTTCGACTATTTCAGACGAGTTTTTAAAAGCCAATAATCTTAAAGACTTTGAAAAATTGATATTTGAACATGAACAAATTATCAGCTCTATCATCAAATTAAAACCCATAAAACAAGAGTTGTTTTCTGATTATTTTGGAGAAATTAAAAGTTTAGGAGCTTGGGGAGGAGATTTTGTCTTGGCAACTGGCAATGAAAAATCAAACAGCTATTTTGAAAATAAAGGATTTGAAACAATTCTTCCTTACCAAAAAATGATTTTATGAAGAAAATAATCATCATTGGAGGAGGAGCTGCAGGTTATTTTACGGCCATTAATGCCAAGGAAATGAATCCTAATTTGGAAATCATTATTTTGGAAAAAGGTAAAGATGTGTTACAAAAAGTAAAAATTTCTGGTGGAGGAAGATGCAATGTAACACATGCGTGTTTTGAGCCCAAAGAATTGGTAAAATTTTATCCAAGAGGCGAAAAAGAATTGTTGGGGCCTTTTCATCAATTCATGACAGGAGATACTTTTGAATGGTTTGAAAATAGGGGAGTTCCTTTAAAAATAGAAGATGACAATCGTGTTTTTCCTGAAGCAAATTCGAGCCAAGCAATTATTGATTGTTTTCAAAATGTAGTTGATAACTTAGGTATTAAAGTGTTTACAAACTGCGGTGTAAATGCAGTTTATCAACAAGAAAATCAATGGGTTATCAACACTAAAAATCAAGATTTTATAGCAGATAAAGTGGTTTTTGCAGCAGGAAGCTCCAAGATGATTTGGGATTTGTGTGCAACTTTACAGCATACTATTATTGAACCTGTTCCATCATTATTTACGTTTAACATCAAAGATTCAAGGCTGATAGATTTACTTGGAATTTCTGTTCCAAATGCTACTGTAAAAATCGTCAACTCTACTTATGAAGCCTCAGGACCTTTGTTGATTACACATTGGGGAATGAGTGGACCAGCAGTATTAAAATTATCAGCTTTTGGTGCTCGATTTTTGGCATCAAAAAACTATCAATACAACGTGGAGGTAAATTGGTTGTCGAAATCAACAACCTCAGTTTTTTGCATTTTACAAAATTTAAAAAAGTCAGAAGCTCGAAAAACGGTCTTGTTAAAATCGCCATTTCCTGAAATATCCAAAAGATTATGGGAACGTTTTGTAATTGCTTCAAACATTCGTGAAACTCAAAATTGGGCTGACACAACTAATTTGCAACTCGAAAATTTAGCAAATGAACTCACCAAAGGAATTTATAATGCCAATGGCAGAACGACTTTTAAAGACGAATTTGTAACTGCAGGAGGCATAGATTTAAAAGAAATTGATTTCAAACGTTTTGAAAGCAAACTTCATAAAAACCTGTTTTTTGTTGGAGAAATTTTAAATATTGATGCAGTTACAGGTGGATTTAATTTTCAAAATGCTTGGACAAGTGGTTTTATATGCGCAAAAGCGTTGGCTGAAAACTAACTAATTATGGCAAGAACGGAATCAAATGAATTCGAGTTAGGTAGAAAAGCACCTGAATTTAGATTACTAAATACGATTGATGATATTTGGGTTGATTTAGAATCACTAAAAGGAAAAAACGGAACTGTAGTTGTTTTCATTTGCAATCATTGTCCGTTTGTAATTCACATAAATGAAAAATTGGTGCAATTAGCTAATGATTATCAATCTAAAGGAATTCGTTTTATTGCTATAAGTTCTAATGATATTGAAAAATATCCTCAAGATGCACCACATTTGATGAAAAAACTTGCTTTGGAATTAAATTTTACGTTTCCCTATTTGTTTGATGAAACCCAAATGGTCGCAAAAGCATATAATGCTGCATGCACCCCCGATTTTTATCTATTTGATGCCGATTTAAAAGCAGTGTATCATGGTCAATTTGATGATTCAAGACCTGGAAATAACATTCCTGTTTCAGGAAATGATTTACAAAAAGCCATGGAACATCTTTTGCATAAAAAACCTATTTTAGAAAATCAAAAACCAAGTATTGGCTGTGGAATTAAGTGGAAGTGAGGTTCTTATTTTGCTATTTTTAGAAGACAATTTCCCCTCTTTGAGGTTTTAAAGCATCTCTGAAAACTTTCATATCAGCTTCATCTACAATTATAAAAGCACTCACTAACATTTCATTTTTTTCTTGAATATCAATTTCATGAAAAGGCAATTTTTCTAAAGTTGCAAATTCTTTGAGGTGAATCGTGTGATGTTTGGCAGTTTCTAAGGCGTCTTCACCTCTAAAATCCCATAATAGTTTTATTTTTCTTTTCATTTTATTTTAAAAATTAAATGCAGTTTTTTTTCTTTTGACTTCTAAACCCTTTTCAATCATTGATAAAAACAACCAATTCGCCTTCTTCAAAAGAAATGCTTACTTCATTTTCAATGGCTTTATTTCTTGTGCCAATTCGTTTTCCAAAAAGTAAATCTTCATTGTGTAAAGGATATTGCAATCCTGAAGTGCAAATATTGGTTGCTTTTGGCAATGGAACTAATGAAATTATTTTGTGTAAACAGTTTGTAATATTCGTATTTTTTTTTGCCAAAAAATAGGTCCCGTAATTGTCAAAAAAAGTAATTTCTAGACGGTTTTTAAAGCAAATTGCAGTATGTAAATTTCCTAAAAAATGATCTTGTTCTTTGCCACTTGCTCCATAAACATCAATGTTTTTATAGCCTTTATCAACTAGAATTTGCAATATTTTATCAAAATCTGTAAAATCCTGATTTGGGGTACGAATTACTTCAATATCCTTAGGAATTTGAAAATCATCATCAAAATCACCACTGATAAAATCTGGTTTGATGTTTCTTTTTTGCAATTCTTTGTAGGCATTGTCTGTAGCACAAATCAAACTATAGTTTGCTATGTTTGGAAACGAAATTGGAACTTCGCCATTCAATAATAAAAATACTCGCTGAATTTTCATTGGTCAAAAATACGAAAGACTTCATAATTTATTGAGATTAAAATCTTTTAGAAATCCTATCTTTGCCAAAAATATTTTTCATCTTGAATACAGATCAATTTTTAGTAAAATCGCCTTTACAATATGTTGATAAAGCCATTTTTACTTGGCAAACTCCAAGCAATATTGCTTTGGTAAAATATTGGGGAAAAAGCAATCCGCAAATTCCCAAAAATGCTTCAATTAGTTTTACCTTACAAAATTGTCATACCACAACTAAGATTGAATTTCTTAAAAAAAATTACTCCAATGAAGTTGATTTTGAAGTGTTTTTTGAAGGAAAACAAAAAGCTGAATTCAAGCCAAAAATTGCAGATTTTTTCAAAAGAATTGCAACCTATTGTCCCTATATTTTTGAATATCAAATGACAATTCATTCCGAAAATTCATTCCCACATTCAAGCGGAATTGCCTCGTCAGCAAGTGGATTGAGTGCAATTGCCATGTGTTTAATGAGTTTAGAAAAGCAATTAAATTCTGAAATTTCTCAAGATTTTATCACTAAAAAAGCCTCTTTTTTAGCAAGATTGGGTTCAGGAAGTGCCTCAAGAAGTATTGAAGGACCTTTGGTTGTTTGGGGGAATCATCCTGAAATTGAAGGTAGTTCTGATTTGTTTGGGGTGAAGTTTCCACATCGAATTCATCCAATTTTCGAGAATTATCAAGATGTAATTTTATTAGTTGATAAAGGTGAAAAACAGGTTTCAAGCACAGTAGGGCATGAGTTGATGCATCAACATCCGTATGCTGAAAATCGTTTTCATCAAGCTAATCAAAACTTAGCTAAAATGTCCAATATTCTTCAAAATGGAGATGTCAAAAATTTCATCAATTTAGTGGAAAGTGAAGCATTGACTTTGCATGCAATGATGTTGACGAGCAATCCGTATTTTATTTTGATGAAACCAAATACATTAGAAATCATCAATAAAATTTGGAAATATCGTTCTGAAAATAATAGTAATATTTGTTTTACTTTAGATGCTGGCGCCAATGTTCACGTACTTTTTCCTGAAAACGAAAAAGAAACTGTCATGCAATTTATTGAAAATGAATTGGCTAGCTTTTGTTACAAAAAAGAGTATATTTGTGATGTTTCAGGATTTGGAGCAAAACAACTATCATAAATTGTTTATAAATTATTTGATGAAGTATTTTTTAACTTTCTCCTTTTTTTGCTTGATTTTTTTGACAAGTCCTTTGCAATCTCAAGAAATTATTTGGTTGGATGAAAATCTTGAGAAAACATCTCAAGAAAAAGCTGATTTTTACAGAATTGATGAAAAGCTAGAGGGAGAAATCATCTATTACTATAAAAAGAGAACAAAATTCAGAAAGGTTTTTTATAGTAAAGGAAAGTTAAATGGCATGTTTTATGAATATTATGAAACTGGCGAACTCAAAGAAACTGGCTATTATGTAAATGGCTTAAAGGAAGGGGTTTGGAAAGAATTTTACAAAGGTGGTAAAATAAAAAGCAAAGGAAAATATGCAAATGATGAAAAAGTTGGCATTTGGAAAATGTTTTACAAAAACGAAAGATAGTTTCTAAATTTTATCAAAAAAATGTTAAATCGTATTTGTTAATTCTTAATTATCAATTGAATACAAATAATTCGTACTTTTGTGCCGAAAATGAAAAAAAGAATATGAAAAGTCCACTTTTTTACGCTAAAATTCTTCTTTTTGGAGAATACGGGATCATAAAAGATTCAAAAGGCTTAGCAATTCCTTTCAACGCTTACAGAGGCGCTTTGAAAACCACTGATACTTTTGATGAATTTTCAAAAAAATCAAATGATAATTTAAGAAAGTTTTTTACCTATATCTCTAATTTAAACTCCGAATTAGTTTCCTTTGATTTAGCGGCTTTTCAAAAAGATTTAGATAACGGAATGTATTTTGATTCTTCTATTCCACAAGGTTATGGAGTAGGAAGTTCAGGGGCTTTAGTAGCCTCAATTTACGATCAATATGCACAAGATAAAATTACAGTTTTAGAGAATTTAACCAGAGAAAAACTATTGAAATTGAAAGAAATTTTTTCGCTGATGGAATCTTTTTTTCATGGAAAAAGTTCTGGTTTAGATCCTTTAAATTCATACTTAAGTTTGCCTATTTTAATTAATTCAAAAGAACATATTGAACCTGCAGGAATTCCATCACAAAAAGAAGGAAAAGGAGCTGTTTTTTTATTGGATTCTGAACAAATTGGCGAAACTGAACCTATGGTTAACATCTTTATGAATAAGATGAAAAACGAAGGTTTTAGAAAAATGTTGAGCGAAGAGTTTGCCATTTACACTGATGCTTGTATTGACGATTTCTTAAAAGGAAACGTAACTTCATTGTTTACCAACGTAAAAAGTCTGTCTAAAATAGTACTTAAAAATTTCAAACCAATGATTCCTGATGCTTTTCATAAAGTATGGAAAAAAGGAATTGATACCAATGATTACTATTTAAAACTTTGTGGTTCAGGAGGTGGAGGTTACATTTTAGGCTTCACTGAAGATTATCAAAAAGCACAAGAAAGCCTTAAAGATTACAAATTAGAATTGGTATATAGATTCTAAAAGCCATTCATGACTTCTTTCAAAGCAAAAAGAATCATCCTAAAAATGCTCAGTTTACTGTCAGTAATTAGAGGATATAATATTCTTGTCCTAATTATTGCCCAATATTTAGCATCAATTTTTATTTTTTCGCCAGAAAAGTCATTGCAATTTGTACTTTTTGATCTTCACTTACATTTTATCATTCTTGCTACAGTTTGTGTTGTTGCATCAGGATATATTATCAATAATTTTTACGATGTAAAAGTAGATCGCATCAACAGACCTTTAAAAACAGGATTGGACACTTTTGTAAAACAAAGCACCCGTTTGCAATTGTATTTCTTTTTGAATTTTCTCGGATTTTTATTTGGTTTTTTAGTTTCATGGAGAGCAGGTTTATTTTTTGCAATCTATATTTTTGGAATTTGGTTTTATTCGCACAAACTTAAAAAATATCCACTAATGGGTTTGGTTTCGGCTACAATGCTAACAATTTTACCTTTTTTTGCGATTTTTGTGTACTATAAAAACTTCTCAAAAGTCATTTTTGTTCACGCTATTTTTTTGTTTTTGGTAATTATGGTTCGTGAATTGATCAAAGATTTAGAAAATATAAAAGGAGCAATTGCCAACAATTATAGAACTTTTTCGGTAGTTCATGGAGAGATAAAGACCAAAAAACTATCTATTTTATTATTGATATCGAGCTTTTTTCCAATTGCAATTTTGTTTAGACTTCCAGAATTGAGTTTAATGCGCTATTATTTTTATGGTGCATTAGCTACACTTTTTTTTGTGGCTGTTTATTTATGGAAATCAAAAACAACAAAACAATATCAATTTTTACATAATATTTTAAAATTATTACTCTTAATTGGTGTTTTAAGTTTGATTTTTATTGACACCTCTCTTTTATTAGAAAAAGTTATTGATAGATTGAATTAGAGGGCTTTATTTAATTACTTTTGCAAAAATTTTATTAATGGAACCAAAAAAAAACTCGTCGCGAAGACGACAAGAGCCGAAAAAAAGTACGCCTTTAAACAGAAAACCTGTTAAAAAAGAATTCAAAAAAATAAAACCAACCACAGAAGCTGACGAATCTTTAGGAATTCGTTTAAATAAGTACATTGCCAATTCTGGAGTATGTTCGAGAAGAGAAGCAGATACTTTTATACAACAAGGCAGTGTTCAAGTAAATGGCAAATTAGTTACAGAAATGGGCTATAAAGTTTTGCCAACGGATGTTGTACAGTTTGATGGAACAGGAATTAATCCTGAGCAAAAAAGATATATTTTGCTAAACAAACCTAAAAATTACATCACAACTATGGAAGATGATCGTAGCAGAAAAACGGTCATGGAATTGGTTGCGAATGCTACAAAAGAGCGCATTTATCCTGTTGGAAGATTGGATAGAAACACCACAGGATTATTGTTGTTCACTAACGATGGTGATTTAGCTAAAAAATTAACACATCCAAAACACAATGTAAGGAAGTTATACCATGCTTCTTTAGATAGAAAATTAGATGCAAAAGATTTAGAAAAATTAAAAGGAGAGGTAATTATTGAAGGTAAAAAGGTTTTTATTGATGCTGTATCATATATAGAAGGAGAGCCGAAAACAGAGGTTGGTATCGAAATTCACTCTGGAAGAAATCGAATTGTTCGTAAAATATTTGAACATATTGGTTATAAAGTGACCAAATTAGACAGAGTCGTTTTTGCTCAATTGACCAAGAAAAATTTACCAAGAGGAAGATGGAGAGAGCTTACACAATTAGAAATCAGTAACCTGAAAATGTTGAAATAAGTTTTTAAGTCCAAGCAGTTTGCTTGGATTTTTTGTTTGAATAAATAATGATAGGCCAAAAAACAAAAATCAAATATTTCAAAAACAAAAAACCCTAAAAACATTTTGTTTTTAGGGTTTTTAAGTGGTATCTCCAGCCCCGAAACTTCGGGGGAACCAGATTCTCAATTCATTTTTGATAAAATTTCAGATAAAATTTTAGGAGTTTCAATGATCTTTAAAATAAAACTTCTACTCTTCATTTTTTTTATAAATTTTTCAATAAACAATGCTTCGTTTTTATTGTTACATTCAAAAATTACTTTTACTTCCCAGTCATTTGCAATTTTAGTAAATGCGCCTTTCATAGAATGTAGGTTATGTATTTCAAGTCTTTTATTAACATCTTTAGATTCGCCAATATAAAATTTATCAGCTGATTTTGAATAAAGTATGTATAAGAAATGATTTTCCATTTATTGCTTTCTATGCTGTTTTATGTCTTTATAATGCCATTATTAATTATATTTCAAAAACAAAAAACCTTGAAAACATTACGTTTTCAAGGTTTTTAAGTGGTATCTCCAGGAATCGAACCAGGGACACAAGGATTTTCAGTCCTTTGCTCTACCAACTGAGCTAAGATACCTTTATTAGCGGATGCAAATATAAAATGTTTTTTTATATCTGCTAATTAAATTTTAAAAAAAATCTATTGTATTTTTGGTCTTTCTTTAAAATTAAGAATGAATCTAGCCATTGATGTAGGAAATTCTAGGGTAAAAGCAGCTGTCTTTTTAGATGATAAATTGATAGAACTCTTTGTATTTCAATCCACTAAAATTATTTCAGAAATTAAAAATATCAAAAATAAGTTTGATATTAGCGATGCAATTATTTCAAATGTTGCTGCAATTTCTGATGTCAAATTTTTAAAAATTCAACATATTGTTCCCATAACCAAGGTTTCTTCCACAATTCATACTCCATTCTTTAATAAATATAAAACGCCAAATACGCTTGGTGCAGATAGAATTGCTTTGGTTGCTGCTGCAGTTAAAAATTTTCCACAACAAAATGTTTTAGTTATTGATGCAGGAACTTGCATAACTTTTGATTTTGTTGATGAAAATGCCAACTATTTTGGAGGCGCTATTTCCCCAGGAATTGAAATGAGATTCAAATCTCTTCATTTTTATACCAGTAAATTACCACTTTTAGAGAAATCAACACTCGATAATTTTATAGGTCAAAATACTCAAGAGAGCATAAATTCTGGCGTAGTTAATGGAGTTATTCAAGAAATTGATGGGGTAATTGAACAATACAAAAGAAAATATCAGCATTTAACAATAGTTTTAACAGGAGGTGACACAAATTTCTTGTCTAAACAATTAAAAAGTAGCATATTTGCCAATCAAAATTTCCTCCTAGAAGGATTGAACGAACTATTGATTTTTAACAAAAACAAATGATTAGAAATATTCTAATACCTTTTTTCATTTTTATCTCAGCTACCACTCTTTTGGCACAAAGAACAAACTCCTCACCATATTCTTATTTTGGAATTGGCGATAAGTTTTCTAATGCTACTGTTGAGCAAAGTTCAATGGGTGGAATTGGTGTTGCTTTTAGCAATTATGGCTTCTTAAATTTTACGAATCCAGCTGCTTATGCAGACATCAGATTTGCAACTTATTCTTTTGGATTATTAAATAACGATCTTACCGTTAAAAGTGCAACAACCTCTCAGAGTAGTACTTCAACAAGTTTGTCTTATATAGCTTTGGGAATTCCAATTGGTTCAAAAGCAGGTTTCTCTGTAGGTATGCAACCAGTTTCATCAATAGGATATTCTCTTTCCACATCAATTTTTGATGCAAATGATAGGTTAATGCAATTGAGTATTTTCGAAGGAAATGGTGGTGTAAATCGTTTGTATGGAAGTTTTGGTATAAAAATCAACAAAAATCTATCTTTAGGAATTGAGGGTGATTTTAATTTTGGAAATATCGAAAACGGAATTTCAGATTTAAGAGCTGATGTTTTTCTATCAACAAAATACAATGAAGTAAGTAGAGTTACAGGAGGTTCTTTAAAATTAGGAGTACAATATCATAAAGAACTTGAAAACAAATTAGTGATTAGCACAGGTGCTACTGTTAAACTTGCAAATAGTTTGACTGTTACTGGTGATGATTACCTGTATTCTTTAACATTTTCTCCGACTGGAAATGAAATTCCAAGAGACACAATCTCTTCAAATAAAATTTCGGGAAGTTTTAATTTACCCATAAAAACGAATTTTGGAGTAGGTATTGGAAAATTTGACAATTGGTACGCAGGTATTGAATATGAAAGTCAAGATGCATTAACCACCAATGGATTACTAACTGGTGGAACAAACAGTGCATACAATTACGGAAAATCTAGCAGACTTTCTCTTGGTGGATTTTTTATTCCAAAAATAAATTCTATTTCAAGTTACTGGGATAGAGTTACTTATAGAGCTGGATTGCGATATGAGAAGACAGGTTTATCTGTTGATGGCTCAGGTTTAAACACGAATTTTACACCTATTGATGATTTTGGCATATCTTTTGGTTTAGGATTACCATTAAAAAGATTATCAACCATAAACATGGGATTTGAATTTGGTAAAAGAGGCACACTTGAAAATGATTTAATCGAAGAAAATTATTTTAATTTTAGAGTAAGCTTATCATTAACAGACATGAACTGGTTCATAAAAAGAAAGATTGATTAACAAACACTAATAAAAATGAAAAATTTTACATTACTTATAGCTGCAACAATGCTTTTTACAGTTGTAAAAACGAATGCTCAGGAAGATTTAACCCAAGAATGTACCATTAAATACAATCTATTTAAAGGAGATTTCAATTCGAAAAAATATGATGATGCTTATGCGAATTGGACATTTCTAATTGATAAATGTCCAGATTTATCTGTAAACATCTATAAATTTGGTTCTACTTTAGCTGAAGACGTTAAAAAAGATCCTGCATTAGCTAAAAAAGTGTACGAGCAAAGATTACAATATTATCCAAATGATAATCCTGCAAAAGTTCACAGTGATTATGCTGACTATTTGGCAAAAAATAATTTATCATCAGATCAAGAGATTTTTGATATTTTACAAAAAGCTTACAAAATCTCTCCAAAAGATATGAGTGTAAAAAATATTTATAAATATTTTCAAGGAGTTACAGACAAGTTTAAAGATTCTGATCCAAAAAGAGTATTTGATACTTATGATGATGTAATTGAATCGATAGGAGAAAAGTTAGATGACTACACATCAAAAATTAATGAGCTTACAAAAGATTCAACTAAAGTTTTAGATGAAAGACAAAAAAAATTACTGTATGCTTATCAAGTTAATTCAGGAGCTTTAGGACAAATTGAAGGTGGTTTAGATGATATGATTTCAACAATTGCAACTTGCGAAAGATTGATTCCTTTATATACAAGAGATTTTGAAACTTATAAGACAGATGCTACATGGTTAAGAAGAGCAGTTTCAAGAATGTTTAATAAAGGTTGTCAAGAAGATCCTTTATTCGAAACATTAGCGAAAGCCTATGCAGAAGCAACTCCAACTCCAGATTCATATACATTTTATGCCGGAATTTTAGATAAAAATGGTGATGCTGCTGGTGCAAATGCCATGAGAAAAAAGGCGTTTGATTTAGAAACGGATCCTTTGAAAAAAGCAAAATATAAATTGAATGCTGCTGAACAAGCAAAATCTAGAGGTCAACTTGCCAATGCAAGAGCTTTAGCAAGAGAAGCATTAAATTACAATCCAAATTACGGAAAAGCATATTTATTAATTGGAAGATTGTATCAATCGAGTGTTAATGAATGTGGAAGTAATGAATTTGAAAAAAGAATGGTGTATGCAGCCGCTTTAAGACAAGCTCAAAAAGCAGCAGCTGTAGATCCAAGTATTGGTTCATCTGCAGCAAGATATATTGCAAGTTACAAAGCGAACTTGCCAGATAAGAAAACAATCTTTACTTATGGTGCAAAAGAAGGCGACTTATACTCAATCAAATGTTGGATTGGGGAAACTGTAACAATTACTTCAAGTGGAAAATAATGAACCGTTTGAAAGACTTTTTAAAAAAAAGCATTGCTGTAACTTTTTGTTCAGTAATGCTTTTTTCTTGTAATAACAATACTCAAAAAGTTAGAGATTTTTTGGCAGATAAAAATTTACCTGTCGGAATTGCTAGATATGCTAACCATATTTACAAAGATTCAGGAAGAATCACATCTAAATTAAGTACGCCAAAGATGCTTGATTTTAGCAATCGAAATGAACATCCATATAATGAGTTTCCTGATGGCATAAAAATCATTAACTTTGAAAAAAATACAATCGATTCTGTAACGATTATTGGAAATTATGCAATTACATACGCCAAAACATCAATTTCAGAAATTCGAGGAAAAGTGTTAGTTGTCAACCATACAGATAAATCAATCTTAAAAACAGAGCAGCTTTTTTGGGATGAGAAAACCAAGTATTTTGTATCAGAAAAAGCATTCATGTTGATAAAGGAAAATGATACTATTTATGGAATTGGTTTTGAATCAAAAGACGATTTAAGCGAACATTTGGCAAAAAAAACAACAGGAAGATTAGAATCAACAGAAGAATAAATTATGAACAAACTCTGGAAAATTATTCAATTTGGATATATCATTGCAGCAATCATTTTAGTTATTGAGAGTATCATATCATGGAATTCAGATAGGTCAAAAGCATATTTTTATATCGTTTTTGCAATTTTATTTGTCATCCTATTCTATTTCAAAAGTCACTTTAGAAAGAAAATTGAGGCTCGAAATCAACAAAATAAGTAGTATTTTGTTACTTATGGAAGTTGAAATTATCATTATTCTTGCTTCAATTTTATTGTCAGCCTTTTTTTCAGGAATGGAAATTGCCTTTGTTTCTGCAAACAAATTGCACATTGAGCTCGAAAAAAAGAGAGAAGGGTTTATTCCTAAAATTTTAAAAAAAATCACCCATAAATCATCTAAATTTATTACTACAATGTTGGTTGGCAACAACATTTCATTAGTAATTTACAGTTATTATATGGGTAGAGTATTAGTGCAGTTACTACCCTTACAGCAGTATAATGAATTTACAAATTTGTTAATTCAAACGGTTATTTCTACGATAATAATTTTGATTACAGCTGAGTTTTTACCCAAAGCAATTTTTAGAATTTATGCTAATGACGTTCTTAAAATATTTGCAATTCCAGCTTTTTTCTTCTATTATTTATTTCATTTTTTCTCCTCATTTATCACCGCAATTTCTGATTTTTTTCTAAGGATTATTTTTAAAGTAAAGGCAGATGAACAACAAACAGAATTTAGCAAAGAAGAATTAGGAAACTATATCAACGAACAACTAGAAACCGGAAATGACGATGATATTATGGATTCTGAAATTCAAATTTTTCAGAATGCGTTGATTTTTCAGAATGTAAAAGCTCGAGAAGTGATGGTTCCAAGAACCGAAATTGTTGCTTTAGAAATGCATGATAAAGTAGCAAATTTAAAAAATTTATTTATAGAAACAGGATTGTCTAAAATTCTAATTTACCAAAATTCTATGGATGATATTGTGGGTTATGTAAATGCATTTGAGTTGTTTAAAAAACCAAAAACCATCAAATCTGTCATTTTACCTTTAGAAATTGTCCCAGAATCTATGATGATTAATGATATCTTGAACACCCTAATTAAAAAAAGAAAAAGTGTTGCTGTTGTTGTTGATGAATATGGTGGAACTTCAGGAATGATTACAGTTGAAGATATAGTAGAGGAGCTTTTTGGTGAAATTGAAGATGAACATGATGTTCAAGAATACATAGAAGAAAAAATTAGCGATACCGAATTTAAATTCTCTGCACGAATTGAAGTAGATTATTTGAATGAAGAATATGATTTAGAAATTCCAAAATCTGAAGCTTATGAGACACTTGGTGGTTTTATCATAGAACATACAGAAAACATACCTAGTGAAAATGATAAAATTTTAATCAAAGGTTTTGAAATCACTGTGCTTAAAATGAGAGGCGCAAAAATTGAAGAAGTATATCTTAGAATTTTAGAAATTGACTAAAAACCTTCAAAACTCTCTAAAATTAGCAATTAATTACCCTATTTTATATCAAAAATCGGTTGCAATATTCAACTCAAAAATCGTATATTCGCCAACTGAAATTAAATCAATGACGCATGGCAGTTTTATCAAAAATTAGAGAACGTTCAATGTTCTTAATCATTATTATTGGATTAGCACTTTTTGCATTTGTATTGGATCCATCAACTTTAGGAGATTTTTTCAATTCAAGTAAAATGAATGAAGTTGGTGAAGTAAATGGAGAATCTATCACAACTCAAGAGTTTATTCAAGAAGTTGAAAAATACAAGCAACAAGTTGGCGCAAATGTTCCTGAAATGCAGGCAGTTAATGCTGTTTGGGAAAACATCATCAGAAAAAAAATCTATCAAAATCAACTTGCTGAAGCAGGAATCACAATTGGTGAAGCTGATGTTTGGAACGAGTTAGTAAGTGCACCTTTTGTACAAAACAATCCAGATTATCAAAATGAAGCTGGCTTATTTGATGAGCAAAAATTCAAACAATTTTTAGCAGACACAAAAGAAAACAACAAAGATTTATGGGCGCAATGGTCTGCTTACATGAATCAAGTAAAAGAAAATTTATCTACCACAACTTACAATAATTTAATTACAGCTGGTTTAAGAGCTTCTTTAAAAGAAGGAGAAAACGAATACATGTATGAGAATAAAAAGTTATCAGCTGAGTATGTTTATGTGCCATTTACATCAATTTCAGATAGTTTAGTGAAAATTAAAAAATCTGAAGTTGAGGCCTACATTAAAGATCATGAAGCTGATTTTAAAGTAGATGCTTCTGTAGATATCTCTTATGTAACATTTGATATTACTCCAACTGCTGCAGATGAAAATGCATTAAAAGCAGATGTTGCTTCTTTAATTGAAGATTTTAAATTAGCTACAAATGATGCAATTTTCTTATCTGAAAATGAATCAGATACAAGTTTAAATGATGTTTTTCAATTTAAAAATCAAGTAAATGCTCAAGTTTCTGAAAGTATTTTTTCAGGAGCTAAAGGTGATGTTTTTGGACCTTATAATGACAATGGATATTTAAAAATTTCTAAAATTACTGAAATTGCTCAAATGCCAGATTCTGTAAAAGCAAGTCATATTTTAATTCCATTTTTAGGTTCACAAAGAGCATCTGCGGATGTTACAAGAACTGAAGAAGATGCTAAGAAGTTTGCTGATAGTCTTTTAACAGTAATTAAATCTAAAAAAGCTACTTTTGAAACTTTAGCAAAAGAACATTCATCAGACAAATCAAATGCTGATAAAGGTGGAGATTTAGATTGGTTTAATTACAATACAATGACTCCTGAGTTTAGAGATTATACATTTAAAGGAAAAACAGGAGATTTAGGTGTTGTTAAAACTCCATTTGGATTTCATATCATTAAAATTGATCAACAAAAGAACAATCAAAATGTTGTAAAACTGGCAACTTTAAGTAGAAAAATTGTTCCTTCTGAAGCTACAGAAAATGAAGTTTTTAGAAATGCAGAAGAATTTTCGTTAGCTTTATCAAATAACAAAAAGTTTGATGATGTTGCAAAACAAAAAAATTATACCGCAAAACCAGCTGTAGGTATTAAAGCATTAGACGAAAACGTTCCTGGTTTGGGAATGCAAAGACAAATTGTAAGTTGGGCTTTCAATAAAGATACTAAGGTTGGAGATTTTAAACGTTTTGATTTAGAAGTAAAACACGTTGTTGTTACATTAACAGCTACTCAAGAAAAAGGGTTGATGTCTGCTGACAAAGCAATCAATACTGTGAGACCAATTTTGGTAAATGAGAAAAAAGCTGCAATGCTAGCTGATAAATTGCAAGGTTCAAATCTGCAAGATATTGCTAAAAAGAACAATACAAATGTGCGTTCAGCTGAGGGAGTTACCTTAAAAAGCCCTACACTTTCTGGAGTTGGAGTTGAGCCTAAAATTGTAGGAGCAATGTACAATGCGAAAGAAAATAAAATTTACAATTCAGTGGTAGGTGATAGAGGAGTTTATACTTTTAAAGTAACCAAAAAGGAGAATCCTGTAGCTTTGCCAAATTACGAAATTAATAGAAGTAGAATAGCCGATACTAGAAAAAATTCAACCTATAAAATGTATGAAGCTATCAAAAAAGCTTCAAATATTGAAGATAATAGAGCAGCTATTTACTCAGGGAACTAAGTAAAAACATATCCCAAAAAAAAATCCGTTCAAATTCAATTTGAACGGATTTTTTTGTTTTGAACAGTTTGTTTTAACCATTCATAGAAATTAAAAACTCTTCGTTATTTCTAGATAATTTAATTCTGTCGTTGATAAATTCCATGGCTTCAATAGGATTCATATCAGATAGATACTTACGTAAAACCCACATTCTCTGTAGTGTTTTATCATCTAATAATAAATCATCACGTCGTGTAGAAGACTTGATCAAATCAATAGCTGGATAAATTCTTCTATTCGAAATATTTCTATCCAATTGCAACTCCATATTTCCAGTTCCTTTAAATTCCTCGAAAATTACTTCGTCCATTTTTGAACCAGTTTCGGTAAGTGCAGTTGCAATGATGGTTAATGATCCACCACCTTCTATATTTCTAGCAGCTCCAAAAAAGCGTTTTGGTTTGTGCAACGCATTTGCATCAATACCACCAGAAAGTATTTTTCCTGATGCAGGTGCAACTGTATTATAAGCTCTTGCCAAACGTGTAATTGAATCTAGTAAAATCACAACATCATGACCACATTCTACCAATCTTTTTGCTTTTTCTAAAACAATATTTGCAACACGTACATGTTTTTCAGCTGGCTCATCAAAGGTTGATGCTACTACTTCACCACGAACACTACGTTGCATATCTGTCACCTCTTCAGGTCGTTCGTCAATCAATAAAACAATTTGATATACTTCAGGATGATTGGATGCAATGGCATTTGCAACATCTTTCAATAACATAGTTTTACCGGTTTTTGGTTGCGCTACTATCATACCACGTTGACCTTTTCCAATAGGTGAAAACAAATCAATAATTCTTGTTGATAGTGAACTTCCTTTTTGTGCTAAATTGAATTTTTCTTGAGGAAATAAAGGTGTTAAATGCTCAAAAGAAACTCGATCTCTAACGATATTCGGATTTAATCCATTGATTTTAGAAACTCTAATTAAAGGGAAATATTTTTCACCTTCTTTTGGAGGCCTTACAATTCCTTTTACAGTATCACCTGTTTTTAATCCAAATAATTTAATTTGAGATTGCGAAACATAAATATCATCAGGAGATGATAAATAGTTGTAATCAGATGAACGTAAAAAACCATAACCATCAGGCATCATTTCTAAAACACCTTCACTTTCTATAATTCCATCAAATTCAAAATCTGGATCTCTGTATCTATTTCCATTTTTTTGACCTTTTTGGGCATTATTTTTTTGGTTATTTGGATTGTTTTCTTTGGCTTTATTTTTATGATTTGGGTTATTCCCATTCTGTTGGTTTGGGTTTTGCTGATTTCCATTTTGTTGGTTGGAATTCTGTTGAGCAACATTTTGCTGATTTCCATTCTGTTGGTTTGGATTTTGTTGCACAGCATTTTGTTGATTCCCGTTTTTTTGATTTGGATTTTGTTGATTTCCGCCTTTTTGATGTTTTTTAGGTTGATTAGTAAGAGGCTTTTTATCAACATTATTTTCGGAAGTTAATTCTTTTTCTGGAGCTTTTTTAGCAACTTCTAAATCATTTTTTGTTACTTCTTTAACAACATCAACCTTTGAATCTTCGGTCACTAAAGTATCTTTAACAACCTCTTTTTCTGTAGATTTTACAAGTCTTTTACGCTTTGTTTTATCTGCTTTTGGTGATTCTTTGGTAGGTTCTTTGGTAGGTGTAGTTGGATTTGCAGCTTGAATATCTAAAATTTGATATACCAAATCTAATTTTTTTAATTGGCTAATTTTTGGAATGCCAATAGCTTTAGCAATCACTTGCAAGTCAGCAAGCGTTTTTTCTTTTAGTTCAGAAATTTCGAACATGTATGTGGTTTATTAAGTTTAATTCTTAAGATAATAAGGTAATTATAAATTGTTTAAGGCTTTTGTTACTGTATATAGTGCTATACAATAGTTTTGTGCGGTTTTTAACATTGCAAATATAACTAATTTTTTTAAATTCCAAATTTTACTGATTAAAAAAGAAATGCTATTTTTGCTCGTCTTATAAAAACAATGATACAAAGAATTCAAACTGTTTATTTACTACTTTCCACAATAGTTTCTGGAGGATTAATTTTTATTTTTAATCTATGGGAAGTTGCTGAAAAGAAAATATTTATTGTAGATTTGTTTTCACAGGAATCCATTTTGTATAAGATGATTCCAACTGCGTTCTTTGTATCTTCGATTTTGGCATTTGTAACTATCTTTCTGTTCAAAAACAGGCAGTTGCAATTTGTATTAGGACGCGTCAATATTTTGATAAACCTTTTTTTATTAGGATTATTGATTTATCTGTCACTAACAGTATCTGGAGAAACTGCTGTTTCGGAGAAAGGTATTGGGATGTTCTTACCAATTTTAGCCATTTTGCTTCTTGTTTTTGCAAATAAAGCGATTAAAAAGGATGAAGATCTCGTAAAATCTGTTGATAGATTGCGATAAACTAACAAATAGTATATTTAGTGCGACTAAAACCGAGAAGTATTTCTCGGTTTTTTTATGTTTGAAAATTATAAATAGTTTATTCTAAATTTCAATCTCAATTTTTTTACTTTTTCTAACTTTTTACAGTTTTAAGAATTTTTTTAAAAAATGAAATATTATTATTAGTTTTAAATGAATTAAAAATCAAGGAATTAAAGCTGATTTTTTAAATAATTATATAATTAAAAATCAGTATATTAGCTATTTTTCAATACCCATTTATGGGTAGTTCAATACCCATAAATGGGTATAAAAAAAAATCAGTATAAATGGGTATTGTATAAACTGATAAAGCAATCTAAATTTGTAATATAAATAATGAGAAAAAAGATTTACGTTCACGTAGCAGATGATCACAAGATAGTTATAGAAGGAATCATCGCTGTTATAAATACTGATCAAGACATTGCAATTAATGGATACTCATTAACTGGAGAAGATGTAATTGATTTTTTTGACAAAAAAGGCAATAGAGTAGATGTATTAATTTTAGACATTACCATGCCTGGAAAAGATGGTTTCGAAGTGTTAAAACATTTTAAAGACAAAAAAATTAATCAAAAAACAATAATTCTTTCAAGTTATGATGACATTAAAATTGTAGAAGAGGTAATAAGATTGGGTTGCAATGGATATATTACAAAAAATAGTGCTGGCGAACATATCGTAAATGCGATTAAAGCAGTTGCAAATGGAGAGCAATATTTTAGTAGTGATATTCAAAAAAGCCTTTTTAAATCACTTACAGGTCAATCTCCATTGGTTGGAAATGCGCCAGATAATTTTATATTAGAAGCACTTTCAGATAGAGAAATTGACGTGATGAGATTGATTTCGAAAGAGTACAACACGCAAGAAATTGCAGATAAACTAAACCTTAGTCCCAGAACAGTTGAAACACATAGAAAAAATTTAATAAAAAAGTTAAAAGTAAAAAATTCGGTAGGCTTGGCAATGTATGCTGTAAAAAATAAAATAGTATAATCCCCCAACTATTTTAAAAATACCAAAAAAACCTTCAACTTGAAAAAGTTACCCCTAATGAAGGTTTTTAAAATTGTCCCCCAATTTATTGCAAGAGTATACGCTGCAAGCCTACCATTTTAAATAAATTTTAAAACCAAATCAAATGAAAAAAAGTACATTATTAACGTTTGCAATTATTGCCTCACTTGTTTTTTCTTCATGTTCAAGCAATGAAGAAGGTATTATGCCATCAAATTCAAATGCAAAATTATTGAAAAACTTCACCCTTAAAAGAGATGCAAGTGGTGCTTATTCAATGGATTTTGATGTTACTGAAAACACAAAAGTTGACAAAGTCTCAAATTCTACATCAAGTAATAAGCAATTCTACTTATACTCATCTGAAAATAATTTGTCAACAAAAATTGCGGAGCAATTAGTGATTGATAACAGCCAATTGAAAGTTGGGTTTGTCGATACTAATAATGAAATAAATAATAAAAGCATTACTGTTTACGATGATAACATTACTTTAGCAAAAGGAAATGAGAACTCAAAATTAAAATCTTACAGCATTACAAAAAATGATGATGGTTTGTATGATGTTATTTTTGAAGTAAAAAATAATGTAGCTGTAAATTTTGTTCACAATGACAAAGAAGATGCCTTTGAAATTCACTTAAACAACGGTAAAGGTGGAGAAACAAATTATTCAAGAACTCTTGAGAAAAAAGAAGGTAAACCTTTATCTATTGTTTTTGTAAATTATGTTGGAAACACAGGTGCTAAAACTGATGATTATTTAACTCCTATAAGAAAGCCAGTTATTATTATTGAAGAATAATTATTAACGATTTTAAATTCCCCCAAATTTTAAAAAAGAATTAATTCGTACAAATAATTGAAAAAGAATAGTTTTTTATTTGCAATTGCATTTTTTTTAAGTGCTTATCTAGTTAATGCAATAAATCCCCCAATAGAGGAAACCTTACATAGTAAGGTTTCTTTTTTTTATGAACAAGATTCAACTTCAATTTCTTCAAAATATGCTAAAATTTTAGAAAATTTTAAAAACAAAAATTTTGAAGTTGCTTTGAAAAATAGTTTAAATTTTATTTCTGAATATTCTTCAAATATTCAAGATTCAAAATATATTGATTATTTGTATGAAGTAAATTTAATTATTGGAGATATTTATAACAACATTAACAATCATTCAAAATCAATTTTACACTATCAAAAGGCAATTAAATTAAAGAAAACAAATAGTGTTTATTCTGAAATAAAAAATATAAATGAAGGTTCTGAAATAGAATTTGTTTATCTTAAAATTGCGAATCAATTTTTGAGAAATAGTGAAAAAGATTCTGCAAAAAAATATTATGGTTTAGTAATTCAAACAAATTCTCTAGATTTTAAAACTCTCTCTACTCAAGCAAAAGCCTACTCTAATTTATCAGGAATTTACAGACAAGATTCTTTGTACGATCTAGCTAAAGAATATGCAATTAAAGCCCTTAAAATCCATGAAAAGAATAATAATGCAATATATCAAGCTTCTTCATTAGGCAATTTAGCAAGTATTTATCTAGATCAAAATAAATTTAATGAAGCTAAAAAGAATTATAAAAAAGCATTGGATTTAATTGAAAACGATACGACTGAAACAGCGCTAAGAATTAAAGATAATTTGTATTTCAATTTAGCCTATAATTTGTACAAATTAAAAGACTATGAAGCATATCAATATCAAGAAAAATCTTATTTGATAAAAGATAAATTACGTGACAAAGAAATACGACGCATCATAGAAGAATTGGGTTTTAAATATGACTTTGATACTAGAGAAAAATTACTTCAAAAGAATCAAGAAGTAAAGCTTTTAAAAGAAAAAGAAAAAACAAGAAATGTTATAACAATTGGAGTTGCTACAATTTTTATATTCATTTTTATCATTGGGTTTTCAATGATGCGCCAAAAAAACTTGAAACTCAAACTTTCTAGAACCGAACTTTTACAAGAACAAAAAATAGAAAAAATAAAATCAGAATCTCAAGTTCGAATTTTAAATGCCGCAATTGACGGAAAAGAAACAGAGCGAAAAGACATTGCAGAAACTTTGCATGATAACGTGAGTGCTTTATTATCATCTGCAAGTTTGCATTTACAAGCAACTAGAAAACAATTCAATGGAGAAACTCTTATAGAAATAGAAAAAACACAACAAATTATTAATGAGGCAGCTGAAAAAATCAGGAATTTATCCCATACTTTAATTTCTTCTGTGTTATTGAAATTTGGATTGAAATACGCCATTAAAGAAATGGCAGAGAAATATACCAACTCTGAATTGCAAATTGATACCGACTTTAACAAATTAAGAAGATATCATCAAAGTTTTGAAATAAAAACGTATAATATTATTCAAGAATTTGTTAATAATATTATCAAACATAGTCAGGCTAATAATGCTTTGATACAATTATCCGAAAAAGATAATAAAATTTATTTGATAATTACTGATGATGGAATTGGTTTTGATAAATCAAAAATAGCTATGAAAAACGGAATTGGCATCAATCAAATTGAAGCTAGGGTTCAAATGATGCAGGGACATTTTCGTATTGATTCTAAAAAAGGAAATGGAACTAAAGTTAGTATTGAGTTGCCAATACAAGAAAGAGAAGTGATTACAAACGCTGAGCGAGTTCTATAACTTCTAAGTTTTTAATATCTCCATCATTCAATTCAAAACGCAACATAGTTCGTATCTTATGAAAACCGTGTTTCCCTGCAGCTCCGGGATTTAAGTGTAGTAAATTCAGTTTATGATCAAACTGCACTTTTAAAATATGCGAATGTCCAGAAATAAAAATTTTAGGTGGATTTTTCTGAATTTCATCTTTTACTCTAATACTGTATTTGTTCGGATATCCGCCAATATGAGTCATCCAAACTGAAACATTTTCGAGAGTAAATTTCTCATCCAAAGGAAATGTTAATCTTGCATTGGCGTCGTCAATATTTCCGTAAACAGCTCGTAAAGGTTTAATTGCTCTCAGTTGGTCTGTAACTGATAAATCTCCAATGTCTCCTGCATGCCAAACTTCATCTGCCTGATTCACAAATTTTATAATTTGAGCATCAATAAAACTGTGCGTATCCGATAATAATAAGATTTTCTTCACAATCCAAAAATAAGAATAACAAAATAAATTCCGTAATTTTGAACCCTCTAAAAACAAACTTTCTTGAGATATTTTATAGAGTTTTCGTACAATGGGAAAAAATATCATGGTTGGCAAATTCAACCTGAGGCGATTTCTGTTCAAGAAAAATTAAATGATGCAATAAGCACTATTTTTCGTAAAAAAATCGAAGTTGTTGGAGCAGGAAGAACAGATACTGGCGTGCATGCTTCGCAAATGTATGCACATTTTGATGTTGAAAATGAAATTGCAGAGGATATTGTTTTTAAGCTAAACTCTATTTTGCCTGATGATATTGCAGTTTATCAAGTTTTTTTGGTTGATGACCAAAAACACGCCCGTTTTGATGCGGTAAGCAGAACATATCAATATAAAATTTGGTTAGGAAGAAATCCATTTTTATTGGATTTTTCTTGGCAAATTCATTCATTAAAACCCAATCTAACTAAAATGAATGAAGCTGCAAAATTATTGATGGAGTATGAAGATTTTCAATGTTTTTCGAAAGTGAAAACCAATGTTCATACCTTTAATTGTAATATTTTTGAAGCATTTTGGGTACAAAATGGTAACGAATTAACATTTACAATTTCAGCAAATCGGTTTTTAAGAAATATGGTAAGAGCCATTGTAGGAACTTTAATAGATGTTGGCTTAGATAAAATTTCAATTGATGATTTTCGAAAAATCATTGAAAGTAAAAATCGCAGCAATGCTGGGTTATCAGTACCCGCAAAAGGATTATTTTTAACCAACATAAAATATTAAATTTTGTCAGAGAATTCAGGAAAAGCTTTCGATATGCAAATTTTTTCAAGACTCATGAGTTTTGCAAAACGTTATCGCTTGTACTTTTTTATTGCATCATCATCAACCATATTATTGGCGCTTTTTTCCATTTTAACTCCCTATATTTTAATTGACACTGTTGATAAATATATGATTTCCAAAGATAAAGTTGGTTTGTTAAACTATTCTTTATTGATGTTGGGAATTTTATTTGCAGAAGTTTTTCTGCAATTTGTATTTATTTATTATGCAAATTGGGTGGGCCAACATATCATAAGAGATATGAGAGCTCATATTTTTAGGCATATTTTAAAATTTAAGATGTCTTATTTTGATACCAATTCTGTTGGTAAATTAGTAACAAGAGTCGTATCAGATATCGAAACAATTGCTGCCTTTTTTAGTAATGGAGTATTTACAATTTTAAGTGATGTTCTTAAAATGCTTGCTGTTGCAGGAATAATGCTTTTTTTAGATTGGAAATTAGCCTTAATTACAATGTCTGTTTTACCAATTTTGGTCTATGCAACCAAGGTTTTTCAAGTAGCTATTAAAGCAACTTTTCAGGAAGTAAGAAATCAAGTGGCTAATTTAAATGGATTTGTACAAGAGCGTGTTACAGGAATGAAAATTGTGCAGCTTTTCAATAGAGAACATATTGAATATCAAAACTTTAAAGAAATTAATGACAAACATAAAGTCGCGAATATCAAAACGATTTGGTATTATTCAGTGTTTTTTCCAATAGCCGAAATTTTATCCTCAATAGGTATAGGTTTGATTGTTTGGTTTGGTGGTGGACAAGCTATTCAAAATTCAGGAATTTCAGTTGGAATGATTATGGGTTTTATTCAATTTGCCCAAATGTTGTTTAGGCCTTTACGACAAATTGCTGATAAATTCAACCAATTGCAAATGGGTATTGTTGCTGGCGAACGTGTTTTTAAAGTCATTGACACTCATAGCAGCATTGCAAAAAATGGCACTTTGGAAGCTGCGAATTTAAAAGGAAATATCATTTTTGATAACGTAAGATTTAGTTATGTACAAGGAGAAGAAGTGTTAAAAGGCGTTTCTTTTGATGTAAAAAGTGGACAAACCATTGCCATTGTTGGTGCAACAGGTGCAGGAAAATCTACCATTATAAACCTTATCAATCGATTTTATGAAATTGATTCAGGAACTATTTTTGTTGATGGTGTTTCTGTAGAGAATTATACCTTAGAGAGTTTGCGAAATCAAATTGCCATTGTACTGCAAGATGTCTTTTTATTTTCAGATTCTATTTTGAATAACATCACTTTAAAAGATGAAAATATCAGTTTGCAAGATGTTGAAAATGCCGCAAAGCAGATTGGGATTCATGATTTTATAAACACATTACCAGGAGGTTACCATTATAATGTAAAAGAAAGAGGCGCAATGTTGTCTTCTGGACAACGCCAACTAATTGCATTTTTAAGAGCCTATGTAAGCAAACCAAGTATTTTAATTTTAGATGAAGCAACTTCTTCTGTGGATGCAAATTCTGAGCAAATGATTCAGTTTGCTACTGAAAAAATTACTAAGGGTAGAACTTCTATTGTAATCGCTCACAGATTAGCAACTATCAAACAAGCAGATAAAATTTTGGTCATGGATAAAGGATTGGTTGTTGAAGAAGGAACTCATTATGAACTACTTGAAAAAGAAAATGGCTATTATAAAAACTTATATGATAAGCAATTTAGCTTGGAACAAGTTTCTTAAAACGAACTTAAATTAAATCCTTTTTTAGTTTTTCATTCAATTCCTCTGGAGTGGTATAAAGTACAAACTCACCATCTTTAATGTAGGATATTTCTCCGGTTTCTTCTGAAACAAGTAAGCAAACTGCATCTGTTTTTTCACTAATTCCGAGTGCAGCTCTGTGTCTTAATCCAAAACGAGAAGGAATTTTAGAACTGTCAGAAATTGGCAAAACGACTCTAGTAGCTACAATATAATTATCTCTAATAATTGTAGCACCATCATGCAATGGACTGTTTTTAAAGAAAATACTTTCTAAAATCACATTGTTAATAAGTGCGTTAATGGCATCACCAGTATTGATTAAAAAGTCTAAACTATTGGTTCTTTCAATTACAATCAAAGCACCAGTTTTGGTTTTTGATAAGTTGGTACAAGCTTTTAAAATGCTTTCAGTATCAATTTCTGGACTAATTTCAGATTGTAAAAACTTTAATTGTTTTAAAAAACTTCGTTTGTTAGAGAAATTTGTTGTTCCAATCATCAATAAAAATTTTCGAATTTCTTGTTGAAAAACGATCATCAAAGCAATTGCTCCACCTGAAAGCAAGTAACCTAAAATACTACTAAGCATTTCCATTTTTAAGGCTTGTGTAATTTTCCAAATGATAAAAATCAGCGCAATTCCTATAAAAATATTGATAGCAACAGTTCCTTTTAGTAATTTATAAATGTAGTACAACAACATTGCAACAAGCAATATATCCAACAGATCTAAAAATGAAAAAGGAATAAATTCTAACATTTAGCTATTTTGATTTGAGGTAAAAATAGGGATATTTTTCTTGACTTTCAATCTCCTATTAACATTCATTTGCTTTCAGTTGATTTACAATTTTGATAGCCTCTACAGCTTCTTTTACATCATGAACTCGTAAAATAGATGCACCATTTAAAAGAGCAATTGTGTTGGCAACTGTGGTTGCATTAAGCGCTTCATTTGCAGAAATTTCCAATGGTTTATACAACATCGATTTTCTTGAAACTCCTACTAAGATTGGAGCATCTAAATTTTTAAAAAGGGCTAAATTTTTAAGAATTTCGTAATTATGAGCAACTGTTTTTCCAAAACCAAAACCCATATCAATGATAATATCATTCACTCTTAGTTGATGTAATTTAAAAATTTGTTCAGAAAAAAAGTGAATAATTTCTTTTGTAACATCTTCATAAACAGGGTTTTGTTGCATGTTTTGAGGTGTTCCTAACATATGCATTAAAATATAAGGAACTTGCAAATCAGCCACTGTTTGAAACATGTTTTCATCCATTTTTCCTCCAGAAATATCATTGATGATAGCTGCACCATTTTCAATTGTTTTTCTGGCAATTTCACTTCGAAAAGTATCCACAGAAATGATGATTTCAGGAAAATTTTTTACCAATAAATCAATTACAGGAAGTATTCTATTCAACTCTTCTTTTTCAGAAATGTGAGCAGCTCCAGGTCTTGATGAATATGCACCAACATCAATAAATGTGGCACCTTCATTCAGCATTTTTTCGGTTTGAAAAAGAATGTCAGCTTCGTTTTTGTATTTTCCACCATCAAAAAATGAGTCTGGTGTGATGTTTAAAATTCCCATCACTTTTGGTTCAGCAACATCTATTAATTTTCCTTTGCAGTTTATGGTCATTTTATTTTACTATTTTTTGAATAACAGTTCCTTTTTTAGGCGCTTTGTATTGATGCATTTGTTGCATTAAACCCTCTACAGTTGTGTCAATTAACAATAAATTTTTGTTTTCAGGTTTAATATATCCTTCTTTGATCATTGTGTCAATTTGTAGTAATAAGGCATCAAAAAAACCATTCACATTTAGCAATCCAACAGGTTTTTGTTCAACTTGTAATTGGTTTAAAGTCAGTGCTTCAAAGAGTTCATCAAGAGTTCCAAAACCTCCAGGAAGTGTCAAATATCCATCAACCAATTTGCTCATAATTACTTTTCGTTCGCTCATTTTTTTGCACACAATCATTTCCTCAACACCTGTATGAACGACTTCTTCTTTTTCTAATAATTTTGGAATTACGCCAATTACTTTTCCGTTTTTTTCTAAAATTGTGTCAGATAAAATTCCCATCATTCCTATTTTTCCACCTCCATAAACCAATTCGATATTTTCTTTTACAAAATAATTTCCAAGCTCTATGGCAGCATTTTTATAGATTTCATTAAATCCTAAACTCGAGCCACAAAAAACAACCAATCGTTTCATAAAATAAAAAATAAATTTAGGGTAAAAATAAATGAAAAGGTTTTAAGATTTACTATTTTTACGCAATTACTTTCAATTTTAAAATGCAAGATACCTCAAAACAATATGATGCAGTCATTGAAGATTGCCGAAGTTTATTCATCAAAAAAATGGCTGATTATGGAAGTGCATGGCGTATTTTGCGTTTGCCTTCGTTGACAGATCAAATTTTTATCAAAGCCCAAAGAATTCGTCAATTACAAGAAAATTCGGTTAGAAAAGTAGATGAAGGAGAAATACCTGAGTTTATTGGCATCATCAATTATTCTTTAATGGCATTGATTCAGTTGGATTTAGGCGTTTCTGAAAACCCTGATTTATCGGTTGAAGAAGCAACAGCTTTGTATGATAAGCACTTAAAAATCACTAAAGAATTGATGTTGAATAAAAATCATGATTATGGCGAAGCTTGGCGTGATATGCGTGTTTCTAGTTTGACAGATTTAATTTTGCAAAAAATATTACGTGTTAAACAAATAGAGGATAATCAAGGAAAAACCTTGGTTTCTGAAGGAATTGATGCCAATTATCAAGACATGATAAATTATTCAGTTTTTGCGTTAATTCACCTTAATAACTAAATTTTAGATGAAAATACTTGTTCATATTACTAGATTTATAGTTGGAGTTTTATTTATTTTCTCAGGATTTGTAAAATTGGTAGATCCAATAGGCTCTCAATATAAATTCGAAGAATACTTTTCAGAAAGTGTATTGAATATACCGTTTTTAATTCCGTATGCTTTGCCATTTGCCATTTTTCTAATCATTGCAGAAATCCTTTTAGGTGTAGCACTTTTGGTAGGATGGAAACCAAAATTTACCGTTAGAAGTTTGTTGATAATGGTCATTTTCTTTTTTTTCTTGACAGGCTATTCTGCTTATTTTGATAAAGTTACAGATTGTGGATGTTTTGGAGACGCTATCAAATTAACACCTTGGCAAACATTTTACAAAGATGTTGTTTTAACAGTTTTGATTTTCTTTTTAAGCTACAAAACCAAATTAATTACACCTTTAAAATCAAAATATTTTCCTGGAAAAGTTGTTTTTTGGTCATTGATTATTTCAAGTTTTATCACCTATTATGTGTTAGCACATTTGCCAATTATCGATTTTAGACCTTATGCCATTGGAAAAAACATTCCAAAAGGAATGGAATATCCAGAAGATGGAAGTTTGCCAAAAGTGCACGATTTTATGTTAGAAGATTCTCAGAATGATTTAGCTCCTGAGATTTTAAAAATGAAAAAAGTAGTGCTTGTAATTGCCTATAATTTGGATAAAGCCGATTTTGAAGCGTTTCCCGACATCAAAAAAATGGCAGACAAAGCCATTAAAAAAGGCTATAAAGTATATGGAGCTTCAGCCTCTTTTTCTGATATTTTACAAATGACCATCAAAAAGTTTGACTTGCCTTTTGATTTTTTATTTTGTGATGAAACAACTTTAAAAACGATCATCAGATCAAATCCTGGTATCGTAATTTTAAACGAAGGAACTGTAGTAGATAAAAGAAATTGGAGAGATATTGAAGATTTAAAGTTTGAGTAAATCAGATTTCTAAACAGAAATTCTTAAAAATCAAAAACAAGTAAAGTAAATGAACGATTTTGTAAGCTATCATTCCGCAGAAAATTATGCAATTATTGGTATCAATAACGGAAAAGCAAATGCCATTTCTCATGAGGTTATTGAGGGAATCAATTTTTATTTAGACGAAGCTGAGAAAAACAGTTTAGTAGTTATTTTAACTGGAATTTCTGGAATATTTTCTGCAGGATTTGATTTGAAAGTGATGACAAAATCTCCAGCATCTGCCAAAGAATTAGTAACAAAGGGTTCTAAATTATCACTCAGAATGTTGTCTTTTCCACAGCCAATCATTGTGGCTTGTAATGGTCATGCCATCGCAAAAGGAGCTTTTTTATTACTTTCAGCTGATTATAGAATTGGTGTGGAAGGTGATTTTAAAATTGGTTTGAACGAAGTGCAAATTGGAATTACCATGCATCATGCAGGAATTGCGATTGCCAAAGCGCGAATGTCTGAAGTTTTTTTGAATAGAAGTGTCAATAATGCAGAGATTTACAATCCGAAAGAAGCAATTTCTGCTGGTTTTTTAGATGTAATTGTGCCTGAAAGTGAGTTGATTGCAACTGCAGTTGCAACTGCTAAAATGTTTGCAAAACTTAATCCAATTGCACATGCTGCTACAAAATTAAGAGTAAGAAAGCTGCATTTAGAAAACTTAAAAAACGCTATTGAATTGGATTTGAATGAAGAAATATCCATCAATCCTTAGTCTTTTTTAAACTTTTTAATCCCTGCTTTAATTTCTAAATTCAAGTGATTTTTTCTGGGAGTTAAAGGACAAGAATACTTTTCATTGTAAGCACAATATGGATTGTAAGTATTGTTAAAATTCAAAATTAGGGTATTATCATTAGCAATATCAGTAGTCATTACATCCATATAACGTCCTCCTCCATAAGATTCATTGCCTGAAGTATCATCTGTAAAAGGCAAAAACAAGTAATTTTTATATTTTTCATCTCTCAAATCGTCTTGACTTTGATAAATGGTTAATTGACAATCTACACCTTTTAATTTGAAAAATAAGATTCCAAATTCTTTGTATAAGGGTTTTCTATCAGTGGTTGTTGCCATTTCAAAAACGGGTGCATTTTTGGTTTTTACAAGTGTTGCTTTCACAACATAAGATGAATCAACTGGAAAAAAATCAAGTCCTTTAAATTTTTTTAAATCAGATGGTTTTAAAGGAGAAGTTGAGGCATCTTTAAAACTTGAGTTAAGTTTTTGCTGATATTCAGTATCGCCAACCAAGGATCTTTTTCCTTGAGAATTGCACGAAAGAAATGATAAAATAGCTATAAATAATAAGTTTTTCATGTGATGAATTTATAGCGTCCAATATACAAATCCTGAGTAAATAAATAACAAAACAACGCCATCAATCCAATTCAATTTCCATATTTTCGGTAAAAAAACAAGAGGTAAAATGAGCAAAGAAGTGGCTAACATCCAAAGAATATCATTGGTTAAAAACTTTTGATCTATGACTGTAATAGGAGTAATTATAGCTGTAATTCCAAGTACACCAAGGATATTAAAAATATTAGAACCAACTAAATTACCAAGAGAAATCGCTTTTTCTTTTTTAATAATTGCAATGATTGAAGCTGCTAATTCGGGAATACTCGTGCCAATTGAAACAACAGTAACCCCAATAACACGATCACTAACTCCAAAATCTTTTGCTAATGAAGTTGCTCCAGAAATTAAAAATTCTGAACCTCCCCAAAGACCAACTGCACCCAAAGTTAGAAAAAAAACAATTTTATAAAAAGGTAAAGTTTCTACATCATTTGGGATTTCATCTGAGATTGTTGTGTTTTGAAATCGTAGAAGAAAAATTAAAAATGCGATTAAAATTGACACAAAAATAACACCTTCGTATCTTGTAATGATTTGATCGTTAGATAAAAAGTAAAACAGAATTATTGATGCAATCATCATCACAGGCCAATCTGTTTTATAAAAACTTTTTTGAACTTCCATAGAGCCAAAAAGTAAGGTAACTCCGAGAATCAAAGAAATATTTGCTATGTTAGATCCAACTACATTTCCTAATGCCAAATCAGAGGCTCCATTCATTGCGGCATTTATACTAACAATTAGCTCAGGAGCTGAGGTCGCAAATGAAACCACTGTCATTCCTATCACTATTTTAGAAATATTGAGTTTTAATGAGAGTGCTACAGCCGATTTTAACAACCAATTTCCTCCTAAAACCAATAAAATTAATCCAACAATTACTAATAAAAAATTCATGTTTTTAATTTTTCACGAAGATACACGTTCCTTATTCGATTTAGAAATGAAGAGGTATGATTTAGATGAATTTTGTCATTTATTTAAGAGTTTTATTGAATAAAATAAAAATCAAATTTAAAGTCTATTTTTAGTAACTTTGGCTATCTTTCGATACAATAATGGAGAAAAAATGCTTTAAAATTTTGGCAAAAGTCAATAAATTGATATTGCCATCATACACAAAAAAAAGGTTGGATATTACCAAAGCTACAAAATTGCAATTAATAATCATTGGATGGAGAGCTTATGTCACTATGAAAGCTCTAGATTAATTTAGAATTGTGTATCTTTATGGATGAATGTCTAAAGATGTATAAATAGATCAACATATCATTTCATGTTAATTTTTATGCTAAAAAATCGTTACTTATGAAAAATGAATATCAAAAACTTTTTACTAGCTCTACCATCATTATAAATGGGTTAACAACTCTTTTAGAAGAACAAGGAATCAGATATATTATCAAAGATCGATTTGAATCAGCACGTTTAGCAGGTTTTGGCGAATTTATGAATGCTGTTGAAATTCATGTGCAATCTTCACAATTAGCAGAAGCACAAAAAATTTTAGAAACGTATAAGTTGACATTAAACTCAGAAAGTTAAAAATAGATTTTCTATTTTAAAAAATAGGCAGTATATTTGCACCCGCTTTAAGGCCTCGTGGCGCAACTGAATAGCGCATCTGATTACGGCTCAGAAGGTTACAGGTTTGAATCCTGTCGAGGTCACAAAAAACTCATCTTATTAGATGAGTTTTTTTTATACTTTTTATTCAGCAAAATATTGTTTTAATGCCATTCTGTGCTCAGGAATGCTCTTGTCATAATTAGTTACCAAAACTTCTATAATTTCTGGAGCAATTTTTCCAATTTCTTTTTTGTTTTTAAATCTGGCAACATAAAGATTGTAGGTTGTTGCTGTTTTTTCGAAAATGAGAAAATGAGTTTCGTTTAATTCTGTAAAACTAATTTCATTCGAGGAAAATGTTCCAGATGTATCTTTAAAGAAATCTGAAAATTGGTAGTATTTGAATATGTTTTCCATTCTTTTTTATATCAACTCTGCTGATAGGCCAAGTTGCAATAGTTTTGAACATCTTGGTTCTAAATCTTTCAATTCACCAGATTTTACGGTGCATTTTCCTTTATAATGGACTAAATAGGTGCATTGTTCAGCTTGTTCTAACGTATGTTCACAAACATTTATAAGCGATTCAATTACAAACTCAAAAGTGTTCACATCGTCATTGTGTAACACAATTTCATGTTGATGCGTTTCTTGCTCTAAAACGTCAACTTCATCTTGAATTTTTTCTTTAGTTCCCATGCAATAAAAATAAATAAAAATTATTGTTTTTTATAATGTGCTGAAAGCCATTGATTTTTAGTTTTTGTTTTCTGTAATTTTAGTTGATTTTTAGAAGCTTCTTCATCAATGATTGGTAAATCTTCTTCATAAAACCCACTTAACAACAAAATTCCGTCTTTTTCTAAACAATTTGTATATATTTTCATGTCCGCTAACAAAATATTTCTATTGATATTGGCAATTATCACATCATATTTTTGGTTAGTTAAAAGTGATGCATCTCCTTGATAAACAGTAATATGATTGCAATTATTGCGCTCAACATTTTCGATAGAATTGGTATAACACCATTCGTCAATATCTATTGCATCAATAGGTTTTGCACCTTTTATTTCAGCAAAAATGGCTAAAATTCCAGTGCCACAACCCATGTCTAACACTTTTTTATTCTTTAAATCGAGCTCTAATAAATGCTGAATCATCATGTGTGTAGTTTCGTGATGACCAGTACCAAAACTCATTTTTGGTTCGATGATAATTTGATATTGTAAGTTTGGATTTTCATGAAATGGCGCTCGAATACTTACCAAATCATCAACTTGAATGGGTTCAAAATTCTTTTCCCATTCTTCATTCCAGTTGGTTTGTGCTACTTCATGAAAATCATATTCAATTTCGAATTCATCAGAATTTAGAATAAAAATATCATCCAAAATAGTTTCAAACCAATCGTTTTTTTGAATGTAGGCAAGCATTCCTGTTTCATTTTCAACAAAACTTTCGAAACCTACTTCTCCTAATTCGGCAACTAAAATTTCGGTTGCAGGTTCTTTTGGTGAAATTTTAAAATCGTATTCAATATAAATATTATCCATAAAAAAAGCGTCAAGATTTCTAATTAAAATCTTGACGCAAATTTATTGTATTTTAGAGGAAGTTTTACAAAAACTTGACTTTAAATTGCTTCGATAATGGCTACAAAATCTTCAGCAACCAAAGATGCACCTCCAATTAAACCACCATCGACATCTGGTTTTGAAAAAATTTCTTCGGCATTTGATGCTTTTACACTTCCTCCGTATAAAATGGAAACAGAATCAGCTGTTTCTTGACCAAACTTTTTAGCCAATACATTTCTAACAAAAGCATGCATTTCTTGCGCTTGATCTGGAGTCGCAGTTTCACCTGTTCCAATTGCCCAAACAGGTTCATAAGCTAAAATGATATTTTTAAAATCAGCAGCCTTTAAGTGAAACAAAGTGTTTTTTAATTGGCTTCCTACTTCTAACAAGTGGTTGTCTAATTTTCTTTGCTCCAATAATTCACCAAAACAAAATATTACTTCTAAATCGTTTGCCAATGCAGCATCAATTTTTCTAGCGATTAATTCATCATCTTCACCAAAATATTGTCTTCTTTCAGAATGACCAAGAATTACTGTTTTTACACCAATTGATTGCAACATTTCTGCGGATATTTCTCCTGTAAAAGCACCATTTTTTGCTTGATGCATATTTTGCGCAGCCACTTCAATTTTTGAATCTTTGGCACTTTTGATTGCTCCAACTAGATTTACAAACGATGGAGCAACAATAACTCTCGCATTATTTAACTCTAAATCAGCAATCGATTTTTTTACTTTTCGGATAAGCTGGCTCGTTTCTTTAACGCCATTATTCATTTTCCAATTTCCAGCGACTATTTTTTTTCTCATAATTATACTATTTGAAATGATATGTAAAGTTATAAAATTGATGCCAACATCGGTTGTAGATTTTAAAATACTTACTAAAACGATGTATTAATTCGTTTTTATTGTCGCTAAAATGCGTTCATCAGTAATTTTTGTGGCTTTAAAAAGTGAAATACTTCCTTTTTCATCTACAATAATGTATCTAGGAATCCAACGTAAATTTAAAAAATCGACCAAATCTCCATTTTTCATTCCTTTGGGTAGGTTATAATGTTCACCTAAAATTTGAAAACGTTCAATTCCTTTTCTCCAACCCAATGAGTTTTCATCTACAGAAATGTTTAAAAATATCACTGATGGATATGATTTTTGAATCTTTTTCAATTCAGGTAACCCTTTAATACAATCAGCACACCAAGAAGCCCAAACATTGATAAGCACCTTTTTTCCTTGATATTTTTCGATGATTTCTTTGAATAAAACAGTTTCATTTTGGATGCTAATCAAATTTTCGTTTAGTGCTTTTTCAGAAAATTTTGTGGGAGTTTCAAAGGAGCAACTTGTTAAAAAAAGTAGTAATATTATGCTGTATTTTTTCATTTTTTGTGATGATTTGAATGTTTTTGTCTTTTTTAAATAGGATTACTTACATCATTGAGTGCAAATAAAATACAAAATAAGTACTTTTGCAGTGCTTAACTATAATCAATGACGACAAAAGAGCTTGAAATTCAAATACGCCAAAAAAAATCATTTTTATGCATTGGTTTGGATGTTGATTTGCATAAAATTCCATCACATTTATTAACTTTTGATGATCCAATTTTCGAATTTAACAAAAGCATTATTGATGCAACGCATCATTTGTGTGTGGCTTATAAACCCAATACGGCTTTTTATGAAGCTTATGGAATTAAAGGATGGCAATCTCTAAAAAAAACAATAGATTATTTGAACGAGTTTTATCCTGAATTTTACACCATTGCTGACGCAAAACGTGGTGATATAGGAAATACATCAAGCATGTATGCAAAAGCTTTTTTTGAAGATTTAGGGTTTGATTCTGTGACAGTTGCACCTTATATGGGGAAAGATTCTGTGGAACCATTTTTAGCATTTCCAGACAAACATACTATTTTGTTAGCACTTACCTCTAATGAGGGTGCTTTTGATTTTCAAACAAAGAAAATTGATAAAAATGAATTGTATAAACAGGTTTTAGAAACTTCAAAAACTTGGAAAAATTCAGAAAACCTAATGTATGTTGTTGGTGCAACAAAAGCTGATTATTTCAAAGAAATCAGAAAAATAGTTCCAAACTCATTTTTATTGGTTCCAGGAGTTGGGGCTCAAGGTGGCAAATTAGAAGATGTTTGTGAATTTGGTTTGAATTCACAAATTGGATTGCTAATCAATTCTTCACGCGAAATCATCTATGCTTCTTCAGGAAAAGATTTTGCTGAAAAGGCACAAGAACAAGCTATAAGATTACAGTTAGCAATGGAAAAAATATTGAGTTAGGGATTTTGGCAAAAAATATTATAAACTAAGTTCTCTATCTAGATAATTTACTTGATTTAATTTTTCTTTTAATTTCATTGCTTTAAAAGCTGCCAAATCACTTTTACTCTCATCTTCAAAACTGTAGCTACATGACATTTCTAAAAGTTTTACATATCTTTCTTGGAGATGTTTTTTGTAGCTTTTTAATTGACGTAAATGAGACATTTTGAGTATATATTAGTCTCTAAATATACATAAAATATTTTATGTTTTACGATTTATTTCAAATAAATTATTCAAAATCAAAAAGATAGTTTTTTGTTTAGTTCTTTATGATTTTAAAGTTCTTAGAAAAACTGCCAGATTGAATATTAAGTACATAAAATCCATCTTTTAAAAAAGATACATCAATACTATTTTTTGAAGCTTGTTGATTAAAAGAATGTACTTTTTTTCCAGTTAAATCATAAATAGCACCTTGATAAGCGTCAGTAAGATTCGCAAATTGTATTTCTAATTGGTTATGAACTGGATTTGGAAAAATCTTAATGTTTTTATCTTTAAGAGTATTGTCATTAATTCCTAAACTAGCTGTTTGATACACTCTTACATAATCAATTTCCATAGCACTTTCAGTAAATGAACTGGTTACATTTGGTAACATTGCAACATTAAAAAGCAAATATTGTGGAGCATCATAAGGCCAATTTTGAATATTTTTAGGCGAAGGTTCATAGGTGTAATGTACAATGTCATCTACACTAAAAACCATTTTATTAGCATCCCAATAAAGGGTATATGTATGAAACTCAGTAGACGCATTTGCAATCATTCTACCCCCTTTATTGATTGTTCCTCCAAAACTTGATCTATTGTGTAAAGCGCTTTGTACAAAGTTTTGATTATCTCCCCAATGTTCTATAATGTCAATTTCTCCACAATCTGGCCAAGGAGTTGTTCCATGAGTTGCTGCAAAATAACCTCCTGTTTCAGTAATATTTTGGCCTAACATCCAAAGAGCTGGAAAAGTACCAACTCCAAAAGGCATTTTGGCTCTAATTTCAACTTTACCATAGGTAAAAGCATATTTAGAGTTGAGTCTTGCCGATGTAAAATTCTTGGTAACATTATTAAATGTGTAATTTTCTCTTTTAGCTACAATTTTTAATGTCCCATTGCTTTGGTAAGAATTATCTGTTCTGTCTGTGTAATGTTGAATTTCTCCATTTGCCCAAGTAGTTCCTCCAATAATAGGTATTACTTGATGATGCCATTTTGCTGCATCAATTGCCCCATTTCCATCAAATTCATCAGACCAAACTAAGGTGTCAAAGTTAATGTCGGTGTTATTGTTATTGCTTTCTGGAAGTGTACCATCGTATAAAAAATCATCAATAAAAGCAATTACTTGATCTGTGTTATTTTCACCATTTACTTGTAATAAAACTCTGTTGAAATCGGTTCTATTAGTTGGAATTGGAGAATTTGAATCTAGATTTATATAGGTGTCATTTTTAAAATCAAACGTTACTGTTTGCCAAGTATTCAAAGAAATTGTTTTGATAATCTCTGATTGTGTTGACCAAGGAGCATTAATTTTATTATTCTGTAATTTTAATGAAATTTGATTGGTTTGATTTCCTGTGATGCCACTTGAAGGCACATAAATTTTAAGAGAAAAAGTGTGTTTTTCTGATAAATCGAAATTTTTAGGAACATCAAATTTCACATTGGCATACTGTCCTCCATTATCTTGATATCTTAAAACGGTATTTGAAGTATTGATTCCTGTTTTAAAAGGATTTGCAAATGAAGCATTGATTGTGGTGGCATCTGCATCCCAAGATGAAATGGTGCCATTTCCCTCAAAATCATCTTCCACTTTTTCCTGTGAAAATAAAGAAATTGAAAAAACTAGAAGAAAAGTAGTAATGATTTTTTGCATAATTTGAATTTTAATTTTTCAAATATAAAGGTTTAATAAGTAAAACTTAAGAAAGCAACCTATACTTTACCCAAACAAACCAATGTTTTAACGTTCTTTTTTGAAAGTAATACACTCATTTTATAAAAGAGTCTGTTTTTTTATCATATCCAAAAGGGCAATGTTTACAGCCGCTTTTGCAACAATAGCCTCTTTTTAGGTGGTATTTTTCTGTAAAAACTTTAAAACCTTCATCATTTAGATAAAAGTCATCATCTTCTAATTCAATTCTGGGTCTAAACATGTTGCAAAAATAGATGATTTATCGAAATTGCAAACGCTTGTCTTTGATTGAATTTATGCGCAACACTTTATAATCTAGTATATAATTTTGATACAAACGCCAAGGAAATTGGGTTCCTTGCTTTGGTAATATATTTTTTGCTCTGTGAATATATCCAGAATCTAAGTTGATCAATGGCAATTCGCCTAAAGAATCTTCAATTATAGAGGCTTTAAAACTTTTAAAATTATTTTTATCCATATACTTCAACACTCTCGAAATATATTCGCTTGTCAAATCGCTTTTCAACGTCCATGAAGCATTGGTGTATCCTGCAAAAATGAAAAAATTAGGTAGCTCACTAAGCATCAAACCTTTGTAAACAAATTGTTGTGTAATGTCAAAATCAACTGAATCAATTTTGATTTTTGCGCCTCCAAAAGGCAATAATTGCAAACCTGTGGCACTGATAACAATATCTGCTTCTAAGGTTTTACCAGAACTTAATTGGATGCCGTTTTCTACAAAAGTATCGATAGTATCGGTTTCAACAAAAGCTTTTCCTTTTTTGATGGCTTTGAAAAAATCACCATCAGGCACCAAACAAAAACGCTTATTCCAAGGATTATAATTAGGAGAAAAATGAGTGTCTACAGGAAAATCTCCCAATTGTTTTTTGATACCTTTTAAGATAAACTTTTTCATGGTTTCAGGATATTTTCGGCAGAGATTGTAAAAAATCATGTCAGCCAAAATATTTTTTGCCCTTACAAACATGTGCGCAATCTTTTTGGGGAATATTTTTTTTATGGTTTTTGCAATTTTATCTTTATTAGGTAAAGCTGCAATATAGGTTGGCGAACGTTGCAACATGGTTACTTTTTCAACAGCATTCGCAATTGCGGGTACAATTGTTACAGCAGTAGCTCCACTACCAATAACAACAACTTTTTTATTGGTATAATCAATACTTTGATCCCATTTTTGTGGATGAAAAAAAGCTCCTTTAAAATCGGCTAATCCTTTAAAATCAGGTGTATATCCGTTGTCATAATTGTAATATCCACTGCAATTGAAAATAAATTGAGCAGTAAAATACTGTTCGCTTTTTGTGGTTGGATGAATTGTTGTAACCGTCCATAATTGCTTGGTAGTATCAAAATTATAGGAAATTACTTTTTGATTGAATTCAATATGTTCTTTGACCTTATATTCTTTAGATGCTTCGTTTAAATAGCTTAAAATGGATGGAGCATCAGCAAATGATTTGTCATCATTCCAAGTTTTAAAAGAGTAACCAAATGTGTACATATCTGAATCTGAACGAATTCCAGGGTATTTAAACAAGCTCCAAGTGCCACCAATTTCTTCTCTAGCTTCTAAAATTTTGTATGTCTTTGTGGGATTTTTGCGATGTAAATGACAAGCAGCTCCAATTCCAGATAATCCTGCACCAATAATAATGATATCGTAATTCATTGTAGTCAGTTATTTTTTGTTGACATTTCTCTTTTTCTCATAGGCATTCCATCAATAATAGCAAACAATTTTTCTGTTGATAAATTCGTTGTTTGCGCCAATTTGATTCCGCCATCCAAACCAATTAACCAAATTTTAAAATTGGCTTTTTTAGGATTGAATTTGGTAAAAAGTTCGCTCGAATTTCTCCAAGTGCTTTCAAAATTAAAGAGAAAATCAGTTTTTGTAAAACTGTAAACGACCAATTTTCGATCTTTCAATTCATTGTTTTCTTTTTCTAGTAAAGATATTTGTTGCTGATAATCAGCACTATTTTTATCCTCAGTAAATATCAATAAAACCCTGTTTTTCCAGAGATGATTTTCCATAGTTTGACCGAATAAAACTTGATTACAAACTAATACAATGAAAAATAAAAGTCGCATCAATAATTTTGATTATTCTGTTGCTTTTTTAAAAGCATTTTCTCCACCAACAACTGGAATTTTTAAAATTGTTCCAGACAAATCAATTGTCAATTCAGTACCTGGTTTTGGCAATAAAGTGTATTCGCTATCGCTTGAAAAAATTAGCAAACCAATTTGTTGTCCTTTTTTAATGATTTGATCATCAGGCTGAAAGTCAAAAGTCATTTCATAAAATTTACCAACTTTTAAGGGTTGACTTTTAGAAATTGATTGATAATTCTGCAAATCTGCCCAACCACGAGTGATGATATTATCCGTAATTTTTGAGCCTCTTCCTTCATTCCAAGGTAATGAAACCAAATACACAGATAAATTTACAGCAGCTTTTGAACTTGCTGCTTTTACAGTAATTGATGCCAAACCTGAAATGTGTAGGTCTTCTTTTAAAATGGGACTCACATACAACAAACGATGATTGGTTTCATCCGCTTTTGCTAATGATTCTGCTGAAAATGAATAATTGTCCACCAACGTTTCTTTGCTTTTATCATTGGAATTATTGATAGATAAACTTCCTACTTTTGGAGCTCCTTTTCCAAGATAAAAAGTCAAATTTTCTGCATCCGGATTTGGATAATTTTTATAAGAAGTTGGATTGTCCATTTTGTCATTTTCTCTTACAATCCAGGCTTTTGGATCGTTTTCAACACCATTTTCTATGCCATGTAAATAACGTGTAAACCAACGATTCATCATCGAAATTGGAGGTGGACCTCCATGACCATTTTGGTGATAAAAAATCTGAGTTGGCAAGCCCATTTCAGAGGCTTTTTTATAGATTCTATAGCTGTGCTCTGGCATTACATTCCAATCATTAAAACCATGAGACATCAATAAAGCTGCTTTCATAGGTTGCATTTGATTCAAATAATCACGACCAGCCCAAAAATCATTGTAATCTCCTGTAATTCTATCCATTCCATTTGCCATTTCAGTATCTCGAATTACTTTGTTGTTTTTTGCTCTGTTTTCTTCTTTTCCACTGTGAATAAAATCGTACAACACATCAATATCTTCGCCTAAATATCCTCCAGGAGAACGCACCAAACCATTGGAACGATAATAATGATAATAGGAAGTATTTGGAGCAACAGGAATAATTGCTTCTAAACCTTCAACGCCAGTAGTTGCAGCTGCTAACGGAATTGTTCCGTTATAAGAAGTACCTGTCATTCCTACTTTTCCTGTTGACCAAAAAGCGGTTACTTCTTCAGTTCCTTCTCTTGATGTAAATCCTTTTGCACGTCCATTTAGCCAATCAATCACAGCTTTGGGAGCTAAAGATTCGTTTTTGCCACCCACAGTTGGAGCGCCATCAGACAAACCTGTTCCTGGCGAAGAAGAGTGTACCACAATATACCCTCTTGGGACCCAAGTTTTAACCTGCGAATTTGAAATGATTGGACGTTCACCTCTTCTTTGCACTTCTACATGCGTTCGTGGTTTTGGTTTTGCACCCAATTCGTGCTTCACTTCCCAAAATAATCCAGGAGCATCTCCTGCAGTTCCAGCATAATACGGACTTGATTCATATACTACAGGCAATTTCAAACCTTCTGTTTCTGTTTGAAAAGGTCTTGTTACGTCTACATGCATTCTGTCTAATTTTCCATCACCATCAGAATCAAAAGTGGTTTCTACCCACAAATCATGACGAATCCATTTTTCAGGAGTGTTAAAAGCTGCTACAATTTGCGCTTCACCATCTTTAAAAATGGGTGTTGCTTTTTCTTGTGCTTTTACTGAAAAAGTAAGAAGAAATAAAACGAGTAATTGAATATTATTTTTCATTTGGTGGTGTTATTTTAAAACTGAAAATTCTATAGATGAATCTGTAAAAACAGTATGCGTTTGGGTTTTGAAATCTTTTTCTTCGGCTTTGTAAATATTATCTACATAGGTTTGCGGATTCAAATCGATCAATGGAAACCAAGTACTTTGAACTTGAATTTGCACTTTGTGTCCTTTTTTAAACGTGTGGAAAACATCTTGCAATTTGATGTTTACAGCCGTTTTTTTGTTTGGAATGAAAGGCTCAGGAAACTCAAAACTATTTCTAAAACGACCTCTCATCACTTCACTACGAACCATCAAATGGTAGTTGCTCATTTTTAAGTGATCCTGCATTTTGTCGTTATTTTCTTCAGCATCTGCAGGATGTACATCAATTACTTTTACAATCCAATCTGCGGCAGTTCCTGTAGTGGCAACGTTTAGCTTTGCTAAAATATCTCCAGCCAACGTAAAATCTTGGGTTAAAACATCGGTTTCAAAAACCAACACATCAGGCCTTCTTGCGGCAAAACGTTGATCATCTGTCATGTATTTTCTAGGTGTAAAGACCGTTTTGATGTCTTCAGAATAAGGAACAGGACGTTTGATGTCGCTGATAAATGAAATGCCTTTTGTTTCTTTTTGGGTAGCTGTCAATTCTTGATTGTCAGATAAAAACCAATTTTCTTTCACTACATTTTTAGGTGGCCAAACATCATACGATTTCCATTCTTTTTTACCAGAATCATACACGTAGGCTTCAGGCAACCCTGAATTTTTATCTCCTTTTCCTTTTAAGAAATGATGAAAAAATCGGGTTTCGATTTCTTTCTGAAATTTCAAAGAAATAGAGTCTCCAAAATAGTAATTTCCGACAGCATTTTTTACTGAATTTCTTGCCCATCCTCCATGATCCCAAGGACCAAAAACTAGTGTATTGTAATTGTTTTTGCCATATTTTTCAATGGCTTTGTAGGTTTCTAAAGGACCGTATAAATCTTCGGCATCAAACCAACCACCTACAATCATGGTTGCTACTGATGATGGAACTTTGTTTAAATGCTGAATGATGCCTTTGCTTTGCCAAACGGAATCGTAGTTTGGATGCTCTACAATTTCTTTCCAGAAAAAATCATCGATTTTATCTTTTGCAGTTGCTGAACTTACATCCAATTTTTCATATTGAAAATATTCGTTTAGGTTTTTTAAAGGTCCTTTGTCTAAGAAAAATTGATATTGATCTTGGGTTTTTAAATCAGGTGTTGAATACCAAGCTGTGTCAGTTGGCGTGTCTTTATAGGTGCCAAATAACGAAATCGCTCTAAAATAACTCAATAAAAATGCCCCATTGTGATGAAAATCATCAAAGAAAAAATCGCCAATACAGGCTTGTGGTGATGCTGCTTTTAACGCAGGATGTGCATCAATGGCTGATATTGTCGCATAATGTCCAGGATAAGAAATTCCCCATGTACCCACATTTCCATTGTTGTTTTCTACATTTTTTACCAACCAATCAATAGTGTCATACGTATCTGAAACTTCATCTGATTCATTCGCTTTTTTATTGGGTAAATACGCACGCATGTTGTCATATACTCCTTCACTCATCCAACGTCCACGAACATCTTGATATACAATAATATACCCATCTTTCATCAAATGCTCATTGGGTCCAATTTTGGTTTTTAATTTTCCTTCGCCATAAGGTGCTGAACTGTAGGGAGTTCTTTGCATCAAAATGGGATATGTTTTGCTTTTGTCTTTTGGTGAATAAATGGTGGTATGCAGTTTGATACCATCTCTCATCACAATATCAACCTCAGTTTTGATATAATTATCAGCAACAAAAGTGTCTTTTTCAGGAGTTTTTTCAGCGCTTTTTGTGCAAGAAAATAAAAGTGAAATTCCGATAATGGAAATTAAAAAATATTTTTTCATGAGTGTAGTTTGATTTTGTAGCTCATAAAACTACAAAACAAAAAAGAGTTTTTGAAGAAATGTTATGTTAATTTCAATTGCATCATTTTTTCTACATGGGATGATTTTTTACTCTCATCAGAAAAATCGATGCAAGGAATGTGGATGTTCTTAAATTTGCTTTATTTTTGCAACCAATTATGAATACAAAAAAACTACAATTAACAGACTGGTTACCAACAACCAACAAAGAAGTAAAGCTTCGAGGTTGGGATGAATTGGACGTAATTTTATTCAGTGGAGATGCTTATGTTGATCATCCTTCTTTTGGACCTGCTGTAATTGGACGTATTTTAGAAAGTTATGGTTTGCGAGTAGCCATAGTACCACAACCCAATGTGAATGACAATTTGCAAGATTTTGAAAAACTAGGCAAACCGCGTTTGTTTTTCGCAGCAACTGGTGGCTGTATGGATCCGATGGTTAGCAATTATACCGCAAGCAAAAAACGACGTGACAAAGATGCATACACTCCTAATGGCGATATTGGTTTTAGACCCGATTATGCAACTACAGTGTATTGCAATATTTTAAAAGAAAAATTTCCTGAGGTGCCTATTTTAATTGGTGGTATTGAAGCTTCTTTGAGACGTGTAACGCATTATGATTATTGGTCAGACAAGTTGATGCCAACCATTTTAGAAACCTCAAAAGCAGATATGTTGGTGTATGGAATGGGAGAGCAGCCTTTACGTGAAATTGTTACGTTGTTGCAAAAAGGCGTTCCTTTTTCGAGTTTAAAAAACATCAAACAAACAGCACTTTTAATCAATCCAAAGGAAGAAAAAATTCCGGTGGTAAATGATTGGGAAGATGTAGAAATCAGTTCGCACGAAGTTTGTTTAAAAGATAAAAAAGCCTACGCTTCTAATTTTAAAGTGGTTGAGCAAGAATCAAACAAGCTGAAAGCGAGACGTATTTTTCAGAAAGTTGGCAATAAAATGCTGATGATCAATCCGCCTTTTCCAACAATGACAGAAGCAGAAATTGATGGCTCTTTTGATTTGCCTTACACACGTTTGCCACATCCAAAATATGACAAACGCGGACCAATTCCTGCGTATGAAATGATTAAATTCTCTATCAATATTCACAGAGGATGTTTTGGCGGATGTAGTTTTTGTACCATTTCTGCACATCAAGGAAAATTTATTGCCAGCAGAAGTCAGGAATCTATTTTAAGAGAAGTTGATAAAGTGGCAAATATGCCTGACTTTAAAGGCTATCTTTCTGATATTGGAGGACCCTCAGCCAACATGTACAAAATGAAAGGAAAAGTGCAAGAAATTTGCGACAAATGTGTGGCTCCTTCTTGTATTTCGCCTGTAATTTGTTCTAATTTAGATACTTCACACAAACCTTTAACGGAGTTGTATCAAGCAGTGGACAAACATCCAAAAGTAAAAAAATCGTTTATTGGTAGTGGCATTCGTCATGACATGTTAGTGCCAGAATTCAATAAAAATGCCGATCCAAAAGAATTGGATGCTTATACAGAAGAGGTGATGACCAAACACGTTTCTGGTCGATTGAAAGTTGCGCCAGAGCATACTTCTGATAATGTGTTGAAATTGATGCGTAAACCCTCATTTACGTATTTTCATAAGTTTAAAGAACGTTTTGATCGCATCAACATCAAGAATAAATTGAACTTGCAATTGATTCCGTATTTTATTTCCAGTCACCCTGCAAGTGAATTGGAAGACATGGCAAATTTGGCTGCTGAAACCAAGAATATGGGCTTTCAATTGGAGCAAGTGCAAGGTTTTACGCCAACTCCAATGACTGTAGCTACTGTAATTTATTACTCTGGTTATCATCCATATACGCTAAAAGAAGTGCCTACTCCAAGAACCAAAAAGGAAAAAGAAGACCAACACAAATTCTTTTTTTGGTACAAAAAAGAAAACAAAGATTGGATTCGCAATACACTTCAAAAAGTAGGCAGAAACGATTTATTACAAGTGTTATTACCTGAAAACAACTCTTGGAAAAAGAACAAAACGACTCATAAAACTGCGCAACACACTTTTGATGATGCGATTCCTTTCAACAAACGTAAGAAAGTAAAACGCTTTTCGGGTAAGAAAAAGTAATCTTTTCTAGACTTGAACTTCTATTTCAAATCTAGAAAAATACCACCATTAATGGATGGATTTGCATATATAATTCTTCCAGAAAGTGCGCTTGTATAATTCAGAGTTACTCCGAGTTTTTTTGTGATATAATAGGCAGTTTCACCACCAATAGCTACATATTCAATGTTGTTGGCAAAAATACTTCCTTGCGAATTTTGTGCCGTTAAAGTTCCGTTTTGTAAAGAGTTTACGCTGTGCAATCTGCCTAAAATCCAAAGTTTATCAAAAAGTTTTATTCCTGATTCAAATCCGAATTGCAATTCATCCGAAAAACCTTGTGTCCTGTTATTAAATCCAATGAATGCTTTTGCGTAGCTTGGTTTTTGAAATAATTGATAGGAAATTCCAGCATCAAGCGTAAGTAATTGGTTGAATTCTCCATCTCCAGTTTGGTAACTTCCATCACTTCCACCAGCATCTTTTCCAGTAGGTAATCCAAATTTAAGCGTTGTTGAAACGGATAAATTCTTTTTCTTGAATACTAAATGTCTCAATCCAATATCCAAATCTCCAAAAGCATTCAACGATTCTCCTGGCTGAAGCACATTTCCTGTAATGCCCGAAACTTGTGCATTTTGATAAATTCTAGTAAAAAAAGGAATATAGGTAATGATATCCAATTTGTTTGTCAAACCATATTCGCCATACAAACTCAATGTAAAATTTCCACGAGTGGCATTTGGGTCAATTTCGCCAGTATTGGTATAATGTTGGTCTGCAACTAACGACCAAGCAGCCAATTTGTAATACGCTTTTCCTTTGCCATTGGTCCATTGAGAAAAACTTTGCTGAAACATGAGCATACATCCTACTGCAAAAACTACCTGTATTTGTTTCATATATTTTATTTATCTATGATTTGAGCTTTTCCTGTCAAAATAGCAAAGGGTCTGCACCATTGTACCAAATATTTATAGTCATTCAATCCCACATTTGATATATTGTAGGTAAATGCACCAGTATAATGCGCGCCATCAGCATCATCATAGGCATCAATTTGCAATGCGCTTGCTAATGAATTTGGATTGTTTGTTAAGAATAAGGCAAAACCAGGCAAACTAGTGTCAGCCACATAATTGCTAGCCAATTCAATTTTGATGCCGGTTGAAGTTTTTGTAATTTCAAAATCGCCAGCAGCTTTGTAAGAAGTTGTTTTTGAAAAGGTTCCTTTTTTAGGATTGTCAATAATAATGGAGTTATTTGCAACTACTTCAATTGTTTGGGAGTCAGTTAAATCTCCCATTTTTCCAGTAGCTTTTGCAGTGATGATTGCTGTTCCTTCTGAGTTTGCTATGACACTTGATGTTGTTGCATCTATTGATAAAACACTTGGGTTTGAACTGCTCCAAATAAAAGTGTTGTTTTCTAGTTCGCCAACATTATTAAAAAATGACGCTTCTAAAGTTGCTATTTCTCCCACTTTTAGAGTAGTAAAACTACTGATGATTCTCACTTCTTCTGCAACTGAATCATCAATGATGTCTTCTTCAATACACGCAGAAAATGCCAAAACACTGAAAAGCACTACAATTTTTAATTTTTTCATGATTGCCCAATTTTAGTAATATCTCTAAAGTCGAGATTCGTTTGGCATCATTACATTGAATATACTAATTTAATAAATCCAGTTTTAATTTGCTCTTTCCTATTTACCCTCTAATTATATGTTACTGTTTTTTATCTGAAAATTATAATTACACCACCTACAATAAGAAAAATGATAATACCCCAACTATTAATGTTACTCAAATTTGTAAATATATTTATGTTATTATCCTTTTCCTTAAATAGCTTTATAAACATATATACAAAACCAATTACAACCATTAAAATACCCGTATAAAAATCACCTGACATAATTATTGTTAGTAAAAGAGTTTATTACAAATGATTTACCCGATAGCGAAGATTTTTAATCCTTACACACAACGATTTTTAAATTCGAGCAATCGGGTGTTCTGCTTTTTGTCATTCTGTTTTTTTAAAAAAAAATATGCTTACGTTTTACGTGTATAGAAAGTTGCGATTTTGACAAAGAGGAATTTCAAACGGAAATTCTGAAGTTGGCAAAGAAGCAACAACCTTTGGTAAAGCTAAAAATAGCAATTTTTTATACACGTTTATGTAAAACGTTTTTTATTTTCCAAATCCAATGTTCGGTTTTTCTTGTTTTATGCTTTGCTTTAATTCCGTATATTTTTGTTCAAATTCATCTTTCGAAATTGCATCAATTGATTTTAACCATTTAAAATTATTCAGTTGACTTTCATAACTCAAATTTTCATCAACAATCGCATAATTCTCTTTTAAAAATTCATTTCTTGATTTCATTAATTCAGACAAAAATTGGTCAGTTGCAGTTTTACTTGGAATATTCTTGTGAATATAAATGTAACTGTCATTTGTAAGCCTTATTTTCCAAAAATCTTGTTTAGACAAATAGTAAATTACCAAAAATGCAACTCCAATTCCAGCCCAAATTAGTCCAGCAAATTTTTCTCCAGTTCCACCTCTAAATAGACTTATTTGTGTTGCAATTGCAATTAAAAAAAATACACCAGCAGCCATTAATAAAATATTATTAGTTGATTTTTGAGAAACTTTTTCTCCGTTCAAATTTTCAAATGGAATATCAATTTCATTTCCATTTCCGAATTTTGAGATAGTATAAAATAATTTTGAGTCCGTAATTCTTAATTCACGTTTTACAAAGTTCTTGTTCTGTATTAATTCTCTCATTTTTTCACAAATGTTTTACAAAGGGTTAATAAACGCAAGTTTATGTGACTTTTTAAAATTATTTAAACTCACAATTTCTCTCCACCAAAATAACTCTTTTTTTTAAAATCAATCCAATTATTTCATTTTATTTGCTAACTTTACTTTTCTTAGAAACAAGCCCTGCTTGGGTTGTATGGCAACTTAACCTTCTTCTTTGTTGAGGTTTCATTTTAAAATACTAGTACTTTTCCAAAAATAATGTAGTATATTGCAATAAATTATCTAGATAATTCATGCAAATAATCTAGATAATTTGTTTCAAAGCTGTGCTGCAATGATTTCAAAGCTGCTCTGCAATGGTTTAAAAGCAGTGCTTCAATGACATGAAAGCAGTGCTGCAATTTTTAGTACACTTTACAATAATACATTACATCATCAATATATCAATCATACACATGGCATTGCAATACAGAGTTACCAAACGAACCAATAGTATACAAAACAAAAAAGAACAATTTATCATGCAAGCCATTCACACAGGCATTGTAGATGCTGATACCATGAGTAGGGCAATTAGCAATGAGTGTACCTTGCATGAAGCAGATATCAAAGCTGTTTTGGTGGCTTTGGGCAAAAAACTAGATTTTTATCTTTCTGATGGTAAAGTGGTGGATTTAGAATTTATTGGGAAATTTAAAATCGGATTTCAGTGCAAAGCAGTTGATGAAGCCGAAACTTTATCGCCTACAAAACATATTAAAAAGTTTCATATCAATTATCAGCCTTCTAAAAAATTAAAACAAGCTTTAAGAGTAGGATACAAAGTCAGAAAAGAAAAAGCTTCTTAAAAAAATAGCGACTGTCTTGTTTCTAGTTGAGGTTTGTTTTTTTTTAAGTACATTTAAAAACTTAAATTGATTTTTTATGAAAATTCAGCAGTTCTTCTTAATAATTCTTTTTTTATCCATCACAAATGTATTCTCTCAAGAAAATTATGTAGGTGATGGCCCTTTCAATCAGCTAATTATTAGAGGTGTTACCTTAATTAATGGAGATGGAGCGCCACCAGTTGGCCCTGTTGATATTGTGGTTGAAAACAACAAAATTGTTGCCATTGAAGTAGTGGGTTTTCCTGGAGTAGCAATCAATCAAAATAATCGTCCCAAATTGAAAAATGGGGGCAAAGAATTGGATGGAACTGGTATGTATTTATTGCCAGGATTTGTAGATATGCATGGTCATATAGGTGGCAATGCGCAAGGAGCCAGCCCTGAATATGTATTTAAATTGTGGATGGCGCACGGAATTACTACCATAAGACAACCAAGTGGAAGATCGGTTGCCGAAGTCAACGATTTGAAACTGAAAAGCGAAAAAAATGAAATTGTTGCCCCTAGAATTTTTGGCTATACTGGTTTTGGACAAGGTGCTAAAAGTCCGATTTCAACCAAAGAACAAGCCATAGCTTGGGTGAGAGAAAATGCCAAAAAAGGCGCAGATGGAATCAAGTTTTTTGGTGCTGAACCAGAAATAATGAAAGCTGCTTTAGAAGAAAATAAAAAGTTGGGTTTGGGCTCAGCCTGTCATCACGCGCAATTGAGTGTGGCACGTTGGAATGTATTGCATTCTGCAAGAGCAGGTTTAACATCTATGGAACATTGGTATGGTTTGCCAGAAGCCTTGTTTGAAGATAAAACCGTTCAAAACTATCCTTTAGATTACAATTATCAGAATGAACAACATCGTTTTGAAGAAGCAGGAAAATTGTGGGAACAAGCTGCAAAACCCTATTCTAAACATTGGTATTCAGTGATGAATGAATTGATTTCATTGGATTTTACGATAGTCCCAACTTTCAATATTTATGAGGCTAGTAGAGATTTGCACAAAGCCAGAAGAGCAGAATGGCATGAAGATTATACGTTGCCCTCTTTGTGGAAATTTTATGAACCAAGCAAAGTTTCACACGGGTCTTATTGGCACGATTGGGGAACTGAACAAGAAGTTGCTTGGAAAAAAAATTATCAATTATGGATGACTTTTATCAATGAATATAAAAATAAAGGAGGAAGAGTTACCACAGGTTCTGATTCAGGATTCATTTATCAATTGTATGGATTTGCCTACATACGTGAGTTGGAATTGTTGCGCGAAGCAGGTTTTCATCCGTTAGAAATTATACGTTCAGCCACTTTAAATGGTGCAGAAGCATTGGGTTGGGCAGATAAAATAGGTTCAGTACAAATCGGAAAATTGGCAGATTTTGTAATTGTTGAAGAAAATCCATTGCAGAATTTAAAAGTGTTGTATGGAACAGGAGCAGTTCGTTTAACAGCAGATAATCAAGTAGTAAGAGTTGGAGGTGTAAAATACACCATCAAAGACGGCGTTATTTACGACGCAAAAAAATTATTGGCGGATGTAAAGAAAATGGTGGATGCTGAGAAAACCAAGCTGAATTGGAAATTAAAACAGCCTGGTTTTCAAGATTAATTTTTATACCAAATATTTTTTAAAAAACGCAATCGTTCTTTCCCAAGACAAATCAGCAGCAGCCTTGTCAAATCTTGGCGTGGAATTGTTGTGAAATCCGTGGTTTACATTAGGATAAAAATGTGCTTCGTACACACTGTTATTTTCTTTCAATACTTTCTCAAAAGCTGGCCAACCTGCATTCACTCTTTTGTCTAAATCTGCATAATGCAATAACAAAGGCGTTTTTATTTTTTTGGCATCTTCATCAGAAGCTTGTCTGCCATAATAAGGCACAGCCGCTTTTAAATCAGGGATTTTTACAGCCATCATGTTGGATATCCATCCACCAAAACAGAATCCAACAACCCCAATTTTCCCATTGCAATTCGGATGTTTTTTCAAATATTCAAATGCAGCAATAAAATCTTCCAACATTTCTTGTTGATTTCTTTTGCTTTGCATGGCTCTTCCATCATCATCATTACCAGGATAACCACCTAAAGGCGATAAGGCATCTGGAGCTAAAGAAATGAAATTTTCAATAGCAGCTCTTCTGCATACATCTTCAATATACGGGTTCAAACCACGATTTTCATGCACCACAATGATTCCCGGTAATTTGTTTTTGGCATCTTTTGACATGGAAAGTAATCCTTTAATAGTGCCTCCACCTTTGGGAGAATCATAAGAGATATAGCCTGAATTCAACCTTGGATCATCCGTTTTTATCAATAAGTTTTCAATATAATTTGGAGAAATAAAACTCAACAAAGCTGGCAATGTAATAGCACCCACTGCAAAAAGTGATAGTTTTTCTAAAAATTCTTTTCGCGTAATTTTATTGTGTGCATAGTCATCATACAAATCAAAAACCTCTTGACTGATGTCTTCTTTGGTAAGTTGTTTCATGGGAGTTATTTTAAGGTTTCAAGATACACTTTTTTTGAATTGGATGAAAAAAATGTAAGACACGAATTTCAAGAATCAAAATTTCTACTTTGTGTGTTTTGTAACTCCTTTGTGAACCTCTGTGACTTCCCTGTCTGTGGCAGGCAGGTTTGTGTCACTTTGTGTAATAGCTGTAACACAAAATACGCAAAGAAGACACAAAAAACACAAAGAGTTCATTATATAAATGTATTTTTTTGATATTCAAATTTATATATCAAACTCTAGTTAATTACATATTTCTTCGGTATTGACCCCCCACTTCAAACAAGGCATCTGTAATTTGTCCTAGAGAACAAATTTTGGTAATTTCCATCAATTTTTCAAATAAGTTTTCATTTTGAATGGCAGCTTCTTGCATAGAAGTCAACTGTTTTTGAGCCGTTTTTTCAAAAGCTTTATTCAGGTTTTTTTTGGTTTTTATTTGATATTGCTTTTCAGTTTCTGTAGCTCTGATGACTTCTGCAGGCAACACTGTAGGCGATCCTTTGGAACTTAAAAAAGTATTGACACCAATAATTGGAAACTCGCCATTGTGTTTCAACGTTTCGTAATATAAACTTTCTTCCTGAATTTTTGAACGTTGATACATGGTTTCCATAGCGCCTAAAACGCCACCTCTTTCTGTGATTTTATCGAATTCTTGCAAAACAGCTTCTTCCACTAAATCTGTCAATTCTTCAATAATGAATGCGCCTTGAATCGGATTTTCATTTTTTGCCAAACCTAATTCTTTGTTGATAATCAATTGAATGGCCATAGCTCTTCTTACAGATTCTTCAGTTGGAGTGGTAATTGCCTCATCATACGCATTGGTATGTAACGAATTGCAATTGTCATAGATGGCATACAAAGCTTGCAAGGTTGTTCTGATATCATTGAAATCAATTTCTTGTGCATGTAATGAACGTCCAGAAGTTTGAATATGATATTTCAACATTTGCGCTCTTTCATTGGCTCCGTATTTATATTTTAAGGCTTTTGCCCAAATTTTACGAGCCACTCTTCCAATTACTGCATATTCTGGGTCAATTCCATTTGAAAAGAAAAAGGATAAATTAGGTCCAAATTTGTTGATGTCCATGCCACGTGACAAATAATACTCAACATAGGTAAATCCATTTGCCAATGTAAAAGCCAATTGCGTTATAGGGTTTGCGCCAGCTTCCGCAATATGATATCCAGAAATTGAAACCGAATAAAAATTACGCACCTGTTTTTCAATAAAATATTCTTGCACATCACCCATCAAACGCAATGCAAATTCCGTAGAAAAAATACAGGTATTTTGAGCTTGATCTTCTTTTAAAATATCCGCTTGAACGGTTCCTCTAACTTGTGCTAAAGTTTCTTTTTTGATGGTTTCATATACGTCTTTTGGCAATACCAAATCTCCAGTAACGCCCAAAAGCAGCAATCCTAAACCATTATTTCCTTCAGGTAAATCACCTTGATATGTTGGTCTTTCTAAATCGTTGTCATCGTAAATTTCTTTCAGTTTCGCATCAACCAAATGTTCTAATTGATGTTCTTTGATGTATTTTTCACAATTTTGATCAATGGCAGCATTCATAAAAAATCCTAACAACATAGGAGCAGGGCCATTGATGGTCATGGATACAGAAGTCATTGGATGACTTAAATCAAAACCAGAATACAATTTTTTAGCATCATCCAAACAGCAAATAGAAACTCCTGCATTTCCGATTTTTCCATAAATATCAGGTCTGTGACCAGGATCATTTCCATAAAGAGTTACCGAATCAAAAGCGGTTGATAAGCGTTTGGCGTCCATTCCTAAACTCACATAATGAAAACGTCTGTTGGTTCTTTCAGGGCCACCTTCGCCTGCAAACATTCGTGTTGGGTCTTCTCCAGTTCTTTTAAAAGGATACAAACCTGCTGTAAAAGGAAATTCTCCAGGAACATTTTCTTGTAAATTCCAACGTAAAATATCGCCCCAAGCTTGGTATTTTGGCAAAGCCACTTTTGGAATCGCTGATTGTGATAACGATTTGGAATGTGTTTCAATATTGATTTCTTTGTCGCGAACTTTAAACGTGTACAAAGGATTTTTATAACGTTGAACTTTCTCTGACCAATTTAATATAAGTTCCCAATTTAGGGGATCTAAATTGAGTTTTACTTTGTCAAATTGCGCCAATAAAAGTTTGATAAATTCTTTGTCATTCTGAGCTTGTCTTAGAATCTCATCTTCATCCAATCCAGTTTTAATAAGAAGAGATTGCTTCGTTTCACTCGCAATGACAGAAAGTATCGTTTGATAAATGCCATATAATTTTTGAGCAACCACAACTTGGTCAGTTACTTTGTGGTCATAGGTTCTATTATTTTCGGCAATTTCAGATAAATAACGCACTCTACTTGGCGGAATTACAAAGATTTTTTCAGACATTTCTTTGGTGATTTTCATCTGAGATTTTAAATCTGCATTTGTTTTTTCAACCAATTTGTCCATGATGGCTTTGTACAACGCATTCATGCCAGGATCATTGAATTGCGATGCAATGGTACCAAAAATAGGCAAATCATCCATAGGAGTTTCCCACAAATTATGATTGCGCATGTATTGTTTTTTTACATCACGCAAGGCATCTAAAGCGCCTCTTTTATCAAATTTATTGATGGCAACCAAATCTGCAAAATCCAACATATCAATTTTTTCTAATTGAGTTGCAGCACCAAATTCGGGGGTCATCACATACAAAGAAGTATCAGAATGTTCGATAATTTCGGTATCAGATTGCCCAATTCCCGAAGTTTCTAAAATGATCAAATCAAATGCAGCCGCTTTCAATACTTGCACAGCTTCATGTACATATTTAGACAATGCCAAATTCGATTGACGCGTTGCCAAAGAACGCATGTAAACTCTAGGATTGTCAATTGCGTTCATGCGAATTCTATCGCCTAAAAGTGCACCACCTGTTTTTCTTTTTGACGGATCAACAGAAATAATTCCGATGGTTTTTTCAGGAAAATCAATCAAAAATCTTCGAACCAATTCATCAACCAAACTACTTTTTCCTGCGCCACCTGTACCTGTAATTCCGAGAATAGGAGAAGTCACACCCAAACTTAAAGAGGGGGAGTTCCAATCTTTATTAAAAATTTTATGAAAATCTTCCTGATTATTTTCTGCTAAAGAAATTAATCGTGCAATGGTGTTTACATCTTTATTTTTTAGGTTTTCTAAAACCTTCTCACTGCCTAATGCAATCAACCAATCTCCATCTTCATTACAAACTTTTCTATCATTTTTTGATTCTGATGAGAGTTCCTTCCCTTTGGGAAGGCTAGGATGGGCTTCTTCAGCTTTTTGTACCAAATCATTAATCATTCCTTGTAAACCCATTTCACGACCATCATCAGGTGCGTAAATTCTGGTAATTCCATAATCCATCAATTCTTTAATTTCTTCAGGAAGAATTACACCTCCACCACCACCAAAAATTTTGATGTGACCTGCACCTTTTTCTTGCAATAAATCGTACATGAATTTGAAATATTCATTGTGTCCACCTTGATAAGAAGTCATAGCAATGGCATTTACATCTTCTTGGATGGCGCAATTCACAACTTCTTCTACACTTCTGTCATGTCCTAAATGAATGACTTCCACGCCTGTAGCTTGAATAATTCTGCGCATGATATTGATAGCTGCATCATGACCATCAAATAGTGAAGCTGCAGTTACAATTCTTACTTTATGTTTGGGATTGTAAGGTAGTATTTGTTCCATTCGTAAAAAAAGTGTAAATTTAGGCTTGCAATTTACAGAATTTTCAAAAAATTATCACAATTATTATTGATTACTAACTGTTAATTTAATGACAAAGATTTTACATTGTTTTTTAGATTCTTAGCTATTTTTTATCTTTACAATACATTTTTCAATGGAATATTTATCAAGTAAATGGCATGCTTATTGATGATTTTTCATCAAATATTCTTGTTAAAAAAACGAATAATAATCGTCATTAAAATACATAAATCATGAAAAAACATATAATTTTATTCACAGCAGTAATTCTTTTAAGTGCTTGTAGCGCTATAAAAGTTACTACAGATTACGATATTCAAGTAGATTTTACCAAATACAAAACATTTGCTTTTTACAAACCTAGTATTGATAAAGCAGATGTGTCTGATTTGGATAAAAAACGAATTTTAAGAGCTTTAGAGACAGAATTGCTAGCAAAAGGATTTATAAAATCTGAAAATCCAGACATGTTGGTAAGTTTTTTTACAAAATCAAGAGAACGAGTGGATGTAAATCAGAGTAATGTTGGTTTTGGCTGGGGCTGGGGCTGGGGTTGGAATCCTTGGATGATGAATGGAGGAATGAACAATGTAAATGTTTCTCAGTTTACTGAAGGGACATTATTTGTTGATTTTATTGATAAAGAAAAGAAAGAATTGATTTGGCAAGGTATTGGAACAGGTGCTTTACGTAATGAAAACCGAGATAAAAAAGAAGAGAGAATCAAAGAATTTGTTAAAGAAATTGTATCAAGATTTCCACCTGAAAAGAAGTAGATTAAGAATTGAGAATTAAGAATTACACTTTGAATATTGAATATAAAAAAACTCCGAAACTAAGTTTCGGAGTTTTTTATTTTATGGAGAGTAATCAATTAAAATCCTGCAGATTTTACAGTTTTAATGATTCTTCCTGCAATTTTGTATGGATCACCATTAGAAGCTGGTCTTCTGTCCTCTAACCAACCTTTCCATCCTTTTTGAACAGTGATGATTGGAATTCTGATAGAAGCTCCTCTATCTGAAATTCCGTAAGAGAAATCGTGGATAGAAGCAGTTTCATGCTTACCAGTTAAACGTTGATCATTAAATTCACCATACACAGCAATATGTTCTTTTACAACTGGTCTAAATGCTTCACAAATTTTTTCATAAATCTCACGAGATCCACAAGTTCTTAAGGTTGTGTTAGAGAAGTTTGCGTGCATACCTGAACCATTCCAATCCATATCTTTTCCTAATGGTTTTGGGTGATATTCAATGTACCATCCGTATTTTTCAGTCAATCTGTCTAACAAATAGCGAGCTACCCAAATTTCATCTCCCGCTTTTTTTGCTCCTTTTGCAAACAATTGGAATTCCCATTGACCAGAAGCAACTTCTTGATTGATACCCTCAAAATTGATACCAGCATCAATACACAAATTTGCATGCTCTTCAACCAATGCTCTACCATGTGTATTTTTTCCTCCTACAGAACAGTAGTACATACCTTGAGGAGCAGGATAACCACCCACAGGAAATCCTAAAGGAAGCTGAGTTTTCTTGTCCATGATAAAGTATTCTTGCTCAAAACCAAACCAGTAATCATCATCTTCATCATCAATAGTTGCTCTACCATTTGATTCGTGTGGAGTTCCATCAGGATTTAAAACTTCTGTCATTACTAAATAACCATCTCTTCTTGCAGGATCTGGATAAATTGCAACTGGCTTCAATAAACAGTCAGAAGAACCTCCTTCAGCTTGTCTTGTTGATGATCCATCAAAAGACCAAATCGGACAATCTTCTAATTTTCCACTAAAGTTTTCTTCAATTTTGGTTTTGCTTCTCATGTTTTGAGTTGGATAGTATCCATCTAACCAAATATACTCTAATTTAGACTTACTCATAATTATGTTTATTTTAAGTTTTCTTTGTTTTAATGACTACAAAAGTGTAATAATTTGCACTGATATCAAAAAAAATAGGGGTAAAAGTTTTAGATTATATTAAAAATAATTTTATCCCTAATTTTTATAGGGTATATTTGCATAAAGAATAAAATTTACCATTTAAAAATATTATTATGTCAACAATTAGATTTGCTGCATTACAAGAAAGTATAAATAGAGTCGCATTAAAAATTGAAGAAAAGGAAAAAAGATCAGTTTTATTTGGAAAAAATGTTTTCAACAAGCATGCAATGCAGCAGTATTTGACAAAATCTGCTTATGAAAGTGTCATGAATGCCATTGAAAAAGGAACTCAAATTGACCGTAAAATTGCTGATCAAGTGGCAGTTAGTATGAAAGATTGGGCTATTTCAAAAGGAGCGACACACTATACTCACTGGTTTCAACCATTAACAGGTGCCACTGCCGAAAAACACGATGCTTTTTTTGAATCTATCAATGGAAGTCTGGCAATGGAAAAGTTTGATGGAGAGCAATTGGTACAACAAGAACCTGATGCATCGAGTTTTCCAAGTGGAGGTATTAGAAATACTTTTGAAGCGCGTGGTTATACAGCTTGGGATCCAACTTCTCCTGCATTTATCTTTGAAACAACTTTGTGTATTCCAACCATTTTTGTGGCGTATACAGGTGAGGCTTTAGATAATAAAACGCCTTTGTTAAGAGCGTTGCAAGCTATTGATACACACGCAACTGCAGTGTGCAAATATTTTGATAAAAATGCTACGAAAGTAAATGCTACCTTAGGTTGGGAGCAAGAATATTTTTTGATTGATGACGCTTTAGCGCAATCAAGACACGATATTTTAATGACAGGAAGAACCTTATTAGGTCATACACCTGCAAAAGGGCAACAATTGGATGACCATTATTTTGGAAGTATTCCATTAAGAGCCATGAATTTTATGCGTGATTTAGAACAAGAATCCATGTTATTAGGTATTCCTGTGAAAACAAGACACAATGAAGTTGCTCCCAATCAATTTGAATTAGCTCCGATTTTTGAGGAAGTAAATTTAGCAGTTGACCACAATTCTTTGTTGATGGATGTGATGGGTAAAATTGCCAGAAGACACCATTTCAAAGTGTTATTTCACGAAAAACCTTTTGCTGGAATCAATGGTTCTGGAAAACATAACAATTGGTCTTTGTCAACTTCTGATGGAACGAATTTGTTGAGTCCTGGAAAAACACCCATGAAAAATTTACAATTCTTAACTTTTTTCGTAAATACCATCAAAGCTGTGTATGAAAATGAAGAGTTGTTGCGCGCTTCTATTGCATCTGCAAGTAACGATTATAGATTAGGAGCCAATGAAGCACCCCCTGCAATTATGTCCGTTTTTATTGGATCACAATTGTCTAATGTGTTGGATGAATTGGAAAATGTAACGATTGGAAAACTTTCTCCTGAAGAAAAAACCGATTTAAAATTGAATATTATTGGTAAAATTCCTGAAATTTTATTAGACAATACAGATAGAAATAGAACTTCGCCCTTTGCATTTACAGGCAATAAATTTGAATTTAGAGCAGTAGGATCTTGGACAAATTGTGCCATTCCTATGACAATTTTAAATACCATTGTTGCGAAACAATTGAAAGATTTTAAGAAAGAAGTAGATGTTTTAATAGATGACAAAAATCTTAAAAAAGACGAAGCTATTTTTAATGTATTGAGAGAATACATTAAGCAGTGTAAAAAAATTCGTTTTGAAGGTGATGGTTACAGTGAATCTTGGGAGAAAGAAGCGAAAAAAAGAGGACTAAGCAATAACAAAACAACGCCTGAAGCGCTAAAAGTAAAAATCTCAAAAAAAGTGATTGACTTATTCCAAGAAATGGAAGTCATGAACAGCATAGAAATGGAAGCGCGTTTTGAAATTGAATTAGAAGAATATACCAAACGTTTGCAAATAGAAAGTCGTGTTTTGGGTGATATCGCTCGGAATCACATAGTTCCTGTTGCTATTAAATATCAAAATACTTTACTAGAAAATACCAAGAATTTGAAAGAAATTTTTGGAGAAGAATATAAGAATATCGCTAAAGAGCAAATCGAATTGATCATGATTATTTCCAATCATATTACCGAAATCAATGCATTGTCATTGCAAATGATTGAAGCTAGAAAAAAAGCAAATCTGTTGCATGGCTTAGCATCTGCAAATGCGTATTGCAATAATGTAAAACCATTTTTCGATCAAATTCGCTATCATTGTGACAAATTAGAAACGATGGTTGATGACAGTTTATGGCCATTAACCAAGTACCGAGAATTATTATTCACGCGATAATAGAAAACATCCTACTTTTCAGTAGGATTTTTTTTGTAAAAGAGTAAATTTGCAAACGCAACATTCCTATTATATGAGTCAAGAAGTTTCAAAAAGATACGCACAAAGAGGTGTTTCAGCTGCAAAAGAAGATGTTCACAATGCCATCAAAAACATTGATAAAGGTCTTTTTCCAAAAGCTTTTTGCAAAATTGTACCTGATTATTTAACGAATGATCATGATTATTGCTTGATTATGCATGCAGATGGTGCAGGTACAAAATCGTCTTTAGCATACATGTATTGGAAAGAAACTGGCGATATTTCTGTTTGGAAAGGCATTGCGCAAGATGCTTTGATCATGAATATTGACGATTTAATTTGCGTTGGTGCTACTGATAATATTTTGCTTTCATCTACCATTGGAAGAAATAAAAGTAAAATTCCGAGTGAAGTGTTGTCGGCAATTATCAACGGAACTGAAGAGCTGATTGCCGAATTAAAAAAATTCGGTGTTACTATTCACTCTACAGGAGGAGAAACTGCGGATGTTGGTGATTTAGTTAGAACCATTATTGTAGATTCAACAGTTACAGCAAGAATGAAACGTGCTGATGTCATCAATAATGCAAATATAAAATCGGGTGATGTGATTGTTGGTTTGGCTTCTTTTGGACAAGCAACGTATGAAACCAGATATAATGGAGGAATGGGTTCAAACGGATTGACCTCTGCAAGACACGATGTTTTTCATAAGTATTTGGCAACCAAATATCCAGAAAGTTTTGATGCAGCTGTTCCTGAAGAATTGGTGTATTCAGGGAATATTAAATTAACAGATTCCGTTGTAAATTCTCCTATTGATGCAGGGAAATTAGTGTTGTCTCCAACAAGAACGTATGCGCCAATCATCAAAGAAATTTTATCAAAATTTACTTCGGATAAAATTCACGGAATGATTCATTGTTCAGGTGGTGCTCAAACAAAAATTTTACACTTCGTAGATAATTTGCACATCATCAAAGACAACTTATTTCCAATTCCGCCATTATTCAAACTGATTCAAGAACAATCAAAAACAGATTGGAAAGAAATGTATCAAGTGTTTAATTGTGGACACAGAATGGAATTGTACGTTTCTCCAGAGATTGCTGATGATATTATTTCGATTTCAAAATCCTTTAATGTTGACGCTCAAATTGTGGGGCGTGTTGAGTCTTCATCTTCCAAGAAATTGACTATTAAAAGTGAGTTTGGTTTGTTTGAGTATTAGTGTTTACCACTCGAATCTCAAAACAAAATTGGTTGTTTTCTTTAAAGAAAATTTATCAATTTGAGTTAATTGACTATTTGATAAGTTATCACTGACATACTCTCTAGTTAACTGATTGTTTTTATTGAACAAGTTTCTAACAGAAAATCCTATTTTACCATTAATGTTATTTTTTTTGGAAATTGAAAAATGATATATAGAAGAAAAGTCAAATCGACTGTAATTAGATAAAACTTCTTCATTGATGTCGTCGTCTAAAATTCCATCTGATTCTAATTTTGTAAAAGGCGTTCCTGTATGCCATTTCCAGCCAAAAGCAATTTGGAATTTCCTTGTTTTATAGGCAATTGATGATGAAATAGCCTGTTGTATTTGGTTGTTTGCTATAAAAAATTCATTCTCTTTGATGTTAGGAAACTTGTTTTTAATATCTAAATAAGAATAACTAACCCAAGTTTTAAAATGGTTAAAGTTTTTTTTCAAATAAAAATCAATTCCTGAAATATATTGTTCGCCAATATCAAATCGATTTGAATTATTGTTTTGGAATCCTAGTTTTAAAGCTGATATTCCTTTATTTTTTTTGTAGTAACTATCAACGTCAAAACTCCAACCATTAGAATCATATAAAATTCCAGCTGTAAATTGCTGACTATTGATTATCGGAGAATCAGTACCATCAGCCAACCTCCAAAGTTTGTTTTCTAATGATAAATTGCTAACCAAAGTTTCATCTATTTGATTAATTGTTTGGTTTTTAATGTCAGCTGATGCTTGAAATTTTAGATTATTGAATAGTTTTTTTGTAATGATAATTCTTGGTTCAATTCTAAATTCTTTAAACTGTTCGTAATAATTTCCACGAAAACCAACATTAAAATCAAAAAAGGAAAAAGTTCTATTTTTATGTTCAGCAAAAAAGGAAAAAGTATTGATAGTATTATTATTTTCATCTAAAATAAACACCAACTTGTCAATAACTTCTCTAAAGGAATATCGAACATTTTTAAAATCGTATTGAAACCCAATCAAAGTTGTATTATTTGACTTGGAATTAATGCTTAGTTCCGTCGAAAAAAAATTGTTATTTACAAAATTTTCTTTGTTGAATATTTTGTTAACTTGAGCACTTGTTTGTGTTATAAATTCGTAATTATGGGTAAAATATGAGGAGCTAAAAGTAGTTAGTTGATTGATTTTTTCACTCCATTTTTTTCTCCATGTAGCACTAAATCCGTTATTTTCTGTATCAAGAATATCTTGATACAATTCATTACTTTGTGTATTTTCATTATAATGATGTAAATCATTATCAATATGAATGTAGCTCAATGAAAAAAGGTTATTATTGTTCAATGCATAATTGATTTTGTATGTCATGTCATTGAATGAGAAATTTTCTTCAGAATTTTGAGAGCTATGAATTACTGTAGATTGGAAAACTTTATCTTCGAAATTTTCATAAGCATTTGAAGAAAAGTAATCGTGTATTGATTTTCTAAAAGAAACCATAACACTTAATTTATTTTTGATGATTGGTGTTTCTAAAAAAAAATCACCACTAATTCCATTCAAGCCTGCACCACCATTAAATTTTTCAGCAACATTATTACTAGTAGAAATATTAACTACACTAGAAATTCGCTCTCCATATTTTGGATTGACACCCTTGTTTAAAAATTCAATATCCGAAGTTATGTTTGGGTTAAAATAAGAAACCATTCCAAAAAAATGTCCCGAGTGAAAAATATTGATGCCATCCCAAATAATTTGATTTTGGTCAGGTGTACCACCCCTAACATTTAATCCTGTGGCAGTTTCGTTTGGACTGTTAACTCCCGGAAGTTCTTGTAAGCTCTCTAAAATATCCGCTTCAATTAAACCCGGTAAAATTTCAAGTTCTTTTGGATTTATTTTATAAATGGCGTTTTTGTTTTTACTAATTCCTTTTGCTAGATAGCTATTAATTAAAATTTCACTTAAAATACTTTCATCTATAAAAGGTTGTTTTTCTTCTTTTTTTTCAGTTACTGAAATATATTTTTGATTGATAAACTCAAAATTTAATGAAAGTTCATCCGAGATGATGGATAGAAGTTCGTTTAAATTTCGACTTTTAAAAATAATAGAAATACGTTTACCTTCAATTATTTTATCTGTAAAAGATATTTTTACATTGTATGTTTTTTCAATAATAGCAAAAGCATCAATCACTTTTATATTTTCAAAACCAATTTCTTTTTGAGATTGGTTTTGAGAAAAGGAAGTAAGACAAAAAAAACTGAAAAAAATTACCAATAATTGCCTCATCTATTTTGATAAAATGACTGTAGAATTTGTTATTTTATAATTTAGTCCTGTGGTTTTAAATACAGATGCAAGTGCAATATCTAAATTTTTGTTATCAAACGAACCTGAAAAAACAATGGTATTGTCTATTGATTTACTCTCAATTTTAATATTGAATTGTTTTTCCAATCCATCAATCACCACTTTTAAAGGAACACTTTTAAAAGTAGTTTCACCAGCAATCCATGAAGGTTGTGTGTCAGATATAATTGCTACATCTTCTAAAACTTTACCATTAACAACTCGAACTGATTTAGAAGGTGTTAAAATATATTCATTGTTTTGACTTGTAACTTTTACTTTTCCTTTATAGCAAATTACTTCAAAAAAACCATCTTGCGAATGAACACTAAATTGAGTTCCTAATACAGAAATAGTTCCATTATCAGTTAAAACATTAAAGGTACTTCCTTTTTGAACTTTAAAAAAAGCCTCTCCATTCAAGCGAACATTTCTGTTGTTTTTCCAATCTTTTTTAGTGTACGATAAGCTAGATTTTGCATTCAAAAGTACCTCTGAATTATCTAACAAAGCAATAGTTTTAAATTCTCCAAATCCCGACTCAAAATTTACTTCTTGATTGTTTAGAAAAGAGTTAACTCCAAAAATTATTGCCACAGAAGCAGCAACAGCAATCACACTTTTTGTAAACAATGAAACAACCATTGAGGGGTTATTTTTTATACTTTGTTTTTTGGCAATTTTATTTTTGATGTTTGCAAAAGTTCCTTCAGAAGGAGCCTCTAAATATTCATAAAGTTTGATTCCTTCTTTTATCTTTTTATAGTTTAAAAACTCACTTTCACTAACGAACTCTTTTAACTGCTCGTCAGTAATTTCCTCAGCCAGCCATTTTGCTAAAAAAGTATCATTATTTGTAATATTTTCATCCATTTTTTCTCCCTTTACAATAAACTATACAACTCAATTCTTAAAAACCCTACCTTTTATATAATATTAATTTTTTCTCTCAAAGCAATCAAAGCATTGTGCATTCTTTTTTCAACAGCTTTTACAGATAGATTTAGTTGAGCTGCTATTTCCGAGTATTTTTTTTTCTCCATTCTACTTAGCATAAAAACTTCTCGTTGTTTTTCAGTTAAACCAGCAATGGCATTTTGAAGCGATTGATAAAATTCATTTTCAATATATAAAAATTCGGGAGTTTCATTGCTGTTTTCATGAACAAATCCCTTTTGATGTTTGTCAATAACCTGATGGTGTTTTGCAACATTCAAAAACAAATTGTTGGCAATAGTAAATAGGTAATTTTTTACAGTATCATATTTTGCCTCTTTGCATTGTTCCCAAAGTTTTACAAATGCATCTTGAACAATATCTTCAGTCAAATCAGTATCCTTTGTTTTAAAAAAAATAAATCGTTTCACATCTTTTCCATATTTCCGAAAAACTTCTTCGAAAATAATGGTATTACAGATGTTTTTTATATCTCTTATCATGAGTAATTGTCAAATTGATGGTGAGGTGTCAAAAGTAGTAAAAAAAAAATCTTAGAAAAGGTAGGGTAATTTTATTTGAGGTTGTATAGTATTTGAAACATCGAAAAACAGAATTCATAACAATCAAAAAAAATAATTACTAAAATTTTACAAAATGAAAACTTTCAAATTTTTTACTTACACATTTATACTATCAGTTGTAGCATTTTCATGCACAACAGATTTACAAGACAACCAATTACAAGAAACCATTGAAACAACTTCAGAGAGTCCTTCTGCTAAAACGGTGGTTGATGTTGTAAAGAGCCACTTAAAAGCAGACGGTAGTTTTTACAATCTACAAAATCCTGCAAGTGCCATGACTTACGATTTGGGTTTTGAGTTTGCATACCCAATTACTTTATCCTTAACGAATGGTACCAAAATTATTTTAAATAGTATTGAAGATATAGCAATTATAGCGAAAGAAATAACCTCAAATAACACTATTTATGGAATAAGTTTTCCTTTTAGTATTGAAAGAGATGGCGTTAAAGAAACTGTATTATCAGAAATTGATTTTGGTATTTTGTTAAATAGCAAAGACACAGACAATGATGGAACGCCAAATTATCAAGATACAGATGATGATGGAGATGGAGCATCAGACGAAGCAGAAGATCAAAATCATGATGGTGATTCAACAAATGATGATGCTGATAATGATGGAATACCAAATTATCAAGACACGGATTCAGATAATGATGGTCAATTAGACCAAGATGAAGATAATGATGGAGATGGTGATGTAACCAATGACGATTCAGATAATGATGGAGATGCGGATTATGTAGATACTGATTCAGACAATGATGGAATTGATGATGGAACGGATACTGATGATGATAATGATGGAACTGATGATCATTACAATGGAAATGACAATGACAATGATGATGATAACAATAACAATAACAATAACAATAATGATGATAATGATGATAATGATGACGATAATGACAATGATGACAATGGCAACTAAGCCAATCGTTTTCAACGAAATCAAACAATTAAAACATACTATTTGAATTAGTTGAATCATCAATAGCAAACCTTAAAACAGGGGTAGAAAGTAGAAGTTTGCTATTGATATTCTTAAAAAAATTAAAGATCATGTTACACAAAATAATCTTATTGGCCTTGTTCTTCATTTCAATTTCTGGTTTTTCACAAGAATGGGAAAAAGAGTATTCAAGAGCACAACAGATAGCGAAAGAAAAAAACAGACCAATTGTTCTGGTTTTTCAGGGATCGGATTGGTGTGCGCCTTGCATAAAATTAAATCAAGAGGTTTGGAATACTGAAATATTTAAAAAGTACGCAAGCAATCATTATGTAATGTTACAAGCAGATTTTCCGCGAAAAAAGAAAAACGCTTTATCAGAGAACCAAACAAAAGCAAATGCAAAACTTTTTGAAGCATATAACAAGAATGGGATTTTTCCTTTGGTAGTTATATTGGATAGTAATGGAAATAAACTTGGTGAAACAAGCTATAAAAAATCTACCCCTCAGCAATATATTGATGAAATTAATTCATTTATAAATTAATCAAAACATAAATTAACAATAATGAATCGTAAAGAATTTTTAAAATCTATTGGAGTGTCTGCTGCTTTTGCAATTACGTATTCGTGTTTAGGAGGCTGTTCAACACCAGTTGACGACATCTTTCTTGAAACTCCACAATCACCTCAAACACCTCAAACATCAAGCTCATTATTAAAAATTGATTTATCAGATCCTGCATCAATCAGTTTGAAAAATAACGGTGGATATTTAATCAAAAACAACATTTTGGTCGCCAAAAATTTAAATGGAAATTATGTTGCAGCCACTGTAGTTTGTAGTCATGACAATTTAAAACGATTGATTTTTAAAAATGGAGAATATTATTGTACAGCTCACGGAGCAAGATTTGATGTATTTGGGAAAGGACTTAATTCAAAGGCTAGTAGAGGAATAAAAATATATAAAACCTCTGTAAGCGAAAATATCTTAACGGTTTTAGCTTGACTATAAATTTTCAATTATCATGAAAAAATATTTATTCGTTTTAATTTTCATTATCTCCACTGTACTTTGGGGACAACAGCCTTACAAAAGAACGCTCAAACTGATGGGAAGTAGGTTTGATATTACGGTTGTTGCAGAGAATTCAGATCAAGCCAATGCCTATATTGATATCGCTGTCGCTGAAATTAGCCGAATAGAGAAATTAATTTCTTCTTGGGATCCAAATTCACAAACTTCAGAAATCAACAGAAATGCAGGAATAAAACCTGTAAAAGTTGATGATGAACTTTTTCAATTGATAAAACGTGCAAAAAAAATATCTAAATTAACCAATGGGGCTTTTGACATTAGTTATGCTTCTATGGATAAAGTTTGGTTTTTTGACGGAACAATGAAGGAGATGCCTTCAGAAGAAGCAATCAAAAAATCCGTCGTAAAAGTTGGTTATGAAAACATTTATTTAGATGAAGAAAAACACACTGTTTTTTTAAAACTACCAGGAATGAAGATAGGATTTGGTGCCATTGGCAAAGGTTATGCCGCTGATAAAGCCAAGGAATTATTAATGAAAAAAGGAATTTCAGCAGGAATTATAAATGCTTCAGGAGATTTGAATACTTGGGGAACCCAACCAAATGGAAATGATTGGTTGGTTGCTATTGTAAACCCTCTCAATAAAGAAAAAGTTTTTTCTTGGATGCCCGTTAAAAATAGTGCAGTCGTAACCTCAGGAAATTACGAAAAATATGTAAAATTCAATGATGTTTTATACACTCACATTATTGATCCAAGAACTGGTTATCCTGCAACAGGAATTCTAAGTGTAACAATTTTTACAAAAACTGCTGAGCTAGCAGATGCTTTGGCAACCTCAATTTTTGTAATGGGTTCAGATGTTGGCTTAAATTTTATAAATCAATTAGAAGGAGTTGAATGTGTTATAATTGATGCTAAAAATAAAATCATCACTTCAAAAAATATTAAATTAAATACTATAAAAAATGATTAAAAAAGGTGTTATAACCATTCTTATAATGGGATTTTTTAGCTCATGTGTAGCTTTAAAAGAGTACGAAAAAATCAATATAAACGATCCAGATATGGTTTTAGCAGACAAAAAAGCAGACAAGTTTACAACCAATTTTCAAGTGTATCGTGAAGCTGCTGCTGGTGCAAATGGAGGAAAATCTGGAGGTGGTTGTGGATGCAACTAAATTTAAAAAATGTCAATTTTGAAAAATATATCAATACTTTTTTTATTGTTCTTTATAAGCTTTGCTGTTGCTCAAGAGAAAGACAAAAAAGAATATAAAAAACGCGTTTTAGAAACTGCTGAGGTAGATTTTATCAGTAGCTATTACTCACAAGATGGCAATAACGCTTCTGTTACTGGAGGAATAGGAAATGAACATTTAACAGATGTTGCATCTTCTATTGTCATAAGTTTGCCCCTAAATGCTGATGATGTTTTAACAGTTGAGGCGGGTTTTTCTGCCTACACTTCTGCATCATCAAGTAATGGAAATCCCTTTGATACTAGTGGAGCTTCTAGAAATGGAGGAGATGATGATGATGATGAATATGATGATAAAAGGGCAGTAGCCTCAAATACCATTGGAAGTCCTTGGGTCGCCTCCTCTGGAGCCTCTAAAAGTGATGTTTGGACTACCGTTAATATGGCTTATGCTCACTCTTCAGACAGTCGAAATTTTACTTGGGATTCACATGTTTCATTTTCATCAGAATACGATTACACTTCTTTTGGTTTTGGTGGTGGTATTCTACAACAATTCAACGAAAAAAATACTTCAATTGGAATTAGCGGAAGTGTTTATTTAGACACTTGGGATCCTGTATATCCAACTGAGTTAAAATCCTATAACGATGTTAATGGAAATTTAAATTTGGGTTTTTTTAGCGGCATTTCCATCTTGAACCAAAATGGAAATCAAAGTAAAAGTTGGAGGCCTAAAAATGGGTTTGATAAAATTCAAAATAAAGAAAGAAATTCCTTTTCAGCTTCAGTTAGTTTTTCTCACATCATTAATAAAAGAGCTCAAATTTCAGTTTTTGCTGATTTTGTTCAACAACAGGGTTGGTTAGCTAATCCTTTACAACGTGTGTATTTTGCAGATATTGCCAATTATTATATTGGTAATGCCAGCAGTATTAGTAATTATGGCTCTAAACAAAATAGCGATGTATTTCAATTGGCTGATGATATTGAACGCTTGCCAAATACAAGGTTTAAAATACCAATTGGTATGCGTTTTAATTATTACATCAACGAAATGTTTGTATTGAGAACTTATTATCGATATTATTCAGATAATTGGGGAATAACTTCACAAACGGCAAGTGTTGAAGTGCCTGTGAAAATTACAGATAAATTTACCCTGTATCCATCTTACAGATATTACATACAAACAGCTGCAAACTATTTTGCACCCTTTGAAAAGCATTTGTCAACTCAAAATTATTACACTTCCGATTTCGATCTTTCAGCTTACAATTCAATGCAACTTGGTGTCGGAATTTCATATACAGATATTTTTACGAAATCGCATTTGTGGAAATTTGGATTAAAAAGTGTTGATGTTAAACTATATCAATACAAAAGAAATTCGGGTTTTAATTCGGGAATCATTAATGTAGGAATGAAGTTTATCATGGATTAAAACATTCTATTTATTATGAAAAAAATTATAGCTTTATTTATTGGCATTTCATCATTTGCAATAAATGCTCAGGAAAATAGTATGAATCCCGTTTCTTGGAGTTCAAAATCGATAAAAATTTCAGAGTCAATTTACGATATTGTAATCACTGGTGAAATTGAAAAAGATTGGCATTTGTTTTCTCAATTTACTAACAAAAGTGGCTCTTTGCCTTCTGTGCTCACTTTTGAAAATTCTAAAGACAATTATCAATTAATTGGTCTAGCAAAAGAAAGTAAAACAACTACAAAATACAATGATATTTTCGAAGTTGATGAAACATTTTTTGTTAATAATGCTCAGTTCACACAACGGATAAGATTGATTTCAAAAGAATTACCAGGAATCCATTTGAATCTAAGTTACCAAGTTTGCAAAGAGGTGTGTATAAATAAAGAAGAAAATTTTATGATTTCTCTTGATGGTAGCAAAATTGAAGTTTCACAGGTAATTATAGATGAAAAAAACAAACAATTAGGAGAACAATTGTTACTTGATTTAAAAAATAAAGAACAATTCAACAATGATTTACCAAACCAAACTACCAAAGGGAATTTATGGAAAATTTTTGTATTAGGATTTTTAGGCGGTTTGCTTGCATTGCTTACGCCTTGTGTTTTCCCAATGATTCCTCTTACGGTTTCATTTTTCACAAAACAATCTGATACTAAATCTAAAGGAATTAGAAATGCCATTTTATATGGTCTTTTTATTATAGTAATCTATGTTGGATTGAGTATTCCTTTCCATTTTTTAGATTCCATGGATCCTGAGATTTTAAATACCATTTCAACAAATATTTGGTTGAATGTGATTTTCTTTATCATTTTTATCTTTTTTGCCTTTTCATTTTTTGGATATTACGAGTTAACATTGCCAAATTCTTGGTCAAATAAAATGGATTCAGCTTCCAATACAGGTGGAATTATTGGTATTTTTTTCATGGCAGTTACATTGGCTTTAGTTTCATTTTCTTGTACAGGACCCATTTTAGGTTCATTATTAGCAGGATCATTGACAAGTGATGGTGGTGCATTTCAATTAACTGCAGGAATGATGGGTTTTGGAGTAGCATTGGCATTGCCATTTGCACTTTTTGCCTTGTTTCCAAATTTACTAAAATCCTTACCTAAATCTGGGGGTTGGTTATCAACTGTAAAAGTTTTATTGGGTTTTGTGGAATTGGCTTTGGCTTTTAAATTTTTATCAAATGCAGATTTGGTGGCACATTGGGGAATTTTAAAAAGAGAGGTTTTTATTGGAATTTGGATGCTTATTTTTGGTTTGATGGCGTTGTATTTTTTAGGATTTTTTCGATTTCCGCATGAAAGTAAAAAGAAATTCAGCCTGCCAAAAGTTTCTTTTGCGTTACTAATTGTTGCTTTTGTGATTTATTTAGGAACAGGTTTGTCTAAAAATACGCATCTGAAAGTATTGGCTGGATTTCCACCACCAACTTTTTACAGTGTTTACACGCAAAGTTCAGATTGTCCTTTGGGTTTAGATTGTTTTAAAGATTTTGATAAAGGTCTTGAATTTGCGAAAAAAATGAATAAGCCAATCTTGTTAGATTTTACAGGTTGGGCATGCGTTAACTGCCGTAAAATGGAAGAAAATGTTTGGACACATCCCAATGTTTACAAAGTACTTAAAGATAACTATGTATTGATTTCTTTATACGTTGATGATCGTCAAGAATTGCCAAAAGAATATCAATTTAAAATTCAAATGAATCAAAATCATCTGAAAAAGATTAAAACAGTTGGTGACAAATGGGCAACATTTCAATATTTGAATTTTAAAACCGCTTCACAACCTTATTATGTAACTTTGAGTCCTCAACTGGAAGTATTAAACAAGGCAAAGCAATATACCAATGCTGATGATTATTACAGATGGTTACAACAAAGTCTAAAAACATTTAACAACTAATTTGTTGTGATTTACCAAAAGTAAAACTTATCAACTTTTTATTGTTGATAAGTTTTAAATTATTGATTTTCTGTTATTTACAAATAAACTCCAGATTTTTATGACAAAAGTCATGTTTTGCGTGTTCAATTTTAAAGAAATTTCACATGCAAAAATCAACTTCATAAAATTCACGGTATCATGTCAAATTCGGAGATTTCTTCTTTCAAAAAAGCACCTAAAATTACTAGAGAATCAGCTCTTCAAAAATCAATCAACTATTTTAAAAACGACGAACTAGCGGCTTCTGTTTGGTTGAATAAGTATGCTTTAAAAGATTCGAATGGCAATTTATATGAAAGCTCTCCTGATGACATGCATCACAGAATCGCATCAGAAATTGCAAGAATTGAAAAAAAATATTCAAATCCATTATCAGAAAATGACATTTTTGAAGTGATCAAAAACTTCAAATACATTGTGCCACAGGGAAGTCCTATGGCTGGTATTGGAAATCCATTTCAAATTGCCTCACTCTCCAATTGTTTTGTAATAGGTAATAACGGAGAATCAGATTCCTATGGAGGCATTTTAAAAATTGACCAAGAACAGGTTCAATTAATGAAACGTAGAGGTGGAGTTGGGCACGATTTATCACACATTCGTCCAAAAGGGTCGCCTGTTAAAAATTCAGCATTGACATCCACAGGCATTGTTCCTTTTATGGAACGCTATTCAAATTCTACAAGAGAAGTTGCCCAAGATGGAAGACGTGGCGCATTAATGTTGTCAGTTTCCATCAATCATCCTGATGCTGAAGATTTTATTGATGCCAAATTAGAACAAGGAAAAGTTACAGGAGCAAATGTGTCTGTAAAAATTGACGATGCGTTTATGAACGCTGTCAAAAACAACGCTTTGTACACCCAAAAATATCCTGTTTTTAGCCAAAATCCTTTGTATACCAAAGAAATTGAAGCATCCAAAATCTGGAAAAAAATTGTGCATAACGCATGGAAATCAGCTGAGCCAGGCATTTTATTTTGGGATACCATTATCAATGAATCTGTACCAGATTGTTATGCTTATATGGGTTACAAAACGGTTTCCACAAATCCATGTGGCGAAATTCCTTTGTGTCCTTATGATTCTTGCAGATTGTTGGCAATCAATTTGTATTCGTATGTAACAAATCCTTTTGAACAAAAAGCCACTTTTGATTTTTCGTTATTCAAAAAACATATTGCAATTGCTCAAAGAATGATGGATGATATTATTGATTTAGAATTGGAAAAAATCGATAAAATTTTAGAAAAAATTGATCAAGATCCTGAAGAGGAATCTGTAAAATCGGTTGAAAAAAACTTATGGCTCAACATCCGTCAAAAGGCTTATGAAGGCAGAAGAACTGGCATTGGAATTACTGCAGAAGGTGATATGTTAGCCGCTTTAGGTTTGCGTTATGGCAGTGAAAGAGGTAATGAATTTGCTACAGAAATTCATAAAACCTTGGCAATTGAAACCTACAGAGCTTCTGTAAATTTGGCAAAAGAGCGAGGTTCTTTCTCTATTTTTGATGCTGATAAAGAGAAAAATAATCCATTTATTCTTCGTTTAAAAGAAGCTGATTCTAAGCTTTATTATGAAATGTTAGAACATGGCAGACGAAATATTGCTTTGTTAACCATTGCTCCTACAGGAACTACGAGTTTGATGACACAAACTTCTTCTGGAATTGAACCTGTTTTTATGCCTGTTTACAAACGCAGAAAAAAGGTAAATCCGAATGATAAAAATGTAAACATCGATTTTGTAGATGAAGTAGGGGATTCTTGGGAAGAGTTTGTTGTTTTTCATCACAAATTTAAAACGTGGATGGAAGTCAATAACATTGATACTACACAACATTTTTCTCAAGAACAAATTGATGAATTGGTCAAAAAATCACCTTATTACAAAGCAACTTCTAATGATATTGATTGGATTAGTAAAGTTACCATGCAAGGAGCCATTCAAAAATGGGTTGATCATTCTATCAGTGTAACTATCAATTTACCCAATGATGTTTCTGAGGATTTGGTTGGCGAATTATACATAAAAGCTTGGGAAGTTGGGTGCAAAGGCGTTACCGTTTACAGAGATGGTTCGCGATCTGGAGTTTTGATTTCAAACGAGGAAAAAAAGAAAGAAACGATTGGTAATTTCCCCTTAAAGCGACCTCAAATTTTGGAGGCAGAGGTGGTTCGTTTTCAAAACCAAAAAGAAAAATGGATTGCTTTGGTAGGTTTGATTGATGAAAAACCCTATGAAATTTTTACAGGTTTGATTGATGATGAAAACGGAATCGTAATTCCACAGTGGGTTGAAAAAGGAGATATTGTAAAAAATTATAACGAAGATGGATCTTCAAGATACGATTTTCAATACAAAAACAAATTGGGTTACAAAACCATCATTGAAGGATTGTCTTATAAATTCAATCCTGAATTTTGGAATTACGCCAAGTTAATTTCTGGAGTGATGCGCCATGGAATGCCCATTCATAAAGTAATTGAATTGATTAATACCCTGCATTTTGATAACAATTCCATCAATACTTGGAAAAGTGGTGTGCAAAGAACCTTAAAAAGGTATGTAGAAGATGGCATTATTGCAAGAGGACAAACCTGTGATAATTGCCACTCAAAAGAATTGATTTATCAAGAAGGATGCTTAACTTGTAAAGATTGTGGTTCGTCTAAATGTGGGTAAAAGGTTAGTTTACTTTATCAAAAATAAAGTCAATTCGAAAATCATCGCTTGAAATAATAGCTTTTAATTGCTTATTTTCAAGGTAATAATGAATTTTTTTCGGGAATTCGTTTTGTGGATTTTCACACACAAATGAAGTGTCTGTTTGCGAAGTAAATTTAAAATACGTTGGTGTTTCATTTACATTAGAAACCATTAAATGCAACGTATCATTGATTTCAAGAATGCTCATTTGCTCATTAAAAACGGTTTTTCCGTTATTGATGGTGATTCCCATTCCAGTCAAATCACTTTTCCAGTTTTCATAGGTTTTATTACCTTCTGTGTCATTCAAGCGAATCCAATTGCCAATCAAAAAAGTGGGTTTTGATGGTTTCTTTTCTTCTTTTTGACAAGATATCAATAAAATAATGCCTAAAAATAAAATTAGTGATCTCATAAAAATTAGTTTCCTTTTTTCAAAGATACCTATAAAAATTGTAAATTCGCACACTTAGAAAAGAGGACAAAATGATTGAAAAAATACGAATTGTAAAACAGCGTTATGACGAAGTTTCTGACTTGATAATTCAGCCAGAAGTAATTTCTGATCAAAAACGATACATACAACTAAGCAAAGAATATAAAGATTTAGGAAAGGTTGTTAAAAAAGGAAATGAGTACATTTCGTTACTAAATAGTATTGACGAAGCAAAAGAAATCATTGCTGATGGTTCAGATCCTGAGATGGTAGAAATGGCAAAAGCCGAAATGGAAGAAGCCCAAGAAAAAATTCCTGCAATAGAGGATGAAATCAAGTTTTTATTAATTCCGAGAGAACCAGAAGATTCTAAAAACGCCGTGGTTGAATTACGTGCAGGAACAGGTGGTGACGAAGCCAGTATTTTTGCGGGTGATTTGTTTAGAATGTATTCAAAATATTGCGAAAGCAAAGGTTGGAATGTATCTATCGTCGATTTTTCTGAAGGAACCAATGGCGGATTTAAAGAAATTCAGTTCGAAGTAAATGGCGAAGACGTTTATGGAACCTTAAAGTTTGAAGCTGGGGTTCATCGTGTGCAACGTGTTCCACAAACAGAAACGCAAGGTCGTGTGCATACATCAGCAGCAACTTGTATGGTTTTTCCTGAAGCTGAAGAATTTGATGTGGAAATCAATCCAAAAGATGTTCGAATTGACTTTTTCTGTTCTTCAGGTCCTGGAGGTCAATCTGTAAATACTACCTATTCTGCTGTACGTTTAACACACATTCCAACAGGTTTGGTAGCACAATGTCAAGACCAAAAATCGCAACATAAAAATAAGGAAAAAGCTTTTAAAGTATTGCGTTCGCGTTTGTATGATATTGAGTTGGCAAAAAGGCAAGAAGAAGATGCTTTGAAACGTGGTTCTATGGTTTCTTCTGGTGATAGAAGTGCCAAAATTAGAACCTATAATTATGCACAAGGACGTGTTACAGACCACAGAATTGGCTTGTCTTTGTACGATTTACCAAATATTTTAAACGGAGATATTCAACGAATTATTGACGAATTGATGATGGCAGAAAACACTTCAAAATTGAAACAATTAGGAGATGGATTTTAATTCATTTAAATTATAACGTAAAAAAGCCTCTTTAAAGAGGCTTTTTTATGCTTACATTTTAATTATTCATCACCAAATAAATGGATTTCAGTGAAGCTTTTTTCAACTAAAATTTCTTGATGTTTGTTGCCATTACTTTCTTGTAAATCCACTTTTACGTTGTCAATTTCGAAAGAGGTAATTTTAAACGGTAAATTGTGGAAAACAATTCTGAAATTGCTGTATTGTGCATCAAATTTACCTTCTTTATGTTGTTGCAAAATAATTTCGTTTTCTTTTCCTGTAAACTTAAAAGTTCGCAAACTGTATCTTCCTTTTTTGTAGTCATAGCCATCATGTGCATCATCATACAATTTAGAAGTTTCTTTGCCAACTTTGTAATATACATCCAAAGTGATTTCGTTGAATTGTTTTTCTCCAACGTATTGTTGCACAGGATATTTCGGAATCACAGCACCTTCTTTGATAAAAATTGGCATGCTATCCAAATCTGCATCTACCCACATTTCTTTGCCACCTTCAACCATTTCATCTGTCCAGAAATTATACCAATTTCCTCTTGGAATGTACATTCTTCTTCCTTTAGTATTGGGTTCTAAAACCGGACAAACCAATATTTTATCACCGTACACAAATTCATCACTTCTGTAATGCGTATGAACATCTTCTTGATCAAACAACACCAATGATTTCAAAATCGGAATTCCGTCATTGATATAATCCCAAAATGCAGTATATAAATAGGGTAATAGTTGATAACGCAGTTCAATAAATTTACGGACAATATCTGTAATTTCAGTTCCAAAAACCCAAGGCTCTTGATCACCATGATCACCAGAAGAATGCACTCTACAAAACGCATGAAATACACCTAATTGAATCCATCTTGCAAATAATTCGCCTTGAGGTTGTTCTGCAAATCCACCAATATCACTTCCTGCAAACGAAAATCCAGACATTGCCATTCTTTGTGCTTGCACATTGGCAATCCACAAATGTTCCCAAGTGGCAACATTGTCTCCCATCCAAGTGGAGGTGTAACGTTGTGTACCAGAATAGGCTGCTCTTGTGATGACAAAAGGACGTTTTGGATACGCAAATTTTTTCAAACCATGATAGGTTGCTCTTGCCATTTGCATTCCATATACATTGTGTGCTTTTCTATGACTGCAAGGATTTCCGTCAAAATCATGACGCACATCATCAGGAAATGTTTTGTTTGGAACTTCCATCACAGCAGGTTCATTCATATCATTCCAAACACCTTTTACGCCAATATCTTCAATCAATTCTTTGAATAATTCTGACCACCATTCACGAACTTCAGGTTTTGTATAATCAGGAAAATAACATTCTCCTGGCCAAACTTTTCCTTTCATGTAAGGACCATCTGCTCTTTTACAAAAATAATCTTTGTCTAAAGCTTCTTTAAAAACGTCGTATTCTAAATCAATTTTGATACCTGGATCAATGATAACAACGGTTTTGAAACCATCATTTTCCAATTCTTTGACCATTCTTTTTGGATCAGGGAAGTGGTTTTTATCCCAAGTAAAACAACGGAAACCATCCATATAATCAATATCCAAATAAATAGCATCACAAGGAATTTGAAGTTTTCTAAACGTATTTGTAATTTCTTTTACTTCACTTTCAGGGAAATAACTCCATTTACATTGATGAAAACCAAGCGCCCATAAGGGTGGTAAAGCATGAGGTTTTCCTGTTAAATCAGTATAATTGGCAACGACATCTTCCATTTTTGGACCGTAAATGAAATAATAATTCATTTCACCACCTTGTGCCCAAAAACTGGTTACGTTTCTGCGTTCTTGTCCAAAATCAAAGTGTGTTTTAAAGGTGTTGTCAAAGAAAATTCCGTACGATTTGTTATCCTGAATGGCTGTGTAAAAAGGAATTGCTTTGTAAATAGGGTCTGTATCTTTGCCAAAAGCATACGAATCAGTCACCCAATTTTCGAAACGTTTTCCTTTCATATTTACGCCAACAGGTTTGTCTCCCAATCCATAATAGCTTTCTGCACGTTGGCAAACTTTACTCATTTTAACGATGTCACCACCAAATTCATAGCTTTCTTCCCAATGAAAACCAAGTTCATCTTCATTGATCAATTTTAAATCAAGAGCATCATAAATTTTAATTTGCAAACTCAATTTCTCAACTTTACAAATCAATTTTGAGGTTTTGATAACATAATGAGTTTCTTCTTCAGTAACTTCTAAAAAGTTATACCCTCTAGAAGCGTGGATGGTAATTCCGTATGAAAAATCGTTATCAAATTTTCCTGTGGTGGTATATCTAAAACGAATAACACTATCTCTTACAACAGTTACTTGTAAAATTACATTGTTTTTTGTGGTGAAATATAGTGTATCAACTACTTTTTTATATTTTATGATTTCTGATGGAAATAAATTTCCTTTCTGTTCAAGTTCGGTATTAACAATCATTTATTTGTTTGTTTTTTAATTTGGTAAAAATCGTAAAACTTTGGAAAACAGCCTTGTCATTGAACGATTTTTTACGACAACGTTTGCGTTTAAAATTACTAGAATTTAGACACATTTTACTAACTATTTAAGGTATTTTCTACCACTAGATGTGAAATATTAAAACCTTGAAAAATGACAAACTAATTTTTTATAATTACAAAAAAAGCATCCTAATTTTATGAAATTAAAAATACGGATGCTTTTGTTTATTCATATTTGAAAGCCATCATTGCTAAAGGAGGTAAATTCAACTCTAGTGAATGTTCTCTACCATTCCATTCTCTGACTTCAGAATTTAGGTTTTTGTGTTTAAAACAGTCGCTTCCAAAATATTTTTTAGCATCGCTGTTAAAAATTTCTTTCAAAGTTCCGGCTTTAGGAATTCCAATTCTGTAGTTTTCTCTTGGAACTGGCGTTAAATTTAAAACAACAATCACATTGTCTTTTTCATTTTCTCCTTTTCGGATGTAGGTCATTACAGAATTTTGGTGATCTCCATGATCAATCCATTCAAAGCCCTCATGTGAGAACTGTTTTTGATACAATGCAGGCTCTTTTTTGTACAATTTATTCAAGTCTTTGACCAATGTTTGTGCTCCTTTATGAACATCATATTGCAACAAATGCCAATCTAAACTTGTTTGGAAATTCCATTCAGATGTTTGTCCAAATTCTCCCCCTTGAAACAATAATTTTGCTCCTGGATGCGTGTACATAAAACTGTAAAGCAATCTTAAATTCGCAAAACGTTGCCATTCATCCCCAGGCATTTTATCAACAATGGCTTTTTTACCATATACCACTTCATCATGAGACAAAGGCAGCATGAAATTTTCGGTAAAAGCATAATTCAAACTGAATGTCAAATCGTTTTGATGATGTTTTCTATAAATAGGTTCTTTGGCAAAATATTCAAGTGTATCATGCATCCAACCCATCATCCATTTCATACCAAATCCTAAACCTCCATCATAAATTGGACGAGAAACTTTTGGGAAAGAAGTAGATTCTTCAGCAATGGTTTGCACATCAGGGAAAGAAGCATACACTTCTGTATTCATATCTTTGATAAAATCAATCGCTTCTAAATATTCTCTTCCACCAAACATATTTGGTTCCCATTGACCTTCTTCACGTGAATAATCTAAAAACAACATGGATGCAACTGCGTCAACTCTCAATCCGTCAGCATGAAATTGATCTAACCAAAAAATAGCATTACTGATTAAAAATGCTTTGATTTCATTTCTTCCATAGTTGAAAATTAAACTTTTCCAATCTTGATGATAGCCTTTTCTTTGATCAGGATGTTCGTATAAATGCGAGCCATCAAAAAATCCTAAACCATGATCGTCTGAAGGAAAATGCGATGGAACCCAATCCAACAAAACACCAATACCTTTTTCGTGAAATTTATCCACCAAATATTTGAATTCTTCAGGATATCCAAAACGTGCTGTTGGTGCAAAATATCCAACCAATTGATAACCCCAACTTGGGTCATAAGGATATTCCATAATAGGCATAAATTCTACGTGCGTAAAATTCATTTCTGCTACATAATTCACCAATTCATCAGCCAATTCTACATAACTCAAAAAGCGATTTTGTGCAACTTGCTTTTTCCAAGAACCTAAATGCACTTCGTACACAGAAAATGGAGCGTCTAAAGCATTCTTTTTTTTGCGATTTTTTATCCATTTGGCATCTTTCCAATCATAAGAATCTTGCCAAACTACGGAGGCAGTTTTTGGAGGATGTTCGCATCTGCGTGCAAATGGATCTGCTTTTTCAGTTCGAATATCGTTATTTGTACTATGAATTTTGTATTTGTAAATATTACCTTTTCCAACACCTGGAATAAATCCTTCCCAAATGCCACTTCCGTCCCAACGAACGTTTAATTGATGTTCACCTTCTATCCAAAAATTAAAATCTCCAACCACCGAAACCATTTTAGCACTTGGCGCCCAAACTGCAAAATAGGTTCCTTCTTCACCATCTAATGTGATGATGTGCGATCCAAATTTTTCATATAATCGATAATGCTTTCCGGCTTTGAATAGGTTGATATCAAAATCTGTAAAAAGACTGTGTACTTTTGTTTTTGTCATAATGTTATGCGTTCAAAATATTTGCAATACCCTTTAATGGAATGATTGTCCATTTAGGTCTTGAGTTAAGTTCGTATCCAAGTTCATAAATTGCCTTTTCAAGTAAGCAATATTCTAAAATATAAATTCTTTCGTTTGTATAACCAATAGATAAATTGGCTTGTTGTGTAATATCTCTGTAGGTTTCTAAAAAAACAGCTACTAAATATTTGTAAATGAGTTCGCCAAATTCAAAAAGGGTTTCTTGTGGAGTTGAAAAACGTTCTTGATGGTTAAAAATTGTGGCATAAATTGCATAATGAAAAGAGCGAAATAAACCTGCAACGTCTTTAAGTGGAGGTTGTTTTACTTTACGATCTCTGATGGTACTTTCAGGTTCGCCCTCAAAATCAAGGATGCAAAAATCGTCATCTTGTACTAAAATTTGTCCTAAATGATAATCTCCATGTATGCGAATTCTTTCGCCTTTTAGTTTTGTCCAATCAAAATTGACCAATCTTTTACGGATGATATTTTTATTTGCTAAAAATTCTTTGGCCAATTCTAAAGAATAACCTTCTAAATGATGCAAATTATTTTCGGTTAAATTCAATCGATTTTGAAATTGATAGGTCAATCTGTTTTTCAACCAAACTGCATAATCATTGTTAAATCGAGTAGGGGTAAAGGCAGTTTCTTCAAATTCAGAACCCAAAGCAATGTGCATTTCAGCCGTTCTTTGTGCCAATAATGAAACTTTATTTAATAAATTGAGTCCAATTAAATCAATAATTTGTGCAGGTAATTCTGATATTTTTCTTCTTTCAAAAATGTTGATATCAGGAAAATCAGTAAAAGCAGGTTTTTTAGCATCAATATTATTGTAAATAATATGCAATTCTTTTAAAAAATATTCCCAAGCATCACCATTATTAGGCACCATTTTTTGCATTAAAGCGATGGTGACATTCGTATTATCAGAATCAATAATGTTGATGCTTCCTAAATAAGGAGGAGTATGTTTGAATTCTTTAATGTCAGATAAAAATCGGCTCATTTCATAATCAGGATTTTTATCCGCATAAATTCTTCTGAAAAATTTCAAGATAAAAGCGTCATTATAAATAATGGATGTATTGCTTTGTTCAACGCCCATAAAACGCGAAGATTCGTACGCAGGAAATTCAAAACTATCTGATTTATGATATTGTACAGGTGTTTTATCAACAGGTAAGGCTGATGAAATTCGCTCGTAAACCACTTTTCTGAAAGATTCTAAATGCATGGCATCAATGATAAAACCTTCCTGATTTTTTAATTTTATAGGAAGAATTCTATTTTCTTTCGCAAAATTTTCATCAGAAACAAAAGCAATTGGCAAAAAATAATGATGATAAAAAGCTTCTTCAAAATCGACTTCTAACAACAATCCGAAATAAACTTCTTCATGATGTTGGATTCTAAAATAATCACTTAATTCGATGTATTTTAGTTTGCTCGATTTTCCTCCATACCAACGTTGTTTTACAATATATTCTTCTAAAACATCCGCTAAAAAAACTTTTATGAATGCCTTATCATCCATTAAATGTTCCCATTTATGATTGGAAGAAAATATTGGAAAATTTGGTTTAGAAACTTCTTGATCTATCATTTTTATTTGTTAATCTTAAAAATATGAAAAGGTAATGAAGGATGCAATTCAACATAATTCCACTCATTATACCAATTATAACAATTTCTAGTTACCAAATCTTCTACTTCTACTTTTTGTCCGTGCTGTACTTTTAAATCATGCAAAGGCAATTGAACTGATCCAGATTGTGAGTTGTAAGCATCTAAACTGATGATGGTTAGCGTTTCATTTGACCTAGCATCATTCCATTTGTAAAAGGCAATAAGTTGATCATTTCCTGTTTCTAAAAATTGAATATTATTGGTTTGTTGATACGATTCTTGCTGTTTTCGGATTTGATTGATTTTTGTAATCAATGCAGTTACTTTATTTTCTTTAAACCAATCATAATGGCACAATTGGAATTTTTCAGACATGTAATATTCTTCTTTCCCTGGAATTGGAGTGCTAATCATTTGTTCAAAAACAGGACCGTAAATTCCGATATTAGAACTCAATGTTGCCGCCAAAGCATAGCGTTGTAAATACCTAGATTCAGGAGCGCCTTGCAAATGAAATGGATTGATATCAGGCGTGTTTGGCCAAAAATTTGGTCGCATATATTCACGTTGATTTGTTTTGGTCAATTCATTGACGTATTCCATCAATTCATGTTTCGTTTCTCGCCAAGTAAAATAGGTGTAAGATTGTGTATAGCCTTGTTTTGCAAGTTGTTGCATGATTTTTGGTTTGGTAAAAGCCTCTGCTAAAAACAAAATATCAGGATGTTGTTTTTTAACTTCGCTTATAACCCAATTCCAAAAATAATAAGGTTTTGTATGTGGATTATCTACTCTAAAAACTCGAATTCCGCAGTCAATCCAATACAATAATGTGTCTAAACATTCTTGCCATAAATTTTTATAATCTTCTGTTTCCCAATAAATTGGAAGAATATCTTGGTATTTTTTTGGTGGATTTTCAGCATATTGTACAGTTCCATCTGGACGCCATTTAAACCAACTTGGATGTTCTTTTACCCAAGGATGATCAGGTGCAGCTTGCAAAGCATAATCCATGGCAATTTCAATTCCCAATTCATTGGCTTTGGCAATTAAGTTTTTAAAATCTTCAACAGAACCCAATTGAGGATGAATGTCTTTGTGTCCACCAAAACGTGAACCAATTCCCCAAGCGGAACCTACATCACCTTCTTGCGCAACAGTTGTATTGTTTTTTCCTTTTCTGTTTACCTCTCCAATTGGATGAATTGGCGGAAAATATAAGGTGTCAAATCCCATTTGGGCCACTCTTGGCAACAAACGATGACAATCGTTAAACGTTCCATGAACGCCTTCATGTTCAGATGCTGAACGTGGAAAAAATTCATACCACGTTGAAAATCGTGCTTTTTTTCGATCTACATACACTTGGAAATCTTGAGAAGTAAAAGGTAATTTTTTCTCAGGATTATTTTTAAATAGGTTGTGTAATCTTTCAGAAACAGCTTCTTTGATAGCTTCGTTGTAACTTTCAGGATTCTTAAAAATATAAATTAGATGTAATAAATAGTTTTTATCATCTTCAGACACTTTATTTAAAAGACTTTCAACAATTACAGCACCTTCTAACAATTCTGAATTTACATGTTGATAATCATCAATTTTTCGTTGAATTCCATGTTGCCAGTTCAAGGCATAATCTACCCAACCTTGCACTTTATAGGAATAAAATCCTTGTTTGGATGTTTGAAAACTAGCTGAAAATTCATCGTTAAACGTTGGATTCATTCTAGTTTCAGACCACTTTTTTTCTGATTCGTGTTTGTACAGTAAACTAGCCTGAATTACATCATGACCATCAACTAAAACATCAGCAGTTACAGTTACAACTTCGTCAACAACACGTTTTATAAAAACAGCACCTCCATTCAATTGAGGCGCAACATTTTCTACAACAATTCTACTTTGATTTTGCATTCAATTAAATATTTAAAAAAATGATTTATTAGCCTATATTCGTTCCTTTTGCGATAGTAGCTTCTTTTTTAATAACTACAATTCCGTCTTTTACAACATAGGTATCTGTCTCTGTATCAGCTAAATGTTTTCCGCCATTGATACGAACATCATCTCCAATTCTACAGTTTTTATCGATGATACAATTGTGAATGTAACATCTGTCTCCAATTCCCATCATGATTTCGATATGATTTTTTTCAACTGATTTTAAGGATTCATAATAGTCACTTCCCATCATGTATGTGTTGGAAATTAGGGTGTTTTTTCCAATTCTTGAGCGAATTCCAATGACCGATTTTTCAATTTTTTCAGCTAATATGATACTTCCATCACCAATAATTGCTCTATTTAGGATAGTTCCAGAAATTTTAGATGTTGGTAAAATACGTGCTCTTGTGTAAATTCCCTTACTATCATATAAATTAAACTGCGGAACATCATCTGTCAACCCAAGATTGGCTTCAAAAAAGGAATCAATATTTCCAATATCAGTCCAATATCCTTCGTATTGATAACTCAATGTTTTATGATTTTTAATAGCTTGTGGTATGATTTCTTTTCCAAAATCATTGGTAGTTGGGTCTTTCATCAATTCTTCTAAAAGACCTCTGTTGAAAATATAAATTCCCATAGAAGCCAAATAATCTCTTCCTTCGTTTTTCATTTGTTGACTCACTTCTGATGTCCATTGAGGCAATAAATCAGCAGATGGTTTTTCGATAAATGAAGTAATGATATTTTCTTCATTCGTCTTTAAAATTCCGAAAGAAGTAGCATCTTTAGCATTTACAGGATAGGTTGCAATAGAAATTTCAGCGCCACTTTCTTCATGAGCCTGAACCATTTTATTGAAATCCATTTGATATAATTGATCACCAGAAAGAATCAAGGCATATTCAAAATCATTTTGCAAAAAATGGTGCATACTTTGTCTTACAGCATCTGCAGTTCCTTGAAACCATTTGTCACTATGAATGGTTTGCTCAGCAGCTAAAACATCTACAAAAGCAGAACTAAAAAAGCTAAAATGATACGTATTTTTAATGTGTTTGTTTAACGAGGCTGAGTTGAACTGCGTTAACACATACACTCTTTTGATTTCGGAATTGATGCAGTTAGAAATTGGGATATCTACCAATCTATATTTTCCTGCAATTGGTACAGCTGGTTTTGATCTATCTTTTGTTAAAGGATACAATCTTGAACCTTGTCCACCTCCTAAAATAATACCTAATACCTTGTCGTTTATCATTTTGATGCTATTTTTTTAATGATTTATATAATTCTTCTGTCTGTTTTGCGATTGAAATCCAATCAAAATAATCTTCAACACGTTTTCTGCCTTTTTGCGCCATTGAATTTCTAAGTATTGGATTATTGATTACTGTGTTAATGCCTTCTGCTAAATCTCTAGCAAATTTATCAGGATTGATGGGTTCAAAAGGGGCTTCTGTTTGTTGTTCAACAGGAACTAAAATTCCAGTTTCACCATGTACAACAACCTCTTTAATACCCCCAACTGCACTTGCTACAACAGCAGTATTACAAGCCATTGCTTCGATATTGATGATGCCAAAAGGCTCGTAAATAGATGGACAACAAAAAACTGCTGCATGCGAGTATAATTGAATTACTTGCTTTTTTTCAAGCATTTTATCAATCCAAATAACATTTTTTCGAGTTTTTTTAATTTCGTTGACAGCTTGCTCCATTTCTAATCCAATCTCTTTGGTATCAGGGGCTCCTGCACAAAGCACAATTTGGGTATTTTCATCAATATATTTGATGGCATTTACCAAATGAATAATGCCTTTTTGTCTGGTAATTCTTCCTACAAAAAGCACATAAGGTTTCGTTTTATCTATTTGATATTCATCCAAAGTTTCACTTTCAGAAGTAACGATGTATTGTTGTAAATTGATACCGTTATAAATCACTTTCACCTTTTTTTCATCAACATTAAAATATTTTAAAACATCTTCTTTGGTTTCTTCAGAAACCGCAATCAATGCATCTGCCATTTCAATTGCCGTTTTTTCTATCCATGATGAAGCGTCATAACCACGACCTAATTGTTCTCTTTTCCAAGGTCTTAAAGGTTCTAGAGAATGTGTGGTGATTACTAAAGGAATTCCGTAACACAATTTTGCTACAATTCCTGCAAAATGTGCATACCAAGTATGGCAATGTACAATATCAGCATCAATAAAATCAGCATTCATATGTAACCCTGTGCTTAAGGTTTTAAAGACTGCTTTGAGTTTTTCTTCAGCTGAATCGAAAAGTACATTGTCGTATGGAAACCCTTTTACGGTTAAATTTCCCTCACTAGTATCTTGATTACCAAAACTTCTAACTTCTACTTTCATCAGTTTTGATAATTCTTCTGCAAGATATTCAACATGAACACCAGCACCGCCATAAACGTAGGGAGGAAATTCTCTGGTAAAAAATAGGGTTTTCATAAACAGTTTGTTTTTTTATTGCGTTGATTGGATGCGTTTACAGCCCCTTAAGGTATAAATTAGCAATAAAACTACAAAATATTATGAATAGGAATTTACGATTGAAAAATAATTATCAGTTTGTTAATAATAGAGGAACAAATGAAGAAATCAGTATTGATATTTTAAAGATTACACAGTTACATCTAAAATAATGTAAATTGACATTAAAAAAAATTATGAATTTCTGTGTTTGTTAATTTCGTCTTGCAATTGTCTTCGTAATTTTTGTTCTCTCTCAATTGCTTTTTTTCTGTAGGCTTCAAATTCTTCTTCTACGGTAATTAAATTTTCTTGTGCCTGTTTGGTCAACACATTGCTTCTAAAAAATTTAAATACAAAGAAACCCAGTCCACCTGCAAGCCCAATAATTATAGTCCATAAAATAAGATTATAAGTTAGTTTGCTTAACGGAATTCCTAACAGCGAAATGGTATCTTCTTTAGTCAAAGCATTTTCCAATTCCAATTGAGTTTTGGTCATAGATTCGTTTAAATAAGCAATAGTTTCGCGCTCTTCTTTTAGTAAATTTTCTAGCTCAACCAGGGCTTTTTTTGTTTTCTTGATAGAATCTAGGACATTGTTTTTTAGCACTAAAAAAGCATCTTTATCAATGACTTTATACGTTTGATAGGTTGAAGAAATTCGATACATTTTATCAAACTGACCTTCAATGGTTTTAGGTTCTGTGATTGGCTCTGTGATTTCTGTTTGAGCAAATACAGAGTTTGATAATAAAATCAATAAAATAACGGTTATAAATAGTCTCATTTTGTGATTTTTGAAGTGTAAATGTATAAAAAAAACCCAAACAAAGGTTTGGGTTTTATTATAAGCAAGTATTATTATTTATTTTATTTTCTCTACAACTGCCTTAAAAGCTTGTGGATTGTTAACAGCCAAATCTGCTAAAACTTTACGATTTAGTTCGATATGATTGGCTTTTACTTTTCCAATAAACTGAGAGTAAGACATTCCATGCAAACGTGCAGCAGCGTTGATACGCGTTATCCACAATGAACGGAAGTTTCTCTTATTGTTTTTACGGTCTCTGTATGCATAAAGCATTCCTTTTTCAACCGCATTTTTTGCTACTGTATAAACGTTTTTTCTACGTCCGAAGTAACCTTTTGCTGCTTTCAAGATTTTTTTTCTTCTATTTCTTGAAGCTACTGAATTTACTGATCTTGGCATAATTCAAATTGTTTTTGTAGTGGGCGACTCTTAGTTTCAATATTCAAAATTTTGAATTCCGAATTTTAAACTTTGAATTCTTTTTTTTTGCCTCACTCCATGGTTTATAATTAATTCCCTTTAATTAAACTTATTTTAAGTTCAATTGTCTCATGATGCTAGCCTCATCTGACTTGTGTACTAAAGTGTCGTGAGTTAACTTCAATTTACGTTTTGTAGACTTCTTTGTTAAGATGTGACTTTTAAACGCGTGTTTTCTTTTGATTTTACCAGTGCCAGTTAGTTTAAAACGTTTCTTAGCACTTGATTTGGTTTTCATTTTAGGCATTTCTCCTTCGTTTTTATCTTGCTTATAAATTTATTTTTATCTGAACTTTCATCAGAATGGTATTATTTTACTTTTTTTGGAGCGAGAAACATAATCATACGTTTTCCTTCTAACTTTGGAAGTTGCTCTACTTTTCCATGTTCTTCAAGGTCTTGAGCCAATCTCAACAATAAGATTTGACCTTGTTCTTTAAAGATGATTGAACGTCCTTTAAAAAATACAAATGCCTTTAATTTTGCACCTTCTTGTAAAAATTTAAGGGCATTTTTCTTTTTAAATTCATAGTCATGTTCATCTGTTTGAGGTCCAAAACGAATTTCTTTTATAACTACTTTTGCAGCTTTCGCTTTCAAAACTTTTTCGCGTTTTTTCTGCTCGTACAAAAATTTCTTATAATCGATAATTTTACAAACCGGTGGTTTTGCATTTGGCGAAATTTCTACCAAATCCAATTCCATTTCCCTTGCTAGTAATTTCGCTTTTAACAAAGGATATACACCAACTTCTACGTTTTCGCCTACAAGACGAACTTCATCAACATATCGTATGTTTTCATTAATTCTATGTTGATCTTCTTTTACTACTCTTAAAGGTCTAGATGACCTAGTTTTTTTAATTGCTATGACGTTTAAATTTAAATTTAACTTATTTTTCTTGTTTCCAAGGATTTGATTGTCTCTGACTTATATTTTAAAACTTTAAAATGTTTTCAAAGTTTTTTCTTCTTCTTTTTTGATGAATGCTACAAACTCTTCAATTGTAAAAGTTCCTATATCGCCTTCACCATGTTTTCTAACAGATACTGTTCCTGTTTCTTCTTCTTTTTCGCCAATGATTACCATAAATGGTATTTTGGAAACTTCAGCATCTCTAATCTTTCTACCAGTTTTTTCATTTCTAGTATCTAAGAGGGCGCGAATTTCGGAATTTTCTAGCGATTCTAAAACTTTTTCTGAATATTTTTGATATTTCTCACTGATTGGCAATAAGATAACCTGATCTGGAGTGAGCCAAAGTGGGAAATTTCCTGCTGTATGCTCTAGTAATACTGCAATAAATCGTTCCATAGAACCAAAGGGTGCTCTGTGAATCATCACAGGTCTGTGCAATTTATCATCTGCACCTTTATAGGTTAAATCGAAACGTTTTGGTAAATTATAATCTACTTGAATGGTTCCTAACTGCCAACTTCTTCCTAAAGCGTCTTTAACCATGAAATCTAACTTAGGACCATAAAATGCGGCTTCACCTTCTTCAATTACAAAATTCAAACCTTTATCAGTTGCAGCGCTAATGATGGCTTTTTCAGCCAATTCCCAAGTTTCAACATCACCAATATATT